>JBLXDM010000004.1:0-378171 GCA_048264125.1 Natronincolaceae bacterium
AACGAAGCCTCGTAGCAGATTCATGTTATTCACCATATCCCAAAGACACCCGCTCCATGTATAAGGCCATGCTGCTTTCGCAGTTTAGCCGTTTCAGGCTACTCTTTATCCCGCACAGGACTTTAGTGACGGCTAACCTCCGCACCGGGAAGTATCAGTGCTCGTACTACCTCCCACAATGGTTGTGGTGTATCGGTATTGACTCTGTACGGCAGAGGAATTGCACCTCTAAATTCAGCAGAAAAGTTCAACCAATTGGTTGGCGCGTTTTGTCCGGGTTACCAGCCCGAACTTATGGCGCAACGCGGCGCACCGTGTTTGCGACGTCCCTGAACCGGACCCTCAGAGGCTTTTTCCAGAGGTAGCGCTATGCGCCCGGTGAAGGGATGTAGCTGAGTCATTCTTCATGGGATGACCTACAGCGCTCTTCTTCATGCTCTTGCCCTCGAAGCCCTTTCGGAGACGCATTGTTAGATGACGCGCCCCTCTAAAAACAATTTTCCACAACATACTCTAGATTAGAAATAATCTTTGTAATAAGGTTATTTGCCTCTTTAATAATTCCAACCTTCATAGGTATTCCAATTATGAATACTGTAATTAGTAAATCATTCATCTCATTTTTGTAAGTAATAGTTTCGTATTCAACTTTTGTAGAAGGGTAACACAAAAAAGAAAACTTGTTTTTTGACTTTGAAAAAGAACTGTAACAAATCAATTGATGTAAGTCATGTCTATGGTCTTCTTTCAGAATTTCGCTGAACTCATATCTATTAAAAAGATGAGATTTATATTTAGCATCTACCATTATTGAAAGGTCTTTTTTTATATAAAGTCCATCTGGTTCTAAGTACTTTAAAAGCCAATTATAGCTTTTGCTCGAATATCCGCCAAACTTGCAGTTACTTAAAAACTTTCCTCCGATTTCAATTGAAGCCTGGTTAAAAATATATTGTACATATTTCTCAAATACATTGGCAAAATCAACACGCCAAGCACTGCAATCAGTCAGACTATGAGTTAATATTTTATTAGCGATTATTTTGCAATTTTTTACAGAAGTATTATCTGAAAAATGAATTTTTATATTCTTAACTTCTTTTGGCCTAAGGTTATTGAGTTTCTGCTCTAAATTGTTAATCCTTTCAGTTATTGAAGCCTTAATCTTTAGTGGGGTATTATGAGATAATAACTCATTTTTACAAATATCAAATACGTATTTAATTTGGCAAAATTCGCTATGTAGCTCACTTAAAACATTTTTTCTGGTAGGAAATCTCATTTTGTTTTCCACTTTAAATTCTTTCTCCAAATACTTATTCCAATTTATTTGACCTGTACAATCAGTAACAATCTTTTCAATTGAGTCAAACTTTCGCCAATGCTTTTTTAAGAGTTCGTCTAGTGCCGCTATAAATTTAACTGCTTCAAGATACAGTGGTGGCCTAAAATTTCTACCTGAAGTTAATGGTAAACTATTCATTGACTCGGGATTAATATTATTTTGCATCAAATCCAGTATTTCAATATAATCCTCATATCTATCTTTACCAGTGTATCTTGGGATAACAACAAAATCTCCTATTTGTTTTCCGGTATCTGGAGATCTTAACGGAATTGAGCCTACAAATTGTGAAGTTCGAAAATACAATGATGTGCTCTGATCGCTTCCTACAATAAATGGTGTTACTCCAAGAAAGTTAAATAAGTCTTTATTATAATCAATAAACTTTTGAAGGTACTGGGCTAAATATCTTTTATCTGCGGATTTAAACCACTTCTTTTGCAACTGTAACCCATTGAGGAGTACTGATTTTTCTGTAAGACAAGGTATCTCACTAAACACATCTAGCGAATTATTCATTCGTATAGTGACACCCCAATTCTATTCATAAAATAATTATTAAATTCTTCTTTTGCACTCTTTAAAAGTCCCTCTAATAAGTACTCTTTAACAAGTGGATAAATTTCATATTTTATTCGATTTTCCATCTCGGCTTTTGAAGACGCAATAAAATAACCTTGTCCAGGTAAGAGCGCTAATTCTTCAGAAGTTGCATACCAATTGAAAATTTCTTGAATCCGTATAAAATCATTTTTAAAAAAATGTACTGAATCTATAGATTTGGGATTTAAAGTATACCAAGCAAATCTTCTTCTTAAGGCAAAATCTACAACGGCCAAACTTCTATCAGCAGTATTCATAGTGGCTATTACATAAAAGTTTTCTGGAAGCTTGTTGATTAAAAGTCCCGGAGCTATTTCTATATTAACATTTTCAATATCCTGCTTATGTTCAAAAAGATAAAATATTGGTCCAAGAACATTGGAAAGATTTGCTCTATTTATTTCATCAATAATCAAAATTGTATCTTGTTTTTTTTCAATACAATGCTGGATAGATTTCGTAAATATTCCTGGTGAACTAGTGTAAGATAATGTTCCCGATTTAACGTCGGGTCTAATACCATATATAAAATCTGAATATGACACCTCAGCATGGAATTGTGTAAAGAAAACACTCGTTTTTTTTCGTTCAGCAATAAGTTTAGCTAATCGTGTCTTTCCTGTTCCAGGAGCACCTTGCAAAACAACAAACTTTCTTTCGTCTAGTAATTTTTGAACTTCTTCTTCATCGTTGACTGACACTCTTAAGATAAAAGGAGCAAGAGCACCTTCAATAGCTTTTCTATGATTATTATTTGTAGGCCAATCTCTCAATTTTGCATAGGCAGCAACGAAAGCAGCAATAACTTTTTTTCCCTCATCGGATTCAGGGTTTTCAACAATCTGGCAAGCAGGCAATACTTTTGAATAAGTTTTTATTGTATTTTTTATATGTAATAACGACAAATGCCCTAGAATTGACTTTGGCAAGCTTGTTTCAATATCAGAAAAAGAACTCTTACAAAAACCATTTTCATCAACTAACAAAGAAAATAGTCTTCTTAATCCAGGATATGTTGATAATTCATAATCATTTTTAAATCCATATGAACCAATACCCAAGCAAACAAGCCAAGGTTTAGAATCATTACTTGGAAATATCGTTAAGGAAAAATCATGAAACGGACCGGACGTATCTTCTTCTGGGTGAATGAATCCAAAATATGCTCCGTTATCTTTTAACGCATCAGCTCCAGTGTTATTTCTAAGAATATAAGGTTTATTGAATTCAGCATCAGTTTTTGCCCCAAATTCTTTAGCTTTTTCAATAATAAATCTTCTTAAAATATCTATGCTCATCAAATCAATCTCCTTTAGTTTTTTATTTGGCTATTTCTTTTTTACATTATATCATTATAGTTATTTTGTAAAACACTAGGTTTACTCCGAAGACATTCCTTGTTCAGAGGCATGTTATCTAACTACTCAATTCCCGAACCATTTTTCGCTTTTCATACCATATATAAGATATTTGAGAATAATATTTCGTGAAAATTTGCTTATTGGTGTAAGTATACCCCCCTGACTCCTTTCAATCCGCTCTCAAGAAGATGCGTTGCAAAGGAGTGCCCTAATAACCTTTATCACAGATTGCTCTCCTTTATTTGTATATTTATTTATGTATTTTCTACATATTCTACCATTTTCCTTTATTTATAACAAATTATAACAATTTTACAATTCGACATTGATGCCTCAATATATTGGATAACTAACGTTTTGATTACTATAATATGATATAATTTGATTAGCATGTAGTTCCTAAGGAGGTATCTTAATATGCGGCATTCGAAGAGCTTGATTCTTTGGACTGTTTTAATTCTGCTAGCTGGTATTACATTTATAAGCTTCAGGAAAGACTTTTATAGTTTTAATGGCAAAAGGCTTGGCAAGGAGATTTCCTTTGGTGAGGTCTATTCCAAGACCCCCAACGAAATTGCTAAGCTGCGGATTAGAAACGGCACAAATGGTGAGGCTTACATAACTGATGATTCCGAAAAAATTCAGGAGTTTTTAGAGCTTATGGGGGAGCTTACCTTTATTCGGGCCAAGGATCAGCGGCATTTTGTGGGCTGGAGCTATTATGTGGATTTAATAGACGACAATGAAGAGAAAAGCTGGTTTCGAATCACCTACCCAAGAGTAAGCTTCGCCTTATATAGTTTCAATTCTTCCACTTTGAAGAGTCCATATTACCAAATGGAGGCCGACTTTGACATTACGGAGAAGCTAGATGATTTTTTCAGCAGCATGCAGCTATCAGGTATAGCTCTGCCATAGCCTACTATATTAAAAAAGCTCAAGCTTGAAATTATTGATTCAGGCTTGAGCTTTTTTGCTTAAAATATTATCAAATGTATGATACCTCTTATAATTATACCTATTAGTGCGGCCTTCATTGCCGGCTTTACCACTGCTGCTGTCCGAGGTCCTGCGGAAGCAAGTAACGCTATACCTACGGGATCAAAGGGATTTATAGTAAAGCCAGCTATTCTGTTTAGCTCTGCAACACTTAAAAGTCCATTGGTCACTAGGTCCATAGTTACTGCCAGCATTGCCGTACCCCCTGCTAGATACTTGCTGACTATGGGCAATACCGCCACTCCTGGAATTCCGATTTTTGTCAGTACTGGTGACAGCACCAGCTCTATTATGCTTATAACTCCGAATTTCTTGAATACATTTACTAAAAACAAGGCTAATATCAATGGAGGGATTGATTTTAGTACTATCTGCATCCCCTCCTCACCACCACTGAAGAGAACCTGTACTAGGCTTTTCTTTTCTTTGGCGGCGGCGGTCTCTATGGAAGCAGCTCCAAGAGCTTCATTATTCTCTGCTATGGCATCATTGCCGTCCTCCTTACGGGTTAGCCTGTAGGCTATAAAGCCTGCCGTCAGCCCCCCTATTAAGGAGGTTAGGATTGTAATCGGCATATTAAGCCCCACCACCATCAATGGAAAGGTGGTATTGGCCTGTGACATTACAAGTATTGCTGCCAGTGTTGCTGCTATCATGCTTTTTGTTACGCCTTTATCATTCTCCATTAGCTTTAGGGTAACTATCGGTGCCGCAAAGTTTATAAATAATATTTGTATTATTGCAAAGGCCCCAAGCCCTGGCAAGCCGAATAATATTAATAGCGGCGATATTTTAACTGCAATTTTCTGCAGTATTCCCCGATCCTCAAGGGTCCTCATAAAGGCCATCATTATTACCATAACCGGCAATAATGTATACAATGATATATTTACTCCTGTTTCTCCCGACTGTATCATTAAGTCAATAAATTCCTTCATCCTTATGCCTCCAACGCTTCTGTTCGATTTTTCTTAATCTATTTCCAAGCCCATTGTTATACTATCGTAGAATATGCCCTGTATGCAAAATTCTCTGCTTTGCCTTCCCTCTTCAAGAAAGCCCAGCTCTTTATACAGATGAATTCCTACCGCATTGTCACTTCTTACCCTCAGGTTTATTTTTCTAACCACTCCTGATGCTTTGCTCCACTCTATTAAATATTGAATCAGGGCCCTACCTACGCCACATCCCCAATATTCCTTTAGAACGCTTACACCAAATTCTCCTACATGGCTTACTCTAGGCCTCATTCCTCCAGTATAGCTTAGGTTTCCTATGATTTTATCCTCTAGAACCGCCACTATAAAGAGCTTATTATCTGTCTTGGATATTGAGCTTAAAAAGCTTCTTTCATCCTCCAGCGTCATTTTTATTTCTCCCGGACCGAAGGTTAAAAAATCCGATTCGCCCCCCACCTGCTCCAGATATTTCAGCATTTCCTCTGCATCCTTTGCCGTTGTCCTTCTAATGATCATTTCTCGTCCATCCTTCAGGCTATAGCTCTTCATATAATCCCTCCTGCAGCGCCTTTTTTAGATAGAATTTACATAATATATTTATGTAAACCTCGACGCTTCCTTCCCTTATAATATACTATTCAATATACCACATCTATACTTCCATCGGCTATATGCTTTTCATCTAAGTTTATAGCTTTTTATTATCAGTATTATAGCTTATACAAATACCATTTACAGGTATCCAGCTCATAGCTTAGCTCGAAGAGCCTCTGTTCTCCATTGATACAGCTTTCACAGGTGTATTTCAGCATCTTATTTCCAGCAAACTTATCCATGTCTCTTTTAATAATTTTTTCTACCTTGATTACTATATCTTCCTCATCCTCATTTATTAATTTAAACCTCACGGGCTTTGTATTTCCGTCGGGGTCAAAGCTGGCGATTACCGCTATAGGCCTTCTCAATAGCTTCATTTAGATCAACTCCTTAAAGTATACTGCTCATCATCAAGTAATCATCATTGCCTACGCCCCCTGATATTGGTGAAACCTCTCCGTCGGTAAAGCTCCCCCTTATAACGGAATATTTTCCATACCTTTCTCTTATTGTGTCAATTGCATTGTCCAGACTACGGCTTTTTTCCTGATTCCCCTCGTCAAAAAAAGAGTATTGAATGCATTCATCACTGCATAAATCCGTCACCCTTACCCCTAAGTGCCTTATTTTTTCCCCCTGCCAGCATTCATCAAAAAGCGCCTTTATAGCCTTGTAGATGATATTGGTAACATTGGTTGGAGAATATATCTTTCTTTGATGGGAATAGGTCTGAAGCTCTGCATTTCTAATAGAAACACTGATGACACTACAGCAGCAACCGGCCTCCCTTAGCCTTGCCCCCACAGATTCCGTCAGGGATAATAAAATTTTGTAGGCTATTTTTTTATCCTCCACATCAAATCTGATGGTAGTGCTATTTCCCATTCCCTTCATGGGTAAGTGTGAACCATTGACCACCTGCGACTCCTCTATGCCATTGGCATAGCACCATATCAGATTGCCGAAGGACTTCAGCTTATCCTTCAAAAGCCCTGTATCTGCTGTCGCCAGGTCCCCTATGGTGTGTATATTGAGCTCCTTAAGCTTTCTTTCGGTTTTTCTTCCCACCATAAAAAGCTCTCCCACCGGTAGAGGCCACATTTTTCCCTCTAGCTCATGGGGCCATAGGGTGTGAACCATGTCCGGCTTTTTCAGCTCCCCCGCCATCTTAGCCAAAAGCTTGTTGTGGCTTATACCCACATTGACGGTAAAGCCCATTTCTTTTTTTATTCTATCCTTTATTATATGGGCTGCTGCTAGAGGCTCTCCAAAGTGAACCTCCATTCCCGTGTAATCCAAAAAGAATTCATCCACCGAAAATCTCTGTATGGATGGGAAATATTCCTGTAGCAGCTTATATAGGGCATTGCTGGCCTTCATATATAGCTGATAATTGGGAGGCACCACCACCAGCTCCGGACATTTTTGCTTTGCCTGCCATATTACCTCACCCGTTGTAATCCCATACTTTTTTGCAGGTATGCTTTTAGCTAAAACAATGCCATGTCGGTCTGCTATAGAGCCCCCTACAACGGATGAAATTTCTCTTAAATCCACACTGCTGCCCTGCTGCAGCTCATACGCCGCCTGCCAGGACAAGTAGGCAGAATTGACGTCAATATGCATTATTACTTTTTTACTGCTAAAGGACCTCATATCTTCATCACGCTACCCTTCTAATTTCAGAACATATGTTCTATATTGATATTATATCACCATAAGTGAGAAATTAAAACTAAAAATAAATAGCAAATTTAAACAAAAAAACCGATATTAGTAAGCATACCAATACCGATTTTCCTTATATGTTTTCACACTATTTACGATCTATGATCTATGATCCTTAAATCTCTATTCTCTACTCTCTATTCACTATCTGTAATCTCTAATCTCTAATCACTATCAGTTATTCTCTATTTCCTCCATAAGCTCAGTTAAATACATCCATCGCTCCATGGTATACTCCAGCTTTTCCTGTAGCCCCTGCTGCTTTTTCAGATTTTCCTGCAGCAGCTCGTAATTGCTGCCGGCCTTGTCGATTTCCACTTGAAGGCTTTCCAGCTCTGCCTCCAGTGCTGCTATTACGGAATCTATTTCGTCAAATTCCTTTTGCTCCTTAAAGGAAAGCTTCTTCTTTGGTCTGTCGCTAGATGACCTGCTGCTCTGCTTTTCCTCTTTGGACTCCGATGACTTGTTCTCCTCCTTAAGGAGCTGATTTCGCCTTTCGGCATAGTCGGTATAGCTGCCATGAAAATCAGTTATTTTTCCATCTCCCTCAAATATGAATAGATGGTCCACTGTTCTGTCAAGGAAATAGCGGTCATGGGATACGATTATAACTGATCCAGGAAACACCTCCAGATAATCCTCTAAAATAGTGAGGGTGTGTATGTCTAAATCATTGGTGGGCTCATCCATTATCAATAGATTTGGCTCCTCCATAAGCTTTCTTAGGAGGTATAGCCTTCGGCGTTCTCCACCTGATAAGGCGCCTATGGGTGTCCACTGTACATTTGAAGCGAAGAGAAATCTCTCCAGCATCTGTGAGGCTGTAATTCGGGCACCGTCATTGGTCTTGACGAACTCAGCGCCATCCTTAATATAGTCTATAACCCTCATTTTTTCATCCATTTCGCTGCTCTCCTGATCGTAATAGGAAAGCTTTACCGTTTGTCCCTGCTCTATTTCTCCGGAATCCGGTGCGATTCGTCCTGCCAGTATGTTTAACAGGGTGGATTTTCCTATGCCGTTTTTGCCTACTATACCAACCCTTTCCCCTGGGGTCATTACATGGGTAAAGTTCTTAATCAGCTGCTTTCCTTCAAAGGATTTGCTAATATTCTTTATCTCCAGCACCTTCTTACCCAGCCTTTTGGATGCAGCCACAGATATATTGAGTCTATTATCCTGCTGGCTTAGGTCCATGTCCTGCAGCTTCTCTACTCTTTGTATTCTAGCCTTTTGCTTTGTGGTTCTGGCCTTGGCACCTCTTCTCAGCCATGCCAGCTCATTTCTCAGAAGCCCTGCATGCTTTCTCTCCATAGCCGACATAAGCTCTTCTCTTTCAGCCTTCTTTTCCAGAAAGCTGCCATAGTTGCCATCGTAGCTATATAGGCTTCCGTTATCCAGCTCTATTATTTTATTGACTACTCTATTTAAGAAATATCTATCATGGGTGATGAGTAAAAGCGCACCCTTCCACCTTTTCAAATAATCCTCCAGCCATTCCACGGTTTCATTATCTATATGGTTGGTGGGCTCATCCAGTATCAATAAATCTGAAGGCTGTATCAAAGCCCTTGCCATGGCTATTCGCTTTCTTTGTCCGCCGGACAGCTGTCCCACCTGTGCAGTGAAATCTGTAATACCCAGCCTAGTCAGTACGGCCTTGGCATTGGCCTCCAGCTCCCAGGCTCCCTGCTGCTCCATCCTCTGGGTTAGCTCCCCCACTCGCCGCTGTAGGTCAGCATCCTCCTGCTTTTTCTGTGATTCATTTAATGCCTGATGATAATCATAGACCACCTGCATTAAAGGAGAGGTCCCCCTAAATACCTGCTGAAGCACTGTGGAATCATTGTCGAAATCAGGGTTTTGAAATAAGTACTCCACCGTTGCCTGTCCATTGGCAATTCTCCGACCTGTGTCGGGCTCCACCAGCCCTGCTATTATCTTAAGGAAGGTGGTTTTCCCAGTGCCATTTACCCCTATAAAGCCGATTCTATCGTCATCCTGTATGCCAAAGGTAATATTACTGAAAAGCTCCTTATCTCCATAGGTTTTGCTTATATTTTCAACTGTTACTAAGTTCATATGTATACCTGCCTGTCCTATTTTTTAGTGAATAGTTAATAATGTATAGTGAATAGTGTTTTAAAACCATGTTTTCGTTATTCACGATTCACTATTCATTTCTACATTTCCTTTATTATACTGCAATTTTACCATTTTTTAAATACATCTTTATAAAGAAGACTTGATACCCTATTAATCCTTCCCTGTTCGAGGCTGGATTAAGCTTAGCTTTAAGTGATTTAAAAGTAAAAGGCCCTGTAGTATTGACCTCAGAGTCTTTTCTCCGAAGTACCACTACAAGGACCACTATTCACTATTCGTTATACACTATTCACTAAGCTTTTTATATCAGCTTTTCATTGTATATGTTTAAAAGATTTAATCTTTCTATCTTCTTTTTTAGCTCCTCTGTATCAGTTGTATAGAGGTTCAGCTTCTTCATTCTCTTAAAATAATCTGAGCCTGCAAAGGTGTATCTGTTTTTTAGGCCCTCTTCCTTTAAAATTTCCTCATTTGCATATGCTATTAAATCTCCGGTTGACAGATTTCTAGGCAGCTCTAAAAGCGGCATTCCCAGACTAAGTCTGACACTATTGTGGCCTGCCAGGCTTCCTGTTACTATCGCCTCTGTATGACCTACAAAAAGTCCTGATTTTTCTCCTGCACATAGCAGATTATCAACTGAATTCACCTTCATGCGGTTGTTTCGTGGGGCTATTGATAGATATCTGATGGAATTTCCCATACCACCGGCATAGGGGTCCTCATAGCGGGCATTTTCAAAGCCCTTCAGCTTCCTTAGCTTATCTAATGGATAAAAGGGTGCCATTAGCTTTGCATGGCCTGTATCCAGTAGTATTACATTTTCTGCATACTCCTTAAGGGCATATTGCTGGCAAACCTTCATATCCAGCTTACCCCAATTTATTTCCTCCTTAGCCAGCGGCAGTATATATACTCCCGTTTCATTCAGCTCCTTAACGATTTCCTCCGATAGCGAATCCTTATTTAGCTTGCAGGAGCCACTAAAGGCACCATAGGAGCCGTTGGCCCTTTGACCCAATATATCCTCAACGCCGGCCTTCTGGCTGAGGCTTACCCTTGGTCCAAAGGAGGGGCATCTCAATATACACATAGAGCAGCCATTGCCATACTTCAAGCAATTCCCCATTGGGCCTGTTGAGCCGGTTGTTTCTATAAATATATCTCCCTCGATAACCTGGTCATCGTGGAGCTTTATTGCGGTTATTCTTTGCTCCGTTTTTATAACGTCCACTACCCTATGCTGACAAAACACATTGACACCTATTTTTTCCAGTAATCTTCGTACCTCCGGCTCTATTTTGGTTACATCATATAGACTGGCATGCTGATGGCCCGGAAATTCTATATTCGTATGCCTTGCGCATTTGTCAGTGATTTCAAATAGCTCATGGGCACCTAGGAGGATTGTTTCCTCTGCCGCTGTATATCTTCCGTTGTTCCGCATGATGCCACCAACATTCCCTAAGCCCAGCAGCATATCGGTCCTTTCATACAGAAATACATCTCCACCTGCTTTTTTTGCTGCTATCGCTGCGGCGCATCCTGCCCAGCCTCCACCAACAATTACTATCTTAGCCAATTTAGATCATCCTCCTCACTAATGATGTTTGATCTGTGTCTTACAGGAGCGTATAGGTATGCCATCTGCATCATAGACTGTACAGGCTCCGCAAACACCTTCACCACAGCAAATCTCCTTATTGTTTGTCAGAACAATCCTATATTTATCCTTATCCTCAATCAGCTCCAGGAGATTTTGATGAAGATAATCTGAGCCTCCTATAAATATCAGCTCGTAATTTCCAATATTTAAATAATGCCTGAGAAGCTCCTTACCCTCCTTGCTGTAAAAATCACAATTATCATTTAATATTTCTGCATTACAATAGTCCTGTATTAAATTATACTTAGTCGTACTCCTATCTATTAACAGCTTTACATCGTTTTTGTTTTTCATCAAATATTTCACCGCAAGAATTGCAGGAGCCTGTGCGATGCCTCTCGCTAATACCAAGCAGTTGGCACCCTTAGTTTTCTTCATTTCCTCTATTCCGAATATGCCATTCCAATAGGGACCCTTTATCAGCAAGGTGTCCTCAACATTTTTTATCGATTGTGTTTTTACGCCATGAATTTCTACGGCTATTTTTATTACACCCTCAGCATGATCTGCATACATTATAGAAATAGGCATATCAAAAAATTGCTCCAGCCTTCTGTTTCTTATAAATATATAGGAACCCGGCTGCTTAAGCTGTCTGGCTAAGCTTTGGGGCACTTTTAAGGTAAAGATAATTGCATTTTCTCCTAAAAATTCTCTTTCGATAATGCTGACCTCCTGATATTGTCTCACATCCCTCTTTCTATTGTTCAAAAAATGATACTCCTGATAAATACATACACCACGCCATATGCAGTCGCAATAATCCTTTCCCTTTAATCTGGTGCAGGTTATACAATTGTTCATTTCAGCTAGATAACAAGGGCAATATTCACTGCCGGCATCTATGCATCTATCCCCCTCTATTGCCATGCTTTCACTCCTCTCACGCTAAATAAAACCTCTCTTATTAGCATATTTCCATAGCTGGATATTGTTACAAGGAATTCATCCTTAGCCAAGTAGATTTCATCATATCACAAACAAATTTTGTCTATTACCCTTCACCAACTTCGGCTATGTTGAATAGTATAGAGTAGATCAAAATAGTGAGGTGAAATATATGATTCCAGTTATTGCTTCATGTCCTTCGGGAACTAAGCCTTATGTTATACAGGCCGGGGACACCTTTTATAACATAGCCCACCGTTTTAATACAACAGTTCAAGCATTAATTATGGCAAACCCTACAGTGAATCCAAATATGCTAATGATAGGTCAAAGGATTTGTGTACCAATGCATCCAGTACCACAATGCCCTGGAGGAACTCCTTATACAATTAAAGCCGGAGATACCTTCTATGCAATCGCTATGGCGAATGGTGTATCTGTAGAGGAATTGATGCGCTTTAATCCAGGTGTTGACCCAAATAGACTCTACATTGGCCAAATAATATGCATACCACCAAGGCCAGTTCCACCTACCTGCCCTGCAGGTACACAACCATATACAATTCAGGCGGGAGATACCTTCTTCTCAATAGCTCAAAGGTATAATGTTACAGTAGAAGCATTATTAAGGGCTAATCCTACAGTAAATCCAAACGCTTTGTATATTGGTCAGGTGATTTGTATTCCTTCAAGGCCAACTCCGCCACCACCAGCTACTTGTCCAACGGGAACCTTCCCGCATACAGTAGTCAGCGGTGACACTTATTTCAGATTGGCACAAAGATACAACACTACAGTTGAGGCTATCAGAGCCGCTAACCCCGGGGTTAATCCTGATGCCCTCCAGATAGGTCAGGTTATCTGTATCCCAGGTACACCGACTCCGCCACCACCACCACCAAGCACCTGCCCAGCAGGGACTACTCCACATACAGTGGTAAGCGGTGACACCTACTACAGATTGGCACAGAGATACAACACGACAGTTGAGGCCATCAGAGCTGCTAATCCTGGCGTTAATCCTGATAATCTTCAGATAGGTCAGATTATCTGTATCCCAGGTACACCGACTCCACCACCACCGCCAGGCACCTGCCCAGCTGGAACCTTCCCACACACAGTGGTAAGCGGTGACACCTACTACAGATTGGCACAAAGATACAACACTACAGTTGAGGCTATCAGAGCTGCTAACCCCGGCGTTAATCCTGATAACCTTCAGATTGGTCAAAGAATCTGTATCCCTGGTACACCGACTCCGCCACCAAGCACCTGCCCAGCAGGCACCTTTGCTTATACAGTCGTCAGCGGTGACACCTATTACAGATTAGCCATCCGATATAATACTACTGTAGAGGCCATCAGAGCCGCTAACCCCGGTGTTAACCCTGATAACCTCAGAGTAGGCCAGGTAATTTGTATTCCTCGCACCTAGCTTAAAATAAAAAAATCCCGACGTAGGTTAATCTGCGTCGGGATTTTTTATTAAATGTCAAACCAGCCCTTCCTTTTAAACCAATAAACCATAGCCAAGGCTATAGCAATCATAATTCCAAGGGTAATAAAATAACCATATCTTAGTTGAAGCTCCGGCATATTGGCAAAGTTCATCCCATAGATCCCTGCTATAAAGGTCAAGGGAATGAATATGGTTGTAATAACCGTAAGAAGCATCATAATAGAATTCATTCGGTTGGCATTTATGGCAAGATAGCTGTCCCTAAGGTCTGCTGTAACCTCCAGATTGGATTCTATCATATCCGACAGCTTTAAAAGATGATCATAAATATCTCTGAAATAAATCTCCTTGTTTTTAAAGCCCTCCAGATGATTGGAGTTTAATATTCGATAGAGGAGATCCCTCATGGAGGTTACCGTTCTCCTAAGCTTCAGCAGGTCACCCCTTACATCAAAGACCCTGCTTAAGAGATGCTTAATAGAATGCCCCTTTGAGTTATCATCTATCTCATTTATTTTATCCTCAATATTGTACACCGCAGGGAAGTACTCATCCACTATTTTGTCCAGTATCATATGGGTAGCATTCGCAGGGCCCTCCGAATAGCTACCTTCAGTTTGGATAAACTCCTGCCATGCTGCCTCAATATCTCGGGAGGCCTCCTTATGAAAGGAAACAACAAAGTCTTCTCCTGCAAATATGTTGATCTCCTCTACATTTAGGCTCTCACTATCTAAGGAATGAGTGACAAAAAAATTGTATGTATCATAATACTCCAGCTTAGGCCTTTGTAAAAAATATAGGCAGTCCTCTATAGCAAGAGGATGAAATCTAAAAAAATTCTTTAATAGCTCTACCTCTTCATCGCTAGGGGCTTCAAAGTCCACCCAATACCACTTTATACCTTCACCCTTCAGCTGTTGAAGAGGAGTATCCATTAATAATTTTAAATCATTTGTTATTGCAATAGTTCGTATCAATAGGTACTACCTCCAAATTTCATATATATTCTATCCGACCTCATTTACTTGATTACCTATAATACCTTTTCCATTACAATAGCGCTTCCAAACTCCTCATCTTCAATCTCCCTTACCTTGCTATAGCCCAACCTTTCATAGAAGGGATAGGCCGATAAGCTGGCATCCAGGATTGTAGTGCTATAGCCTTTTGAAAGAGCCACGGCCTCCAGCTTCTCCATAATGAGCTTCCCTAAGCCCAGTCCATGACAATTCGGGTCCACAAATACTGTATAGATGTTGTTTTCCTCCAGACCGCCTACTGCCTTCACCTTACCCGCTTCCTCAATAACATAAAAGTCTCTTCTTTCAGATAGCCGGATCAGGTTTTCTCCACTATAGTGCTTAAGCATTGCAGCTATTACCTCTTCAGGGTATTCCTTGCTGTTTACCTCCAGCAAATTCCTCCTTATAACCTCGGCTACCCCTTCGGCCTGGTCTATTGAAAAGGGCTTTAGTATGTATTCTGTTTTATCCACTAATCTCAGTCCTTTGTCCATTTTTTGTAAAGCCTTTAAAATCTAATATGACTACAGCTCTGCAGTCCTTTGCTGCCACTCCTCCGATAATATACCATAAACTATGTGGCTTACAAAATGGTCATACAGCCATTCTGCGTCTCTTATGAGGCCTTCTTCCTTAAAGCCCAAGGCGACGGGTATGGCTCTGCTTCTACTGTTGCCTTCTGCACACCTTATTTCCACCCTATGTAAATTTAAGTGATATATGGCGTAATCCACCATCGCCTTGGTGACCCTCTTCATAATACCCTTTCCCTGATATTCCTCCGCAAGCCAATAGCCTATTGCAGTAGATTTATTTCTCCAAATTATTGAATGGTAGCCGATGATCCCCGCCAGCCTGCCATTATAAAGGATAGCCGCTTGAAGGCCATTGTTGGATATATACTGATTTTTACCTGATTGAATAAAGCCCTCTGCTTGAATTATGCTTGAGGTTTCATCCACCCATGGCAGCCACCTTCTCAAATGCAATCTATTGCCTTCTATGAGGCTATATAGCTCTCTGGTGTGACAAAAATCCAGCAGCACCAGCTCCAGCTCTTGATCAATTCTGCAATGAAACATCTCCATCAACTCCATTTACTGTTTTTAACTACGCTTCTCCGGCATTGTTGCCGCCTCGAGGGTACTTAAATATTCAAGGGCCTCCTCCGAAGTCTCCCCACACATTTCCATTGAAGGCCTAAGGACGCTGCAAACCCTTGGACGGCTAGGGTCCCCAAACAGTTTGCATTTATTGTCCTCTGAAAGCTGTATACATCTAATCCCCGCCGCCTTTCCCTTCGGCATTCCAGGAATAGGACTTGATATAGAGGGTGCTATACAACAGGCTCCGCAGCCTGCTCGACATTTTATCATTTTATTTACTCCATTTCTGTCTGCTGAGTCTTTTTATCGCAATACCTAGTATTTGCAAAATCATCTGTTTTTTTTCCTAAAAATAGTATTTTTTTCTTCCACCCTTATTTAATGAGTAATCTTTCCTCTTTATGTAGATTTTCAATCCTTAAGGCGGGGGTAAAGAGTCCCAGCCACCCTATAGGCTATATAGCCAAAACCACCGCCTATGGTATTAAGGATAATATCATCAATATCAAAGCTACCCACCCTAAGGGCCAGCTGCAGAAGCTCAACCGTCAGGCTTAGCAGCATAGTTAATAGCAGGATTTTGAAAATGCTCCGAAGGCCTTTACTTATAATCGAGGGTAGTATCCCCAAGGGCATAAAGACAATGATATTTCCCAATAGATTGGTAGCCCATAGCTCTAAGCCAAAGCTCCTATAATTTCGCAAATACATGCCTATGGTTCTAAAGGGCATCAGATTATAGCTGACAGCTCCGGCGACTCTGTTATAATAGGCGCTGATAAAGAGCACATATATCATGAAGCCTGTATATAGCAATAAAAGGACCCAGCTTATGTATTTAATTTTACTTCTACAGCTTGAGGACATAGCAGCACCCCCTTACTATTAGCCTCTATTGGTTAATAGGATGAAGACATATAATATCAGCTTAGATAAAAGTCCTATTGTGGCAACAAATAACATAGGCTTTTCATTCATTTTTTTGTAATAAAAGATACTGGCAATAAAAAATAAAGGGTACATTAGCTCTTGAGGTGTCAGCTTCCCTACCCCAATACTGCTACTAAAGCTATTACCAATGCTAATCACTCCCGAAAGGGTAATATTAACTGTAACAAATAAAGCCTGCAGTGCTAGTATAATGATTATTGCATTTAATATTGTCTTAAAAACCTTCATATGCACTCTCCTCTTTTATGTAAATTTTATTGTTGCTTATCTCTGGCCTTAGCAGCTTCAAGGCTCAAAAGCTTCAGCTCATCAAACAATTCCTCTTTAAATTCATGTACTACCTCTTTTACTGCCATTTTAACTGCCGCTGCAATTAGTGCAAATAATATAAAGCAGCCGATTATTGAAAAAACAATGATTTCCAATTCATCACTTCCCTTATGCTTTTTATAACTCTACCATTGCAATTGCCCTTACGGGTGAGCCGTCGGCATCCTTTATCTTTAAAGGAAGACATGAGAACATGAAGCTATCTCTTCCGATTGCATTTAGATTAGTGAGGTTTTCTATTATTATCATTTCCCTGTTAAAAAACCTGTAGTGGATAGCAAAATCCTTTGTCTCCATAGCGTCTATTGAAATAGCATCAATTCCTATACCCTTTAGCTTAAATTGAAGAAGCCAATCACAGGCTGTCTCCGTCAATGCCGGAAAGCCTTCGAAATATTCCTTGCTGCCCCAAAGCCCGCTCCAGCCGGTCTTGAGAATTATAAAATCCGACTCCTTAATCAGAGCCTCATATGGCATTAGCTGCTGCAATGAAATTTCTCCTTTTGCCTCCGTTACGTCCACCAGTACAGCCCTGCCGACAAAATCCTCAGCTGCATAATCGGTTAAGCGCCTTCCCTCTTTAAGCATATGGGCCGGAACATCGATATGGGTTCCTGTATGGGTGTACATGGTGATTTTGAGCTCTGCAAAGCCATGCTCCTCCACGGTATTGGCGGTATTTAGCCTTGGCGCCTCTGTTCCGGGGAAAACCGGCATATTTTCCTCTATAGTTTGCGTTAAATCAATGATTTTCATAATTCTAATCTCCCCTGCCGCCTTCTAAAGCAGCAAATATTTATAATAGGCAAAAAACTCTCTGAAGACTGAGTAGATGTCCCTTACAAAAAAGTCCTTTGCATGGGCTCCGTATATTTCTGTTAAGCCCTGCTGCTTAAAGGCCAATTTGCTTCTGGATATATGGAAAAATTGTGTAATTATCATAAGGGATTCAAAGCCCTGCTCCTCCATTATCTGTCTGCTGTTTTCAGCAGTTAAGGCAGTGTTGTAGCCATTGCTGTCAGCTATAATAATATCATGTGGTACTCCCTTTTCAACCAAATATTCCTTCATAACGAAGGCCTCATCATGGCCCTCCTTACCTACACCACCGCTTACTATTATACTATCAAAGTAACCGCTGGTATACAGCTCTACTGTTCTATCCAGCCTTCCCTTTAAGGTAGGTGAGGGTGCACCGCTTACCTCCACCTTATTCCCCAACACTACTGCAACATCTGCCTTATTCAGCTCATCTCTGAGACCATCAACAGTGATGGCTATAGCGTGTATGACAAACCATACCGTAAATACTGCTAATCCATACGTGACTATCCTTTTGTAGCCCCCTTGAAGCACAGTAAGTCCTCTTCTTCTTCTGCCTTTTTTAGCCCTTGTAATCATGTCATCTACCTCCAGTGTCTTTAAAAGCCCATATTTCTTCTGGTTTCCAGTGCATGCTCTTTGGAGGTCAGCAGCTCCAGCAGCTTAAAGGCCACCTCTACTGCTGTTGAGGGCCCCCAGGAGGTAATGATATTATCCTCCACAACTATTGGTTCGTCTGTCACCAGCCTACAGCCAAACTCCTCCAGCTGCTTTTGCTTTTTGCCTCCCGCCAAATGATAGGTGGTGGCTTTTTTATCCTTTAGGGCACCGCTTTTTCCAATGGGGAGAGCCCCTACACAGACCGATGCTATTGGTTTTTTAAGCGTGTTGAATTTCAATATAAGCTCTAAAAGACTTTCATTATATGCATCCTCATAAAAGCCGTATTCTCCAAAGCCACCGGGAATTGCTAGAGCATCGAAATCCTCTGCCTTTACCTCCTCCAGCAGCAGGTCTACCTTAAGGGGTATATTAAAGCAGCTGACGATCTCCTGCCTTATGCCACAGGTAACAACCTCCACACTTCCTCTATTGTAATGCCTATCCCAACCAAATACATCAATGAAGCCGCTTGCCTCAATCAGCTCTACTCCCTTTGCTAAAAACAATAATAGCCTCATTTTATGCCAGCCTCCTTCTATATTTACATATATATTTTACCATATATTTATTAGCTCATATAAAGTTTCTCATATAAAAAAGCCCATATAAATGGACTTTTTTCAGTAGCCTCGGAGAATGTGCGATAATCTCTTAACTTTATATAAGCTCAAATACATATGGACTCCCAAGTTCAAGTGCAATTTTCTCAATTACTTATTTATCTTAAAGAATCTGTAGATTTTATCCTTGAGGGTTAATTTCTCTATCCCCTCTTCTGTATATAAATTAGTGGTATTGATAAGCTCCTGGTCTAAATAGGTATATATTTTTCCTACCGTCTGTCCTTTAATTATCGGAGCAGCTATGCTTTCCGGATATTCTATTTTAGTCATTACCTTATCTAGCTCCTCCTCCTTGACGGGAATTATTATGTCTTTGGAAGCCATAAGATTTACACTACCGCTTTGCCCATCGACGACTGCTATACTACCCACCAAAGCATCCGCATTATATACAATGTGGGGCTTATAGAGGCTAAAGCTTTGGTCCAGCAGCTCCTTGGTGGTATTGAACCAGTTGCCGTCATTTAGTGTTACGGCTATGAACTGCATGCTATCCCTTGTGGCGGAGGCAACCAGGCAGCGTCCGGCATTTTTTGTGTAACCTGTTTTAACGCCGTCCCCACCCTCTACAATACTTAGAATTTTATTCTTATTAACAAAATAATTATATTCATTATCTCTCTCAGCTCTCCAATACTTTGACCTTGATATCTCCTTAAAGGAAGGGTTGTGCATTGCCGCCCTCGTTATGATAGCAAGGTCATAGGCCGTAGTATAATGCTGCTGATGGGTAAGTCCATGGGGATTCATAAAATTTGTATTATTTGCCCCCAGCTCCTTGGCTCTGGCATTCATCAGCTCTGCAAAGGCTTCAACTGAGCCTGAAACCGCTATGGCCACTGCCTCTGCTGCGTCATTACCTGATCTAAGCATCAGTCCGTAGACTAAATCTATCAATTTAATTTTTTCATTGGCCTTAAGATATATTGATGAGCCCTCAACACCCACCGCTGCTGGGTCTACAGTGACATAATCCTCTAGTGGAATATGTTCCAGGGCCAGTAAAGCCGTCATGATCTTTGTTGTGCTGGCCATAGGCATTTTCTGATGTATGCTTTTTTCATATAATATTCTGCCTGTAGCTGTATCCATAACTATTGCAGCCTCACCGGACACCGGATGCTCAAAGCCGTTATCTCCATACACAAAGCCTATGCTGCTGATACAAATGGCTAAAACGAGAATCAATAAACGCTTCTTTTTCACTTTTTTTCACCTCATATGACTTTATTTAATACCATAGCTTATTATCTGCATTTAAATTTTCAGTCATACTGGTTTAAATTAGAGGTATTAATAAAATTAGCCATTAAAAAAATGCTTCAAGGGACAGAAAAAATTCCCTAAAGCATCTTTGATTTTGCACTATTCACTATTCATTATTCTCTAATCCTTAATCTTTAATCATTCTGCATCATTTTCTCTTATGATCTCACAGCCAAATTCCTTTGCTATCTTTTCAGCCTCCTGAACATCCTCTTCGCTCCATATGGACCAGCCGCCCTTTATGGCACCATCTACTAATATTTCAACCTTATCATTCTTCAGAATCATAATTTTATTATGCCTTCTCCGCATCTGCTCTATCTGCTTTTTAACTGCCTCCTCAGGGTCCACATCCAGCACCTTCATTGCTATAAATAAACAGGACATAGCATCCTGCAGCTCTCTTTTTGCTTTATCTACATTACCCTTCATCAATTCCTTCAGGGACTCTGCCACCTCTTCATTTAAATGACTTATTGCGGTTTTGGGATCATTTGTACTATACTTTCGATTATTCCATATCAACTCAATAGCTTCCTTTATATCCATAAGCTTCCCCCCACCTTATACTATTTATATCTATTATAGCTTTCTTTGGCGTAAGTATCAAATATCCCTTTATTAAATATCCATAAAAAAAGAGGACTTTTTCGGTCCTCTTAATCATAGCTAATAATATCTTGTTCAAAGCTTCGGCCCTTTGCGCCTCTTTTGTTAACCATGGCCTGAAGCTTATTAATGACCTCCGGGGTCATATTTATTAAATTATCAATCATATTTGCTCTTTGATCAACAGGCATCAATTTAATATGTCCATTGCCCACCACCATAAAAGCAACCGGCTGCACAGAAACACCTGCTCCTGCACCACCTGCAAAGGGGAATTTGGGCTGAGGCTTATCCTGGCCCTCTCCATTCTCCTTATTACTATCCTTTTTATCCTTCTCTTCCTTCTCCATTGCATAATCCCCGCCGCCGGAAGCAAAGCCAAAGGAAACCTTAGAGATTGGAATTATAACTGTCCCGTCCGGTGTTTCTACAGGATCCCCTACTATTGTATTCACGTCCACCATTTCTTTAATGCTTTCCATTGTAGTCTTCATTAAAGCCTCAATAGGATGACTAGCCATCATTTTCACCAACCTTATCTATTTACTTTTAAATAAAATTTTCAAGCCTGCAATAATAATATAGCCTATTTTCAGGGTTATTATACAGTCCAACGAGGTATTAAATTTGTCTGCCCCATAATATGGAAGGACATTGACATGGTAGCTTTTTAAGGACATTTTTTTTATTAAAAGAGCAACAATATTTGATTTCACCGCCCAAAAAACACCTGTTGTTATTGCAGTGGCGGCAGCATCCGATACCCCGACCTCTGTGGTCCAGGATATATCCTCCATTACCAGCCTTTTATTTATATACCGAATTCCCATCCTGTACCTTTTATACATTAGATTAGCTTTATTATAAATAGTCTCCAGCTCCCTCCAGCTGAATTCTCTATTCTTATGCTGCTTAACCGTCTCTTTATTTGTAATTTCTATATCCGAGTTGATTTCAGTTGCAGCCACCGAATTGCTTTTGTTCATTATTTCGACAAAGGGTATCTCCATGCGATACTTAATAAGGCCGTAGAGGGCATAAAAATGAAATATGATCTCCTCACAGCTATTATCCTTTAAAAGCTTTATTTTTATTTTGATACTGGACAGGGATACCAGCAGTAATATGGCTATTAATACAATTGAAATATACAGAATAAGCATGATATCACCCTTTGAAATATAATATTACTTATTTTTTCCAAAAATAGCTGAAATTAGACACTGATATATCTTTAAACCTGCATTTTAAATTTGAATAATTCTTTTGTCGGTTTTTATTAAAAACATATTGACTTTTTTTTAAAAATCATTATATTTAATATAGGTAAACACAAAGTTTACTGTTAGGAAATTAAAATACCGTTACTCAGCTTATTGAAGCTTTGAAGTATCTACCGGTGAGGTGTTAGCTTGGACATAGGCAGTAGAATTAAGCGATTAAGGATTTTGAATGAATTGACTCAAGAGGAGCTCGCACAGCGTTGTGACTTAACCAAGGGCTTTATATCTAAGATTGAGAGAGATATTACCTCTCCCTCTATAGCCACTCTGATGGATATACTGGAGGCTCTGGGCACAGATGTTAAAAAGTTCTTCAATGAGGATGTACAGGACAAGATTGTATTTACTAAGGAGGATATCTACACCTCCGCTAATGAGGAGAGCCTTCATAGGGTTTCGTGGCTAATACCAAATGCTCAGAAAAATGCTATGGAGCCTATTCTAATTGAGCTGGAGCCCAATGGCAAAAGCAATGTAGAGGACCCCCACAAGGGCGAGGAATTCGGATATGTGCTTAAGGGGGCTATAACCCTTCATTTTGGTAATAAAAAATATAAAATTAAAAAGGGTGAAAGCTTCTATTTTAAGTCCAGCCAAACCCATTATCTTGAGAATACCGGCATTAAAAATGCAGAGGTTCTCTGGGTTTCAAGTCCACCATCCTTTTAGGCCTTTGCTGTAAAGACATAAATATTGTATCGCTGTATAATATCTACCTGAAGGTTGTATAATATCTATGTTTAGAGTATTTTCGCATAGTATATCAAGGGGGCCTTTGTGCTTGCTTGATTTTTTACTGTAAAAATTAAGGGTATAATTTGATTACATACATAATAAGGAGGAATTTAAAATGGAATTATGGTACACAGAGGAGCAAACTGATAATGTTCGCCTTTCACTAAAGGTAAAGAGGCATTTATTTTCTGACCACAGCGATTTTCAACAGGTGGATGTATTTGAGACAGCCGAATACGGAAAACTAATGACTTTGGATGGTCTAGTAATGGTTACTGAAAAGGACGAATTCGTTTATCATGATATGATAACCCACGTGGCAATGGCGGTAAATCCTGAAATTAAAAATGTACTTATCATTGGTGGTGGAGATGGCGGTACCGCAAGAGAAGTATTAAGATACCCACAGGTTCAGCATGTTGACATGGTTGAGATCGATAAAATGGTTTGCGATGTAGCTAAGGATTTCTTCCCGACTATCTCAAATGAACTAGAAAATCCAAAGCTGGCTTTATACTATGAAGACGGTGTTGCCTATATGAAGGACAAAAATAACGTATATGATTTAATTATCATTGACTCTACAGACCCTGTAGGCCCTGGAGAAGGACTGTTTACTACAGAGTTCTATACCGATTGCTTCAATGCGCTTACTGAGAATGGTATCTTAATTAACCAAAATGAAAGCCCTGTTTACGAGCAATTTGCTAAGGAGGCCGTTCGTGCCAACAGCAAGCTGAAGAAGATTTTCCCTGAGGTGCATGTATATCAGGCTCAAATTCCTACGTATCCATCCGGTTACTGGCTGTTTGGCTTTGCATCTAAAAAGTTCCACCCAACCAAGGACATCAAGGCTGATGTATGGAACAATTTAGGCTTAAAGACTAAATATTATAATACTGACCTCCATTTAGGCGCCTTTGCTCTACCAAACTACGTGAAGGAGTTTTTCAACAATGGAAATGTTTAATCAATATCGTTTCATTGGCTGCGATGCTGAGCTGGAGGAATCGAAGGTCGTATTATTTGGAGCCCCCTACGACGGTACCAGCTCCTTTAGACCTGGCTCTCGCTTTGCTGCCAGCAAAATCAGAATAGATTCCTATGGCCTTGAAACCTACAGCCCCTATTTAGATATAGAGCTGGAGGAAAATAAAGTACATGATGCCGGTGATTTAAGCTTTAGCTTTGGCAACCGTGATCTGGTATTAAAAACAATAGGTGACTTTGTAACTTCAGTTACTGACGCCGATAAAAAGCCCTGCATGATAGGTGGCGAGCATCTTGTTACCCTGCCTGCTGTGGAGGTGCTGCACAAAAAATATCCAGATTTAATGGTGGTCCACTTCGATGCCCATACTGACCTTAGATCCGATTACATGGGTGAGTCCTTATCCCACGCTACTGTTATCAAGAGAATCTGGGACTTCCTTGGGGATGGACGTATTTTCCAGTTCGGAATCCGTTCTGGCTTAAAGGAAGAATTCGATTGGGCCGATGCAGGACATACCTTTATGAATAAATTCGGCTATGAAAAGCTGGATGAGGCAATAGCAATCATTAAGGACAATCCGGTTTATCTGACCATAGACCTAGATATACTGGACCCCTCCATCTTCCCAGGTACAGGAACACCTGAGCCCGGTGGTGTATCCTTTAGTGATATGATGAAGATAATCAAGAAGATTTCCGGTTTAAATATAGTAGGTGCAGATATCGTGGAGCTGGCTCCCGACTATGATCCGACTGGGGTTTCCACTGCTGTTGCGTCAAAGATAATACGTGAGGTCATGCTGATATTATAGTAAAGGTCACGGGGACGCTTTGTTTGACTTATAAACGTGTCAAGCAAAGCGTCCCCGTGACTTCTTTATTTAAAATACATATCCTTCAAGGCCTCTTCATCCTCCCCCAGCATCTGGAAGTCGTTGATTTCCGGCAGGTCCTCTAGGGACTTCAGTCCGAAGGTTTTTAGGAAGTTTATATTTGTACCGTACAGGATTGGCCGACCGGTCTTTTCTAGTCTTCCCTTTTCCTCTATGACTTCCTTTTCCAACAGGGTGCTTATGGCCTTGTCGCATTTAACTCCCCTAATGGACTCTATCTCCGCCTTTGTTATAGGCTGTCGATACGCAATGATTGCAAGGGTCTCCAGCGCTGCCTGAGTTAAGCCCTTGTTTTGCTTTGGCTCCATCAGCCGCTGTACATATTCGTAGTACTCGGACTTTGTTGCCAGCTGGTAGTAATCATTCATTTTTATAATCTGAATACCCCTTCTATTGTAGCTGAACTCGTCCATCATTTCCTTTATAATACCCTCTAAAGCCTTTACCTCCACCTCAACCACCTTACTTAATTCCTTTATTGATAGAGGATCTGACCAGGCAAATAATACGGCTTCTACTATAGATTTTATCTCTTCATTGTTCATGGTACACCTCGACCTAGTAAATTATTATTTTTTCTATAGAAATATCGGTAAAGCATTCATCCTGCATTACTGTTATACGCCTTAGCTTTATGAGCTCCAGCAGAGCTAAGAAGGTGGTTATAATCTCATTTTTGGTGCTTATATTATGGAATAGCCTGTTAAATGAGAGCTTAGGATTAGAGTCCAGCATTTCCAGCAAGGTGTTGATCTTCTCCTCTATTGTAAAGGAATCCCTCTGCAGCTGACGGATGCTGGTATTTATGGTATTTCCCTGATGCTTCCCCTTCAGAGCCTTTTGTAATGCCGCTATAAGGTCCTGCATTTCCATATTCTCTAAAAGCCTATCATAATCCTCAGTATCAGGAATAAATTCCTCTTGGGGCTTGAAATACAGCCTACTGGAAAAATCCTCACGGTCCTTGAAGGCCTCAGCCGCCAGCTTGTACTTTTTGTATTCTAAAAGCTTTCTCACCAGCTCGCTTCTAGGGTCTATATCCTCAAACTCCAGCTGCTGGTCCTCCACCACCTCTACCGGCAGCAGCATCTTGGACTTAATCTCCAGCAATGTGGCAGCCATAACCAGAAATTCGCTGGTAATTTCCAGATCCAGCTCCTCCAGTGATCTGATATAAGCAATGTACTGCTCCGTAATCTGATTTATCGGTATGTCATATATATCTATTTCATTTTTCTCAATCAAATGAAACAGCAGGTCAAAGGGACCTTCAAAGGCTTGAAGCTTAATATTGTAAGCCATAATTACCCCCTATAGCACTACATTCAGTAGTATAGTTAAAAGTGATAGTATAAAGTCGATTGCAGGATATAGTATGATATCTAAAATATTAAAAAACAGCAGTCCAAACAATATCGCATAGGAATATCTTTGATATTTATAGTAATGATACTCCGCCTGCGGGGGAAGGAAGGCCAAAATTACCTTGGAGCCATCCAGCGGTGGAATTGGCAGCAGGTTGAATAATGCAAAGCCGACATTGATCATTATAGCATTCGATAATATACTCTCAACGATAGCTATGCTGCCGTATTTATATTGCATTGCCAGCAGCAGCGTTAGGATTATCGCCAATATTATGTTCATGGTTACTCCCGCCAACGAAACCATAAGATTTCCTAATTTTCTATTGGAAAAATTATTTGGATTTATCGGCACTGGCTTAGCCCAACCGAAGCCTGCCACCAGCAGCATTAAAAATCCTGCAATATCAATATGGGCGAAGGGATTCAGGGTTAAGCGTCCACGATGCTCAGCAGTGGAGTCTCCAAACCTATAGGCAACATATGCGTGGGCAAACTCATGAAAGGTTATAGCCAGAAGTATCCCCGGCAAAGTAAATAAGATTCTATTAAGATTCAGCATATTATTCTCCCCTCAGTTCCTTTAATATTTTGTGGGCAAGGTCTATTTCCTCCTGCCGACTATATATATATCCCTTAACCTTAGCCCTTAAAACCTCCTCCAGCACCCTAGTATAAATGGGTCCCGGCTTTATTCCCCATTCCTTAAGCTCCTTGCCGGCTAGCTCTATAGCAATATGCTTCAGCTTCAGCAGATAATAAAGAATGTAGTGTCTGACAGAGGAGTGATTGCAGTCATTATAATAAAATATCAGGGTTTCGATTTGCAGTCCCTTGAGGCTCTTGTACAGCTCAAAGGAATCTAGGGTTTCTGTTGATAGCAGGCTATAGTGCTGCTGCCGCTCACCCAGAGTCTGCAATATCTGTCTTTCCAATGCCTTGTTCAATGTAAAGCGTTTAATAATTGTCTCCAGCTCCTCCAGTGGGAACTCCGACAGCAGCTGCATAATAATAATCAGCAGCTGGTTGATCTCCCCATCGTGCAAATCCTTAAACTGTCGGATGGAGTCCTCTACATTACATATATTATCCAATATCGTCTTGCTCACCCTAAGGTCAGGATGCAGAGAGCTAAATACCTTAGTCTCCTGCAGCATCAGAAGACTATCGCATATGCTCTTTTCCTTCATTATCTGCAGCAGCTCCTCCCTTATTCGGTCATCACTGAGCTTTGATATCATTTGGTTGTTTACCGCCTGCAGCATAAAGTTCTTTGTTTCCGGCTCTATATCAAAGCCAAAGCGGGAGGCAAAGCGGATAGCTCTGAATATTCGTGTCGGGTCCTCTATAAAGCTTAAATTATACAGTACTCTTATCTTTTTATCCTTTAGATCCCTCATGCCGCCGAAATAATCTATGAGGCCTCCGAAGACCTCCTTATTAAGCAATAGTGCCATGCAATTTATCGTAAAATCTCTCCTAAACAAATCACTCCATATGGTGCTCTCCTCAATTTTGGGAAGGGCAGCAGGATATTCGTAATACTCCCTTCTGGCTGTGACAATATCTATGGTTTTTCCGTTGGCAAGTGTGATTAAGGCAGTACCGAATTGATGATATAGCTTCGTTTCTCCCTTTAGCTCTTTGTTTAGGCTTTCGGCAAATTGTAGGCCATCTCCCTCTATCACCAAATCTATATCCCAGTTGTTTGTTCCCAATATTAGGTCCCTTACAAATCCACCCACAACATATACCCTTTTATCGAGCTCATCCCCCACCTTGCCTGCCAGCTTTAATATATTTAGTATGTCATGGGGTAGCTTTTCCATCAGCTCATTGCAGTTAACGGCATCTCCGGCACCAATTTCCTCGAAGGTCTTTTTATACCAGTTGGGATAGTTAATGCCGTGGATTATCTTAAGTAGGTCGGTTCTAGTAACTATCCCGACGATCCTACCCTCTTCCACCACCGGAGCTCTACCGATATTATGCTTTACAAATAGCTGGTTTATCTCATTGATAGGTGTATTGGCGTCTATGCTCATCACATTGCTGGTCATAAAGCCCTTTACAGGAGCATGG
Source organism: Natronincolaceae bacterium (assembly GCA_048264125.1). GTDB lineage: Bacteria > Bacillota > Clostridia > Peptostreptococcales > Natronincolaceae > M1-B18. Next base: position 28,457 of record JBLXDM010000004.1, read on the forward strand.
GTTAGACCATGGACTATTGCTTTGTCTATATCTGTTCTGGATATAATACCGACTATTTTCTCACCTTTTATGACAGGCATTCCGGTATGTCCGTATCGCAGCATTATTTTATTGACTTCCTCCACCGACATGTCGTCAAAAACCGTTTTAACGGGGTAGCTCATAATTTCCCTAGCAACAGTCTGTTGCTTAACTCTTTTGTATAAAAGCGCCACCAGCTGCTGCTTAATTTGCTCAGGGTTTCCATCTTTAATGGTGGCGGAGGCAGCCTTCATATGACCGCCACCACCAAATACTTCTAATATGTAGGGTATATTTACTTCATCTACTGCACTTCTACCCACTATATAGCAACGATCTAGCATTTTTACCACCAGAAATACTGCATCACAACGCTTTATTGTCATCAGCTTTTCTGATATCATGCCCAGCTCTCCTAGAAACTCCTCCTGTGTAAGTGTGGAGATCGCCACCTGAAAGCCATTGACATCCAGTAGCTCCAGCCCATCTAATAATGTTGAGAACAACTGGTCCTGCTGTTGATTCATTGAGACTCCCAGAAATTCCTTAATAACTGCTAGATTTGCCCCTGATTTCAGCAAAAAAGCAGCCGCCTCCACATCCTGATAGGTGGTGCTGCTGAAGACAAGGCTTCCTGTATCGGTATATATGCCTAAAGCCATAACCGTCGCCTCAAAGGGGGTTATGGGGATGCTTTTTTTCATAATTTCCTGCACCAGTATCGTGGCACAGGCTCCATAGGGCAATATGATTTGCTCACCGGTGCTTATGGATTTTTCATTTATCTTATGATGATCGTATACCACTATTGGTATGTCCTTATTTAGTAAATCCTTGAATTTCCCTATTCTTTGGGGAACATTGACATCCACTATGTATAATGCCTCTACCTCCTCTAAGTCTACCTGGCTGCCTGTCTGTATCGGCAGTACATTCTTATACAGTGAATAAAACTTTTTTACCTCTTCTCCCAGCTTGCCTGCAAAAAACATTGTGGCATCGGGATAGAGCTTTGAGCAGGCCACCATGCTGGCGAGAGCGTCAAAGTCTAAATTTTGGTGACTGACTATTACCTTCATTATTTCACCTCAGTATTTGTCGATATCTAGATATATATTATATCATAAATACAGTTTTAAATGTAAAACTACATAAAAACCCGCAACAACGGTTTTTTTATTTCCAGTTGAGGCGGGTATCATTACATTTTCATTTCTTATAAACAAAACTATTTGCTATAACAGCTTTTTATTGAATACGACAATAGACATAGTCAATAATGCAGCCGACATAAAAACCGAAATAATCAGCGGTATTATAAAATACGAGACTGTCACCGCCCCAGAAAGCAAATCAACATTTTTTGCTACTAAAATGACTGGGCTATACCCTGCGGTTTGCTCTATCTGCTCCAACAATCCCATGATCACCGTTATAACCAACAAAAAGAGGATACTTGTAAAGGCCTGCTGGAACAGCACACAGCCAAGCATGAGAATACATAAATATAGTAATCCTGCAATCCACAGAGCAAAGGCTGCAAAAAAGATATGCGGTAGCGATGCACCCGGCCAGAGATACACTGTATAGCCGTAGGTGACACCAAAAGACAGCCAATAACTAACGGTTAGAATGGCCGCAGCAACAGAAAACTTTGATAGTATCACAGTCGGGCGCGACAAGCCTTTTGTCAACATGATTGTGAGTGTACCTTTGGCATATTCACTGGACAAACAACTGCTAAAAAGTATGATTGTCAAACTAAGGCCAAGGGACGAAACATTTTTATAGAACTGCATCCACGAATCTAATGCGGTAGGATTCTCAAATGCTTCTGCAAGATTCGGCATAACGACTTCCATAAGCTGCGGCGTGAATTTAGCCAGCAACGGACTCATCACACCAAAGATAAAAAAAATGGTAAGCATAATAAGCAGCCTGAAATTCCGAGTATTTTCTGTGATTTCCTTTTTTGAAAATGCAATAAACCCACTCATTTTACCACCTCCAGGAACAGGTTTTCAAGGGACGGCTCCATTATTTCCATTTTTGTTGGACACAAGCCGGTTTCAGCAAGTACAGAAATAACGATACGCTGAATATGGACTATATCAACGCCATGTAAAATGATTTCTGTTTCGCTTTCTTCCACATGAGGAAGTAGCGGCTTTATTTTCGCACAAGCCTTGAACTGTTTAACTTCTGCAGCCTGGGAAAACTCTAAGAAAAGGCTGTCTTTCCCGTGCATCGTTTTAATTTCGGAAAGCGTCCCACTGATAGCTATATTGCCATTATGCAGTACAGCCACTCGGTCACAAATACGCTCTACATCTGATAAAATATGCGTTGAAAAAACGACAGTTGTCGTGCCTTTAATTTTTTGAAGAATATCTAGTATTTCTTTACGTCCAACAGGGTCAAGGGCGCTTGTCGGTTCATCACAAATAAGCAACTTGGGGCGCGTAAGCAAGGCCTGCGCTATACCAAGCCGTTGCTTCATGCCACGAGAAAAGCCGCCGATACGTTTTTTTACGCCATTAAGCCCCACAAGGGATAGAAGTTCATCGCTTCGGCCTTTGGTTTCTGATTTGGAAAGTCCAGCAATTTTGCCGCAAAGGGCAAGGTATTCCAGCGGGTTCATATAATTATAAAATTCGGGGACATCAGGCAAATACCCAACACTCCGGTTTGTTTTTGTCTGCCCATAGCTCACGGCTTCACCACAAACGGTAATCTCTCCGCTATCAGCCTCCAGCAGCCCCAACACCATTTTCATGGTTGTTGTTTTACCCGCGCCGTTTTGCCCGATAAATCCGAAAATAGTACCTTCCGGCACGGAAAAATTTAGATTGTCAATTACCTTTTGCGTTCCGAAGCTTTTTGACAACTGATTGATGGTTAGCACATTCATTGTTCTTCACCCCTGCCAAAAATAAAATAGACAATCGGGCCGATTATATTCACGATCATTACAATGAAAGCCCACATAACTTTGTTTCCGAAGCGATAATGCGGGTGTTTCAACACATGAACGAGAGCAATCAGGCCAAAAACGATTTGGGCAACAAAAAGTGGCATTAAGATTGGCAAATTATTCATCAATATATCCATCAACAAACCTCCTTATTTATTCTATAGTGTTTTTGTTTTAGGTTTCATTTAACCCAACATTGATACGTAGCTTATCTTTTGAAATGTGTCATTCATCAAAAGCCATGTGATGATCGCCTTCATGTGTTTTCCTCCTCGTTTACCAACAGAATTTATCCCATTCCACGATGATTTAAATATTATCTGTACGATTATATTATCATAGTGATAATATAATGTCAAGAAGAGAGTCCCTTGGACAATCTAGTTTATTGAGATTATTAGACAAACTTGTAAAAGGAGAGAAGTGTATGAGCTTTAAAGAATTTGATATGAGTTAGTTTGGAAGTATAGAAAAATTTACTGAAGCTATTAAGGAAAATATTGGTAACACTACAGCTATAATGGAAGGATTTGATACGATAAAAAATAATTTGGATTTTTATTTGAGTAAAACAAATGAACTAATGGAGAAGCTTACATCTGACTTAAGTAAAGATCCTTCTTCAAAGGAGATTCGGCAAATTGTCGAAGAAATGGATAATATGGCCAGAGAAAAGCATGAGATTATAAAAATGGATATGGCGACAACTATTGGGGTCTTATGTCGGAGCTTTATTTATCAAATCCTGCATATATTGAGGTGACCAATAAGAAATACTGCAATGGTGCATCTAAATTTATCGGAGAAGCCCTAAAATGTTATAGTGAGAATAATGAGTAATAAATTAGGATAGCATATTAAACCTGCCCTTTTGGGCAGGTTTTTTCCTTTTATAAATTATTCATGAAGATTTATTTTTCGTAAGTTTCAGGCGGTGAAATAATCAAGCCTAAAGTTCGTAATTTTCTATCCGGCGTGGGCTTATTCTTATAAAGCGGCTGTATGATTTTCGCGTATTCATCTATTGCAGATGCCAGTTCTTCATCGGTTGCATATATCGGCGCAAGTGAAAAGCCCGACTGGTCTTTTGGAATATCTATATCTGGTTTTTTACAATACTCTTGAAACCGTTTGATAAAGCCAAAAAAATACTGCATAAACATTTGCATATATGCATCACCTGCGTTTGTACCAATTAGCTCCTGCCCACTGGAATCTAAATCAATGGCAACCGCATAGGTTTTTTCTACCGTTCCTCTTACTTGATTTTCTTCGACTACTTTTAAAATGCCGTCATTTGTCATACGTTTCAAGTAGCGGTATAGGGTTGCCTGTGGAATATCGTTATATATTTCTGCAAGTTGTTTAGCGGTTGCTTTTCCGGCAGAATATAGCTCTAATAACAGTTTGCATTTTATTGGGTGTGTAAAGCAATCCATAACTTTTTGTTCCATAACTTTCCCTCCTAACAGCTTATGACAATATTATCACTTTGATAATTGAAAGTCAAATATCCTAAACGATTTCCTCAAAAATCCTGTATATGTCAATCGATTCCGTTCTTTTCCGTTATGGCGACTCTACCGCTAAAGGAAAGGGATTAGGAGAATGATAGGTATTCAATGGGAAAAGGGACACCATTCACATAGTATCCCCTTCACCTTCGATATTCTGTTTTTAGTACCGTCCCTTGCCATGAAATATTGATTTTACTGTATTTTTACCATGTTTTCTTATATCACGAAGGCTTTGCCTTCCCTTTTATATTATCTTGTAAATCTTCTAAACATTCTTATCATTATATCCAGCAGTGATGCCTTTTCTATGTTGTCAGCTGCAACCACATCTACACGTCCCAGCTCCTTGCCATCCATCGTTACTATTATTTCACCTATTTTATCTCCCTTTTTAAGAGGGGCCTGTACGAATTGAGGTATTATTACCTCCTTATTTACATTGCCCTCCTCACCCTTCTTCATTAGAAGCTTTAAGTCCTCCTTGGCAACCACATCTGCCTCCAATAGAACTCCCTTTTGCACCGGTACTGCTCCTACCTTGCTGTCCTTTGTGGCGATATCCACCGTGTCATAGTTTGCAAAGCCATAATCCAAAAGCTTTGAAGCCTCACCAAATCTAACCTGAGTGGTTGGGGCACCCATTATAACTGCAATAAAGGTGGTATTGCCCCTTGTGGCCGAAGCCGACAAGCAATATAGTGCCTCCCCGGTTGAACCAGTCTTTATACCATTGGCTCCATCATAGGTACGGATCAGTCGGTTGGTATTTACCAGCTCCTGTACAGATTCCTTCTTACCCACCACCACCGTATCCATCCAGGTTGTCAGCCATCTATGAATATCCTTATGCTTTAAAAGCTCCTTAGACATCAAAGCGATATCATAGGCAGACATCGTATGTCCTTCCGCTGGCAGTCCGTTGCTGTTTACAAAATTCGTATTATTCATCCCCAGCTCTTTTGCTCTTTCATTCATTCTCTGGACAAATAGCTCCTCTGTACCGGATATATGCTCTCCAACTGCTACACTGGCATCATTGGCTGAGCGTATTGCAATGCCCTTCATAAGCTCCTCAACCGTCTTAACCTCACCGGGCTCAAGATACAGCTGTGTTCCTCCCATGCTGGAGGCATGCTCGCTTATGACCACCTTATCCTCCAAAGTGATCCTATTGCTATCGATGGCTTCCATAACCAGCAGCATAGTCATGATCTTGGTTACGCTGGCAGGAGGGTATGCCTCATTGGGATTTTTCTCATATAATACCGTTCCGGTGGCTTGATCGATCAAAACTGCGGATCTGGCATTTATTTCAAAGGGTTGAGCCTCTGCTTGAGGGGTAGAAAAAGTGAATATCATCATTACAATAAGCAATCCACTAAGTATTTTAGCAGTAAATTTCATTATAACTAAACCTCCCTATTTGTATTTATTTTTATGTTATCCATCTAAATAGGTCATTATACTTGTAGAGAGAATAAGTTAGCTAGGATTAAATTTTTCCATAAAAAAAGCAAGCAGCTAATCTGCTTGCTCTTTAATATCTTTCTATTCCATTTTTTGTAACCAATCCATAAATCAACGGTCTTTCCTTTGGCTTTTTCGGCTGAAGCCTAAAGGCCTTAATCAGCCTTTCCTTTGCAGCGCTCAGTCGACTCTCATCATTATAATGAAGGTATGCAAGGGTATCTCCCTCTGCAACATAGTCTCCAACCTTTTTATTTAAAACAAGCCCCACGCTTAAATCGATGCTGCTCTCCTTATTTTCTCTGCCGGCCCCAAGTGCCAAGGCGCCAAGGCCGACAGCCTCAGCTTCGATTCCATGAATATAGCCCGCTTTCTCCGCCAGAAGGGCCTCCACCCTGTTGGCCTTCGGCAGCAGCTCCGTATCCTCGATATAGGCGATATCTCCCCCTTGACCCTTCACAAAGGCCTTGAAGGTCTCCAATGCTCTGCCAGAAGCTATGGAAGCCATAATTTTCTCCCTGGCCTCCTGGAGGGTAGCTGCATTTTTTGCCAATAGCAGCATATGAGCACCCAAATTTAAGCATAGCTCTGAAAAGTCCTCAGGACCCTTGCCCTTCAGCGTCAATATGGCCTCCTTAACCTCTAGGCTATTACCTATAGCAAGACCTAGGGGCTGTTCCATATCGGTTATAATCGCCACTGTTTCTCTTCCCATAGAGGTACCTATATCCACCATTTCCTTTGCCAGCAGAAAGGAATCCTCTATATCCTTCATAAAGGCACCGTCTCCGGTTTTAACATCTAAAATTATAGCATCGGCACCAGCCGCCAGCTTTTTAGACATTACACTGCTGGCTATAAGGCTGATATTATCTACCGTGCCAGTTACGTCCCTTAGGGCATAGAGCATTTTATCGGCGGGGGCCAAATCCTTTGACTGGCCTATGACCGCCAGCTTTATATCGTTGACGTTTTTTATAAAATCCTCTATTGAAAGCTCAATGGAAAAGCCCGGAATCGACTCCAGCTTATCTATGGTGCCGCCAGTATGTCCCAGACCTCGCCCGGACATCTTTGCCACAGGAACACCACAGGAGGCCACCATTGCCCCCAGCGCCAGCGTCGTCTTATCTCCTACGCCTCCGGTGCTATGCTTATCCACCTTTATACCCTCTATTGCCGACAGGTCCACCAGCCTTCCGGATTTCATCATTGCTTCAGTCAGATATGTAGTTTCTTCCTTGTTCATTTTTTGGAAATAAATTGCCATCAGAAAAGCCGCCGCCTGATAATCCGGAATACTACCCTTTGTGTAGCCGTCTATAAAATAGCCGATTTCTTCCTTTGTAAGGGCAAAACCATTTCTTTTCTTTAAGATAATGTCTACCATCGTCATTAAAGCGTCATCTCCTTTAAAATCCCCTTAACCAGCTTAATGAACCTTGGCTTCGTTTGATTAGCCATCTCCATCACCTGCTGATGGCTTATTGATTCCAGCGCCTCCGGTATGGCCATATCAGTAACACAGCTGATACCTAGAACCCTCATGCCTCCATGCTTGGCTACGATGACCTCTGGAACTGTAGACATGCCCAGAGCATCGGCCCCCATCCTTGTAACCATTGTCAGCTCTGCCTTTGAAAAGTAATTGGGTCCGCTAATACCTATATAGACACCCTCCTTGGTTTCTATCCCCTGCTCTTGGGCAACTCTATGGGCCAGCTCTATTAAGTCCTTATCATAGGCAGTGGACATATCCGGAAACCTTGGTCCCAGCTCATCATAATTTTGACCTATCAGTGGATTTGTTCCCATTAAATTGATATGGTCGTTAATAATCATTAGGGCTCCAGCATACAGATCGGGGTTTAAGCCGCCGCAGGCATTTGTAACAATAAGACTATTAACTCCAAGGGCCTTCATAACCCTTACAGGAAATGTAATCTCCTGCATAGAATAGCCCTCATAGAAATGAAAGCGGCCCTTCATTGCCACCACCTGTTTGCCCTGCAGTCTTCCCAGCACCAGCTTTCCTGCATGGCCTTCAACTGTTGAAACCGGAAAATGCGGTATGTCCTTATAATCAATGATTACAGGCTCCTCTATTTCCTCCGCCAAATCCCCAAGCCCTGAGCCCAATATCAACCCAACCTCTGGACTAAGGCTAAGCTTAGAACCTATATAATTGCTTGCCTCCTGAATTTTTTCCAATAGCTTCTCCATTAAAATACCCCCTATAACCGATTTAATATGCTTTTGACATATGCTATAAAATACTTTTTTATTCTCTGGGTGGTCTCTATAACCTCTTCATGATTAAGTGGCTGTGGGAGAATTCCGGCAGCCATATTGCTTATGCAGGATATTCCCAACACCTTTAATCCGCTGTGCTTTGCCACCATAACCTCCGGTACAGTAGACATTCCCACTGCATCGGCACCAAGGTACTGAAGCATCCTAATCTCTGCAGGAGTTTCATAGACCGGTCCCGTCATGCAGGCATATACACCTTTTCTTACATCTATGACGGCTTCCCTTGCCACCTCCTGTGCGATAGCCACCAGCTCCTTATCATATGCATTTGACATGTCTGGGAATCTTGGCCCCAGCTCCTCAAAATTCTTGCCCACCAACGGATTATCGAAGGTAAAGCTCAAATGATCCTCTATGATCATCAAGTCCCCCGGAGAGAAGTCCTTGTTTACGCCCCCGGCGGCATTGGTTACAAGTATGACCTCCACCCCTAGAGCCTTCATAACTCTTACAGGGAAGGTTACGGTTTCCATAGAGTAGCCTTCATAGTAATGAAATCTCCCCTTCATGGCCATTACATATTTTCCCATTAAAAATCCACATACCAACTCACCCGCATGACCATGAACAGTAGATTGAGGAAAAAAGGGTATATCCCTATAGGAAATAGTTATAGGCTCTTGTATTTCATCCGCTAAGACACCTAAACCTGAGCCTAATATCAAGCCTACCTTCGGTTTCTCAGACAATCTTTCCTTTAGGTATTCTGCTGCGTCATTTATTCTCTCTACAAATGTCATTAACATTCCCCTTTACTTTATAATTAGCTGCTTGAAGCTTTCACCCTTGCCTGTAGCAGGTATATTCAATACATCTGATATTGTAGCGGCTATGTCAGCAAAGGATTTCCTTGTTCCAATATCTGAGCCTTCCTTTATTGCTGTGCCATACGCTACTATAGGTATATATTCTCTGGTGTGGTCTGAGCCCTTGTAGGTAGGGTCATTCCCATGATCGGCGGTAAATATTATTATATCCTCCGGCTTTAAGCTCGCTAACAGCTGTGGCACACGGGCATCAAATTCCTCCAGTGCCTTTTTATAGCCCTGAGGATCTCTCCTATGTCCGTACTTTGAATCAAAGTCAACCAAATTGGTGAAAATTATACCCTTGCTGTCCCTATTTAATGCTGCAATTGTTTGGTCCACACCCTCCATATTATCCTTGGTGTGGGTGGCCTCCGTTATGCCCTTACCATTAAAAATATCCTCTATCTTACCTATTGCAACGACATCCAGTCCCTCTTCCTTAGCGAAATCCAATATCGTTTTGTCGAAAGGCTCCAGTGAGAAATCTCTGCGGTTGGAGGTTCTTTCAAAGGAACCGGGCTTGCCTATAAAGGGTCTGGCTATTATTCTGGCAACTGCATGCTCACCCATCATAATCTCCCGGGCGATATTACACATTTTATACAGCTCCTCCAGCGGTATGATCTCCTCATGGGCAGCTATCTGAAAAACACTGTCGGCTGAGGTATATACGATTGGCATGCCTGTAGCCATATGCTCCTGCCCCAGCTCCTCTATTATTTCCGTTCCAGATGCTGCCTTATTGCCTAAGGATTTTCTGCCTATGGCATTTTCAAAGGCATCCATTACCTCCCTTGGAAAGCCTTCACCATAGGTATTAAAGGCCTCCTTCAAATGCAGGCCTGCCAGCTCCCAGTGGCCGGTGGTGGTATCCTTACCCATAGATACCTCCATTGACCTACCAAAGGCCCCCTCCGGTCCGTCTATCGCCTCTACGCCAACGATTCCCTTTATGTTACCCAGACCTAGCCGCTGAAGGTTCGGCAGATTTATTCCACCGGTCTCCCTTGCTATATTTCCCAATGTGTTAACATCTATATCTCCAAAGGCTTCAGAGTCCGGCAAAGCTCCAATACCAACACTGTCTAAAACAAATAAAACAACACGATTTATAGTCATATTACCCCTCCTTTTTAATCTATTATACCCGACAGGCCTTTTATTAATAATTTAAATGAGAAAATTACAGTTACCATAGGAGCGCATATATATATTTTTTTTATACAAAGTTAAAAGTTTATCGCGCATTGCCTAGGGCTAATAACATATAAATATTAATATACAAATTAGCCCGTGTGGCACTAAGCAGGAAACTTTTGACTTTGTATAAACATACTGTTGGTAATTACCTCAATTAATTATATAACATCCCTATTGCTAAAAAAAAGGAAACCTGACCTTTTTTTCCAATAAGACGAAGCTAATTGGAGCCCTATTTTCTTAGGAAATAAAACGAACTTTTCTATGAAACAAAAAAACAGGACCTACTAGGCCCTGGGATGTGTTTTATTGTATACTTCCTTTATCTTATTCTTGCTAAGGTTCATGTAAACCTGAGTGGTGGATATATCTGAATGTCCCAGCATTTCCTGAACTGATTTCAGATCGGCACCATTTTGTATCAGATGTGTGGCAAAGGAATGTCTTAGGGTGTGGGGCGTGATTTTCTTCTGGATATTTGCCTTCTTGGTGTAGGACTTAATAATCTTCCAGAAGCCCTGTCTTGTTAAACGCTTCCCTTGAACATTCATAAATAATGGAGATTCCTCTCCGTCAGCGTGCTGCTCTTTGTAGGTCTCAAGGTAGTCCTTTAGTGCCTTCAGGGCCACCGAGCCGATGGGTATTATTCTCTCCTTATTGCTGTTGTAGCAGCGTATGTAGCCCAAGCCTATATTTATATCGTTAATATTTAAAGATATCAGCTCTGAAACCCGTATGCCGGTGGCATATAAAAGCTCCAGCATGGCCTTGTCTCTAATCCCCTTTGGAGAATCCTCCTCCGGCTGATTCAGCAGCGTATCTATCTCCTTTAGTGAGAGTATACTGGGAAGCTTTTTCTCGGTCTTCGGCGATTCCATGTTGGCTGTCGGGTCTGCCTCCACCTTTTTATTCAATAGAAGATACTGATAAAAACTCCTGATAGATGCAAGATTTCTTGAAATAGTAGAGGTTGCTTTACCCATCTTCTGCAAATAAATCATATATGTAATTATCGTTGTCTTATTTGTATTTAATAATAAGTCAATTTGATTTTCCTCCAGATACTGTGTATACTGACGAATATCTCTATTATATGATTCCAAGGTATTTGCTGAAAGCTGCTTTTCCTTGCTTAGATAGCTTCCAAAGTTTAATATCAATTCTTCCATATCAAAACTCCCTCTTTTACAATACTAGTAAAATAATTCAACGAAATATGTAGAATTCCTGCAAAAAAAATTAATTATCTATAAATTCTTTTTATTTACAACTATCTAAGCTATTTTTAAAGCATAAATTTCACTATCAAAGACAGAAAAAAGGGTACAACAAAGGATTCAATTAGAGCAGCGGCTACAATTAATCCTGCCAGAGCCAGGTGGATGCTGCTGAAGAGCCACAGCTGCTTCGATAGGCTAAAGCTTCTTTGCTTGCTTATTTTAGCCCTGGCCACCTGTAGGGCATAGGCTGCAGATGAGACTGCGCCAAAGATGAATACCGGTATGAGGATTATATTTTGAGGCAAAACTGAAAACAAAAATAACAATCCACCGTACAGCTTAAATTCTTCTATCAAAAGTCCTACGGTAAAGCCTATAACGAAGCCCTTGAAGCCGATTATCACAAAAACCACTGGGAGACCTATGATGATTACGCCTAATATCCAGTTAAATAGTAGTAGCTGGAGGTTATTTCTCAAGGATTCCTTCAAAATGTCTACTCCCCTCAGCTGACTGCCTTCAAACAGCTGAAAAAATCCCCTAAGATAGGCTATCAATTCCTGCTTCTGATGTGCATTTATTATTTTCACCGTAAAGGCGCCAACAGAAATACCTATCAAAAAGCACAAAACCACAAGAAGATATACAAACAGATGCTCTTTAATGTGTTTTTTAATGAATTCCATCGTTTTGTTAGGCACAAAAAAACCTCCCTTTGCTCTACATATTATACTTAAAACAATATGCCCGAAGTGGAGGTTTTATGCCTTGTCCTTTATTTTTGATTATAAATGAAATCTATATTGAGGCGTGATATCTGTAATACATTAGTATTCCGATAATAGCCTTACTATCCTTTATCTCACCTGATTTTATTTTGTCCATTGCCTCCTCCAATGTCATAGGGAAGGTCTCAATGTATTCATCCTCATCGGGCTTAGCTATGCCCTCCGTCAGCTCCCTTGCCAGATAGATATGTAAAACCTCGTTGGAAAAGCCCGGTGTGGAGTAATATTCCACCAGCTTCTCAATCTTATTGGCTCTAAAGCCGGTTTCCTCCTCCAGCTCCCTTAGGGCCGTATCCTGAGGGTCCTCCTTTGGTTCAATTCTACCGGCAGGAATCTCCAGCAGGATCTCCTCCACAGGCTTTCTAAATTGCTTAATCAGTATAAGCTTTCCCTCCGGATTTACTGCCACTATTGCAACTGCGCCTGAATGCTCCACTATTTCTCGTTTAGAGTATTTTCTGTCCGGCAGCTCAACGGTATCCACCCGCAGATTTATAACCTTTCCCTCGTAGATCCGTTCACTTTTCATGGTTTTTTCATCCCTTGTCATAAAGCACCTCCCAAATAAAACCTATATAATTTTAGTCCATTCCGAATAGTCGATTTGTAAAAACCGCTGAGGCAGCCCCCGTCAGGAAAAAGCATTTGTCCTCCTGAAGGCCTCTACCCATAGTTTTAGCCTCTAGCTCAAAAAACCTCAATACATCCGGAAATAAATCTCCGCTTTCTTCTACAATATAATGTTTTTCATTTAAATGCAACTCATTTATTTGCTGCATAATATAGCTTCTGTTAGACTCCTCTAGCTTCGGAAGGACGATATTGCTTTTCGTCTTTGTTATTTTAGAGAAAACAGTAATGCTGTGATGACTGATGCCCTTGTGCCGCTCTCTTTCGTCTGCAAAGCTTATTCTGGGTATACCTATTGCCATGCCCCCTAGGTCATTTACAGCATCCAGCAGCATCCCCTGCTCTATACCGGAAAAGCCATAGGGTGTGCCTGTTCCCACTATCCCCGGCCCCATAGTCACTATGGCTAAATCGCATTTTGCTATTTCTCTTGCTGCTATTAGGGCATTGTAAATATTTACACATTCATAATCCCCGCCAAAGGCATGACCTATTGTGATGGTGTCCTTCAATATTGCCTTTTCCTTCAAGGTTCTGACATTATCGCTTAAGGCTATTGGTAAAGCAGCAGCATCCGTCATTATATAGGCAATATTTAGCTGTGGGTTGATATATTTTAAGGTGGCGGCTATTGGAAGCAGCATGCTGTGGAGGGTTCCCACCAGCACTGGAAAGCCCTGTAGGGAATGAAAATCCTGAAATATGCTGTGATAGAGACTATTTTGCTCCTCCACCGTCATGACCTTCAGCTGATACGGTGTATATCTTAGCTTCATTATATGTCCCTGCTCCGACTGCTGAAGGACTTTATTCTTCAAATTATATACGACAAAATGCTGACCTCCGGTCCCCAGCTTCAGCTCTACTGCTGTGGTGTTTAAAACCACCTCGTCCCCCTCAGCTACCTCTCCCGTCAGCTGATTGTAGTTTATGGCAGCAGCCTCTACTCCGTCCAGCAGCACCTTTATATGGGTTATATCCTGGTGTCTGGCATCAATCCCGGAAACTATTCCTCGTTTAGTACTCATCATCATATCGGCCAACACCCTCCTTTATCTACCAAGCCGGTCCAAGAAATCCAGTACAATATTGCCTTTAATAATTTTTGTAAGAGAATATTTCTCTGCTGCTATATGAATTCCAGCTAGCAAAAGAATTATAACCAGTCTGTAAGCTGTGCTTAGGCTTAGGGCAGCTGTTATTCCCAATATAACACCAAGACTATTGGAGCCTGCATCCCCCAGCATAGCCCTTGCCTTAAGATCCTGAGGCAAATATATCAACCAAAAGCCCAGTACCATATAAAATATAAGCTTGGACTCATATGTGATGCCTGACAAAAGCAAAAGAATGCCTATGATAAAATAGACCTTAAGCGCTCGTCCGGGCCTCAGGTCAAAGAGATTTAGTAGATTCGTCATCATGCCAATAAGTAATGTATTAATTAATATATTGAGAATACCATCAGAAATATAAGCGCTTATCAAAAGACCCACCATTCCTCCGGTGACGGCTTTAAAGCCCCCCGTGGTCAACCTTCCCCTAAGTAAGCCACCGATATGGCCCCTAAAGCCGCTATCATCTCTATTGCCCATAAGGTCGTCTATTATGCCTACAAAGGCCATTGTCAATATACCTGTCTGAAAAACAAACAAGCCCACGGCTTCGGCCTTCATTATTAATGCGAAAAAGCTGTTGATAATTAATATAGGTACCAAGGCTATTCCCATACCGACGGGGATTTCAATGCCTTCATAATTCTTTTTAAGTGCCCCGCCTTTGATTAGCATTTCTTTAATCTTAGGCGTAATGACGGCAGATGATACCAGTCCACCGATGAATACAACAAGCAGCATATATTCACATCCATTTTCTTTAGCTTAATTTAAAAATTTATTTAAAACCACCCTAGAAATATGATAGAACTGCCTGCCTCTATGATAGAAGCCAGCGATATCCCTTCCTGTTTCCCTATGGCTCATGTCAACATCGATCTCCAGCACCTGATGCCCCCTCCTCAGAAGGTCTATCAGCATGCTCAGCTCTATGCCAAAGCCATTATTGGCTATATCCAGCTCCCTCAGCACCTCCGCCCTGAAGGCCCTTTGTCCAGAGAGTGCAGTAGACAGCCTCTGACCAGTATGAAGATAGACTCCCATTCGAGACATGCCCTTAACAAGGCCAAAGCCTCCTTTTTTTGTGGCGGCTGGAAATCTTGCAATTGCAATGTCTGCCCGCTCCTCCAAAATAGGTTGAATCAGCTTAGCAGCCTCCGAAGCCGATGCCTCTAAATCGGCATCTAGAAAAACGATGATGTCCGATGCCTCTAATGCCTCCTGCAGGCCCCGCTTTAGGGCGGCTCCCTTGCCGGAATTACAGCGCTGCCTTATCACCTTCACTGCTTCAAAGGAACTGGCTCTCTCAAAGGTATCGTCTGTGGAGCCATCATCAACCACAAATATATTGTGAATGTCCTCCATTCCCATTAAGGCCTCAAGGGTATTTTCTATTCTCGGCCCTTCGTTATAGGCTGGTATAATAATGCTTGTTCGCTTACTCATTTGTCAGCAGTCTCCCCTCCTGCAGGAATATCGGGACTAAGCCTTCAGAGGTGTTCTTTTCTCCATAATGTCCCTCTGCTCCCTGCAGCAGCAGCACCAGAGCTATTTGTCCCGGACTAGTATTTACATTATCCACCGTTGATACACCCAAAGCCTTGTAAAAGGGGATATAGGAATAACCAACGTCTAATCGCTCCACTGCCACTATTTTTCTGCGATATACTCCTATTCTTTCTATGACATCCTTATCTATATCATTCATTTTGGTCTTATCTTCACTAATTCCGCCTCCTGCAACTATAACCTTGTCAATACCTACATCCTGAAGCCCTTCAAAATTGCCCTTGAGACGTATATAGTCCTCCTGTATCATGTCATTAAGGAAGCTGCTAGTCTCACTGTAGATTATTGCATCTACTATATAGTGATTTATAATGCTATAAAGCTCCTCCTTGCTTAATATATTGTAGCCATAATAGCTATTCAGCTCAGAGAGTTTTATATTGTCGATATCCAGCAGCTTGTCAGTGTAAACTAGCTCTATGTTCAGGCTCCCGCCGGCCCTTTCAACAATCTCCTTAATATCGCTGTAATAGTACTGCTCATTCGTCACCACCATCGCTATGCTCTCCTGATGAAGTCTGTTGCTGGCTATTGTATCCCTTAGCATAGCTACAAAGCTGCTATTCCTTTCATTCTCTACTGCCAATGCATTGATTTGCTCTGTGAAGTGCTCCTTTTCAACTAATATTTCGCTGAATCTGCCCTCTAGCCCCTCCACTATTTGCTGCTGCTGCTGCATAATGATGTCCGGTCCATTGAGATTGATTCCTATAAAGATACCTATACCTAATGAAATGAAGATTGCAGCTATCGTTATAACATAAAATCTGACATTTACCACCATTTTCCTCACCTACCTAGGAATAGTTTTATTTTCATTGCCATCAGCTTAAAAAAGATCTGTACTGGAGTTGATACTGCTGCAATAATGATTAGAGGAATAGCTGCTGCAGATACCAGCCATAGGAAGTGCTTTGCCTCAAGCCTGCTGTTGTATAGCTGACTTACGCCCTTCGCATCCATGAGCCTTGTGCCTATCTTCATTCTAACCAAAAGTGTGCTGGCCATACCCTTTCTTCCCTTTTCTAAAAAATCCACCATATTTGTATGACTGCCGACAGCTACGACTAGCTCTGCCCCCAACTCGTAGGCTAAAAGCATGGCGATATCCTCACTGGTTCCAGGTGCTGGTATAACACTGGCTTCCAACCCCAGCGCCTCAATCCGTTCCAAGCCGGGTGCCTTGCCATCTTGGTAGGCATGAACAATGATCTCCCGACTCCGTTTAAGACATTTATCGGTTGCACTGTCCATGTCGCCTATTAGCAAATCAGGTATAAAGCCGATTTCCATAAGGGCGTCACCACCACCGTCCACTCCTATCAATACAGGCTTTACTTCCTTTATATAGGAGGCTATTGCCTGTAAATCCTGCTTGTAGTCCTTTCCTCTTACCACTACAAGAGCATGTCTTCCCTTCATCTGAGTATTAAGCCTGGGAGCTTTTAGGCTGTTTAGAATTAATTCCTTCTCCTTACCGGCATAGTCAAGGGTATTGTCTATAAATTTTTCCAGCTCAATAGAGAGGTTATCCTCTGCCATTTTTAATGCGGCTTCAACCTCCTCTTTGTCTATAGCCTTTAAATCTGCCAGGCTTTGATTGTTGTATATCAGCTGGTTTAGGCGAATTTCTACGATATCGTTATCCTGTAGCTTCTCAAATAAATCTATGTCTAGCACCTCATAAAGGGGTATTTTAGCCCCAACCAAAATTGAAGGCCCTAGATTTGGATACCTTCCACTGATACAGCTGCTGCAATTTATTACTGCTCTTACCTTTTTGGAAACAAGGGAGTTGGCAGCAACCTCGTCTATATCCTGGTGCATTATAATGGCGATATCTCCCGATCTTAGGCGGGGTATGAGATTTTTCGTTTTTTTATTCAATTTAACAGGGGCTTTATTGAACATTTAAAGACCTCCATACTAATTCTAATTATATTATCTGTAAATTTTCTATAATAATTCTTATTAACGCCTGCAGGGCATTTGCTTTTTTTGGTACTTTAAAATAGAATAATAGTATCAATAATGATAAGGAGTAGAGCTATGAAGGAAATTACAGCAATAAGCAAGGGAAGTTCAGAGGAGCAATATAATATATACATAGACAATAGCTTTTTTATTAGCTGCAATATCGAGACCATAAAGCTTCTGGGGCTTAAAACCGGCAGTGTAGTTGATGAATTGGCCCTACAGGAGCTTGTAGAGGAAAGTAATATTAAAAAGGCCTTTAATAAATCCTTGAGCTATCTATCCTATAGAAGACGTACGGAGGCGGAGCTGGTTAAGCATTTAAAGGATTTTGACGAGGCTACAATAGAAAAGGCTCTGGCGAGACTAAGAGGCTACAGCTTTGTCGACGATGAGGCCTATGGTGAGGATTATGTGGACACACAGGCTAATCAGCGGAAGGGCAGATACCTTATAGAAAGGGGCTTAATACAAAAGGGTATACAGCAGGAGATTGTTGAAAATTCCTTAACCCGGCTGACGGAGGAGGAGGAGCTGGAGAACGCAAAAAAGCTATCTCAAGAATTTTTCAGAAGCAAAAGGAAGCTTCCCTACAATCAGCTGAAGCAAAAGCTTAGCCAAAAGCTTCTAAGCAAAGGCTACAATTGGGATATTATAAAAAAATCCCTCCTATATCTGGACGAAAATGAA
This sequence comes from Natronincolaceae bacterium, assembly GCA_048264125.1. GTDB lineage: Bacteria > Bacillota > Clostridia > Peptostreptococcales > Natronincolaceae > M1-B18. The sequence goes on from JBLXDM010000004.1 coordinate 46,744, forward strand.
GAGGTACAGCAGGAAATCAATCAGCAGCAGGAGGAATACCTTAAGCAGGCTATAGATATGGCTGAAAAGCTACATTCTAAATATGCTAAAAAGACCCCTAACAAATATCAGCTAAAGGCCAAAATCCAAGGGGGGCTATATCAAAAGGGCTTCGAAGATGATATCATTCGTAGTGCAATTGAAGGAGTATTGGGTAATGACTAAAAAGAGAGGAACCCTTCCTGAATATAAATTCAGGAAGGGTTCCTCTCCCTTTTCCCATTACCCCACCATTTGTTCAAGTCTTAATTTATCAGCAACCATTGCTATAAATTCTGAATTTGTCGGCTTACCCTTATCTGTATTTATAGTATAGCCGAAGAGATTATTTATGGTATCTACCTTACCACGGCTCCATGCAACCTCTATTGCATGTCGGATGGCCCTTTCAACCCTACTGGAGGTAGTGTTGAATTTCTTAGCAATTGAAGGATATAGCTCCTTGGTAACTGCACTCAAAAGCTCAACGTTTCCAACCACCATGGTGATAGCTTCTCTTAAATAAAGATATCCTTTAATGTGAGCCGGTACTCCTATTTCATGAATGATATTCGTAATTTCTGCCTCAAGACTCCTGTTATTTGTAATTAGAGACTTAGAATGACTTGTTACATTTTGTCTCTTTTTTTCAACTGCGTTGCTTGGATTTCCCACCATTTGACGTATACGATCGATAAAGACCTCGAAGTCAAAGGGCTTAATTACATAGTAATCTGCACCAAGGGTTATTGCCCTTTGCGTAATCTTATCCTGTCCTACTGCAGACAGTATAATGATTTTAGGAAATCTCTCCATGTTAATAGCATTTAATTTCTCTAAAACTCCCAATCCATCAAGATGCGGCATAATGATATCTAAAACCACCACGTCAGGCAGCTTCTTAGTAATTAAATCAACTGCTTCCAGACCATCCTTTGCCACCCCTACTACCTGGATATCCTGTTGTCTCTCTAAATATTCACTCAGGATATCACAAAAATCTTCATTATCATCTGCGATTAATACGTTAATCATTTGGTTTTTCACTGACAACCCCCCTGAATTTGCTTTTATTCCATTGTAATATGAGTATTCGACAAATGATAATGTATTCCTCCCGAAGTTAAAAATTATATCGTAAAAGGGGGTATAATTCGTTCTTGCTTTTTCCTTTTATTTTTACATTATTACTGTATTAATTTGTCGTATATCCCCGATTCCTCCAGCATCCATTCAATAAAAATACCATAGCCTCTTGTGGGGTCATTGATCAGCACATGTGTAACCGCCCCTACAATTTTATTGTTTTGCAAAATGGGACTTCCGCTCATGCCTTGGACAATTCCTCCGGTCTTTTCCAATAGCTGTTTATCTGTAATTCTTATGATCATACTTTTTCCGTCCGGTCTTGTCTGATGATTTACCTTCACTATCTCAATATCAAACTCTGCTATGACATTGTCCTCTAATGTGGTTAGTATCGTAGCAGGACCTTCCTTTATTTCATGCTGATAGGCAATTTCTATAGGCTCCTTGAATATGCCCTCCTCAATTTCTCTGATGGTTTCTCCATAAACACCATGCTGGGTATTTTTTTCTAGCCTTCCTATAGGTCTATTTAGGTCGCTGAAGACTCCTCTGATTTCGCCGGGCCTGCCCTTTTTACCCTGCTGTATAGCTATCACTCTGGATTTCATCATCTCACCATCTTTTATCGAAAGCAAGGCACCGGTGTCTATATCTGTGATGGCGTGGCCTAATGCACCAAACTTTTTAGTTATGGGGTCAAAAAAGGTTAAGGTTCCTACGCCTGCGGTTTTGTCCCTAACCCAAAATCCAAATTTATATTGATCGTCCTTATCCGACATGACAGGTGCTATCGTAACCTCAAACATGCTGTCATTTCTTCTAAGGGTTAAAGCGATGGGGTTTCCCTGGCTGGCTTGTATCAATTCTGCCACATGAACTGAGTTTTCCACCTTTACACCATTTATAGCAACCACAGTATCACCTATTCTTACACCCTTTTCCTCAGCCAAATTATGGCTGACCCCCTGCTTATCAACAATTTCCGTTATTCCTACTATCAGCACCCCGTCGGTATTTAGCTTTACACCTATTGAATGTCCTCCTGGCGTTACCTTCAGCTTAGGAACTACATTTACCTTAACAGTCCTATAGGGTATAAAACCAAAAACCTTATAATGAAGGCTTGCTGTACCCTTGTCTAGAGTCTTAAGCTGAATTGCCGAGCTTGCCTCCAGCTTTGAAAACTCCACAATGGCTTCAGAGCTGGAATCATAGGAAAGAAATAGCGGAAACCTTGAGTTAAGCACATGGTTATCACCAATTTGTATGTTGTATTCAGTAGGCAGGTTACCTGTAATATCTAAAGCAAAAAGATAAAGCATCAAAACTAAAAAAGTGCAAAATATAAAATTAAAGACTAATTTTGCTCCTTTTCTACTCAATATAATCACTCTCCCACTGAATTGCAGTATTGGCAAGGCTAAACAAACCTTGCTAAGTTTAATTTTGCCTTTTTGGAGAGGGATTATTATATATAATATTTTTATAAAAAGGAATATATAGTAAGGAAAATAGTAGGTATTAAATAGCAAATATGCAATTTCCTCAAAAAATAAAAAAATGGCCCGACGGTATTATTTGTTACCGCAGAACCATATTATTATCCTCTGTTTTTCTTCGCCTTTGCCGTTTCCAGCAGCTCCTTAGCCAGCTTTAGGGTGATATCAGAGATTTCTCCACCCAATAATCTGCTTATTTCCAGGGCTCTTTGTTCATCATCAAGCCTTTCAACACCAGTTCTGGTAATCTGATGATCACTGAATTTTTCGATTAAATAATGAGTGTCAGCCTGTGCAGCAATTTGAGGAAGATGCGTGATGCATAAAACCTGATGCTCACTTGCTATATATTGTAGCTTTTCGCCTACAATTTGAGCAGTTTTACCGCTTATTCCAGTGTCAATTTCATCAAAAATTAAGCAGCCAATGTCATCGGCATCCGCCAGAATTGTCTTTAAAGCCAGCATTATCCTGGACATTTCACCACCGGAGGCTATTTTTGCCAATGGCCTCGGAGCCTCTCCTATATTTGTAGAAATCAAAAATTCCACCTGATCAATTCCCTTGGCGGTAAGCTTTGGTCCTGCTTTAGTATCCTTAAAGGGCTGTATATCCACTACAAAGGCCACCTTACCCATGTTTAAGGTTTCCAATATCTCTACCAATGCCTTTTCCATTGCGGCAGCGGTCTCTTTTCTGAGGCTGCTGAGGCTAGAAGAGAGCTTCTTTAATATCGCTGCTTGCTTATCGATATCGCTGCGAATTTTTATGATTTCAGCCTCACTGTTTTGCAGCAGCTCCAGCTCGGTAGCTATTGTATCCCTATATTCCAGAACGGCCTCAACCGTCCTTCCGTATTTACGCCTTAAATTATTTATAACATCCAGTCTTTCTTCTATTTCATTTAACAGCGCTGGTTCAAAATCAATATTATCCTTATAATTACGAATTTCATGACTGATATCCTGAAGCCGATATTGCATTTCTTCCAATGCTTGATAATATTCCTTAAGCCTGGGATCGTAATCCATTATGCCATGTATGGCTGCAGTTACCTGTGAAAGCATATCATAAATCGAAGGCAAGCTATTTCCTTCATATAATAGGCTATAGCTTTTTGAAATTCCTTCAAATATCTTTTCGCTATTTGCCAGCAGCTGACTATGTTGATTCAAGGCCTGCTCCTCATCCTTTTTCAGTTTTGCAGCATCAATTTCCTGCAGCTGAAAGCCCAATAAATCTAGCCTTCGCTCCCGCTCCATTTCATTTCCGCATAGCTTAGACAATCTGGACTCCAGTCCTAAAAGCCTCTGATATTCCTCGGCTATCCTCTGAAGCAGCTCCTGATGTACTTTGCCACCGAAGGCATCCAGCATATCGATGTGGGTGCCGGAATTTAGAAGGGACTGATGCTGATGCTGCCCATGAATATCTATGAGCTTCTCCGTTATGGTTTTTAGCACCTGCTGAGTGACCATAATTCCATTGATTCTTGAAACACTTCTACCATTTGCATATATTTCTCTGGTGACAATCAGCTGATTTTCTTCCTCCAGCTCTATTCCGTACTCCTGAAGAAGATTCGGTATATCAGCATTCTGATTAAAGGTAAACACCGCCTGAACACTGGATTTATTGGCTCCGGATCTAACAAACTCACGATCTGCCCTTTCACCTATAGCCATGTTGACGGCATCTATTATAATGGACTTACCCGCACCTGTTTCACCTGATAATATATTCAATCCCCTATCAAATTGTAGATGCAGCTGATCAATCAATGCAAAGTTTTTAATCTCCAGCTCCAACAGCATAAAGAGCCTCCTCTATTTGATAAGTTTTCTAAATTTTTCTTTCATTTCTTCCATCTTATCAGCATCCCGTACAACAACAAAAATTGTGTCATCACCGGCAACAGTACCGACATTACCCTCAAAATTTGCAGCATCTATGGCAGATGCTGCTGCCTGTGCTGCTGCAGGAATGGTTTTAATAACAAGAATATTACCAGCATGGTCTAGCGATAATATAGAGTCCTTAAACAGCCGTATAAGCCTATCGGATAAAACTGAATCCTGGCTCTTAAGGGTAGCATACTTATATTTCCCGGTTTTAGACAATACCTTGATCAGCCTCAGTTCCTTAATATCTCTAGAAACGGTTGCCTGTGTTACATTTAAGCCCAGCTTCCGAAGCTCCTCCGACAGCTCCTCCTGCGTTTCAATCTCCTTGCTCTCGATTATTTCTAAAATTTTGGCATGCCTCGTATACTTCATAGAAATCCTCCTAAGATTTATTCTTTATATTAAACATTTTAATTTAAACTGTTTATAGACATAAGTAGTTCTAATTCAAGTATTCTTCATAAAAAAATTTATTCCTTCAAAAAGTCAAATTATTCTATAATTATTTCTAATTATTAACAATATCGCAATATTTTAATTAATCAAAGGTTGAAAATCTCTAATCACTTAATCGACATTTTAAGCAAAAATAAACGGAGAATTAAGCTTCTCCGCATAGGTTAACTGGAAATCATATAAAATCATGCGATAATAAAAATTTTCAACACCACTCCAACAGGTTTCATCTTTCATCTTTCATTATTCATTATTCAGTTTTCGTTATTCACTAATCATAATTATTGCTCTGTTACAGCTCCTTATGGGATTCCTCCACTATGGCTCCTATGTCAACCGCAGCGGCATCCAATCCCTCTGTGGCCTTTTTCAGATGAGCCAAATACTCTATATTGCCCTCGGGTCCCTTTATTGGCGAATAGGAAAGATTTATCAAAGCCAGTCCTATTGAGCTACTGAAGCTGATGATCTCCTCTACGACATCCTGGTGAACCTTTAAATCTCTTACGACACCCTTCTTCCCTACCCGTTCCTTGCCGGCCTCGAACTGGGGCTTAATCAGGGCTACTATTTCAGCTGTCTCTGTGATCAGCGTCTTTACCACCGGCAGCACCAGCTTCAAGGATATAAAGGAAACGTCGATAGAAGCAAAATCCCCTAGCTCTGCTATATCCTTAGGCTCCATATACCTGACATTGGTCCTCTCCATACAGACGACTCTTTCATTTTGCCTCAGCTGGTAATCCAGCTGCCCATAGCCCACGTCAATGGCATAAACCTTATGCGCTCCGTTTTTAAGCATACAGTCAGTAAAGCCACCCGTGGAGGCCCCGATATCGAGGCAGACCTTGTCCTTTAGCTCTATGTTAAATTGCTTTATGGCCTTCTCCAGCTTTAATCCCCCTCTGCTGACATAGGGGATTGGATTCTTCTTTACAAATATCTCAGAGTCCTCCTTGACCGGAGTACCGGGCTTGTCTATTTTTTGTTGGTCTACAAAGACCATTCCTGCCATAATCGTTCTTCTGGCCTTTTCTCTGCTGTCAAAAAAACCCTTTTGATGCAGCAGTTGATCCAATCTTACTTTTTGAGCCATTATTTATTCCCCCGATTACATCGAAGCTGCTGGTGCCCCAGGATCTAACCTAAGCTTTAACTGCGAAGAGGCACTAGCTTATCGAAAATTTTCTCTGCAAAATCCTTTGATATTTCCTTTTTAATCTTTTCTGCACTGATGCCAAATACATCATAAAGCTTTCCTGTATCTCCCTGCTCTATAAAATTATCAGGCAGAGCGAAGAGCTTTACCTGCTTATTTATATGATTTTCATTAAGGAGGGTTAGCACCTGACTACCAAAGCCTCCAATTTTTACATGATCCTCTATTGTGTATATGCGCTTGCATTTTTCTGCGTATTTAAGTATCAGTCCTTCATCAAGGGGCTTAACGAATCTTGGATTAATTACTGTGGTCTTTATGCCGTCAGCCTCCAATCCCTTGCATACTTCAAGAGCAACAGAATTCATTCCCCCTAGTGGAATTAATAGCGCATCTGAGCCGCCTTCGTATACGACCTCACCTTTTCCAATAGAGATGTCAGAGTCAGCACCTTCCTCCCGCTCTGCAGCATATCCCCTCGGGTATCTGATGGCTACCGGCCCCTCCTGCACAACTGCAAACTCTATCATTTTCCTTAGCTCCTGACCATTGGCAGGGGAAAGAATTGTTAGGTTTGGAATACAGGCTAAAAAGGAAATATCATAGGTGCCATGATGGGTTTCTCCGTCGTTGCCCACCAGCCCTGCCCTATCAATCAAAAATACCACTGGTAGGTTTTGAATGCATACATCATGTATGACCTGGTCAAAGCCCCTCTGCAGAAAGGTTGAGTAAACTGCAAAAACCGGCCTATAGCCTGCTGCTGCTGCACCGGCTGCAAAAGTGACAGCATGCTGCTCTGCAATTCCTACATCAAAAAATCTGCTGGGGAACCTCTTAGCAAAGCCCGTAAGGCCTGTTCCTGAAGGCATTGCGGCAGTGATAGCTATGATTCTTTCATCCCCTTCGGCGCATTTCGTCAACGCTCTTCCTGCTATTTCTGAATAGGAGGTTTTTACGCTGGAAACCAGCGGCTTGCCTGAATCCACTTTAAAAGGGCTGACACCATGATATTCATCTGGAAAAGCCTCTGCCAATGAATAGCCCTTCCCCTTCTTAGTCAATACATGCAAAAAAACCGGACCAGATATATTTCTGCATTGCTTCATCGCCCTACAGAGAGCAGAGTAATTATGTCCGTCTACAGGACCGATATAAGTGAATCCCAGCTCCTCAAACAATACGCCTGGAACAATGAAGTACTTTATCGCATCCTTTGCCTTTTCCGCAGTTCTAACCATCGATTTACCGATGGCAGGTATGTTTCCTATCAAATTCCCCACATCGTCCTTAAATTTAGAATATATGGGCATCGTTCTTATCTTACTGAGATAATCCGACATTCCTCCTACATTCGGAGATATGGACATTTCATTATCATTCAGAACAACGATGATATTTTTTTTACATTGTCCTGCATGGTTTAAAGCCTCGAATGCCATTCCGCCAGTCAGGGCACCATCCCCTATTACCGATATTATTGAATGCTTTTCCTTCTTCAGGTCTCTTACAGCTGCCATTCCCAATGCAGCAGAGATGGAGGTACTGCTGTGTCCAGTATCAAAATGGTCGTGCTGACTTTCCTTTCTTTTTGGAAAGCCGCTTAAGCCCTTGTACTGTCTCAGAGTATCGAAGCGATCCCGTCTGCCCGTCAATATTTTATGTATATAGCTTTGATGACCAACATCCCATACGATTTTATCTCTAGTGGTGTCAAAAACCGTGTGCAAAGCCAAAGTAAGCTCCACCACACCAAGGTTAGAGGCCAGATGTCCACCGGTTTTTGAGACGGAATCTATTAAATATCTTCTTATTTCCTTAGCAAGCAGGTTTATTTCATGATCCTTTAGCTTTTTTAGGTCCTCCGGAGAATTTATCTTTGACAAATAATTGTACAAAATTTCTCATCTCACTTTCTCAATGCCACTAAGGCATTATATCTAACCCAATTTTACTTTTAATAAAATTAAGGAATTTCGCAGTTTGAAATACAATTTCCTGTGATTGGTCAATGGATACGTTTTTACCCATTGCCTTTCCGCCTACGGTAAATGAGGCTACAAAGCCTGTGATAACTATAGTATAAACAGCTCTGGTAAGGGGAAAAGCAACTGAAGGCAGCTGTAGAACAATGCTCCCAACCGCAACACCACTTACTATGCCACAAATATCACCAATGACATCATTGCAGAAATTAGATACTGTACTGGCATTTTTGACCAGCTTAATTGCATATTTTGCTCCCTCTACCTTGTTGGCAGCCATAGCATGAAAGGGCTTTTCATCGGCGGCGGTCACAGCTATACCTATCATATCCGACAGAACCCCAATCAAAATTATTAATAGCAATATCGAAAATGCAAACAGAATAGGCGTATTGCCTAAGACCACCTCCGCCAATACACTGATCAGCATTGACAGTAAAAAGGTCCAAAAGGTAATAAATAGAACCCATTTAAGATTATATTTTTTCCACACGCCGTTTGTCTCATTATTATTCGTCTTTTTCGGATTTTTATTTCTCTTTGACAAAAAAAATCCCTCCATAAAGGTGAAAGTATCTATATAATATAATAACATAAGATTCCAGCAAGTGTAGCATAATAATCAAGAGATAAATATAAAGATATGATTTAACCAATCTTTATATTATATTAAATAAAGCTAAAGCTAAAGCTGATAGCGGTAACTATCAGCTTAGTAGTAGTGGTAATACATTGAGTAAATTTTACGGCTTAGGTCCAGTAGGATTTCCCAGCCTTATACTGCCTGTCGCCATAGCAGCGGTTTCCCTTTAAATAAGGCTCTGTCTTGTCACCAAAATACAGGACTGGATTGCCACTTAGTCCGCACTGTAATCCTCAATGTACTTCAAGCGAACAGTCTAGGAGTTTTCCTCAGCAATTCAAGCAGCTCTTAGCCTCTTTTGCAGAATAGGTTTCCAGTAGCGATGAATCCGTTCAAAGGGCCCTTTTAAACAGAAACTGATCTACTCATCCACCTATTCCACTCAAGGCAGGCTACACTATAGGTTTTTGTATTATGCCAGTTGCATAAGTCTATAGGTTTCTCCCACTTTAAATAAATAAAGCTGGTCTCCACGAAGTAAGGGTCATCGCCCGCATGCCATTGCAGATCGCCCCCACTCCTTACTCCCAGCAGCGACCCCCAACTGGGCGTCGGCAGCCGCTACTAAGAACTTCATCGATACGCCCTTCAACGGATTTTTAGCCCCGTCCTCCAAGCAGCTTCAATTGACTAGAATACTGTACCACTACATAATTTCACATTTAAAATTATAGCATAGATAACTTTTATTATCAAACCATCAGATAGCCTATAATGATACCTAGCAAGGCGCCTGCCAGCACCTCAACGGGTGTATGGCCTACTAACTCCTTTAATCTTTGCTCTGTTAGCTTTTTCTCCTTTTTCTTATGAATGTCCTCAATCATTTTATTTATGATCATAGCCTGTTTTCCAACAGCCCGTCTCACCCCTGCCGCATCATACATAACGATCAAAGCCATCCCTAGGGAGAAGGCAAACAGCGTGGAATCCCAGCCATGAAGCTTTCCAATGGCAGTTGTAAGTCCCATAACAAAGGAGGAGTGGGAGCTGGGCATGCCTCCGCTGCCGACAAAACGCCAAACATTAAAGCGTCTGTCTACCACCAATGTATGAATTACCTTCAGACTTTGAGCTATAAACCATGCAAAAATAGAGGCCCACAATACACTATTATCCTTTATCCCATTAATAATAACCAATACGATTCCTCCTCTAGGACTCTCTTTTCATTAGGTGGCTGCTTAGCTCCTTCAGAAAAATGCCCCCTTCTCCATAGTGGTCCAACGTTCCATATATGGCCTCCGTCAGCTGTCTTACCTTGAGATAAGAGGCCTCCAGGCCATGTATAGAAGGATATGTGGATTTATGATTATCCACATCACTGCCTATTCTCTTGCCAAGCTTGGCTTGATCTCCAACGATATCAAGAATATCATCCTGAATTTGAAAGGCAAGACCAAGGGCTAGCCCTATCGTTTCCATATTTTGAATATCCGCCTCGGCGGCACCGCCAATGATTGCACCAGCCTTTAAGGAGGCTGTTATTATAGCAGCTGTTTTGTTTAGATGTATATATTCTAAAGTATCTGCAGAAATACTTTTATTTTCGCTTTCAAGGTCCACAGTTTGTCCGCCGATCATTCCATTAATTCCAGAGGCCTTTGCCACCAGATAGGCAGCCTCGACAAAGGGCCTTGGATTTTCCTCTTTAAGGGCCTTTTCTAGCATCAGCTCAAAGGCATAGTTTAAAAGTCCGTCCCCTGCCAATATTGCAACCCCTTCTCCAAATACCATATGGTTTGTTAGCTTACCTCTACGGTAATCATCGTTATCCATTGCCGGCAAATCGTCATGGATGAGGGAATAGGTATGTATCATTTCAATAGCCGCTGCATAGGGCAGCACCTCTTCTACATTGCTACCAAACAGCCTGTAGGCTGCCAGCATAAGCACAGGCCTCAATCGCTTGCCTCCGGCATGTAAGCTGTATTTCATAGCCTCCACCACTGTTTTATTTAATTCCGGTGCCTCCTGAAGCAATTCCTCCAAATACCGATTGGTTAAGTTCACATAGTCCCTTAGCTGCTGCTTCCATTCCATAAATCCTAATCCTCGCTCTCTGTAAAGGGTATTTGCTTAAGTTGACCATTTTCCTCCAAAATCATAGTGACCTTTTCCTCTGCCTCCTCAAGCCTTTTATTGCATAGGCGATAGAGCTCTATCCCCTCCTGAAACAGTCCTAATGAGTCCTCTAGAGCCAGCTCCTTGTTTTCCAGAGCATGAATTATTTCCTCCAGCCTTTCGAGGTCCTTCTCAAATTTTCTCTTTTTCATATCCTCTGTCCTCCTTAACAACCTCTAATACGCTACAGCTTAGCTCTCCATCCAGCAAAGACAGGCTAATATGCTCCTTAGCCTTCACCTGCGAAACGCTCCTTATTATGCTGCCCTCATTATTTTTAGCAAGGCTGAAGCCTCTTGACATCACCGATAAGGGGCTAAGGCTATGGAGCCTTTCAGCATAGCTTTTCAGACTGTCCTGCTGTCTTACAAGTCTGTTCATCATAATCTTAGCGGCATCCTCCATCAATCGGTCCAGCCGTTGCCTTCTGTCATATACAGCTGCAAATGGATATTTATAGCTATAGGAATGCTTAAATAACTCCAGACGATTCCTTTTGTCCTTGACATTTGCCGACACCCCATAGCATAGCCTTTTATTGATAGTGGATAAAAGCTCCTTTACCTCACGTTTGTCTGGAACCGCCATCTCAGCTGCAGCAGAGGGTGTGGGCGCTCTAAAATCCGCAACGAAATCCGCTATGGTATAATCCGTTTCATGTCCTACTGCAGATATAACCGGTATTTTACTTTCATAAATTGCCCTCGCTACTATTTCTTCATTAAAGGCCCATAGCTCCTCTATGGAGCCACCGCCTCTGCCGGTAATGATTAAATCTATATCCTCTAGGGAATTGCACAGCTGCAGCCCTCTAGCTATAGAGGCCGAAGCCCCCTCCCCTTGAACCTGAGCAGGGATAACCACCAGCTGTGCGGCAGGCATTCTTCGCTTGATTACAGATATGATGTCTCTTATGGCGGCTCCGGTGGGTGAGGTTACAATGGCAACCCGCTTGGGTAAAAAGGGCAGAGGCTTTTTATTCCTCTTATCAAAAAGACCCTCCTTCTCCAGCCTTTCCTTCAGCTGCTGAAAGGCCAAATATAGGGCTCCTACCCCCTGAGGCTCAATTTCACTGGCATATAGCTGGTATTGTCCATCTCTTTCATATATGGAGATATACCCCTTAATGTTTACCTTCAGCCCCTCCTCTAGGTTAAATTGCAGCCTCTCGCTGTGGGCCTTAAACATCACGCAATGAATTTTACTTGCATTATCCTTCAGGGTAAAATAAATGTGACCACTGCTATGGTGCTTTAGATTTGAAATCTCGCCCTTAACCCTGATATTATGTAGTATCGGATCATTTGTAAGAATACGCTTTATGTAGGAAGTAACCTCTGAAACCGTTAAAATCTTTATTTGCATACTGCTACCCCCGGATACCATTATATTTTTTGACTCCCAAAGCGCTGATTCCAACTGCATTATCGGTGCAATGCTTTGGCAGACCATAATTTATGCTAAGATTATTCTCCTTAAATCCGTCGGCTAAAACTGACCTTATGAATTTGTTGGAGGCAACGCCACCCACCAGTAAAAGCTCCTTAGCCCTATAGTCCTTAAGGGCATTTTTAATACACTTAAGAAGAGACCTTCCAATACACTGAAATGCTAAATAGGCAACCTCCTCTGGTGCCGACCCCTTATCAATTTGTCTCTGTAGAAAGGTCTCGGGACCAGAAAAGCTAACGGATGTAGCCTTTACGGAAACCGGAGCCTCAATAGCCTGTCCAGCCCATTTGTCCGCCAGCTCCTCTAAATGAGGACCCGCAGGAAAGGGCAAACCAAGCCTTACTCCTAATCTGTCAATAAGCTGGCCTGCGCTTATATCAGCGGAGCCGCCTATAATATCTATATCATACCCCTCTTTAGCAGGATTTACCAGTAAAAGCTCTGTAGTTCCTCCTGATAAATGAAAGGCCAGAAAGGGCTGCTGAAACTGAATATTGGCAGACCACAGGCCTGCTTCTATATGACCCTCCTGATGACTGAAGGGATAAAATGGAATCTTCATAACTTGGCTTATGGACTGGCCATAGGAGCTGGCGGCTAAGAAAACTGGCATGTAGGAGGATTCCAATGGTCTGGGCCTTGTCGCACCGCTAACGGCGACGATATCATAAGCATCCAGCCCCGCCAGAAGTCCATTAAATAGTTGCGGCAGATTTTTAACATGCTGAAACAATGCATCCGATTGCCTTAAGCCTAAGCTGCCCTTTTGTACCGGTAGCAGCTGTCGGGCTTCACTGATTAGCTTGCCCTCTAGGCTCATTAACGCTAAAGAGGTGGTATAATTACTGGTATCAATCCCTAATACTAGTTTTTGCATCTTTTTCCTTTTCCTTTAAGCCCTTGTCCTCTGCATATTTTCCAAGGATTCCATTGACAAATGCAGCTGATTCCTCAGAATTGAATTTTTTTGCCAGCTCTATTGCTTCATTTATGGCAACGGCATAGGGTACCTCTTCTATGTACAATATTTCGGCAAGTGCCAGACGTAAAATAGCCAAGTCCACCTTGGAAATACGATTAATCCTCCAGCCCTTTGAATAGCCTTCAATTTCCTCATCCAATTCCTTTAGGTGGGCTATTACCTCCCCCAGCACCAAATTGATATACTGTTTTTGCTTTTCCTCCAGGGACTCCTCCACGGTTTCCTCCAGTATATCCTCTTGTATCTTACTTATATCATAATCATTTTGAACACTCATCTGGAACAATATCTTCATGCAATGCTCACGGGCAATCCTTCTACTCATTGTCTTCCTCCTCTGTTAATCTCTTGGGCTTATATCATTATTGTTGATTAACCTTTAATATTTTATTATTATTTCTTAGAAATAGCCTGTCTACTAAAAAAGTTCTTTAAATGACAAAGCCTCAAGCAATTCTCTGCTACAATAAACCCTCTGTAAAAACAGAGGGCTTCAGAATGTCTTTATTTTGTATTTTCTACCTGTTGAGGAGCCTGCTCTTCCTCCTTAGGGAAATTAACCCCCTGAATATGTATATTTACCTCAACCACATTTAAATTTGCCATTGTCTGTATGGTTTTTTTAACTTTATCTTGAATTTCCCATGCAACGTCAGGAATTTTAGTTCCATAGTCAACTATAAGGTTTAAATCAATAAAAGCGCCTTTATCATTGACAGAAACCTTAACCCCCTTAGACAAGGTTTTTTTACCTAGAATTTCTGCGATCCCACCAACCAAACCGCCACTCATACCAGCTACGCCCTTTACTTCAATAGCTGCAATACCTGCTATGGTTGCTAATACATCTTCTGCAATATTCACTTCCCCGTACTCTAAATCTTGTATCGCATCCATGTTTTCACCTCCTGAGTGTCAAATATCTAGATACATTATACCAAAATCCATCATTATTGACAAACAGTTCTATTTCTTATTCATTATAATTATATTATCCATCACGATATCCGTCTCTCTCCGTACAATATCAACGATTTTGGCTACGTCTGTGGATTCAAGCCCTTCGCTTTGAACAACGATATTAATGGATTGGTCTGAAAGATATACCACCACGTCATTGAAGCCCTTAGCCAATACCATGCTCTCTATCATCATTTCCTTTTCAGTGCTGGTTATAAGGTTTAGCTTCATTGACTGTGCCTGATCCTTTATCTCCTGTCCAGTATTATTATTGTCTATAATTTCATTTAGATTACTGATCATTTCGCTTCTCTTTTTATCTCTTTCTAGTCTTGTCTCTATAAAGAAGGAGCTCTTCTGCATTACCTCCTTGCTGGTTATAACCTGAGTAATCTGAGAATTTGTCTCCTGAACCAATTCGCTTAGATAATTTTCTCTGCTATCCACCACTACGGCGTTTTCTATTTCATTTTCCTTCTGCGAGGATTCCTCCAGCTCCTCTATTTCCTCCATATCCTCTGCCTCATCGCTAAGAACCATTTCATCCTCACCCAATATATCTGTAAGCATTCCGTTTTCCCGCATCATTGTCATTTCATAATTCTCCAGCTCACTGGAGGTTTGCAATAGCGCCTGGTTATTTAAGCTGTAGTTAATATAGCCAATCAACCCCAGCATTAGCACCAGTGAAAATATAATAAAATTCTTTCTTTGAAATTTGTCTAATTTCATATATAGCCCTCCCTTGCCTTCAATTAATTTTTAGGATAAATCTGAACCTTATGACCCGGTATTTGAAGTACTGTTTTCACAGCCTCATATAGCTTAGCCTCCACCTCAATGTCCTCTGCCCCGTCCGCCACAACGATGACACCCTTTACCAGCGGCTTAATTTCCTTAATAACAACAGGCTTATTACCAGAGGTGTCGTTGGTGACAACAGTACTATTATTTTTATTTTGTGTATTGACGGTTCTTGTGCCGCCGTTTGAATCCTTTTCCTCTGTTATCTCTACGGATTCAACCGTATTCAAGGCGGGTATGATTTCGGAGCCCATCTCGAAGGTAATCATTACCTCCACCTCACCTGCCCCCTTTATGGTTTCTAATATCCTCTTCAGTCTTTCTTCCTCAACCTGCTCCTCGGACTTCACTTGGTTTTCCTGCATAACCAGCTGCTGACCGGGGGAGCCTCCGTTATCGTTTTTAGCGGTAATATCCCTAAACAGGAAATCACCAGAAACTATTAGGGCCATTATTGCCATTGCAATAATCACCAATATGTTGGCTACATATTTTTTGGACACCAGCTTTTTGATAGCTTCATTAAATTTATCCATCCTCATCGTTCCTCCCCTGCTAATTGTTACTCTTTAGTATCGCTACAGATATATTGTCTCTTGAGACCTGATAAAAGCTGCTGAAATCATCTATTATAGCCTCGCCTCTACTACCTATCAATATGCTGTCATCTTCGATATTATTATTACTTTTTGATGTTATTGTAACATTGACATTTATCTCTTGGATTCCTGAACTACTGTCATTCACTGTATCCTCATCCTCCCTTAATACAATGTAAATCCCCTTAATGCTACCGAAGCTCTCCTGGTCAGTCTCTTCTATCTCCAGTTCAATATCGTGAGCTGAAACCCCCAGCTGGGTCTCCAGCCTACCTGACATTTGCTTTTTTAGCTCCTCCTTGTATAGCTCCAGCACCATATCATTATTAGAAAATTGCTGCTGCTGCACTCTGTTTTGCAGAGTCATCTGCTCCATTTGATTTGATGCTGCCATGATACCCTCTCCAAGATCTCCTCCGTTTTCTACGAAGCCCAGTAAGGGCTTTAATATAACAAACATGATTAAAAGCCCAATAATAACACTAATGTATCTTTTGTGATTTGAATTTGGCAGCAAAATTTCAATAAAGGTAACGAAAATAATAATTGATATTATGGTTACGATCCATTCCCTGAAAAGCTCCATCTCTCCACCTACCTCATCATTACTGTTATATTTCCGGTGCTTACAATTATGGTAATGGTAATAAAGAACATGATTGCCACCGAGGACACCGTAGCAAATAGTAGCACAAGAGAGCTGCTCATCTGGTTAAGGCAATCCACCAGCTGGTTTTGGGCTATTGGCTCTATGATGGCTGCACATAGCTTATATATCACTATCAGCGAAAGAATTTTTATCATAGGCACAAGGCAAATTAAAAATACACTGAAGAGTCCTATTGCGCCGATGGCATTTTTTAAAAGCAATGAGCTGCCTATTACCATATCCATTGCATCCGAGAGGAAGCCCCCAACTATGGGAATAAATTTGTCTACTGCAAACTTAGCAGTTCGTATTGTTACGCCGTCTACGGTTGCAGCTGCAATTCCCTGAATAGAGATAACCCCTACAAAGGCAGTTAATACAAAGCCCAAAATTACCGTGGCAATCTGCTTCAGCAGCGAGGCCAGCTTTGAAACCTGAATTTTTGAGGAAAAGTTGTTAACAATAGCCAGTACAGCTGAAAAAAAGATTAATGGCAGCACTATCGTCTTTAGGATGGTGGCTATAAAGCCTATTGCCCCCAACAGCATAGGCTGGAAGAAGGCCGAGGTGGTGATTCCCCCCATAGCCAGCAGTATAGCCAGCAGCACCGGCATCAAAGCCTGCATGAAGGTTACCATCATATCGATGGTTTCTCTCCCTAGATTAATGGCTATTAAAAAGCTCTTAATGGTCAGAGCAATGATAACCATGTAGCACACACTATAGGCTAATCTGCCGACGGCATCATTCTCAAAGGCGCTTTGCAAATTGCTCAGGAGGGCATATATGGAGGCCAGTACAATAATTTGACCCATAAGCTTCCAATTTGCTATTACCTCCTTAAACAAAAATCTAAGGCTTCCATTTATTAGGTCCTTGAAGGAGATTACACCCTCTCCCTTTAAAACCTTCAAGATTAGCTGCTTCAGCTCAATCTTAGGTAGGTATTCGTCTAAATCACGATTAATGGTATTCATAATCTCCTGCAAATCTCCGGTATCCAGCCTTTGAATTTGCTCTGTTATTATGCTATCTGTGTCCTTTACAGCCTCTTCTGCATAGGAAAAGGATGTAAAAATAATACACATTAGTAAGCTTATAATTAGTCGTTTTTTCATTTTTTCACATCCTATGGCACCATATTAATTATCAAATCCATTAAGGATACCAATATTGGAACCGCCATTACCATTATCAGCACCTTACCTGCAAATTCTATTTTTGAAGCAATGACGCCTTCGCCGGCATCCTTACAAACCTGTGCTCCAAACTCAGCTATGTAGGCTATTCCCACTATTTTTAAGATTGTAGTTAGGTATATGTCATCAATGTTTATCTTATTTGCCAGCTGATTTAGTATTTCTATAACGGATTGGAGCTTTGCCACCACAAATATGAATACAACTATACCCGTAACAAGGCTTATATAAATACCTAATTCAGGCTTCTGATGCTTTATCAGCACAGATAATATAGTTGCAACTATTGCTATTGCCACTATCTGAAATATTTCCATAGCATCACTTCCTTAATATAAACGGAACATTGTCTTAACGGTTTCAAATAAATTACTGACAAGATTTATCACCATCATAAGCACCACCACGATACCCACCAAGGTAGTCATCATGGCCTGCTCTTCTCGACCGGCCCTTATAAGCACTTGATTTAATACAGCTACAATGATTCCTATAGCAGCTATTTTAAAGATTAAATCCACATTCATCAGCATTATTGGTTCCCTCCCAGATCAAATTAAAATTATTACGATGGTGATTCCCGCCAACAAGCCTAAATGCTTGTACAAACCTGCATTTTTCTGCTGCTGTGCCACCGCCGTTGCATAGTTCCTCTTCACATCCTCCATTGCCAATCTAATGTGCTTAACCTGGTTATCCCTGTCGGAGGTGCCAAGATTATTGCCTAGATTTATCAATAGCTCCAGGTCATCCCTATGAAGGGCAGTGCTTTTGCCTTTTGCTTCTATCGCTTTCCTCCAGGCCTCAGCAAAGGTGTCCCCCTCCTTTAGCTGAAGGATATCTGTTACCTCAAGCAAAAGCCCTGCTATTTCAGCCTTGCTTTTTGCTGCTATTCTAGGCAGCAGGAGCGGCAAGGGCGTCCCTCCATAGACGATCTCCGTCTCCAGCATCTGCAGGGTGGAAAGGAGATGGTTCAAGAGCTTTACCCTCTCACCATAGGCGCCTGCATATATATTTCCCAGCAAGGTACAGCCGGTAATTATTAATACTGACAGCATCAGCTTTAAAAGCATCCTATGTCACCTTCCTGTTCCTTAGCGGAGAGCCTATCAGGTTTACCAGGCTTCTTCCGTCTATTATTTTTTCTATAGTTCCCACCTCAGGGCGATTTGACAATATCAAAACTCTTTCAAAGACCTTATCCTTAATCAGCTGTCCTATTACAGGCTTGCAGTATAAATCCTCAAGAGAATTTCCATGGACTGTTGTAATGAGCTTAATTCCTGCCATCAAGGCCTCCTCTATGGCATAGCTGTCCTCCCTGCGGCCTATTTCATCGGTGGCTATTACCTGTGGTGACATAGCCCGTATCAGCATCATAATGCCATCAGCCTTCGGACAACCATCTAAGATATCGGTTCTAGGACCCAGGTCATTCTGTGGTACACCCAAGTAGCAGGCCCCAAGCTCTGACCGTTCATCCACTACTCCCACCTTTACACCTCTAAAATTGTAATCTCCTCTGCCATAGCTGAGGCTTCGCACTATATCCCTCAGCATCGTGGTCTTCCCGCATTGGGGTGGAGATACGATCAGGGTATTCATAAACTCACCCCTGTTGTCCAAAAGGTACTTAAAGACCGATGTAGATATGCCTTTTTTTTCCCTAGATATTCTGATATTCAGACCGCTGAAATTCTTTATGGTTCGAATTCCCCCACCATCATAGAGGACTCTGCCGACAATGCCAATTCTATGGCCCCCCTGTATGGTGATATAGCCCCTCTTCAGCTCCTCCTCAACTGCATATATCGAATAGTTGGATATAAACTGCATTGTATTTTCAATATTTTTCCCCGACACTCGATGACTATTGAGCTCCTCTGAATGAACCTCCCCCAGCTTGCTGACAAAATAATCCCTATTATCACCGAATATCATTAAAGGTTGATTGATTCTTAGCCGAATTTCCTCCATCGTTAATTTATATCTATCAGGAACCTTCTGAATAATACTCCTTAACTCAGGACATAAAAATTGCTCCAGCAGCATAAAAGTTCCTATACCACCGCCCTTAACACCATAGTTTTGAATGGTAATTTGATTTTTCACAACATGTCCCTCCTTTATATATATAGATATTGAGTTCGTCCCTCGATTATTCTTAGTTTACAAATTTTTTTATTGGTTGTTAAAGTCTCAAATAATACACCTCTTTACTGGTGGACCCAAAAAAATAAAACGACGGTCTTTTTTAGTTCAAGACAGTCGTTTTTATTACCAGCAATCAAACAGATATTTTGGGCAAGTAAAAAGGCCCCATTTAGGAATTTAAATGTAGACCTCAATTATTGATATTATTTTATGGCTCCAACAGCCGCCCTTAAGCCCAACAAATAGCTGTCAAGCCCGAAACCGCAAATCTGACCCTTTGTTATAGCTGCAAGTACAGAGTGATGTCTAAATTCCTCTCTTGCATGTATATTGGACATATGAACCTCTATGATAGGAGCTGTAAGAATATCCAGGGCATCCCTTAGTCCATAGCTATAATGTGTCCAAGCACCTGCATTAATGATAACCGCGTCAATTTCTTCCAAATATGCCTGATGGATACGCTCCACCATTTCACCCTCATGATTCGTTTGAAAGCTAATAACCTCCACACCTAACTCCTTGCCCAGCACCTTAAGCCTACGATCTATCTCCTCCAGGGTTATTGTCCCATATTGAAGCGGATCTCTCTTACCAAACATATTATGATTTATACCATGAAGCATCAGAATTTTCTTCACACATATTCCCCCTCAACCTATTCCCCGTTAACTACCATTGAATTAAGATTGGTGATAATCTGAATACTGATAGCATCTATTGTATTTTCATCGGTATCCACCACTATATCCGCTGCAGAATTGTAGTATACATCTCTTTGCTGCATAAGCGCCCTCAGGCTCTCTAGGTTAAAACGTCCCTTTAAAAGCGGTCTTGTTTCATCCTCATATAAGCGTACTAAAATGGTCTCAGGCTTTGCCTTTAAAAGCACCAGCTTACCATTTTTTCTTAAATTCTCTACATTTCTTTTGTTTAATACTACACCTCCCCCACAGAGGATAATAGCTCTGCTCATTCCGCTGGCTTCTTCAATTACCTGACTCTCTATTTTGCGAAAATAGGCCTCACCATGTCTTTCAAATATTTCACTGATGCTTATACCCATTTTTTCCTCAATCATGGTGTCAGTATCAAAATAATCCATTTTTAATTTTCTCGCCAGCTCTCTACCAACTGTAGATTTACCCGTACCCATAAATCCAATCAAAACTATATTAAATAAAATGCTCTCACTCAATGCCGTATACCTCCCCCAAAATCAGTAGTACTTCTCAAAACCATACCATTAGTAAAAGAGCGCCTCTATTGAGACGCTCCTAAAATTAATCCTCTTGGTCAGTTTCCTCATGATGATGGTGATGTCCACCACCGCAGCAGCCATTATGAACATGATCATTTTCCACGATCACAATTGTCTTGTGGCATTTCGGACAAACAATTTCATTGTCCTCTTCCGCAAGCAATTCCTCATCAACGTAAATCTCCTCATCACAGTAAGGACAGTTTACCTCTGCAAATTCAATTTCATCGTCATCATATTCCTCATCGTCTTCATCGTCAAAGTCTTCGTCTTCAAATACTTCCTCTTCAACATCCATAAGGTCTTCATCTAAAGCCTCAACATACTCAGCCATTTCTTCTTGGTGCTCATCAAGCTCTACAATTGCCTCAGCAAACTCCTCAAGTGTCTCAATAATCCCTAAGAGCAATTTGCCCTCCTTAGATCCCTCTTTAATGTTTAATCCTTCAGCTAAGCCCTTTAAGTAAGCAACTCTTTCAAATAAGTATTCCATTCTTACCTACCTCCTTTTATCCTTCTGGTTTATATTATAACTAAAGCACTGAAACTTTATGCTCTAGACATGTATTCTCCTGAACGTGTATCGACACGAATTATTTCGCCTTCGTTTACAAATAAAGGAACATAAACAACAGCTCCAGTCTCTAGAGTTGCAGCCTTTGTAACATTATTGGCGGTATCTCCCTTTACTCCTGGCTCTGTTTCAACAACCTTTAATTCAACAAAGTTTGGTGGTTCAACAGAAAAGGCTTTGTTTTGATAAAATTTAATAACGGCACTATCGTTTTCCTTTAGGAATTTAATTGCATCCTCTACCTCATCATACTTTAAAGGAAATTGCTCGAAGCTTTCGTTATCCATAAAGTAGTAGAACTCACCATCATTGTATAGATATTGCATTTCCTTAGTCTCTATGTGAGCCCTTGGAAATTTATCATTTGGGTTGAAGGTCTCCTCACGAATTATACCATTTTTAAGGTTTTTGTACTTTGTTCTTACGAAGGCCGCACCCTTACCAGGCTTAACATGCTGGAAGTCCATAACAATGAATGGTTCGCCATTCATTTCAAAGGTATTGCCTTTTCTAAAATCACCTGCAGAAATCATATTATCCCTCCAAAATTATCTCGTTTAATTTATCATTTAAGTTCTATTAACTCTTTTGTAGATTTTGATAGAACTCTATAACCTGTGTCTGTTACTACAACTAAATCTTCAATTCGAACACCGCCAAAGCCCGGTAAATATATTCCTGGTTCTATTGTGATAACATGACCGGGAACCATTTCAACGTCACCGATGGCATTAACATGTGGCAGCTCGTGGATCTCCAAGCCAACCCCGTGACCAAGACCATGTCCGAAGTACTCCCCATAGCCCTTGTCCTTTATAATATCCCTTGCAATGGTATCCAGCTGAATTCCTGTAAGCCCTGGCTTAACTGCTGCCAAAGCCTTTTCTTGAGCCTCCAGCACCGCATAGTAGATTTCCTTTTGCTTTTCAGTTGCTTCACCCACCACAAGGCTTCTGGTCATATCAGAGCAATAGCCCTTATAAACACAACCGAAGTCCAAGGTTAGCATGTCACCCTCATTTATGAGCTTATCAGTGGCTCGGCCATGGGGTAGACAGGATCTTTCACCTGAAGCAACGATTGGATCAAAGCTGTTTTTGCTGGCGCCCTTTTTCTTCATAAAAAACTCCAGCTCAAGGGCAATTTCATCTTCACTTATTCCTGGCTTTATAACTGTTAGTATATGACTAAAGGCATCATCAGCGATGCTTGCAGCCATGGCAATCATTTCTAGCTCCTCAGGTGTCTTAACCGCTCTAAGCTTTGTTATGGCAGCATCCAAGGCTACAAACTCCATATTCTCCAGCTTTTCAGTGAATTCCTTGTATTGTCCGAAGGTAACAAAGTCCTCTTCAATGCCAAGCCTTTTTATAGGAAAATCCTTTAATATATCGTTTATTGTCTTAAGCTTACTGTTTTCAATAATTGTAAAACCGGGGCACTCAATTTTTGCCTGTCCTACATATCTGAAATCAGTGACAAATATTGCTTGGTCCCTAGTGATTAGAGCATAGCCCGTAGATCCAGTAAAGCCCGATATGTATTTTCTGTTTTCTGGCTTGTAGGCAATAATTGCATCCAGACCCTTTTCCTCAATGATACCTCTTAGCTTCTCAATTCTGGTATTCATACATATCCCCCTGTACACATTTATTTAGCCTCCAGCATTGCTTGAACCTTAACCAAAAATAGTCCCAATAGCCTTTAGTAATATTATCTCCAAAATACAGGATTTTTTGCAACAGGATTAATAGTTTTATTCAACCATTACATTATAAGATATTTTCCACTATTGTTAAACAATACCTTTAAAAAATCCTATTACATCATACCATAAAAAACGATATTTGAATAGTTATAATATTAGCTGAATCATTGGTGTCTTGGTGAAGCCTTTACCTTTTCGATCGCTACCGTAATAGCTCTTACGGCATCTGCTTCAAACTGGATAGACAGCTCGTTAACCTTTGTATAAACCTCACCCACAGGAGTAGCTACATACTTGGGCTTTAGGCTGTTTAAGGCCAATGCCTTAATATCACTTATACATCGCTCACAATCACATATTTCTGGCAAACCCTTCAGCACCTGAGGCAAAAGGTGGTCAACAACGTCCTCCATATAGTTTTTAACCTTCATCAATAACACTCCTTCAGTAGATATTTAGGCCTTCTAAATATAAATTTCAACAATTCCTGATTAAATCCTTCTTTATTTAAAAATAATGACCCTATTATTATAATACCCGAAGATCTACTGCCGACACAATGAAGCAAAAGCCACATCTTATATGCTATCTATGCTTACGGTTTCCGTTGCTGTATTTCCTGCCTCGTCTCTTGCTGTCACCTTCAACAATACCGCACCCTTCGGCAACCCCTCGATGTTTACGGTGCTGATGGTGGGCTTATCCGTCATCCGCATCCTTGCCCGGCCCTCCTTAAAGTCCTTTTTACCTTCAGGCATGTTAAGCTCAATCGTGTAGTCTATATACTCTGCCACGGAATCATAAAGTATAATATCAAAATATATTTTGCCGTCAATCGCTACAAAGGAGTGAAAATCACTGCTGATTTGTAGCTCAGGAGGTTTTTTATCGACATAATAATGGATCTCCTTTATGTCGCTTTCCTCCCCGAAATGATTTTGACTTCTTAAATATATAAGCTTATTGCCCTCACTGCCGTCAAAAACCAGATTTATAGTAGTCTGCTCCCCCGTTACTGCCCTCCATGGTGACCATTGGCCCCCCTCAATGGAATATGCTATTGACTTAATTCCCTCAGTATAGACTGTTAAAGCCGTTGTATCCTGAGATATATAGAAGGGGTTTCCCCTTGTGCCCGCCTGCTTATTAACTAGACCTACCCCCAAAGCCTCCAGCGCATCGGAATTAGCATCGGATGCATTTAAAGGACTATAATTGATTTCTCCGGCTATATAGGAGTACTTCCCTTGCTGATCTTTTATCCGTACATAGACCTTTACGATTCCAGATTTATCTCCAATAGGAAAATTATTATAAAAGGGCTGATAGCCGCCTGCATAGTCTCGCTGCCATGTTGAAACAGAGGCGTTATAGCCGTACCAATGAATGTTGTCCAACGAAAACTGTACAGCAGCAATGCTGCTATGAAAGGTACTATCTATATCCAGATTTAATACCACTAAATTACTTTTAGCTATTGACTCCCCATAATTAATAATCAGGCTACCTTTTATCGTATTATCTGCATTCAAGGTTGCATAGCCTAAATTTACCGATAGAATAACTATCAGAAGTAATGCTGCGTAAAGCTTGAATTTTCCCTTTTGCATACCTAATTCACCTCCATGCCCTTTCATTGATGACTATCTATAATTATATAGCAGATATATTGCTTCAGCCTTAGAAATGTAATTATTTGTATTTCTAGCACCACTGGATACGATCCCCTTGTCCTCCTGTAATCTGATGCTGAAATCCGACCATTTGAAGCCGCTGTTGGCCAGTAGCTTCCTCATGATGGCCTCTACCTCCTGATAGGTGAGGGGCATATGAGCTCTTAAGGTATAGTCGGAATATCCGCTGATATAACCCTTGCCAAAGGCCTTAGAAAAGGATTCCTCATATTCCCCAAGGATACTGTAATCCTTGAAGATGCTCAAATTTTTCTTGCTGTCGTTGGACCAATGATAAACCTTGTCCAGCATATTAATAAACTCACCCCGCAGCATTATGCTGTCGGGCTTATATTCCTTTTGTTCATTTGTGTTTAGATATCCTAAATGGTTAAAATAGCTGAGCTCCTTACCGGCCCAATGGTATTCTATATCTACGATTTCCTTTAGATCCCGCTTGATAAAAACCGCATATTCTCCCCCCCGATAGTAGGGTGCATCAATAACCGTATAGATGCTATTGTCTTTAAAGTCACTGGTGAGGTAGGTCCATTTATTGTTCACATATTGATATATACCGGCACTTTTCAAGCCAAAATATTGGAAGCTTAGGGTAAAGGGCTTTTGTGGGAATATATATCTGTTTTTCAACACAACCGTATAATGCTCTGTTGCCGATAAAAGATTGGAGGAATAGCCGGAGGCAGCCATTACTTTTCGGGTGACTTTAATGGGGTTTTCTTTGTATAAGGTACCTTCTTCAAAGCGTACTGTCATCAAGCCATCCCATGATTCAGCCTCACCGCCATCCATTGAAATGTTGATGTATTCCTCGACCTCGTAAAGTTTTTCTGCAATTTCATTAAGATTCGCTTCTCTAAAGCCTATTACATAATGAGTTTTGAAGCCCTTCTTAAAGCCCTCAATGAAGCTGCCTCTATAGGATGCCACCTCTCTGTTTAGATTGAAATCGTTTATGATTATGCTGTCGGAGGGCAGCTCCCTTTTCCAATCACTGGTTTTTCCGTCGTTGAAATCAGAAACGCCTGCCCGTTGACCTGTAATTTCACCTATAATCAGACCATCAATTACTCCGGTATTATCAGGCTCAACAATCAATTCCATATTTGACTCCCATCTAAAGCCGTTTTTATAGCCCTCCTCAAAGCCCAGTCTAAAGCCGGCTATAAAGCTACTGCGATAGGAGGAGGTTTCCCTGCTTAGGTTAAACATGTCAGTAATAGCAGTATTAGAGGGTAGAGCCTTCAGCCAGTCATTGTTTTTCCCATTACTGAAATCGTCCTTTCCATATATCTCGCCGATATAATCTCCTGCAATAAAGCCGTGATCCCTTCCCTGATCATAATCGGAGACAGTTGCACAGGCGAAAACGCTTAAACCAAGTATTACGCACAAAGCTAGCATTATTGTAATTATAATCCTTCTCAAGTAAATCTCCTCCTTAACTGTCAGTTATCGTTTGGGAATTATCAGAAGCTTACCGGAGGTAATATTGCTCTGGCTCTTCAGCCCATTAAGCTTCATTATTTCCTGGATGCCACTGGTATCGTTATAAAATTTCATGCTGATATCTCTAAGGCTTTCATTGGCTTGAACCTCATAGAACCAATATCCGCTCTTATCCTCCAATATTGGATTATCTGCTGCCTCTTCAGCATAAATTGCCTCTAGGGCATCCAGCAATAAAACGCCCTTCTCCTTAAGGCCTGAGCCTACAACCTCTATACTCTCCAGTCTGATGGGATAAAGACTACTGTCCTGTGGCAGGTCTGCCTCTAGCTTCTGCCAGCCTACCCAGTTTTGATCCTCAGTCAGGATAAGGCTTTTTATTTCATTGTCGGAGGCCTTATACATCAGCCGGATTGGATTTTTCCCGCTATTAAAGCTATATACCCATAGGGCCAAGGCCCTTGGTGGTTCAGTAATAACTATTGAATGTGCTGCCAAGCCTACTGAAATTACAGCCGCCTCCTCCTGCTTAGGAAATTCATATTCCAGCCTCAGGGAGCCTTTGTTTACCTTGGCAATCCTGCTTTCATAGAGGTAGCCTCTTATATTCCTGTTTGAGGTGCTAAGATTAAAGCTACTGCTTGATTCAAGATCCTTCAATATTACTCTGCCAGGTCCGATTTTAATGCTGATGTCTAAAGCATCTGGGTCCTCCCCGTCGCTTTTACCGCCTATATGCCTAAAGGGGTTATAGCTATCGGAGGCATCCTTCTGAAATAGTGCAAAATCCCCCATCTCCCCCTCAAAGTCCGTGGAAAGACTATAGAAGTAAAGTGTAATATTCCCCGATAAAAGCTCATTGCTTTTAGTTGTAGCATTCATTTCATTAATAACAATGGTTTTATTATAGCTCCTCAGCAGACGGATAAATTCCATAAGGGAGCTGTAATCCGCCTCATATTGAATATTTGCCTCCATGCAGTAGAAATCCTGCTGGCCTAGCTTTTCCTCCTGCTCCTTGACAAAGCTAATATCCTGCAGCTTTAGTCCCGACTCCTTTACATATTCATTTATAAGGAGAATATATTCCTCCTGTGGGGTACCGAGGAAATATCCGCTTTTAAATGCATTTATATGATCGTTATATTCAAGAAAGTCGCTGTTGTATTTAGCCTCAGAGGATAAATGCTGATTCAGAGTGGTAAGGTCCAAATCATACTTGTCTCTTTCAGCCTTCAGTGTATCTATCAACTCTCCTTGTCCCACCACAACCATCCTATTATAGCCATAGCTGAATATAACCACCAGCAGTAATATCAGGAGCTTTTTTTCTCTTTTATTAATCTTCATCCGCATTCACCTCAATGTCTATAATAAGAGAAAACTTATAGAGCTCCTCCTCCTGTGCTATGCTGGGAATGAAAACTCTTGAGGCCCCAAAGCTGCTCTTCAGATTATATTCAAACTGGGCAATATCCTCTTTATTGGCAGAGGAAGCCCTTATATCTATTAAGTCCGTCTTTATGTCCAGTGACTGTATGTACACTGCCCTGGGGAGATTTGCTGTAATATGCCCTATAAGCCTTTCGTCAATGGTCTTTTTTGACTCCAGCAGCAGATTTGCTCCCTCCAGCTGCAGCAAAAGGCCGTTTAGCCTCTCTGCCTCTAGCTTTTTTTCCTCCAGCATTTCTATAATGTCATAGGTATTATCAGCATTGAGGACTGATTTCATAGTTGATATTTCCTTACTCAATCGACTTATGATGATATAATTAAAGGCCGGATACATCAGGGCTATTGAAATTACAAATGTAGCTGCTATAATGGCTGCCAACCTTATTAAGCTTTGTTTCTCATGCTTTGCTGAATGCATTTCAAAAAAATTGAAATCTAGCACATTGTATCCTCCTATCTTCTGATTATGGCACCTAAAGAATTAAAATAGCCTTCCGTATCATCATTAAAGCTATTGTGATACCTTGCATCTGCCTTCTCCTTCAATAAATAAACAGGTATTTGAAATTCCTGCTTCAAGTACCCCGCTAGACCGGCTAGCTTAGAGCTGCCCCCGTAAAGATAAATCGCATCAATTTTATTTCCTATTTCACGGCTTAGATAGTATTTAAATAGCCTGTCGATATCTCGTATCCAGTTATCTACACTTTCCTTTACTATATTTAATAGCATTCCCGAGGTCGAATAGTCCTCCGTTAGGCTGTCCCTAAGGCTTCTTATGGTCTTTTTCTTGGCCTCCGCCTCCTCCAGTGTAAGGTTAAAGGAATTTGCTATGTTAAAATCTATTTCCTTGCCCCCAAAGGGCATTAGTCTATTCAGCTTTAGTACCCCATATTTTACAATCACAATATTGCTAAAGCTGTGGCCTATATCAATAACTGCAATAGTTTTATTGTTGAAATCACTTGCATCATTGAAAAAGCCCTTAAGCTGCAGCAGCTTATAGATGCTGTTTGAGTTTAAATCCATAGCAGTCGGTGTCATAGACAGCTGTTGGCAAAGATTGAGGTATTCATTCACAATTTCCTTAGGCAGTGCTGCCACCAAAATATTTGATTTTCGCACACCATTTTCCTCAAATTCATCAACGAGCTTTTTTTGTATTGAATACTGCTCCAATGCTACCGGAAGATATTGCTCCAGCTCAAACTCCAGCATCGCCTCTATCTCCTGCGGCTTTGTAGCAGGCAATAATATTTCTCTTGTGATTACAGCAGTGCTTTCAATCGTAAACACCAGCTCTCTTGCCTTAATGCCTTCCTCTCTGATGACAGTAGCTATTGCCTCCTTAGCGCCTGCAATATTCAAAAGCCTTCCGTCCCTTACGGCCTCAGGTGGGGTTGGAAGCGTTATGGCCTTCTTTATATTAAATGAATTCCCTGTGTATTTTCCCTCCACCAGCTTGATGCTATGGCTGCCTATGTCCAATGAAACCACCGGGTTGGAAATTAGGGATAGTATTTTCCTCTTCATAAAAGTCCTCCTTCGGATGATACCTAATAACTAGATGCTGCTTAAAACCAGCTGCAGATACCAGCCTATAATCTCCTGCTGCAGCAGCAAGCAAATAAAGACTGCCAATACGATAAAGGGTCCGAAGGGTATAAAGTCCTTTCGGCTCTTTAGTTTAAAAATAAGCAATACGATAGAAATAATGCTACCGATAATAAAGGCAATAAGAGAAATAAACAGTATATTCCGCCATCCGAACCAAAGGCCCAGCATTGCCATCAGCTTAATATCGCCTCCACCCATACCGCCATTGGAGATTAACGCAAGCAATAGAAAAATTCCTCCTCCAACTAAAAGCCCGATAATACCATCAACCATTCCTTTAGCACCGCTGGCTTCAGCAAATCCCAGCAGCCTATAGAGGACACCCACCGCCAAGCCTGCTAGAACAAGGCCATCGGGTATGATCAAGTGGTCTATATCTATAAGGGCAACAACTATTAGTATACAGGCTAAGACACCATAAAGGTAAAAGTCTAAATTAAAGCCCAGCCTTCTATGCAGGAGCATAAATATAAGTCCCGTTAGGATTTCAATGATCGGATATCTTATTGAAATTTTGCTGCCACAGCCTCTACACTTGCCTCTGAGGCTTACATAGCTTAGAGCCGGAATCAGCTCAAACGCCTTAAGCTGCCTTCCACAGCTATAGCAATGGGAGGGAGGATACGCTATTGATTCACCCTTTGGAATTCGGTATATACAAACATTTAAGAAGGAGCCTATCATTAGACCGAAAATAAATATTATTAAACTAAGCATATATGACCCCTCCCTTAGTACTGCGCCTCATAAAATTACGGATTATAATTTTACTTTTTGTACTTGATTACCCGCTTGCCCTGGGTAGCCGGAATATCGAAAACATTGTTTAAGAGCAGCTCCGTGTCGACGCTATAGCTTTGTTCTCCCTCGATACTCTTCAATGCCACTGTTAAGCGATTTCTGCTGTCGGCCTCCAATAACCCAAAGGATGCTTCAGTTATAGCTACATCAGCTAGTTCCCTGACCTCTACATTATACTCATACATTAGCCGATTGCTGTCATTGATATAAATATAATAATAATCCGCCTCCTTGACAAAGCTGTCCTCAAGAGCAAGCTCCGTTGAGTTCCTAAGCTCCGCCAGCAGAAAATCAGTGGCAAAGCGCAGCTCTGTTTGAAGGCGATACTGTGCATTGTTTTTTGCAAAGGTATTTAGTCCAAAGAAAAGGGTTGAAAAAACAAAGGTTAGTACAACCATCAGCAACCCTGCAGCCAAAACCAATTCGATTAAGGTAAAGCCTTTATTATTTTTCCTCATAGGAGTCCCCCAAGCCTAATATTGCCTTATTTCTCCGGCACAAAGGCCTTTGTATTTACTAAGTTTCCGTTGTTGTCATAATCACTACTGACCTCAATAAGCCTTCCCGGAACCCTGACGATCACACCATCTATGTTTATTTCCAGTGGCTGAGGCAGCTCTGTCGAAATCACACCCTCTACCTCCTCGGCACCACTATAGCTTTCCTCCAGCAGGCTTTGATTTTGGTAAACTGCTTCACTTTGATTGCCAGACCTAAAGGTATTTACAAAGGAAAAGCTAAAAAGAGGCATAAAGGCAATGATGATTATAGCTAGTATGGCTATTGAAACTATCAGCTCTATTAATGTAAAGCCTCTTCTATTTTTCATTAGTGCCTTCATTGATTTCACCTCAATCTATTTGATATCTACCTCCAGCCCCCCAGCTGGTAATTAATCATGTCTTCGCTGCTATTTCCACCACCATTATTTCCTCCGCCTGAAAAGACCTCAGTGGGAAACTGGCTTAAATCTGGAGGCAGGAAGTGAATTGCAGGACTGGAGCCCCCGGATATATCGAAGGATTTTCCCACCACAGCACCCTTGATTTTCCCGCTGCCGCTTATATCGATATGGGCGTTGGGGGCATATAATATTCTAGTATTGGCATCGGCATTACCACTAACGTTTATATTCGAGCCACCGCTTATGATATTTCCAATTATACCGCCGCTGTTGGCAATGTTTATCGGTGCATCCTTGACGAAGATATTTCCTACATGTCTTGTATTATCACCAAGATTAACAGTAGCGCTCCCGGCATAATAAATCATCACCCTATCAATGCTTCCCCCTTGATTTATGGTACTGCTGCCTCCCATTGTAAAGGAATCCTCTACGTAAAAGATAAGCCTTCCGTTCTCACCTATATTTTGAAGCTTTACAAATCCCTGCGATATATTTAAATTTTTAACCCTGATGATTCTATCGCCGCCCCCCAGGTCTATGGTTATAGTTCTACCCTCTATTCCAGCTATTTCATTATAGTAGCCATCATTATAGATGGGATAAAACTCGCCCTCAATCCAGACAGTTCTTAAATCTCCCCTTGGAGGAAGTCCGGTTGGAAATTCAGGAAAAACTGGCATCGGATATTCCCTCACCTCTGCAAGGCTTTGTACGCCAGAGGGTATATGGGTTGTAAGCTTTTGTGGCCCTTGCACTACACTATTGGGGTCGGCATCTGGTCCTATGTACAGAACTCCGTCCCTCATATAATTCGACCATGCCAGCTGTATTGAGCGATCTCCTGTTGTATTTGTCCCAACAGAGCCCTTAATTGTGGTGCTGCCGGACATCTTAATGGCGGGATTGCTTTGGGTTCCACTGGCGGTGGCAAAAAAGGCCATATCAAAGGTTGGTATGGGGTCGGGAGTTTCTCCCGGTATAACCTCCCGTAAAAGCTTTAGGGTTACGGTTTCTCTAATATTGCTGTCCTCTATAACCCCTGTAGCGTATATGGTCAGCTCCGCTTCCGATTTAACCAGCCTTACCTCAAAATAGCCTCCATCCGCTGGATTAAGCTTGGTGGGGCTGCTGGTTTTATTGTCGATGCTGTCGATAAAGGCCTCCCTTTCCTCCTGTGTTAAGTTCTCCAGATTGTTGACAATATAAGAGCTTAGGGCCTCAGCCCCAGAACGTGCCAAATAATAGGCTTGGGTTCTGTCCTCCTGAAAATTGGCGTGCTTGGAATCCGCCACACTGATGCTCAGTAGGCTTACGCCATATATGCTAAAGACCACTAAAATAATTAAAACTATGGGAAGGGCTCCTCCCCTTTCATTTCTCAAATGGTGCCTAAGCATTTTATCACGCCCCTTGTAGACAATCTGGAAAGCTTAAAAAGGATAATGAGGGTGGAGAGGGTTTCTCTCCACCTGCTCATTTCTAACTGGTAATATCAAAAAAAACTTTCAAAATTTAAAACTTATTATTTATTCTTCAGCTTACTCTGCAGCAGGGTCTATTTTCGTTCCATCTTTGTATACTTCCCATTTGTTATCAGTTAACTGTACTCCCCATCCAGAAGCAGGGCTTCCATATGCTATTGAGTCATTTAAAAATTTGTTTATTTCTGCTATTTTGGCAGTGTCGTCCATGCCTGTAAACCCTCTTGTATTTGCCTCCGCCATTGTTACAGCGCTTAAAATAGTCCTAGCTGTTGCCTTATCGGCAGTTTGTTGTGCATTAGCCGTTACTTGCGAAAACCTCGGCACCGCAATAGCCGCCAAAATACCCAATACAGCGATAACAACAATAAGCTCGATTAAGGTAAAGCCTTTTCTGTTTTTAATTTTCTTGGTTATAAATTGTATCATTCCTTCTCCTCCTTAAAATTTTATATATATTTACTGCCTTATTATCAGCAGTCAAATACCTTAGTTTACTCTAGTTTGCCAAGTCAAGAAGCGACACAGAAGAACCGTCCCCTTGTGTTCCGAAGTGACACAAGAGAACCGTCCCCCTGTGTTATTGTATGGTCTTTATCATGTCAAACATTGGCAGAATCATTGCTATGATAATAGCACCTATTAATAATGCCATTATCACGATCATTAGGGGCTCTAGCATTGCTGTCATTTTCTGTATTGCTGTGTCCACCTCTTCGTCGTAGAAGTTAGCTGTTCTGTCGAGTATTTCGTCCAGTGCTCCGGATTCCTCTCCTATTTGAATCATGGAATCCAGCATCGGCGGAAAGTAGCCTATGCTCTTTATGGGCCTTGAAAGAGGCGAGCCCTTTCTAACCTCCTCCATTGCCTGCAATATGTGCTTTTCTAGCACCTTATTTCCGACGATTCGTGATACGATCTCCAGACCCTCCAGCAGTGGTATGCCACTGGCTAGCAGTATGGAAAGGGTTCGTGAAAAGCGGGAGGTAGCAATTTTTATAGAGGTGTCCTTTACCACCGGTAGCCTCAGCTTTATACTATCGAATAAATATCTGCCATCCTTGGATTTCAGATAAAGCCTGAGACCATATATCCCCAGTGCTGCTGCGGCTGCTATTAAGTACCAATATCTGATGATGGTGTCACTGATCAATAGCAGTATACGGGTGGGCAAAGGAAGCTCCACTCCACTGCTTTGAAACATTCCCACGAAGGTGGGCATTACAAATATCAATAGAAAGACAACAACAGATATCGCCAATATGCTCAATATTATAGGATAAACCATTGCTGTCTTCACCTTATTGTTTATCTTGTTTTCCTTTTCATAATGCTCCGCCATTCTGTCCATTATGGAGTCCAGATTACCACTGGCCTCCCCTGCCTCCACCATGTTAAGCAGCAGCGGTGGGAAGGTATCACCACAGGCCTTCATGGCCTCTGAGAGGGTTTGTCCCTTTTGAACATACTCGTAAACATTGTAAATCTCCTGTCTTAGCCTTTTATTTCCTGTTTGACGTCTCAATATATCCAGACAGGCTATGATGCTTACACCTGAATTCAGCATTGTATGAAATTGACGACAAAATATTGCAATTTCCTTTATCTTAATGGATTTAAAAAGCACCAAGCCCTGTTTCCCAGAGTCCTTGCCGTCCTCTACCTCCTCAATTTTTACAGGAAATTGCTTCTTTCCTCTGAGAAGAGCAACAACCTCACCTCTGCTGTTGGCCACTTCTGTTCCCTCAACCGACTTTCCATCCATTGCAGTCGCTTTATATTTATAGGTTGGCATATCTACACCTCGTTAGTATTGTGCAAGCATTCTAAAACTCGTTAATTCTTTTTACCACTTCTAAATCCACAGCCTGTGTCATCAGTGTGTCATGGGATATTTTGCCCCTTTTGTATAGCTCCACAAGACAGGAATCCATCGACTGCATACCGAATTTACTGCCGGTTTGTATCGTGTTTTGTATTTGATGGGTCTTGCCCTCTCTAATTAGATTTCTGATTCCCGGAGTAGCCGTCATCACCTCAAAGGCTGCTATTCTGCCTGTAGCATCCTTTGTAGGCAGCAGCTGCTGAGAAATTATTCCCTGTAGCACGGAGGAAAGCTGCACCTTTATTTGCTGCTGCTGATGGGGTGGGAATACATCTATGATTCTATCAATGGTCTTGGCAGCCCCAAGGGTATGCAAGGTGGAAAACACTAAATGCCCTGTCTCTGCGGCAGTGATGGCGGTGGCTATAGTCTCCAAATCCCGCATCTCCCCCACTAGAATGACATCCGGGTCCTGTCTCAGGGAGGCTCTAAGGGCATTGGCAAAGCTATGGGAATCATGTCCTATCTCCCTTTGATTGATGACGCTTTTATTGTGCTTATGTATATATTCTATTGGGTCCTCAAGGGTAATGATATGGCAGCTTCTATTTCTATTGATGTAGTCTATCATGGCGGAAAGGGTGGTTGACTTACCGCTCCCGGTGGGTCCTGTCACCAGCACCAAGCCCCTGGGCTTATCCGCCAGCTCTCTGGCGGCATTGGGAATTCCCAGCTCTGCCATGGTGGGAATGCTTAAGAAAACCGCCCTGATGGCCATACCGTAGCTGCCCCTCTGCTTAAATACATTTACTCTGAAGCGTCCTACACCAGGGCTGGAGAAGGAGCAGTCCAGCTCTCCCCTTTCCTCCAGCTGCGCCAGCTGCTCCTCATCTAAAACCTGTGTCACCAGGCTCCTAGTATCCTCCTGGGTAAGGGGCTCTCCCTCC
Organism: Natronincolaceae bacterium; assembly: GCA_048264125.1. GTDB lineage: Bacteria > Bacillota > Clostridia > Peptostreptococcales > Natronincolaceae > M1-B18. The sequence goes on from JBLXDM010000004.1 coordinate 82,139, forward strand.
AGCGGCTGCAGGCTGCCGTTAATCCGCATTATTGGGGGTACTGCTACTGTTATATGTAGGTCTGAGGCCTTAGCCTCCATGCATTTTTTTATCAATACTAAAATATCCAAGCTAATCTCTCCTAACCTAATCTAAGCTATATGCTACCTTTATCATCTGATCGATAGATGTTACTCCCGAAAGCACAAGTCTGCTGCAGCTTTCGCTTAGGCTTTCCATCCCCTGCTGCTGTGCTGCATCTCTGATAGCATCAATAGTTGAGCCCTTGTCTACAAGTCCTCTCATTTCCTTATTTACTGCCATTATTTCATGTACCGCAATTCTTCCCCTGTAGCCGCTATTATTGCAGACGCCACAGCCCTCTGCCTTATAGAGCCTTACCTCTCCCTCTGCATTTAATAGCTGCTTCTCCCTATCATCTGCATAATAGGAGGTTTTGCAGCTGTCACACAGCCGCTTCACCAGCCTTTGGGCGACTATCCCCACCAAGGAGGAGGACAGCAAATATGCGGGAATCCCCATATCCAGCAGCCTGGAGATGGTGGAGGCAGTGTCATTTGTATGGATGGTGCTTATGACAAGATGCCCGGTAATGGCTGCCCTTACGGCTATTTGGGCAGTTTCAACGTCTCGTATCTCCCCAATCATTATAATGTCGGGGTCCTGACGCAAAATGGATCTAAGACCGCTGGCAAAGGTAAGCCCTGCCTTCGTGTTTACCTGTACCTGTGTTATACCCTCCATTTGGTATTCTACAGGGTCCTCCACTGTTATAATGTTTTTGCTTACGTCATTAAGCTCACTGAGGGCGGTATAAAGGGTGGTGCTCTTTCCACTGCCAGTAGGCCCGGTTACTAATATAATGCCGTTTGGATTTTTGATGATATTATCAAAAAGGCCTAAGTTCACATCTGTAAAGCCGATATCCTTCTTGCTCTTAAGAAAGCCTCTTCTATCTAGTATACGAATAACAACCTTTTCACCAAAAACCGTCGGAAGAACAGAAATTCTCAAGTCTACGCTTTTACCATCCACCTCCATCTCTATTCTGCCGTCCTGTGGAAGCCTCTTTTCTGCTATATCCAGCTTGCTTATAATCTTTATCCTTGTAACTATAGCTGAATGGGTGGATTTTGCCGGTGTCATAATCTCCTGCAGGTCACCATCTATCCTAAATCGGACCCTTATCTTGCTTTCAAAGGGCTCTATATGAATATCGCTGGCCTGCAGCTTGATGGCCTGCTTAATGATGGAGTTCACCAGCTTTACAACCGGAGCATTGTTGATGACCGACAGCACTTCACTGTCTATCTCATCCATATCATCCATCTGGTACTGCTCCTTAAACTCCTCTATCGCCTTTTCTGCGCTCTGCTTTTCATAATGCTGATCAATGGCATTTAGTATATCTGCCTTGGTTGAAATTACAGGCTCAACCACCATCCCCGTCTCAATCCGAACATCATCAATAGCAAAGATGTTAAGAGGGTCTGCCATAGCAATAACCAGCTTTTCTCTGTCAATTTTTATAGGTATTAGCGAATGCCTTTTAGCCAGCTTTTCACTGACCAGTCGGGTTATTTCAGGATCTATGTAATGCTTATTTAGGTCCATATGAGGGATGCCCAGCTGGAATTCCAGCACCTCTATAATCTGCTTTTCACTCAGCATTCTTTCGTCTATCAGGACCTCCCCCAGCTTCTTGCCGGTCCTTTTTTGAATGGTAAGGGCATGCTCCATTTCACTCTGGCTCAAAAGTCCTGCATCTATCAGAATGTCTCCTAGTCTTTTTCTAAGCATTTAGGCCCTCCTCTCATAATTCCACGAAATTTTATATTAAAAAAGCCAACAATAATGCAATTGTCAGCCGGTTACGCCACTACATCCATATAGCATAAGGCGTCCACATACTAGCTATATTTCCATGCTCTTACATTAATATTAGATTTAAATGCTGTATTCCATAGGACCATATAGGACTTCAGTACTATATTCATAATTATTCTAGCTGATTTGATAAAATCCTTCTTACAATTGCATATTTCTACATATTTAACTAAAATTTTACCATCAAAAAAAGCCACCGAATTAATCAGTAGCTTTTTTTAGCATTTAAAGTATTTTCAAAGAATTCTAAGCATTTATTAAGTATTTTAATACAGCAAAGGTAAGACAGGTATCGCTTTATTCATCCTTTTTTCCCGGCAGCACTGTTTTTAGCACCTGTCTTTCTACCTTACGCACTAGGTTAGTCCACCAAAATTCCTTGCTTACAATAGGAACCACCAAAACGGTGTAAAGACCCATTCGATTGCCACCCAGCACATCCGTAAATATTTGGTCACCTATAACTGCTGTATTTCCTGCATTGGTTCCCATCTTCCCCATAGCCCTTCTGAAGGGTAGCCTTCTGGGCTTTGTTGCCCTATGTATAGCCATAAGCTTTAATTCTTCATTAAAGGTAACCACTCTATCCTCTGTATTATTAGAGACAAGACATACCTCAAAGCCCTCCTCCTTAAGCCTCAGAAGCCAGCTCTTGGTCTTTTCGCTGGCATACTTTGTATCCCAGCCCACCAAGGTATTGTCTATATCTATGATAAGACCCCTTATACCTCTCTCCTTCAATTTGTCGAGATGTATATGAAAGACTGAGTCAACATACACATCCGGTGTCAATAGCTTCACAAAATCACCTCATTTAAAAGTTCTTACCTTTTATATTATTACCAATTGGTAAAAAATAAAAGACATTTTTTTATTTCTTAAATGAAGCAGGTATTCCGTCATTTAGCTATTTATTTCTGGAATACTCCCTAAAGCGCATTTTTCCTGTTTCCTTAATCTTAGCCGCTTCACTGCTCTGCAGCTCCTCCTTAGCCCCCTGTAGCTCTCTAAGCATCTGAAGCTCACAGGCAGGACAATATTTATGATGGGCAGACAGCAATAAACAGCCACATCTTTGACAATCTAGGTTCAGGTATGGATTGTCAATCTCTAATAATCTGCCATCCTTTACAAAATTATTGACCACATGCATTGGTATACCAAGCCTTTGTTCCATTTCAAAGGAGGTAGCTCCGGGATATTCCCTTAAATACTGACGTATTTTTTCAAATACCTCCTCAACCTTTTTATAGCAGGAGGGGCAATAATCATGCAATGAATTTTCATGTAGGTAGGTCTTACATCTACGACAGGTTCTTAATTTACCAATTACTACAGCTCCCATAAAATTCCCGCCTTTTACGTTATTTTATATATAATTTCGTGAGGTTAGGTCCATATACCTTCCCAAGGATATAAATTAGTAAGCTGGACCCATTTTTTAGAAGCACAGAAATTTTGGCATATAATAGTATAAAAGCGTAGGAATTTACTCCTACGCCTCCTCCATTTCCCATATGTTTAGCATTGTTTTTTCATCTTTGCTGCGGACCAGCTCCTTCTCCGGTAAAAATTCCTTAATTATGAACTCACAAAGAAAAACCGTGGTACCTTTCAGCAGATGTCCTCCATAGGAGCTTCCCTCATCGTCAGAAACCAGTATGTGGGCATGAACAAAGGGCTTTTCCTCCAGTATGGATATATTACCGGATAAGCTTGCTATCTCTAAATGCTTGTTCAGCTCCCTCTCAATATACTGCAGGCTGTGCTGGTCATAAAATCCAACCCTCGCACAGGTTACTGCCCCTATAGCACTTATTTGACCTGCTCTAATGCCATTTTCCTGCACAAAGGCAGTTAAATATTCATATAGATCCTCGCCATAGGGAATCCTGCCAATAAAATTCCTGCTTTCTTCAAATTCTACGTAATTCATATCATCAGCTCCTATTGAAAAGGTTTTAATTTTTATACCCCTATTCATGTCAATTAATCTATTTAAAATGCTTATTATATAATAATAGTTTTTTGTAGGCTATGCAAATAGTTCATTATAACCATTTTTGTTCTTACTCACTTAAAAAGCGATATTGAGCCATGTATAAATCATAGTACATGCCCTGTCTCTGAAGCAGCTCCTGATGGCTGCCTATCTCCTTTATGGTTCCTTCCTCCACTACCATTATCCTATCGGCGTTTCTTATGGTTGAGAGCCTGTGGGCAATCACAAAGGAGGTTCTGCCAGACAGCAGCTTATTAATCGCCTTTTGAACCAGCACCTCTGTTTCAGTATCTATGCTGGAGGTTGCCTCATCTAATATCAGAAGCCTTGGCTTTGCCAACACTGCTCTTGCTAGAGCTATAAGCTGCCTTTGTCCTACTGATAGCCTGGTTCCCCTCTCATTGACTCCTGTATCATAGCCCTTTTCCAGCTGCATTATGAAATCATGGGCCTGCACTGCCTTTGCAGCCTCAATTATTTCATCGTCAGTAGCCTCCAGCCTGCCATATCGGATATTTTCCTTTATGCTGCCAGAAAAGAGGAAGCTGTCCTGCATCATTACCGCCATCTGGCTTCTGAGGGACTCGGAGCTTATACTTCGCACGTCATACCCGTCTATCAATATGCTGCCTAAATCAGTTTTATAAAAACGGCTGATCAAATTAACAATCGTGGTCTTACCGGCACCTGTTTCTCCAACCAAGGCTATAGTTTCTCCAGCCTCAATTTCAAAGCTTACATTATTCAGTACGGTGTCCCCATTATCATAGGAAAAGGAAACATTCTTGAAGACGACATTGCCCTCTATCGGTGGAATGTCTATAGCCTCCTGAAGATCTACAATACCCGGCTCTATGTCCATTATCTCAAATATTCTCTCTGCGCCCGCCATATTGGTCAACAAAATATTATAGTAGTTGCTGAGCTTCATGATAGGTCGCCAAAACAAACCTATATAGCCTATAAAGGCCACCAGCACCCCTATGGTTATGCCCTCTGCCTGCAGCAGCCTGACACCATACCAAAATACAATAGCAGAGCCAATACCCCAGGAAAGCTCCACCACAGGCCAAAAGCCATCCGCCATTTTCACTGCCTTTAGAAAGGAATCCGTCAGGCTGTCTGAAAGCTCCGAAAAGCTTCCGCTTCTTCTGTTTTCCTGAGTGAAGCTTTGAACCACCCTAATACCGGAATAATCCTCATGTATGTATGCATTTAAATTTGAGCTCTTTTTCCTGTACTGCTGCCATCTTTTTCTGCAGCTGATCTGAATAAAGAACATGACCAAAACCAAGGCCGGCAGCATAATCAAAGCCATAAGCGCCAGCTTATAGTTAATCAGCAGCATGATTATCGCTATCGTTACCAAGGTTATGGCATCTGGTATTAGCACCGTAACACTATCGGTAAAGAGCTGATTCAAGGAGTTTACATCACCTATGATTCTTGCCAGAACCTTTCCTACAGGGCGACTGTCGAAAAAGGATAATGTGAGCCTTTGTATATGGGTAAATAGCTCCTGTCTTATCTGTAGTAGTATCCTGCTGGATACTGTAGCCATGGTGACAACCGTTACCTTATAGGCCATCATGCCAAAGACGTTAATGATCAAAGCGACGATACCAAGTATAAATAATCCTCTATAATCGCTTTCCGCAATGTATTTATCAATACCGAGCTTCATAAAATATGGGTTTAAAAGGGTAACCGCTATAACCACCGGCATCAGTCCAAGCGTCTTTAAAACCTCTGCCTTATAGTCCTTCAGATAGCCTAATAGCCTTGTGATTATTTTAAAATCAATGGATTCCTTTAGAATCTCATCATCCTTAAAGGTATTTACGGACATTTATATCACCTCTTCCTCCACAGCATCGATGTCCTTGTATTGCTGACGATAAATTTCATAATACCTGCCCTTCTTCCATAGAAGGCTTTGATGGGTTCCTCTCTCTACGACAGTCCCTCTATCCAGCAGAATAATTTCATTGGCCTCCTTAACAGCTGAAATTCTGTGGGCAATGATTATTTTTGTAAGGCCCTTAATGCCCTTTAAAGCCCTTTGGAGCTGATACTCCGTCTCCATATCCAGGGCTGAGGTGGCATCATCCAGCACCAGCAGCCTGCTGTTCTTCAGCAGAGCTCTGGCAATGGCAATCCTTTGCTTTTGACCACCTGAAAGGCCAACTCCCCTTTCACCAATTACAGTCTTGTAGCCCCGCTCCAATCCTGCCACGAAATCGTGAACACATGCGGCCTTAGCTGCGGCAATTATTTCCTCCTCAGTTGCATCGACGGCTCCAAAGCGAATGTTTTCCTCTATTGTATCTGAAAAGAGAAAGGTATCCTGCATAACCACCGAAATATTCCTTCTGAGCTCCCTCAGGTCCATACGCTTTATATCAATACCGTCAAGAGTAATGCTGCCCTCGGATACATCGTAGAACCTTCCTATCAGATTAGATATAGAGCTTTTGCCGGAGCCCGTTGCCCCCATTATTGCCAATGTCTCTCCAGCCTTAACATGAAAATTGATATCCTTCAAAACATTACTCTGCTCATATTTCAGCGAGACTTTTTGAAAGCCCAGCTCCCCTGCAGCCCTTCTAAGCTTAATTGGATTTTCAGGGCTCTTAATCCCCGGCTCTATATCCATGATTGCAAATATTTTTTTAGCTGAAGCGCTGCATTGAGCAATGTTGTTGGTCATAAAGCCCATATGCCGCATAGGCCAAACAATCATTGTTACATACCAGTTAAAGGCAAATAAATCTCCTATGGTCATATGCTTTTGTATGACCATGTAGCCACCGACACAGACAACCAATAGCATAACTATATTTGTAAGAAACTCGATTTTAGGATAATAATCTCCCACAATTTTAGCCCTACCTATATTCAGGGCGTAGTTCTTTTCATTCTCCTTAAAAAACTTGCTTATCTCATGCTTTTCTCTACCGAAGGCCTTAACCAGCCTGACCCCGGCGATATTCTCCTGTGCCGTTGTATTAAGCACCGCATTCTGGTCACTTATTTTATCATAGGCCTCACCAATCTTCTTCTCCAGATTAATTGCATAATAGCCGATAAATGGTATCAAAGCTAAGCATACGAGGGCAAGACGCCATTCTGTTATAAGCATCATTATAATCCCTACGACAAAGAACAATGCCTGCTCCATAAGAAAACCAAAGGTAAAGCCTATAACCTGCCAGATATTATTCACATCCTCAGTGGTTCTGGACATGATTTCACCGGTATTTGTTTTATCAAAGAACTCAAAGGGCATGCTTTGAATATGGTCAAAGAGATCCTTTCTTATGTCCTTAACTGCCTTGGAGCCTGCATAGTCAAACATAAATTCTCTTATATAGCCGGCTACTGCCTTGCCGACGGTTATAGCCACCAACAGAAAAAGAAGCTTAGTCAGAATACTGTATTCTCCGCCAATAATGGCATCGTCTATTATTCTCCTGCTGATGATGGGGTTTAAAAGATCAAGTCCAATAAATACAATCATTGCTAAGTTAGGTATAAGAAATAATAGCTTATATTTTGCTGCATATTTTATGATGCGCTTCATGGGTGATTCCCCCTTTCAATTTCCTTTTTGAGCGTGGCTTTTGCTTATAAAAACAAAAAAGCCATGGAGGACCATGACTATTTTAGGCATTAAAAAAGTCATGGAATAAAGTCCATGACCTATTATAAGCATACTATGACAACAAACCGTGGGTTATCAAAAGCCACTCAAAAAGGTAGGACTAAAAAGCTTTAAATTGTTTGCAATTGCACTATTGCCACTGCTATAGATATAACTTAACATCATGCCTACCTCCTTTACTTTATTTTAACTGCCCTTACAGTTTATACCAAATAATATGCACTTGTCAATATGAAATATCATTTTATTTTTATATATAATTTTATATTGAGGAAATGCATATTACATAGGGTTCAAATTAGCCCATGGGGCACTAAGCAGGAAACCTTTAACTTTGTATAAACATTCCAATTATGCAATTTCCCTCAAATACTTTAGACTTCAAAATCCTTGAATAAGAGACTTGGCTGAATCCCCTTGTTGTTTTGATATTTATTGCTCTTATATGTATCATAGCTGCCCTCTATACTATGATAGAATATCTGGCAAATTTCAACCTCCGGATAAATCTTAATCGGCTGAACGCAGAACATTTCCAGAGTCCAGTAGCCTGAAAAGCCCACATCACCAAAGCCTGCGGTTATATGGACAAATAGACCCAGCCTGCCTATTGAGGAGCGCCCCTCCAGCATTGGTACATAGCCTTCAGTTGTCGTATGCTCTAGGGTTCGGCCCAAATAAAGCTTGCCGGTTTCCAATACAAGCCCCTCCGGCGGAATTATCAATTTGCTGGCTTTGTTCTCCTGCTTCATGTCTAAAACAGAGTTATCATATACCAGCAACTCATTGTGTAGTCGTAAGTTATAGCTGTTGGGATTTAATTGACCTTCATTAAAGGGTTCAATTAAAAGCTTTGTCCCCAGCTTGTTTTTAATCTCCTTACCGGATAAAATCATTTATACAACCTCCTATCAAAAGCATATACAGTATTTCGACAGAACTCCATGATATCCTTTTAAAATTAACTGATTTTCCAGAATGAGACCTAAGACTCTGTTCCCCCACCCCAAAAACAAATCAGCACCCCTAATAGTAATAAGGGTGCTGGATTATTATAGATCTTTAATCTTTTGGAAGTATTCCTTGCTCCTTTGAACCTGATTGTGCTTGATGTAGAACTCACAAATAACCGCATATATCTCTTTTAGCTTTATTCTGATATCAAGCTGCTCTAAATCTGCCTCAAGCGCCATTAGAATCCTTTCTGCCTCTTCCACCTCACCTATTAGTGCATGGGCATCAGACAAAAGAATTGCCATATTGGATAGTATTTCTGTATGTGTATATTGACTTTTGCTCTCTTCTGCTTCCTTAAGAAGCTCAAATACTTTTTCTGGTCTATTTAATAGCAAATATTCATTAGCAATTTTCAGCAGATACTCTGAAAGGAACACCTCCTTGAGGTCTCCTATGTACTCACATGCAAGCTCTATGCTAGAGATAGCCTCTTCTTCATTGTTCATTTTTCTGTGGAAGGCTGACAGACTTGTAAATAAGGTTATTTTAACTGCAGTCTTCAGCTTAGCTTCTTTATTCAATAGCTTTTCAAACAGCTTTTTAACCTTTTCATAATTTTTTAGCTCACAGTAGGTATTGGCCTCCATAAGAGTGATATTGTCGGATAGCTCCTCCTTAACACCCTTTAGATGCTTAAATAAATCAATATTTTGGATAGCTAGGTCATATTTTTTAGTTCTGATATAGCACTCTATAAGATGATATAGCGCCTTAATATGTATATCGTTTCCATTTTGAATCTTATTATCACGAACCATGTTTAAGGCCTTTTGATTGTAAAATATAGCTTGTCCGAAAAGCAGCAGTCTAAAATAGCATTTTCCTGCTTCGATATAAATATTTGCCACCTGCCTGCTTTCCGATGCACCTAAATAGTATTCTAATGCACTAAAGTAATCATCCAAAGCTGCATTGTTTTGGCTAACCTCGAAAAAGTATCTTCCCCTCATCATTCTGATTTCAGCTAATTTTTCCTCAAGATCCCAGGTTTTTGCCAGATCGTAAATCTTGCTAAAAACCTCAATAACATGGTTGTAGTCTGTCTCTCTCTTATTGTTAATAATAGGAGCTAGAGAATTCAAATGACTATCAATTATTTTTTCTGCCTGTGCTTCCTCAGATTCCAGTAGGTATTGTGGCGTAATTTCCTTGCCTAGATTTTTGTAATACTGATTTAGCTTCTCTGCTATGATTTCTGCCGTCTTTTTGTTAAGGTTTCTTTTGCCGCTTTCAATCATGCTGACAAGGCTTCGTGTTATTTTATCGTCTGTTAGCTGGTCTTGTCGGAGATTAATCTTCTTCCTTAAATTCCTTATTTTTTTACCTGGACTTAAAATTTCCAACGTTTTGCCTCCCCTCATATTTTTTGATACTTTATAATTTCAGATGACAGATAATTTATAATAGTTGTCATCTAATTTTAAGCAGCTTATATAATATTTATATTAACAAATTTTTGCTAAATTGTCTAAATATTTATTCTACAAAATAGTATATATTTATACAAATAGTAATCACTATTAATTATAATTGAATTTTTCTGCTCCTTGCATATTGTATTACATATTTGTAATATATGGACAATAAATTAAATGTAACACACCTATAAACTGAGCTTCTTTTCTCTGTTAACTTTTGCTATATATAAGTGGGTAAATATTATATGTAATAATTGCCTTATATGCGTTTTATGGTAAATTGCTATGATTTTGTTAAAATTTATTTCTCTTGATCCTTAAATTATCACAAAAAAAAGACCTATAATTAAATAGGCCTTTTGGTATAATTTCCTATATTATTTTAGTTGTCCAATCCTCTACATTCCATATATCCGTAACCCAATCCTCATAAAAATCCGGCTCATGGGATACAATTACTACTGTGCCCTTAAACTCCTTTATCGCCCTTTTTAGTTCTTCCTTAGCATCCACATCCAGATGGTTTGTGGGCTCATCCAGCACCAGCAGATTTACATCCTTTAGCATAAGCTTGCATAATCTCACCTTTGCATTTTCACCGCCGCTCAATACCATCATCTGACTGGTGATATGCTCATTGGATAAGCCGCATTTAGCTAAGGCCTGCCTTACCTCAAAATTTGACAATCCGGGAAACTCGCTCCATATTTCCTCCATAGCGGTATTGCTGCCCCTAATGCTTTCCTGCTCAAAATATCCGGGATACAGATAATCCCCCATGACGATATTTCCTGCAACAGGCTTTAAATAGCCCAGCAGAGTTTTTAGTAGTGTGGATTTTCCTAGGCCGTTGACACCTCGAATGGCCACCTTTTTACCCCTCTCCAGCATAATATCTAAGGGCTTAGTCAAGGGCTCATCATAGCCAATAACCAGTCCACTGGCCTCGAAGATGATCTTTCCGGGTACTCTGGCCTCGTTGAACTTAAAGCTAGGCTTTGCCTTTTCTCTTGGCTTTTCCATTATCTCCATCTTATCCAGCTGTTTTTGACGGCTTTTGGCTCTACCGGTGGTTGATATTCTAGCCTTGTTACGGGCAATAAAATCCTCCAGCCTGTCTATCTCTGCCTGCTGCTTATCATAGGCATGCTGCTGCTGTTGCTTTTTGATCTCATGTAACTGAATAAATTGATCGTAGCTTCCGCTGTATCTGGTAAGGGTTGCATTCTCCACATGATATATCACATTTACGACATCATTTAGGAAGGGAATGTCATGGGAGACCAAAACAAAGCTGTTCTCATAATTCTTTAGATAACGCTTCAACCATTCTATATGCTCAAAATCAAGATAGTTGGTAGGCTCGTCCAGTATTAGTATCGTGGGGCTTTGAAGCAGCAGCTTAGTTAAAAGCACTTTAGTTCTTTGTCCACCACTGAGGTCCGCCACATCCTTATCAAGGCCTATGTCCTTAAGACCTAAGCCGTTTGCAACCTCCTCTATCTTGGCATCTATTATATAGAAGCCATTGTATTCCAGTATACTCTGAATTTCTCCTACGTCCTCCATCATCCTTGAAAGCTCGTCATCCGTTGCCTCTGCCATACTGTTGTAAATTTCCAGCATTTCAGCCTCAAGATCAAACATCCCTTGAAAAGCCTCTCTTAATACCTCTCTTATGGTCTTTCCTTTCGTAAGCACTGAATGCTGGTCCAAATATCCAACCGTTACCCTGTTGGACCATTCAACAGTTCCGGCATCTGGCATAAGCTTGCCTGTAATAATATTTAAAAAGCTAGACTTACCCTCTCCGTTTGCACCTACAAGACCAACGTGCTCTCCCTTTAACAATCTGAAGGAAACTTCCTGCAGTATGGTTCTAGCTCCATAGCCGTGGCTTAAATCAGTTACCGTTAGTACGCTCATAGTCCTTCTCCTTAATTAAATAAAAATTTTCTCACTTATCTATTTTACTGTATCCCTACCTTTATAACAATTATTTTTTGCTATTTCTGTTATAAATATATGTAAAATGCAAAAAAAGAAGAGGCATTAGTGCCTCGTCATAGTTAAGCTTATGCTACTTCCATTATAAAATAGGTGATATCATCATCATTTGACCTTTGGTTCATCACCCGCCTTATTTCTACTTGAAGCTTTTCCTCCAGCTGTCGGGCTGTTCCATTGTTATTACTTTCCATAAGCTGCTTTAGGTCTGCGGTGTCCAGTACCCCGCTGCCCTTGAAGCCATCCGCAAGTCCATCAGTATAGAATATAATTCTATCGCCTCGCTCTAAAGCAATCGTTGCCTCCTGGAATTCCGGCTGATAGAATTTATCGAATTTGCATATTGGAAAACCTACACTTTTATCCAGCAGTATAAATTCGCCAGTGGCCCTTACTAGCATAGGTACGGTATTCATTCCACCTGTACAATAGGTTAAAATCCTGCTATCCGTGTCATATATGGCCTTAAAGGCTACTATGTGCATTTCATCAGGGAAGTTCGCTTTATTAAACTCATTAAAGAGCAGCCTCATGGATTTTTCAGGAGAGGCCTTTCCTTCCCTCTCCCTTGCCCCATAGGCAGGATTTATAAGACGCTCTGTAAATACCATCAGCATAGCAGCTGAAACCCCATGACCGGATACATCGGCAATGTACATCCCTACTCGCTTGTCATCTATTTTGTAAAACTGATATAGATCCCCGCTAAGGCTATGACAGGGAAAATTATCCGAAATAAATCTAATATCATTTATGGTCAACTGCTTTGGCGGGAGAAGGGACTGCTGTATCAGCTTTGCATATTCCAGCTCCTCCATCATTTTTATATTTGCATTTCGTATTTCACTTGTCCTTTTTTCTACTGTTTCTTCAAGATTTTCTGCATAGGCCTTCAGCTGAATTCTGGCCTCCCTCAAATGCTTATAGGGGGTATCCAGATTGTATAGGAATATTGCTCGGAAAATCAAATATGAGCTGAGGATTTTGAACAGATGACCTAAAAGATTGTAGGTGTCATAGACACTCCTATACAAAGTAAAGGATGCTTCAGTCACGGCTGCAAACATAAGGCCTGCGGAATAGATTATAAATATCTTATCCTTTGTTATGCTGTAGTCTCTGAGAGCAAGTGCTGCTACACACAAAAAAGCCAGCATAATTAAATATTCTAAGTAAATCTTTGCTTTGGTTAACCCTACTCCGGGCACGAAGAAGCTAGGAAATATCTCTGTTCTGTAGGTACCCATATAGAAAATGCATATAGAAACGGCTATGCTGACCACAAGTAAATATCTTCTATTAATATCAGTTTTTTTATTATATGGAATCACAGCTGCTATAAGTAGGCCGCTGCTCATAATTAATCTGGAAAGCATCCAGAAGGTGGTGGCCTTTGGAATGGAGCTATCTCCGAAAAAGCCCTGCATACCGTTGTAATTCATGGTATGTAAAAAATCAGTTATACCTATAACAAAGAAAATTAATGAGAAGATTAATAATCTTACCCTTGAGTTCTTTGAATAGGTATAGTAGGAGATGATAAAAAGAGCAAAGCTGATGACGATTGTTATAAACTCCATTGCCGTATGCCAGTGTAAGAAGGCGTTGATGGGAAATACGCCGTAGATTAATGCCTCCATCCTACCTACATAATATAGCAGAAATAATGAGAGTAAGCCTGCCAGCAGCACGTATAAGTAGTTGATATCCAGCCCCAGCTTCTCTTTTTTAGCAGTATTTTTTGTCATTGTAATCACCTGTCTGAAAGTATAATTACAACTATTTCTACAGATTTATTAATAATTCCTGCTATTTGTCGAAGCTTCTTTATAATATTATATTTCTTTACATTATTCTTCTGCTATCCAATAGCCTTAAAACCTCCTCCAGCTCCCCTGGCGGTAATGGCTTATGGAATAAAAAGCCCTGCACGAAATCACAATTCTGATGCTTAAGAAATTCCAATTCCTCTCTTTTTTCTACACCCTCCGCCGTAACCTTACAATTTAAGCTATGAGCTAAAGTAATGATTGCCTGGGCAATTTGCTTCTCATTTCTCTTTGAATCTAAATCCTGAATAAAGGTCTTATCTATTTTCACCGTATTAATGGGTAGCGTTTTTAAATAATTTAATGAGGAATAGCCCGTCCCAAAATCATCAAGGGCAATGGATAGCCCATGCTCTGTCATTTTCCTTACTATTTCAGTGGTATAGCTTAAATCCTCCATTGCAACAGTTTCTGTTATTTCTATACTCAGATAGCTTGGTTCCAGTCCCGCCTCATCTAAAGCCTCAATAATCTTGTCCAATAGGTTCTTCTGCTGAAATTGGTATGCTGATATATTTACGGCTACCCTTATATGTGGTAGTTGAAGCTGCTGCCACCTGCTATTTTGCCTGCAGGCCTCTCTAATTACCCAGTTTCCTATTTCACGAATCAATCCGCTTTCCTCAGCCACAGGTATAAACTCCATAGGCGGTATGATTCCCTTAAGGGGATGTACCCATCTTAACAGGGCTTCAGCCGATACTATGTCGCCGGTCTTGGTATCCATAATCGGCTGATAGTAAAGCACCAGCTCATTTCTCTCTATAGCATGCCTTAGCTCCCCTTCGATTTCCATTTTTCTCATTATGACTTCATTTATTGAGCTGGTAAAGAGCTGGTAGCCATTTTTCCCAAGCTCCTTAGCCTTGTACATTGCAGTATCTGCATTTCTGAATAGAGCCTCCTCCTCTTCTCCATGCTGAGGAAATATAGCTATGCCTATGCTGCTGGTGAGATAAAATTCATGGCCTTGAAGCCGTATGGGGGTCCTCAGGACTGAAACTATCCTTTCTGCGGTTTCTACGGTCTGAGCCTCACTGGCCTCAGTCTGCAGCACCAAAAATTCGTCGCCCCCCAGCCTGAAAACGGTTTCATTCTCCTTCAAGCAGCTGGAGAGGACCTTGCTGATTATTACAAGCACCTCATCCCCCGAGAGATGACCTAAGGTATCATTAATACGCTTAAAATTATCTATATCTAGAAATAAAATCCCCACCTGCTGATTATAGCCCTTTGCCTCCAGTAGTGAAAGCTTGAAGCTATCCATAAAATAAGCTCGATTGGGTAGAGCTGTTAAGCTATCGTAATATGCCAGTTGATATATCTTTTCCTCCTGACGCTTTCTATCCGTCACATCCTTATGGGAGCCCGCCATACGAATGGGCTTTGAATTTTCTTCATCCCAAATGGTTTTACCCCTGCTGAGTATCCATTTATAGCTTCCGGACCTTGTCCTTAGTCTGTATTCACATATATAATAGGGTGTTCTCCTTTCAAAATGCTCCTTTAGATTCTTTTGCAGCAGCTTAAGGTCCTCTGGATGAACAAGGCTTATAAAGGTTTGATAGTTGTTTTCCAGTTCGTTTTCCTTATATCCTAATATTTTTTTAGTTCTCTCGAAATAAAAAAGATTTTTTCTAATATCCCAATCCCAGATTCCATCATTAGCTCCCTCTATTGCCAGCCTATAACGCTCCTGTATCATCCTCATGGATTGTTGGTTATCCTTCAGCTCATCCAGCTTCTCCTTCAGCTCATCCTCAATAGCTATTAGCTCCTCCACTGTAGCCTCCAAATCCGAATTGGTGATCAAGAGCTTTTCTTTTGTTTTTTCCAGCTTTTGAACATTGGACTTTATGAGTAAAAACAGTATCAAAGAGGTCAGAATTATATAAAACCAACCTTTAATGGTCTGTAGCTGTGATAATATTGCTGTGCTTTCAGTAAACATCAAAACTATATTATCAGAAAAAGTAATCCAAGCTCCCCCCAATACTAGGTAAAAAATCGTAATTTTGCTAGCAACACCAGATGAGTACGCTCCGTAGACTGTAGAAAATTTAGCCTCCTTCGCATTGTTTAACTCCCTATTAAACATTTCTATACCCCCTTAAATTATCCCCTGTGCAATCAATTGCATTATGTCTGCAAAGTACGCTGCAGACTTGTATTAGCCTCCATTTTCTCTATGTTAGGAAAGCCCATATATGTTATTTATGCCCTTTTATTCCATCTTAAATATGGGCAATTTGTCCTATTATTTTCCTAGCCATCGCATCTGAAGAAATGAGGCTCATCGACGTTCGTACATACCCCTTAACAGCTCCCAGCTATAGGAATTGATAAGTTAAATATCCTATACGTCAAAAAAATCTGCATAAATGCAGATTTTTTGTATGATGGCCTATGATTTCAGAAGTGGTGTCTCCTTGTTGTACTGTATCCTAGTTTCGCAGGTTCTGCATTTTCCTGTGTACCGCATCGGCCTTGCTTTATCTGCATCAAGCTCGCATTTTATTACCTCATAATTATACTCAAAGCAGTTGGGACAAATGAATTTTCCATCTAGGAATACTGCCTCCCTTTTAACAGCAGCCTTCTTTGATTTCCGCTTTACTGCTCCTATTTTTTCAGTGGGAAAGATAATTTTGGACATTACTGCTCCTCCGTATAGCTTTTATTCATTTTATAGCATGCATATTGTTCCCTCACCAGAGCTGCCATTGTATTTTATCAACAGAGCCTCAAAATCCTCAGCCTTCACCGGTGTGCTTATGAGGTAGCCTTGAATTTCATCACAATGGTGCTCCTTGAGATATTCCAGCTGCTCTTGAGTTTCTACCCCTTCAGCCACCACCGTTAATCCCAGGCTTTTGGCCATAGCAATAATTGCCGAAACAATCGCCTGCTTTTCCACATCATTACCTATGTTGCTGATAAAGGACCTGTCAATTTTCAACCTATCAATAGGCAATTTATTTAGAAGGGCCAAGGATGAATAGCCTGTCCCAAAATCATCCATGGATATCTGAAGACCATTTTTCTTTAGCTCCTTCAACAGCATAATGGCAAAGTCCTGGTCTTGAATTGCACTGCTTTCAGTTATCTCAAGATCAAGGTAGCCTGCTGCAAGCCCTGACTTCTGAAGCGCTACATTTACAGATTTTATTAGGCTTTTTTGCTGAAATTGCATAGCCGAGATATTAACGGATATATTAATGGCTGTATGTCCCTTTTCCTGCCATAGCTTATTTTGTCGGCAGGCAGTGGATAGCACCCAGTTTCCTAGAAGCTCCACAAGACCTGTTTCTTCAGCTATATGTATGAATTTCCCCGGCAAAAGAAAGCCCAGCTCCGGATGCTGCCAGCGTATTAAAGCCTCTGCCCCAGTAATTTTGTTTGTCCTTAAGCAAAGCTGAGGCTGATAATAGACAACAAATTCTTCCTTCTCCAAGCCTTTAATTATCTCATTTTCAATAGCCAGCCTTTTTAGCGCCTCATCATTCATGGAGGATGTATAGAGCCGCACACTATTTCTTCCCTGTGCCTTAGCCTCATACATGGCCGTGTCCGCATTTTTGATAAGAGAATCAACATCAGCACCATCATTAGGGTAAATGCTTACCCCAATGCTGGTGGTGATATACAGCTCATGATCCCTTAAAAGGAAGGGCTTAGATAAGGCTTTGAAGATTTTCTGAGCCACCTTCAACGTATTTTCAACATGCTTTATATCCTCAACAATGATACAAAACTCATCTCCACCTAATCTTGAAACAGTATCACCCTCTCTAAGACTATCCCTCAATCTTAAAGCAACCTCCTGCAGCAGCATATCTCCTGCCGGATGACCCATTGTATCATTTATCCGCTTGAAACGGTCCAAATCCAATAGCATTACAGCCAGCTTTTCCTGATTTCTATGGGCATGGGAGATATTCATATTCAGACGGTCATACAATAAATATCTATTTGGCAGCTTTGTAAGGGCGTCATGGTAGGCCTGATACTTAATATGCTCCTCCCTTTTAATACGCTCCGATATATCATTGAATACCGAAACATACTGTATGGTATTGCCCTCCTCATCACAAATAGCAGATATCGTCAGCCACTCGGGATAGGTTTCTCCATTTTTTCTGCGGTTCCATATTTCTCCCTGCCACTTTCCATGATTTATCAAGGAATCCCACATTTGAGTGTAAAATTCTCTTGCATGCTTTTCAGAGCGTAGAATTCTAGGATTCTTTCCGATGGCCTCGTGGGAGCTATAACCGGTAATCGCTGTAAAGGCAGGGTTCACCCATTGTATAGTGGCATCTTTATCCGTCACTACGATTCCCTCTATTGTATTTTCAAACACCTTTTCAGCCATCCTCAGCTTTTCTGTGGATTTGCTTGCATCCGTTATATCCACCAAAGTGCCGAAGATTGCCACCTTATCATTGCTCTGGTATCTATTGCCCAGCACCTCAACCGTTATAAAGCTGCCATCCTTTTTCACACCTCTAAACTTATATTGGATGCTCCTTACCTCGCCCTTAAGGCGTCTGTTTAAATTCGTAAGCACTAGGCTCAGATCCTCAATATGTACTACCTTATCCACCGGCTCCTGCAAAAGCTCCTCAGTAGAATAGCCGAAAATCTCGGCAAATTTCGGATTTATATAAGCCCATTTACCATCCTCAACAATATAAGAACCATTTAAGGATTCCTCCACCAGCAGCTTATGCCTTTCTTCATTTTCCCTTAGCTGAAGCTCCAGCTCAGCCTGCTGCGTTATATCTACTATATATCCTATATATAATCTATCATCATTATCCGAGACCCTATTAACGACAAACTCCTTAAGCCACTTTAGCTGGCCATCACCTAATACAACCCTATACTGAAGCTCGAAGCTGACGGAGCCCAGCTCCTTATGATGCAATATCTTAGCCTTAACCTCCCCAATATCCTCTGGATGAAGAATACTGAAGAAGTCTCTCTGAAAGCTTATTAAATCACCATCCTTCAAGCTCCATTCTAATATGTTTTCAGAAACCCTTGAAATGATCCCCAGCTCCCGCGAGGCCCATTCAATAAATATTATTGGTCCTGCTTCCAAATTAATATAATCGCTTTGCATCATATCTGACCCCTTATAATTTATTATAGCCTTCCTAATATCTGCGACGGGTTAACGTGCCCTAATCAATCCATTTATATGGTAAAGCATACGGATATATCCTAAGCACCCTTTTTATTCATTATTCTACAATATTAGCGTTAATCCTTTTTATTTCGACCTTTTATTACTAAAATAATAGCTTAAAGGGTAATAAAAAAACATCAGACATAAATCTGATGCTTTTTTATATTTATATTCCCTTTTCTTTAAGCTTAGCCAGCATATCTACAGTCATTTTACTTAAATCATACTCATACTTGAAGCCCCACTCTTCCCGTGCAGCAGTGGGATCTATTGAATTAGGCCAGCTGTTGGCAATTGCCTGACGCATTGGGTCCACCTTATAATCTATTTCGAACTCCGGTATATGCTTTCTAATTTCAGCTGCTATTCCTTCAGGGTCAAAGCTCATGGCAGTGACATTGAAGGCATTTCTATGCTTCAGCCTGCTAACGTCGGCCTCCATTAGGTCTATAATCGCATTAAGTGCATCCGGCATATACATCATATCCATGTAGGTTCCCTTATCTATGTAGCTGGTATATTTTTTATGTCGTAGGGCCTCATAATAGATATGAACAGCATAATCTGTTGTTCCGCCTCCCGGTGGCTGTGCATATGAGATTAACCCAGGGAACCGCACTCCCCTGGTATCCACACCGAATTTATGGTAGTAGTAATCACAAAGCAGTTCACCCGCCACCTTGTTCACACCATACATAGTTACTGGTCTTTGAATTGTATCCTGTGGTGTATTATCCTTAGGCGAAGAAGGTCCAAAGGCACCTATAGAGCTTGGTGTAAAGAATTGACAGTTCAACTCTCTAGCCACCTCTAGGGCATTGATAAGTCCACCCATGTTGATTTCCCATGCCAGCAGAGGATTATTCTCTGCAGTAGCTGACAAAAGCGCCGCCATATGCATAATAGTGTCAACCTTGTATTTATTAGCCACCTCAAATATACGCTTCGCATCAGTAACATCAATTACCTCAAAAGGGCCAGACTGAGTGAGTATATGATCCTCCTGACCGCCTCTATTAGAGGCTATAATACTGTCGGTACCATAAATGCCCCTCATTTTTTCTACCAGTTCAGTTCCTATCTGCCCTAAGGCACCTGTGACTAAAACCCTTTTCATCAAAACACCTCCATCAAAATGTACAATAAACATCCATTATCCTATGTTGCCCTAAAAAAAATTTTTATATTTTATTTTACAATAGTCGTATAGGCTATTAAGACCTTATACATCTATTGTATATTTCTTACCATTAATAACTTACCACATGATGGATTTAGTCGTCAATGTATACATAACTTATTACTTTAATTTAACAAGCCCTGAAGCTGTTGAAGGATCAGCTCCCTAGAGGCGTGCAGCTGTTTATTAACAAAAATTTTTATTCCTTCTATATCATACTGATGATATAGCGCAATATCTGCTGGCCTTCCCATCAAAGCTGATGGTAGAGTGTAGGAGGCTCAGCAGCTTCTAACGCTTGTAATATCTATCGTTATGCTGTCCACCCTCTGCTTTTTTAATAGCAGCTTTACTTCGTTTATGAGTTGTGCATTCATACTATAGCTCCCTTCAGTACTTAATTATGCGGTTACTATATTATAGGCTGCCAAATTCATTAAGGTGCCTGCGGAGTAAGGCGAGAAAAAATAAAAAGCTGATTTAATTAAAAATCAGCCTGCTATCCAAAAATCAGCATTACTATTCCCCTTTATATGAGTTGTATTTATTACTTTGCAGCTCCCTTAGCTTTTCCTCCAGCTCATTTGCCTCTTCTTCCAATTTCTTTAATTGCTCCTCATATTCCTCATTCATTTCCTCCACTGGTACAGCTTCCTCTAGCCGGCTGGCGAGACGATTACGATTCTCTTGAACCTGCTGCAGCTTATTATTGATATCGGTATTACCAACATCCCTTGGATTATTTATTGGAGCAGCAACCGGTGCAGTCGTCTCTTCTCCTATCTCAGCAACATCATTTTCAACGGTGGTATTCTCAAATAATGGCAAGGTAAAATATACTGCAGCTAAAGATAAAAGTCCTATGATGATGAATGTAGCTTTTCTCCTCATTTGTATATCACCCCTAATTGAATTATAGTCCTTTAAGCAGCTTCCATATTATTACACTAGCATTTTTGCTATATTTTGTCAAATTTTGATATTGCATATTACCATTGGAGTGCGTACAGTGGGGCACTATGCAGAAACTTTTGACTTTGTATAAACATACTGCTTATCTTAATTATGCAATTTCCTCAAAAGAAAAACCCCTGTATTTCTACAGAGGTCTTAGTATATGCTATTTACTTAGTTACTAATTTTAGGTCTACAGGAATAAATTCTTCAACAGCTTCACCCTTAATAACCTTGTCTGCTGCTTCAACGCCAAGGCTACCAATTTTGTCAGGCTGCTGTGCAACTGTTGCAGCCATTTCTCCGTCATTAACAGACTTTACTGCATCGTCTGTAGCATCGAAGCCTACAATCATAATATCTCTGCCTGAAGCCTTAACTGCTTGAAGGGCACCTAATGCCATTTCATCGTTGTGGGCAAATATTGCATTGATTTCTGGCTGTGCTTGAAGGATATTTTCCATTACAGATAATCCCTTTGTTCTATCAAAGTCTGCAGTCTGCTTAGAAACTACCTCTAAATCAGTTCCTTCAATAGCTTCATTGAAGCCCTGTCCTCTATCCCTTGCTGCTGAGGTTCCTGCAATTCCCTCCAGCTCAACTAGCTTACCTGCTCCATTTAATTGCTCAATGATGAATTCTCCTGCCATTTTACCACCGGCAACGTTGTCTGAAGCGATATGAGTTACAACTTCTCCTGCATTTGCGCCTCTATCCAATGTGATCACAGGGATATCCTTTTCGTTAGCTGCTCTAACCGCATTTCCTACAGCATCAGAATCGGTAGGATTAATTAATATTAAAGCAACATTTTGTGTAATTAAATCCTCAACATTTGCTATTTCCTTAGCTGGGTCATTTTGAGAATCCAGAACAACTAATTCATAGCCTAGCTCCTTAGCCTTTGCTTCTGCCCCTTCCTTTAAGGTTACAAAGAAAGGATTGTTTAAGGTTGAGATAACTAAACCTATTTTTTCAGCACCTTCAGCTGAAGGTCCCGGTGTAGGCGCCTCCTGTGTACAACCTACTGCCAGAGCCATTGTTAGCATTACCACCAATACAATTAATAAAAATTTCTTCATTTTTATTCCCCCTTTTATTTATTATAATCCGCCAAATTTCGGCAGATGATAAACATTATTGCTTTGCCCTTCTATCCAATAGAACTGCTATAAGAATCACTAAGCCCTTTGCCAGCAGCTGGTAATATGAGGATACGTTCATTAGATTCAAGCCATTATTGAGTATGCCTATAATTAGAGCACCTATAACCGTCCCTAAAATTCCCCCGGTACCTCCTGACAGGCTGGTACCGCCAAGTACAACTGCCGCTATAGCATCCAGCTCATACCCGCTACCCGCCTGGGACTGGGCGGAGGACAGCCTTGCTGTAATGATGATTCCCGCTAAGGCTGATAATAGACCACTGATGCCATAAACATAGGCCTTTATTTTTTTAGTATTGATGCCTGATAAAGCCGTAGCCTCCTCATTACCACCAAGGGCATAGATATAACGGCCGAATCTTGTCTGTCTTAACACGTAATATACAAGACCAAACACCAGCAATGTGATATAAATCGGTATAGGTATTCCCATAAAATACCCGGTTCCAAAGCCAGCAAATTTTTCAGCTCCAGACTCGTAGCCAATGCTTATGGGCTTCCCATCGGTAAAAACCAAGGTTGCCCCCCTCAGAAGGGTCATTGTTGCCAGTGTTGCAATAAAGGGCTGAACCTTCCCCTTCGTAATAATATAACCGTTTAGAAGGCCGATTATCGTCCCTAAAAGCATTGACAACAATATTACCAGCATCCAATTCATACCGCCTGCCACTAGGCTGGCAGCTATTGCTCCCACAATGGCAAGAATTGAACCAACGGATAAGTCGATACCCCCTGTTAAAATTACAAAGGTCATTCCTGCTGCGATAATGGCATTAACAGAGGTTTGTCTTAATATATTCAGCAGATTTGATACTGTTAAAAATCTCGGATTAATTACAGCGATAATACCGGAAAAAACAATCAATAGTATTATGGATTTATATTTATTTAAGCGATCTATATTATTTCTGTCCAAATCATTGCACCCCCATTCCTACTGCATAACGCATTATTTTTTCCTGAGTTGCTTCTTCTCTTGATAGCTGACCCTTGATAGCGCCATCGTGCATAACCAAAATTCGGTCGCTCATTCCCAAAATTTCTGGAATTTCAGAGGAAATCATTATGATACTCATACCCTCACGTCGAAACTCATTAATCAGCTCATAAATTTCCTTTTTAGCTCCAACATCAACCCCACGGGTTGGTTCGTCCAATATCAGCACCTTTGGCATACTCATCAGACATTTTGCAATGGAAACCTTCTGTTGATTACCACCGCTGAGGTTTTTTACAATTTGATGCAGATCGGGGGTTTTAATAGACATATTTTCAATATAGTGCTGAACCCTTTCCGATTCCTTGCCCTTATCAATAATTCCCATAATGCCCGTAAAGGCCTTCAGTGATGAAAGTGTCATATTTTCCTTAACCGATAAGCCTAAAACTAGACCATCGCCCTTTCTGTCCTCCGACACATAGGCAATACCAAATTTAATGGCATCCTCAGGAGAGCGTATCTCCAAGGGCTGCTGATCCATACAAATACTGCCCGCCGCCTTTTCGATAGCACCAATGATGGTCTTAGCCAGCTCAGTTCTTCGCGACCCCATCAGCCCTGATATTCCAAGTATTTCACCCTTATTTACATGGAGGCTTACATTTTTTAAAAATCGATTGGATAAGCCCTTAATTTCTAGAAATGGCTTTCCTATGTTACCTTCAAGCCTTGGAAATTGCTCTGTTAGCCTTCTACCCACCATCATCTCTATCAAGCTATCCTCAGTGAGCTTCTCAACAGCATCCTCTGAAATAAATTTGCCGTCCCTTAATACCGTCACCTCATCACAGATTTCAAATATTTCCTTTAGCCTATGGGATATATATACGATGCTCCTACCCTCTGCCCTAAGCTCTCCGATTACCTTGAAGAGCTGCTGAGTTTCCTTGTCGGTTAAGGCATCCGTGGGTTCATCCATAATAATTATTTTTGCATCTAATGAAAGGGCCTTTGCAATTTCAACCATTTGCTGTTGACCAAGGCTTAGCTCTCCACAGGGCTTTTTCGGGTCTTCCTTTACCCCTAATCGGGCTAGGAGCTTGGCGGCATCCGCATATAGCTGATTCCAGTCGATTTTTCTGGCAAAGTTTACGGGTTCTCTCCCAAGAAATATGTTTTCTCCGATAGTCAGCTCTGGTAAAAGGTTTAGCTCCTGATGTATAATGGCAATGCCACTGATCTGGGATTCTCTGGGATTCTTAAATTCAACGGAGCTTCCCATATAATTAATTTCCCCAGAGGTTTTGTCGTAAACCCCCGTAAGAATCTTCATAAGGGTAGATTTACCCGCACCATTTTCTCCCAGCAGGGCCATCACCTTACCCGCCTGCAATCTAAAGCTAACCTGATCTAATGCCTTAACCCCTGGAAATTCCTTAGAGATATTTTTCATTTCTAATATATATTTTGGCATTTTATCACTCCCTAAAATACAACGCCTGATTTTAAAATAATATTGGCATAGGGGGTTTCCTCCCCGGTCCTAACCGCAGCCTTTGTTTTCGATGTCATGGCTTTAAACTCCTCATGGGCCACTTCAATAATTTCTATCGTTATATTTTCTTTTTTCTCTTGATTTTCAAGTATAGCCAGCAGCTTATGATATAGCTGTGGGCTCTTAGCCTTCATCTCTGTGGCAATGATAATCTCTTCAACCCTTAGTTCCGCTAAAACCACCTCTAGGGTATCTAAAAATGAAGGAATATTCTTCGTAAGGGCA
Source organism: Natronincolaceae bacterium (assembly GCA_048264125.1). Taxonomy (GTDB): domain Bacteria; phylum Bacillota; class Clostridia; order Peptostreptococcales; family Natronincolaceae; genus M1-B18. The sequence goes on from JBLXDM010000004.1 coordinate 107,177, forward strand.
AGATCAATTCTTTTAACTTCATCTGGTATTGGTAGCCCAGCATCTCCGATGGTTAGCCCATCGGTATGACCCATTTTACTTATAACATAGCTTAGCTCTGAATTCAGCAGCACTCCCTTTTTCATTTTCTTCCCTCCTCAAATTGCTCCACCTGTGCTCTATAGGGTAAAGAGCTTTGAGCCCCCTCCTTAGTTACGGTTAAGGCACCCACTATCATTGCGAATTTTATGGTTTCCTCAAGGGATTTACTTTCTGCTAATGCAACAGCTACTGCAGCAGCAAAGCTATCGCCGGCTGCGGTTGTGTCGACGGCCTCCACGGAGTAGGCACTAAACCACTTCACTTCTTCCCTGGACACATACACAGCTCCCTTTTCCCCCAAGGTTACTAATAGAGCCTTAACTCCCTTTTCTAATAAAACCCCTGCACCCTTCAGTATAGCTTCCTCTGTATCTGTGGGAACTCCACTCAGAGCCTCAAGCTCAGTTTCGTTTGGAAGCAATAGGTCAACATCCTTTAGAATATCCTTATCCAGCGCCACAGCAGGGGCAGGGTTAAGTATAGTGAATTTTCCCAGCTCCTTTGACCTTTTCAGGGCATAGCTTACGGTCTCTAGGGGAATCTCCAGCTGCATCAGCAGGATATCAGCCGAAGCCAGCTTCTCAGCTTCTATCTCCTGATCTAGAGCTTCCTTTGTTAAATTAAAATTTGCCCCTGGGACAACTACAATAGAATTATTGCCTTTTTCATTCACCATTATTAGTGCGGTGCCTGTGGCGCTTCCATTCGCTTTTTGTATGGCATCAACATTTACGCCATCAGTGCTTAATCCTTGGATCAGCGTGTCGCTGAAGCTATCTTCCCCCACTCGGCCTATCATACTAACATCTCCACCTAATCTGGCTATTGCTACAGCCTGATTGGCACCCTTACCGCCGGGTATCTGCATAAAATTGCTGCCGAATACGGTTTCCCCTACCTTTGGCATTTCCACCACCCTGGCAACCAGGTCCATATTTAAACTGCCGATTACAACAATTTTTTTCATATTACCGCCGCCCTTTCAGTTAAACGTTTAACTAGTCAAAAAATTAGGTTGATTTTCGAATTACCAGCTTTGTATCGAAAACAATGTGCTTTTTCAAATTCTTTTCCTTTTCAATCATGCCGATTAACAGCTCTGATGCCTTGTAGCCCATTTCATATTTAGGCTGACTAATGGTTGACAGCTCCGGCTCCACAAGCTTCGACATATAAATATCGTCGAAGCCCAATACCGCTACATCCTCAGGAATTGATTTGCCGGCATCTTTTAAAGCCCTAATCGCCCCTATGGCGATAAGGTCGTTTCCGCAAACCACGGCATCAAATTGAATTTCCTGGCTCAATAGCCATGAGGCCGCACCATAACCCCATTCTCTTTTAAAGGAGCCCTCTAATAATCTGTCAGAGTTAATTTCCAGACCATGGTCCTGAAGGGCGCTTTTAAAGCCTGCTAATCTGTGCTTTGCAGTTTCATTGGCAATATTACCGTTTATAAAAGCAATTTGCTTATATCCCTTTTCAATTAAATATTTTGTTCCCTCATAGGTTCCCTGCTGGTTGTTTACAATAATTCTACCAACATCACCCTTAAGGGGTATATCTCTATCTAGTAATACTATAGGAATTGATTGCTTGTGTAGCATATCCAGCCAATAGTTTCTATCGGAGGAGGCGGTGAATATAATGCCGTCCACCATTTTTTCACTTAGCATATCTATATATTTTTGTTCCTTTTCTATATTGTCATCCGTATTACAAAAAATGATATTGTAGCCAGCCTCATTGGCCTTATCCTCAGCCCCCCTAGCTATTTCAGGGAAAAAGGGATTGGCAATGTCCGGTATGACCAGGCCTATGGTTTTAGTTCTCTTTGTGACTAAGCTTCTAGCCATAGTATTTGGTATATAGCTATATTCCTTAGCTATACTAAGGATCTTTTCCTTAGTTAGGGCACTTATATGCTCATCCTTATTATTTAGAACCATAGAAACCGTAGCTGTTGAAACTCCTGCCATCCTGGCAATATCCTTAATTGTAATTTTCATAAGCCCTCTTAAGCCCCTTTGTATTATATGCAAACGTTATTAGTTAAACGTTTATCTAGATTTTATCATAGGAAATTCTCTTTTACAAGTAATCTTTTTCCACAAATTAATGAAATACAAAATACAAAAAAGCAGCGGGGAGCTGCTTTTGGTAAGAGATGATACCTTATTTCCATACTTCTATTCGTCTTTATTTAGAAAGGCCTTATAAAGCTTTTTAACTGCACGCTTTTCAATCCTTGATACATATGATCTTGATATGCCCAGCATTTTTGCTATTTCCCTCTGGGTCATGCTACCACCGTTACAAATGCCATACCTCAGCTCAATCACGATTCTTTCCCGCTTCTTTAAAACACTGGTCATCTTTTTATAGAGCTTCTTAATCTGCATTTTAAGCTCCACCTCATCCAAAATCTTATCTGGCTCCGTTCCTAGAAGATCAAGCAAAGATATTTCATTGCCCTCCTTATCGATTCCGATTGGTTCCTGCAATGATACCTCCGTCTTTATTTTCTTATTGGAGCGTATCGTCATTAAGATTTCATTTTCAATACACCTAGCTGCATAGGTTGCCAAGCGTGTTCCCTTACTCCTGTCGAAGGTGGTAATCCCCTTTATCAGCCCGATGGTTCCGATGGATATCAAATCATCCTGATCACAGCCGATATTGCCGTATTTTTTTACGATATGAGCCACCAGACGAAGATTTCTTTCTACCAGTACATTTCTGGCCTCCTCATCCCCCTTTTCATATCGCTCCAAATACATTGCCTCCTCCTCTGGAGTCAGCGGCAGCGGAAATGAGTTGCTGGTTGAAACATAGGATACGGCCAGCATAAAAGGCTTAATTAAAAACGGAAATAAACCCGTCACTAGGGTCCACACATAGATCATCTCCTCCCCGAAAAAACCTATAAAATAGGTCACTTTAAATAATATGTTTCATAATCTATATGTGTGCATGTACGGTTTATTTTGAATTTGTCAGCATTGTACTTTTTTTAGTAGCCCAGAGCATTGATCCCCTCTATAAGCTGCTTGAATATTGGAACCGCCACCTTACCTCCCGAGCCACCATTTTGTAAAAATACAGTGATTGCGTATTGAGGGTTATCTGCAGGGTAGTAGCCAGTAAACCAAGCATGTAGAACCGCCTCACCTCTGGCGCTGGCCTGAGCTGTCCCGGTTTTTCCTGCCGTTACCCCAGCCAGCTCCCCCACCTCACTGCCGGTGCCCTCCTGCATTACCTGCTCCATAAGAAATTGCAGCATTTCCAGCACCTCACCCTGCAGCAGCACCTCCTCAGAGGAGCTATTTATCCTCTCCAGTACCTCATAGCCGTCATCCAGTACTGCATCTATTATGTATAGGGGCTTTTTAACGCCGCCGTTGGCTATTATTTGCGTCAGCTGATTAATTTGCAGCGGTGTCACCTCTATTACCCCTTGGCCTATGGAAATATTCCCGATTGCTGGCCCCAGCAGCTGATCTCCAGCAGGCAGATTTCCAGCCTCCTCCTCCAGCAGACCGATGCCTACCTTTTCTCCCAGCCCTAATCGCCTCGCCATACTTATGATATGCTCTGCGCCTATTCTTTGACCCAGCTGAATGAAGGTGGAATTGCAGGATTCAGCAAAGGCCTCTCGGAAGCTGATATGCCCGTGTCCTCCAATGCTATAGGAATTGCATTTAATCTGAATATTTCCTACCTCCTCAAGGCCACCACAAAAAAACGCCTCCTCCAAATCCACCAGACCTGCCTCTAGAGCTGCTGCCGCCACTACTATTTTAAATATCGAGCCCGGTGGAAAGGTGAGCTGTAGGGCTTTATTATATAGCTCGTCACCGCTGCTGTTAAGATGTTGGGAAATATTATTAGGATCAAAATTTGGTCTGCTGGCGATAGCTAAAAGCTCTCCTGTGTCAATTTTTGATATCACGACAGCACCGTCCAGCTTTTCCTTATCCAGGATATCCTCAGCCAATGCTTGGATATGATAATCAACCGTAAGTCTGACATGCCTTTGATCTGTGCTTTGATCCACCAAAGTATATCCCTCTCCTGGCAGTAGTCTTTTTCTGCCGTCCACCACCGCAGCCAGGCTTCTGGTCTCCTTTCCCCGCAGCAGATTGTCCAGTGCTTTTTCTATTCCAAAGAGCCCAGTTTTGTCGGCTTGGCTTATATAGCCTATAACATGGCTTAGCCTTGGCATTTCGTCGTATCTTAGCCTTTTATTGACCACAAATAGGCCCCGTGCTTGACTTGCGATGTAATCCGCTGCCTTCATCTCCTCCTGCAATGGCAGCTCCACCAAGCTGCTGCCGGTTGTAAGCCTATTTCTCAGCTCATACTCACTTAGCCCGGTTAAAGTCTTTAAAAGGGCTATGCTTTCATCGTTGATGGCAAATAGATGGGGAAAAATCACCACCATCGGCTTTTCTGTTCTGTCCGTCAGAGGAATCAGGTTCCTATCCAATAGCTGACCCCTGCCGCTGTTTAGCGGAATATGCATTTGCCTTTGCTTATTGACCTCTGTCGTATATAAATCGTACTTTATAACCTGTATATAAAAAAGCCTTGCCAATAACGCCACCAGTACAAAGGTGGCCAATGCCCCGATGAACCATAATCTTTTTATGTTAACATTTCCTACTTCCTGTAGCCTTTTATCCATTCTAGACATAAAAAAACTCCCCTGTACATTTTTTTGTATTATCTCCAAATGTACAGGGGAATAAACTAGTGCCTTGTCAACTCTAAAAATTAGTCCAGCTTCTCTTTTCTCAATAGATAAAATTCATCCACATAGTCTTCTATTTTCATTTTAACTGTTTGCTGTGGATGGGGAGCTACTTCAATTGAATTCCCCTCCTCATCCCACATCTCTTCAATCACCATTTTAGTAATCTTCTCCTGTGGCCCCAATATTTCTATCGCATCCCCTCTAAAGAATCGGTTTCGCTGCTCGATAGTAGCTATTTTTGTCTCGGGGTTATACGACTTAACTGCTCCTATGAAATCATAGGTTCTTACATATTGAACAACATCATAGATATGATCCTTTGGCCCGGGCTTATCGACATAAAACCCCGTGGTGAAATCCCTATGGCTGGATTTTTTCAGCTCCTCCATCCATTCAGGCTTGAAGCTCCATCCCTCAGGGTTCTTCAAATAGCTGTCTATAGCCAGTCTATAGGCTCTAATCACCGTGGCGACATAGAAGGTGGTCTTCATTCTTCCTTCAATTTTAAGACTGTTAATTCCCGATTCAATTAATTGAGGAATATATTCTATCATGCAGAGGTCCTTAGAATTCATAATATATGTGCCTCTTTCGTCCTCGTAAACCTGCATGTATTCACCCGGGCGCTTTTCCTCCACGATGTGATAATTCCATCGGCAGGGCTGTGCACATTCTCCTCTGTTGGCATCTCTATTGGCCATGTAATTGCTTAAAAGGCATCTGCCTGAATAGGATATGCACATTGCTCCGTGGACAAAGGCCTCCAGCTCCAGCTCCTGTGGAATCCTGTCCTTTATGTCCTTAATTTCTGCAAAGGACAGCTCTCTGGCCAGTACTACCCTTGCAGCCCCCATATCATGCCAAAACTTTACGGTTCTGAAATTGGTGTTGTTAGCCTGTGTGCTTACATGTATTTCCATGTCGGGTACAATTTCCTTTACCATTGACATGGTGCCAGGATCCGATACTATAACCGCATCAATCCCTATTTCCTGAAGCTTCCTTAGATAATCTGGAAGCTCCTCAAGGTCCTCATTGTGGGGTATGATATTTGCGGTAACAAATACCTTCGCTCCTCTTTTATGGGCAAATTCAACTCCCTCCGCCATTTCCTCCAGCGTAAAGTTTTTTGCTGCTGCCCTTAGTCCAAATATCTGCCCTCCGATGTAAACGGCATTGGCACCATAGACAATTGCAAATTTCAACCTTTCCAAGTCCCCTGCGGGAGCTAATAATTCAATATTTTTCATTTTACATCCTCCTGATTTTTATAGCTTAGGGCTATGCCATCCCCGATAGGAATTATGCTGGTTATCAGCTGGGGATGCTTGCATATATACTCTAAATAGTCCCTCAATCTATTGACGATAGTTCGCTTTCTTCTCATTACCAGCTGGTCCGTAGCCGTCATGCCCTTAAAGAGGATATTATCTGAAATCAATAAGCCTCCAGGCTTAAGTAAATGCAGGCAGTCCACTAGAAAGTCTGTGTACTGGCCCTTAGCACCATCTAGAAATATAATATCATAGCTTCCCTCAAGAAATTTCAGTATATCCTCTGCATCCCCCTGCAAAAGCCGTATATTTTCCTTTTTGCCTGCTCTTTCAATATTCATTTTAGCCTGCTGAACCATCTTTTCATTTCTCTCTATTGTGGTGACATGTCCCTCTTCTCCCATTGCATAGCTGAATATCAAGGTGGAGTAAGCGATAGCCGTACCTACCTCCAAAACCCTTTTAGCCTGCGTCGTATGTGTTAGCACCTCTAATAGTGCTGCCACTTCCTTATGTACAATAGGGACAACATTTTCAACTGCATATTGCTCCATTTCCTTCAAAAGCCCTTCGTGGGGAGGCAATAGCTCTCTAATGTAGTCCTCCACAATAGGATTTGTAATATTACTCAACGAGAACAACTCCTTATTTCATTTTAAAAAAGCTCAAGGACTTCCACATAAATGAAGTCTCTCCTAAAATTACATTTTCTATTATATAATTTAAAGCCTCTAAAGACAAGTTTTGGTGAAGCCTTAGGTGGTATTTTTTGAAAATAAAAAAAGCAGCCATGCCAATGACTGCTTAATCCTCCCTATTTAAGTCGAAATCCAGATCTACCGCTTCACCCAATATCTTGTAAATATCCGTCATCATTTGAGTCAGCCTGTATTCAGCCTGCATATATTCGCTTATTATGCCATCCTCCATCAATATATTATGCAGCTCCTGGAGCCTAACAATTTTGCTTTCATCCACCTGCTGCCCCATCATTTGAGCACTTTGCACCTCAAACTGCCTCCGTCTGAAGTCATCCATCATGACCTTCACCTCAGGATTGGCTTTAACCTTAGTTTCTAGGTTTTTATATACTATATATTCATCACTTTCTTTTAAAGCCTTGGCTAATTGATGTGCACAGTTATAAACATTCATTTTATTAAACAGCCTCCCTTTAAAATAATGCAGAATTGCATTGTGAATAATTATTTATAATATCTATATTCATTTTATATAAAGTCATGTAAGAAATCAATGCAAAAAGAAGGAAATAAGTTTGTTAAGACCTTCCATATGTCCTAAATTACCTTATATACTCATAATCAGAGGGACCAGAATTGGCACCATAAAGGATAATGCGACACCTGTAATAAAGGAAATAACAGCTACACTGCCATCGGTGGACCTTGATATAACCGGCAGGGTTGTATCCATGGCAGTTGCCCCTGCAGGCGCAATGCTCTCCAGACCTCCTATATAGCGGGCCACAAGAGGTATTGTTATCAAGGCTATTATCTCACGGCTAATATTTGTAAGGAAGGCAAGGCTCCCCAGCTGTGGGCTATGCTTTGAAAGCTCTATAGCCGAAAGAGAATACCAGCCAAAGCCTGCACCTACGGCCCCTGCCTCCCTTAAGGGAAGCTTGAGCAAGTAGCCCCCTGCCATGGCACCAAATATACTGCCAAAGGCGATCATAATAGGAACCAATAAAACCTTCAGTCCCATTCTCTTAATTTTATCAAATATATCCCTCTGTCGGCCTATATCAATGCCTACAAATAAGAGCAGCAGACATAGTCCAATATCAATTCCATAGCCTATATATTGGCTAGCCTCCGGTGGAAACACTGTATAGCCCAGTAAAATACCAATAACCACAGCCAATAGTATGCTAAATGTCATTCTGTATCTGCCCCTCCTTCTCCTCCCTCATAACATGCTTAGCCACCAGCCTGACGGCAGCAATGCTAAAGATAATTGAAAAGACAGCCAGTGTAATTGCTTGAAAGCCTATAAGGCCGAAATATTTTATCGTATCCTTATCTAGTCCAATTTTTATTCCCATAATTAACAGCAGAAAAAGCAGGGAAAAATTCTGTAGCTTCCCCAAATGCTTCATTAAGCCTGGCTTTATTAAATCCCTGTAGCCAATAATTGCTCCAATAATTATTATTAGTAAATATAGCAATATATTCATGTAAATCTCCTCCCCCTGGAAATATTATACTACATTCTGGATACATAAGCCATGTAGAACCTGGATTCGTAAATTTTCAACTCAAATTAAAAGGCTCCCATCACTGGGAGCCTTTTTACTATACCTCCATTATTACAGGAAGTATCATTGGTCTTCTCTTTGTTTTCTCATATAGGAAGTTCTTTAGTCCATCCTTGATGGTGCTTTTTAATACGGACCATTCCCTAACATTTTGGTTTTGGCAGTTTTCTAGAGCCTTGCTCACTACTTCCTTGGCCTCATCCATTAAAACCTCTGACTCTCTTACGTAAACAAAGCCTCTGGAGATAATGTCGGGACCCGCCACTATTTTTCCAGCTTCTCTAGATATGGTTACAACCACCACCAGCAGGCCGTCCTCAGCCAGATGCTTACGGTCTCTTAGTACGATATTTCCAACGTCTCCTACACCTAAGCCATCAACTAATACCCTGCCTGCAGGAACTGTACCGTTTATCTTAGCATAGTCCTTAGTAAACTCCATTATAGTTCCATTTTGAGGTATAAAGATGTTTTCCTTTGGCATTCCTAACTCTTCTGCAAGCTTAGCATGCTTTCTAAGATGCCTATGCTCTCCATGAACAGGAATAAAGTACTTTGGCTTTACAAGTCGATGCATTAGCTTTAGCTCCTCCTGGCATGCATGTCCTGATACATGGACATCTGCTAGGCTTTCGTAAATAACCTCTGCACCCTTTTCAAACAATTGATTTATAACCTTGCTCACCAGCTTTTCATTACCTGGTATCGGTGTTGAAGAGAAGACGATTAGGTCTCCGTTTCTTATCTCAATCTTTTTATGCTCTGAGCTGGCCATCCTTGAAAGGGCTGCCATAGGCTCTCCTTGACTTCCTGTCGTAATAATCGCTAATTCATGATCCTCATATTTATCCATATCATCAATATCTATTAGCAGATCCTCTGACACAGTTAAAATTCCTAGCTCCACTGCAACATTTACGACATTTACCATGCTTCTTCCTGAAACCACAACTTTTCGGTTATATTTTTGGGCGGCTTCCATAACCTGTTGTACTCTATGGACATTTGAAGCAAAGGTTGCAACGATTATACGTTTTTTCGTATTTCTAAAGATATTTTCAAAGGTAACGCCTACGCTTCTTTCAGACATAGTCGAGCCTGGTCTCTCGGCATTTGTACTATCTGCCATCATAACCAATACTCCCTTTTGACCTAATTCTGCTATTTTATGCAGGTCGATTACATTGTTATCAATTGGTGTATAATCGATTTTAAAATCTCCCGTATGGAATACAGTACCCATAGGTGTGTGGATAGCAATTGCACAAGCATCCGGTATACTATGGCTGGTCCTTATAAACTCAATGTTAAAGGAACCAAGCTTTATAGAGTCTCCCGGATTAATTCTCTGCAGGTGAAGGTTTGGAATCTTATGCTCCTTCAGCTTTATATCCACTAGTCCCAAGGTCAATCTGCTGCCATATACCGGCACATTGATTTTCTTCAGCACATAAGGCAAAGCGCCTATATGATCCTCATGCCCGTGAGTAAGCAGAATTGCATGAATCTTTTCCTTGTTCTTAAGTATATAGGTTATGTCAGGTATAACGATGTCTATACCCAACAGTTCATCCTCCGGAAAGCACAATCCGCAGTCTATGATAACTATTTCATCCTTATATTCGATAGCCGTCATGTTTTTTCCAATTTCATTAATACCACCGAGTGGTATTATTCTAAGCTTTGCTGGTTTTCTCCCCAATATTTATCACTCCTTCTTTTTTAATCCGCCCATTTATTTAAATAATTGTATTTCCTTAACCGTGCAATCTACGCCATATCCATTTTACCACATTAGTAAAATAGATGAAAAAGTATTTTTATTACACCTAAGAAACATTTTTTGATACTAAGGCAAGAATCATCCGAAAATTCTCAGCATGAGTATTATATTCTTTATTTTAACCTAAAGTATCGCTTTTAACACCTGACATAATAAAATGCCGCAAAAAAAGTCTTGCCTTATTAGCAAGACTTGACTATTGACAATTTGAACAAATACCGAAAAACTTAACTTTGTGATCCTTGATTTTAAAGTGGTGTGTCTTTTCAATCTCTTCTTCAAGCTGATCCAATAAATCCAGCTCAACCTCGATAACATTACCACAGCTCTGACAAATTAAGTGATGATGCTGATGATCATCTTCATGAGTATTAAATTCATATCTACTACATCCATCATCTAGGTTAAGCTTTGAAACTAATCCTAAATCATCCAGTAGCTGTACAGTTCTATATACTGTAGCCAAGCCTATTTCGGGACATTTATCCCTTACTAATTCGTAAATTTCTTCCGTATTTAAGTGTTTCCCTTGATTGTCGAAGATAATGTCCAAGGTTGCCCTACGCTGAGGTGTCAGTTTAAATCCCTTCTCCTTCAGTCGTTCCTTAAGATTTTCTATAAGTAGACCATCCACATATATCACCGCATTTCTCAAATAATAACTGCTTTCATAAATAAGTATAGCTGGTAATATAAATTTTGTCAATATTTTACTTGGAAAGTATCAGTATTTTAATTTCAATTAATAAATCTATATTATTTTAAGCTCCTCAGCCAATTCTATATATTCCTCTGTGACCTTAGTATTAAAGGCATAGAATTCTACTCCAGCAGCCACTGCCTTTTCCATTGCATCCGCGAAGGCTGCGTCCATCTCTCTGTTGGGTGTAAAAAATTTTCCGTCTCCTCTTTGTACTATAAAAATAACAGCTGTTCTAAAGCCTACCTCTAGAGCCTCTACTAGCTCAAGTATATGCCTTTGCCCTCTCTCGGTGGGTGCATCGGGAAAAGAGGCTATATGATTTTCTTTAACCAGTGTTACACATTTTGCCTCAATCAATGCATTTTCCTGTTGATTGGACAATGAAAAATCAAACTTGCTCCTTCCAAAGGTAACCTCTCTTTTTATTGAGGTATACTCTGAAAAATATGGTATTGCGCCTTCCTTAAAGGCCTTTTCCAGCATTGTATTGGGTAGCTTGGAGTCTATCGAAATCAACATATCCTCCTTGTATACCATCAGAAGGTCATAATTCGTCTTTCTATGGGGCTCCTGCACATATCTCAGCAAAACCCTTGCTCCCGGTATTAAAAGCTCCCGCATTCTCCCGGTATTAGCCACATGCACCAGCTCTATATTGTCCTTCACCAGTACCTTGGCTATAAATCTGTTCACTCTTTCTACAAAAAAACCCTCTATTTTTACTCCTTCAATAAAAACCTTCATATTCTGCACCTACTTATGCTATAATAATTTTGTATATATTTAAAATCCTCAGTTTTAATAATACATAAATCAATTTGAGGGGGTAGTATAAAATTGAAGACCAGTCAACGGGTATTTCTTAATACCATACATGGTTTGTTTTTGGGCTTTTCCATTGGAATGACGGCATCAATATTAGTAGGTGAATTTTACCCGGCATTTGATGCTTACCTACAGCCTGAATTCATTTATCCTGTTTTTTCAGTCCTTGGTGCCATCATTGGCTTTATAAAGGGCTATCAGAATAAGGGTCGGCTTCTGAACTTTTTGTTTTCTACAGCAGGTACAATATTAACCCCACTGATATTATTTTCATTAACTCTTTATTTCATTGGCTTAGAAGAATTCCTATCTCTACCCCCTATGATATTTAAAAACGGACTTGGCTTACCTCAATTAGACACCCAGCTAACCACCTACATCCTTGCTTTTTTGTTTGCGCTGGGGGCTGTTGCTTCCTTTATTTCAAGCCTATCTATAAATAAAAGGAAAAGATGGACTTGGTAAAGTCCATCTTTTTTATTATTCTTGATCTTCTTCTCCCATTTCATCCATTATTGCTTCGTATGCAGCAACAACGTTATCATACTCCTCGTCATCCTCAACGGCGATTAAGGTATATTCATCATTTTCTTGGTTTTCAATCTTGAATATATATGCTTCTTCTTCTTCATCTGCGTCAACAGGCAATAAAATAGCATATTCTTGGCCTTCTACTTCTAAAGTCATAAGGATCTCGAAATTTTCTTCTTGTCCTTCTTCATCAACCAGCGTTATAATATCATCTCTTTCATCCATTTCATAAAACTCCTTTCTATTTGTCTTTACTACTCTTGTATTATATACTATTATCCTTCAAATTAATACTAATTATTTTCTATTATTTACATATACTATCAAGATATCCCTGTAAAATATATACCGCCGCCATCTTATCTATAACTTCCTTACGCTTCTTTCTGCTGACGTCAGCTGCTATCAAGGAACGTTCTGCAGCGACTGTAGTCAGCCTTTCATCCCAAAGGACAATCTCAGCTGAAAAACGCTTTTTAAGCCGCTCTGCAAACTCCTGCACCTTTTCTCCCTGAGGCCCTATGGTGCCATTCATGTTTTTAGGCAGCCCCACTACAATTTTATTGACTTCATATTCCTTAACCAATTCCTCAAGCCTTTGCAAATCCTTTTTTATATTCGTTCGCATTATAGTTTCAATTCCCTGCGCTGTCCAGCCCATTGGATCGCTGGCAGCAATGCCAATTGTTTTGTCTCCAACATCCAAGCCCATAGTTCTCGCCATTTTATTACCTCCTATACAACCTTTATGCAAAACTGTGGACAATATTTAGAGCAGTAGCCGCATAGCACGCATTTTTCATGGTCAACCACCAGCCTGTCGTTTTCAATCCTTAAAGCCTTATGGGAGCAGGCCTTTACACAGCTGCCGCAGACCTCACACCAGTCGGCAATATTTAGGCTTTTGTTCTCCAAAATAAGCCGATGCTGTAGCTTAGCTTCATCATATTCCCCCAGCAGCATTGAAATATTCATATCAATTTCCTCATTGGACTGCATACCTACTGCAATTGAATGTAGATAGGGAATATCTAACACAAAGTCAAAGCATTCCTTAAAGCTTCTAAGCAGGTTTCCCCCACCCAAGGGCTTCATGCCATATATGCCCTTTCCCTGTAAATGGGCCTTTTCCAATGCTGAAAGCATTTCCTCTATGGTGCCATCCTGTATACCCAGTCCCGCCTTGTTGACGATAGGGTGCAATACCTGTATTTCCTTATACTTAAGACTGGCCTCCACACCGGCTATCCGATGGGTGGATATGCCAACGGCTTTGATGTAGCCCTCCTCCTTTTTTCTAATAAAGAACTCAAGAGCTTCATAATGTCCCTTTATAGTCAATTCACTCTCCTGCTCGTGAAGCAGAAAAACATCGACATAATCCGTATTCATTTCCTTCAGAGCCTTATTAAGGCTTTCCTCAGCCGTTTCCTTAGAATAGGCATAGGATTTTGTAGCTATGACATATTGCTGTCTTGGAATACCCTCTAGGGCACTTTTTATATGAGGATAGGTTTCGTATAGCTCTGCAGTATCTACAAAATTGATACCCCTTTCAAAGCCATACCGCAACAATCTACCCCCCTCCTCCGGAGACAGTTTTTTTTGTAGGGGACCCATGGTAAGGCTTCCGAAGCACAGCCTTGACACTGATAAGCCAGTGTCCCCCAAAAGGCTTTTATACAACATAAACACTCCCTGCTGCTTTGTTATTCCTTAATCTCCCTGTCAGTCAATAGAAGGTATAGTATTGAGGTGGTTAAATATATAATACAGGTTGCAGCCATAACCACGCCTGAATCATTCACCATAAATCCGACGATACATGCGGCTATTATGCCGCTCCAGCTGGACAGCAGGCTGGGATATTTCGTTGCCAGCCGCTTAAGCAGGCCTATCGGTCTATAAAACAATACCCCCAAAATTCCCAGAGCTATAAGTAGTACTCTACTCCATATTGTAACACCCATAACCCTGAGGTTCATAGATATTTTTCTTATTATAATCTGATATATGATCTGCGGTCCTCCATCTGCTATCTGCTGAATGGCCCCCGCCAAATGTGTTTTGCTTTCCATCAAAAAGTAGTCGACAAAGGCCAGGGCCGAAACAGCTGCAATAATTATCGCTGCTATAATTGTCCATCGTCTTAAGCTCATCCGCTTGGCTGCCAGTAAAAAATAAGCAAAGAGAAAAGCGAATAAAGCGGTGATTAATCCCCCGACATTTGCCCCTAGTCTTGGATAACCAATGAAAAAAATCACTATTGTAAAAAATAGCATAATCAGCTCTGACCTTATCCTGTATTTTTCTTTAATGGCCGCAGCGCCCACCAGCGTGCTGCCTATTAAAACCCCCGCAAACTCATTTCCTATGCCATAATATCTTGCTCCTATAATAGGATCATAGCCTAAAATTGAACCCTTTATCAAATTCTGCCCTGTAGCAATGTCAATCAATATCGCTGTGGTCACCAGCAGACAGGTTAGCATTAGTGCCTTCAAAGGACCGTTTTTAGACATATAGTATATTATTAGCGTTAAAGCCGCCGAGAGTAGTATTATTGTAAAATAAACTCTAAGCATGCTCCCGCTTCCAAATATGGGTAACAGGAGAAAAACCAAGGGAATCACAATTGTAGACAACAATACTATAGCAATGAGTTTGGTTAAGCCCTTGGTTATTCTTCTTTTATAGACGATGGCCATAAGCGCCAATACCGATGCCAGCATTTCAAATACTGCAAAGGTGTAAAGTATACGATATCGCATTACCGATGTATTTACGGTGCGGCTGTTCAGCTCTATAATATATTCCAGATGCCCCTCCATGTCAATGGTGGTCATCCCTCTGCCTGTGATATTATCAGGCTGTATATCAAAGGCCTGAAGCACCGTAGGTGCTATATCCACATTCCCAACGATTCCTTCCCTTCTGGTGGTATCAGAGATCAGAAGGCCTCTTGTGCTGTCGTCACCATCATAAAGCATTATGGGTGTAAGACGATCACCGGCATCATAGGCGGCATCAGTGGGATAGGGGGTCAGAAGGATAAGCCTAGTATCATTGAAATCTATTTTTTCAACCAGCTCTCCGACAAAAGCATCTATATGCTTCAAGATAGATTCCCTGTGGCTGTTATAGGCCTTATCATTTAGATTTAGGCGGTATGCCTCCAAACGAGAGAGGTCGCCGGTATCTATAGCTATCAAATGGGCATTGCTATAGACCGTCTCAAATTCTGCCAGAAGTCTATCATAATCGGTCCTTAAACCGAAGGGGCTGCTGATGTCCTCCACCGTCAGCTCCCTACCGACATTCCCATAGTCAATATAGCCAGTGGAATCCATAGCAATAAACCCCACAGCCCTTGAATCATTACTATCGGTATCACTGTTACCGATGGCTGCAGTTTTATAGCCGGCCTTCCTCAGCTGATCCCCCATAGTGCCGGGTACTGCCTTGAATTCTCCATTCAGATTGAGCTGCTGCAAATTATTAATTGATAAATTTATAGTTCCCCCTTTAGGTAATACCTGTCCAGTATGACGCTGATATATCGCCTTAGCCGCCTCATCTAGTGCTTGAAAATCATCGGTGGCTTCAGAGGCCTCTGCCCTTGTTCCCCAACCAATGGTGGCATAGGATTTTAGCTCACTATACCTTCCGGAGGCTCTGATATTCATTAGACCAATATAGCTGTTATCCATCAATGCCTTGATGTTTGGCAACTGAACCAGCTGGTCATAGCCTACTCTGCTGATGGTTAAAATGATATATCGCTGCTGCTTCATATTTCCTTCAGCCTCTCCTAGGCAATAGGAAGCATTGACAGACAGTATGCAAGCAATCAGGATTAGTATTAATACCCTATGTAATTTCATTAAATCGCCCCTATTTGTCTTGTAAATAGCTCTTTAAAAGCTCCTCCAGAAGCTCGTCTCTTTCCAGCTTCCTAATAAGTCCTCTAGCATTGTTATGATTAGTAATATACGTAGGATCGCCGGACAATATGTACCCAATAAATTGATTTATAGGATTGTAGCCCTTTTCCTCCAGTGACTGATATACAGTGGTGATTATTTCCTTTGCCTTTTTGCTCTTATCTGTATCTAAATCAAACTTCATCGTATAATTCATTTTTTCAGTCATATTCATTCTCCCTTCAATTTGGATTTATGTTCATTTTACCATATTATACCCCTTACTCCAATTTATAAATAATTATCTTACAAACCTTTAAAATATTATTACATATAGCTTAAATTTATATACTTAAGAAAATTTCATAATAAGCAATTTCCTCATTTCAAAGAGAAATGTAAAACGATAGCAATGAAATGCTATCGTTTTACATCCATTTTTATTCTGCTAAAATTCTCTTAACCTCTTCTAATGCAGCCGGAATTTTATCTGGGTTTTTGCCCCCTGCCTGTGCCATGTCGGGCCTTCCACCGCCACCGCCGCCGGCAATAGCAGCTGCTGCCTTAACAAGATTTCCGGCATGTATGCCCTTGGCCGTCAAATCCTTAGTTACAGCTGAAACAAAGTTAGCCTTGCCATCGCTTTCAGAAGCCAGCAGGATAACTCCGCTGCTTAGCTTTTCCTTTAGTACATCGGAGATTTTCCTTAAATCCTCCATTGCCATAGCTCCTGCATTGTGTAGAATAACCCTGTTATCCTTGATTAAGAGTGCCTGATTTAATATATCGTCAGTTGCACCGCTGGCCAGCTGTGATTTTAGTCTGTCTATTTCCTTTTCCTTTTCCTTCAGCTCTGAAACCATAGCCTCAACTCTATTAACCAGTAAATGCTCCTGAGTTTTTGCCGCCTCTGTCAGCCTTGCCAACAGTGTCTGCTTTTCCTTTATATATTTGAAGGCTTCTGAACCAGTAACGGCCTCTATACGCCTTACTCCAGCTGCAACTCCGCCCTCGCTCAGTATCAGTAGCATGCCGATTTCGCTGGTATTTCCTACATGAGTTCCACCGCATAGCTCTGTACTGTAGTCTCCTGACTTAACAACCCTTACCGTCTCTCCGTACTTTTCTCCGAAGAGGGCCTCTGCCCCCAATGCCTTTGCCTCGCTTATAGCCATTTCTGAGGTCTCCACCCTAAGGGCAGCCATGATCTTATCATTGATTAGGGCTTCAATTTCCTTAAGCTGCTGTGGCTTAACAGCTTCAAAGTGTGTGAAGTCAAACCTTAAGCGTTCAGGAGTAACTAATGAGCCCGCCTGCTGAACATGATCGCCTACGATTTCCTTTAAAGCTCTATGGAGCAGATGGGTTGCCGTATGATTCCTCTCTGTATTGCTTCTGGTGGAGGCATTAACCACTAGCTTAACCTCATCACCAACCCTTAGCACTCCCTCCTCCAGCTTGATCATATGGAGTATCCTATTATTAACTCCCTTTTTAGTATCAATTACCGTAGCCTTCGCTACTGAATTGAATATAACTCCCTTGTCGCCCACCTGACCGCCGCTTTCTGCATAGAAGGGGGTGCTGTCCAATACAACTGTTACCTCTTCGCCTGCAGTAGCCTCCTGCAGCAGCTGATTGCTTCTTACAATAGCAGCAATTTTACCTTCACCGCTTTGCTGCTGATATCCAACAAAGGTGGTTTGGATATCTCT
Source organism: Natronincolaceae bacterium (assembly GCA_048264125.1). Lineage (GTDB taxonomy): Bacteria > Bacillota > Clostridia > Peptostreptococcales > Natronincolaceae > M1-B18. Next base: position 125,046 of record JBLXDM010000004.1, read on the forward strand.
ATCCAATGTGGATAGAATATCCTCCCTCCAGCCTTCGATATCCTCTCCTGCTCTGGCACTTCTTGCCCGCTGTCGCTGCTGCTCCATTTCCTGCTCAAAGGCAGCTTCATCAACCTCAAGGCCCTTCTCCTCCAATATTTCCTTGGTTAAATCCAATGGGAAGCCATAGGTGTCATATAGCTTAAAGGCTCTTTCGCCCTCCAGACGACTTTTACCGGATTTCTCTAGCTCAGCGATATAGTCATTGAGTATATCCATGCCCTGATTAATGGTCTCCTGGAATCTTTCCTCCTCAACCTTTAGCACCTTTTTGATGTAGTCCTCTTTTTCCTTCAGCTCAATATAGCAGTCCCCATACATTGCTATAACGTCATCCACCAGCTGGTAAAGGAAGGCATCTGATTTACCCAGAAGCTTTCCATGTCTTGCGGCTCTCCTCAGCAGCCTTCTTAAAACATAGCCTCTGCCCTCATTGCTGGGGAGAATACCATCTCCAACCATAAAGGTTACGGAACGAGCATGGTCTGTTATAATCCTGATGGAAATGTCATTCTTTGCATTGGCATTGTACTTTGCACCAGTAAGCCTGCATACACCCTCCAGTATTCCCCTCATGGTGTCTACATCATAAATGGAGTCAACATCCTGCATAATGCAGGCAACCCTCTCCAGACCGGCACCGGTATCGATATTGGGCTTGGGTAGTCTATGATAAACACCCGCCTCATCCTTATCATATTGTGTAAATACGAGGTTCCAGAACTCAATATATCTGTCACAATCACAGCCGGGCTTGCAGTCGGGGGAGCCACAGCCGTACTTTTCACCTCTGTCAAAATATATCTCTGAGCAGGGACCACAAGGCCCTAGACCGATTTCCCAGAAATTGTCCTTTTTACCAAGACGAACTATCTTCTCAGCAGGAATACCAACCTTTTTATTCCAAATTTCAAAGGCCTCATCATCCTCCTCATAGATTGAAGGCCACAGCCTTTCCACCGGCATCTTTAAATGCTGAGTTACAAACTCCCAGCCCCAGGCTATGGCTTCCTCCTTGAAATAGTCGCCAAAGGAGAAATTCCCCAGCATTTCAAAGAAGGTGGCATGTCTTGCAGTCTTGCCTACATTTTCTATATCTCCTGTACGAATACACTTTTGACATGTGGCCATTCTATGATGCGGTGGCTCCTCTGTCCCTGAAAAATATGGCTTCAATGGTGCCATACCTGCATTTATAAGCAAAAGACTGTTGTCATTGTGGGGAACTAGTGGATAGCTGGAAACCACCAGATGATCCTTTGTTTTAAAAAATTCCAGGAATAAGCTTCTAATTTCGTTCAATCCTTTTTTTTCCATAGTTATTGCCTCCTTTTATATTGCAAAAAATAAAAAACCTTATAGAAATAAATAGGGACGAGCAAAGCCCGCGGTACCACCCTAATTACCTATAAAGGTCACCTTACGTCATAATCTGTAACGGAATTTCCGATAATCTCTACTTTATTCGAAATTATAGCTCAGAGACTGCTTCCCATATCCCTATCTGGAGACCTCACAGCCAAGTATCCTGCAGCATTTAATAGTATGTTTAACCATTATAAGCTGCGTGAAACCAGTGTCTCTTCTCTGAAAGAATTTAGATATGCTACTCCTTCTCATCGATGCTTTTTTCAATATTTTGTTGATTAAAATTATATATAATTTCCTATATTTTGTCAACGTTTTGCTGTTAATTCTCTCATCGCTAGAATCTGACTATGTATTTTATAATGTGATTCCCCAATACCTTTAATACGCCCGCCACCGGTACTGCCACCAGCAGACCTACTATGCCAAAGAATTTTCCCCCAACCAGCAGTGCTAATATAACGAATATGGGATGCAGACCGACGCTTTCGCCAACAATCTTTGGAGAAAGAATGCCGCTCTCTATCTGCTGGATAATTGTAAAGGCTATTATAACCCACAGAGCCTTAATAGGGCTGTCCATTATTGCAAACAGTACACCGGGAATTATTCCAATTATAGGTCCGAAATAGGGTATTACATTTGCCAGTCCCGCTATAAGACCTACTAATACAGCAAAATTTACCCCCAGCAGCATTAGGGTTACGGTGGTCAATAGTCCTACAAAGGCTGCTACTATCAGCTGACCTCTAATAAAGCCGCCTAAAACCTTATCAATATCCCTCGCTATTGATAGAACCTCTCTTCTGCCCTTGGCTGGAATAAGCATTATTAAGCTCCTTTTAAAATCCTCAGCATCCTTTAAAAAGTAAAAGGCCAATATGGGTATTAATACAAGTCCAACCACCTTAGAAAAAATTGCCAGTAGACCCTCTGTAACTGATTTCAGTATGGTGATGACTATATCCTGAAATCTGTTGATATTAATTCTAAGCAAGTCCTTAACCGCATTGAATTCCTCAGGAAGGTTTTCTACATTTTTATTATAGCTTAAATATAGATCATAAAAATAATCAAAGGTTTCGTTACCATAATTGGGCAACAAATCTATCAAATTTTTTATCTCTGCCGTCATCCGAGGTATTAAGGTAATAGAAAATACAAAAATCAATACGGAAATTGTCAGGTATACCAGAAGAACTCCCCAAAGCCTTGGCATCCCTCTACAGCACAGCTTCTTAATGAGGGGGTTTAATATGTAGGCTAAAACAATGGCAACAATAAATGGAGACAATATGCTTAGCAGCAGCCCCCTCAGATTGACCAGCAGCAAAAAAAACATAACACCAGCTAATATGAGGGCAAGATATAAAAGCTGCTTCTTCTTTATAGCCACCCTTTTTTTATCTTCAATATATCCATTTCCTATATTCACCAGATAATACAGAAGGGCAGCTAAAAGAAGAACAGCCAGCACTTGAATAATGAAATTCAAGGAGTTTTCCAGATATTTGCCCTCAGTTAAGTACCTTATGCTCTTAGAAACCGTCTCTATTGCACCTTCATTCATTTTATCACCCCGAAAAGCTAATTAAGCACCTAGTTTTATATACACCAAAGGCTTTGGTTTTATTCTTATTTTTGTGCCGCCTTATAATATTTCCTCCCACTGCTGGAGAGGAATATCTGCTATAAAAGCAGCTGTTAAGCTGCCTTTATAGCATGTTGGTTAATAGCATTCCGGTTGCCTTAGTCAACATTCTTCTGGTTCTCTTCATTGCCTTTTTTCTTTCCCTCGGTGATACATGGCTAATTGCATAGGCCCCAATAGTAGCACCAACAATTCCTGCTGTCAACAAACCTGTCATACTGTTGCCTCTATTCATTCTTATCACTCCTAAAATTATATTCCTCAATTTTATTCTTTGTTATATGCGTTCATCTATACCCAGTAATTTTTTCAAGCCACCTGTGTTGCTATAAATAAGCAGCTCTTCACCCGCCTCCATCACAATTGCCTTTTTTTCATAATCTATGCTGTTCAGTGGAGGTAAAAGGGAATAGCCGGAGGTCAGGTCGGAGAAAAAGCCCTCGCTTATTACAAAGCTCATTATTTCTCCGGTCTTAAGGTCAAAGTGATAATCCTTTATTATGCCCATCAAATCCTGTGTAGCTGTATAAACCTCAAAGCCTATAATACTTTTGAATTCAGCAAAGGTCTTCTCCAGCATGGGTGCCTCCTCCAGCTTAATAATTTCATCTACCTGTTGAATGATAATCCCGCTTTGATTCACGTCAATTATTCGTTTAAGCGGCAGGAAGGTCTTTGTCTTGCCTTTTTTTGTGGTATTTAAGCGGAGGGCAATTACCTTCAGCTCTCTTCTTTGAAAAATCACATCCGCAACATTGTAGCTGGTGATCTGATTTCTGCAATTTATAATTTGCTTTCCTATAATATCGAGGCAGCTCAGCATGCTTTTTCCTCCTTTTCAGGTGTTAGATATATCTTTCCTTTCAAAAAAGAAAAAAATGCAGGTAATCCCTGCATTTTTATTTTCATATTAAATAATATTAGATGTTACAGCCTTCCTCATCGTCATGATGATCCTCATCGGCATCGGGATCAAAGCCCTCCAGCTCCTTGAAGTATAAGCCCTTCTCTTTAGCATAATTGTATATCGCAGATTTTACTGCCTGCTCTGCTAAAACAGAGCAATGCATTTTCACCGGCGGAAGTCCGTCTAAAGCCTCTGCCACAGCCTTGTTTGATAGGTTTAAAGCCTCTTCGATGGTCTTTCCCATGATCATTTCAGTAGCCATGCTGGAGGTAGCTATCGCTGAGCCGCAGCCAAAGGTTTTAAATTTAACGTCTACAATTACGCCATCCTCTATTTTCAGATACATTTTCATTATATCTCCGCATTTAGGGTTTCCAACTTGACCTACTGCATCTGCATTTTCTATTTCCCCTACATTTCTAGGATTCATGAAATGATCCATTACTTTATCACTGTACATTTTAGTTTCCTCCTTTTACCTTCTCAAACAACGGCGACATTTGTCTTAATCGATCTACAATAGGTGGCAGCTGCTGAATTAAATAGTCAATATCCTCATCGGTTGTAAAGTCTCCGATTGTAATCCTTAAGGAACCATGGGCAACCTCATGGGTCAAGCCAATGGCCATCAGTACATGAGAAGGGTCCAACGAGCCAGAGGTGCAGGCTGAACCGCTGGAGGAGGCAATGCCTACCATATCTAGACTTAGCAATAGGGCCTCTCCCTCAATAAACTGAATACAAATATTAACATTTCCGGGAAGTCTCTTGGTTGGGTGCCCATTTAAATGCATAAATGGAATCCTATCCTTCAGCTCCTGAATCAGACGATCTCTTTTAGAAATCATATTTTGCATATGCCCTTCTAAATCCTCGAAGGCCATTTCTGCTGCCTTCCCGAAGCCTACAATACCCGGCACGTTTTCTGTGCCTGCCCTTCTCTTTTTCTCTTGGGCACCGCCATGAATCAAAGGATGCAGCTTTGTACCCTTTTTAACGTAAAGAGCGCCTATTCCCTTAGGTCCATATACCTTGTGGGCTGAGATTGACATTAAATCAACACCGATTCCCTTTACATCTATTGGAAGATTTCCATAGGCCTGCACTGCATCGGTATGGAAGGTAACGCCATGCGCCTTTGCAATAGCTGCAATTTCCTCTACAGGCTCAACGGTTCCGATTTCATTATTCGCCATCATAATCGTAATAAGGATTGTATCAGGTCTAATAGCAGCCTTTAGCTCCTCAAGACTAATTAAGCCGTAAGCATCAACACTTAAGTAAGTAACCTCGAAGCCTTCCTTCTCCAAATACTGGCAGGTATGTAAAACAGCATGATGCTCGATTTGGGAGGTAATTATATGCCTTCCCTTCTCCTTTAGAGCATAGGCTACACCCTTGATGGCCCAGTTATCAGACTCAGAACCGCCAGCAGTAAAAAATATTTCATCTGTTGCCGCATTCATGGATTTTGCAATTTGTTCCCTTGCCTTTGCTACAGCTGCTTTGTTGTCTCTGCCGAAGGAATGAATACTTGAAGGATTTCCAAACTGTACATTAAAGAATGGCAGCATTTCATCTAAAACTTCCTTCTTCATAGGTGTTGTTGCAGAGTAATCTAAATATACTTTTTTTCTCATGGCTACATCTCCTTACGACTTTTTCCTTTTATTATATATAAAACATAAAATTATCCTTATTATTCATTTTGTAATAATCATCCACCATGTCCTGAAGGGTAATCGAATCTATAACATCGCTTATGCTGTCCTGAATTTTCTTCCATATAACCCTAGTAACACAGCATTCAGCGTTTGCACAGGCAGTCGGCTCCTCCTCCAGGGAGCATTCCGATACGCCTAATGGCCCCTCAAGGGAACGAATAATTTCACCTACTGTAATCTTTACCGGAGCATCTGAAAGTGTATACCCACCCTGAGCACCTCTAACGCTTTTAACAAGCCCTGATTTTCTAAGGGTTGCTATTAATTGCTCTAAATAGTGATCAGAAATCCTCTGTCGTTCAGCAATGCTCTTAAGAGATGTGGGTCCATCACCGAAGTGAATAGCTAAATCATACATCGCCTTTAAGCCATATCTTCCCTTTGTCGATAACTTCATACCATCACTCCTTTTTTAATCCCAAGTGATTTGATTGGAATTCAACATTAGTATATTATATCCTAGTATTATTGTCAACATTCACCATTAAATATTTTTGAGTTTTTTTAAGAATTTATTTCTTTATATAACCTGAGGAAATAGCATGTTACCATGGGAATACATATATGCTTTAGTTTATACAAAGTTAAAAGTTTATCGCCCAGTGCCTAGGGCTAATAACATTTAAAATTCAATAAATCAGCCCGTGGGGCACTAAGCAGGATATAATCCCTAGCAAGCCAGTGTACTATGTTTTTTTTACATTAATAGAATGCATAAAGCCCAGACATCAAAAATGCACTGGGCTAGTATCATTCAAAAAGCAGCTATGCTTTATTTTTCTTTTTTAATCTCCAACAAAATAGCATATCCCTCGTCGTCGCAGATATTAAACATTTCTATTGAACGATTTATCTCCAACTCCGCTTGGTCGGGATAACCAAAGCTGTAGTACAGCTTTCCCAGCCTTAAAGCAGCATTGGGATCCTTTATATAATCCAGCAGCCTTATTGCTGCTTTAAATAAATCAAGAGCTTTAATTTCCATTAAAAACTTTAACGCTTCAAATAGAATATTTGAATATTCAAAGGCTTCAGATGAATTTTCAGGTGGAAAAGCCTTTGCCTCCCCCTCCCGCAGCAGCTCCACAAGAGCGGAATAGGTGCTATAATATAGACCTCCTTCATCCAGCTCCTTTATGCTAGCGAATATTCTATCCATCCCCTCATATTCCTCCAGCAGTAAACAGTTGATCAGCTGCAGCTGAAGAAAATCCATATTAACGCATTCGTTATCCTCTAATTCCTGAAACATCTTTATCGACTGTCTGTAGCAGCCGTTATAAAAGTATATTTTTCCCTTGAGGTATAGACAGGAAAAGCACTTAGCTTCAATATTTGCTATTTCGATATAATACAGAGCCAAGGAATAGCTTTTCAGCTTATAATAGGCCCTGCTGAGAAAGTATGCCTTGATGGTGTCCAGAGGCTGCAAAAAAGCCTCCACCATTGCTGGCCCCTGCTCTGTATCGCTTAGCTTAATGGCAGACGCGATCATTCTCTCCAGTGCTCTTTCGTAATTGATCTGATATGCGACTGCAGCAGCATATGCCTCGTAGGCAAGATCATACTTCCTCTCCTCATAAAATATGTCCCCAAGGCAATAATGGGATTTGTAGGTACCTACCCCTTCAACAAATCTGTAGGCTATAGGCGCCTCCCCTAGCTCCAGACACTTTTGAAAGCACTTTCTTGCAGCGTCTTGCCTTTGCTGTGTTTTAAAAATGATTCCTTTTAGAAAATTGAAATCCGTTTGCTTTGGAAATTTAGTTATTCCTAGCTCTATAAGCGCTAGACCTCCGTCATAATCCTTTAGCTCTATCAAACACAGTACGATTCTTAACAGCAGCTTAGCTTCATAGCCACTGTTCTCAGGTATTTTTTCCAGGGAGCTGTAATAATGCTCCAGTGCATGACTAAAATCATTTGATGCAAAGGATTCGTTTCCTAAACTAAATAGTACAAAGGGGTCCTCCTTATTCTCCTCCTGCATTAGCTCCAATATTCTTCTGTTCCTTATATTCTTTTCCTTTGCCTTAAACGCCTTTAGCGTGTACCCATAATGATATATACGAACATTTCTTGAAGCCATTATAGCCTCTGGCTTTGCCTTTATTATGTTTATTGCCAACTGCTCATGGATTCTTCCAGTATACTGATATTCCCTTTTGTTTTTATAAAGCCTCAAACTCATATTTATAACTTTTTCCAGTCCCAGAGTATCCCCTATAAAGCTGATGGTGGGAAAGAAATAAGCCTCCGCCTCATCCTTCTCCACCAGCTGAAGTAATAAATCCTTATCTTTGCCCTCCAGCTCCTCATCTGCATCCATTGTCAATATCCATTGGCCCCTTGCAAGGGAGGCAGCATAGTTCCTTGCCTTGCTGAAATCCTCCTGCCATATCAAATCATATATCCTATCTGTATAGGCACCAGCAATGGCCTTTGTGGCATCTGTTGAGCCAGTATCAACTATGATAATTTCATCCACCAATCCCATTACACTATCCAAGCATCTTGCTAGGTTTTTTTCTTCATTTCTTACAATCATGCACAGGCTCAAGCTTATATTTTGATCATCCATTTCTTCACCTCCTCCGATGATACATATCTATCAATAGACATGGCCTTATAGCTCAAAAGGAAGCTACCATTATTGAATATATTTACCCTTACCCCCATAGGGGGCAAGGGCATAAATCTAGAATAGTGGCACCGGCACCTTATCGGTTACAGCAGGTACAGCTGCTGTAGGTATGTTTGCCACCTCCAGCAGATATTGCAAACCAGCAGGATTGGACTGTGGTGTGCCGTTTTCCTGAGGATAGTTTACGACCTCTATCTCGAGGTTCAGCCTAATCTCTGTTGTACCGGCTATGATCGGTGATTCTACAGAGTATTTTGAGGCACATTGCCATTTATATGGTGGACCTCCTCCGCTAAGCCCTCCTCCTGTATTTGCATTGCCATTGGATATGTCATATATATTGGTGTTTTTCAGTTCACTCTGCATATAGCTCTCAACCCTTAGCTTTGCCCTAAAGGCATCATCAGCCAATATCGAAAGAAATATCGGTACATTATAAGCTATAGCTTGGGGTTGAATGCCTGAAAGGCTTATCCCTCTGCCAAAATATCTTACTTGCCCAATCGAGGCCCCAATTGTAGTAACCGGGTTTGTCTGCCATATCCACTCTGGCTTTAAAGCCGCCTGAGGGGGTACTACTGTGATTTCCGGCCAGGTGGCCGGCATATTTGTTAGCTTAAGGGCAAGATCAGAAAAGCTTAAATCACCAGCTTCTCTTACATAGGTGCCGATACTATTGCTTACAAATCTATAAATTGCCATATTCCTTCACCTCCTTTATGTAAAGGATATAGCTGTGGACAGAAGGATTAACTGCTTTCCTGATTAAATTATATTAATGCCATAGGCTTTTTGTGCATAGATCAGAACCCCCCTAGGGGGTTCTAGAAGCTATTATTCTTAATAATTTCATTGGCTGCATGGCCGAAGTCTATCGCAATTTTGTTCATATGATTTGCTATTTTCTCTGAAAGCATAACTGCCGCTATGCCGGCGGATACCAATGCAATATCAAATTTGTACTGGGTTACGGTCTTCATCACCCTTCTCCAATCTCGTACCCCCATTACCGGCTTAATGGCGGCTATCACCCTGACCTCACTTTTTCTCATGATGCCCGCCAGCTTGTCGGTTTTATTTCCCACCAGCAGCACTCTCGGCTTAGGCTCCTTTAATAGCAGCTGCTTAAGGCGATTGTTCTCCACCAAAAAATAATTTATGCAGGCATTTGTGAGCTGCAGCTTATTTAAATCTATTTTATGTGCTGCCAATGCCTTCACCAACAGAGGTGTAAAATCCGGCAGGCTGTTGATGGCTATACCTACGATACCGGCTTTCCTTACAGACTCCGCCAGCTCATCCCTTGCCTTTAAATTTGGTACCACCAAGCCTGCATATGGTAGAAAATTTCGCTTTCTTATCTCACTGCTGGGCAAAACCAGGTCCTGAGCAAGGGCCAGGGCCTCTCCGTCCCCCAGCCTAACTATAGATAGCTTTTTCTTAAGCTTATAGGCATCCGCTATCCTCGCAATTATGTCGTCAGGTGAAATCAATCTCCTTTCCAGCTCCTCCATTTAATCACTTCCTTATCATAAGACTGACTACTTTAAATTCCATTTCTGGTTAAAGAGGCTTCTGTTTCTTTCTCCTACTTTTCTGTCATCTATCCTATTTCCCCTGAAGGTCTGGCTGCCAAGATGATAAATAAAGGTGTCTCCTGCCACCATCAAACGGTAACCGCCTTGAAGGGCTCTTAAGCAATAGTCATTATCCTCAAAGGAGCCTATATTAAATCTTTCATCCAAAAGACCTATTTTATTGATAAGCTCTCTTTTTAGTACCATGCAGAAGCCCGACAAAAAATCCACCTCAAACCATTTTGCCGGCTCCCTTACATTCATTACGCCATCTCCAAAATTATAGCGTTTAAGACCCGGCCCCTTCACCAATTGCCTTCCTGCCACAAAATTTGACAGCGGCCCTACGATTCCTATTTGGGGGCTGCTGTCAAGACAGCTTATCATGTTGTCAAGCCAGCTTCTCGATACGATTGTATCGTTATTGAGCAGCACTACATATTTTCCGGAGGCCTGTTTAATTCCCTGATTGCAGGCATATGCAAAGCCCATGTTTTTAGTATTGCTAATGAGCTTGATGCCCGGCAGCCTTCCCATCACTGCCTTTGTTTTATCCGTTGAACCATTATTGACTATGATAATCTCATATGGAAGCCCTGTGTGCTTCTTAATTGAGGCTAAGCAATTTCTTGTTAAATGCAGCTGATTGAAAACGGGTATTATTATGCTTATCAAAATATCCACTCCTTCCGACCCTCAATCTATAATATTCCTATATGAAATAATTGCTTATTTTATTTTATTGAATATACTGCTAGTGAGGCAGGCAAAAAGTTTTAGTGGTCATCAATAAAGAGGAGGCAGTGCTATGTTAAGCTATGAAGGCAGCTTTCGTTCTACAAATGAAGTAGCCAATAAAATAAAATATGCCCTAGATCACAAAGAGGGATTATCTCTGGTGAGATGCGGAGATGGAGAAGCCTTTGCCATGGGCTATGAGCTTGTGCCAAATTACCAGCAGGTGGCAAAGCAATATGATTATGCCGGTATACCGTCGGCCTCCCCTATCATCAAAAACGCCCTTCTAAAATCACTGTCCTTGGCGGACATAGTCGGTCTTTCCGATAACAGTGATGTTTTTCTATGTGGCCCCTTGCTGGAGCAGATAATTAAAAGAGACCGACTGGTGCTGCCCTTTATATGTAATGCACGGATTAATTGGGATTTGCATGATGGTGGCAGAGGGCCCCTTTATAGACTTCTTAAGGGCAAAAGGGTTTTGGTGGTGGGCAGATTGGCTCAACAGGCACTTCCCAGAATGAGGAGGCTTGGTCTGACGGTTGTAAAGGCCCTTTCACTGGAGGGCTACAATCAGCTGCATCCAGTATATAATGCAATAAAAAGCTATTCCAGAAGCTTTGATGTAGCTTTGGTGGCAGCAGGTATCCCTGCAGTACCCCTATGTGTACGTATAGCAAAGGAATGTAACAAGGTAGCAATAGACTTTGGGCATGCCATCAATGAAGTGGTCGCTCCAGGCTTCAACGAGAATCATCTTAGGGGTACCACCGAGGAATGGAGAAGGCGTAATCAAAGGAGAACCCATTAATAGAGGCTGGCTCAATATTAAAGGGCGACAAATGTCGCCCTAAGCCTATCTATACCCCAAGATAACCGATGATTTTTCTGATTCTGTCGCTCATTTTATGCTCTGCCATTACCCTTGCATAGGCAGCATCGGCTAATTGCTTTCTTGCCTGTGGATTCTTTAAATAGTGCTCACAATAATTCATTATTTCATTAGAATCCTTTGCTAATATACATTCCTTACCGTTTTTCAGATATTTTTCAATATCCCTTCTTACGCTGATTATTTGAAAGGCGCCGCTGGCAGCGATATCAAAAACCCTGTTATTTGGTGAATATGCCCTTAGGCCCCTAGAATTTCTATTTAAATATTTGCAATTATACTCTCGATGAATATTGATTATAATCTTTGCACCATTATAATAGTTAACAACCTCCTTAGGAGGCACTACATCTCTTATTCTATGCTTTAAAAGGGAATAGGAATTAAGCCTTTCCCATCTATGGCCTATGATGATGGTGTTTTTACTGTTTAAATAGCCTGCCATATAATCTACTGCCTTTAATCTTACATCAAAGCCAGTTCCCACGATACAGATATCACTATGATATCTAGGATCAACCGACATCGGCCTAAAGGTTGAGGTGTCCGCCCCTAGGGGTACATAGAAGGCCTTGTGCCCTGTGGCACTTCTATAGGACTCTGTGCAACCCCTCTCGTCGGTTATTACCCAATCAAACAGCCTTCCTCTGCCAATGCTGCTGTCACTATCATAGGGGTCATCGGTGCACCACAATGCAGTCTTATAGCCCTTGCTTCTTAGATGAGTGAAAAAATTCATATGCACCGATGTGGAGTTCATAGTCAATATGGCCTTAGGCTTATGGGCCTCAATATAACCCATCATGTCACCATGCTTCGCAAAGGCACTAACATTTAGCATCTGGGCATCAATCTTAGCCTCCTTGATCGCATGGGCTATAGCCTCGTCTACCCAACAAAAGGGCCAGCCTTCTCCGCTTGAAATATATAATAGTCGCAACTTTATCACCCTTTTAAATGAATTATATCCTATAGCGCATACATATTTCTATTTGCATAGGAATACAAAACACACGAAGTGCTTTTGTGCTTTATATTATGATTAAAGGTCCAAAATGCTACATTTTGTCTACCTGGTATTCAAGGGAGCGTTTATGTAATAAAAAAAATAAGGCCTCATGCCCTATTTTTCAGAAAATCCTCCAAGGCAGTCTGCCATTCCCTTAGCCTAAGGTCAGAATTATTATTCAAGGTGGAGTTTTTAGGGCGCTTTGCCTTCCGTTGTAGCTCCTCTGATGATATGGGCAAAAGCTTTGCCTCTATCCCCTTGATTCTGCAAATCTCCTCTGCAAAATCATACCAGGTAGCCTGCCCCTCGTTAACAAGGTGATAGGTTCCATAGCCATCGGTTTTTATCAAATCATAAATTGCTCGGGATAAATCTAGTGCATAGGTTGGACAGCCCCTCTGGTCATTTACCACCGTCAGCAGTGAATTGTTGTTGGTAAGGCTTAGGATAGATTTTATAAAGTTCTTACCCTTATGTCCATAAAGCCATGCCGTCCGCACAATAAAATATTTATCTAAATGACCCTTCAGCAAATCCTCACCCATCAGCTTAGACTTGCCATAAATATTTATGGGGTTCTCCTTATCCTCCTCATCGTAGGCAGAGCCCTTTTCGCCATCAAAAACATAATCTGTACTGATATATACAAGCCTAGAATTGATTTCATCGGCAATCTCTGCTATATTCCCAGTACCCTTTCCATTAACCCTATAGGCCAGCTCAGCTCTATCCTCACATAAATCCACATCAGTTACGGCTGCAGCATGGATGATCACATCCGGCTTAACTGCCTTTAGGGCTACATAGGTTTTATCTATATTGGTTATGTCAAAATCTCTTCTACCGAAGGCCAACAACTCCTCCTGCTCTAAGGCCTTTTGAAGCTCATGTCCCAATTGACCTGTTCCTCCCAACAGACATATTCTCATGATATTTCCTCCCACCATTTTTGATTGTCCGTATACCACTTAATTGTACCTCTCAATGCATCCTCAAAGGTATAAACCGGTTTCCACCCCAATTCCTTACTGATTTTATTATGATTGACAGCATATCTAAAATCATGCCCAAGGCGGTCCTTCACCGGAGTAATAAGGGAGTGGTCTCTACCAATTTCATCAAGAATGAATTTTATAATATCAATATTTCTCACCCTTATGCCGCTGCCTATATTATAAAGCGAAGCCCTTCCCCTTTGTAGCATTACCAACTCAATAGCCCTGCAGAAATCCTTAACATATATCCATTCCCTTTCCTGCTGCCCGCTGCCGTACAGGGGAATTGGTTCATTCCTTAGGCCCTTTAAAATAGTCAGAGGTATTAGTTTTTCTGGAAATTGGTGAGGGCCGAAATTATTGGTGCACCTTACAATTCCGGTATCTATCCCATGGGTATGTGCATATGCCTGAACCAAAAGGTCGGCAGAGGCTTTACTGGCGGAATAGGAACTGCTGGGCTTTAAGGGGGACTCCTCTGAAAATTCATATTCTGTTGATCCATAGACCTCATCAGTAGAAATTTGAATTAGCCGAATATGCCTGTTGCTTTTCACCGCCTCTAAAAGCACCTGTGTACCCAGAATATTGGTTTCTAGAAAAATTGATGCCTCAGCTATGCTTCTATCCACATGGGACTCAGCAGCAAAATTAACGATGCAATCTATATGAGGCCCTACAAGCTCATCTATAAGCCTTCGATCCCTTATGTCTCCCTCAACGAAGCTATAGCCTTTATAATTTTTTAAAGCAGCTGTATTTTTGATATTAGCCGCATAGGTTAAGGAATCCAGATTTAATATTTCATAGGAGCTATGCTTCTCCATTAAATAGTGTATAAAATTACTTCCAATAAATCCCATGCCCCCGGTTACTAAAATCCGCATTAGCCATCCTTCCTTTCCCAGTTATAGGGTATTTTGCTGTTATGGGGGTCCAGCCTGAATTCATCCGGCGACTTATGGTTATAGGCCTCAGTAGGAAGGTTCAGCACAAGGGTTTCCTCCTGACTGATTCCCTTAAAGCCGTGGTATACCATCGGCGGAATTTTCACCAGCAAAGGATTATAGTCACCTAGAAAGATCTCATTAACCCTTCCGTAGCTTTCAGAAGCCTCTCTGTCATCATATAGCACCAGCTTCAGCATACCCTTTAAAACAAAGAAATGATCCGTTTGGAGCCTATGATAATGCCAGGCCTTTACAACCCCAAAGCCAACAGTCGTCATATATACCTGCCCAAAGCCTTGGAAAAATGCCTCGTCTCTCCTTAATATCTCTACTAGCCGCCCCCGCTCATCACAATGATACTTAAGCTGTTTTATGGCAACTTCCTTGATTAAATCCATTATATGCCCCTCCCTCAAATATTAGTAATGGAATCAATAAAATCAGAGCTTAAATTCAAAACATTGCTGAAGCCTATGATATGGTAGGAGATTGGCTCTATTAAATTGTAAATACTTGTACCTGGCAATATTAAACTCTTATCAATACTGGATTTAACAATTTCGCAGCCTTCTCCAATGCAGGTATTGGTACCGATAAAGCTGTCCCTCACCAAGGTATCCTTTCCAATAATTAGGGGCCCCTGCAATATACTGTTTATAACACGTGCCCCCTCCTCTATTACAGCCTCGCCTAAGACTGTGGTGGCGGCGTCCAAAATTCCCCTGTTCATAGCGATGACCCCCTCCAGCTTGCGCAGATTGATCCTTAATAAATCCGCTGGTGTACCTAAATCCACCCAATGATCCTTTACTATTTTTTTACCCACCTTAAAGGATTTGTCTATTAGCCATTGTATGGCATCGGTAATCTCAAGCTCCCCCCGCGTCGAAGGCCTAATACCCGCTATAGCTTCAAATATCCTTTTATGATTGAAGATATAAAGGCCTGCTATTGCTAAATTACTGGAGCCTCCTTTTGGCTTCTCCACAACCCTCACGACCCTATCCCTCTCAACATAGGCAATGCCGTAATTTCCAGGGTCAGCAACCTCTTTTAAGGCCAGTGTTGCCACCTGCCCGCCCCTTGTATGTGCATCTATCATTTCCCTTATATCCAGCTGAAGATGATTATCCCCCAGCAGCATAACAAAATCCTCATCCTGCAGCTGCTCCCTTGCCAACGCTACCGCATGTGCCAAGCCGAAGGGCTGCTGCTGAAATTTATAGCTGATGCTTACCCCCCATCTTTCACCGTTCCCCAGTAGCCTTTGAACCTGTGGATAGGAGCTTCCGACTACAATCACTAATTCCTTGATATCTGCATCCCTTAGCATTTCAATCAGATAAATAATATTCGCTTTATTTAAAACCGGCAGTAGCTGCTTCGGAAAATTCTTAGTTAACGGCTGCAACCTAGTTCCGCTTCCACCGCTTAATATTAACCCCTTCATATAAAAGCTCCTTTCCTCACATCTGCTATAAATTATGCGAATGCTACATTTTATGTTAAGCTTTTATAGGGATTGATATGCCTTAAGAAGCTTTTCTGCAATCCTTTCCCATAGGTAGTTTTTTTCTATGTAATTTCTAAAAGCTTCATTTTTCTTTTTGTTATAGGAATTCTCCAGCTGCTTTTCTATATCGGAATAGCTGTTGGGATTGGCATATGACACATAATCCTTAAAATAGTCCTTAGTGCTGCCCTCCGTTGTGGTTAAAACATTACATCCCGCCAGCCCCGCCTCAAGATTAACCAAGCCCGGTATTTCATACCAGCTGACTAAAGCATGCACCTTTGCCCCATGGTAAATACCCACTAAATCCTCATGCTCAACCTTGGGGACGTATATAATATGCTTATACTCCTTCATGCACTGGTAATAATACTCCATCTGGTTTATGGGTCCTATGATGACATAAGGCACCCCAAGCCTTCTGGTTGCTTTTGCTACAGCTAATTGGTTTTTATGATCACAGACCCTAGCCACCGTCAGAACATAATCCTTTAGCCTATGCTGCTTTAAAAAGCTGCTCTCCCTGTTGCTGGCAAAAATGCCATCTACACCATTTGGTATTACGACATAGCTCCTTTTGAGGTTAAAATCCTCCTCGATTGCCCTCATTTCGCTTTCTGCTCCCGGAAAGATGAGGTCGGCTCCCTCCAGCACCTCTTTTCTTAAGGGGTTTGACATATTCCAAAGCGCAATCCTTCGCGACTCCCTTTGAGGTGCTACATACCTGATATAATTCCAGTAAATCGGAGATAAAACAATCTTTTTTCTCTGCTGCCTTGCATTTTTATAAAATTGATAGGTATCCGAGACCCGTATCGTGTTAAAGAGATGAACAATGCTATAATCCCTCAGATTTTCCTGTGGATTGCTTGAGATTTTAATTTGAAGCCCTTTTTTAGTCAGAAACTCCCTTGTTTTTAATAGCTGTATGCTATCCCCCGCCAAGGAATGCTGATAATCGCTCCTAATGTAAAATAGAACCCTCATAAATTCACCTGCTTCTTCCTTTTTTTATCGGAGGCTTAATTATTTCCTCGATATCATCCACCCTAGCCCTCCATGAATTATTTAAGGCCGCCTTCCTTCTTTTCTCCTGAAGCATAGTACTGTTTTCCTCCAGAGCAAGCCTAACATTTTTTATAAATTCCTCCTTATTTTTACTGATATATATCACATCCTTATAGGGCACCACCTCCGGTATAAGGCTGCTGATTATTGGCTTCCCCAAGGAAAGATATTCGTACATTTTTATGGGATTAGTTGCTCTTGTTATCTGATTTTGCTTAAAGGGTATCAGGGTAGCATCCATCATATTTAAATAGGCCGGTACCATATTGTAGCTTTGCTGACCCACATATGATATATTCTTGGCCTTCGGCAGCCTCGGGTAGCCTATATTTGCCCCAACCATGAGAATATTGTCATTTTGATACGCCGCTGCCAGCTCCTTTATTAGGCCGATATCCACCCAAGAGGCCAGCGCCCCTATATACCCGATAACCCTACCCCCTGCAATTGGCGGCCTCCACCCTGTTGCTAGCTGCTTATTATTATCAAAATAGCCTATGTCACATCCATTTTGAACCAGATGCACCTCTTTTTTGTATTTTTTCAAATCTAAGCAAAGCAATTTTGAGGTTGTAATTACAATGTCAGCTGCCTTAAGCATCCTATGCTGCTGAAGCTTCAGCAGAGGGAAATCATCCACACAATCGTAGATGGTGAGCCTTTCCTTGAAAGCCCCCTTCAATGTCACCAGCTTAGGATCTACTATCCACAAAATGTCTGCTGTAATGCCACCTGCCAGCAGCTGCTTTATATTATGGCATATGGTTAAGCCCTCGCTTTTCTTATCTAAATACAGATTTTTGCTAGTTGTCTTATTGCAATATATAACCTCCCAGCCCCTGTTGCTGAGCTCCTTCATCAGCTGCTGAGGCCTCTGAAACATCCAGTCATAATCAACCGAAGAAAGACAAATTATACGCTTCATAGCACTGCCTCCTTGCCTTTATTTCGTTATATTACCATATATTATGCGTTGAACCCGATGGTCTATTACTGTATCCTAATTACAAGCCTTAATAAAAGGAGGAGAATTAATGTTAAAAAATAATCTAATTAAAAAGGCAGTAGTACCAACCCTAGTAGCGACTATGTTCATCTCATCTGCAATATCTGCAAGTGCTTACACTCTAGTTAAAAGCACTGATGGGACAAAGGTAATTTACAATGTAAAACCGGCTACAACATCAAAAACTTCATATACCTTTCGAATAGGCAGTCTGCGAAATATCATTTCATTATGCTCTGACAACACGACTGTAACTACCGTTAAAAAGGAAGAAACGGTTACAGCTCCAAAACCAGTGGTTAAAGAGGAAAAGCCTGTGAAAACACCTGAGGCTACACCTAAACCCGAGCCGGCACCGGAGGCAACACCTACACCTACACCTACACCTACACCGGCACCGACTCCAACACCCGAACCAGCTCCAACGCCTGAACCGGCTCCGGCTCCAACGACTCCAGCTGCATCAACTAAATATAACCATACAATATCAGCTCAGGAGCAGCAAATGGTTGATTTAGTCAATAAGGCAAGACGTGAAGCGGGATTAAAGGAATTGATTGTTGACACTGATTTGGCGTATGTTGCTAGAGTAAAATCTAAAGATATGCATGATAACAATTACTTCTCACACACATCACCAACTCATGGTTCACCATTTGATATGATGCGTGCTTTTGGAATCCAGTTTAGGGGTGCCGCAGAAAATATTGCAAAAAACCAAAGCGTTACAGCAGCTCAAAATGCCTTCATGAACTCAGAAGGCCATAGAAATAACATTCTAAATGCTAGCCTTACACATATTGGTGTAGGTATCCATAATGGGTATTACACTCAAATGTTTATATCAAAATAATGAATGTATTGCTATAAAGCATAAAAAACTGCCCTTGGCAGTTTTTTATGCTTTATCCTTTTATTAGAATAATTCATCGTAGGGAATATCCTCAAGCTGTCTTGGGAAGAATTCCGGGAACGGTGCTGTCTCAAAGTCAATACAGATATCCTCTGGTGAGAATTCTTCGCATTCGGGAGGCTCTGGACAGAAGCCAAAAGCCGGAATAAGTAGTTGAACTCTTCCTACAACCTTCACAATAATGAATACACCAACAGGGAAGACTAGGAAGCCATTTTCTATTATTGGTTCTGCCAATATCTGTGATGCAGTTTCAATAACAATTTGGAATGTAAATTCGTCTCTTGCCTCTGGTATAAACAGAATTATGTCCTTTTGGATTTCCGGTAATTCACCAGGAATTTCAATTATGCAGCCGGTATCCTTGTTTTTCACTCGTATTACAAATGTAATGCTGACTCTGAAGCGAACTCTGCTGAAGTTAGGTCTGCTTGGTATCGGTGTGATAGTTAATGAGCCCTCCACTATTTCCCCGGGATTAAATATAATGTCTATGAACTTTAAGCATTTATCGTCGGGCAGCGGTACAAATATTTCGTCGAAGCATTCTCTTTGCTGGCAGCTGGCATAAACTTTATCGACGATTATACATTCCGCTTTAAAGTCTGGGAAATATGGATCCGATGATAACCCTGGACTTGGGTCAAAATTAATTGCCATCTTGTTACCCCCTTATAATTAATTTAAAATTATTTTTCTGTACAGTATCAATATATGTAGATACAAAAATAGTGTTACAAATAAAAGCTACCTAAAAATGGTAGCTTTTATTTATTTTTTTTTATTTTTAAAACAATTCATCGTAGGGTATATCCTCTAATTGCCTTGGGAAAAACTCTGGGAAAGGCGCTGCTTCGAATTCAATGCAAATATCCTCCGGTGAAAACTCCTCACATTCAGGCGGCTCCGGACAGAAGCCAAATGCTGGAATAAGTAACTGCACTCTTCCTACTACCTTTATAATGATAAATACTCCTACCGGGAAGGTTAAACAGCCATCTACTATCTGTGGCTCTGCTAAAACCATAGACGCAGTTTCGATAACGATTTTGAATAAAAACTCATCTCTGGCCTGTGGCATAAAGAGTATAACATCCTTCAGTATATCGGGTAATTCCCCCGGTATTTCCACAATCCCACAGGTGTCTTTATTTAACAAACGCACCGTGAAGCCTATGGAGACTCTAAAGCGGACTCTGCTGAAATTAGGCCTATTAGGCAACGGCGTTATGGTTAATGAGCCGGGGACTATTTCACCAGGATTAAAGGTAATACTTAGAAGCTTAAAGCATCCGTCATCAGGTAATTGAACAGCTATTTCATCAAAGCATTCTCTCTGTTGACAGCTGGCATAAACCTTATCAACAATAATACACTCTGCTTTAAAATCCGGAAAATAAGGGTCTAACTGTTGCAACACTCCTGGATTAGGATCGAAATTTAACGACATACTTCTCTCCCTCCTTCTTATTAATAACTTTTACAAAATCACTAATAAATTTATTAGTAATAACATAATATGGAGTAAAGCTGTATATGGGAACCATTATGAAAACTATTCGCCATATTAAATGAAAAACAAAAAAATAAAATAATAACTTAAAGGAAGTGGAAAAATGCAAGCCTATACACCTCAAAGCTGCCTTATAAAAAATGCAAAAAATATATCTTATTTCTTTTATTTAGACAAGCACAAGTTGGTAAACTATAAAACCTTCAGCTCTGAAAATACTTTGATTTCCAATGAAGAGGCCTATCCCCAGCCGGTAATTGATTTTTCAGCCACCATAGACAATAAGGATCAGCTGCACCTCATATGCATTACAAAGGAAGGTAGTCTCTTGTATTTAGTCAACATACTAGGAAAATGGGAGCATAAGCAGCTGGCAAAGCTGGACTTCAAATCCAATACCTACAAGCATTTAACTTTGCTTCACCGAAGGGACTACACCCATGTATTTTGCAACAAGACAAACCTCCTGAATCCTATGATTACGTCAATAGAGCATTTGTACTGGAATGACAAGACCTTCAATAAAGGAACGATAATTACCTACATGCCGGGTAAATTCCTTGCCCCATTTCAGGTGGATATAGACAGCATCAGCAATGTTCATTTGATATATAAGGTCCTGCATAGAAGTAATCATCAGCTATCCTACTGCAAATTTAATGTATTCAATAAAAAGTGGAGTACCGGTGAAATAGTAACCAATTCGCAGGAGGACAATAATCATCCATTTTTGCTGATCGATAGAAAGGACAACATGCATGTGGCCTGGTGCACTATCGTCGATAACAATTTTATCTTAAAGTATAGAAGAAAATCTAATATCACTAATCAAAAAGCCAAGTGGTCCCCAATTGCACAGCTCTCCAATAAAAATGCAAATTACCTCTCACCAGTACTGCTGCAGGAGGGCAACACCGTTAAGCTGCTTAGCAGACAAAATGACATTGTAAATGAAATCGTATCAGAGGACTTTGGAATTAGCTGGACTCCTATCAATAAGATAAAGGGCTATTCAATGGAAAATGCAGAGCTTCTAAGATATAGCAGCAATGCAACAAACGAAAGAGGTTATTATATTTCTCCCTATGCCTATGGGATTGTTGAGGACAGTATAGACCTACTTGGGTCACGCCTGTATTATCAGCCCCCTAAAAATCCTATGGAGGCATATAATGAGACAGTTGTGCCACCAGCTGCTGCTCCAAGACTGGAGGAGCCCGTTAAGCCTTTAGCTTCCGAGGAGCATCAGCAGGAGCCTGCAATGCCTTTGATTTCCGAAGAGAGGACCCCCGCCACTGAGGAAGCCCCTCCTGACGATCCTAAGAATACTGCTTCAGAAATCGCAACTAAATTAGAGGAGGAGCTAGAAGAGGAAGCCATAGACGAACCAGTTAAGCACCTAAATAAGAATATAGAGGAGCATATGGTTATCGACGCCAATTTAAAAAGCATGATCCAGGAGGTCCAGAGCTATGTAAATAAGATGATGACGGAAATCGAAAAGCTAGAGGCGGATCAAAGGTCTATGGAAAACATTCTGCCAGTAATCAGTAGCGAGACATCTACGGAAATTGCTAGCGAAGAATTACATACCCAATTAAGGGAGCTAAATTCCAATCTTGTTAAGCTAGAGGATGAGCAGCTGAAGCTGGAATGTCAGCTGGGTGAATTTCATAAGAAGATATATGGTATAGAGGATAGACTGATTGCCTACAAAAAACAATTTATGGAGCTTGAGGAGAAAAGCTATCAGTCCCTTCATTCAAGCTCCAGCATTGTAAACAGAGTTATAAGCTTTTTTAAATAGCATCTATCTTTCTAATAATTCTTTTACCATAGGATCTTTCCACCACATAAACTGCAGTAACTGTTTTTCTGATGCTTTTTGCTTCTTGAACCAGCTTATCCAGCTCTGTAAGGTCCTCAAATTTAATGGAGTAGCTGCAACCGGCCTTTATTTTACAAGGGGTAGACACTAGCTCATATTGCGTTAATTGATTTCGTTGTAAATGCTGATGTAATTGAATCGCATGATTTCTGGATTCGAATACAGCAAGATAATATTTCCTTTCAATCTGTTTCATCCCATTTCCTCCCCAAGGTTGATAAATATATTACTAATACTACTATATGTAGCATCCAAAATTCTTGTTACCATGAGAAAATCCCCTTAATATTACTTAAGGGGATTTTGCTATTGGATGCCGCCGTAAAGCTCAGTCACCAGCGTTTTGGTTAATTCCTTGTCTTGAATATAGTAGCTTACGCCTTCAATATACTCAGGGACACCTGGTAGGACATGCATTCTTATACTTTCGTTTTTCATACCTATAATGCTATTGGTATAGCTAAGAATCTCCATTGTTGACAGGCCTGTCTCAACATATTCCTTAGCAATCCCCACCACCTTAGGCAGGTTCAACCCAAGAGATTTTCTTACCAGCTTATTTATAAAATCCTGCTGGCGGCTTATTCTGCCTATGTCTCCGTCGGAGTGGGTTCCATCGTCATTTTTTCTAAAGCGTAGATATTTAACTGCATCGCTGCCGCTTAGGTGCTTCTGCCCCTTAGTAAAGCTAATAACCAAAGGTGGTTTATCATATGGGTCTGTATAGTATATGTCGAAGGGAATGTTTATAGTTACACCACCAACAGCATCTACAATCTTAGCCAACGCAGCATAGTCTACCTTAACAAAATTATGAATGGGCATACCCATGACATCACTGGCGGCATTCATGGCAGATTGAGCTCGATTTTCTCTGACGCCATAAGCGGCATTCAATTTCCTCTGATCCTTTCCATTATAGCCTTCCCTTTCATAATAGGTATCTCTAGGTAAAGAAATAAAGTCCAGCCCCTTGGTTGTTGGATCAAAGCTTGCTACAATTATCGTATCCGTTAGAAGATTATTAGTGGTGCCTAAAAGCAGCACATTGAAGCGTTCACTGTCATTTATCATTTTAGCGTAAGGATCTATTTCCACCTCTTCTTCAGAATCTCCCGGCTCAATGTCATTCTTAAAGGCATCCACTGCTTCTATATCCACTCTATTCAAATCATTTAAAGTGTTCAATACCCATAGGGTAATACCACCGAAAATCAAGGTAAAGACGATAAAGGATATGGCAAACAGCTTTATATAAAATTTCATTTAGGTTCCTCCAGTAGCAAATATATTATTTAAATTATTGCCAAATTATTGTAAGTTTTAACCAATCATTTATTCATTGTCTATTACTTCACTATAGACATCAGAAAAACCTTTTATCTTTACAAAATCTTTAAATTTGTAATTTAAAATTAATAGAGGCAGATGCTTATTATAGCTGGCCTTTATTTACTCCCCGGCCTTTAGCTCAGACATATGCGCTACTATCCTTTTTTCATAGCCCAGCTCTGTAGGCTTATAGTAAACCTTCCCCAGAAGCTCATCTGGAAGGTATTGCTGCTGCACATAGTGATTCTCATAATCATGGGCATACAAATAGCCCTTGCCATGACCAAAGCCCTTGGAGTAGCTGGAATCCCTTAAATGAAGGGGAACGGTGGATTTAGTTTTTTCAATATCCTGTAGAGCAGCTCCAATTCCAAGATAGGCGGCATTGCTCTTCGGAGCCGTTGCAAGATAGGTGGTGGCCTGGGCCAGATTAATCCTTGCCTCCGGCATGCCTATTATTTGAACAGCCTGATGGGCAGCCATTGCCACCAGCAGCGCCTGAGGGTCTGCGTTTCCCACATCCTCGGAAGCAGATATTATGAGTCTTCTACCTATAAATTCCGGGTCCTCACCCCCATATAGCATCTTCGCCAGATAATGAAGGGCGGCATCGGGGTCACTGCCCCTTATGCTTTTGATAAAGGCAGATATCACATCATAATGCTGATCTCCATTTTTATCATACTGCAATGCTCTCTTTTGTATCGACTCCTGAGCAACCTCCATATCAATTACAACTCTAAGCTCCTTGTTGGGCGGGGTGCTGAGGACTGCTACCTCTAATGCATTATAGGCCCTTCTAACATCTCCATTGGCTATGCCGGCAATATGCTGCAGTGCTTCTGAATGAGCCTCCACCGACATATTTCCAAAGCCCCTTTCCTTATCAGAAATAGCCCTTGCTAATAGTTCTATAATTGTATCCACAGTTAAAAGCTCCAGCTTTAAGACGGTGGTACGGGATATTAATGCAGCATTCACCTGGTAATAGGGGTTTTCTGTGGTGGCTCCAATAAGAGTCAAAAGCCCCCGCTCAACATGAGGCAGCAAAGCATCCTGCTGATTTTTAGAAAATCTATGTATCTCATCGATAAACAATATGCTTCTTTTCTGATACATGCCTAAAAGCTGCTCTGCCTTCTCTACCACCTCTCTAATTTCCTTTACACCGGAGGTAACAGCATTCATCTGAAAAAACTCAGCCTCTATCTCCTTGGCTATTGCCTTCCCTATTGTTGTCTTACCTGTCCCCGGTGGCCCATATAGGATTACCGAGGGCAATCTTCTGGCCTTGATACAGCGGTTCAAGAATTTGTCCTTGCCTAATATTTGCTCCTGACCCAATATCTCTGCTATCGTCCTTGGCCTCATCCTTTCAGCCAGGGGCGCTTGAAGAGAAAGGGTCTCCTCCTTTGCTAAATCAAATAAATCCATTTTTTCACCCTATTCACAAATTTGTTTTATTATTTTCACTGCTTCCAATATATCCTCTCGGCTTACCCCGTTATGGGTGACAAAGCGTATTACTCTGCTATTTCTTCCATTTACTAAAATGCCTCTGTCCTTCAGCTGGTTGACCATATGGGGGATGCTGATTCCTGTATTGTAAAAGTCTACATTTATGATATTGGTATGTACTGTTGATAAATCAACCTCTAGGCCCTCTATTCCATTTAGCTGCTCAGCCAAAAACCTTGCATTGTCATGGTCCTCTTTTAGTCTTTTTGTCTGCTCCTCCAATGCCACTATCCCTGCAGCAGCGATAACACCGGCCTGACGCATACCGCCCCCCAGCATCTTCCTAAGCCTTCGAGCCTTCTTTATAAATTCTACATCTCCCGCCAGCATACTTCCTACCGGGGCACAGAGGCCCTTTGACAGACAGAACATCACGGAATCTACATATTTTGCTATATCCCTTACATTTACCCCCAATGCCTCGGCAGCATTGAATATTCTTGCACCATCCAAATGCAAAGGTATCTTTTCCTCCTTAGCAAGCCAGTAGATAGCCTCCATTTTATCCAGCGGTATTACTGCGCCACCGGACATATTATGGGTGTTTTCCTGGCAAATTAAGCCGGTTTCCGGAAAATGAATATTCTCCACACGGATTGCCTCCTGTACATCCTCCACCTCTAGGGCTCCATTGTCCCCCTTCAGCGGTCTGGCCTGTACCCCTGCTAAACGGGCAATGCCTGCTACCTCATATAGGTATATATGGCTGCTTTCCTCCAGTATTATCTCCTGACCGGGTGTGGTGTGGGCCATAACCGCTATCAGATTACCCATGGTGCCGGAGGGTACAAAAAGGGCTGCTTCCTTTCCAATTATAGCTGCCGCCGTAGCCTCTAATCTATTGACAGTTTCATCGTCTCCATATACATCATCTCCCAAAGGCGCCCTAACCATTTCCTCCAGCATTTTTTCTGTAGGCAAAGTGACGGTATCACTTCTTAGGTCTATTATCTTCATCCTTAATTTCCTCCTATTGCCATATATTATAAATATTATTATAAACCATTTGGCTTAAAACATAAAGAATTTGAAAAAAAGAAGGACCGTTGCTCAAGCAACGACCCTTCTGACTTTAAAATATTAGCAGTGATCAATTGGATCTATAAAGGGCTCATTGATTTGTGGTGCAAATAATGCTGGGAAGTTATCTCCACAAATAGGTCTTACCCTTGCCTCCTGCTCACAGAAGCCTGTGCTTAGGACACAAAGCTGAGCGGGTAGCTTGATTTTCTTTTCACATGTAAGGCATAATGCAATGATTAGGTTAACAAAAATTTCTCCGTTATTTGGGTTGAAGTTAATATCTCTGTTTATGCTTTGAGTTGCCAATCTTGAGATAAAGGAGATATTACAGAACTCAACAAACTGTGGCAGGAAGGCTCCTTCATATACTGAAGGCATGCAAAGCTCGAAGAAGTTTGTCAATACCTGATTAATAGGTGCTCTACCTCTGATGGTGGCAAACTGTACATTTCCTAATGCATCGATGTATTCAATGTCTATTTCTACCAATACTGAACCGGTTACTATGATTTCCTGTGAACCAAATATTGGTGTTCCTCTTCCGACTTCATCACATTCTGTAGTATCTGTGTAAATTAAATATTGCAGTAGTCCTGCAGGTCCGGGAACAGTTACCGGGCAGCCCTTTTCATCGGTTACGAATTGTGCGCCTGAAAGCTGAGTCTTGGGTGTAACTGCTAGGTTTTTGGGGTCATTTATATTGCTTGGGTTGAAATACTTCTTTGTTCTGATGTCCAAAACCCTTACTATACGAGATTTTGGTCCGCATCTTGATGCCGCCAGAGTCCCGAATGGAACCTTTGAAGCTGGTTGAATACCTGACAAATTGAAGGTTACAGAATCGTAAACCTTATCAATAAATATACACTCTCCAACAACTTCACTTAAGTCCCCTTCAAAATAGCAACCTGTATTGGCAACACAGCAACGATCTTCTATACTTTGCGCTTCAACATCAGCTATAGGTCTGTGTGACATTATATCATCTCCTCATTCTTATTTTTCAGTAAATGTAATATTACTTAAATATCACTTACTGTAAAATATGAAATAACCTTTCTTTAGGTGCTACTAATAAGTAATTTTTATAAAGATTTTGCATATATTTTACTAGTGCCTTGACCACTTTAATAACTAGGAGTAGCAGCGAGGAAAATTTTTTCAGGACAAGGCGGAGGAGGAAGCAATATCAGGCTATATTGCGACTGACGACAACGCAGTCCTGAAGAAATTGTACCGTTGCTGAACTAAGAATTAAGGTTGTTAAGGTATTAGAATCTTATAGGATGTGATTATATGGGTTTAGTTGGAAAATACGAGTATGTATTGAAGGATTCCGGTGATAGAGTATATAATTTTTTCATCAATGAAAAGGAACAGCTGGAATGCATTTACTCCAACAAAAGCAATCAATGGATAGATAAGACCATTATCTCAAACAAGGCCTGCCGTCATTTTGCAGCCACCATAGACAGCACAGATAAAATACATGCCCTTGTAATACATGGCAGTGGAGAAATCAATTATTATTATCTTGAGGATAAGCTATGGCGCAGTCAGAAGCTTGCCATGATAAACAAAAGCAATGAAAATGCCTACTATCCCAATATAGCCATTACAAAAAGTCAGCTGCATTTTTTCTATCTATATCAGAGCATCAGCTCAAAGAGCACCTGCAAAATACAGCATATAACAAAGCATAAGGACCAATTACGTCATCAGACTGTTGAGTCTATCTCCTTCAACAAATACATAAACCCCTTTAAGCTCCTGAAGCACGAGGAAAATCTTTATCTCCTCTTTGCCTCTTATAATTCAATTTGTGAGGAATTTTATTTAACACGGCTTCAGCAGGAGGATATGAGCTGGGAGTTTTCAAGAAGGCTGACGGATATTACCGAAAGGAAAATATATTTGGACGGTCTTATAGACATTTATGGTGTTCTACATCTCACCTGGAGCATGCTGGAGGAGGATGGCCTGACGGTAAAATATCAGCAGCATACTTTGTCGAAGCTGCCTAAGGCAAAGCTATTGGATAAAGTAAATGGAGAGATGGCAAAAACAGTTGACGAGATAGGTGAGCTAATGCTGGAGGAGGAAATGGCTGTCAATGACAGACCTGATTCAGAGACTGCTGCTCCAATAAAGATATCCGATCATCAAAATTGCTCCTTTCCATATTTGATTAGCTTTAACAAAATCCTCTGGATAGTTTGGTTCCAATTCAATAGCCTAGTGTCCTGCTATTCTAGCGACAACGGCAAAACCTGGTCCACCCCTAATCTGATATCCAAAACTAAGCTTATGAGCTTCAAACGATATCGATTTGCTTCTAACTCTAAATTGGATATGGTCCTAATAAAATGTGATTACCTCTTTGGTACCCTCTATCCAAATATTCAATTTATTGGCTTTGGAGGTGATGTTAATGATGACATATCAAAAAATACTCAACAATCTTCCACCGAAGGAAAATAATAAAGGCCAAAATATTAGCAAGGAGCATTCTGAGCACATGAATGTGGAGAAGGAGCAGCTGGCGAGAAGCGTTACAGAGCTAAGGAGTAATTTAGGCTATGCAGAGCAGGAGCTCCTAAGCAAGGAGCATGAGATCATGCAGCTTAACAACAAATTGCTTCATATGGAGGCAAGACTGCAACGCTATGAGTACCTGACCGGCGAGCTGGATCAGGTGGAAAACCTTGATGATAGAATAAAGAGTCTGAATACTGAGTTAGAGGGTCTCAAAAAGGAGAATGATACTCTGACGAAGAGTGTTACGCAATACAAAAGCCATGTCCAGACGCTATACTTAATACTGGTGGTGTCCGTAATTATGTAGGCACATACTTAAGCTTAATGTCATAGGTGGGTTATTTAAAATAAGCAAGGCCTCGAGGCTGTTATTCAGCATCGAGGCCTTAGGCATTAGCTGCCGTTGATTAAGCTTCTGTACCATTTTATTTCTATAGCGGAAGTGGTCTTAAGCATAGACTCCAAGGCCTTCAGCTCCTCCGGTAGGCATATTACCGTAGTACCTTCCTCCCCTTCTGCTGCCGCCTTTGTCAACGCATCTATATAGATTTCCTCCAGAATCCTTGGATCATAAACGCCTATGGGCTTTACCAATATATTAAGCCTTAGCTCTGCAGACCCATTGGATAATAGCCTTTCCTTTATCAGAATATAGCTTATAGCCTCACTAGCCTGTAGCTGCAGGCTGATTTTTTCAGCTTCCATTTCGGATTTTTTTTTCTTCCAGCCCTTGACGAGAAGCCCTAACGGTAAAATGCGCTCCGTCAATATGTACTCCTGCAATAGCCCCTCCTTCAGTTCTATTGCCTCCTCTGTAGCTTTTCTACTATTTTCTACCTCCTGCCGATCCTTTAACATTCCCTTCATAAGCCATGAGGTAGAAAAGCTATGGAAGCCCATTTCCTTAAGCTGCTGCTCCGGTATATTTGTAGCGGTATTTGAAATATCAACATTTAAAGCCTTTTCCTGCTTGGCAATTGCCTGTATATATCCAGCCAAATAGGCTAGATTTTTCTTTGTTTGCAGGCCTTTCTCTAAGTACAGGCCATATATGTGCAGATATTCCCCATAGGGCATAGGCTCCTGCTGAGGCAAAATTCCAAGCATGCCAACAGGCTTTTTCCTACTGACAATTAAATAAAAGAGCCTTTCCTCCAGCCATTCCCTTTCCCTAAATAAAGCAATCCTATCCTCCAGCTCCTGTGGTAAAGTAATAGACTGCTGCATAAGTGCCTGATAGGAATATACCAAAATCCTGTTGCTTTTATCCTCCGTCTCCAGCTCCTCTGGTCTTAAAGCCTCCACCCTTTTTATCGTATTTTGTAGCTCCTTTATGATGAGCTTTTTAGCAGCCTGAAGCCCCTTACCCTTTATGCCTTCATTCATCTTTAATTCAATATACTGCTGCAAATTGTAGCCCTGCTCCTGAGCTTCCTTAAGCAAATCAGAATACTGGTCCTCCGAAACCTCTATTTCAATTTTTCTACCCATACTCTCCCTCCTTCCCTACATTAGTATTTGGAAGCAGGGGGTTTTATGCTATAAAAAGCTACAACCCTTGCATGGAGAAGGGTTGTAGCTTTTTTTAGTTATATTCTATTTTCTTTTGAAGACCAATAATCCACCTGCTAATAATGTAACAGCTCCCAACCCATACAGAAGGGGCGCTTTTGATGACTCAGGCTCTGAGTCATCCTCATTGGCATCCATTGTTGTAAAAACTATGTCTTCTCCTGCTTCTGCTGCCAGTTGATTGTATTCCATCTCAGCTTCCGGTACCTCAACCACCTTTACATTATCCTTCCCTATGAGCTCATATATGACATCGGCGTTAGCTTCATTATATGGATAAATGCCCACCTCCAGATAATCCTCGTTTGGAAGGGTTTTATATATGTTAAAGCCCTTATCGGTAAAGAAAGCTCCATTGTCCTTGCGCATATATTCATCAAGGTCAATTTGGATATTCATAATATCTTCGCTGTAGCCCAGCTCTTCAGGCTCAGTTAATAATGGAAGGTCCCTGGCCATCATCGGCATAATTGATGCCTCCACTCCTTCAACTATTTTAATATTTTCTTCCTTCAGCAGATTACTAATATGCTTTGAGTTTTCCTTGCTATAGGGAGAGATTCCGATTTCTACATGGCCTTCTAATTCAACCGTATGGGTAACTCGAATACCCAGCTTTGATATCTCTTGGGTATAATCCTCAAAGAGCTTTTTGTCAATATCCTTTTGCAGCTGAGATCTGCTGTCCACCATGTAAGAAACCGCGGCATCAGGGGCCTCAGTCGGTGCCTGACCGGGCACAGAGGTTTCCTGTACATAGGGCCTACTGCCGGGATCATATCCTTGCGAGCCCCCACCGCTTGCATTTCCGGTGGCTAATGCAGCCCCAGTTGACATAAGGGTTAAGCAAACTCCAAAGGTTAAAGCCTTAGCATATCTTAATTTCATAAATATTCCTCCTTGATTATCGTATAGTCAGTTAATTTTCTTTCTTGACTTGCTATACTAATTAGACGGAGGCTTTAGGATTAAGTTCCATGGAACACAGGGGGACGGTTCTTGTGTGTCCCAATTAAAGACACACAAGAACCGTCCCCCTGTGTTCCTATTTATAATTCTTATAGATATACTCACTGGTCATCAGTGCCAGCATTGCTCCGTAGCCTACATTGAAGACTACCTCGTCACCGACTCGATATTCTCTATCGCAATTGGTGAGGTCTACGATCAGATGGTCACTGCTGCTGCCTAGTATCTCAATTTGCTGGTCTACAGGCGTAATAGGGTGAGTCGCAATGTCCTGCTTGCCTACTGCCAATATACCACGCTTTTGAGCTCCGTTGTCCACAAAGCTTGGGACATTGCCAAAGGCATCCCTGCCTATCTCTCCTATAGGCATTGAGGGCTTCTCCTTTAGCTCTATTACCTCCGCCACCAGCTGAAAGGCATCTTGATGGGTATTGGGTATAGCCTCTCCGTAGGCCGTCTCTGTGCCCAATAGAATTGCCTCTCCCAGCCTTAGGTGATTTATCCCTGTTGGTAGGCCATCATTCATCAGCATATATACACTGCTGGAGTTTCCTCCGCTTATAATTTCCAGCCGCTTTCCTAATATAGCCTCAATTTTCTCTGCTGCTGATACCAGCTGACCTAGATTAGACTCATTGGGAATAACGCCACCATAGCAGGTTAGGTTCGTTCCGACACCGATTAAGGCGATATTGCTTAGGCCCTTAATTTCCCTAACAGCAGCCTCCAGCTCCTTAGCATCAAAGATTCCCTCTCGCAAGTCCCCCAAATCCAGCATCAACACAATCCTGTGAACTATTGAAAGCTCCTTCGCAGCAGCATTCAGCGCCTTGATGGTCTCCAGCTCTGAGTTTAAGCTAATGTCGCAATTGGTGACCACCTCTTTGGCCTGACTTATCATTGGAAGCCTTAGTAAAAGCTTTTCTATAGGTAAAGCCTTCATCTTAGCAAAGTTCTCAAGTCGAGAATCGGCTAAGCATTTGACACCTGCATCTACCAGCACCTTTGCTATCTCCGGGTCACCACAAAAGCCCTTAGTGACTGCAGCAGCTTCTATACTATAAGGCCTGCAAAGCTCCAAAAGCACCTCGGCGTTGTGCTTTATTTTGTCTAAATTGATATCCAACCTTGGATTCATAAAATCTCTCCTATTCTATGCCCATGCTGGCTTTCATCAGCCTCAGGGCAGCCTCGGGATAACGCTTTGCCAATACCCCCAAGGAGGCCATAATGTAGTGATTATCAATAAGCACCTTAGCCTCCTCTGTTGGCAATAGAAAGCTTTGTCTGCTTCTCTTGGTTATCTCTACAAGTATGTCCCTTCCCCTTGGCAGCCTTGTCAGTGCACCACCGGTTCCTATAATATATTTGACATTAGACAGGTCCTTTCCTTCTGCTACGGTCTTTTTTCCTGCGGGACCATAGAGATGCCTTAGCTTTCCTGCATGTCTTTCTAAGGCCGTCATAACCGCCTCCAGAGTCAGCCGCTCCACAAAGGCCAATTGCTCCGGTGTCTTTGGTATAGGCCTATGCTCTGTAATCAGCTTATCTATATCCAGCTGCAGCTCAGCCTGAAGCTTATCCTTGCCTATCCGTTCAACAATGTTCAGCATGTTTACAAATACACCCAAATCCCCCTCGACTGTGCGTTTAGCCAAGGGCTCCGGGCTGATTAATATTCTGTTGATTTCCTCACTGCCCTCTGTCACGGAATGCAGGTCTGTGGTTGCCCCTCCAACATCAAGGGTTATAAGGTCCCCTATAGCCTCCTTTAGCAGCTTAGAGGCCTCCATAACAGCCCCCGGCGTGGGAATAATTGGCCCATCAATCATTTCCCTCACCCTTTCCATACCCGGTGCATGTATGATATGCTCCTCAAAAACATCCTGAATGGCGCTTCTTGTTGGCTCAATATTCAACAGGTCTATTTTAGGATAAACATTTTCAACGCAGTAAAGCCTATTGTCCGTAGCCTTAAAAATCTCCTTAATTTCCTCTTGATTCTCAATATTCCCGGCATAGATCACTGGGATTCCCAGGCTTAGGTCTGCTATTAGCTCAGCATTATAAACAGCTGTATCCCTTTCCCCATAATCCACGCCACCGGCTATTAAAATGATATTAGGCTTTAGGTCTGTGATCCTCTTGATGTCAGTTCTCTTTAGCCTACCTGCAGTAATCTGATGAATGATGGCTCCAGCCCCTAAGGCCGCCTCCTTAGCTGCTCTTACCGTCATATCATAAACCAGGCCATGGACCGTCATCTTTAAGCCTCCGGCAGCGCTGCTGGTGGCCAGCATCTCGTCATACTCAAGCACATCAAAACCTAAGCGCGATCTTAGGTCCTCTATGGCACCCTTTAAGCCGATGTTTACATCTCCCTCTAAAACAGAGGTTGGAGCCTGCCCCTGCCCTAAAAATCTAGGACTGGGGCTATTAATATCCTGAAATGCATTTACAACGGTAGTTGTACTACCGATTTCTGCAACCAATACATTAATTTTCATTGCTGATTTCCCTTCTTTTTTCTACAAGGAAGGTTGCAACATGAACTCCCTTCGAGCCTCTACCAAAGCCAGCATCCACACCCTGTAGAACTGCTGTTTCAGGACTAACCTGAGTTCCTCCGCACAGTATCATTATTCTATCACGGACTCCCTTTTCTATTGCAAGCTCATGAATTCTCTTCATATTCTTATAGTGAATATCATCATGGCTTATTATTGTTGAGGCCAATATAGCATCTGCATTTAATTCAATAGCCGCATCCACCAGCTTTTCTATTGCAACTGAGGTACCAAGATAATGACACTCAATACCATACTTCTCAATGCCACCATGCTTAATATCTATAATCTCTCTTAGGCCTACAGAATGCTCATCCTCTCCAACTGTACCAGCAACAATTTTTAGAGGCTTAGCAGCGATATCCTCACGAATTTCCTCCTCTGACATAATTGATGGCTCTGGAGGAATTACTAAGGAAGCAGTATCTATTGTAAAAGGAACCTTGCCCTTAAGCTCTATTCTAGTTCCTTCGCTAGGATGCATTACCTCCTTGTGGATAATCTCTACATCCTCAAGATTCATCTTTTTAGCCATTTCTAAGGCAGCAAATTCAGCAACCCTTCTTGAGGTCGGCATAAATAGATTCATCATGACATAGCCGTCACCGGTCCATTCAACCTCAGGCTTGATCTCTGTAGTCTCCCTTAATGCCTTAGTCTCCTCTAAGCGCACATTAACGTTATCTGTTTCATCCAGCTCATCTATAAAGATGATTTTGTCTGGGTTTTCATAGGTGCCGCCACCAATTAGCTTCGATGGCTCCTCTACTGCTGATGGATCGTATTGTGTAACATTATTATAGCCAAAGTGGGCCGTTACAGGAGCACAGTAATCCTCATCTCTTTCATAAACAGTACCAACACCAATACCGCCATCCATTTTTCTGACGATACCGTCACCATTTCTCTCTGGATAGTAGCCTGAATCTACAAAGAAGCCCTCTTCAACGGCATTGAAGTAGCCTCCAGCCTCTAGAACCTCCTCCATAAAGAGTACCGCTCTTTCCTTAAGCTCTCTAGCCTTATCCCTTAGGAAGCCTTCATTCTTTAGCTCAACCATATCCATTAAGGCGTCCATACCAACGAGGGCCTGCTTTGCAGTGTCAACGGCCTCCATGTTGTAAATATGCCATGGAACGTTTCTTCCCTCATCTGGAGTAATCGTAGATTGAATGTCTGCTCTGGTTAATCTTGAAATCATAAGGTTTAATACATGCGTAACCGTTGCCTCTCTTGTGGAGGACTCCATATACTTCGTATTCATTTGTGCTCTCATTTTGTATTCCTTAAATACATCCCTTAAAGCAACCGCATATGGCAGGTCTAAGGCCAAGCAGGGCGCTGGAGGTGCTGTAGGCGGTACTGTTGAAAGGCAAATGTTTTCCTTTTTCATACCAACCTTAACGGAATAAATTGAGTTTAAGGCATGCTGAACCATAAGCTCAGGCATTACCTTCCATGCCTCTCTTGCAGTTGCATTAGCATTGTGGGCACCGTCGATTTGTGCGATATCTGCCCAAACCATGTTTCTCTTCGCCTCAGCTGCATCCACAAAGGAACGAATCATGTTGATATTTCTATATAATACATTGTATTGAGGGTCCTGGTGGGCGCCATTAACGCCTTCCTCAGCATACATAACCGCTATTTCTGGGCCTGCTACACCACTGATGTAGGAATGATAATTGATTGGTCTACCGACTTCCTCTTCAATCATATCTAAGGCCTTACGCTGTGCCCTTACTTGCTTTCTCGTGATTGGAATACCACCAATCCCCTGTGGTGTACCCTCTATCAAACCGTCAAAATGACTTTGACCTGCTGTTCTGATCACCATGATATGGTCAGCCCCATGCCATGCTGCCATTCTCATACGCCTGATATCATCCTCAAAGCGTCCTGAAGCAATCTCTGTTGTGATTACATAGTCTGGCTGTGGATCTATATCACCAAAATATTTGGCCGATGGTAGTGGTACGCTATTCTTTAATGGCTCCGAGCAATTTTTATAGGTAAAGGGGCCCATTTTAGTTTCTGGGCTTTTCTTTCTCCAGGTCCAGCCCCTGCGTTTTGGGCGATAGCTTTCTAGGTCCTTTAAAATCTCCTTAACATCAATTTTTTCATCAATATTTAAAGTCATTATTTTGCACCCCCCTGGAATAATGCTACAGCTTCATCCCATAGCTGGCCTTCTACCAGCTTAAGCCCAGCAGAACGTATTTCTAAATTATTAGCAGTCGCTAGCTTATATACGACGTTTCCAGCACCCTTCCCCATTAGGCCTCTAGCGATAACACCATCTACAATCGCTCTGGCTTCTATGCTTGAAAAGCCCATTCTAAGTAAAACAGAGCGCTCAATGGAGGGAGATGTATGTCTTCTAGCCATATCTATCATAGGGTCCACAATCTTTTCTGCTAATTCCCAGAAGCGTTTCTCCAGCCCTTCATCGGATAAATCTATTAAATGCTGTCTTCTTTCTTGAAAATCGTCAGCTCTTTTCATATTCGGCACCTCCAAATTGGTTTTCATTAAAATCAGATCAAGGGTTATTCGTAATGATTAATCAACGACACTAACCCCCAGCTGCTGTAGGGTATTTAACACCATTTCTTTGCTTGACCTGCTATCTGTAATCATAAAGCTTAGATCCGCACTATCTATTTCAGTTACCTTGCTGTGTGCTATGCAATTTTTTATATAAGAGCCTCTTAATTTATCGATATCAATATCTCGTGCCTTTAATAGGGAGGGATGTGAGGGTAAAATGATATTCTCACCGGGTATCTCCTCCTCCGGATTGCCAAAGATAATCTGAATGCCATTCTCCTTAGCAAAGGATAGCTGTGCCTGAGGATGCTTACCGGCTCCTGTATATTCCGTCTCCTGCACAACTATGATCTGATCCTTATCCATCTCCTGTGCTATACTGAAGGCTGCTGCTAAGGAGGTATTTCCAGCAGGTCCCCTTTCAAGGCCCTCCAGCTGTGCTAATGCCTCAGTCATATAGAATACCTCGCCTTGATTTACCATGACATATCTGTCTAAGTATCGCAATGGCCTGGCTGCAGATCGGGGCACATCGGAACGGTCTGGCCATGTTGCAAAGGGCATTCCAAAGCCTGTGTGTCCTGTTGTAAAGGATTTTTTATTGAACTGCTCATCACTGGCCATATGCAATCCCTTTAGATTCACACTGGCCCCTACAATTTTTACCCCTTCAGCCCCGGCCTTAATTAAGCCTCTGGCGGTTCCGGTAACATTGCCACCTCCAGCGTTGGTGCATACCACCACGTCTGGGTCCTTGCCTAGCCTCTCTCGGCATTGCATAGCCAGCTCATAGCCTAGGGTCTCTACCCCTGCAATTCCAAAGGGCGTATATAGGGAGGCATTGAAATATCCTGTCTCCTCCAATAGCTTTAGAAAGGTATAAAATAGCTCTGGACCAACGGTCAATTGAAGCACCTCAGCCCCATAGGCCTCACACTTTCTTGCCTTTTCAATAATTTCAGGCTGACCCTTTCCAGTGCTATCATAGCATTCCTGAACAATAATGCACTTTAAGCCCTGCATAGCCGCCTGACTGGCAACTGCTGCCCCATAATTTCCGCTGGTGGCTGCTATAACACCCTTGTAGCCCAGTCGTTTTGCATGATATACGGCATTGGCTGCTCTTCTGGCCTTAAAGCTCCCAGATGGATTAGCCGCTTCGTCCTTAACAAAAATTCTAGCACCCTTTCCTTCTGGAGCCAGCCTTCTTGCCAGGGCAGTTAAATTCTTAAGCTCCAGCATTGGGGTATTCCCTACACCTGTTTGACCTTGAATTTCCTGCATTTCCTGAAGGGTATATCCTGTTTCCCTCATCATTTTTTCATAGTCAAAGCCAATTTTACCATATTCAAAAACATTATAGTCTATTCCAACCGCCTGCTTCATGATTTCGCTACGGCGACCCATCACAGCATTATAGCTCATATCCTTATTCATCTAGGCCACCTCCCCATAGCAGTTCCTTCAGCTGCAGACCAATTTCTAAAATTTCAGGAACAAATTCTCCATAACTGTGGCTATAGTATGGGTTTACCTCCACTAAAGTGCCCTTAACGGTTCTACCGGTTATTGTCTTAATCTCCACCATGTCCCCTATTCCGGCCTCCTCTAAAAGAAAGCCCTTGGTCCACATTTCCAATGGAACCTCTTTTGTATCCTCAGGAAGGTTTGTTGCTCTTTCCTCCGGAGCTAATATAATATCGTGTATACGTACCCAAGTACCTTCTGCTCGTCTTCTCATTTATCTAACCTACCTTTGAATAAAATCTCTCATGTCACCCATTATTGCCCTTGGTACAGGTAAATCTAACATCGTCTTTAAGCCTGCTACGGAGTTTATTACATGAGGAATCATGTTAATACACATTGCTATTGTTCCTATGCCGCCTGGAATTTCTGGCTTAATTTGAAGATTGATATTTGGTGTACCCTTTATCCAGATGTAGTCCCCAGTGTCTACCCCCTCCATTTCAGGAAGTATTTGCTGTGGATGCTCCATATCCAGCTTAATCTCACCATCGACATAGCCATAGCCGCATTGACGGCAGCCAGCAACATTACCTGCTTCTACCTTAGCGTATTTACTTTCACGATATACGTTGCTTACGATAGGCTCTCTAGTCTGCTCGATCCTTTCAACATTCCAGCCAATACCATCTGCTATCATTCTAATGGACTCAGGAAAGCCAACATGTCCTGCAACCTTACTAGTGGCAACCCCATCCTCAAAGTCCTTAACCGTAAGACCTACCCCCTGCTCCTCCATAACCGCATGACCAAATGGTGATAAATCGTTGATACGAGCTGCTTTTATATGCTCCACCGTTTCACAGGTTCCTGTTAAAGCTAATATTAATAGGTCAAGAACAAAGCCAGGATTAATTCCAGTACCTAATATCGTAACGCCATTTTCCTTGGCTAAGCGATCCATCTCCTTCGCCAGCTCTGGTTCCTGCGCTTGTGGATAAGCCATCTCCTCAGCAGTTGATATGACATTTATTTTCTTCTCCACTATATATTTAATCTTATCAAAGGCAGCTCTTGTAAAGGAGTCTGTTGCCAGCAATGCAACATCAGCAGCGCCTTCCTTAGCTATTTCCTCTATCTTATCCGTTATTATCACTGGACTTCTATCCCCACGCTCCATTTGCAAGACCTCATACATATCCTTACCTACTCTTGCTGCATTTCTATCACATATGCCTACGATTTCAACTCCCTTTTTCTTCAAGAGCATTTCAGCCATACCACTACCCATTGCGCCAAAGCCCCAAATAATTACTTTAATATGATCCATATCATCAACCTCCATTTATAAATTTTGGTACTATTATACATTGCAATAACCTTGCCATTTTTTTTGAATGGTTCCAATCTTTTTTAATTTATCCTTGCTATTAAATATACATTTCCTATGCCTATAGACCCTTAAGCTGCCTCTTCATAATTTTGAGTATTGTATAGTTATACATATTGTAAGTAACTGTTCAGATAAAATTCAATAAAAAAACGCAAATATATTTGCATTAAGTGCAAATATATTTGCGTTTAGTATTCATTTTAACCTTCACTATTTTTTAGCTTATGCTGAAGGGCCTGTCGACTTATTTTTAGCTCCTTAGCCGCATGGGTAATGTTATTGCTATGCTTCTTCATGGCTGTAGCTATGAGGCCTGCCTCAATTGCCTCCATAAGCTCCTTAAGACTGCCGTATTGGCTCAGCTCTATCTTCCCTATGGACTCATAGCCCTTATCCTCCACAGCAATAGCCTTCATTATGTGGGGAGGAAAGTGCTCCTCCTTAAGAATATGCTCCTCTTGGATCTGGTTCATGGCGCCTTCTATCACATTCCTAAGCTCCCGTACATTCCCAGGCCATAAATATGCCATAAAATGCTTATGGATAGAGGCCGCCAGCATCCATACCTCTTTATTGAGCTGCTGATTAAACTCATTTATAAATTTTTCCGCCAGCAGCAATATATCCTCTCTTCTTTCCTTTAGGCTTGGAATATTAATATTGACAACATTTAAGCGATAATATAAATCCTTCCTTAGGCTTCCTCTGCTGACTGCCTCCATGGGGTCCTCATTGGTGGTGGCTATGATCCTTACGTCTATGGGCACATCCCTTAGGCCCCCTATTCGACGGATATAGCCCTCCTGCAGCACCCTCAACAGCTTGGACTGCAGCAGCAAGCCCATAGAATTTATCTCATCCAGCAATATCGTGCCTCCATTGGCCTGCTCAAAAATACCCGGCCTATCAATCGCCCCCGTAAAGCTGCCCTTAGTGGTGCCGAATAGAATGCCCTCCAGCAGGCTTTCAGGTAAAGCCGCACAGTTTTGCGCTATAAAGGGCTTATCGCTTCTATTGCTGTGGTAATGAATGCTCTGGGCAAAAAGCTCCTTCCCGGTTCCGGTCTCACCATATATAAGAACACTGGAATTTGAGGCTGCGGCCCTCTTGGCCATCTTCACTGCCATTAAAAACTCAGGGCTTTTCCCCTGTAAATCCTGAAAGGTATAGCGCCTAATCGTGTTTTTTTGATTTGGTGAGGATGTCGTCAGCTGCTGCTGGAGCCTTAAAATCTCCTCCGATAAATGCTTTATCTTGGTTATGTTCTTTGCTATTTCAACCGCCCCTATTTTTTCATTGAGATAAATTAATGGTATGGTTGTATTTACAGTGGTGATTTCCTTGCCTATGTTATTTAAATAGCTTTGGCTTTCATCCACAATAGACCTTCCTGTCTTTAAAACCCTCAAATGAGTGCTGGTATCCTCGTTAAGGCTAGGAAATACCTCCAGTAGACCCTTTCCCACAACATCCTCCACCTGCATTCCCTCAAGGTCTGCCATGGCCTTATTATAAAAGACCGTGGTACCATCCTCATCCACCACATGAATACCCTCTTCAACCGACTGCAAAATTATTTGCAGTAGAGCCATTAAATGCTTTTTAGATTTCATTGGCTACCTCCGTTAATGTTATATATCTAAGTATATCAATTTTCATGGGATTAATGAATAGGTGTATTAAATTCAGCAACACAAGGGGACGGTTCTTCTGTGTCCTTATTGAGGACACAGAAGAACCGTCCCCTTGTGTTGCTATGACTTTTTCTATTTTTCAAACCTATAAAGGTTTAAGCCTATCTCACTGCTGAACTCCCTGTCAACCTCGCCATCAATGGCCTCAACAAGGAATTCTCCTGTTGCGCTGATTACTGCCTCATTTAAATGTCCACCATAGGTCTTATATTGGTTATCTGATATATTGATATGCAAATGCAGGTAAATTTCACCCTTCATAGTGCTGATATTCCCAAGAAGACTGGTAATTTCAAAGTCTCCCTCCATAATAGTTGAATGGTATTGCTTAATGGTTGTTTCAAACAATCCAATTTTCACTCGATTTACAGCACCAAGTCCCTTTACCCATCCCAAGGTGATTTTTTGCTGCTGGCAGAAGTTTTTCAGAGTCTCCACTACCTCCTCTGATTTGTCCATGCGGATGATATACTTATTACCAAACTGCTTAAATTCCATTGTTCCACCCCTTCTTATGATCTAAGATAAACTAAAGCTGCACCCAGGCCCTTTGCATACATAATACTTCTATATGCTGTCATATATTCCCTTCAAATTTCAATAATTCTTATTATATCTCCCCATGCTTGATATAATGCGCCAATAGTAAATCCACCATTCTACCGTAGCTCTTAGTTCCTTCACTTTGGCCATTGCTTTTTAAATAGGTGTCATTTACACGATTTGCAGTCTCATTCACCTTGCCCTCATAGCTCCTCCAAAATTCCGAGTAGGCCACTAGGTCACGTCTCAAGCCCGCCGAATAGCTGTCCCTCAAATCTGCAGCCAGCTGAGGGTTTTGCCTGTGGAGGGCCTTGTTGCTGTGAATTAACGCCAGCATAACCCCTGAGTATTGAAAATCTGTATCCGGATGGAAAGAAGACGTCAGATAAGCAATATAGTTGGCTTCATCCTCGCTGGCAAAGCCCCTCTGATGAGCCATCTCATGCAGTACCGTAGCCGGTAGCAATAAATCCGGTATAGCAACATTAACATTGACCTCTGCCGTGAAGGGGAAATACATCCCTGTTATGCCTGTATAAAGCATCGGCTTAGAGAGCAGCACTGCCTTAGGTCTGCCATAGCTACCAGTAAAAACATCAAATCCTTCACCAGCTACTACGTAACCAGCAGTAGCCCGAGAAAAAACCTCCCTGTAGCCGCCTGAAATCTGCATAATACCTGCATCGTTCTCCTGTATATATCCCCTCAATGCATTTGCCTTTTCGATTAAAGCCGCATTCAGCTCATAAAGCTGCTGCTCTGTATAGGCGTCTAGCTCCAAGCCTGTTATTTCGGCGATAGATATCCTGCTATAGTTCAGCCCCCATAATAGCATGAAGGCGATATATATAAGAGAAATATATTGAATGATACGATATAGGGATTTAAAAAAGCCTCCCTTAAAGGCTTTGTAAAGCAATAGAACAGCTACCACAGGGATCGCCAGCAAATGACCTACATATAAAACCTCACCTAGTGAAATGGGTAGGACTCCGGTTATATGGCTAATTAACTGAATTGTCCATTTATTAATGCTAGTTGAATAAAACCTTTCTAGCAACCACCCTTGATCCTTCATTATTCTACCTAGAAGGAAAAATAAGATTGCTGTGATTGGCAGAAGGGCTAGTGTTATTCTCCTTTTACGTCTCGTCTTTCCAATATCAGATATTAGTTTCATTGCACCCTCTCCTTATGCTTGATTTTAGTCAAAACAGCTTGATTTACTCTAAATGGCCTAAATCAGCACCTTATCATATTGTAATAATATAGGATTTGTAAATTTTTATCAATATTATTTAATACCATAGATGAAAAATCCCCCCATTTCATAGCAAATAAACGGACTCTCCTATTAAATGAAAAACCAGCACCTTTTCAGTGCTGGTCTATATATTCGCTGCAATTTTTTATTAATAAAGCTGAAAGCCACTTACTAAATCTTTTACCATAGCCTTTGC
The DNA here is from genome assembly GCA_048264125.1 of Natronincolaceae bacterium. GTDB lineage: Bacteria > Bacillota > Clostridia > Peptostreptococcales > Natronincolaceae > M1-B18. Next base: position 168,067 of record JBLXDM010000004.1, read on the forward strand.
CTCAGTAGTCTTTTCTTGATTGTTAATAATCAATTCAAAGATTTCAGCTATTTTTACCATTTCAGGCTCCTTCATGCCCCTTGTTGTAACAGCAGGCGTACCTATACGAATACCGCTGGTTACAAATGGACTTTCTGGATCAAATGGTATCGTATTTTTATTTACGGTAACACCTATTTCATCCAGCAGCTTTTCTGCTGCCTTGCCTGTAATCCCCTTGTTCCTAAGGTCAATAAGCATAAGATGATTGTCGGTGCCGCCTGATACTAAAGTAAAGCCTCTTTTTATAAGCTCCTCTGATAATGTCTTTGCATTCTTAACTATTTGCTGCTGATATTCCTTGAATTCCGGACTCAAGGCTTCCTTAAAGGATACTGCCTTAGAGGCTATAACATGCATTAAAGGACCCCCTTGAATTCCTGGGAAAATGGCCTTATCAATGCTCTTAGCATACTTTTCCTTACATAATATAGCCCCACCTCTAGGTCCTCTTAGGGTCTTATGGGTAGTAGTGGTTACAAAGTCTGCATATTCACATGGATTTGGATGTAGTCCAGCAGCAACTAAACCGGCAATGTGGGCCATATCCACCATTAAATATGCCTCAACCTCGTCGGCTATTTCTTTAAATTTCTTAAAGTCAAGGGTTCTAGGATATGCACTGGCACCAGCAACAATCAGCTTTGGCTTTGTCTCCAGAGCAATTCTTCTAACCTCATCATAATTGATCACCTGTGTATCAGCATCAACACCATAAGCAACGAAATTATAATATGTACCTGATATATTTACAGGGCTTCCGTGGGTTAAATGTCCGCCATGAGAAAGGTTCATACCCAATACGGTATCTCCCGGCTGAAGTATAGAAAAATATACACCCAGGTTTGCATTCGCACCTGAATGAGGCTGAACATTGGCATGCTCTGCGTTAAAAAGCGCCTTCAATCGGTTTCTAGCTAAATCCTCAGCAACGTCCACTTCTTCACAGCCACCATAATATCTTTTTCCTGGGTAGCCCTCAGCATATTTATTGGTCAGCTGGCTCCCCATAGCCTCCATAACCGCTGGAGTTACAAAGTTTTCCGAAGCTATAAGTTCGATATTATTTCTTTGTCGAGCTGTTTCCTTTTCAATAACCTCAAAAATCTCCGGATCACTATTTTTTAAATTATCAAAGTTCATTTCCATTGCTCCCTTCGTAATAGTATAACATTTTAATATTATAATTTTTGGACTACTTTTACAAGCATGGACAATAATATTACTATGTTAATTATGTAACATACTATGATGCCACAGGCACAATCAGGGTCTTTACACATATTATACCCATGCGAAATCCTCCAATAAATAAATCATATCGCATAATTCCCAATTTTCAAATCCGATTTATCAATCATAGTAAATTTATATGAAAAATCTTACAGCTATGCTCTTACAAACACCGTTTTTTTTGGTATAATTACATTACTTTGGAGGTGATACCTATGAACCCGGTCAATCAAAAGAAGCTTTTGGTTATGGCTGTATATGCGGGTGAAATAATGCTTAAAAATGGAGCTGAGACCTATAGAGTTGAAGATACCATAACGCGACTGTGCCAATCAAGAAATTATCCCTATGTCGATGCATATGTTACCCCTACGGGTATTTTTGTTTCCTTGGATACGAAGGGACAGATGGAGAAGGAGATGCTTTCTTCAGTAAAAAGGATTCGATCCCGGAATATAAATTTAAATAAGATTGCAGAGGTCAATGATTTTTCAAGAAAATTTGTTGAAGGCAGCATGTCAGTGGAGGATGGCATGCAGCTACTGAGAAGCATCGATGGCTTAGCCTCATATCCATTGCTGCTTCAGGCCTTTATGGGGGGCATTGCCAGTGCCTTTGTGGCCTTACTCTTCGGTGCCAATATATTCGAGTTCGCCAGTGCCCTAGTCACCAGTATTATTGTAACCTTCTCAATCAAAAAGCTTAGTGAGGCGGGCTTTACGCTTTTTTTAAACAATATTGTGGGGGGCTGTCTAGCTGCCATATTTGCAATATTATTTTCATACCTTCATCCCAGCATAGATGTGGATACGGTAATTATTGGGGCGATAATGGTAATGGTTCCCGGTGTTGCCATGACCAACGCTGTTCGGGATTCGATAATGGGAGACTTGGTTTCTGGCCTGGCAAGAGGGGTTGAGGCCTTAATCATAGCCATATCAATTGCATTTGGAGTGGGCTTTGTTCTCAAGGCTTGGATTTTATTAATCGGAGGTACTCTGATATGATGTCTATAATACTTCATTTTCTATACGCTTTTATTTGTACTATAGGCTTTGCGATTCTATTTAATACCCCAAAGGCCTCGCTGCTGAAGGCAGGCTTTACAGGTGCCCTCGGCTGGACGGTATATAAGCTTACAAGCTATTACTCACCATCCATTGTTTTTTCAAGCTTTTTAGGGGCATTTATTGTTGCTCTCTCTGGTGAAATCTTTGCAATTATAGACAGAAAGCCTATGACCGTTTATGTGATACCAGGGATTGTCCCCCTTGTTCCCGGCTATAGCCTTTACTATACTATGCTCTCTATCTTGGAAAGCGATAATGCAACTGCCCTAGAAAGAGGTAGTGAGGCCTTTATGGTTGCTATAGCAATTGCTGCAGCCTTGACAATCATTTTGTCCTTAAATGCCTATCGAAAACGTAGACTGGCAAGAGGAAAATCAAAGAACTAACGTAGAGGAGGAGAATGCTATGGAAGTGCAATCGGTGGAGGCAAGAGGAAAAAACGATGCTTTAAAGCTATTGGCAATACTCACTATGCTAATAGATCATATAGGTTATATGCTCTTTCCCCAGCAACTAATTTTAAGGGCCATAGGGAGATTGGCCTTCCCTATCTTTGCTCATCAGCTGGTGATAGGCTACAGAAAAACCTCCAGCTTAAAAAATTATGCCATACGACTTGGTATATTTGCCGTTATTTCACAGCTGCCCTTTTACTTCTTTGGTAGAGGCCTTAATATATTCTTCACCCTGTTGACGGGGCTTGCCGCCATTTACCTATACGAAAGCAAAAGCCTTAAGAACAGAGTCATATTACTGCTAATACTGATAATTACTGCAGTCCCTCCCTTTAGCTTCCTTAGGATGGATTATGGTGCCTATGGTGTAATGACCATACTTATTTTTCATATCCTTTACGAGAGAAAATGGGAAGCCCTTCTGGCCTTCGGACTACTTACTTTATTGTATTGCCTGGATATCAGCTTCTACCTTCAGATGTGGGCGGTTGCTGCAGTACCACTCTTTCATGTGGACTGGAAATTTAGGGTTAAGCTAAATAAGTATTTTTATTATTGCTTTTATCCCCTGCATATAACCCTTCTGCTGCTTATTGCAAGATATATGAATTAGGAAATAAGATTAATAATTTTTAAAATTAAGAGCTATGAATTTTTAGCCAAAAAAATGCAGCGATGAGTCAGGCTTAACCTTGACTTATTCGCTGCATTGAATTTATCTGAGCAATTAATCCATTATATCCATGACCTCTGTAATAACCGGCAAATACCGTCTGCTGATGGAAAAATTCTTTTCCTTTACATGGATAATCAAAAAGGTAATTGCCATTGTACCAAAGCCCACTGCCGCCGATACCAGGTCAAGATATTCCCCTGCAACTGAGGACAAGGCTAGATTACTTATTACAATTCCTGCTATAAGCGCGATTAGGGGTATGATATATACTATAAAGGCCGCCATTAAAACATCATGGTTTTCCATATCCACCGATACCCATTGTCCAACCTTACCCTTTGCATTGTTTATGCCGCGAATCTCCACCTTTGTATCCTCATGTCCCATTTTACAGGCATTACAACCGCTACAGCTGGTATGCCTTTGCATAACCACCGTTGCATATTCACCCTTTACTTCCTTTACAACACCACATTGCTTCATTTAAATCCTCTCCTTTCCACATCGCTGAAGGCTCATACTATATTTTTACCGCTATAATATACCTATTAATCATTTTTAATTTTTATTAAATCCTTAATAACCTCTCCTGCAATAATTAAGCCTACTACAGACGGTACAAAGGCAATACTGCCGGGAATCTGGTGCTTAACCGTGCAGGTTCTGGCCTTGTTTGTACAGATACAATTGGTTTTACAATCGGCTTCAATTACCAATGGTGTCAATGGCTCCTCCTTTGAGTATACCACCTTTACGCCTGTAACGCCACGCTTCTTAAGCTCCTTTCGCATAACCTTTGCTAAGGGGCATATGGATGTTTTAGCAATATCCGTTACTTCAAATCTGGTGGGGTCCAGCTTATTTCCTGCCCCCATACTGCAGACAATGGGTATGTCCATTTTTTTGCAGCGCTCAATAAGATCAAGCTTTGCAGTAACCATGTCTATTGCATCTACCACATAATCATAATCTGCTGACAGCAGTCTTTCTGCACTATCACTATTATAAAGCTCACGATAGGCCTCAACCTCTGCCTTTGGGTTGATATCCAATATCCTAGCCTTCATAACCTCAACCTTTGGCTTCCCTACGGTGCTTCTGGTGGCATGCAGCTGCCGGTTTATATTTGTAAGACAAATATCGTCGTCGTCAACTAATACAAATTTTCCTACTCCCGTTCTTGCCAAGGCTTCGGCGGTAAAGGAGCCAACTCCCCCTATGCCAAATATTGCAACCTTGCTGTTTTTTAATTTATTTAAGCCCTCCGTACCTATCAATAATTCACTTCTGGAAAATGAATGTAAGCCCATATTATGCCTCCTTTATTTAACACTAAAATTAATAGTATCTAATTTTAATTCTTATGTCAACATTCATGTAGCCTTATTATGCCTCAAGAATCTCAAAACATTTTATTTTAAAAACAAAAAAACCCCTTACTTTAAGAGGTTGAGGTTCCCGCCATGCCGTTTGTCGATTGCTTTGAACCTGCGTCTCGCAGGTGGGTGCCCTGTTACCGTTTTCATAAGTCCCCTTTCCGTGGGGGCATTTACTACAACTGTAAACTCGGATTCCCAATGTCAATATGTTGGCTCCGAAACCATCGAGTCAACGTACACAGCAGGATTTATATATATAATAACATAAGTCTTGGTAATTTTCAAATTTAATTACTGGAAATCTTACATTTGAAATTGCAATTCATACAGTCATTCAAACGCTTAGATAAATCACTACAGGCCCTTTTGGAAAAAACACATGGGATATTTTGCTGCTTAGCCTTAGTTTTTACAATTTCAGTAATATTATGCTCAATAAAATCGTAAAAAACAATGATCATGTCCACCTCATCTGGTATCTCAAGCTTCCTCATGCCCTTTTTTCTTCCGGTCCAATGTATGTAATCCATAATACCATAGCTCTCTAAGGTTGTCGGTATATTTCCAAGTCGATCTCCGCCCACTAATAGTGCTTTCATATATTTAAACCTCCTTTACTTCATTTTTGATAATGATTATCATTATTATATTATGTCCTTAGAGTATTGTCAATATGTAATCAAAAATAATTAACGGATGCTTTAAGCTTTATATTATAATAACGGTTTGCCATACTGAGGTATCAGAGCATCTAGGTTTGTTCTTCTTGCGATGCCTTATTACACAGCTATCATATTAATACCGTATTATTCTACCCCTAAACAAAGCAAAGGGCAAATTTCAATGAAATTCACCCCTTGCTAATTGCCCTACATTCTTAAATCTTTTCACTAATCACTATTCACTATTCGTTATACACTATTCACTAACTCTTTCCATTGCTCTTACTTCTCCTCCAGCTTAACCGCTACACTCAGCTCCTTCAGCTGCTTTTCCTCAACAACAGATGGCGCGTTTGTCATCGGGTCCTGGGCGTTTTGTGTTTTTGGGAAGGCAATCACCTGACGGATATTGTCCTCCTTGGCTAAAATCATTGCCAGACGGTCGAAGCCAAAGGCAATTCCACCATGGGGAGGTGTGCCATATTTGAAGGCCTCCAGCAGGAAGCCAAACTTATCCCATGCCTCCTCATCGCTGAAGCCAAGGGCCCTAAACATCCTCTGCTGTAGCTCTGAGGAATGGATTCTAATGCTGCCGCCACCTATCTCATAGCCGTTTATTACAATATCATAGGCCTTTGCTCTTGCCTTTTCAGGTGCTGTCTCCAAAAGCTCCAAATCCTCATCCATTGGGGAGGTGAAGGGGTGATGCTTTGCTACGTATCTATTTTCCTCTTCGTCATATTCAAACAATGGGAATTCTGTAACCCAAAGGGCCTTGAAATCATTTTTGTCTATCAGCTCAAGTCGCTTTGCCATCTCATTTCTTAAATGCCCCAAAGAATCAAATACTACAGAATCCTTATCGGCGGCAAAGAGTAAAAGGTCTCCCTTTTCAACATTGGCCGTTTCCAGTATTGCAGCCATCTCCTCCTCCGTAAAGAATTTTGCAATCGGTGAGGTTACACCCTCTTCCGTTACCTTTATCCAGGCTAAGCCCTTTGCACCATAGGTTTTTGCGTATTCCTCAAGGCTTGTTATATCCTTTCTACTGAAGCGATCGCCATAGCCCTTTACATTTATAGCCCTTACAGAGCCACCATTTTCAATAGCAGAGGTAAAGACCTTAAAGCCGCAGCTCTTAACCAGCTCCGATAGGTTGATCAGCTCAAAGCCGTAGCGTATATCTGGCTTGTCAGAGCCATAGCGCTCCATAGCCTCCTGATAGGAAAGCCTAGGCAATGGCAGCTGTAGATCTAAGTTGAGAATTTCCTTAAAGACTTTTTGCGTAAGCCTTTCATTTATTTCGATAACGTCCTCGGCATCAACAAAGGACATTTCACAGTCTATTTGAGTGAACTCAGGCTGTCTATCTGCCCTTAAATCCTCATCCCTATAGCATTTTACGATTTGGAAGTATCTATCCATGCCGGAAACCATTAGCAGCTGCTTAAAGAGCTGAGGAGATTGTGGTAGAGCATAAAATTTGCCAGGGTTTACTCTGCTGGGCACAAGATAGTCCCTAGCTCCCTCAGGCGTCGGCTTTGTCAGCACTGGTGTTTCTACCTCGATGAAGCCCTCAGCGGCTAAAAACTCCCTGACTATTCTAGAGGTTTCATGGCGTATCATTAGGTTTTTCTGCATAGAAGGCTTTCTAAGGTCCAGATATCTATACTTTAAACGAAGATTTTCATTAACATCATCATCATCCTTGATATAAATAGGCGGTGTCTCCGATTTATTTAAAATCTGAAGGGTTTCTGCAAAAATTTCTATTTCACCGGTTGGTAGATTTGGATTTACCGACTGACGCTGGTGTACCTTACCTACAGCAGCAATGACATATTCAGAGCCAAGCTCAGAGGCCATATTAAAGGCATCCAGGGAAATATCCTTATCGAATACAATTTGCACGATCCCTGTACGATCCCTTAGGTCTACAAATATAAGCCCTCCTAAATCCCTTCTTTTTTGAACCCAGCCCATCAGTGTTGCGGTTTCGCCGATATTGCTTTTATTCAAGCTGCCGGCCATATGGGACCTTTTTAACTTCATAAAAATTCCTCCTCTTGTATTTACATAATATATTTTTTCAAAAAAATAAAAAGCTCCTATCCCTAATAAACTAAAGGGACGAGAGCTTTATTTTCCCGCGGTACCACCCTGATTGGATTTGTTAAATCCCACTCTACCCTTAACGCAGGCTCACGGACCCTCCTACTATTGTTCAGAGGATAAACTCCTAGATGTCTTCGGTAATCCCTTTCATATCGAGCTTCCACCCTCCTCGACTCGCTAAAATGAGTAAAATACCTACTCCTTCTATTCAAAGTATCTTAAAGTATATAATTGGTAATATTATAAGATTATTTCTTGATTTTGTCAATCCTTTAGATAGTCCTTTTTTCTCTCCACCATTTCCTCTACCCTTTGGAGATAATGCTCCAAATTCTTAACATTTGGCACCCTCTCCAAGCGATTTTCCCTTGGATATACCATTTTGGAGACGCCCCCTGCCCCAAAGGCTAGTATCGTCTGCTTTTCCTCCATTATCTGGATATTATATATGCCCTCGTAGCCTGGCTTGCAATAGCCTATATTCTCCAGATGCCCCAGCATATGCTTTTGTCTGTACATATAGTAGGGCTTCAAGCCCATCCTCTTTGCATAGTCCTGGGTTATAGCCAGCATATTTACTATTGTTTCCTCTTCCTTCAGCGCATATTCATGGGATTTTTCCTTGAGCCTTGATGCTTTTTTTATGGCAAGGGTATGAACCGTCAGGTTCTCCGGCTCCAGCCCTATTATCTCCTCCATGGTATTGCAGACCATTGCCTCATCCTCTCCGGGAAGACCAACGATTAAATCCATATTGATATTGTCAAAGCCTGCCTCCCGTGCCAACAGAAAGGCCCTTTTTAAATCCGCCACCGAATGGCTTCTGCCTATCTCTACAAGGGTGCAATCATTCATGGTCTGGGGATTTATGGAGAGCCTAGTAACCCCTCTTGCCTTTAATAGCTTTAGCTTGTCCGAATCTATAGTATCCGGTCTTCCAGCCTCCACCGTCAGCTCCTTCAGCTGCTTAAGGTCAAAGGAGCTCTCCAACAGGTCAAAAATCCTTGTAAAGCCCTCTAATGACAATGTAGTTGGGGTGCCTCCCCCGATATATATGGTCTCTATAGCCTTGCCCCGCTGTCTGACAAGCTCTGCAGTCATCCTGAGCTCCTTGCACAGAGCATCAACATAGTCCTCCATAAGATGCCCCCATTGCTGCATGGGGTTTGAGGGAAAAGAGCAATAGACACATCTTGTGGGGCAAAAGGGTATGCTAATATATAGGCTTATCAGCTCCTCATTTATCGGGTAAACGAAGCTATGCTCTGTTTTTGCCACCGTCATCAGCAGCTCTGCCTTGTCGGGGGCTATTAAATATTCACTTTGCAGCAGCTGTAAAATATCGTAGTGGCTATAGCCCTCCTCTAGAAGCTCATGTACTATCTTCGTTGGGCGTATGCCTGTCAGTACACCCCAGGGCAATGCCACAGCCTTAATATCTGACAGCAGCCTTAAGGTCACTCGCTTTAGCAGCTGCTTGCTCTTTTTTTTGATAAAGAGGGAGGATTCATTGGTAATTACGTATGCCTCAAGCCCTCGTTTATTCTGTCCATCAATTGAGATTTCGACCTCAGCCTGCAGTATTCCTGATGTCACGGTTAGCCTTGTCATTATGTAGCTATCCTTAAGCGCCTGCTGCTGGTCAGCAATATGCTGAAGCTCCTCTGCCGGAAAAAACAGCTTGAGGAGCTCCATTATTTCGTAGGTATAATCATGCCCCACACAATAAACCTTTACCATTAGACTAACTCCCATCATAAATCTCTTTTAATTACCTGACCCTGCGACTGAATAAAGCCGGGGCTCAAGCGAAGCTGCTGAGCTATTCCCGGAATAGTGTAGGTTTATTTTTACCTGATTTTCCGGGAGTATACCTCTCAGCTACCTGATATATCTATTTGTTAGCTTTTCTATTCCGATTCGAGATGCAGGACCATGTCCAGGAAGCACCAAAATATCATCCTCCAAAACAAATAGCCTTTTCTTTATAGCCTTCACCAGCTGATTATGATCTCCGCCCTCCAGGTCCGTCCGGCCTATGGAGTTGGAGAACAATGTATCTCCAGTAAAAAGCAGCTTATCCACCAGTATACATATGCCTCCCGGTGAATGGCCTGGGGTATGGATAATTCTGAGGCTGGCGTTACCTAAAGGAAGGAGGTCTCCATCCTTTAGCAAATTATCTGTTGTTAGCTCCACCTCCGGCATTGCCATATGAGCGGAGTAGTTGATATTTTTATTTTGTAGTATATATAAATCCTTTTTATGTACATAGAGCGGTGCCTTTGTCATAGCCTGCAGCTCCGCCACACCGCCGATATGGTCACCATGGGCATGGGTCAATATGATGTAGGCCAGCTCAAACCCATTTTCCTCCAAAACCTTCATAATTTTATCGGCATCACCACCGGGATCAATAACCGCAGCTTTTCCGGATTGATCATCACCCACAACATAGCAATTAACTGATAATATACCTGCTGGAATTTTTTCTAAAAACATAGCTTACCCTCCTAGAAGCATTTTTTGCTGTCCACCAGCATAGTTATTGGACCATCGTTGACGGAATGCACATACATGTGGGCTTGGAAAACTCCTGTTGCCACCTCAACCCCAAGCTCCTGACAGCCCTTTATAAATTCCTTGTAAAGGCTGTCGGCTACCTCCGGCTTAGCCGCCTCTGTAAAATTTGGTCTTCTGCCCTTTCTGCAATCCCCCAGCAGAGTAAATTGAGAAACCACCAAAATTTTTCCACCAACATCCATCAGAGAAAGATTCATTTTCTCCTCCTGATCCATAAATATCCTTAGATTTGTCAGCTTTTCTACCATATACTTTACGTCCTGAAGGGTATCCCCCTCCTGAACACCTAAATAAACCAATAGACCGCTATCTATTGCTCCTGTTACCTCATCATTGACTACGACCTTGCCATCTGTAATTTTTTGCACGACTGCTCTCATATTGCCCTCCTCCTAGGTGATAACCCTGTGAACATCAAAGGTCCCCTTAAGATTCCTAAATTTTTGCATCAGCTTGTCTAATTCATCTATATCATTAATTTCAATGGTTAGATTTAAAATTGCCATTCTCTCCTTGTTGGTTCTGGCATTCAGGGCATTTACCGTATGCTTAGAATCGCTCAGTATCTTGGTGATCTCCGACAATAGACCCTTTCTGTCGGCGGCCCTAATTTGAATCTCAGCCTGGAAGGCCAGTGGCTTCGAGGTATCCCATTCAACATCTATCAGCCTATCGGCGGCCTCGGTGGCGTCCAACAGATTAGGACAGTCCTTTCTGTGTACCGAAACACCCCTGCCTCTGGTTATATAGCCGACGATCTCATCACCGGGCACAGGATTGCAGCAGCGTGAAAATCGCACCATAATATTATCTATACCCTTGACGGTAACCCCTTGGCTTTGCTTATTGGACCTACTTTTATTTTCGTAATTCTTCTGCTGTAGCTGGGTATCCTTCTCTGCTAGCTCTGGAGAAACCTCCTTTTTGACAGCTTCCTTTTTGACAACCTCTTTTATTTTGGGAAGAATTTGTGTGAGGGTAATGCCGCCATAGCCCACAGCAGCATATAAATCCTCCTCGCTGCTGAGGCCTAAACGCTTGGCTATAGATATCAAGAGCTTTGGATTTAATGCCTCCGACATCGTAAAGCCCTGTCGTCGTACCTCCCGCTCAAGGGTCTCTCTTCCCTTTTCAACGTTTTCCTCCCTACGCTCCTTCTTGAACCATTGCTTAATCTTGGTTTTAGCCTGGGAGCTCTTAACTATCTTCAGCCAGTCTCGGCTGGGACCATTACTGTTGGAGGAGGTTAAAACCTCAATGATATTTCCATTCTTCAGCTTATAATCCAGTGGGACGATTCTTCCGTCAACCTTGGCTCCAACACATTTATTTCCCACGTCGGAGTGGATTTTATAGGCAAAGTCCACCGGGGTAGAGCCAGCCGGCAGATTAATAACTGCCCCCTTTGGGGTAAATACGAAAACCTCGTTGGTAAATAAATCCACCTTCAAGGATTCCATAAATTCCTTTGAATCGTTGGTCTCCTTCTCCAGCTCCATCATTTGACCAAGCCAGGAAAGCTTGTCATTGAAGCCAAAGTGGCTGTCGAGGGTTTTACCCTCCTTGTATTTCCAATGGGCAGCAATACCGTATTCGGCAATTTGATGCATTTCAAAGGTTCTTATTTGAATCTCTACAGGCTCCCCCTTCGGCCCTATAATTGTCGTATGAAGGGATTGATACATATTTGCCTTAGGCATGGCGATATAGTCCTTAAAACGCCCGGGAATAGGCTTCCATAGTGTATGGACTACTCCTAGTACCCCATAGCAATCCTTTATGGAATCCACTATTACACGAACCGCAAGAAAATCAAATATTTCATCAAAGGTTTTATTTTGATATACCATTTTTCTGTATATGCTGTAGAAATGCTTTGGACGGCCCGATATATCTCCCTCCATGCTGAATTCCAGCATCTTCTTTCTTAGCTGGCTCATAACCTCATTTATAAAGGCCTCACGATCATTTCTCTTGATGGCAACCTTTTCCACCAGCTCGTAATAGCCCTCGGGATCGATATATCTAAGGCATAAATCCTCCAGCTCCCATTTAATCCTTGAAATACCCAGACGATGAGCTATAGGCGCATATATCTCCAGAGTTTCCATAGATATCTCCCGCTTTTTATCGTCGCTTTGGTATTTTAAGGTTCTCATATTGTGCAGGCGGTCAGCAAGCTTTATAAGTATTACCCTGATATCCTTTGCCATTGCAACGAACATCTTCCGGAAATTCTCAGCCTGTCGCTCCTCCTTTGATTGAAAGTTCAGCCTAGTCAGCTTTGTAACACCCTCAACCAGCTCAACAATTTCCTCGCCAAACTCGTTCTTCAGCTTATTATAATCATATGCCGTATCCTCAAGGACATCATGTAAAAGGGCAGCAGCAACAGTACTGCTGTCCAGCTTTAATTCTATAAGAATTTTTGCTACTTCTACAGGATGAATAAAATACCTTTCTCCTGATTTTCTATATTGCCCCTGATGCGCATTTTCTGCAAAATTGTAAGCCCTTATGATAAGCTCGACATCACATAGAGGGTTATTCTCTTCTATCATAGCTATTAAATTTTCTATCATACTGTTCACCCTCTCGGAAGCCAAATTATAGGTCTGAATTAGTCCTCATATCTCACTAAGGCTTGAATACTATAGTCCTTAAGATTTTCTCTTCCATTCAAAAATGCCAGCTCAATTAGGAAGTTCAGTGATACAACCTCGCCCCCAAGCTTTTCCACCAGCTTTGCCGCTGCCAGCACGGTTCCTCCTGTGGCCAGCAGGTCATCTACAATAGCAACCCTTTGACCGGGCTTTATTGCATCCTTATGTATTTCCAGTGCATCGGTTCCATATTCCAGCTCATACTCGTACTTTACAGTTTCCCAAGGCAGCTTTCCCGGCTTTCTTACAGGCACAAAGCCTACCCCTAGATTAAAGGCCACCGGTGTTCCTACTAAAAAACCTCTAGCCTCCGGTCCAACGATAATGTCAATATTCAAATCCTTTAGTTGCTGGCTAAGCTGCTGTATAATATATTGTAGTGCCTCTTTATCATTAAAAAGCGGCGTAATATCCTTAAAGCCTATCCCTTCCTTTGGAAAATCTTGAACCTCTCTGATTTTTTCATGTAAATTCATATTTACTTCCTCCTCATATACAATTGTAAAGCTTCCTTTTGAAAGGCCTTAAAGCCCGCCATAGCCTTTTGAGCATTTTGGTAGGATTTTAAATCCTCCAGCCTTATTTTTTCACCATTTTTATTCATTTGTATACAATAGGTGGTGCCTTCCCGCTTTGCAGAGAGCAGGTTACCCTCCATTAGTATCTCCAATGCCAGCCGAATAAGCGTAGGATTTACAGGGCCCTTATGGCTATTTAGTGCCTCCATTAGCTCCTGCACCCTATAGACCTCTTTGTCATTATTGGTGCTGCTTATATACTTATAAAGAAGAACCAGTAATTCCCTTGTGAGCTGAATATTGGACAATATTTCTTCATTTGACCTTTCATCTCCGGCCTCATAAAGGACCAGTGTCTTGTGGATATTTGTCAGTTTAGTAAAGCTTATAAAATCTTTTGCTGAAAAAAATTGATCATAAAGAATAATTTTATTATATCTTCTAAAATCAATTTTATCAATATTTGGATTAATTATAATATCAACCTCTGATGTAGCTGAGGTATTTGTCAGCTGATTGAAGGCATATTTGTATTTTATACGGCCTTTCTTTTGCTGAATACCACTTAGGCTCAATAGTCTGATGGCTTGATCCAAGGTGTTCACCAGTATAAGGGTGGTCTCCTGCTCCTTCAGCAGCTTCAGCAATATCATATCCTTATCCTCCGCAACTATAATATTATCCTGCGGGAAGTCAATTGCTCCGCTGTTGGTAATATAATCGCTTAGCTTAAGGGCTTCATAATAGCATTGGGAGAAGGCCCCTCTGTCAAAATCCTTCTTTTTTATGATTTTTACATCCTTTATATTCAGTTGAATTTTCCTGTTACCATTGTATTCATTTATCTCCGGAGAGTACACGATATCCATTTTTTCAGTATCCAAAAGCTCCTGATTAAGAGAACCAAAATTAAAGGCAATTCCCTCTGCCCTATGGTCCTTCTGCTGTAATGTCAGCTTTAGGTGCTTTCCTTCTGTTCCGATTGCCTTGGGATAGAGGGGCTTGATAAGCCTGTTTATAAATTTCGGCCCCGGATTTCCCATTCCATAGGGCTCCAGCCATTCCAGCTCCTTCATAAAGCCATCATTCAGCTCCTGAAGCCTTAAGGGCCCGTCAAAGCTTATTTCAGGGATGAAATCCTCTTCCCTTAGGGTGCTATCTATGATCTCATTTATTCTCCTTCTAAAGGCAGGTATATTCTCAGTCTTTATAGAAAGGCCAGCTGCCTGCTCATGACCGCCAAATTTCAAAAAAAGATCCTTGCATTGATAAAGGGCTTCAAATAAATTAAAGCCCGGGATGCTTCTGGCAGAGCCCTTGGCTTCATCACCCTCAACTGATAAAATCACAACAGGCCTATAATATTTCTCCACAAGCCTTGATGCAACGATTCCTATAACACCGTGATGCCATTCCTCCTTATATAGAACGAGGAAATTTTCCCTATGGTAGCTCATATCCCCTTCTACTAAAGCAAGAGCCTCCTGACATATCTCCGCCTCTATTTGCTGTCGGTTTTTGTTCTCCTTATCCAGAAGCTCTGCCAGCGTCAGCGCCTCCCTATGATCCTCAGTGGTCAGCAGCCGCACAGCACCATTGGCATCTCCTATTCTACCTGCGGCATTAATCCTGGGGGCAAGGGTAAAGCCGATCTGCCCTGCACTAAGCTTTTTACCTACTAGGCCCGATACCTGTATTAAAGCCTTAAGGCCTGCATTTTCAGTTTGCTGAAGCCTTTTCAAGCCGTTTTTTACCAGTATTCTATTTTCATCCACCAAGGGCACGATATCTGCAATGGTTGCCACCGCTGTTATGTCGATGTAATCATTAAGCTGCTGCTTAAAATCCTCGGGAGGTGTCAAGGCCTGTACTAGCTTAAAGGCTATTCCACAGCCGCAAAGCATATCATAGGGGTATTGGCAGTCCTCCTGCTTTGGATTAACGATGGCATAGGCCATAGGCAGCTCGCCATGGCATTCGTGGTGATCGGTTATAATCATGTCTATTCCAAGGCTGTTGGCCAGCTCCACCTCCTTGACGGAGGTAATGCCACAATCCACAGTTATTATTAGGTTGCCGCCCCTATTATGTATTTCTTTAATCGCTTCAGTATTAATGCCATAGCCCTCTTCTATTCGATTGGGTATATAATAATCTATGGGATATCCGATATTCCTAAAGTATTTGACCAAAATTGATGTACTGGAAACCCCATCAACATCATAATCCCCATATATCCATATTCCCTGCTTTGCAGCAATGGCCGCTTTAATCCTATCCACAGCCTTCTTCATATCCTTCATTAAATAGGGATCATATAGATCCTCCAGAGAGGCCCTTATAAACCTATTTGCCTTATCTATATCTGCTAGGCCTCTGTTCAAGAGAAGCCTTGAGGTGGCCTTTGTAATATTCAGCCCATCAGCCAATTCCTTAATTTTTTCATCATCAATATTGCTGTAGGTCCAATAGCTTTTACCGAACATTTCACCACATCCTTTGTATCTTTATACAACTATTCTATCATATACAATATAGCCTGTGGTGTCAATCTGCGAGACATATGGGAGTGTTTACATTGTCTCAGCTTCTTTTGATTTTTTCCTTTAAAGCCGTAAATATTACCACTGCCGCCAGCAATGCTGCAATCGTGTAGCCTCCAAAGCCTAAGGCCGTCAGGCCATATATTTGAGGGCTACGGTCGCTAAATACCACCATAGAGGAGCCTATAAAGAGGGCTGCACTGATTAGGCTTATGGAAATAAGAATTGCCAGCTTGCTGAGCTCCCTAACAATAAAATCAAAATGCGCAATATCCAGATTCAATTGCAGCTCATTGTTTTCCACCTTTTTCAGGAAGTTTCTCATTTGCTTCGGCAGGTATCTGAAGCTATCAAAGACCTCCTCATAATATTCCTTCACGTCTCCAAAGATATTTTGAGGCTGAAGCCTATGAATATATATCTCCTTGATAAAGTCCTTTGCTATATCTGATAGACTGAACTCTGGATGAAGATATTTACCGCTGCCCTCCAGGGTTATAAGGGCCTTTAGTAGCATAATGAACTGAACCGGCAGCTTGATATTGTTGGTATAGGCAACCTCCATACAATGCCTAAGGGCGTCTGCTATATTCAGCCGCTTTAGTGGCATATTATAGTACATATTTATCAATAGGGATATATCATCCCTCAGTCTTCTTAAATCTGTATCGGAGTTAACTGCCTCAGCCTCTATTAATATATTTACAATCCTTTCAATATCCTTTCTGGCTCCTGCTGTAAATATATCGGTAATCATTTTCAAGGAGCCTCGATCCAGATAGCCCACAATTCCAAAGTCCACATAGGCTATCCTGTTGCTATCTAAAGCAAACAGATTGCCGGGATGGGGGTCCCCATGAAAGAAGCCATAAATAAAGACCTGCTTTAAGAAGGAATGGGCTCCAATTGTGGCCAGCTGCTTTAGATCCCAGCCACGCTTCTCCAGCTCCTTGTAATCTATAATCTTGACGCCATTTATTTTTTCCATCGTCAGCACCCGTTTACCGGTGTACTCCCAATATATACTGGGTATGTATATCTGCTTGTCCTTGGCAAAATACTCTCCGAATTTTTCTGCGTTTCTTGCCTCAAAGGTGTAATCCAGCTCTCTAATTATTGAATAATGGAATTCATCTATGACATCCGTTAAGGGCAAAGGGCTATTCTCCTTAGAGTGCCTGTCTATTATCTTTGCAAGGTCATACAGTATTTCCAAATCCCGCTCTATCAGCTGCCGAATATGGGGCCTCTGGATTTTCACCACTACCTCCTCACCATTCTTCAGTGTGGCCTCATATACCTGTCCAATGGAGGCGGAGGCTGCTGGCAATGTACTAAAGCTCATAAAGCAATCCTCAATGTCCCTCCGCATTTCCCCTTCAAAAACCTCCCGCGCCTCCAGCAGAGAGCAGGGGACAACATCATCCTGAAGCTTTGCCAGCTCCTCAATTACATCCTCTGGAAGGATATCCCTTCTGGTGCTCATTATCTGCCCAAGCTTAATAAAGGTGGGTCCCAGCTCTTGAAAGGCCAGACGTAGTCTTTCACCTCTAGAATACTTCTGCTTTACCTGCTTGATTTTATAGACAAACTTAGGGATATAACCCCTATTTACTAAGGCCTCCGCCACAAAATCAAAGCCATATTTGATTAGCACCTCTGCTATCTGCTTATATCGCTTAAAATGCTGATATTTTATTAACCTACTTCTCTTTTTCATAATTATCCCGCTCCAATGATGATAAAATAAAATAAAAATAAAATGGCAATAACACAGTTACCTGTATTATTGCCATTTATTAGAGTATTTTATTTCCATTTAGATGGAATTTTGATTTATTTTGCCTCCGGTGTCGGAGTCGTCTTACGGGTCTGCTTTTCCTTAAGCATTACCCATACAGGTGATGCTATAAAGATGGAGGAATAGGTTCCTGCTATTACCCCTGCCATTAAAGGTAATGCAAACTCTCTGATTTGCGCCACGCCCAAAACATATAGGGAAACTATACAAATTAAGGTGGTTAATGAGGTGTTAATGGATCTTGTAACAGTTTGTGTAATACTTGTATTTGCCACCTCTGCAAAATTGTTTTTCTTCATGAACCTAAGATTTTCCCTGATTCTATCAAACACAACGATCGTATCATTGATGGAGTAGCCTAATATTGTCAATATCGCTGCAACAAAGGGACTGTTAACAGGTATTCTTAAAATAGAATAAATAGAAACAACCACCAGCACGTCGTGGATAAGTGCCACTATCGCGGCTAAACCAAAGCGAACCTCAAATCTGTAGGTGATATACGCCAGCATGCCTAAAACAGAAACCACAATTGCCATTAGGGCTGCCCTTTGAATTTCATTACTTACTGAAGGACCAAATTGATCTGCTCTTAATAGATCATCCTGCTTCAAATCATACTTTTCTTCAAAAACCTTAAATATTTCTAATCTTTCATTATTATCTAGATCCTTAGTTGTCCTTATTTGCACTATGGATCTGTCTTCCCCGAGAAGACTCACATTAGCTGTTGTGTCATGCTGATTAACCAGCTCTCTTACTTCCTCAATAGCTGCTGATTGATGAATATCTATCTCCATTAGGGTACCGCCGGTAAAGTCTATACCAACATTAAAGCCCCTTACAGCACCAAGGACAAGACCTGTAATAATAATTATTGCGGATATTGCAAACCAAATTTTTCTATTTTCAATAATTTTCATTTAGCTTCCCTCCCCTATGCGCCAAATAGCTTGCTGTTTTTTGTAAGATCCATGCCAACAAGCAGCTTTAACAAGAATTTGGTAATGATTATAGCAGTGAACATACTTGCTGCAATACCGATAATCAGCATTACCGCAAAGCCCTTAATTTGTCCTGTACCGAATTGATATAAAACAGCGCCTGCAATAAGGGTAGTGATATTTGAGTCAATAATTGCTCTAAAGGCACGCTTAAAGCCTGCATCTATAGAAGCACGAATCGTCTTTCCAGCCCGTAGCTCCTCTTTAATTCTTTCAAATATAATAACATTCGCATCAACCGCCATACCAACAGATAATATCAGGGCTGCTATACCAGGTAAGGTAAGTGTGGCATTCACGGCAACATATACACCCAATACGATTAAAATATATATCGAAAGTGCTATATTGGCAACTAAGCCCGGCAGTCTGTAATAGAGCAGCATGAACAGTAATACTAGCAAAATGCCGACTTGTCCTGCTTGAACACTCTTTGATAATGCATTAATACCAAGGGTTGCAGTTACTGTAGAGGTTTGAACCTCCTCCAGCTCAACCGGCAGCGCACCTGCTCTTATAAGAGAAGCAAGATTTGAAGCCGTTTCAACAGTAAATCCACCGCTGATTTGAGCCTTTCCGCTTGGAATTCTATCGCTTACAACTGGTGCAGAAATAACCTCATCGTCTAAAACAATATAGATGATTTTGTCCATAGCGTTTGTTAGCTTCGCCAGTCTTCCAGTGGCCTCAGAAAATTTGTCTGCCCCTTCAGTGTCAAATTCAAGGCTAACTACAGGATTTCGTTCTCCTTCATAAAAGGAAACCTCAGCCTTTTTTACATTGTTACCTGTTACAACCACCTCTTCATTGTCAGCGGCTATAAATTGTAGCTGTGCTGTCTTACCTATCATTTCAAGTGCTTCTTGGGCATTTTGAACCCCCGGAAGCTCAACACGTATACGCTTGTCCCCTTCTCTTACGATAGTAGGCTCTGTCAAACCAAAGGCGTCGACACGTCGTCTGAAAACCTCGATGGTCTGATTCATTAATTGATCTAATTCTGAGCCTGTCACATCGGTTTGGGCCTCGTAAAGGACGTAAACCCCTCCTTGTAAATCCAGACCCTGCTTGATGGCATCCTTAACAGGTCTAACAGTAAAATCTCCCACCTGCAGGCCATTAAATGCCGTGTATCCTGCCAAAGCAACAATTGCTATGACTAATAGAAAAATAATTGCACTTTTTATTCTCATTAGTTGATTCCCCCTAACTTATATCATAACTTTAATAATTATATAACCAAATACCCTAAGAGTCAACAAAGCATATATTAACAGTTGTTCAATATTTCCTGAAACTAAAGGACTATGCTGTCCTTATGATCATTTGCATAACGGACATACTTAATTGCTGACTCCTTTAAGCTAAGCTTTTCTTCCTCAGTTAGCTCCCTTACCACCTTCGCCGGTGTCCCCAAGGCTAATACTCCCGGAGGGATTACCTTGCCGGAGGAAACAACACTACCGGCACCTATGATGGTTTCAGCACCTATCTCAGCGCCATCCAGCACTATGGCACCCATGCCTATAAGGCAATTGTTGCCGATTTTGCAGGCGTGAATGATGGCGCTATGGCCAACTGTTACATTATCTCCAATAATTGTAGGATACTCATGGGCAACATGCACCACTGTATTGTCCTGAATGTTGCTATTTTCACCTACCACTATATAGTTATCGTCCCCTCTGAGGACTGCCTTATACCATATGGAGGCGTTCTTAGCAAGCCTTACATCCCCCATCACATCGGCTGTTTCTGCAATAAAGCAGCTTTCGTCAATCTGTGGAGCCTTTCCCTTAACAGACTTTAACATTTTATTTCACCTCCGCCAGCTTTGCCTGAACATATAACGCACATTCTACTCTCTTTTTCTCCATTTCACAGCCTATTTCATATGGGATATTAATATCCTTGTTGAAATTATAAGCATTGGCATGACAACCGCCGCTGCAGTAGAACTTCGCCCAGCATTTTGTACATTTTTCCTTGTTATAGACATGGGCATTGGAAAACTCGTTGTATATTCTATTGTCCAATGTATCATTCATTACATTACCCAATAAAAAGTCGGTATTGCCAACAAATTGATGGCATGGATACAGCTCACCCTCAGGGGTTATGGCAAGGTATTCAGCTCCTGCGCCACAGCCAACGATTCTTTTAATAACACAGGGTCCCTGATGCAAATCGATCATAAAGTGGAAGAAGCTAAAGCCCTTTTTGTCCTTTATCCGCTTTACATATTCCTCCGCCAGCAGCTCATAATGCTGATGCACTGTAGGCAGGTCCTCCTCTCGGATGGCATAATCGTGCTCAGGTGCTGCAACCACAGGCTCCACAGAAACATTTAAAAAGCCCTCATCTGCCAGGTGCAGCACGTCCCTTGAAAAATCTAGATTATGACGGGTAAAGGTTCCCCGCACGTAATAGTTTTCATGGTTCCTCAGCTCCACCATTCGCTTCAGCTTTGGTAGTATGATGTCATAGGTTCCCTGTCCATTTATTGTGTATCTCATTTTATCATTTACTTCCTCACGACCGTCTATGCTTAAAACGACATTGTACATGTTTTCATTGATATATTTCATATTTTCTTCGTTTAAAAGCACTGCATTTGTGGTCATGGTAAATCTGATGTTTTTATTTGCTTCCTTTTCCCGCATTCTGCCATATGCTACAACCTCTTTGACCACCTCAAAATTCATTAAGGGCTCTCCTCCGAAGAAATCCACCTCCAGATTTCTTCTGCTGCCGGAATGCTCTATTAAGAAATCCAATGCCTTTTTTCCTACCTCAGCACTCATTAAGCTTCTGTGTCCCTTAAAATCCCCCTGAGAGGCAAAGCAGTATTTACAGCGAATATTGCAATCGTGGGATACGTGAAGGCATAGGGCCTTTACTACTGGCTTTTTGTTCTTAAAGCCCTCGTGCTCCGAATATCTTTCCTCTCTAAACAGCAGTCCCTCGTTTATTAAGGTGTCGATTTCATCGATGGCCTCCAGCAGCAGCTCCAGGGAATATTGCCCCTGTAAGGTCTCCAGTATTTCCTCTCTGCCGATGGCAGGATATAAGTCCAATATACGATATACCAATTGGTCAACCACATGCACAGAACCGCTATTTACATCTATTACAATATTAACGCCGCCTTGACTAAATTTATGAATCATGTTGCATTTTGCTCCTTCCATGCTATAGCATAATTATCATATACAATTGTATATAAATATCTTGACATATTCAAGAAAAAACAGCAGTGGCAAGCACTGCTGTTGACTGCTATGTATCTCTTTAATAATTACTTATTTTCGCACTCTTGATTTGCTACAGTACAAGAGGTTTTACATGCTGATTGACATGATGTTTGGCACTCGCCGCATCCGCCCTTAGCAGCACTATTTGCAAGCGTTGCTCCATTTAAAGTCTTTATATGCTTCATCTTGAGACCCCTTTCAAAATAATTTCAAGTCAATTATAACATAATGTGTTGAAGAAAATAAAGGATTATTTGATATTTATTCCTATCATGCCACCAACGCTTCCGGCTGCTATGGACACCAGATACCGATACAGAATAAAACGGTCAAAGGCAAAGTCCTGAAGAAAAAGACTGCTAAGCAAAACTATAAGCGTAATATATACTATGCCAACGACAGCACCATGCAGCCATCCCTTAGCCCGCAGCTTAACCGCAACATAAATGGCAGCATATGCTATGCTTATGATTAGAATAACAGAGGTCATCATCGGATAAGCATTTTCACCTATACTGGTGTAGGTGATGCCCAGTCCACTGATCAAAAACAGCATCAAGGAAAGCAAATATGCTCTCATTAACCCTCTGCCATACACCCATATATTTAAAGGACCAGCACCAACCGGTAGATTTCTACCCTTCATTTAAACACCCCCAAGCTCTTTTACAACATAGATATGCTTGTTGGTGGATAAATAGACTTATGAAATAGGGTCAAAAAGATAGAAAAACTGTAAATTCTCATAAATAATCCGTTAGTTTAATTAGTAGTCACTATACATCAAAATAAATCCATAAATACAAAAGATACGAAGGCTCTTCGTATCTTTTTATGTACTCTATTCTTCTTTTTGACTGCTGACGGTGTTTCCGATGGCCCATTTGGCTATAACCAGCTTGGTTTTATCTGATCCAACCTCGATTGTGATAACATCGTCCTTAATCTTAACTATCTTGCCATATAGCCCACCAATAGTGACTATTTCATCCCCAACCGAAAGACCGCTTCTCATTTCCTTTATTTTCTTATCCTTTTTTTGCTGAGGTCTAATAATTAAAAAGTAGAAAATCGCCAGAAATCCCAAAGGTATTACAAGACTTGTGAGTTGTTGTGGCATATTTCTCCCCCTCCCATGTTTTTATTCAGCTTCCAAGAGATTAAATTCCACACGAAAAATGAATTTCCTCTATTTTTGTGAATTTTTTTAGTAATAAAGCACTATTTATTATTGGAAATTCCACTTTTAACAATATTATTACATTTATTTACAGTCTTATTCAGTTATTTAAATAATGGATTATAAATCATAGCCGTATTTTGTAAAGAATTCCATTCTATAATCCAGCAGCCTGTCCTCTCTTATGGCCTGTCTTATTTCTCCCATCAGCTTCAGCAGGAAGTAGAGATTATGATAGGTCAAAAGCCTTAAGCCCAGAATTTCGTCGGCCTTAAATAGATGGCGCAAATATGCTCTTGTGTAATTTTTACAAACATAACAATCACATTCAGGGTCTAAAGGTTCAAAGGCCTCTGTATGCTTTGCATTTTTTATTACCACCCTACCACCGCTGGTCATGGCGGTGCCGTTTCTGCCTATTCTGGTGGGCAGGACACAGTCAAACATGTCAATGCCTCGTATTGCGCCCTCAATCAGGCAATCAGGGCTTCCAACCCCCATCAAGTATCTTGGTTTATCCTTTGGCATCAGCGGAGCGGTATAATCCAGCACCTCATACATTAAATGCTTAGGCTCTCCAACGCTTAGGCCACCTACCGCATAGCCAGGAAGGTCCAGCTCTATAAGCTCTGCAGCGCTCTGTCTTCTTAAATCCTCATACATGCCCCCCTGTATAATACCAAAAAGAGACTGATTGTCGGTATTTTTATGGGCTTCCTTGCAGCGCTTTGCCCAACGGGTGGTTCTTTCCAGCGAGTTCTTCACATATTGCCAATCTGCAGGATAAGGTGCACATTCGTCAAATACCATCATAATATCGGAGCCCAGGGCATTTTGTATTTCAACAGCCTTCTCCGGGCTTATAAAATGCTTTGAGCCGTCTAAATGGGAGCGGAATTCTACCCCCTCCTCAGTGATCTTTCTTAAATCTCCTAAGCTAAAGACCTGGAAGCCTCCGCTGTCGGTAAGGATTGGTCTGTCCCAGTTCATAAATTTGTGCAGACCTCCAGCCTTTTTAACCAGCTCATGTCCCGGTCTGAGATACAGATGATAGGTATTGCTCAAAATAATTTGTGACTCTATTTCCTTAAGCTCCTCCACAGACATGGCTTTTACTGTAGCCTGAGTTCCCACCGGCATAAAAATCGGGGTTTCAATAATACCTCTATTTGTATGTATTCTGCCTAATCTTGCACCGCTTTGCTTACATTCTTTTATTAGCTCGTATTTTATTGCCATCATATCACCCTTCTATTTAATAAACATAGCATCGCCAAAGCTGAAGAAACGATATTTCTCTTCAACGGCTGTATTGTATGCCTTCATTATATTTTCTTTTCCTGCCAGAGCACTAACCAGCATGATTAATGTGGACTCCGGTAGATGGAAGTTGGTTATCAGTGCATCCACCAGCTTAAACTGATAGCCTGGATAAATGAATATATCCGTCCATCCGCTGCCGGCCTTTAGCTTGTTCGTTTCTACAGCTGCCGATTCTAGGGTTCTGCAGCTGGTGGTACCTACGGCTACAACTTTTCCACCCTTACCCTTTATCTGATTAATCCTTTCAGCCACGGCCTCCTCCAGAATGTACAGCTCAGAGTGCATCTTATGTGCCTCTATGCTCTCCACCTTAACAGGCCTAAAGGTTCCCAGCCCTACATGGAGGGTTATATACTCTATATGTACTCCCTTGTCTCTTAAAAGCTGTAGTAGCTCCTCTGTAAAATGAAGCCCTGCGGTTGGTGCTGCTGCTGAGCCCTGGTGCTTTGCATATACTGTCTGATAACGGTTTGGGTCCTCCAGCTTCTCAGTTATGTAAGGGGGTAATGGCATTTCCCCCAATTGATCCAATATAGCTTCAAAAACGCCATCATAATGAAATTCCACTATTCTGGAGCCCTCTTCGCCTATGTCCTTGACCTCTGCCTCCAGCAGTCCTTGGCCAAAGCTGAAGCGAGCGCCTACCTTTGCCCTTTTTCCCGGCCTAACCAAAACCTCCCAGGTGTTAAGCTGAAGCTGCTTTAACAGCAGAAATTCCATTTTCCCTCCGCTTTCAACCTTTTCTCCTATCAGCCTTGCAGGCAGCACTCTTGTATTATTCAATACCAGGCAATCACCTGCCTCCAGCATATCTACTATATCATAAAAATGCTTATGTCTTAGGTCTCCTGTGGCTCTGTCCACCACCATTAGCCTGGATTCATCCCTCTTAGCCAGAGGTGTTTGAGCTATAAGCTCCTCTGGTAAATGGAAGTTAAAATCTGATGTCTTCATATTATTCCACCTTTGTGCCTGTATAATAATGCATTAGTATTTGCTCAAAGCTTTGATTTGATTCAGCCATTTTTTTAGCCCCGTACTGGCTCATTCCCAGACCATGACCAAAGCCCTTGCCATCAAATACAAATTCATTTGGCTTTGATGCTATACTTTTATAGCTTGTCCCATTGTATATGGCTATATTTGAAATATCACCTAATTTTTTTGTTCCTGAAGCTGAGATAACAGTTTTTCCTTGTAAATTAATGCTGGTAATGTCGGCCTCACTGCCTCTAACCGTTACTAGACTATCAGAATTTGGTGCTGCTGTGAACCATGTGCTTCTTAAGCCAAATACTCTACGGCTTCTCTCCTTAGTCATTGTCTCCTCACCCTGGGTGCCGTAAACAACCAATGTCAATACTCGCCCATTTCCCGATACGGAGGTCACCTTTATATCGAGGATGTCCCCTATATTTACTTGATCCTTTTCCAGCAGGGCCTTAATTTCCTCAGCTGTCAACACTGCCGTCCATGTGGCAGTTGGAACCCCAAGGGAATATTCATCCTTTACGCCTCTTAGATAGGGCAAGGCATCCGACCATATGCTTTCACTGTTTTCAGTTTGACCGCCGCTGTTAGAATGATAGTAGGGGGTTATCGGTTGACCATTATAGGTAACCAGCTTACCCTTTGTTTCATCCACCGCTTTATTTGTGGAGGCAGCCTCTACATCATAGCCCCCATACACCTGTGAATTCACTGTATTACATAGATTAAAGCCTAACGCACGATACTTATTCAAGCTGGTAATGGCAAAGCCCCGTGCAGCTACAGCTTGAGCCTTCAGGGCCTCTAAGGGCCATGAGGTAGGCATTTCTTTTGGAACTACACCATAGAGGTATTCCTCCAGTGGCAGCTTGTTTTTAATAGTCATATCACTGCCGGCGCTTCTTAATGCTGTAGCACCGCCCCTAAATCTAGTTCCCTCAATGGTAATTAAGGCCAATGCGCCCTTATCATTGAAGGCCTCGAAATAAACCTCCTGCTGAGAGTCGAACATAAAGACAGGTGCTCTTTGCTTATTAATTACCTGAACCCTGTTTGCAGAGGGGGCTATAACCGCTGCTTCCTGATTTAGCTGCTGCTTATAGGCTTCGGCCTTTTCCTGGGCAATAGCCTCATTTAGATATAATCCGACAAAAACCCTCCAGCCGTTTTCATAAACCAAATAGGGAGCATCCTCTAGGCCGTTAATGGCAGCCATTGCATTTTTAGCTTCATCAGCATTGCTATAGGCTCCCCCCAGCTGGACATGATAAGGCCCTTGAAGGTTTAGATTTGAAGGAATATTATCGGTGCTGCCGGTGTATTCAACATACACCCCATTATTGTTTATATAAAAGCTGTCCTTCCTCAGGATAAGTTCGTTTGAGTCTGTAATCGTAAAAAGGCTGATAAAGGAATCCCCTTGATATTGGCCTATACTAAAGCCGTTGGCGCTTTGCAAGGTAGCAGTAGATTTAGCAGAGCTGTTGAAAAACAATCCAATTTCTATGTTTTTAGGGATCTGCACTGTGCTTCCATATGATATTAGTAAGCTCGATACCATTGCTGTCACAAGGATTAGGATCATCAGTATCCCTCTTATTTTTTTCATTGTATCACACCCCTATAAAGTCTAGTTCCACCCTTTTACTTTCGACATATATCACTATTATCCTCTAAATTTCTTCCATTGAAAACAGCACGCGAAGTGGTTGTTTCCATAGCATACAGTAGTAATGTTAGCATTTATTCCTTCTGAGTGCAAGGAAATTTGGATAAATGCGGCTATAGTTATATAAATTGGCAGCATCATATGACAACAAATAAAGACCCCTAGTAAAGAGGTCTCAATTTTTCCTATTTCCTTCTAAACAAAAGATTTAATATAAGAGTCAGCAGCAGGCTTATAACTATCGAGGTGACCACTGGAAAATAAAAGGTGAAGCTTCCCCTTTTAATCAATATATCCCCCGGCAGCTTCCCCAGTCCCAGCTTCATAACAAAAGGAAATAAAAGCCCTGCAATTATTAATATAATTCCTCCGATAACAAGATATTTGCCTATGGAATCCATTATAGTCACCTACTCCTTAAAGGGTAATCCAAAATGTCTATAGGCCTTTTCCATAACCACCCTGCCTCTAGGAGTCCTGTTAATAAAGCCCAGCTGTAGCAAATAGGGCTCATATACGTCCTCTATTGTATTTCTTTCCTCTCCAGTGGAGGCGGCTAGGGTGTCCAGGCCTACGGGACCTCCTGCAAAATTTTCTATTATAACCTTTATCATGCGCTTATCTACACCATCTAAGCCTAGATTGTCTATTTCAAGCATTTTTAATGCAGCATCCGCAACCTTTTTTGTTATTTTTCCGTCGGCCCTAACCTGAGAATAATCTCGGACTCTTTTTAATAGACGATTTGCAATCCTTGGGGTTCCTCTGGACCTTGAGGCTATTTCCGTGGCCCCCTCCTCGTCTATTTCTACATTCAGTATCCTAGCAGATCGTTTCACTATACGCTTTAGGTCCTCTACATTATAGAGCTCCAGTCTGCAAATAACGCCAAAGCGATCTCTAAGGGGAGCCGTTAAAAGCCCTGCCCTGGTGGTGGCACCTACAAGCGTAAATTTAGATAAATCCAATCGTATGGATCTTGCGCTGGGGCCCTTGCCGATGATAATATCCAATGCATAATCCTCCATGGCAGGATATAATACCTCCTCCACCGTCCGATTCAGCCTATGTATTTCATCGATAAACAGCACATCATTTTCTGAAAGATTGGTAAGAATCGCAGCCAGGTCACCGGGCCTTTCTATGGCAGGGCCTGATGTAATCCTTATATTAACATTCATTTCATTTGCTATGATATTTGACAGGGTGGTTTTCCCCAAGCCCGGTGGTCCATAAAGAAGAACATGGTCCAGTGCTTCGTTTCGTTGTCTTGCTGCCTCAATGAATATCTTCAGCCTTTCCTTTACATTCTGCTGTCCGATATAATCCTCCAGAACCTTCGGCCTCAAGCCCCCTTCAAGCTCCTGGTCCTCTTCTCTTATATGGCCTGTAATTATTCTCTCATCATCTTCCTTCAGCATTCTAATCCCTCATTTCTATTTAACCAGCCATCGCAGAGCCTTCTTGATTAGCTCTTCTGTCGATGCATTTTCCTCCGCCACAGCATTTAATGCCTTCTCTGCCTCTAATCTCGTATAGCCCAAGGTAATTAGCGCCTCTATAGCCTCCTGGTTAGTATTAAGCATCATAGAATCCGCTAAAGGGTTCTCATCCATCACCCCGATGCCTTCTACCTTATCCTTAAGCTCCAAAACAATTCTCTCTGCAGTTTTCTTACCAACCCCCGGAGCCTTTGAAATAGCGGTAAAATCACTGCTTAAAATTAATGTGCTAAGCTTTTTAGGCGAATAGGTGGATAGTATAGCTGTTGCCACCTTCGGCCCGACCTTTGAAACCGACAGCAGCTGCTTGAAGAACATCAGCTCATCACGGCTGACAAAGCCGTATAGGCTTACCTCGTCCTCCTTAACCGCCAGATATGTATACACTGTTATCATTTCGCCCTTTTTAACCTCTGCGGTGCTGTTTAAGCTGCTGTTTATGCGATAGCCTATACCATTGACTTCAATTATAATCTTGTCCAAAAGTATCTCTGCAGCGATGCCCTTCATATATTCAAACATATAATACCCCCATATCTATTTTATCTTAAACATATTTTTAAAATTACCCGAATGGGCATGACAAACTGCCACAGCCAATGCATCGGCAACATCATCCGGCTTAGGAACCTTCTCCAAATTTAAGAGGGTCTTAATCATGATCTGCACCTGGGTCTTTTCAGCCCTACCGTAGCCAACAACCCCCTGCTTCACCTGTAGCGGTGTGTATTCAAATACCTCTATCGACTTATTGGCCGCCGCCAGCACTGCTACCCCTCTTGCCTGTCCTACAACGATAGCGGTTTTGGCATTTGTATTGAAGAAGAGCTCCTCTATCACCACCGCCTCAGGCTGATATGTATCAATCAATTGGCTAAGCTCCTCATAAATAATCTTTAGCCTCTGATCTGTACCCATACTGCTGGAGGTCCTTATCGCTCCATAGTAAAGGGCTTCAAATCTATTTCCCTTGTAGCGAATAACACCACAGCCCATGGTAGCTATTCCGGGGTCAATACCCAATATTATCATCCTCTGTCCCCCTAAGCCTCCATTTAGACATGGAAACTAATGTTCTATTTCATAGTTTATCATAAAGCGGAGGAAAAGGCGATAGTGAAGAAGCAGTGAATCGTGTATTCACTGCTTCTTCACTATTCACTAGCCCTCACAAACCTTCTATACACCATAAATATACAGACCAAGTGAAGAACTAATCCAATAATAATTGCTCTAAGATACTCTAAGCTATAGGCACTGCTTAGCAGAAAGGCCTCCGTCACCCAGAAGGGCGCAATTATTCCCGCCAGCCAACGCCAGGAGGAGCTTACAAAGTATCCTACGGCGGGTGCAGCAAAGAATATACCCATAGCCTTTGAAATAGCTAGCCCCTCCACCTTGTTTTCAGCGAAGGTCCCCAATATCAAAGCCATTAGAGGTGCCTCCAACGCAGCCATTAATACAATCGGCGTTGTTAATGCATAGTTTAACTTGAACAGCCTTGAAAAGTGCAATATAAAAAATGACAGCACTGTGCTTATAACCATGGGGCTGAGAAGTCTATAGCTAAGATATCCCTTTTTGGATAAGGGGGTGATGGTAAAGTATTTTAAAAGATTTTCATCCTTCTCCTCCAATATTAAGAACCCGGTGGCTGAGCCTATCAAAAGTGGTGTAAGCAATAGAACAAAGCTTAATATAAATGGGTAATATTCTGGAAGCTCAAAATTAAAATTCAACAGCAAATATTTACTAGCCTCAGGAATGACAAAGCGTAATAAAGCCGTTAGAAGCAAGGGCGCAAACAAAGAAAGAGATAATATCAAATCTCTTCTGATATTCCTTAAATCTCCAAGAGATAATGCAACAGCCTTTTTCAATTTACACACCTCCATTTTTGCTAATTACGTGTTTTTTAATCTGCTCTCCCGCTATCAAGAATGCTAAAAGCACCCAAATCAGAAGCACGATTGTTGAAGAAATGATATCGAACACACCATCAATGCTGAATATTGCCCGGGTTAATACTAAGGCTGCATTTGTAGGAAAAATGTAAAAAAGCGAGGTCTTATATATATTGAAAAAGCCCAATAATGGCGCATATAGAATAGGAAAATATAAAATTGATTTATATATATATTCATTGACGGACTTTACCCGCACAGCCAGCAGCATTCCGATTAGGGTAAAGAAAATAGAGCTAAGGGCTACACCAAATGCAAAGGGAAATGCATTGAAATGAAAGCCAAAGGCTGAGGCTACTATTATTAGGCTGGACAGCAAGGATATCAGCATAAGGGATAGTACCTTGGATAACACATATTCCGTAATCCTAAGGGGTGTTATAAAAAGATGCTGCAAAACCCCCTGTCCTTTTTCCAGCAGCACAATGCCTCCGATGAAAAAGGCTCCTAGAACAGCAGGATCGGTAAAAATAATAAAGGTGGCAGCAAGGCTTCTAATTTCCAACGGCAACAGCCTCAACAAAATAATGTATATAATAGAGACCAGACCATATGCATAATAAAAGCCATGCCTGAGCTGAAAATGAATATCCTGCTTTATCGCCTTTAATAGCCTCATACCAAGCGCCTCCCCGTAACCTTAATGAATATATCCTCCAGAGTAGCCTCCTGTGTATGCATTCTTTCAATTTCGTTTTCCTTCAGAGTGTTGAAGAATTCCCTATTATTTCCTATGTTTTCCAGCTGGAAGCTTTTGGTTATTGTTTGCCCCTTACTGCTATACTCCACCCTTACTGACCGTTGGCCATGCTTTATTTTTAAAGCTCTTGGAGAATCTATCAACATGATCCTGCCGTCTACAATAAAGGCCACCCGGTCACAAATTTCCTCTGCTACATTCATATTGTGGGTGGTTAAAAATATTGTTTTTCCTGCAGCCCTTTTAGCCTTTATCAAATCCTTTATGGTTTTTGCATTTACAGGGTCAAGGCCTGAGGTGGGCTCATCTAAGAATAGCACCTCTGGTTTGTTCATTATTGCCCTACAGAAGTTCAGCCTCATCTTCATTCCCTTTGAAAAGCTGGCGACCCTTTTATTTGCGTGCTCCTTGAGGCCTACCCTATCCAATAGCCCAAGTATGTCCTCCCCCTCTAACTTGTATAGAGATTTAAAAAACTTAAGGTTTTCCATTGCAGTCATTTTGCTGTAAAAGTTTGGGAACTCAAAGGCTACACCTATATCTTCATAATAGTCCGCCTTTATCTCCCTTAGCTCCCTATCCAATACCTTTACACTTCCCCTATAGTCCTTTAGTATTCCGATCAAAATATTTTGAGTTGTGCTTTTTCCTGCGCCAGAGGGACCCAAAAATCCGAAGATCTCACCTTTATTTACTTTAAAGCTAATACCATTGATGGTATCCTCAGAATTCTTTGTATACCTAAAGCATAGATCCTTTACCTCTATCATTGCTCTCCCCCCTTTAGAATAAGTCCCTTTGCAAGACAATCACACCACAGCCCTAAGACTGAGTCGAAAATTTCGTTTCCAATTTCCTTCTTATGAATAGCCAGCATGAATAAGCCTCTAATAGCACCGGAAATAATACTCGGTGCCACGTCAGCAATATATCCCATTTCCTGCCAATGCCTCATCAGAGGCTCCAAAGCATCCTCATCCTTTGCGATATGCTTACTTATCGTTTCCTCCGGTAGTCTTCTGACAATATGCTCATATTCATCAGCCTCCAGCATAATTCGCTTTATAAGGGGACTTTTATCTATCATAGTAAAGGATTTCAATAAAAACTCCTTAAATATCTCCTGGGTTATAGCATCTTGGCCATTTAAGTATGCTAATAAGGCACTTTTAAGCTTAGCCTCCTCCTGTTCAATTATCTCAAAGCACAGCGCCTCCTTTGATGCATAAAATATATAAAAGGAGCCCTGAGCTATGCCAACCGCCTCTGTTAAATCCTTTATACTTGTCTTTTTTACCCCCATAGCTTCGAAGAAATGCTTACCCTTCTCAAGTAGATTTGCTTTTATGGCCTCCTTTTCTTTATCAGTAAAGCCCTTTGCCATAGTATCACTCCTTTGTGATTGTATGAATATTTTATATTTATATTCACATATATCTTACACCTTTACCTATAAAAATGCAATATAAAAAGCCTTGTACTCTTCTTGAGTAAAGGCTCTCCATTTATAGTGCTTTTTTAGCTGCTGTAAACCTCTAGCTACTGTAATCCTCTAATAGCTGATTTACCTCGCTTCTGTTACGAATCAAAATTCCTCTTTTAATCTTTTCCTGGTCTATCTCCGGAAGATGTGCCACCGGTATATCTGTTTTTTCTACAACATAGCGCTCTCCTGTTTCAGTGTACTTAAACACTACAATATAACCCTCCAGCTCCGAAACAAAAAAGTGATCGGGACAGATTTGATCCTTTCTCTGGAACAATATTACCTCTTCCTTTGAAAATCTCACCATCTGCCAGTCTGGATAAAGCTCTGCTGCATAGGTCTCAAAGGCATCCTCCTTCAAGCCTATCATATCCTCTGTTGCCGTCATTGGTTCATCCTTTATGGTCTGGCATTTTGTGAAATGGCTTCTAAAGATAATCTTTGTATCGAGGCTTATACTATTTTCAACTATATTTACAGGTGTTATATCATCCGAGGGATCTGGATCTATATTGGCCTCAGGATCATTTATTTCACTTCGTTGCTCGCTTTCGTCTATAACTATGCTTTTGTTTTCTTCGTTTCTTGTAGGATACACTCTATAGCCTATATAAAAGCCCATTATCCCTACTGCTATAAAGCCTAGAGTAAAGAGTATTATTGTATAGGGAGCTCTTCGTCTTCTCCTCATCATAAAAAAAACCTCCTTGTTCTTCTAGGAGGTTATTCTAACCAATTTTAAAAATATTATACATTATTCATTGCTTCCATCCTCCAGCAGCTGGGTAAGATAGTCGTAAAACTCAAGCCTTTGAAGCTCTGCATATTGATAGATCACTGAGCTATTTAAGGTTTCCTCCATTAGCAGCTCAAGCCTCATATCAATAAAGCAAAGAAAATCATTATAAATAGCTGCAAAATCCTCTGCATCATAATAGCATATAATAAATTCCTTATAGCTATTGATAAAGTATATCGCCCTAATATCGCCACCGATATGATAGTTTTGCTTTTTTACATGATCATTATGACTCCTAAATTCAACAAGCATTTTCCCTTGAAGAAATTGATATTCTAGTAGACTGCCCTTGTGCTGCTCCACAGTCCTTAAAAATTTTTCTTCGTCTGAAATAATTTTATATAGCCTGATATGCTCAGGGGTTCTAATCTCCTCTGCCACCAGCTCTGGCTCTACAGCCTCCTTGCCCAAGAAAATACCTTTGCTAATCCTGAATTCATTAAGTATTCTCTTTACCTCGATTTCAAAGCTTAGGGTGAAGTATTCTGATTGAGCATCTACCAAGCTTCTGACAGAGTATACATATCTGCTGTCAACTCTATCCACGATGGCAGAGCTATTCTTCAGAAGGGACGAGGCCCTATTTACCAGCGAAAGGTCTGCGAGATATGCTATCAGCTCCGGGCTTGAGTATCTTTCCATTGCTTCCATATCCTTTGCCACCAGCCGCATCACAAAAAAATTAATAAGCTGAATCGGTGATTCAATTGCTTCATATATCTTATCCTGAAGCCTTAGACCTTCCTCTTCATTCAAGTCCAGTGCTACATCAAAAATAAATTTCAGCTCCAGCTCCTTTGGAATCTCCTTATTGTAAAGCTTATTCATTCTTTTATAATGATTAATCAAAAAAATAGCCTCACGCTCAGTAATGCTTACGATTTCTCCTCCGAGGCTTCCCATGAACTGCTGTGTATATTTATCCGTCTCAGCAAAGCTTTTAGTCCTTACGCTTACATAGTCGTATATGCCATGCTCCTCTGAATCAAGAGTAAACCATTGCGCCAAGTATTCCTTCGTTAGGCTGCTTCGCCAAAGGAGCTTTAAAGAAATTACTCCCATTAGCCTGGTTTTTGTGGCAATAGCATTGACAAAGCAATATTTATCCTCTATCGTTTTTCCGCCTTTAATAAGCTTTAATCTTCGAACCTCTGGCATGGTCTCACTCCCTAGAATGCATATATATTATTCTTTGCAAATTTGCCAACTTTATTAAACAGCATATTCTACTAACATTCGTGTCATGAAAAATAATGAAGCTAAAATTTTTATGATATAAGGTATGAATCAGCTAAATTTAAACATACTATTACTGTAATAGCTAAATATTTTATTACATATGAAAAGGAGTGAAAATCAATGGATCGTTTAGCATTATTATTGGTTATCATTGGAGCAGTAAACTGGGGACTTATCGGTCTATTCCAATTTGATTTGGTTGCTTCTCTGTTTGGAGGCCAAGCCTCACTGTTAAGCCGAATTATATACTCGCTAGTAGGGATAGCAGGCTTATACTGTATCACACTATTATTCAGAGAAAGAACTACTACAAATACAAAACAATAATCAAGCAAAATAGATATTACTTTACGTAATATCTATTTTTTTAAAGCTCCTCGGTCTGCTCCAGCTTATATGCGTCAATTATGGCTATGGCATCCTCTGCCTCTTCAGCCGCCACCAATATATCTATCCCCTGGGTTCCCAGAATATTTCCCGTCATGATTTTCATATACTGAAGATTTTCCCTATATAGAATTTTGCATTCTATCCCTTCGCTTTTAAGAATATCCTTAATTATTTCTGCTTCAATATCGTTTCCAACATTAACGATTTTTACCCAATTTTTTTCCATAGGTTTACACTCCATTCTAACTAAAGGATTTTCCTAGATTATACCCATTTTTCTATTTTTTAACTATAATTTAGAGTAAAATTTAAGCTCCTATAGGGGAGCTCAGAATAATAAGCTATGGCTTTTTTCTATTTTTTGCATCGACCACAATAGCCGTAGATTTCAAGCTTATGATCAATTGGTTGAAAATCGGTGGATTCTTCTATGCTTAGTTTGATTTTTTCCATAGGACAGAAGCTGGTTTTTTCTGCAGCACCACAGCTAAGACATATTAAATGATGATGATGTCCCTCCAGATTCAATTCATAATAATTTACTCCATTGTCTAAATTAGACCTGCTTATTATGCCTGCATCTGTAAGCATTTCAAGGTTACGATAGACCGTTGAGTAATTAATTTTATTAGATTTTGCTGAAACATATTCATAGACCTCAGCAGCCGTCAATAGATGCTTATCCAAATAAATAAAGGCCTCTAAAACAGCCCTTCTCTGGCTTGTAATTTTATAGCCCCTGACCTTTAGCAGCTCCTCTAGCTTTTCTTCCAATATAATCTCTCCCATAAAAAAATAAGATATACTCATATCTTACTTATATTCAGACTTTTTGTCAAATTGGAAGCTCAAAAAATAGTGACAGGAATAAGAGAGAGGGAGCCTTAAGAACTACTACTACAAACACAGCTTGGATTTTTCCTGCGACCTCGTCCCTCACTCTTATCCTGTCAATTATATTCTTTATCTAATTCGGTGGGTTTATGCAGATTTTTTTATTATTTTTTATTTTAAACAAAGCCCTAAGTTCTTATACAAATGGGGAAATTGCATAGTTAAAGATGAGCAGTCTGTTTTATATAAAGTCAAAAGTTTCCTGCCTGGTTACCCACGGGCTATATGCACTCCCACGGTATTATGCAATATCTTAAAATAATAAAAGCATAGATCATATCAGCTCTATGCCTTCGTTTTAAAATTTATATTGGCGGGAGTACGTAGGAATCGAACCCACCCAAGAGGCTCCTAACCCCTCGCACTGGTTTTGAAGACCAGAGGGCACACCAGCACCCATCTACTCCCATAAGTTATTATAGACACTAGTGAATTATAGCATACATCCAATATCAAATCAACAAAACAAAGCCTTATGGTGTATTACAGAATTTTATAATTAGAGAGAAAAGAGTTTCTGTCAGAGATAATTAGAACGATTTATCTATTAATAATTCCTATCCAAAATGATATAATAGGACGACAAATTATCTTAGCAGCTTGGAAAGGAAGTATTAAATTGAAGGCTCTAAAAAACCTATTACTAAAAGTATTTTTCCCTACAGCAATCATCACCGCAGCAATCTATGTTTACCTGAAGCCGGAGATCCTTTCGCCTCAGACCTTGAAGCTGATGGCATATTTGCCCTTTCTAATATTTTTCATAGGCCTAGTACTCTCATTACGATTTAATAAAAGTAGAATCTTTTATCCTCTGATACTCTTAACCATCAGTCTGTTTATTCTTGAGCATACTCAGGTGATTATTAAGCCTGAGCTCCCTTTTCAGGAGCTGCTTCAAGTACTGTTGGGGGTTATAATACCCCTCAATATATTTGTTTTTTCGCTACTTAAGGAAAGAGGCTTTTTAAGCCTTTGGGGAATCATTAAATTTGCTGTGATAGGTGCTCAGCTTTATACTGCTGTTTGGATATTAAATAACCCTGCCCAGATTGCCTACCAGCTTATATTTGGGGAGCTAATCAGTTTTAGCCCCTACTCTGTACTTCCTCAAGGAGTCCTGCTTATAAGCACTTCTACTCTTGTAGCTCTAATAATAAAGGGCTGCTTTTTTCCCTCCTATTCTGATGTAGGCTTGATTTTTACAATGGCATCTACAGCAATTCCTTTGCACCTAAGGTCAGAAACTGGACTGCTGATATTCTTTGCTGCCGCTGGGCTCATTTTAATTATGACGATTATTCAGGACTCCTACCGAATGTCCTATATCGACGAGCTTACAAGCCTACCGGGCCGTAGGGCCTTGCAGGAAGAGCTATTAAAGCTTAGTGGTAGCTATACTATTGCAATGGTGGATATAGATTTCTTTAAAAAGTTCAATGATAAGCATGGTCATGATGTTGGAGACGAGGTTTTAAGAATGGTGGCCTCCTGCTTGACAGGGGTAACCGGTGGAGGCAAGGCCTTTAGATATGGCGGCGAGGAATTTACCATACTCTTCCCCGCCAAGGAAATAGCAGCTGCTATCCCACATCTGGATAGCCTAAGGGAGACAGTAGCTAAACGGGCCTTTGTAGTAAGGGGCAAGGATCGTCCTAAGAAAAAGCCCAACGCTAAGGGCAAGTCCTCAACCGCTACGAAAAAGCTATTCGTAACAATAAGCATTGGTGCTGCTATGAAGGATAAAAGCAGCAAATCACCGCAGGAGGTTATGAAAAATGCAGACAAAGCCCTCTATCGCGCCAAAAATAAGGGCAGGAATTGCGTTAGCAAATAAGATTGTCGGGGGGACGGTTCTCCTGACAATCCAATAGAAAAGTTGTCAGGAGAACCGCCCCCCCCCCGACAACATTACTCTAGCTTGTAGCTCTCCATAGGGACTATCTTCCACTCTCCGAAGTCGTTTTTAAGTATAAATTCTACATTTCTAAATCTTTCTACTGTACCATCGTCCAGCGTTTCATCAAAGTCCACTACAAGCCTTGCTTCTCCTGGCTCCATAAATATACTGTAGGTAATGATATTATAGCTGCTGATATCGGCCTTGCTTGTATTCATATAACGGAAGAAAATTGAAAAATCAAGATTGTAGTCCCCTGGCCTATAAATTTGCTCAAAGGCCCTTCTATATTCCTCTTCAGCTAATAGCTCAAGATATTGCTTAACAACTCCTATAGGTGTTGGCAAAGCCTCTCTTATAATGCTGTCGTTTCTGGCATAGGGCTCCCTAAGCGAGAGATGCTTTTGAAAGATGTTCAACCGCTCACCCTCAACGAGAATTTGCACCCTCCGTACTGTCCTAATCTCCGTAAGGGAGTTAACAATAGAATATATCGTAAGGGCTTCTGTTCTATCTCCCCCTAAAACGGGCGTAATGAACTCACGGGAGAAGTTGACATAAGTGGTCCCATCCACTGAAAGCACCGAGAACACCTTTGTCTGTGGCGGTATGATTGCTTGCAGCTCCGTTCCAGATGGTCCATTTATTAGCTCCCTGAGTATAGCCTCCTCCCTTGACTCAAAGGT
Source organism: Natronincolaceae bacterium (assembly GCA_048264125.1). GTDB lineage: Bacteria > Bacillota > Clostridia > Peptostreptococcales > Natronincolaceae > M1-B18. The sequence continues at coordinate 206,784 of JBLXDM010000004.1, forward strand.
CCTTTCTATTGCTCTGGTTTCTCTAGCTAAAAAGTCCCCCGTAGAGCTTTTAAAGAACAGTGTTACCAGCTCTATTGTTTCCTCAGGAAATGGGGCAATATTAACCGGTGGCTCTCCAATGGAGTTATCCGAAATCTGTAGACTAACACACTGCACCATTAGGGCAAGAATAATAATCGTCAAAGACACATATATAAAGTAGTTTTTTTTCATAGTATGGCCTCCTTGCCAGCTATAGGCGCATTATCCATAGGCAGCTTTATATAGAAGGTGGTTCCAACATTCAGCTGGCTCTCCACCTCTATCACCCCTTGGTGAAGGGTGATTATCTGCTTGGAAATTGACAGCCCTAGCCCTGTTCCTCCGGTTTTTCGGGACCTTGCAGAATCTACTCTATAGAAGCGTTCAAAGATATATGGCAGACTTTCCTCAGGTATGCCTATGCCATTGTCCATTATCTTAATAACCGCATACTTTCCTTCTCGGGTTATTGTAATGATTACCCTTCCGCCAACATCCGTATATTTCACTGCGTTATATATGATATTGATTAGAGCCTGATGTACCTTTCCCTGATCAAGATAAATTTGTATTTTTTCCCACTGATTTACCATTATCCTTATATCCTTCTTTTCCGCTAGGGGTCTGATAACTCCAACCACCTTTTCCACCAGATAATTGACATAGGTGAGTTCAAAATTTAAATTCAGCTTTTCCTCGCTCAAGTCCACCATAGCTAAAAGACTCTCAATAATATCATTTAATCTATCAATTTCTGAATCTATATCCATTAGAAACTCCCTATAGATTTCCTTTTCCGTATTGGGCTGTAATATAATGGATTCTGCCAATAGCTTCATGGAGCTAAGGGGGGTTTTAAGCTCATGAGATACATTTGCTACAAAGTCACTTCTTTGCTGGTCAATATGACTTAGCTTTGTACTCATGTAGTTGTAAGCCCTAGACAGCTGACCAATCTCGTCATTTCCTTCAATATCCACCCGTTGGTTCAGCTTACCAAGCGCCGTGCTTTGCATTGCCGCCGTCAGCTTCTTTATCGGCTCAGAGATAACGTTGGCTAAGAATAGACTGATAAAGGTAATCAGCATTAGTGTTACGACCGAAATTAAAATTAAGAAGTCCCTGACATTGAATATCCTGCTATATACCTCCTCCAGAGATACTGAAAGAAAGACAACACCTAGAATCTTATCATAGGAAATCATAGGAACCGCAACATACATGGTTTTTCCGTATTGGGGCTGATGATAGAGCATTGTGGAGCTTTCCCCCTTTAACGCTCTGGAAACCTGCTGATCCTCAAGATACATTGTTCTCATGTCGTTGTAGGAATCATAAATTATCGTTTTACTGCCGTCAATTACCAATATTCTGCCGTTGATCAGCCTGCTCATTTCCTCCATCATCTGATTCAGCAGAAGATGATTTAATTCATTATTGGATTCATCCACCGCCAGCAGTGCCCTAGAGGCCAGAATATTGGCTTGGGTAACAAAGCTGGCCTCCTTTTCAGATATATAGCTCTTTTTTACATTGTCATATACAAACACATTAATAATCATCAAGGCTATTACCAGTAATAATAAATAGGTGGACAACAGCTTCCACCTAATACTAATAAATTGATTATTTACCCCTAAAATAGTATCCTACCCCCCATTTTGTGAGGATATATTCAGGATGACTTGAATTTAGTTCGATCTTCTCCCTAAGCCTTCTTATATGTACATCAACGGTTCGCAAGTCACCAAAATATTCATAGCCCCATATGATCTCCAATAACTCCTCACGACTATATACCTTCCCGGGATTTGCCGCCAGCAGAAGCAATAAATCAAATTCCTTTGCTGTTAGATTTAAGTCTGTACCCCTGACACTTACCTTGCGACCAAGGGTATTCATTGTAAAGTCATCGATTTTGATAACCCTCTCCAGAACCGCCAGATCTCCATGAGGAGCTCTACGGAGCACTGCCTTGATTCTCGCCTTCAGCTCAAGTATATTGAAGGGCTTGGTCATATAATCGTCGGCACCGTACTCCAGCCCTAAAATTTTGCTTATGTCCTCACCCTTAGCAGTCAGCATAATAATAGGGGTCATGTGATTTTCTCGAATCCTTTGACAGACCTCCAAGCCATCTACCTTGGGCAGCATTAAATCTAAAAGTATGAGATCAAACTTGTCCTTTTCTACCTTATCAAGAGCCTCCTGTCCGTCAAAGGCTGTTGATATTTCATATCCGTCCTGCTCAAGGCTATATTTTAACCCTTTTACCAAAATTGGTTCATCATCCACAATTAAAATTCTCTGTGACATAGCGACACCTCTTTTCAAAATTTTAGCTTGCCTAGTATATGAAGATTAAATCCTTGCTATATTTTTTAGACTATTCGCCATTATTATATCAAAATAATACCCGCTTGTCCTCCTGACGCCTCGTGATCTTATTATTATCAAAATACTCCAAAAATGCCATAGCATATTTTCTACTGGTCTGCAAAAGATCTCTAAACTCTCCAAGGGCTATGCTACCATGCTGATTAACATAATCCTGTAGCAGCGTCACTGCTTTGTCATAGCCTTCCCTGTGGATAAATAGCTCGCTGGATATTTTCACAAGCTCGATCCCCACCATTGCCTCCAGCACCTGCTGTAATTCCTGTGGCTTATAAGGTACTCCCTTCACTAGCTCCTCTATATTCGGTGGTGTAAACAAATTCTTTAAAAATACAGCTTCTATAGCCGCCTTTATTTTCTGTTGAACAGGACTGAACTGTATTTCAAAGTCCTTCAGAGCAGCATTCTTACCCGTAAGCCTTATGATATTATCCTTCTCCAGCGATGAAAAAATTGCATCTATCGCCTTGCTCCTGCTCTTGGGAAAGAGCTTGCTTTTCAGCTCCTCCTTTAGCATGCCCTCTCTAAGGGGATTTTTTTCATGATATTCCCTTAGCTGAGCCTTTGTAGCCGCCATAATGGCTTGATAAAATTTATCATGTATGTGTATCTGCTGGTCAAAAATATGTATTCTTCCCTTGGCCTCCAATGCCTTTGCCATTTTTTCTATATCCACCAGCTGATAACCGGTTACCTTGACAAGAAAGCTACCATCGGGAAATTCGCTGCCATATCTTTCGATTTGTCGTTCTAAAATATCCTCCGGTGTACCGGTCTCCCTAGCCTTAAGCTCCTGTAAAACCCGTTGATCCATTTGCTTATGCTTTTTGGGCTTTGGGTCTATGACGGTTATTGAGCCAATGGTCTCCATCGGTGAATAGAACCTTAGCACCATCTTGTCATTCTTTTTTACAGCCGTCTCCTCCTCTAGCCTCAGTTGAACAAGGCAGCTTTCACCAGCAGATAGCTGATCTCTATCCAATAATACAATCCTAGCCAGAAGCTCCGAAGCTCCGTGATAAAGCCTCACTCTATCACGATTTTTTATATCTCTGGGTGCATCCTTTAAGGCCTTCAATCTGCCGTCCAGCATCATTGTAACCTCCAGAGAATCCACCTGAGCCAGTATATGACCCCTATCGATATCCTCTTTTTTGATGTTGGCCAGATTTACAGCAACCCTTTGGCCTGCATAGGCGGTTTCTACAGACTTTCCATGGACCTGAATGGATCTAACCCTTACCTTTTCCCTCTGCGGAAGTATTTCAAGGGTATCCTCCACCTGAATTTTCCCTTCAATGAGGGTCCCTGTTACAACCGTTCCAAAACCAACTATCGTAAAAACCCTGTCTATAGGCATTCTGGCAGGCGAGTGCATATCCCTGCCCTCTGTTTCCTCTGTAATATTGTCGATAACCTCAATCAGTCGGGAGATGCCATAGCCTGTGTGGGAGTCCACCTCTACGATTTCCGCTTCCTCCAAAAATGTTCCGGAAACCCTTTCAACGATTTCCTCCTTAATAAGCTGTAGCCAGTCGGCCTCCACCAAACCAACCTTTGTCAGTACAATAACGCCCTTTTTCAGATTCAACAAAGACAGTATATCCAGATGCTCCTTTGTCTGGGGCATAATTCCTTCATCAGCGGCTATCACCAGCATAACTATATCCATACCCCCAACCCCTGCCAGCATATTACGTATGAATTTTTCATGTCCAGGAACGTCTATAATTCCTGCACGCTTTCCGCTGGGTAAATCAAAATGAGTGAAGCCCAGGTCTATTGAAATACCTCGCTTCTTTTCCTCCTTTAGTCTGTCGGTATCGGTGCCGGTTAAGGCCTTAATCAGAGTTGTCTTGCCATGATCTATATGTCCTGCCGTTCCTATTATAATGTTCTTCAAGCTGCACCCTCCTATGAAAACGAAGCTCTAAAGGCCTCACAAATTATACTGTAATCCCTTTCCTTTATGGTTCTGAGGTCCATGATGATTTGATCCTCCTGAATTCTTGTAATAATGGGGACCTTACCCCTTCTTAGCCCTTCCTCCAGCCTTGCAGAGGAGATTTTTTCGGATTTTATTGCCAGCACCTTGGTAGGCAGCTGCTCCAAGGGTAGTGAACCTCCACCAACCTGTGAAAAGTCATCCTTTATAGCTATGTCGATACTGATTCCCAGCGCCATAAGACTGTTATATAGCTCCCTTGCTCTGCCCTCTATAGACGCCTTTTGTTCGGTAATCATTTTCAGGGTAGGTATCCTGTTAACCACTGTCTCATCATCAAGATATAGCTTCAGGGTTGCCTCCAATGCCGCCATTGTAAGCTTGTCAACCCTTAGGGCTCTTGTGAGGGGATTCTTCTTCATTTCCTCTATATATTTTTTTCTTCCCACTATGATTCCTGCCTGAGGGCCGCCTAAGAGCTTGTCTCCGCTAAAGGTAATAACATCTACCCCCGCTTTAACGCTATCCTGTACCGTGGGTTCATAGGAAAGTCCATATTTTTGCAAATCTATAAGCACCCCGCTGCCTAAGTCCTCGATAACCGGTATTTCGGTCCTCTTACTTAGCTCCACCAGCTCCTTCAAGGAGACCTCCTTTGTGAAGCCTAATATCCTGTAGTTACTGGTATGAACCTTTAGGAAAGCACCTGTATTTTCGCTCACGGCATTTTCATAGTCCCATAGGTGTGTCTTATTGGTGGTGCCTATCTCAATCAGCCTTGCACCGCTCTGCTCCATTACCTCCGGAACCCTGAAGGAGCCTCCAATTTCCACCAGCTCTCCTCTTGAAATTATGACCTCCTTGTTTTTGGTCATGGTCCCTAAAACCAGCAAAACTGCTGCAGCGTTATTGTTCACCACCAGCGCATCCTCCGCCCCTGAAATCCTCTTCAGTATTTCAACAACATGGCTGTAACGGCTTCCTCGTTTTCCCGTTTCCACGTTTATCTCAAGGGTAGAATACCCTGATGCCACCGACCATACCTCATCCTTTATCTCATCACTCAATAGGGCCCTGCCAAGATTGGTATGCAGCACCACACCGGTGGCGTTGATAACCTCCCTTAAATTCATCCTCATGTAATCTCTGCTGCCCTCTATTATTCTTTGGATTAGCTCCTCCTTTGAAAATTGGTATTTCTCCAATTGAGAGTCCCCCATCGATAATATGCTACATCTGTATTCATTTATATAAAAGCGAATTTTATCTAAGGCTACTGCTCGTGGAATCGTTTTAATTAGCTCCAAAATCATCTCGTGATTTAATATCTCCTCCACCGATGGCAGCTTGCTGAGTATCTTACCTTTATTCACTGTATCACTCCTCTATACGGGCATAGTTAAATAAATTATAACATATTTTCCAGTTTTATATACTTAATTATATTTTAAAAAGGTTATTGGGCATGTTTAACATTCACGGAAATTTTCATTAACTTAGTGGCTTTCTAATTTTTACATAAATGCTTCAATTTTCTTAATTGTCGAAATATTTTGCGATATTTTTTTAATACTTCTTAAATTTTTGTTTTACTTTGCAGGTATATATGTTAAGATAATATAAAAATACTTTAAATTTTTATTAACATTTCTATGCCTAACGAAGCTGACATTATCAAATCATAAATGATGATTTATCCACACTTAATACACACATGCTAATTGATATTATGTAGCATAACAATTCCCTTATTTACTTTTGTACTACGTCATTATAGCTTCCTAATATAATTTCTCAGTTTTAATTGGAGGCTTAATTTAATAATCCTTAAATTATGGTAAAATGGCTATTTTTCAGTGTCTTTATTATTTTTTTGCAATCGCATTCAATACTATGTCCATTACCTGATTTAAGAGAATAATAGTATGGAGGTGAAGCAGCTAAGAAAATAGAACGCATCAGCTTTTCTATCACTTAATTTTAAAAGGAGGTTTTTTATGCTAGGCTTTATGGGGAGAGTAGAAGAAATTAACGGTATTATCAATGGCTATGTATGGGGGCCATACATGCTGGTTTTACTTGTTGGTACAGGTATTTGGTTTACTTTGAGGACAAATGTACTGCAAATTCGCAAATTTGGCTATACAATGAAGCAAACCCTTATGAAGATTTTTGAAAAGCCTGAAATCGATTCCACAGAGGGAGATATCACTCCTTTTCAGGCCCTTGCAACCGCTCTTGCCGCCACCATAGGTACCGGTAATATAGCCGGTGTTGCAACAGCCATCGCCCTTGGTGGTCCCGGCGCTATCTTTTGGATGTGGATATCTGCCTTCTTCGGTATGATGACTAAATTTGCCGAGGTTGTACTGGCTATCCAATATCGTGAAAAGAATTCTGCCGGCAGCTGGGTAGGCGGTCCAATGTATTATATTGAAAAGGGTCTAGGAATGAAATGGCTCGCAATAATATTCTCTGTATTCGGGGCTATCGCTGCCTTTGGTATAGGTAATATGGTTCAAGCCAACTCAGTTGCTGCTGCTCTAGAGACCTCCTTTAATATCCCTCCATTATATACAGGCATCTTCCTTGCGCTGGCTGCAGCACTGGTTATATTGGGAGGATTAAAGCGGATCGCCTCTGTTACGGAGAAAATTGTTCCTCTTATGGCTGTGTTCTATATTATCGGTGCCCTAACAATTTTAATAATAAATATCAGCGGTCTTCCTACCGCCTTTACATTAATCTTTAAGCATGCCTTTACACCAGCTGCTGCAGTTGGTGGATTTGCAGGCGCTGTAGTCATGGAGTCTATGAAGAGGGGTATTGCCCGTGGCGTATTCTCCAACGAAGCAGGTTTGGGCTCTGCACCTATTGCCCATGCTGCTGCTAAAACGGATCACCCTGTTCGTCAAGGGCTATGGGGTATATTTGAGGTCTTCGCTGATACTATCGTTATATGTACCTTAACTGCATTGGCAATTATTTCAACAGGCGTGTGGAATAGCGGCTTATCAGGTGCTGCATTAACGACTGAAGCCTTCAATCATGGCCTTCCTGGAAATGTTGGAGGTATCATTGTGGCTATAGGCATCTTCTTCTTTGCCTTCTCCACCATTCTTAGCTGGGCATATTACGGCGAGAAATGTGCAGAATATTTATTGGGTACAAAATCAAATATAATATATCGAGTCGCATGGCTTCCTTTAATAGTGGTCGGAGCCATCGGTGGGCTTGAGCTCATATGGGATATAGCCGACACGCTAAATGGACTGATGGCTATACCAAACCTTATAGGTTTAATTGGCTTGAGTGGTGTTGTATTTAAGTTGACCAAGGAATTTTTTAGCTCCAAGGCGGCGAATAATTAGATAATTTTTTAAAGGTGGTCACTTCATATTCGAAGTGACCACCTTTTTTATTTAATATATATACCATATTCTCGCTTTTCTGTTATCCTGCCTACTACTGCCCAAGGATTCTTATCAATTTTCATCAGCCTAGAGGCAGCCTCATCTACGTCCTTCTCTGAAATTGCTATCAACAGGCCCCCTGAGGTTTGAGGATCATAAAGCAAATCCATTATTTCTGGTGGAATACTGCTCAGCTCCTTAATTGCCGGCTCTACATGCCTTTTATTGGCATACATTCCTGCTGGTATGATTCCCATAGCCGCCAGCTCCTTAGCCCCCTCCAGAAGGGGAACACTGTTGCTGTCGATTTCAAGGGATGTATCGCTGCCCTTAGCCATCTCATAGGCATGACCTAAAAATCCGAAGCCTGTGATATCCGTACAGGCGGAGATATCTAAATCCCTTATGGCTTCAACTGCATATTTATTCAAGGTGGTCATGGTATGGACTGCAGCATTGTATTGCTCAGTGGTTGCGATATCTGCTTTTATAGCAGTATTGATAACCCCCAGCCCCAAGGGCTTGGTTAAAATCAAATAGTCTCCTATCCTTCCACCGCAATTGGTCAAAACCCTGTCGGGCTCCACCAGCCCAGAAACAGAAAGCCCATATTTAGGCTCGTTATCCTCAACCGTATGGCCTCCCACTAAGAGGGCCCCGGCCTCAACAATTTTGTCTGCCCCTCCTTTGAGAATTTCTCCCAGCACATCTATCGGTAAACAATTTGGAAAGCATACAATATTCATTGCAGTTAATGGTCTTCCGCCCATGGCATATACATCGCTCAATGAGTTGGCTGCTGCTATCTGGCCGAAGGTGTAGGGATCATCGACAACTGGTGTGAAAAAATCCAAAGTCTGTATCAATGCGGTATCTTGACTTAGCCTATAAACGGCTGCATCATCCGAGGTTTCCAGTCCTACTAGAAGCCTTTCATCCTTTATTTTAGGTAAGTGACACAGAACCTGTGTCAGGACATCCGGTCCTATTTTGGCGGCTCAGCCAGCACTTTTAGTCATCTGTGTTAATCTATATTCTGTCATAGGAATCCTCCCTCCTTTTTGCTGTTATTGAAATTTGCAAAACCCTATTTAGTCAACGGTTATCCTGCTCTTTATATCTTCAAACTTCTTATCCCCGATACCACTGACATTTTTAATATCCTCGATCCTTTTGAATCCGCCCTGCTGGCTTCTGTATTCAATGATCCTGTCTGCTATGGCATCCCCTATGCCTGGAAGGCTCTTAAGCTCCTCCTTTGTAGCATAATTTATTCTTACAGAATTGTCCAGCACATTTTCCGATCCAGTCTGCTGCGGCACGACGATTTCTCCTACAGCCGGCAGGTATATATCCTGCTGATCCCTTAGTATTATGGCTAGATTTATATTTTTTATATCCGCATTTTCCGTCAGCCCGCCTGCCTCCTCCACCAGCTGATACAGCCTGGAGTCTGGTGCAAGCTTGTAAATACCTGGTTTATTTATCTCGCCTTTTATATGTACAATTATTTTCTCCTGGGGTAAGACTTCAGCAGTATTGCTTATAGCATCGTCTGCTTCACTCTCATTTACCTCCTCAGCAGGGGAAATTATAAATCTCTCATTGCCTTCCTTAATACAGCCTGCCAGACCAATGAATAGCACTGATAGCAGCATTATGGTAAATAATATGAAGCTCTGTCTTTTAGAAAAAATCACAGTTTTTCACCCCTCGTATAGCATTAGACAATTGCTTGACTTTATATTTCTATTTTGTGTTATTAATTTCCTCTAAAAATCCAATTTTTATATTAAAAAATCCTCCAAAATTTGATATACTATAAAGAGTGTATAATTCAAAACTTTCACGGGAGGTCAGGGATGAAGAAAAAGGGGATATTATTTTTACTTATTGCGTTAATTGTTTTTACATTTAAGATAAATTTTACATATGCGGCACCAAGTGTTGAAGCGCCAAATGCTATTTTGATAGATTATGAGTCCGGTGAGATACTATATGATAAGAATGCACATCAGGTAACATATCCCGCCAGCACAACTAAAATCCTTACAGCCATACTTACCCTAGAAAATGCCGAGCTGGATGAGGTTGTTACTATTGATTATGATTTTTATGTTGGAGGCTCCAGCATGTACATATTGAAGGGTGAGTCCTTCACAGTTAAAGAGCTATTAACGGGCTTGCTTGTTCGTTCTGCAAATGATGCGGGAGAAATATTAGCACGACATATATCAGGATCAGTGGAGGAATTTGCAAAGCTAATGAACCAACGGGCTAAGGAGCTGGGAGCCCAAAATACCAATTTTACAAACCCCCATGGCATGCCGGAGGATGACCATGTATCAACAGCCTACGATCTTGCAATCATGGCTAGGCATGCAATGCAATTCGAGGTATTTAGAGAAATAGTGAAAATGCCTACAGTCTCCTTTGAGCCTACTGAATTGACGCCAGAAACCAGATACTACAGAAGCTCCAATAAATTTCTTTGGGGTACTGGGGGTGGAAATCAGATACTTTATAATGGGAAATATATAGATATTAAATACGAGATTATAGATGGGATAAAGACAGGCTATACCAGTCAAGCTGGAAATTGTCTTGTTTCCTCCGCAGTTAAGGATGGTCACCGTTTAATATCGGTTGTACTAGGTGCCCACAGCTCTGTTTTTTCCGATTCAAGAAGTCTCTTGGACTATGGCTACGACAGCTTTAACAGCATTGTCTTAACCGATGTAAACAGCCTTGAGCTAGAGACCTCTGTAAAGGGAGGCGTTCAGGAAACCATCAGCCTTTATACTGGTGATAAACTGACCAAGGTGCTGCCGGAGGCCACGGATGCCTCTAATATCATAAAGGATGTCATTATAAATGAAAATATTGAGGCCCCTATAGCTCAGGGCGATAAGCTGGGTAAGGTTGTATATTATTTGAATGGCGAAGCACTTGGAGAGGTGGACTTAATTGCGTTGGGTGATGTAGATAAAAAATCATTTATTTCGTTTCCCCAGAGCAAGCTTCTCAGAAATACTGCATTTTTTATAACGTTGATGCTTCTTTGGCAGGGCTTTATAGCCTATTTAAGAATCCAAAAGAAAAGAAAGCGGTTAAGCTTCGGTGTAGGCCGCTCCTCCTACAGCTACAGCAGGAGTCTAATGAAAAAGAGATAAGTAAAAGCTAAAAGCTTAGTGTATAGTGAATAGAGAATAGTGTATTGTGAATAGACCTAAAATAATTCAAAGCCTATGAAAATCACCGGGTGATTTTCATAGGCTTTTGTTTTTACACTATTCACTATTCGTTATTCGCTATTCTCTAAACCTACTCTCCCATAATTTCCTTCTTAAGCCTCACCCCGGTGGGTGTGGTAGCTAACCCCCCCAAGGCTGTTTCCCTCAGCTCAAAGGGTAGCGCCTTTCCAACTCTGTACATAGCCTCCACCACCTCATCGAAGGGTATCAGGCTTTTCACACCAGCTAGGGCCATTTCGGCTGAAATGAGAGCATTTGCTGCTCCTATGGCATTTCGGGTATTGCAGGGGGATTCCACCAGTCCGGCTATTGGATCACATACCAGCCCCAGAATGTTTTTAATGCAAAGAGCCGCTGCATGCAGACATTCCTCTGGCGAGCCTCCTATAAGCTCCACCACTGCCGCTGCTGCCATAGCAGCCGCCGAGCCCGTCTCAGCCTGACAGCCGCCCTCAGCACCGGCGACGGTGGCATTTTTGGAAATAATCATACCGACACCACTGGCAACATAAAGACCCCTTACTAAGTCATCATCGGAGAGATCAAATTCCTCCCCCAAAGTAATCAATACCCCGGGTATTATTCCACTGGAGCCGGCAGTAGGTGCCGCCACGATTTTACCCATAGCTGCATTGACCTCCAGCACCGCTACAGCCCTGCTGATTGCCTTGCTCATTAAGGAGCCACAAACAGACTTGTGCCCAGCGCCTCTATCCATAATTCTTTTGGCGTCGCCCCCAATTAATCCGCTTACAGACTTGATATCCTCATTAAGGCCCCTATCGACAGCCCTCTTCATAATTTCCAGGCTTGTGGCCATTTTTTCTTGAATAGCATCCTCCGAGAGCCCAGATGCCAACGTCTCCTTCCTCAGCATTATCTCTGCTATGGAAGCATTGTTTGTTCTGCACAGCTCTAATAATTCTTGTCCCGTTGAAAAATTCATTTATCTCACCAGCTCTTCTATATAATATCTACTAAATATGCATTTGAAATCCTGTCTATTTCCTTAATATGATCTATTATCTCCGGCTGAATCATATTATCAGTCTCAATCACCATGTAGGCATCCTTACCCTTGTTGTATCTATAAACCCTCATAAAGGCTATGTTAATATCCTGCTGGCTTAAGACAGCCGATACCCTTGCAATCAACCCCGGTGCATCCTCATGTGAAATGATAAGCGTTGGAAATTCTCCTGTAAATTCTAGGGAAACACCGTTAATTTCAGTGATTATAATATTGCCGCCTCCTATGGAGGAGCCTATAACCTGAAGGCTATTCCCGTCTCCTTGCACTTGTATCTTAACGGTATTGGAATGCACATCTCCGAGATCCGCCTCTGTAAAGCTGAAGGCTATTCCCTTCTCTTTCGCCAGCTGAAAGGAGTTTATAATTCTCTCGTCATCTGCATCAAAGCCTAATATTCCACCTAAAAGCGCCTTATCGGTGCCATGACCCTTATAGGTTTTGGCAAAGGAACCATGGAGCTGAAAAGCAACTCTTTTGATATTCCCCTTAGCCAGCTTATATGCAACTCTTCCCAGCTTACAAGCCCCTGCAGTATGGGAGCTGGAGGGCCCGATCATATTTGGTCCGATGATATCAAAAATACTGTAATCCTTTATGCCTGCCACAATAACACCTCGCAAATCTAATTATGTATTTAATATACAATATTAGCAGATTTAAAGTAATTTATCCAGTGTTATTTGATGAAATTGCATATTGCCATTGGGTGTATAAGCATACTACGCAGCTTTATTATGCAATTTCCTCAGTTAGAACAAAGTGGCTTCGACACGTTTGTTTTCCAGGGAACCCATGCGTTCCCTAGGACGCTTCGCTGTACTCTCCTTATTTTAATAAGGGGGGACACCCCCCTTAACAACCCCCCATTTCATAGAAAAAAAAACGAACTTTTCCTATGAAATAAAGAAAACGGTTATCTGTGGGATAACCGCTTCTTGCTCTAAATTCTTTCCTTAGGCTCAAAATATGTGTGCAGCAATTCATGGGCCTTTTCTCCATAGGGTTCCCCCATAAACGCCTTATACATTTCTAGCACCTCTTTATTTTCATGGGAGCGCCTAATCTTTTTATTCAAGTCCTCCCTATAAATTGCCTGCTGCCTTTTCTTGACTATCTCGTCATTACCGAAATGATAGGGCTGACCCCCTCCACCAATACAGCCTCCTGGGCAGGCCATAATCTCAATAGCATGATAATCCTTTTTACCACTTCTGATCTCCTCCAGCAGATGCCTTGCATTACCAAGACCATGGGCTATGCCTATTTTTATATCCTGACCATTGATGGGTATAGTTGCCTCCCTCAGACCCTCTATCCCCCTCAGCTCCTTAAAGTCAATTCTGTCGAGATCCTTCTTCTCCAGCCATGCATACACGGTTCTGACAGCAGCCTCGATAACTCCCCCTGTCGTGCCGAAAATTACGGAAGCACCCGTGGTTTCCCCCAATGGATGGTCGAAATCCTCCTCCGGCAGCTTATCAAAATCAATCCCAGCCTCCTTCAGCATATCCCCCAGCTCACGGGTGGTAATTACAATATCGACATTATTATGGTGGTCTAAGGATAATTCAGTTCTAGCGGCCTCTGCCTTTTTAGCTACACAGGGCATTACCGAAACAACTGTTATATTATTGGGATCAATACCATTTTTCTCTGCAAAATAGGTCTTAACGATCGTGCCAAACATAATATGTGGCGACTTACAGGTGGAGGGTACATCTATCAAATCTGGGAATTGATGCTCTATAAAGCTTACCCATGCTGGACAGCAGCTGGTCAGCATCGGAAGCTTCCCTCCATGCTCCAGACGATGTATCAGCTCCTTTGCCTCCTCCATTATGGTAACATCGGCTCCGAAGTCTGTATCAAATACCTGATCAAAGCCCAGCCTCCTTAAGGCAGCCGCCAGCTTTCCTGTAACTATCGTCCCTGGCTCCATACCAAAGAGCTCTCCAAGGGCAACCCTTATGGCGGGGGCTGTTTGAACCACAACATATTTTTTAGGATTGTTCAGGGCCTCCCATACCTTAGGCACATGATTTACCTCTGTCAAGGCAGCCGTAGGGCAAACTGCCACGCAGGCACCACAATAGGTGCAGGAGGTTTCCACCATCGGTAGATTAAAGGCTGGACCCACAACAGTATGGAAGCCTCTGCCAAGGGCCGAAAGTATGCCACAGGTCTGTATCTCATTGCATGCCGTTTCACATCGACGACATAGTATGCATTTATTTTGATTTTTTACCAAAGCTTGACTGGAGGTATCGAGATGATAATCGCTTTTTACTCCGCTATAATGTATTTCTCTGACATTCAGCTCCTGAGCCAATGCCTGAAGCTCACACCTTAAATTCCTCTGACAGATAAGACAGTCGGTGGGATGATTTGATAAAAGCAGCTCCACCGCCATGCGCCTTGCCTTAATTGCCCTTAGACTATCTGTGCTTACTACCATTCCCTCATTCACAGGTGTTGCGCAGGCCGGTGCTAAATTGGGCCTGTTTTTAACCTCCACCATGCAAACCCTGCAGGAGGCAGTCCGATTTACCATCTTTAAATCATGCAAATCCAAATGGCATAGGGTTGGAATCCTAATTCCGGCCTCCACGGCTGCATTTAGAATTGTATACTCCCTTGGCACCTCTATCGTTTTATTATTAATCGTTATTTTTACCTTTTCCATTTTAATTTCACCGCCTTATGGTCTGACTACTGCATTAAACCTACAGGCCTCAAAGCAGGCACCGCATTTAATGCAGATCTTAGGATCTATTACATGAAGCTTTTTCGGCTCTCCGCTGATACAATCAACAGGGCAAACCTTCGCACAGGCGGTACAGCCTACGCAGTTCTCTTCGCTTATTTGATATTTTTTTAAAGCCTTACAAACTCCTGCAGGACAGTTTTTATGTACAACATGCTGAATATACTCATCGTGAAAATATTCAAGGGTACTCAATACAGGATTGGGAGAGGTTTGGCCCAATCCGCAGAGGGAGCTGTCCTTAATCATTTCCCCCAGTACCACCAGTCGTTCTAAATCCTCAATTGTGCCTTCACCTATAGTTATACGCTCTAATATCTCATGCAGCCGCTTATTTCCTATTCTGCAGGGTGTACATTTGCCACAGGACTCCTCTTCGGTAAATTCTAAATAAAATTTAGATATATTCACCATACAGTCATCCTCGTCCATAACAATCATTCCACCTGAGCCCATCATGGAGCCTATGGATTTTAAGCTATCATAGTCTATTGGTATGTCTAGCCTATCTGCCGGGATACAGCCCCCGGAGGGACCCCCTGTCTGTACTGCCTTCAGCTTCTTGTCATTTCTAATGCCTCCGCCTATTTCATATATAATATCCTTTAGGCTTACCCCCATGGGGACCTCCACCAGTCCAACATTATTAACCTTCCCTGCCAAGGCAAAAACCTTTGTGCCCTTGCTGTTTTCAGTGCCTATTTTACCGAACCATTTAGGGCCTTTCAAAATTATCGGCGGTATGTTGGCAAAGGTCTCGACATTATTCACACAGGTGGGTTCATTCCAAAGCCCGATTTCCGCCGGGAAGGGTGGCTTGGCATTAGGCTCTCCCCTGCCGCCCTCTACGGAGTTTATCAAGGCTGTCTCTTCGCCGCAAACAAAGGCCCCTGCCCCATATTTAAGCTCAATGTCAAAGCTGAAGCCGCTGTCAAAGAGGTTTTTACCCAATAATCCATATTTTCTCGCCTGCTCAATGGCAATGTTCAACCGATGTATTGCCAAAGGATATTCTGCCCTTATGTAGATATAACCCTTCTCTGCTCCTATAGCATATCCGGCAATTGCCATGGCCTCCAGCACCGAATGTGGGTCTCCCTCTAAAATACTTCTGTCCATAAAAGCTCCAGGGTCCCCCTCGTCAGCATTACAAATTATGAATTTAAGCTTACTGTCGTTTTGCGCCGTAAGCTCCCATTTCTTACCGGTAGGAAAACCGCCTCCCCCTCTACCCCGCAGTCCGCTTTCCTTCATAAGCGCTATAACCTCCTGGGGCTTCATCTCAGTCAAAGACTTCCCCAGCGCCAGATAGCCGTCGACAGCGATATACTCCTCTATGTTTTCAGGATTGATTAAGCCACAATTCCTTAAGGCTATACGCAGCTGCTTTCTATAAAAGGACATATCCTTTTGTAGCTCCACCTTTTCATGAAAGGTGGGTTCCTCATACAATAGCTCCTGTACAACCCTTCCCTTTATTACATGCTCCTCTACAATCCGTTTAGCGTCCTCAGGCTTTACCTCAATGTAAAACACATTATCGGGATGGACCTTAATTATTGGTCCCTTTTCACAGAAGCCAAAGCAGCCGGTTTTAACCACCTGAACCTCATCTCCATAGCCCTTTTTTTCCAGCTCCTGCTTAAGAGCATCGATAATTTCATTGCTATCCTGTGACTGGCAGCCGGTTCCTCCACATATCATCAAATGCAATCGATATTTGTTCACTTTTTTTCCCTCCGAAACTTATATTCTGTGAAAGGTTTTTGTGAATAGCAAATCCTCTACTAGCTCACCCTTCAAAATATGCTTTATTATTATTTCTCTTCCCCTTTCGGGAGTAACATGTCCATAAATGATTGGTGCCTCCCCGGCAGCATTAATTTGTACCATTGGCTCAGCATGACAATGGCCCATGCAGCCTGTTTGAACTATGAATACATTGTGTATATCCTGCAGCTCCAGCTCATTGAGCATTGCATTCAAGGTTTCCCTCGCACCAGAGGCGATACCACAGGTTCCCATGCCTATTAATAGCTTTATGCCCTCCACTTCCTCAGAACGTCTAACATCAACGTTTTTCAAGGCTCTTTCTCTTATTTGCTTTAGTTCCTCTAAGGATTTCATGTATTAACCTCCCTCTAATGTTGATTTAATATATTTTCCAGCTCCTCAGGCTTAACTCTGCCATATACCTTGTCATCCACCATTACAACCGGTGCCAGTCCACAGGCCCCAACACATCTGACGGCATTCAAGGTAAATTTTCCGTCCTCGGTGGTGCCACCGACTTTTATTTTCAGTCTCTCCTCCATTTGCTCCATAAGAACACTAGCACCCTTAACGAAGCAGGCGGTGCCTGTGCAAATATTAATGAGCTTTTCTCCCCTTGGCTTGTCGGTGAAATAATTGTAAAAGCTGACAACCCCATATACCTTTGCCCCAGACAACCCCAATGCTCTAGCTATATACAGCTGTACGTCCCTTGGCAAATAGCCAAATATCTCCTGTCCCCTATGGAGAACATGTATTAAGGAGCCCTCCTTTTCCTCCAGCTGATCTATGAACTCCTGTAACTCCCTATACTTTTCATCAGAAAAGACCTGCTGACGATCATTTTTTTCCTGTAGCTTTGTATATTGCATTTATCTTCAACCTCCTCCATGACTGCTGCTGTATTTTCCATCTGTAAAATATTTTTCAATTAAAGCTAATAATTTATGCAAAAAATAAAAAAAGTCAGGTTTTCCTGACTCAAACTGTAGACATACATCTAAAAACACAAGAGATTATTGATATAGTTTCACCGCGTTATAAAGGGGCTGTCGATGGATTGATCCACGACAGCCCCTTTTATATATTTATCTAAGCCTCTTGGTATAGCACTGTAGAAAGATATCTTTCGCCAGTATCAGGGAAGATCACTACTATCAGCTTACCTTTATTTTCAGGTCTCTTAGCTATTTCAGTTGCTGCATGGGCAGCGGCTCCAGAAGATATTCCTACCAGCAGACCCTCTGATTTCGCCAGCCTTCTTGATGCTGCAAAGGCCTCTTCATTAGCAACCTTATAAATTTCATCTATGATTTCGGTATTTAACACCTGTGGTATAAAGCCTGCACCTATGCCTTGAATCTTATGGGGTCCAGGATTACCGCCTGAAAGCACCGGTGAGTCCACAGGCTCAACCGCAATAATCTTAACATTTGGATTTTTTTGCTTTAAAACCTCACCAACACCGGTTACTGTACCACCGGTACCCACACCTGCGATGAAGATATCCACCTTGCCATCGGTATCTCTCCAGATTTCCTCAGCTGTCGTTACCCTATGTATCGCAGGGTTTGCAGGATTATTAAACTGCTGTGGTATATAAGTTGGCCCTTCTAGCTCAGCCGCTAGTTCCTCAGCCCTTCTAATGGCACCCTTCATTCCTTCAGCTCCGGGAGTAAGCACTAGCTCAGCACCTAAGGCACTTAAAAGATTTCTTCGCTCCATACTCATAGTGTCTGGCATTGTAAGCACAAGCTTATAGCCCTTTGCCGCTGCTACATAGGCTAAAGCAATACCGGTGTTACCGCTGGTGGGTTCTATTATAGTAGTTTCCTTTGTTATCAGTCCCTTTTCCTCTGCATCCTTTATCATGGCATAGCCGATTCTATCCTTCACACTACTGGCAGGATTAAAGCTTTCTAGCTTCGCCACAACCCTAGCCTCTATTCCGCTCTGCTGATTGTAGTTTTCAAGCTCTAAAAGAGGCGTATTGCCTATAAGCTCCGTTAAATTCTTTGCTATTTTTCCCATTTTTTATACCTCCTCAATTATATCATACTTTTCCTACCAACTTTGTAGGTTTTAATTGTATACTATAATCATATGCTTTTTATTATATTTGTCAATACCTTTTATATTATTTTATCTAATTTTCTCAAAATTAATGTGCAATCATTACTCATTTTAAATATGAAACATAAAGCTTCCTTCAGCACCGGCATTATAGTGCTGTACGATATCCTCTAAGGTGACGGTATCTACAATTGAATTAACTGCAGCATCTATTTTATCCCATAAATTTATTCTTAGGGTTCCCTCAATGCTTCTGCCCTCCGACTCCTCCTCACGGGAGGCTATAGACAAATCTCCCTCAAGAGCCCTAAGCACTGCACCTGTAGTTATATGAGAAGGCTTATCTGCCAGTATGTATCCTCCTTGTGCGCCCTTTATGCTCTTAACGATTCCAGCTTTTTTTAGACTGGAGAATATATGCTCCAGATAATTGGAGGACAGCCCTTGTCTTTCTGCAACTATATTTAATGGTATATGGCCCTCCTCATAATGCATAGCAAGGTAAATAACCGCCACTAGTCCATATCTTCCCTTTGTGGATATTTTCAAGCTCAACAACTCCTTCTTTAGGTAATATACCATCCTTAGTATATTCATCCATAAAAAATTTGTCAAGCCGCACCTTCTGTTTTTTTATCCTCCTATTGCTGTATCCAGATCCTTAATTAGATCCTCAACAGACTCAATACCCACCGATAGCCTCAGCAGCTTCTCATTTACGCCAAGCTCCTCCAGTATATCCTTTGGTATCGAGGCATGGGTTTGTACCAGTGGATAGGTAATCAGGCTTTCTACACCGCCAAGGCTCTCTGCAAAGGAAATCACCTTTACCCCCTCAAGTATTCGCGGAATTAACACAGCATCCTTTACAGAAAAGGAAATCATAGAACCATAGCCACTGGCCTGATTTTTACATATTTCATGCCCTAAGTGGGAATCCAAACCAGGATAATATACTGCCTCAACCACTTTATTTCCCTTCAGCCATTCTGCGATTTTCAAAGCATTTTCCTGCTGTCTTTCCATACGAATTCCCAGCGTCTTTATTCCCCTTAGCAGCAGCCAGCTATCAAAGGGAGACAGCACTGCGCCTATCGTTTTTTGTATCAGCTTCATCCTTTCCGACAGCTCATCCCCAGCCCTTACCGCCACAAAGCCGGCTAGGGTGTCATTATGACCCCCAAGAAATTTAGTGCCACTATGTAAGACGATATCAGCTCCTAATTCAATTGGTCTTTGAAAGTACGGGGTCAAAAAGGTATTGTCCACTATCAGTAAAAGCCCCTTTGTCCTAGCAAGCTCAGATATTTTCCTTATATCACTTATTCTCATCATAGGATTCGTAGGGGTTTCAATAAATACGGCTTTAGTGTTTTCCCTGAGGGCGGCTTCAATTTTCTCTATATTACTGGTGTCCACATAGGTGAAATCCAGCTGATATTGCTTTCTCAAAAGCTCCTCAAAAAGCCGATAGCTGCCACCATATAAATCATTTGATATGATTAGATGATCACCTGATGAAAATAACTGCAGTACGTTTGCCACAGCCGCCATTCCAGTGGAATATGCAAAGGCCGCTTCAGCCCCCTCCAAAACAGCTATGGTGTTCTCTAGCTTTTGTCTGGTTGGGTTATCCTCCCTTGAGTAGTCAAAGCCGGTGGATTGCTTAAAGCCCCTATGCTTGAAGGTAGCGCTCTGATAAATTGGATAGCTTATGGCTCCAGTAGCTTCGTCAAAGCTTAAATCTCCATGGACTAATTTGGTATCGAATTGTAGTGTCAATTTCAACATCTTCCTTTCTTCAATTATTACTTTCCATCCCTCAGCTCAGCTACGGCCTTACCTAATCGAAGCATGGCCTCCTCTATGATACTTCTCGGGCAGGCAATATTAATTCTTACGAAGCCCTCCCCCTCTTTACCGAAAATATAACCCTGGTTCAACCAAAGCCCTGCGCTATTAAGCATAAAGCTCTCCAGCTCCTCCTTACTTAACCCTATACCTCGGCAGTCCAGCCAGAGAAAATATGTCCCCTCAGGCTTATAGGCCTTTATTTGCGGTATATTATTATTGATATAATCCAAGGCATAGTCTCTATTTCCCTCTAAATATGTCAACAGCTCCTCCAGCCATTCCTCACCATGCCTATAGGCTGCCTCACAGGCAATAGCGCCAAATATATTATATGGATTAATATCTACATTTTCATTGGCCCAATTGTACTTCTTCCTAAGCTCTGCATTAGGTATGATTAGATTTGAGGTAGCCAAGCCCGCAAGGTTGAAGGTTTTACTGGGGGCTGTACAGGTTATAGAATTCTGCTGATAGGCCTCCGAAATTGATGCGAAGGGAATATGCCTATGCTGCCGGTAAATAAGGTCTGAATGGATCTCATCCGCCACCACCAGAACATTATATTTCAAGCATAATTCCCCCATAGCAGCTAATTCCTCTTTCGTAAATACCCTGCCTACAGGATTATGCGGATTGCATAGCATAAATAGCTTAACGCCACCATCCTTCAGCTTGGCCTCGAAATCCTCGAAATCTATCTCATACCTACCCTGCACCTCCTTTAAAGGGTTGGTGTATAGCCTTCTGTCGCAATAATTTATCGCCCTATAGAAGGGATGATAGACAGGAGGCTGTACCAAAATGCCGTCTCCTAATTCAGTAAAGGCCCTTATAGCCGTAAATAAGGCGTTCACAACCCCATGACTGTGGGTTATCCATTCCTTTTGAAGCTGCCATTGATGTCTTTTTTTATTCCATGCTAAAATTGCCTCATAATAGTCACTGCCTCTTTGGGTATAGCCATAAATACCGTGGGCGGCCCTATCAATAATTGCCTCCTTCACCTGTGGCACAGTTTCAAAATCCATATCTGCAATCCACATAGGCAATAGGCCCTTCTCCCCAGAGATTTCTTCAATATTCCACTTTGTAGAATTCGTTTTTTCTCTGCTGACCAACACATCAAAATCAAATTTCATTGTTGTCTCCCCTCCTATAAAAGTACATAAAAAAGCCCTTCACGAAAGTAAAGAGCTTTGTCGGTTCTTATCTTTCAGCTTACACTGTAGGAATTAGCACCATGTACATAGCTTATGTACTGGTTGCTGGGTTTCATAGGGCCTATTCCCTCCACCACTCTGAATAAGAGTATATTTATTTTATTTTTTTGACATTTCATACTATTTCCATTTGCTTAATTGTATTTCAGCTTATGGATTGTGTCAATAGTTTTTTTTAAAACATGAAAAATAGAGCCGGTTTCCCAGCTCTATATATTTTATTCCGTCACTGCCACTGCTTCAATTTCAACCCTTACATCTCTCGGAAGCCTTGCTACCTCAACGCAGGCCCTTGCAGGCTTATTGTCGGTGAAGTAGGAGGCATAAACCTCGTTAATTGCAGCAAATTCATTCATATCCTTAATAAAAACACTGGTCTTAACAACATCATTTAGGCTCATGCCTGCCTCCTCAAGGATAGCCTTGAGATTTTCCAGGCATTGCTTTGTTTGCTCCTTTATATCCTCTGACACCAATTGCATAGTTTCAGGCACAAAGGGTATTTGCCCTGAGACATACAGAGTATTTCCAGCCTTAATGGCCTGTGAGTAGGGTCCTATGGCTGCTGGTGCATTAACTGTGTTGATTACCTTATTCATGATTGAAATCCTCCTAACCGTTTACTCTTATTTCGTCTAGATAGTTATAAATTGTGTATCTTGATACACATAGAATTTTGGCTACATAATCGATGGCTCCCTTTATAAGGAAGGCTCCTTGATCGTCCAGCTTCTTTACTATATTTACCTTCTCCTCCTTGTTCATATAGGCAACAGGTTTGCCATAATGCTCAAGGGTATCGGTAACTATATTCATAAGAACGTCATTTACGCTGTTTACGGGGAAATCACCCAGGTTTATTTCTCCCTTTATGTCGGTTTGAGTAAGCTCCTCTAAGGCCTTTTGAGATACGATCAATTCTGAAATGTCAATGTTTAAGCATAGGCAGCCGATTATTTCCCCCGCCTCATCCTTAATAAACATGGTAGAGGACTTTAATACTCTGCCGTCGGAGCTCTTATTTCTATAGTTCAGAATGTTGTCGGCATCATTACCCTTCCGTATAGCCTTAACGCCTACGTCCAGCATTGGGCTGCCTACACTTCTGCCTGTAACATGACCATTAGAAATCGCTACGATAGACTTTTTAGAATCGCTTATCTCGTGCAATACGACCTCACAGTTCTTGCCTAAGGTCTTTGCAATGCCTTCCACCATTGGAAGCATGCTTGTTAATATTGGATGCAAGTTTTTCCCCATAATTATCTCCCCTACTTTACTACGAAATTTACCAGCTTCTTCGGAACCTTTACGACTTTAACAATAGTGTATCCCTCCAACACAGCTTTAATCTTATCATTAGCCATTACCATGGCCTCTAGCTCCTCCTCAGACATAGAGGCAGAAACCATCATCTTATCCCTTAGCTTACCATTTACCTGAATAACTATTTCAACCTCATCCTTGACAATTGCCTGTGGATCGTACTGGGGCCATGCTTCATCATAAACGAGACCTTTATTGCCCAGCATTTGCCATAGCTCCTCTGTCATATGAGGTGCAAAGGGTGAAAGAAGAATAATGATACTGGATATCGCTTCCTTGAACAATTGACCATTGAAGCTGTCTCGGTTGGCTTCCTTGTATTTGTAAAGGTCGTTGACCAGCTCCATGACTGCGCTTATGGCGGTATTGAAGTTAAAACGGTCCTCTACATCCTCTGATACCCGTTTAATGGTGTTGTGAATCATGTATTTTATATTTTTGTCATCCTTAGATGCTTCATCTGATGTCTTATTAAAGTAATCATATTCTATAGACTCTTCGACTAAACGCCATACACGATTCAAGAATCTGTAGCAGCCTTCAACCCCTTGATCGCTCCATTCTAAATCCCTTTCAGGAGGTGCGGCAAATAGAACAAATAGCCTTGCAGTATCTGCGCCGTACTTCTCGATGATTTCCTCAGGACTCACGACGTTGCCCTTAGACTTTGACATCTTCGCTCCATCCTTCAGCACCATTCCCTGAGTAAGCAGGTTCTTAAAGGGCTCTGACACATCCACAAGCTCTAGGTCTCTTATTACCTTTGTAAAAAATCTGGCATATAGGAGATGCAGAATGGCATGCTCTACACCACCAATATACTGGTCAATAGGCATCCAATAATTTGCCTTAGCCTTGTCAAAGACAGCTTCACTGTTTCTAGCATCAGCATATCTCAAGAAATACCAGGAGGAATCTACGAAGGTATCCATGGTGTCGGTTTCTCTTGTGCCTGTTTTACCACACTTAGGACACTTTACCTCCATAAAGGATTTGCTGGTGGTTAATGGAGAAAGACCCTTTCCTGTAAATTGAACATCTATAGGTAGCTCAAGGGGTAAATCCTCTTCCGGAACCGGCACAGCACCACAATCCTCGCAATTTATAATTGGAATCGGAGTTCCCCAGTACCTTTGTCTAGAAAGCAGCCAATCTCTAAGACGATAATTGATGGTGCCCTTACCAGCTCCCTTAGCCTCAAGTGCCTTAACTATTTTATCATAGGCCTCTTCATTGCATATGCCATTGAACTGCTGAGAGTTAATCATTACGCCCTCGCCATCGTAGGCCTCCTTCTCAACATTTAGCTCCCCATCAACGGGTTGAATAACCGGTGTCACCTTAATGCTATACTTCAGAGCAAAGTCTAAATCCCTTTGATCATGGGCAGGAACCGCCATTATTGCTCCAGTACCATAGTCAATCAATACATAGTTTGCGATATAAATTGGTATTCTTTCACCGGAAAGTGGATTGATGCAATACTTACCGATGAATATCCCCTCCTTTTCAATTTCAGTAGAGGTTCTTTCTATATCTGACATATGCTGCAGCTTGGTCACCAGCGCATTTACCGGAGCCTCATATTCTGTTCCTCTAACAAACTCCTCCACATATGGATGCTCAGGAGCCAATACCATGTAGGTGGCACCAAAGATGGTATCGGGTCTGGTGGTAAATACCTTAAGCTTATTATCGGAATCGGCTATGTCAAAGTCAATCTCAGCACCCTTGCTTTTGCCGATCCAGTTCCTTTGCATGATTTTAACCTTTTCTGGCCAGCCCTCCAGCTTTTCAAGGTCCTCCAGTAAGGTTTCAGCATAGTCGGTAATCTTAAAATACCATTGGTTTAGAAGCTTTTTCCCTACCTTGCTGTCACAGCGCTCGCAAAGGCCTGCAACCACCTGCTCGTTGGCAAGTACTGTTTCACAGGATGGACACCAGTTAACTCTGGACTCCTTCTTATAGGCTAGGCCCTTTTCATAAAATTTTAGGAAAAGCCATTGGGTCCATTTATAGTAATCGGGACTGCAGGTTGCCACCTCTCTGTTCCAATCATAGCTTATACCTAATAGGTTCAGCTGCTCCTTCATTTCTTCAATGTTCTTCTTGGTCCAAATATCCGGGTGTATACCATGCTTTATAGCGGCATTTTCAGCAGGCAATCCGAAGGCATCCCAGCCCATTGGATGCAATACGCTATAGCCCTTCATCTTTTTGAAGCGAGCAATAACGTCTCCTATCGAATAGTTTCTAACATGTCCCATATGTATCTTCCCAGAAGGATATGGGAACATCTCAAGCACATAGTACTTTGGTTTATCATTTTCAAAGGTTGCAAAGGCATTGCTCTCTTCCCATTGCCTTTGCCATTTCTTTTCAACCTCTTTATGCTTATAATTTGCCATTTTTGTCCTCCTCCTCGACTAATATATTAAAATAAAAAAACCTTCGTGTCACTTAGGGACGAGTTTACACCCGCGGTACCACCCTAATTGACAAGAAAGTCCACTTTAACGGTTGATATAGGAATCCATCCCGGCTATACTTCACGGGCAAGTTCAGCATTAGATCTATCGATTCCCACCAGCCATCGACTCTCTTAAAAATCTCATTGCTTACTACTCCCTATAGCCTTTGTATATGATTTTTTTAAATTATATAAATTATATATTACTATTGACAAATTTGTCAATATTTATAATTGCTGCATCCTTCCAAATTTTTTCGATATTGTAAAAGGCTCTGTCCTCCTCATGAAATACATGAAGGATTATGTCGCCATAGTCCAGCAGCACCCATCGCCCCCCATCATAGCCTTCTTTGTGGGCAAAGAATATATGATCCTTGGCAAGCCTACCCTCAACCTCGTCAATAATTGCCTTAACCTGTCGTGAGGATGTTCCGCTGGCGATAACAAAGTAATCGCAAATGGAGGAAATTTTTCTTAAATCTAATAGGATGATATTTTCCCCCTTCTTCTCATCAATATAATGAACAATTCTATATGCTAAATCCAAAATCTGATTATCCATCAACTGCCTCCTCTTTATTATAGCTTTTGTATATTATATTAGAGGACACTCAAAACTGCCCCTATAAAAATAGCTTAACCAGTGTAAATAGATATACCCCATAAATCGCCAGCATAGTAAAGCCTAATGCTCTGCTTATTTTCCCCGTTATAGAGCCCCCTATTACCAATATCAGCATCAGCACCAGCGAAACAGGAAGATCTAAGTAAAGGGTTTGGGGAACATTATAAATCGTAGCCCCCAGCATAACATTCTGATAGCTTATGACCAAACCGCCACTGCTGATTCTGGCACAGGTGCCTATAACCATCAGCATATTTAAAATGTTTGCGCCTATAATGTTTCCAACTGAAATGCCATGATGTCCCTTTGCTATTGATGTCATCGCAGTTATAAGCTCCGGTAGAGAGGTGCCCAGTGCAATGAGCGTAAGGCTTACTATTTGTTCAGGTATTCCTATGATATTAGCCAGTGCCACACCATTATCAACCAATAGTCTTGCACCTACAACTATAAAGACTGCTCCGAAAATAAACTTTAGTATGTATCCCGTGGTATGACGACGGCTATACTCTATAGTTTCACCTTCATAATGCTCTTTTTTATTGCCGCCTAGCTTCAGCTCCATAATATTATAAATGATATAGATAGCGAATATTATTAGCAGTATGGTCCCCTCATATAAGCTGATCAGCTTATCAGTTGCAAAGAATAATATCAGAAAACCGCATAGCAGCATAATTACACTCTTAATGGTGAAGCTTTTTCTACTCATCTTTATTGGTGAAATAACTGCTGTTAGGCCAAGAATAAGGCCGATATTACATACTAAGGAGCCGACGACATTACCCAAGGCTACATCATAGTAATGCTGATAGGTTGCTATTGTTGAGACCAGCAGCTCGGGTAAGGTTGTAGCCACGCTTACAATGGTGGCCCCGATAAAAATACTGGGTATTCCAGTTATTTTAGCTATCCAAACAGCAGCCTCAACAAACCAGTCTCCACCTTTGATTATAACCAACAAACCAAGAATGAATAATGCTAAAGTTAAAAATGTTGCCATATTATCCCCCTATTGCAGTAGTATTTGTCCTCGTAGAATATTATTACCAAATATAAGGCTTATCTACTAATGGGACATTAATATATATGCAGATTATTTATCCAGCACCACAAAATTTATTTTAAATCTCCGCCAAGGACAACCCTTACATGCAGGTTTTCCTCAAGCTCCTTGACCTTTATTATTTTGTTGATATTTAAAAGCTCTGCAATCTCCTGTGCCTGATCCTTAAAGCCGTCTACATATTCGATATAGGATTTCTCTACCTTATCACCATCAAAATTTCCCGTATTAAATACCTTGATTCCGTTATCCTCCAGCTGTTTACCAGATTTGCTCGCCAGTCCGCTTATACCTGCGCCATTTAGAACCACGACATTGTAGGCTACCTGCGGCTTATTTAGTAGATATTGGCTTCTAATCGTTAATAGCTCCTCATTATCTGCTATGTAATAGGAAATGCCGCTGATTGTACTTGGTTTTCCTGGCACAGTCAGCCTCACGATATCCTCAGTGTTTATCTTTAACGCCATTGTGCTATAGGATAGCATCTTGGACTTTGTAATATTTGTATCCACATTATTGAAAAATATGTCTATAAGCTGTGGTATTTTAACCAAGGTTGCTGGTGAAATCAGCTTGTCCATCGTAGCCTTGACAAACTGCTGCTGGGCTTCAATCCTTCCTAGGTCCTGATTTACATAGCCCTTTCTAAATCTCATGAAATGAACAGCATCCTTGCCATTTAAAGTCTGCAGCCCCTTTTTAATATTAATATTTAGAGGCGGCGAGTCATATGGATCATAATATTTCATGTTCATGGGCACATCTATTTCTATGCCTCCGAGAGCATCAACAACCTCTTCCACCGATTTGTAGTTTATACGTACGTAATGATCTATCTCTAAATTAAACAGCTTTTCTACGGTTTCCACTAACAGGCTAGGCCCACCGAAGGCATGGGCGTGATTTATTTTGTCAGGATTTTTTCTGCCTGGTATTTCAACTCTGGTATCCCTTGGTATAGACAGTAAAACTGGGTTCTTTCCCGATGAATCGACGCTTAATAGCATAATAGAATCTGACCTAGTGCTATCTGCCTTTTCCTTGCTGGAGGCATCAATTCCAAATACCAAAATATTTAATCTGACGTTTTTATCCCTACCAAAGAAGTCCTTTCCATCCAGGTCCGGCTCGTCTGCCATAAGGCGATTTACAAAGCTTCCTGCTAATATAATCGCTAGTACTATTACTATCAAAGGCAAAAGCCTTTTTCGCTTTTTATTTTGCTTTTTGTTTTCAACTCTAGACATTATACACCTCTATTTTCCTTCCAGCCTGCTGAGAATTTCATTACGGGCTAAAATAGTGTTTGGATGCAGAAGCTTTTCTATATCCAATACGTACTTTATTGTATTATTAAAGGCCATTAGAACAGCCTTATCAAGGCTTTCCTCAGCCCTTAGACGCAATTCATCCACACCTGGATAGCTGCGTCCCAGCTCTATGAAATCTGCCAGATATATTATTTTTTCCAGCATGCTCATATTTTCTCTTCCGGTGGTATGGTTTTCAATTGCGTTTAGAATATCTCTGTTCTTAATGGAAAACTTTATTTCTGCAATTGAAGCAGCCACCTTGCCATGTAACAGCTGGTAAGCCTCCAGCAATACCTTGTCAACCTCCAGCTGATGCTGAAGAACATAGGCCTTGAGCTCCTCCTCTGTATAGTCCTTTGCATAATCATGCAATAGGGCGGCAATCCTTGCCTCCTCAGGGTCTGCTCCATATTTGTTCGCCAAATAAATGGCAGCATCAACTACTCCTAGGGTATGGGTATATCTTTTCAACTGCATAACTTCCTTTATGCTTTTCTCTATTTCTGTAATCAATTGCCGATTCATTTCTTCACCTCTAGGTCCTTATATAGTCTGTTCTTAAGTATGTATTCCTCTACGCCTTCAGGAATGAGATATTTCATTGTTCTACCCATTTTTGCCCTTTCTCTGATATCTGTGGAGGAAACCTCCAATAGGGGTATGCTTATTTTTGTGATATTGGAACTAAACTCATCACGAAACCGCAGTATTTTTTCATCCAAAAGCCCATTGTCATAGCCAGCCCGAGTAAATACGACGAAATTCGCCAGCTGCAGCAATTGTCCATAATCTCTCCAGCTATCAAGATCTATAAATGTATCTCCTCCGGTAATGAAAAATAGCTCTGCAGCCTCTGGTAAGAGCTGTTTTAGGCTTCTTATGGTATCAATCGTATAGGAGGGACCCTCCCTTTCTATTTCTATATCGGATAAATAAAAGCTTTTGTTGCTGTTTACAGCTATAGCCGTCATCAGCAGTCTGTGGATTGGACTGGTGGTCTTGCTGTTTATTTTATGGGGGGAAACCCCAGCAGGAATAAAAATGATTTTATCCAATGAAAGCTTTTCCAGAGTCTCCGCCGCAATAAACAAATGACCTATATGTATCGGATCGAAGGTTCCTCCCATAATACCTATTCTGCAAATTGCAGGGACCTCCAACGGATCAAATAATATCATAAATTACACCTCTTTAGCAAATTGTTTTAACAACTCATTATACATTATTTTATAATATAGTGCTAGTCTCAGGCTTCTAAAAGGTAGTATGAGACTTAAGAAAGGCTTTCATACAACAAAGCACTCTACCTATAAGGACGTAATGTATTGCTGTTTTGTTCTGTCTTTCTTATGTATCGCAAATAATTATTAAAAATTTGACATAATTTTAATATATTAATGCGTGCAAAGACTAAAGCAGGGGGAACTGATGCTTGCTTTTACATTATTAGGTTTCACACCCTTGCACTATTTATTTTCATGAGTTACAATTAAAACCCTCCATATAAACACCAGACTTTAATATGGTGATATTATGGTGCTATAGAATGGTGGTGATACAATGACAATTTACAAGACATCTGAAATTGCGCATCATATTGGAATCCATCCTAATACAGTACGGCTATATGAAGAGCTTGAACTGATTCCTAAACCAGAGCGCAAAGAAAACGGTTATCGTGTCTTTACAGATTTCCATATGGAGCAGATTAAATTTGCAAGAATTGCTCTAAAGGTTGAAGTCCTGCAAAATGGCCTGAGGAAGCAAGCGATTGCTATTATTAAAACCTCCGCCCTCGGGAATTTTAACAAAGCAATTTGTTTGACGAACCATTATCTGCAACAGATTAGAAATGAGCAAAGAAATGCGGAAGAAGCCATAGTGATTACAGAGAAGTTGTTGTCAGGTGACAGCCAGGAAAAAGATACTACATTTTTAACTAGAAAAGAAACGGCAGATTATCTACAAACCTCAATAGATGCTTTAAGAAATTGGGAAATGAACGGCTTGCTGACAGTAAAGCGAAAGCAAAATGGCTATCGTGTTTATACCGATGATGATATTCGGCAGCTGAAAATCATACGTTCCTTGCGCTGTGCAAACTACTCGCTTTCAGCAATTTTACGAATGCTGAATACGCTATCTCAAAATCCAGAAGCCGACATTCGGCAAGTGATCGACACCCCAAAAGAAAATGACGATATTATTTCTGTATGCGATAAGCTGCTCACATCACTGCATTACGCTGAGCAAAATGCAAAAGCTATGCTTGCTCATCTTGAGAAAATGAAAAAACATTTTCGTGATAACCCTACACTTTAACACCAGACTTTAGTCCGGTGTTATTCTTTTTATACAAAGAAAACAGGAGGGATTCAATTTCATGGAAACAACGATTGAAGTAAAAAAACTATGCAAGTCTTACGTCCATATCAAAGCTGTAGAGGATGTCAATATCTCCATTTGCCGCGGAGAGGTATTTGGCTTGTTGGGGGCAAATGGTGCGGGTAAAAGCACCACAATTGAATGTATTTTAGGAACGAAAAAACAAGATAGCGGAACAGTATCCATTTTAGGAATGAATCCGCAAAAAGAGCGAAAAAAATTGTTTGAGAGGGTTGGTGTTCAGTTTCAGGAAGCTAACTACCAAGACAAAATAAGGGTAGCTGAACTATGCGAGGTCACGACTTCGCTTTACAAAACCTCTCTGGATTATGCTGCCCTTCTAAAACAATTCGGACTTTCTGAGAAGCTGAGAAGCCTGGTCAGTGAGCTTTCTGGAGGTCAAAAGCAACGGCTTTTTATCGTGCTGGCACTGATTCCAAATCCAGAAGTCGTATTCTTGGACGAGATTACCACTGGCTTGGATGCTAAGGCACGTCGGGATGTTTGGAAAAGCCTTACTGATTTAAAAGCGAAAGGCATTACGATTCTATTAACCTCTCATTTCATGGACGAGGTAGAAGCTCTTTGCGACAAAATCATGATTTTGAAAAAAGGGGAAAGCATTTTTTACGGGACAGTACAAGAAGCGATCGCAAACAGTCCTTATGAAAAATTTGAGGATGCATACCTTTGGTACACAGACGAGGAGGTAAAAAATGAAAGCATTTAGAGCCTTACTTAAAACAGAAATCAAGTTATCACTCCGCGGGATGGATATGTTTATTTTTGCTATCTGTATGCCTGTTGTTGTAGTCATTATCTTGGGAGCAGTTTTCGGAAATAAGCCGGCTTTTGACGGCGCAGAATATACCTTTTTGGAGCAATCCTTCGGTGCGGTGTCGACCATTGCCATTTGTGCCGGGGGAGTGATGGGGCTTCCCTTAGTCGTATCTGATTATCGAAGTAGGAAAATATTAAAACGATTCAAGGTAACGCCTACCAGTCCTGCTCTTATCTTGGCGGTACAGGTCGTCATTTATGCGCTTTATTCAGTTGTTTCACTTATCCTTGTTTACATGGCAGGGGCAATATTTTTTGGCTACCAGTTATACGGCTCATGGCTTCAATTCTTAGGAGCATACATGCTGGTTATGCTGTCAATGTTCAGCATTGGGTTGCTGGTAGGAGGAATTGCCCCAAACATGAAAATAGCAAGTGCCGCTGCTAGCCTCCTGTATTTTCCAATGCTTATTTTTTCGGGCGCTACTCTGCCTTATGAAGTTATGCCGGTTGCCCTCCAAAAAGTAGCGGATATATTACCCTTGACACAAGGAATAAAAATTCTCAAAGCCGCTTCACTTGGACTGCCATTCGATAGTGTTTTCATTCCGGTGCTCGTGATGATTGTGATTGCAGTAATATGTATCACTATTTCCCTCTGTTTTTTCAAGTGGGAATAAAGTACACACATTTGATTGATTGAAACTTTTTTATCTAAATGCGCGCTCAAATGACCTTCCAGTGGTAGTAATGCGATTGGAAGGCCATTTATGCGCCAATATATAATCCACCGGGAGGAGTCAATCCCAAAGCCACCCGCTTCATATTTATACCTCGATCATCATTATCAGCTATGGATTCAGTACCCAGTACTCATAGTCATCTATATTTGTAAAGCCGTATCTTCCGATAAAGCTTTGAGTGTTGGCAGCTGGCACCCTAATAAATGCTTTTTTTATTGGATACATCTCTCCATCTGCTGCTGCTTGGTAGTATTGGTAAAAATAATAGGTTTCACCATTGTGCTCCTTGGTGTAGCCTCGGAAAAATTGCGCCTTAAATACCTCATTCAAATCTGTTCTTTCTACTGACTTTCTCCATATGGTGGCATCTATTGGGGTACCATCGGCTATAAAATCTATCGTTTGAATTACCTGATTTTCATTAAATTCGATATGGGTTATGGGATTAACTCTTCTTTCCAATATTCCTGTATCGGTGTTTATAACATGGCTTCTAACCTCTACCAGGAATTCATCCGTAACTCCGTCAGGATATTCAGGCGACATCATCCAGAAGGTATGATTTTTAGTATTGGCAGCTCGGTTTATGGTGTAGTCGTTAAAGGTAGAGAAGATATACCGTATATTATACATAGCCTCCACATCAATGCTTTTTTTGACCTTGTACTCTATTATTGTTGGGACGAAATAAAGATACCCCTCTACGTTATCATGAAAGGTTTTTACGGTTTCCAATGCATCCTTAAACTCTTGAGGTGCAGTTTCAGGGGTAAGGCCCATGTAGTCGTAGATTATTTGCTCGCCGTTGGGGGATTTCAAGGTATTTTTTACATCAAGTCGCTCTACAATAGGGGTAAGATTTGCTGTATAGATTACTTGAAGATTTCCTGTTTGATTGTTGTATATGACATTTGTTGACTTTATATCTATGGATTTTGAAGCTCTAGCATAGTAATTTTCATTATACATTGATTGGTTCGTGGCATAAACAGTTGTGAACCATAAAAAATTATCTGTGTTAAAGGAAATTTCACCCGATATATATGGATATACCTTAATATCATATATATCACTGGGATTTAGATTTCCGGCCAAATTTAATGTATAGCCAGAGGTATAATCCTCTCCCGGTTTTCCATCCCGCCAATCTCCGGCAGAATTCTTCCATATAAATATTACCCCTGTATCCAGCCTGTAATGTGTTTCATACATCTGGCGCCCTGAGCTATTGGCAAATGATGTATAAGATAATAGTATTAATATAATTAATACAAAAGTAAGCTTTTTCACATTGTCACCTCTATCTAAAGGGATTTGGTAATACTATCATTGTGTCATTATCAAAGGCTACTGCCCCAAATTGCTCTATTTCGCTTAAAATAATATCATCCGGAATAACATGATATCTAAATCCGTCAGGATTAGGGTAGGATTCCATTACCCTGATAATACTATTGTCCTTTATTATATATAGATTGCTTAAACCTACAACCTTAAAGAAGGTAGTACCATGATTTGTATATAAATCTGTTTCATATGGATTAACTGAAAATATTTGAGCATATTCAATTTCAAAATCATCATGTATAGCCTCAGGATTACTAATAACCTCCTCAATCTTCTTTATCTCACTGGTAGCTACCGGTGTCTCCGGCAATACCCTCTCTGCTTCGTCAAATATCCTTACTATAACTGTTGAGGCTTCTGCTCTTGTTAGGCCCTGGCTGCCTTTGAATGCTCCGTCAGTATAGCCTGTAATTATCCCTTGGGTAAAGGCCTTCAAAACCTCACTGCTGTAGTCCGCTGGTACTGCTAGATAGTCCTTAATCTGATAAACATAGTCCTGCATATTTGATTGAAAGGTTTCTCCCCTGTCGGTGGCTACACTTACAGCTATCTTTGCCATCTGGTATCTGGTTATAGGCTTATCCAGATTGGCAGCCTTGTACTCCCCTGCATCTATATAGCCCAGCTCCTCAGCCCTTCTTACATAACTCATAGCCCAATGCTGTCCGGAGGAGACTGAGGCCTCCTCTCCATTAAAGACCGCCACCACTATTTTTATAAATTCCCCTTGAGATATTGCGTTATTGGGCTTAAAGGTTCTGTCGTCATATCCATTGATACCTCCCAAAGCCACCAGCTTTGCCACCTTGCTTAGATACCAATCATCTGATGAAATATCCTTGAAGCTATTAAGGGTATTCTCTATATGTATGTCAATTGTGTTATTGATTTCAATGGCATCTGTAATGTTCAATGCATTGGAAAAACTGGAGCTTAATATTATTAGCCCCAATAATATACCAGCGTATTTTTTATTCATTAAAAATCCTCCCAATAATATATTTAAAAATGCTTATATATATCATACAGCCCTTCCCTCTGCTCTATTAAAGCTCATGCTCTGGTCTGCAAAGGTTATTAAATCCCCATTATTAAGCTGGTACTGCCTGTTTGATTCGATTCGTTCACCATTTATATATGTTCCGTTTTTAGAGTTTAGGTCCTTTATGTAGTATATGTCATCTATGTAGCTGATTTCCGCATGGAGCCTGCTTATAGTCTTAACATCCAGCAGGCAGTCCACCTGCTCCTTTAGCTTGCCTATGATGAAGCTTGACTTTGTTATAGCAATATTTTCAGCAAAACCATCTCTGTTGACGCTTAGAAAGGCAATGGCATCTGCTTTGACAAATTGTGTATCGTTATTTTGAGCTGGCCTATTTGGCTTATTCCTGTTTGTCGGCTTAATTTCCTTGTCCTCCTGATGCTTCGGTGACCTTTTCCTATCGGTTAATGCCCTCGACTTCTTTGATTCCTCTGACGCTGTTGTCACTGCCGAAGAACCGATGGCCTTCGTTAGCTGTTTGATTACAAAATAATCCAGTACCGCCAGTACCAATAAAAATCCTATGAGCCTTGTCCAGTCTATTTTACCATTTCTCAGCACGCCTGCCCGCTCTTCAAAAAACAACAAGCCGATAATGGCTAGTAGCAGCACCTGACTCAATGCCAGCATAAGCCCCTCTCTGTTAAGACCTATGACGAACTTAGCCTTCTTATGCAATATAGCCTCTTCAGGCGTATCCTTCCTCTTATCCTCCTTGGCTTCAACCAACGGTTTTTTTTCAACCCTAGACTGTTGGGCAGTGGCTCCTCCTGTATTTAAAAGCCTGATATCCTTTATTTCCTTTGATATGCCGGCTATACTAAAGTCCTCCTGATTAATCATCAGAAAAATTTTGTGAAGGCAGCCTTTATCTATACCCTCCTCCTCCTCTGATACATATAGGAGCAGCCTGTTGAATAGCTGTCGAAGGGCTGTATTTACCTCCTTGCTGTCAAGCTGAAGGGGCAAATAAATCATGGATACACCAAAGTCCACCGGATTTACATATAAGTATTCAAAATCTATAAGATAGCTGCCCTCAAACAAAAGATATCTATTGGCCTCCGTCAAGCCTCTGCAAACCCCCTGCATAAGCTCCAACAGCTGTTCTATTGTTAGTTTTTTTCGCTCCAGCAGCTTTTGCAACGGCTGCTTTGAGGTAATATAGTAGCTGATATAGGCCTCGCCGTCCTCATACCTAATGTGAAGGGGTAAGGTTTGAGGAATTTCGTTGGCTAATAGCATCTTCAGCTGATGGCTTATTATTTCAGTTTCCTCCTTGAGCTTTAGAACAATATAGCTGCCGTTTGCATTTGTTTCATAGAAAAAATCGAATTTTCTCTCCATGTATCGTCCCCCCTTTATTTACACTATAGCAGTCTTTGGTTTAAGTAGGGTGCAATTCCTTCAATAAGAATATAGAGCATTGATCCTGCAAAGATAAAGGGTCCAAAGGCTATACGATTCCTTCTTTTCACCAGCCCCATGGTCAAGAGTGCCATTGAAGCTAGTCCACATAATATGGCAGCCATAAGCGTAGCAGCTATAGCACCCCAAAAACCCATAAAAAGGCCAATCGAAGAAAGCAGCTTTACATCCCCCATCCCTATGGCTCCCTTGGAGATATAATATAGGGCTAGCATGGTAAGACCCATGCCTACAAGCCCTAAAAGAGCCTGAGATATGCTCATATTATCGTTAAATGCCACATTAGCTGTCCCAAGGATTAATACCATGATTATAATTCTATTAGGAATATAAAGCCTTTTGTAATCAATAATTGCGCCTGCTGCAATCAATACTATAAAGCCTATATAAATAGCAATTTGAAGCCCCTCCATCAGCATTTCCATCCCCTTTATCATTTTCTCACCCGTTTGATCTTATCTGACTACAGTTATCTTTACGCTAATGTCCTTATCCTCCGCCATTTTACGTATATCATAAAGGCAGGCTATTTGCTCCTCTGTGATTTCCACGTCGGGAAAAACTAAGTTCAGCTCCTTGCTGCTATAGTCCGCCTGCCCTATGGTGAAGCCCCTAAAGCTTCTTTCTTCAAAATCTGTTATTCTCCGTAAATCCTCCTTAAGCTGAAGCATAAAGCTGCTGCCCTGATTGCTCTTTAAACGGGTGTCATGGGTCCTGATGCTGGTTATTGTCGTATCCACCAGCTTATCAATTATGGGGAAGTCCTCCTCGATATTGGTCCCCAGAAGCCGCTTAATCTCCCTTCCTCTGTCATAGGTCTTTAATGCCCAGATGTCGTAGCCTGCCTCCACTACCTCATCCACCAGCTCTTGAGGCAGCCTACTGTCATTGGCTTGTGGGACCACCAAATCCATAGGTAAATCTCCCCCCAGCCAGCCTCTAACAGTGACCTCCTGCCTTATAGGAATGGCTTTTAGTACGTCTATAGGCAAGGGGAGCTTTATTTGATACTTCAACACGATATTGATATCCTCATTGCCTTCAAAAAATTTCGATTCCGAAAGATCAAGCCCATCTATACCACCGATTATATGCAGCTTTAGCAAGCGATTGTTAATATTCTCATCCTCAAGGGTATTCAGATGCTTTTCCATCAGCTGTTGCGACAAAACTCCTCCCAAAAAGGTTTTTCCATCCTTCCAGGCATTGCTTCCCATTAGGGCAACAAAGCTCATCAGCTTATCCTGTGGATTATCCATCCCCTTCTCTGTTAAGGCATTCAGCTTCTCCAGCAGCTCCTCAGTCTGGGTTCTAGTGGTCTTTAGCTCATCAATCATATCAAAAATCCTGTCTATCCCCCTGCTGAACTCCATTTCTGCCATATGCTCCTTAAATTCCGATATTCCCCCTTGAAGAGAATCCTTTGTTTCTACCAGACTCTCTTTAGTATCCAGAAGACTGCTGTAGAAGTCTTCGGCCTCCTCCACCAGCTCCTCTGCCTCCTCTGCCTCCTCCTGAAGGCCCCTGTCAATATCCTCCTGTATTTCATACAGCCCTGAGGCGTAGTATATATAGGAATAGGAGGAAATTTCATTTGCTGCCTCTGTTATTGCCTGCTGAAATATTTCCTGAATGTAATATACCCTTATTAAAAAGCCGATGGTAAGCACCGCACATATAAAAATTGGCAATACGATAGCAGCTTCAACGGTAACAGAGCCCTTCTTATCCTTTATGATACGACTCATATTTTCACCTTCAATAGCCGGTCCATATGGTTTTATTAAAGCTATATCTCTCACTTAGGTTCCCCAGCTGCCTTTGCATTATTGGCAGCCTCATAAAGAGGAATTTGATGGAGTACTCTCCCTCAAGAGTGAGGCCTGTATAATAATCCGCCCTATAAAACCCGGAGCCAGCCTCTCTTTTTTTATGCATATTCAGCTGAACTAGATCCATTACCCGCAATAGTCTACTATCTGAATTTGATGCCCTCATCAATAAAAAGAATCTTAGATAATCCTGATAGTTTGTTTTTATATTCTCGTTGCTCCTATAGAGAAGCACTTCCTCCCCCTTCAGCAGCTTGTTTGCATCTTCAGTCGCATAGCCCATTGCCCACCCTGCGATGATCATGGTCTTAATAATGGGCATAGCCGCACCTCCAAGGGGAGCAGATATAGCCGCTGCCAGTATGGCTGCCCTATTTACCAGCTGGGGTTGAGTATAAATATAGACAATATTTAGAACAAAGCGCATCAATAATATATCCCTCTTGCTGTCAGTAATATTTTCCAGCTGCGCTGGGTTGCCATATAAAATATATTCCACCTCATAGTCAAGATAGCTTTCTCTATTGCTTTTATACTGGCCCGTTGGACCCTTAGCTCCTTTATCCAGCTCTGAGGTGTAATGCTTAAAGGTCCCTATGATATATTCGTTTATAAATAAATGATCCCTCAAATCTATTCCAAAGTCCTTCAGCCCGGACGCGATTGCTGCAAAGCCTGAAAAGCTCTCCTCCGTATAGCCTCCATCCACCATATTCTCGTCAAACTCAGCCTCCTGCCCAGAAGGACTTTCCATATCTTTTCCAGCCGAGGGCAATAGCTCCAGTATTTCCTGAGAAATAGCGACAGTCCTGCCAGAGACCTCCTCCTCAACAATATCCTTCGCCCCCTCTGCCTCCTCCTCTCGGGTATCCTCCATATCCCCTTCCGAGTCCGCATCTATAGTAAGCTGAGGTATTGTATAGCTGCTGTCGGTTTTGTAGCCATCTATGTGCCTTCCATATGCCTCAATCGCTGGTTGCATATTTCTTAGTCCATCGGAATGATTCGCCCTTATACCTGCGAATACGCCCTCTTCTATTGCATCCAGCTTAATAATTGCCTGGCGAAGAATTGCTTCATTATCCCTAGCCACCGCCGCTATGAGCTGTAGCTCCTCCGGATTCAAAAGCGTCTCATAATCCTTCAGCTCCTTCTCAAGGGCCTCCCTAATATCCGCCTGCAGCTCCGGGCCCTTGTCCTCCATATGAGCTTTATATTGCTGGTATTCCTGATTCACAGCAGATCTTTGCAGGGCAATGTCCTGAACCACCGCTTGAATTTCTAAGCTTACATCTAAATATATATTCAGCTGCTCCTTCATATGGCTAAACTCCTCGACTATAGCACTTGTCTTATCTGCTACCTCATCGTTTAATTCCTGCAACGAGAGACTTATCTGATAGAGGGCTTCATATATGGCCTCTGAGGCTGAGCCCGGTGCATCCTGCAGACTTGCTCTTATACCGGATATCTCCGACTCCAGCGCCCTGATATTGGACTTAATTGATAGAATATCAGCTGCCTCAGCTTGGATATTACTCAAAGTCGTAGTGCCCTCTGCCTTATCAAAGTCTGCTGCAGTTTCTACAAGCTGCTCTAGCTGCTGCTGTAGGCTAGAAAGCTTTTGCATTTCTCTCTCCAGCTTCAATTTATTATCAAGGATTTGAAGGGTATCCCCGGTGGAGGATATAAGCTCCAGCTTTTCCAGAAGGCTCCCCCCCAAAGACTCAAGGCCTCTATATTTCATCAGCTGAAGTATTTGCTGCTTCACCACAGGTGCTTCATTTAGACTATCCTTTAAGGAAATTTCCAGGGTATCTAGACTGTAATCATATAAATTCCAATATTCCTCCGCCTCAGAGGTGTTGCCGGAAAAATACCCTTTAACAGTTCTGTCCACATAATCACCATCGGGATTAGCAAGAGCAAAAAGGCCATACTCCTCCTTTAATAAACTGTTATAGCCTGCCAGCAATGAGTTAGCCGACACCTCTAAGGCCCTATGTCCCTGAAGCTCTGCGATTTTTATTCTGCTGCCCTCCACAATCACTGCCGTAAAGACGATAAATGCCAGGATTGTGATGCTGAAAAATACGGTTATGGCGCCTTCATTTCTCCTATGCAAAGCTTCCTCCCCCCTTTTGCAGTCTGACTTGCCTTAATTATTAAAGATATCATTAACTCCCCTACTCCAGGTCTCCAGCATTTTTGTATAGCTGCTCTTTATATCGGAGGTGACCTCTGTTCTGTCCATAAGGTCTATGAGGTAATCGGTATTTCTAATTATTTCAGTGTTATCCTTAATCATGGCCTCACCCTCAGCAACAATTTTAAAGCTGGTATTGATACCGAGAGCATTGTTTACATAGAGGACCGGCAGCCTGTACTCCGCCACAATTTTCACTTCAAGGTTTTTGTAGACAATATAGTTCCTTACGCTGGCCTCTACGGTACTATTGTGCAGCTTCAAGGGCTGATAGCCCCTTAGGCCCTCTCTGGCATACGCCTCAATGATACCTTCCTTGCCATCCGTATCATCAAATAGCCCCAGCTGCCAATATAGCCCTTTATTTACAGTTGCTCCTCTTTCCCCATTCAATAGCTTGAAATCCTCCCCCAAGCCCCCCATGGAGCCAAGGGCTGAGTATTCTGCGGCAGCACGATATGCAGTCCTATTGACCAATGATTGCAAAAATGCATATTGATATAGAAGGAGGACAATGTATAGGGTTGCAACAATCCCTACCATCACCACCGGGAAAACCAAAGCTAATTCAACCGTAAAGCTGCCCCTCCTGTCGTCATCCAACAAGAATTTCTCCATCCTCTGCATCTCATCAATTTCCCATTGTATCAGGGTCAAAAGAGCCTTCCTGTCCCGTTATCTGGGCTAAAATCCTCTTTACAAAGCCAATGATGCTGTCCTTAAAAATCAGAGCCAGCCCCACCAATACTGCTATCAGCAGTACGATTTCCACCGTTCCAAGACCCTCCTCCTCCAGCATAAAATCCTTTAATAGCTTTAACATTTCAATCTCTCCCTTCGTGTGTCTCATCGCAGGGTCTAACCTAAGTTTTAACTGCGACGAGGCACTAATTTTACATTGTACTTAGAATTAAAATTGCAGGAGTAATCACTATAAGAAGTATTCCTCCAAACATCAGCATCATTGGCAGCAGCAGCTTTGTCGAGGCCTCCTCACCAAGAGTCTTAGCCAGCCCCTTCCTAAGATTCCAGCTCTCATTTACCTGCTGCCTCAAAGCCATCACCATTTCATCATTTCCCTTTTTAATATTCTGCAGCAAAAGGGCTATAAATTTCGATATTTCCGGTATTTTACAGCGTTGAGCAAAATCCTCATAGGCCTCTGTTTCAGACTTTCCACCTACAATTTCGCTATAGGCTCGTTTCAACTCATTATGGAAAATACCTGATCTGCTTTGGTCAAGGGCTATCCTCTCCCAGACGCTGAAGATATTCATGCCAGCATTAATCAGTAGGATCATGATGCTTAGGAAATCACAGAAATCCATACTAAGCTGCCTTCTTCTCAGCTTTACCTTTTTGTCAAGCTCTGCATTTAAACCATAGACCGCCAGAACCGGAGCAAGAAAAAGGATAAAAATTGCTTCCCCCGACGGCTCCTTTATCCCTCCCCCTACCAGAAGAAGAATCGTTATCGGCACCACCATAAGCACCACCAATATTTGATTAGCCCAAAAAACCCTTAGATATTTTAGAGAATTTTCTCTGCCATAAAGCTCCGACAGCTTGTATAGAAGACTCTTATCATAGCCTCTATTGAATTTATACCGAATGGCATCTAATATCAGCAGTCCTATGGGAAGGAGCTTCAGCAGGGGAAAATCTTTTCTGTCCACTCCCTTAATATCCTCTGAATAAAAGGACATAGCTACACCTCTATTTCTATTATTTTATTAGCTATGTAAAAGGCCAGCAGAAACAGGCCTATGGCTGCAGTCATTGCTATTCTTCCTGCAAGGGTTGTAAAGACAGGGCTCATGTAATCCGGCGAAGTGGCAGAAAGAACAAATATTAAAAATACGGGTATTACAGACAGCAGCCTTTGCTCAAACCTTCTCTGGGCCAGCATCAGCTCCAGCTCCTGCAGGAAGTCCTGCTTCTCGGAAATAATCCTAGAGGTGTTTCTCACAACCTCCACCAAATTTCCCCCTGTTCGCTTGCATATGATGAAGACCTCAGCGAAATAATTAACGTCCTCCAGCTCAGTTTTTTTTGCAAACTCCATGATCGACTCCTCAATTGTCATATTCATTTCCAAGGACCTATTGATTTTTTGAAGCTCCTTTATGATGGTGGTGCTTTCATCGGGATACAGTAGCAGAAGCTCTCCTGGAGCCTCTCTAAAAGCATTTTCAATTGACTTCCCAACCACCAGCGAGGTAGATATGCAATGCAGGGCCTCCTTGAATTGTAGATTTAGCTGCCGCT
This sequence comes from Natronincolaceae bacterium, assembly GCA_048264125.1. GTDB lineage: Bacteria > Bacillota > Clostridia > Peptostreptococcales > Natronincolaceae > M1-B18. The sequence goes on from JBLXDM010000004.1 coordinate 249,371, forward strand.
TCCTCTGTCTTATTAGCTGCTCCTCCTTAATTCCGGGATATAGTAGCGCCACAGGCATTAGCAATGCAGCTACTAAAATACTCCTGTAGAAAAGGTAGCCTACGGCAAAAATTATGGCAGCAGCATATAGTAAGGACCACAGACTTTCCTTTACCGTCATGCAATAGAGGGGATTTTTTCCCTTCCTCGGTTTAGACTCTGCTCTTTTTTCCTTATGGATGCTCAAGCCCAGTATTGCCAGAGCTGATATTCCTCCAATAATCCAAAATAATATCTTCATAGCAATCCTTCCTTACATAATAGGTTTTATTCCAGCTTTAGTCAGCTTGTCGACATGCTTCAGCTCCCCTGTCCTTACAAGGCCTCCAATTATTCCACCCTCCTCCGTCTCCCCGGTTTCTCTATGATAAAAGAGGGGATTCAGAAGAACCTCATTGCCCTCGTAGCCTATGACCTCTGCTATCTCAACGATACGTCTCGATTTATCCCTTAATCTTGAAATGTAGACGATAATATCTATAGCTGAGGCAATTTGTCTTCTGACGGCATCCAACGGTATAGGCGCTCCACTGATGACCATAGTCTCCAGCCTGCTGAGCATATCTCCAGTGGAGTTTGCATGACCTGTTGTCAATGAGCCATCATGCCCTGTATTCATAGCCTGCAGCATGTCTATGGCCTCAGGGCCCCTTACCTCCCCTACAATTATCCTATCTGGTCTCATTCTCAAGGACGCCTTTATCAGATCCCGAATGCTTATTTCTCCTCTGCCTTCGATATTGGCATTTCTAGTCTCCAGCCTTACAAGATTTTTTACAGCCTTTAGCTGCAGCTCAGCAGAATCCTCAATTGTAATAACCCTCTCCTCCTGTGGAATATAGTTTGAAAGAACGTTGAGGAAGGTGGTTTTTCCAGAGCCTGTACCTCCGCAAATTAGAATATTGTATTTTGCCCTTACCAGCTGCTTTAGAAATTCTGCAGCCTCCTGCGAAAGGCTTCCAAAGGAAATCAGCTCCTCCATGCTTATGGATTTTTCGGGAAATTTTCTTATGGTTAGAATAGGCCCTTCAAGCGCTATGGGGGATAAGACTACGTTGACCCTTGAACCATCCTGAAGCCTTGCATCTACAATAGGCGAGGCCTCGTTAACTACCCTGTTGAGCTTAGAAACAATATTCTGGATAACATCCTCCAGCTTTTTTCTGCTTTCGAAGACAGCATCAACTGCCTCCAGCCCGCCACCCCTTTCAATAAATATACACTCGGGGCCATTTACCATGATCTCTGTTATCGTCTGATCCTCTAGTAGCGGCTGAAGTATATCCAGCCTCCGCATACCATTGAATATCCTGTCAATAATCTCCTCCTTCTCTTGAATACTGAGGTAGTTCTCCCTTGACCAATTGAAGACCACCTCCTCTATAGCGGACTCTATTTCAGCATCAGAGGGCACCATAGTTAAATCAATGACCTCCTTAACCTTAAGCTTCAGTATTTCTATTATTCCCGCCAATCCTTCAGCCTCCATAGTCATTCCTTCCTTCTATTGCTATTAATTAAATCACCTGCAAAGGCAGCCATCGTTCTAATGAATTCACTTTCCTTGTTGAAATCTAATCCCTGAGCGCGTTTTACATATATATCTGTCATGGCTGGCAGCATGTATTTTGCCACAGCATTTATACTGAGCCTTGGCGTCTTCGCTTCCTCACCTTCAGAATAAGCCTTCACCAGCAGCACCAGCTTATCGGCAATTTTGGCATCCAGCTTGTTCCTCATCAGCTCCCTTTCCAGCATCGAAAGCTTCAGACTACCTATGGTTGAAGCCTCTGACATTAAAACCATGGAGTCGCATTCCTCCATCAGAAATTTAGTCCTGGTATTAAATTGAGGAGATGAATCAATGAATATATAGTCATATATTCTACTGTCTCTTAGAAGCCTTAGCAGCAGCTGAAGGTCCTCTACCATCAGCTCCTCCGACTCCAGAAGGCTGTCGGGAGGTGCCAGATATTGTAGTCCTGAGGCTGCATCCAGCAGCACATTGGCCTCCAGCTTCAATATCATATTATTGCTTCTTTTTTTAATGGCATAGTATAGCTTGGAGGCATTAAGGGTGTCATGGGGCTTTAGTAGCAGAGAATGGGATGGAATATTTTCGAGATTCAGATATAGGACTTTGCCCCCCAGTGAGGCTGTGGCTCTGGCAGCGGCAATACATGCGGCAGTAAGCCCAATGCCCCCAGATGGCGAGTAAAAAAGCAATATTTTAGGCGCATCCTCTTTTTTATGTAGCAGAAGATTTTTATCGGGTTTTTTTTCACTTAGCAGCTGTAAAATTTGATTTACCAGTCTGTCCATCGGTTGATATTTGTAAATACCCTCCTGAGGAGGCTTGCCCTCTGTGGCCCCACGGTCCTCCAGCAGCTGTACGACGACGGCAGCTTTGCTTACATTTAGCTCCGGCAGCAGCAGCTCTTTATTTATTAAAAGCAAGTCAATGCTTTCCTCTGTCATCTGCAGCTGCTTAACAAGCCTCTCGTACTCGGATATAGCAATAATTTCAATGCTATTAAGCCTCTGGCTGAGGAAATAGGTGTTTAAAGCCTTGAGATAGCACTGGTCTCCGTCAGCTACCACCAGCCTGAATCTATCCATTGTTGCACCTCCTAATTGATTTATTATTTTATTAATACCGTTACAGCTACCCCAAGGCCTATAGCCAACGCCAAGGGCAGCTTCTCCTCGCCGCCTCGATTTTGTGAATAGGCTCCCGGATATCCATGTAGCATATAAGCAACGACATAATTGAATAAATAGCTTAACCTGCCCATAAGGCTTTTTCTGTATAGCATAATCACCAGAGCCATTAATCCTCCGATTATGGAGGCGTATAGCATACAGCTCAATATAAAGCTGGTTCCCATCAAACCTCCGATCCCACAAAGTAGCTTTATATCGCCTGCCCCTAAAGCTCCTGCAGCAAAAAAGGGCAATAATAATAAAAATGGTAATAAAGCCCCAAAAAGTGAATCTCTGAATACAGTTAATTCACCAGTACTCAGCCCTAATACTAAGCCTATCAGCAAGGAAGGAATTGTTACATAATTTTTTACAACGCCCCTTCTAATATCTGTTATGCATGATTGCAATATTAAAATTGTCAATGTGCTGTTTCTAATAGCTTCAAGCATTTATACACTACACTCCTCTTTCGAAGCAAATTCTAACCAATTATCTGTGTTGTTTTTTATGTCCGCATTTGTAACTTTGGGTAATTTTTCTATATTCTATATATTTTTACATTTTCCTCTATTTTTTGGTAAAAAAATAAAAAAACCGAGAATTTAATCTCGGTTTAAGTATTTTAAAGGCCTTTAGGGTACTAGCTTCTACATATTTCTACAATGATCAATTCAAGGGCAATTCTATCCTTTATTCTTCCTGACTTCATCATTAAATCCATATTTAAAAAATGATTTAAAAGCTCCCTAAGTCGCTTTATCGTATATCCATTGCTTTGAGCTGCGGCCTTGGAGGCCACAAAGGGATGAAGCCCCAGCTTGGAAGCTATCATTTTAGGGTTATAGCCCTCCTCCAGCAGCAGCTTTGCCGACAATACATTTTTTATCTGATTGCTTAAGGTAACCATCAGTCGTATTGCCACTTCACCCTCATCCAGCATATGATTAAGTCGTTCCAAGGCCTCCGACAAATTTCTTCCGGCGATGGCATCCATAAGCTTGAAGATATCATTTTGGTATCTAAATATGGATACTCCTTCTATGTGCTGCTGCTTTAACAGCCCTTCCTCACCCATATAGCCGATAATCTTCTCTATTTCATTCTCAATATCAAAAAGATTTTGACCTGCATTTTTCCCCAGATAATCAAGGTGATTTATCATATAGGCGATTTCTTTCTGCTGAGCCTCTTTTTTGTGGTCTTTAAATTTCCCCGATATCCATTTACTTAGCTCATTCTCCTTAAGCCTTTCAAAATTAAGGGTTCGTCCCTGCTTGGTCGCCTCCTTCACTAGCTTTTTTCTAGAGTCCACACTGCTAAGTCCATAAAAAACCAAACAGGTGAAGTCAGGTATTTTTCCGATATAGTCAATCAGTGCAGCTTCAGCGGCATCAGAGATCGTCTTCTTCTTGCCCTGTAGGCCTTCAAAGGCCTTTACCACCACTAGCTTTCTTTCAGCCATAAAGGGAAGGGTTTCACAGGCATCTATTAGTCTGTCTACCTCCAGCTCCTTTCCTTCGATAGCAAGAAAATTTAAGCTTTCAAAATCAGGAGAAATCAACTGCTGCTTCAGTCTCTTCACAGCCTCCTCCATCAAATAGCCCTCTTCGCCATACATTATATAAATTTTCTTTACATCATTCCCTTTGATGTCCTCTATTATTTGTTGATAGCTCATAATTTCCCAACCTTCTAATGTTTTTTATGATCACTTCTCTATAGCTAAGAGCAGCATACACAACCGTCAGCAGTATATAGTATAAAAGCATATGCAATGGCCCCACCCCTGTAATTCCAATGCTTGAGTACTCCAAACTACTACTGACCTCTACAACTGCTATGATGTATTTTAAAACCCAGCTTAAGGGCAGCATTAGGATAGCTGCAGCCTTTACGGATATAAGACTCAGTAGACCCCCTGCAAGCCCTAAGGTCAGCACCACCCCTAGGCAGGGTACGATTAATAGATTTGTTAGAGGTGAAATCACCGAAAACTGATTAAAATAATATGCGGTTATAGGCATTGTACCGATTTGGGCCGCCAAAGTTATAGCAATCAAGGAGCCAATCGCCCTTGGCAGCTTCTCCAAAAGCTTTAAAAGCTTCGGATACAGCATCAGAATGCTTAGGGTTGCACCAAAGGACATTTGAAAGGCCACTGAAAATATTACAAAGGGATTTATACTGACAGCTATTACCGCCACCAGCATAAGACTGTTGACAGCATCATATCTCCTGTCAAAAAAGTAGGCTAAGGCATATATCAAATACATTAAGCCTGCCCTTATAATTGAGACAGGAAAGCCTACTACATAGGCATAGCCATAGATCAGCATTAACGTCAGAACTAGAGCCTTGTTTTTTCCCAGTCCGATGAGATCAAACAGCTTTTGTATCAGCAGTACTATGATCCCTATGTGAAGACCGGAAACCGCAACAATATGAGCAGTCCCGCTTCTGGAAAAGCTCTCCAGCAGCTCCTCCTGCATGTAGCCCTGATTTCCGAAGATGATGCTCTTAATCAATGATGCGGTTTTCGGCATCAGTTCAGCATCAAAAAAATCCTCTATATGTATTCTGGCCTTTAAGCTGCTGATTAAAAGCGGCCATTTCTGCCGAGCGCCAATAGCGCTGACATTATAGCCGGAGGTCCTTATAACATAGCGATAGCCCTTACTCCTCAGATACAAATCATAGGAGTCGTAGGAGTCGGTCAAATCCTTGATTAGCTGCGCCGATTCCAGCTGCAAAAGACTGCCGGGGGCTAGGTCCATTGCATTAGTAGCCTCAGCTCCCCTAAGCTGCAGCAGCGCCTTCTCTCCAGTGCCTTTATATCCATCCTCCGTTGCATAGCTGATTAGCTTAATATCCGCTTCATAATAATACTTTTTAGGCTTTAAATAGTCCAAAAGCTCCGCCTGAAGGGTCATAGGCTGAAGGGCCTCCGACAGCCTTGCATCAGCAGAGCTATGAATATAAAATATAAAGCTACCAAAAAATACAGTCATCATACAGATGAAAGGTAAATGGGAGCCTCGAAAGGTCAAAAGCAGCAGCAAAGCCAGCAGTAGAACTATAAGCAGCATGGCAGCTGTTACCTGAAGCCCAGTATAAAAGCCAATTAAAATACCTATTAGTAGAAAAAACAACAAAATTACAAAGGGTCTTCTCACAAAAATCCCTCCTTATTTTGTTATTTATTTCTATATAATTCCATAAATTCCTCTATTTAGTTTTTGCTCTACTGAATTTATTATATAAAAGCCCTCCAGTAACTGCGGTTATAGGTATAGCTAAAATAATACCAATGGTACCTGCTATTGCCCTCACAATTTCAGTTGCAATAATATCCAAATTCAGTATTTTTATTACGCTGGATTCATATGCCATAAACAAAAGCATCAACGGTATAGCGCTTCCAACATAGGCCAATATTAAGGTGTTAGACATTGTACCCATTATGTCCCTACCCACATTCATTCCTGATACTACCAACTCCTTGGCACTTATCGCTGGATTCACCCTTTTAATTTCCTCCATGGCAGAGGATATCGACATCCCTACATCCATTACAGCCCCTAAGGCCCCCAGGATTATACCGGAAAAGAGCAGCTCCTTGAAGTCAAATTCTATACCCTGTGGTATATAAAGCAGCATCATGGCCTCTTCACTGGAAAGTCCCGTAAGCCTAACCTTGGAGCCAATAAGGAAGGCGATAAGACCCGCCACCATTACACCTCCAAAAACCCCTATTATGGCTGCAAAGCTCTTTAGCCTGATACCTCCAATTATTAAAATAGTGATAAAGGTTATTAGTAAGGCGGATATTACAGTAAGCCCTATTGGACTATAGCCCTTGAGTATACCCGGCAATAGAAATTTCATAACAATTAATATGGTTAAGCTCAGTGTAAGGACGGATTTTAAACCGGTTTTCCTCCCCACCAAAAGCAGAAGTGCTATAAACAGCCCGATAATAAAATAAACATATGTATCTCTCACATACTCAGATATATTAATCTCAAGTACGCCTTCAGCATTGTATTCCATTACCACAAGAACCCTATCACCCGGCTTAACAGGTAGGTCGTATGCGGTATTACCCGAGATAAAATGTGTTATCTCAACGATGTCCCCCTCCATTACTCCGGTTAAGAGCTCCAGGGTAACCAGCTTCGCCTCAAAGATATATTCCTCATCAGGGTCCTCCATATCCTCCACGTGAAGCACCTTTGCACGCTCCACCAGCATATCGGACTCTTCACTGGCAAAAACACTGGAGATACTGAACAGCATCATTAACACCAATAAAATTAATATATTTTTTTTCATCTCAACCCCTCCTTACCATTGATGTAATTATACTGAAGAAAACTAAATTCGTCAATTCTCACCACAGAACAAAGTGGCTCCGCTACGTTTGTTTTCCAGGGAACCCATGCATTCCCTAGGACGCTTCGCTGTACCCTCCTTATTTTAATAAGGGGTGACGCCCCCCTTAACAACCCCCCATGTCATAGGAATTAAAAACGAACTTTCCTATGACATAAAAGCAGAAGACCAAAAGGCCTTCTGCTGGTGATTAATGCTTCCTATAATAATTGTATTCTCTTAAATGGTTAGGTACAGGCTTTGCATCTGTATGGGTATTGTTCTCGTAGTTAAGATGGGCCCGAATATTTACCGTATGATTATTTCTGTCATGTCGGATTTCCACCTGCTCTGCCCTACCATCATCCTGATGATAATCCAAATATAGCGATAGGATATTATTCGCTGCCGTCTCGTTTATTCCGTTATAGGCCAGAAAATATTCCTCCTCTGGAATCTCTAGATAGAGCTCATAGCCCTCCTCTAATCTGACTCTTCTATCCTGAATATAATTTAGCAATTCCCCAGCCACCTCTCTACAGTTTTTAGTATCATTAAGTATTTTTACCTGTTTGGGTGAGAATTATGATATTTATCTTATACGAAATAGCTTTTTCCTTCCTCTGCCATCTCTATCATACCATTAAAATGCTCCTGAGCCTCCTGCAGCAATGAAGGAAGCTTTACGTCAGGATAGAAATGCGTCAGAACCAGGCGCTTTACTCTTCCCTCAGCAGCAATTTCTGCCGCCTGCTTTGCCGAAAGATGTGGTGTGGTTTCAGTACGGTATTTTTCAGGAATGCCTCCCTCACAAAGGAATAGGTCAGCATTTGAAGCAAAAGGGATCAAGCCCTCGTCATATTTCGTATCTCCTGAATACACCATGCACTTGTTACCCTTCTTAAAGGCTGATGCATAGCATTCAACAGGATGATCGGTCTTTTTGAAGCTAATATCTATATTTTTTATATTTATGGCCATGCCGTCCTTTACCTCATGAAGCTCAAAGGCCTCCTTGTATTGAACCCTGTCAAAATCCTCCTTAGGACTACTGGGAAGATACAGTGGAATTGACTTTTCTATTTTACCCATTTTTTTGCCAATGTCCACTGCGTATCTTAGCACCAGCAAATCACTCATATGGTCAGGATGAAGATGACTTATTATGATTGCATCCAATTGATTTAAGTCTCCGCATATGGCCAATAGTCTTGATAGAACTCCATTACCACAGTCCAGCAGTATTTTTGTGTCCTCACCTTCTAGCAGATAACCTGAACAGGCTCCCTTTGCCTTAGGGAATGGTCCATAGCAGCCCAAAACTGTTAATTTCAAGGGGTATTGCCTCCTTTATGATATTGATTTTTCATTTATATTATTCTTGACTATTATCATCCAGCTTAGTCCTAGTCTTTTGTCTCAGAAGGCTTATGGCCTCATAGACGGGCTCATAATTGGGCATGCTCTTTCTCGCCCTGTACAAATACCATCGAGCCTTTTCGTGGTTCTCCATTTGCAGATATATCAGCCCAATAAGATACTGAACCAAGCCGTTTTCCGGCTCCAGCTCCATTAGCTGCTTGCCATGGCTTAGAGCTGCCTTATAATCCTTTAATCTATAGAAGTATAGCTGTGCTATGCTTAAAAGGGTATAAACATCCTTTGGCGACTGCTTCAAGGCCTTTTTGTAGTTTATCAGGGCCTCCTTATAGCTATTTAACTCTAAATAACAAGCTGCTATCCCATTGTATAAATCTGCTATATATTCATCGGCAGCCTTCTTCTTCAGCTTTAGCAGTGCTTCATTATAGCTTGCAACTGCTTCCCTATAATCCTCCATTTCGTAATAAACGTCCCCCATCAGCTTATAATACAGGCTGTTGTCCCCCTGCTTTACAATCAGCTTCTTTAGAAAATCTACGGCATATTCAAAGCTGCCTAAATTGCTCAAGGCCAGCACGAGATTGCTTATAAGATAAATGTTTGTCGGATGCTTTTTCAAGGAGCTCTTACATACCTTAATAGCCTCCTCCTCCATACCGTTTATGATATAAAAGCTGCTTAAGTTCAGATCCGGCTCAACAGAGTCCGGCTGAAGTGCCTGCTGTATCTTCAAGCATTTTGCAGCCTTTCCAAGATTCCCAGCCTCTTCAAAGGCATAGGCAATTTCCTCTAGGATATAATAACGCTTATATTTTCTCAGAAAGAAGGGGTTGTACTTCAAAAAAATAATTAATGCACTGTAAGCAATATTAAATCTGCCGGATTTTAGATGGGCTTTTACCTCTAGATAAAACAATCTCCATTTGTCCTCATCTATCGCTTCATCCGTCAGGCCGTATTTGTCTATCCATTCACGCTCAAGCTCTCTTATCGCAAGGTGGCTTTTTGGGTAAAAGACATTGCCGTTAATTCTATTCTGAGGCAGTACGCTATTTAGCTGCTGGAATAGATCCCTTCCATTGGAGGTTTTATTAAATATAAATTCTAGCCAATAGCCTGGTATATTATTAAAGCTTTTTTTAAGCTTAAGGCTGGCAATTCCAGGAATTATCGGGGATACCATTGCATTATCCTTAATAATCATTTTCTCCAATTTAAATTGTGCTTCAACAAATTCTATTCTCTCATGGCTGCTGGAGAAAAATACATTTAGCTTCATCTTAATTCTTCCTTTCGGGGCCGGTAGCCTTATTATCTATTTTACTATAACATATATTGATTGTTAACATAAATTTCGAGGGAAGAATAAAGGCACCCCCCATAGGGAGTGCCGTGAAATTACTCAAGCCTTGCCAACACTATCTCCAGACCACCTTCCTTTTGAAGGTAAGCTGCCAAAAGCTTATTTTTTTCAAGATATTGGAACTTAACGACGGGGGCTTTATTTTTAATAATAGCTCTGGAATCAAAATCCTTGATACTGTATATGGAGCCACCTTTTTTATAGAAGATGTCTCCTGCAATAATATTATACAACGCCTCCCGCTCTCCTGCGGGGCCTACATAAACGGCAGGAACAACATCCTCAATTACAGCGACTCCCCTTCCGCTTAAATCCACCAGCTTAAGGGCCTTTTTATTATCCTCCAGATTCAGCACATATACTACCCGATTATTCAAGACCTGGATATCCGATAAGCCTATAAGGGACCCTGTGTGTAAAGCCTCCTCCTCAGAAAGCGAGAGGATATTTTTATTGCTCAGCTGGTAGAGATGGATGTCCATTAGCCTGTCGACACCAGTTGTAAATATTATGCCGCTATCCTGTTGGGACCATACCGGCGGTCCGATGATGCTGGTTGGACTGGTGAATTCCGCCAGATAGCTTATCTTTTTAGTCTTTCGGTTAAACAGGGCAATCTTATCCGATATAGGACGTTGAAGGCCCTCCACTGTTATGCTAGGCTGCTGCGTGTTGCTGTCTCTGTATAGAAATGCGATATACAAATCATTGCTGCTCCATACAGGCGCACCTCCGTATATCACATCGTGTAGGAGCTTACCGCTGTCCGCCCCAAAGCTTTTAAAGCCCACAACGCCATTTTCATTTTGCACCAAAAGGGTTAAATAGCCTGCCATAGGTGAAAAGATCACCCCTTGACTGAAATCCGCCATAATTTCCTCTGGTCCGGTCTCCAGCTTCATAAGCCTTTGATTATTTACATTATAAATAATCAGGGAACCCTCCTCACGAAAGGCGATTTTACTTCTGTCGGGGCTCACAACGAGATCACTAATTCCCTCTGAAGAAAGCCTTCCAATTTGCTTTTCTGTGTCATTAACGCTGTGATACAGGCTGTGGCCCTGAGACTCCTCCACCAAAGCAATTTTGCCAGAGGCTACTGCTATATATTCGGCATTTCTTATATCTGCCGAGGCAACAGCAGACCCCTCTTGATCATGACTGCTACCTATTAGTGATTGAAAATCAAAGCTGTAAATAGTGCTATTATCACCATTCTCCAGCTGAATTGTTGCCCCCTCCTCCACCAGTAAAAAATCCTCACCCTGGAGATTACTCTGAAGAATATACACACCCTCTCCCTCATCGTAGCTTAAGTCGATAATTATTTCCTCATACTCCTCTACTGCTTCTAAAGCAGCAGTCTCTTCAGCAGCAGGCACATCCTCTTCAGTACTGTCAATGTCCTTCATGCAGGCTGTTAAAATTACTATCATGCATAGCATCATAAGTATCAGCATATTTCTTTTAGAAATCATAATTATCCTCCAAAATATATTTTTATCTTATGTCTAAGGATTAGCAATAATTGAGAAAATTGCATATTAGCCCGTGGGGCACCAAGCAGGAAACTTTTGACTTTGTATAAACATACCGCTTATCTTTAATATACAATTTTCTCATTCATTAACAAGTTTTACCATTTTAGGGCTATTTTTATACCTATTCATATAGAAGTAAAACTTCTCGACAATTTTATAGTTTTCTATATTTATCCTTAATTTCCTTTTTCTCATAGAAAACTCTTTAATTCTACGGATAAATTCTATACAATCTATTTAGAACATCGCAAAGGAGTGCTGATATGAAAAATACAAGGAAATACATTAAACCAATAGCCATAATACTGATTTTGCTGACTTTAACCGCCTGCTTCCCTACCGATGCCTCAAATGGTCTTTTATCTGTGCATGTATTGGATGTCGGTCAGGCCGACAGTATTTTAATCATAACCCCTAATCAAAGGAGTATTTTGATTGATGCCGGGGAAGCTGCAAACGGCGATGCTGTAGTCAGCTATCTGAAGAAAAATGGAATAGACAAAATAGACCTTCTGGTGGGAACCCACCCACATGCCGACCATATAGGAGGTCTTTCACAGGTGATTGAGGCATTTGAAATAGGCGCCTTTTATATGCCGGCAAAGCTTCACACCACAGCCACCTTTGAAGAGCTTTTGCTGGCTGCTGATAAGAAGGGCTTAAGTATAAATGCTGCGAAAGCGGGAATAGAGCTGAGCCTCGACGATGGGGTGCAAATTACTTTTCTTTCCCCTATTAGAGATGACTACGATAATCTAAATGATTGGAGTGCTGTTCTAAAGCTGAAGTACAAGGATAAGACCTTTTTATTCACAGGTGATGCAGAAGCCCCTGTAGAAAAGGAGCTAATTCAGGAATACGGCAGCGCCTTCCTTGAGTCCGATTATTTAAAGGTGCCACATCACGGCAGCAGCACCTCCTCTACTCAAGAGCTTTTAGCTGCTGTCAAGCCGGATGTGGCTGTTTTTTCACTGGGTAAAAATAATACCTATGGCTTTCCCCATAGAGAGGTTTTGGAGCGTTATGAGGAAGAGGACATCCTTATCTACCGCACTGATCTTCAGGGGACGATTGTTGTAGAAAGCGACGGCAAGGAGATATGGTCAAATCTAAGGCCTGTAAATCTAAAATAGGCCTGTCCCCGTCTGCATTTATCTATTTTATATCAAAAATATATTGCTCAAATACCTCCGTTGCCCATTCCCCTCCTAAATATCGCCGAGTAGCCTTATAGCCAAAGTCCTCTCTATAAAACCTCTCCTCGAAGGAATTTTTCCATGCCGCAAATTCCTCATGCTCCTGTCGGCTGAATTCAGCATCAATATTTTTCATAAGTCCCCCGTGCCAGCCTTTAAAGAGCTGTGCTATCGCCCTGTAGGCCGCTTCTACATCAGTGGTTCTTATCAAGCCGTTAAAGCTGTTGGGTATAATCTCCGCCGCTAAAAAATCCTGAGGCTTATAGTTCTTCAGCAGTAAATCTCTTTCAAAGGAATAATCCTGATCCATCTCTAAAAGCTCCTCGATCCCAGCTAGTGACTTTGCCTTCTCCTGAGAATAAAAGGGGAAATGCACCAGTGCCAATGCTCTGTCGGGGGTTAATATAACCTGGTACATAAAGAGTGGGTACAGGAGGCCCTCCTGAGGATATGCTATGCCAAAGTCGTAATGATAGAAATTTAGGCCCTTAACGGTTAGGTTAGAAAAACGTGTTACACCATCAGCCCTATATACCCTCAGGCTTCCTTTTGAGAATAATTTCTTTTTTACCTCCAGCCCCTTAGCAGGGCCTATTGCCTCTAAAGTATTAAGCTCCTCCAAATACTTTACAATTGGATATTCAGGTAACTTCATTACCTTTTCCTCCTCTTTTCCATATGGTTTATTATTTCCTGCACTTCTGCCTGATCAAAATCATAAAGCTCATATATTATGGAATTTATCTTATCCTGAAGGTCTTCATAATCTACGCCCACCTCTATACAGCCTCTGACCTGCCGAACCAAAAGGTCTATTTCCTCTATTGCGGCTGTACAATAGGTGGGTATAGGTATCGCCCTCAGCGGGGTTGAATACAGCTCCAGATAATCACCCTTCCGCTTACCTCTATAGTATAGCCAGAAGTATATCACAGGTGAATTCAAAAGCCCCAAAAGATAGTTAAGTGATATCTGCTGCTGCTTTAGGCTTATAAAATATACATCTGCACTGGCAAACCAGGCTTCTTCTGAATATCCAAAGATGTTTTCTAAGGCGCGTTGAGGGGCAAGGATTTTTTCCTCAGTAAATAATGATATATTTCTGGGCCATTGAAGGGAAAACCAGCTAATAGAGCCCTGTACCACCTCTCTTCTGGCCTCCAGTATGACTTTGTAGGGCAAAAGATGCGCCAGCAGCAGCGGATAGTCCTCTATGCTTTTTATATTATTGTCGGTTAGATATAGTATGTATAGCTGAGGGGCATTTTTAGAGCTATATTTATACACATTGCTGTTTTTATAAAAGGGCTTCAGCAAAGACTCATATTCCGGTGTTAAAAAACCCTTCTCCTCCGCTTCCTCTAGGGTAAGTACAAAAATGCCATTCCCCAGCGCCAGGTCTTCTTCAAGCCTTTCCTTTAATGCCGCGGTTACCCTATCGGCACCGCTGACTATGCCTTGATTGATATGACATATGCCTCCAAGGGTTGAGGAGGCGCTTGACAGTATTTTATTCAATATAGCGGCATGGCTGCCTTCACTTTGTATCAGCATTTGTCCTGTTGAGTCATAAAGCACCTTCTGAGTATCATAGTATACGGCGCTTAATCCTGCACCCTTCCCCTTAAGTAGGGCTTCTATCTCCTGCTGCTTAAGGCCGCCGGACTCAAAGCATAGCAATACACCATCTTCAGCCTCCTGATGGCCTTTAAGGGCTATGTACAGCATATTGTGCTGGCCCTTTGCATCCTGAAAAATACTGACATCATTGAAGTTAACTATCGTTTTAAAGGTTAGGCTATCCTTTAGGAACTGACGAAGCTTAAAGGCCCCGTCGGCGGTCACGAAATAATTGGTGGTTATATACCCCAATACGCCATTTTCCTTTAAAAGCTCTGTAGCCCTATATATAAAATAATAAAAATAGTCCATTTTGCTTTCATAATACCTACCGCCAAAGGGGGTTGACCTCAATTCCTTGAAAAATTCCTTATTTCCTCGTTCCCCCAAATATGGAGGATTGCCTAAAACGATGTCATAGCAGCCGCCTTCCTCCGACAGCAGACTATTGGCAGCTACGATATTCAGCTCCTCTTCAATTATACCTGTGGAGCTGACCCCCAGCGCCATAAGCAGCAGAATTCTGCATAATATCACCGTAGAGGGCTGTATATCCATTCCATAGAGGCTATTCCTGGCTATACAGGCCTTAATCGACCTTTCCTCCTGCTGTAAGTCCATTGCAGCCAGCGCTGCTTTTTTTATATTGCATAGGATTCTCAGTGCACTTCTGAGAAAAGCCCCTCCACCGCAGGCTATGTCTGCGATTTTTATTTTATCTATTATTTTAATTATTCTATCTGCATCGATCCTACTGATTTCCCCTTTGGCTATATCATTACAATCAAGCTCTAGTCTTAATCCCAGTCTATTGTTAAAATAGGCTTCAATACTATTCGCGGTTATATAATCCACTATGTAGTCGGGGGTGTAGTAGCTCCCGGTTTTACTCCTCAGCTGCTGGTGAAGTAGCCCTTCATATATGACCTCCATTGATTTTATGGATAAAAGCTCACCCTCCGCCCTGTCCTTTTGTACATAGGTGTATCGCTGCAGTACTTTCTTTATTAAAATTGTATAAGAAGCCTGAGATATGCTGTTTGATAGCTCCCATAGGTCTGAAAAGCCATTGCTTTTTTCTATCAGCGGCAGCAGCTCCTCCTTATACCCCTTTTCCTTATTGCTGATTAAGGGATAGTATAGGAGATTTAGGTATATCCAAAGAAGGATATCAATTGAGGTCCCTGCATGCTCCTCCTCTATCGCTTCTATAACGGCTTTACAGTCAGCCAAAAAGCTTTTCATTGTAACATCTACCTCCCGCAGTAATAGTCAAAAAAACAGGTGAAGCTTTAACTTCACCTGTTTCCAATCACATTTTTTGGGCATTTATATGATTGAAACAACCATTAAAATGTTGTCTGTAAATAATTCTACATAAGCTTTAAATATCCTTCAATTAAATTAAAAAAGCTTCCGATATTATTAATATCACTGTTTAAGGAGGTAACCAATTGAAAAAAATTTCTGCTGTCAATCGCGACAGGATATCCACCATGTATGTAGATAGAAAGATTAATATAAATCGAATAACAAATATTGATAGAGTTACAGCCATAAAGCCCATCAATAACAATACCTTTACCGCCAATGAAAATTATCTTTTTTATAGCGGTAGCTTTTATGACCAGCTGAAGGAGCTTAAGGAGCAGTATAGGAGCTTTTACCTCAATCAGCAATCCCTTGAGTCCACCTTAAAGAAATTTGACGAGGAAATAGCTCCAGAGGAATCCATACAGGAGCTCCTTACCCTTATAGAGGAGCTGGTGCATAAATATAACCTTGCCATCAGCAGCTTAAGCAGCTTTGAAGGAAAGCTGGGTGGTCATTACAGCCATTATATCGAGGAGGCAATAAGCCAATACCAAATTCAGCTGGGCAGAATAGGCATTACCCTAACAAAGGATTTGACCTTGAGCTTTAACCGCAGCTCAGCTCAGAATAATCTTAGCTTTAATCCCGATTATGTTTCCTTCTTATTTGACCACAAGAATGGTCTGATCAGGAAGCTCTTCAACCTATTCCGTAATATAAAATCAGAATTTCAAAGGCCGAATCACAGCTATAGTTCGGATGACAAGCACTCCACAGCCATCGTTTCCGGCCTATTGATGGATGAGCGGCGTTAATTATATAATATCGTCTATGGTTAAGTTTTCATCCTTTAGATGCTGAAGTGCTTCACCAAAGATTTCATCCATAATACCCTTAACCAGGTCTCGGTCCTCATTGCTGTTGCATTCAACCTCCAGCACACTGCTTACGATGACTAATTCCGCCAATATTTCTTTATCAGCCATAAGATGATACAATCCATCCTCCTTGTCATAAACAATTTCAGAGCTACTATCCAGCTTAAGTCTAAGGGCTTCTTTATCTGCAATGGCATAGCTGCTTTGATATACAGTCACATCACCCTCTACATTTCTATAGCCCAGCAGCCTTTCAACTATGGCTAATATTCTTGGTGTATTCTTTTTTAAATATAGCTCGTAGCTCATATATTGATCTCTGTCCCGAGCCTGCTGGTAGTTTTCAATAATCTGTCCCGATAAAATGGTTTTAAAATGATAGGGCAGCAATATGACATGGGAGCCAATAATACGCTTATTTTTCTTGGAGATTCTGCCTAAAATCAAAGCGTATAGCTGAAGCTCCTCATCTAAGTCAGAGATATCTAAGCAGGCCTGTTCGCCGGTAAAAATATCCTTTATCGTTGCCTCCTTATCCTTTAGCTTAAGCACCTCGTATATGCCAAAATATTCTCTTCTGCATTCCTCCAGATAATCCAGCTGTGCATCGGTATATTTATCCTTAACCTCCTGAAGATACAGTTGACTATAGGTCTTACCCTTCTCCACCATATGGTCATACAATACCCAATCCACAAATTGCTGCTGATTGTGCTCTATTTCCTTTATAAAGCTTTGCTGTAGCTCTTGAATGTTTTTTTCGAATTTGTTGTACACATATGTAAATACTTCTTCCGTTAAAAATTCCGTGTTCTTCATACGCTTGCGCCGCCTCCTAACTCCACTAAATTGATTCGTTGAAATAATACCATATCCCATGGCCTTTGTAAACATTTACCTTGCACTTATGCTGCCTATTTCTACCGAGGAGCCATAACAGCGGCTTTATGAAAAATTTAAGTCAATTTACTGTTGTCAAAAATAATTATTCAAGGTATTATATTATTTGACATAATAACACGGTATCAGAGGAGGATAAAACTTGACTAAGGTGATTTCATTATCCAATTATATGAACAAAAGAAAGACGAATACACTGTCCCCCTTCAGCGATTTAGTATGGTTTGCTGAGCTAAGCGAGGGAATTCACCTTCTGGCAACCAAGGATCAGGAGCTTATATTTAAGAATATTAAATATAATTATTATAACGAATACGTCCAATACGTCAAGGCTCAGAAATTGGACAACAGCTACAGCTTTATGGATTATTTAAGAAGCACTATGAATCTACAGGAGCCCTTTAAAATATACCATGGGGTGGATTTTGCAGGGGAGCAGAGCATGAACCGCTTATCCTTGAAGGACTGGCGAAATATAGCTGATATCATAGTCAGGTTAAGCCTTTTATACACACTGGACTATGCAACGGAAAGGGTTAATCCCACGACATTAGCCCAACAATACGAATGGGAATTGGTACAGATGGATAGCAAATAAATAATGCAAAAAACAAAAAAAACAGTAGGACGTGCCTATTGTTTTTTGTTTTTCTTTTGTAAAACCAGATTTTTAATCCTGATATCGGAAAATTTTGAGATATCCTTAAATTTCTCCAGCAAAACTGTTATGCTATCCGGCTCCTTCTTCCCCTTAAATCTTTCCTTTTTAACATAGGCTTCTATCGTATTCCTCAGAAAACAGACATCACTTTTTAAAATAATCTCACTCTCCATTAAAATGGGGAGATATCTTTCCACCTCGGTCTTACTTGGAACATCCTTAAACCTTCCATACTTAGATATTTCATCGTTGACACTTATAAAAAATTCCACCGAAATACCATCATCGGATATTTTAGTTTTGTATTCCACAAGACCTTTAAATAGGTCGTGGAACCATTTATAATCATTGGACTCCATTTTAAAGGTAAAAACAATGTCTATGGAAAAGCTCAGGCCATTTTGAGCAACTAAATATGTCATATTATACACCTTTCTTTATCCTGTTTCTTATTTTGCTTCAACTCATTATACCAAAAAAGCAGGACAATTGTATTAAATTCGTATTTACATCTTTGTTTTTTTGTTAACAATTTTATCTAAGCTTTATAAATTTATTATTTACACGTAAACACAAATTATTTAGATACTTCTTTCATATATAGTAACGAGGTGATAAAAATGAAGGGTATTAAAGCCACGATATTATTTTGCATTGTCCTCCTTGCTTTTTTCAGTACTTCGATTTTTTTTCAAAGCCATGAAAGCGTTACAACCTTCCTGCAGCTTACCTCCTCTGTATATAAAATAAGCAATCAGCTGCTGGAGGCCTACGATAGCGGAGAGGCTGATGAAAAAACAGAGGCTAAGGCAAAGCTTCTTCAAATAACCTTAAAAAATCTTCAATATAGTCAATGGCTGGATTATCAAGAATATATTGATCTAAATATCTACAGGGGACGTGTACTACCCGGCACTGGAAGCCAGTTGCTTATTTCCCTGAATCTATCAAAGGACCAGGCAGTAGTTGCAGTATATGACTACATCAACGGGGACTACGTATATAGTACCGCCATCCAGGAGCTTGCTCCTATAAAAGACCTTCTGTTGCTGCCCTATGGCGATGCTGGCTATGATTTTATCGTAATCCCCCAAATATTGGATGAACGGCTGGGGGCCTACATGTATGAGGAATTTATGGATATATATCTGTATAGCACCGATGGCCTTAAAAAGGTATGGAATAAAACCCTCTATTATCAGGAGACCTATAAGGAAATATGGATTAACCCAAATGCCAATGACACCATCTGGAACAGAGTTGAGGAGGAGACCTTGGTGGATTTTATCAAGGGCAACCCACTGAGAATAAACACCGTAACAACACAGAAAAAGCTAATAGCACAGCTCAAGACTATGCCTGAGGATACTCAGTTTACTGTTAGTAAAACAAATACCAGTAAAAGCGCATACTATTGGAATGACCAATATCATACCTTTATAATGGCTGAATTGAGCAAGGCGGTTTTTTTGACGAAGGCGGCCCTACTGGAGGATATGGCGATTTCACGAGAAGCGCTTTATGGTATTGAGAATAATAGCTATAGGATCATAACCCATAAGGGAGAAATCATCTATCTCCCTAAGTCGAGCTTTAAGGGCTTAATCGAAAACCTACTGGAAGAATAAAAGAAAGAATGATATAGTTAATAAATCAAAGGATAAAAGAGGTGGATAATATAATGACAAAAAAGCTATATTGGGAAAGTCCCTATACTAAAGAATTCGATGCTAGGATTATCTCTGTAGATACATATAAGGAGGATTCATCAAAATACCTTGTGGCCCTTGATCAGACCGCCTTTTACCCAGAGAGCGGAGGCCAGCCCTGGGACGAGGGCTATATAGGCAAGACCAAGGTTACATATGTATTTGAGGAGGACGGTATCATATATCATGTTGTAGACCATCCTCCTGAGGTGGGGGCCCAAGTAAGCTGCCTGCTGGATTGGGATAGAAGATTTGACTTTATGCAGCAGCATCTTGGGCAGCATATACTCTCAAGTGTCATCGAGGCCCTCCACAATGCCGACACCGTCGGCTTTCATCTGGGCAATGATGTCGTTACCATAGACATCACGAAGGAGAACCTCACAGCCGAGGAGCAAGCAGCCATTGAGGCGCTGGCAAACCAGTATATCTATAGAAATTTGCCTGTTCATGTTCACTACCCCGATGCCAATATGCTGCAGTCCTTTAGCCTTAGAAAGCAGCCTTCAGTGACAGAGGGAATTCGTATTGTGGAAATTGACAAGCTGGATTACTCACCCTGCGGAGGTACACATCCCGGAAGCACCGGCGAGGTTGGTATGATAAAGATAATAGGCCTTGAAAGGATGAAGGGCAATACTAGAATTGAGTTTTTGTGCGGGAAACGAGCCTTGATGGACTATAGCTGGAAAAATAGCTATATCAACGATATAGCCGGCCTCCTCACTATTAAAGACACTGAGGTCCTCAGCTTTTTCGAAAAGCTTCACAAGGATTCCAGACAGCTGGAAAAGGAAAATCGCAATCTGCAAAGGAGCCTATTGGATTATCAGATAAAGGAGCTCTACAACGAAGCAGAGGAGCAAAAAGGCAATAAAATAATTGTCAAGATCTATGAAGGCTTTGATTTTAAAAGCCTACAATATATGGCCACCGCCATCAGCAAATATGATAATGCCATTGCGCTGCTGGCTGCCAAAAACGAAAAGGCTCAGGTGGTGTTTACCCGTTCTCAGCAGCTTAATATAGACATCAGCAAGCTTTTCAAAGAGGTAATAGGCTTGATCAACGGTAAAGGCGGCGGCAACGCCGTTACAGCTCAAGGTGGCGGCGACGACCTTTCAAACCTAGAAAGCATGCTGGAGGCGGCAAGAATCAAGCTAATAAAGGAATATTTATAAGAAAAAGAAAAAGGGACCATACATGTCCCTTTTTCTTTTTTATATTGAAAACTTGCAATCTCCACCAACATAGGTGGCAATTACCCTCACACCCTTTATTTCCGATTCTGGTATTTCAAATATATCCCTGTCCAGTAGGATAAAGTCCGCCAGATAGCCCTCTTTAATTTTCCCCTTTATATTCTCCTCAAAGGTTGCATAGGCGGAGCCAGTTGTATATAATTCAATTGCCTCTCGAAGCGTCAGACACTCCTCAGGATACCAGCCTCCTTCAGGCTTACCTTCATAATCCCTCCGAGTCACAGCACTATAGATTCCCAGAAATGGATTGAAGTCTTCAATTGGGGCATCGGAGCTTCCAGCCAGCCGTACCTTTTCTTTAAGCATGCTATTCCAGCCATAGCTCTCCTTGGCCCTTTCTTCACCAATTCTAGGGACCACCATTTTAATATCTGTGGGCAAAAATCCAGGCTGAATATCGCCTATTACCTTTAGCTCCGCCATCCTTCTGATGATATCCTTATTGGTTATCTGACAATGTATCAGTCTTGCCCTATGGTCAGCCACGCCCTTATAAAGCTCTTGGTATAGCTCAAGAACCTGGCTCATGGCGCCGTCGCCTATGGCATGAATTGCAGGCTGGAGACCATTTTCAAAAGCAAGCCTCAGAAGTCGCCTCAGCTTTTCATCCTCATAGATCAATAGTCCCCTATTTTCCGGATCATCGGCATAGGGGGCCTCCAGAGCGGCAGTCCGCCCGCCCAAGGACCCATCTGCTAATAGCTTCAGCGGCCCCAGTCTAAAATATTCATCTCCCTCACCGGATTTCATGCTCAAGGCTATTGCATTTTTTAGCTTTTCTTCATTAGGCAGTAGCATTTGCAGGTTGACCCTTACCTTTAGCCTATTTTCCTGCTGAAGCTCCTTATAGGCCTGCACCACCAGCTGAAAATCATCAAATTGACCAAAATCCTCCGTCTGCACCGAGGTTAAGCCTACTGCCAGCACATCCTCCACCGAGGCCTCAATCAGCTGCTTCAGTCTTGTGATATCATTTGTCAGGGGTATGATATCATAGGCCATCAAAAGGGCATTTTCTCTTAGTATACCAGTCGCCCTACCACCCTTTAAAGCCCTGTCAATTTTACCGCCCTCCGGGTCCGAAGTATCGTTAAATATTCTAGCCAGCCTCAATGCTTCTGAATTGACTGCCGCTATATGATAGCAGGCCCGGGACAAATATATCGGCCTATCCCCACATATGCCATCCAAGAATTCCGCAGTTGGCAGCATAGGCTCCTTAAAATTCTCCTCATTCCACCCATGCCCTAGTATCCAATCGCCAAAATACCCCTTATCCTCAGAGGCTATGTACCTACGCAGCTCTTCTTCAATCTCCTTCAGGCTTTTGCATTTCCTCAAATCCGCCTTTGCCTTAGTCAGACCATAGCCGACAAGATGCATATGGCTGTCATTCAAGCCAGGAATTACCCTCTTATTTTTCAAATCGATGATTTCCGTTTCTGCATCCGCAAATTTCAATGCGGTCCTCTGGTCCCCAACATATAAAAACCTACCGTTATCAGCTACAAAAGCCTCTGCCGAGGCATCCCCCTCCTCCATAGTGAATACCCTGCTATTAATAAATATTCTTCTGCTCATATGACCCCTCCGAATCTTTTGCTCTTTTTATAATAGTAGCATATTTTCTATTAATTGCTCCCATACTTTTACTGATCATATATATTTTAGTTTATACAAAGTTAAAAGTTTATCGCGCATTGCCTAGGGCTAATAACATTTAAAATTCAATTAATTAGCCCGTGGGGCACTAAGCAAGAAACTTTTGACTTTGTATAAACATGCCGCTCATCTTTATTATGAAAGTTCTTCACCTCAATACAGGGAGCAGCTAATAAATTGGTTAAATTTTAGTATTATATTCCTTTAGCAGGGAAGCATAAGTAAATAAAATTTCTGGGGGTATGTCTATGTCCTCTTTTTCAAATAGCAATTCAAAATACAAGGATGAGCGGCTTTCAAAAAAGATATCCGAGAACCATCAGCAGCTGAAGGAAATATTCCATAGCTCCAATGATATCATCTTTCGTGAAATTACCATACATGAAAAACGCAAGGAAAAGCTGATTTTATTGATCTTCACTGACGGATTAGTGGATTCAGCCGAGCTTAATCAGAGCATAATCAAGCCACTAAACGGCTTCAGCGTCTTTAATGAGGATCCTAATCACATTAAAGAGCTTACCATAGACAATGTTATCAATATCATTAATACCAATGAAATATCTAAAATATATACCCTAGACGAGGCCATACAGGGAATACTGTCGGGGGATACAATCATGCTTATGAATGGCTATGATACAGCATTAAAGCTAAATAGCAAGGGCTGGGCCTCCAGAGCAGTGGCGGAGCCCACAGTGGAAACCGTCGTTAGGGGCTCCAGAGACGGCTTTACTGAGAACATTAGAAATAATACCGCAATGATACGGCGAAAAATCAAGGACCCCGACCTAATCATACAGGAGCTTACCATGGGCAGCAAAACCAATACCTTTGTTGCATTGATCTATATGGAGAATATTGTGGATAAGGAGCTCTTGATTAATGTTACCGAAAAGCTGAAGTCAATTAAGATTGACGGCATTTTTGAAAGCGGCTTTGTTGAACAATTTCTAGAGCAATCTCATTTTTCACCCTTTCCGCAAATGCAGATAACCGAACGCCCCGACAAGGCCTGTGCAAACCTGCTGGAGGGAAGAATCGTTATTATTATAGATGGTGCTCCGCAGGTGCTGCTGATACCTACAACCTTCCATCAGCTCTTTCAATCGCCGGAGGACTATAATGAGAGAGTTATTTATGGTAATCTTTTAAGACTTTTAAGGTATGTGGGCTTTTTTATAGCCACCTCACTGCCTTCGATTTATGTTGCCCTTGTATCCTTTCATGTTCAAATGATTCCATCGGCCCTTTTGGTGGATTTGTCTAAATCAAGGGCCCAGGTCCCATTTCCTCCCGTGGTGGAGGCAATTTTGATGGAGGTTACAATAGAGCTTTTGAGGGAGGCCAGCGCCCGGCTTCCCGGTACCATCGGACAGACTATAGGTATCGTAGGTGCAATTGTAATAGGCGATGCCGCTGTAAAAGCCAATATAGCAAGCCCCGCAATGGTAATCGTAGTTGCCATCACCGCCATAGGCAGCTATGTCCTGCCCCATTATAGCACCTCCTATGCTATGAGGGCCATAAGATTTCCTATGATAATTATGGCTGCTTCCTTTGGGGCCTTTGGCATCATAATAACCTGGACCTGGATTATTATACATCTATGTAGCCTAAGCTCCTTCGGCTACCCCTATATTGCACCGATAGCCCCTATTAATTTTTCTGGCTTTAAGGATACAATTTTTCGCGCTACGCTGACGAAGCTGAAGGAATCTTCAAAGAAAAACATGACATAATGACTTAATTTGTTTAATAGGAGAGTTGTTAATGTATCGAAAATATAAGAACGGAGAAATCACCGCTGTTCAATCCTATATCATTATCATTAGCATTATGATAGGCACAGGCATCCTTGGTCTCGCCAGAGTTGTCGGTCAAATATCACAGCAGGATGCATGGATATCAGTATTGATCAACGGCATTTTCATAAGCCTCATTATGGCCTGCATTATTTACACAGTAAGAAAATACCCCAAGGATAGCTTTCTGGATTTTACCGGAAAGCTGTTAACTAAGCCAATTGGTTATTTAGTAACTGCTATCTATATAGCCTATGCTGTTGTTGCAACGGGAGTAATCATCCGTTTTCTTATGGAGATGGTTAAGACCTGGCTTTTACACAAAACCCCCATGTGGGTCCTTAGCTTTTTAGTGGTGATATCCGCTGTATATATGGTTAAAAATGGTCTTACGGTTGTTGCACGCTTTAATGAGGTGCTGTTTTTTACCATATTCTTCTTTGTTGTATTAATACTTGTGGCCTTGCCTGAAACAGAGCTTATAAATCTTCAGCCTGTGGGAGGAAGCGGCTTAGCTAATATCCTTAAGGGTGCTGTTCCCTCCTTCTACGCCTTTGGCGGCTATGAGGTGATTCTGGTATACTACACCTATATCTCCGACAAGGAAAAGCCTATACTAAAATATTCCGTGCTTTCCGTTCTGGGGGTAACAGCGTTTTATACGCTTTCTGTAATGGCCCAAGTCGCCCTCTTTGGCCCCGATGAGCTGGCAAGGGTGCTATACCCCTCCATGAACTACCTTAGGGCAGTAGATTTTCCGGTGTTTGAAAGGATGGAGCTGTTTTTTACTGTATTTTGGTGCTTTACGGTAATTGGCACGGTGGGGCTGCAATTTTTAGCTGCCTGTATCCTCAGCAAAACCATTTTTAAAACTAAGACAGTCCAAGTTTTCACCTATATATATGCACCTATTATATTCATTATTTCACTCTACCCCAGAAACACTGTTCACTTGGTGGAGATAAGCGACTATGTCAGCTATATGAATATTTTTTTCGGTCTATTACTGCCTCTGCTGCTATTTTTGATGTCGATTATTAGAGGAGGTAAAGTAAAAAAATGAAAAGGTTCAAGATAATACCGTTAGTTCTTATAGCTTTGCTACTTTTGACCTCCTGTTGGGACCAGAAGGACCTTGATAAGCTTATGATCGTATATGGGGTTGGTATTGACAAGAGTCTGGAAATCAACTCCGACAGCCGCTACCTTATTACCATAGGCTTCCCCACAATTTCTGAGGAGGCAACGCAAAAGAAAATGGAGTACTCAACCCCTGCACGATCGCTTGCCGACTCCTACGACAAGCTCCAAAAGAAGGCCTACAGAGAAATTTCCTACGACAACACAAGGGTTATCGTATTTGGGGAGGACGTGGCTAGCCTAGGGATTATTCACCATGTAGATGCCATGCTTAGGGAGCCTTTATTTCCTGGTACTGCAAGATTTGCCGTAGTAGAGGGAAGGGCTGTTGACCTTTTTGACCTAGAGCCACCTGTCTCATTATTCGTTAGCACCTTCCTCTATGAATCCATAGAGCAAAGCAGCCAAGCAACCTCCGCTCCCTTTATGACCCTACGAAAATTTCATAACGATTATCATACGAGGGGAATTGAGCCAGTCATGCCCTATATCACCTATTCTCAGGAGCCTGGTGTCATATATGTGGGCTGTACAGCCCTATTTCGGGATGACAAACTACTGGAGGTTATACATGGCAATCACAGTCAGGCACTAATGATATTGAGGGGTGAGGTTTATGGTGGCTTTTACACCGCCAGACATACAGATAATGAGGATTCCCTTGATGACTATTTAACAATTAAGTTACTGGGCAGTAAAAACAAAATTGAGGCTAAGGTAATTGACGATAAGATTACTATTTTCCACAAAATATCTATAGACAGCGTTCTTTCAGAATATACTGCCTATGAGCCAATATTCGATACCGATAGGATAGAGGAATTTGAAAAGCTAGTCACAAATTCCCTGAAGGGAGATATCACTTCAACACTAAATATACTTCAAAGCACCCTGCAAAATGATAATATCGGCTATGGAAAATATGTACGGGCTCAATTGCCGGATTATTTTCAAGCAGACAATTGGAATGAGCAGTTCTCCCATATTAATATCGTCCTAGAAGTGGAGGTTTCAATACGCTCAATTGGTATAACCCCATAATGAAGGTAGCAAATTAAAAAGCTAATGCTTTACCTAGCTAGGTATCATTAGCTTTTTTAAAAATATATACTTATTGGGGCTTAACCACTACTAAAAACATCTTAAACCTTTCTACTGCATCCAATGCGTGGGGTATATTTGCCGGCATAACCACCACATCACCGGCTACTGCTGTAAGCCTCTCATCACCAATGGTTATCTCCGCAGCTCCATCCAGGATATGCACCATGGCATCTCCTACGGAGGCATGGGAGCTAATGGCCTCTCCCTTATCAAAGGCAAATAGGGTTATGCTGAGATCATCCCTTTGGGATATGGTCCTGCTTACCACCTGCCCCTCCTGATATTCCAGTAATTCAACCATCTTCACCGCCTGAGAGAGGGGCATATTTTTAATTAACGCTTGCTTTGTCATAGTATTTCCTCCTTGTATAATTTTTCCTTAGCTTGAGTTTACATTATATGGAGGCAATAAAATATGATTTCAATCACAATTCGTATTTTTATTTAAGGAAATTGCATAATAGCAATTCATCATTTAATATTTGGTAGATAGATATCCGAAAACTCTATATTTATGCTTTCAACCGGCAGATCAAAGGCAGCTGCCTCCTCTCCCACTGTCATTACCTCCTCTGGTATTGTCCTGCTGGGCAGCTCTATAATAAACTCACTGCCTACCCCCTCATGGCTATTTACTGTTATACAGCCATTATGCATTTTTACTAGGGATTCCACCAAGGATAAACCGATACCACTGCCTTCATGATTTTTTGTAAGGGACTTGTCCAGCTGTATAAACCTATTGAAAATCGTCCCTTGCTTCTCATAAGGTATACCTATGCCGGTATCCTTGACATAAACCCTTACAGTATTGATGTCCACCACTATAGCCACCTTTATGCTGCCACCGGACCTGGTAAACTTAATGGCATTGGATATAAGGTTTAAAAAGATGCGTTCCATCTTGTCAGGATCACAAGCAAGTATTTTGCTGTGGGCATTGGTTTCGAAATCAAAGTGTATGCCCTTTGCCTCTATGTACTCCTTAACGGAATAGGCTATGGCCGTTACAATAGAAACTATATCATAGTTGGCCAGCTGTATTTCGTAATAGCCGGAGTCTATACGAGTTATGTCTATAACATTATTCACCAGCCTCAACAATCTATAGCAATTCTGCTTCATTATCTCAAATCTCTTCTTCAGCTTCGAATCCACAGAAATGACATCCTCCTGCAAATATAGGTTTAATAGCTGCAAAGTGCCCAAAATGACATTTAGAGGCGTTTTAAACTCATGGGATATATTTGAAAAGAAATCTGTTTTGATGCGATCATATTCTATAACCTTATCCAAGGATTTATTCTTTTCCTCTAAGTTCAGCTTAAGCTCCTCTGCATGCTTGCGACTGGTTATATCCCTTAGTATCAAAATAATAGTAGAATTTCGGTTAGGCATTCTCAGGCCTGTTACCTCCAAATCCAACAGCTCACCCTTTAGGTTCACCAACGTCAGCTCCCCTACAGCATTGACCCTGTACTCCTCCTTAATTATACTGCGCAGCCTTCTAGCCGCCAATCTTTGCAGGCTCTGAGGTATAAAATCGTATATCAGCTTCTTTAACAGACCATTTGCATCCTCGGCTGCTGATAGCTTCAATGCTGCTTGGTTGGCATATTGGATAATGTTATTTTCCACCATAATTATACCAAAGGGCGATGCCTCCACCAAGGTCCTATACCTTTCCTCGCTTTGAGTGAGCCTGTCCTCAAAGTATTTTATCGAGGTTATATCCCTCACAGTACAGTAAATCAAGCTCTCCTGCTGATGGGTGGTGATGTTCCAGGACAGCCATTTATAGTTGCCGTCCTTACATTGATACCGATTTCTGCCATTGCTTATCAATGTATTATTTTCTACAACGCTTTTAAGCAAGCTGATGCCTGCCTCCAAATCCTCTGGGTGTAAAAAATAAGAAAAGTGCCTGCCAAGCATTTCATCGATGCTATGGCCTAAAACCTTTTCCCAAGCAGGGCTAAGCTCTAAAAACATCCCTTGAAAGCTGACGGTGCAGAACATATCATTAGCCATTTGAAAGAATCGCCCCTGCTCCTCCTCTGCCCTTTTATACTCCGTTATATCCTGAAGCGTAACCGAAATATAGCCCCTTTCTATACTAAAGGCAGAGATCAGCAACCATTTATTTAGGGATTTAAAGTATCTTTCCATTTTTACACTATTTTCATTGATCGCCGCCTCTGCAAAAACCTCCAAGAACCCATCAAGGCTGTGACTGCCCTTGCAATTGAAAACTTCCTTCATTCCCCTATTGAGTACCAGCTCCTTAGTTAACCCAAATATCCTTAAAAAGGCCTTATTTACATCTAAAAAAACATAATCAATGGGTTTCCCATTACTATCTGCCAGCATCCTACAATAGACAAATCCATCCATTAAATTTTCCAGTATAAGACGATATTTATTTTCCATCTAATACTCTCCTATCTCAATACAGATCCTGCATAACCATATATATTTGACGTAATCAATATATTATTAGGCACTGAGTATATTATAAATTTTAAGCTATATTATCAAAAAATTTCCTAAATTATTACATCTATGTTAAATTCAATATATACTAAAAAAATCCTCTTTTATGGAGAAAAAAGTAGAATATTATCATACTCGACTATGCTTTACATAAAGCTGCCTTTGACAAGGCTTATATAACAAAACAAGGCTGTCTCTATAAAAAACGAGGCAGCCGAAATAGAAGCGGTATATTATTTTTTGCCTGCAGGATTTAGCTTGCCATGGGCGTATATATCAGAAAATTCAATACTTATCTTTTCTACATGCCCGTTATTTAAATTATCCTTTACCTCCCCACAGCTATGCTCCTTATGATAGGTATGTATCGGCAGTCTTATTATGAATTCGCTGCCACTTTGATATATGCTACTGACGGATACGGTGCCATGATGCAGCTCCACCAGTGATTTTACAATAGACAGACCAATACCGCTGCCCTCATGATTTCTGGTAAGGGATTTGTCCACCTGAGCAAAGCGATCAAATATATAGGGCAGCTTACCTGTCGGGATTCCTATGCCGGTATCCCTTACTGCTATCAATAGCTCCATGTTCTCCTCAGCAATGCTGATTTCTATATTCCCGCCGTTATTGGTGAATTTAATGGCATTAGACAGCAGATTCAGCATGATTCTTTCGATTTTATCAGGATCGCAGGCTATCACTCTTTCCTGTATCGTTGTATTAAATACCAACGTAATGCTTTTATTCTCCAAATAGTCCTGTATGGATAGAGCTATATTTTTAATTATGTCGACTATATCATAGTTATCCAGCTCCAGCTCTAGATATCCCGAGTCAATTTTTGTTATATCTATCAGGTTATTTATTAATCTCAGTAATCTATAGCAGTTTTGCTTCATGAGGAGCAGCTTTTTACCAAATTTGTCCCGGATTTTACCTAGGGGCAGCTCCTTCAGCAGCAGCAATAGCAGCTGTAGGGTACCCAATATTACATTTAGCGGAGTTTTAAATTCATGGGATATGTTTGAAAAAAACTCAGTTTTCATTCGATCATACTCAATGGTTTTATTCAGGAGCTTTTTATTCTCCATCATAATACTCATAACAGTTTCCTCAGCCTTTTTTCTGTCGGTTATATCCGCTTGTGTTCCGACTATTCGAATCGGTTTGCCTTCGGTGTCGTAGGTGATTACCTTTCCTCTGGAAAATATCCATTTATAGCTGCCATCATTGCACCTTAGCCTGTATTCCATTGAAAGATAGGAGGTTTTACCACCTACATGCCTTTCAAATTCCTTCATCACCCAGCTTAAATCCTCAGGGTGGATCCGTTTCTTCCACTCCTCAAAGGTATTCAAAAACTCATGGTCCTCATAGCCCAGCATGGCCTTATACTGCTTTGAATAGAATACCGCGTTTGTCTTTAGATTCCAATCCCAGACGCCATCTCCGCTTCCCTCCAAAGCAAACTGCCAGCGCTCCTCTGCCTCCTTTAATCTTATCTCCATTATCTTGTAGGCACTAATATCTCTGTTGCTGACTCTTCTGCCTAGAAAAACTCCGTGGCTGCTGTAAACCGATTGACAGGTATGGTTAATCCAAATAACCTCCCCCTGACGATTAATTATACGAAATTCTATTGCCTCCGTCTCCCTGCTCATGGAATTTTCATTTATATGCTGTCTCAGCAGCCATCTATCGTTAGGATGGATGATATTCATAATAAGCTCCCTATCCTCAAAAAATTCCATAGGGGTATAGCCTGAAAGCTTTTCACACCAGGGTGATATATATACAAATTCCCCATTGGGATCAAGCCAGTATTCCCAGCTGGCGGTATGACCCGATACAATCTGAAATTTTTCCACAAGCTCCTTGAGACCTTCTTGGAAATTTTGACTGTCTATTTCTGCTTGATATAAAGCCTTTGCATCACACATTAGGTATCCCCCTTGTAGGTTATGCTACTACAGACCCATAAGTAAAACTCCTGATGCTACTTAATTCAACAGATGAAGGTGCTTTCCTTTTTTTAACAACAATATAGGACAAAAATACCACTAATTGCATTTTCCAATTAGTGGCGGTATATTCTAGTCTATGAAATTATAGGTCTCTTGCCATATCCGATAATATGGTAGTGGCAGAGTTAACCTCCTCCAGTGCGCCTAAAATCTGATCCGTAGACTCAGCCTGCAGCTTTGTAATGGAGGTGGTATCGGCCACAAGCTTATTCATACCCTCAACGGAGGTCTTTATGGTCATTAAGATGTTGCTGATGTTGGCAACAGCATTTTTTGTCTCAGACGACAGCTTTCTGATTTCTTCAGCTACAACCGAAAATCCCCTACCGTGATCCCCTGCTCTGGCGGCCTCAATAGCCGCATTTAAGCCCAAAAGATTCGTCTGATCAGATATCCCCTGGATATATTTCAAAATAGTGTCGGTCTGCCCCATTTGCGAATAGGTATCCTCACTTTTTTTATTAATATCCTCTGATGCTGAAGCGATTTTACCGGCACCCCCGGATATCTCCTCTATACTGGCGGTTATTTCCTGAAGAGCTGCTGCTATACTATTAATTTGCTCCTGATGCTCATTCTGCTTTTTTAAGCTCTTACCCATACTTACAGTGCCTATAGCCTCACCCTTTTCATTTCTTATGGGTATGGTAATGGATTTAAAGGGTATCCCAAATACCTCCTTAGGTATTACCTGCACAAGCTTACGATTTGTATTCAGGCATTCATACATAGCATCCCCTTTTTTTAAAGCATCCCCTTCCTTAGCCTTAACATCCAGCTCCTTACCAGGGTAATACCTTAAAAAGCTCTCACGGTCTGAAATGCCTATAATCACATCCTCATCCATCAAATCCTGTATACTGCCGCCTATTTGAACCCAGCTTTCCAATATTGTCTTATCGTTGTTAGACATAGTAGAATCCTCCCAAAGCATATGCTAATATTTTCTAATGACATATTTCAACATTTTTTCATATACTCCTTCTTATTTAGAATTTTTATTTTATTCTGATTTAGTTAACGGAGTATTTATTTACAGGAAGAAATTATGTTTGTTGTTAATATTTTATCATTTTATTGACAATTTTTGAAAATAAAAATATAATCATATTAATTACATATTCTCCGAGTCAGATGTTTCTAAGGATTTATCTATGAAATACTGACCGTTAGGGTATTAGGGGAAACCTCGATGCCTCCCGTTGTGGAAAGGAGCTTAAATTGGTATTTTTGCCATATATTTAACGTCTTCTTTTTATGAGGACGTTTTTTTAGTTCCGGCAATAGGTCAACGGGAACCCTGTAGGCAGATATGTAAAAGAAAATGGGGGGATTTTACTTATGAAAAGAAAATCAATTGCACTCGCTTTAATACTGCTTATGCTGACAGCATTTGCGGTAGGATGTACACAACCAGAGCCTTCTGCTGCACCTGCTCCTGAAGCAGAAAAGCCACTGGCTAATACTTCTATTATCTTGTCCACCACCACCAGCACTGAAAACAGCGGATTATTAGACTTTCTGCTACCTATATTCAAGGAGGATACAGGTGTAGAGGTTAAGGTTGTGGCGGTTGGTTCCGGACAGGCTATAAAGCTTGGTGAAGACGGAGAAGCAGATGTTATCCTTGCACATGCAAAGGCATCTGAGGTAGCCTTTGTAGAAGCAGGGCATGGATTGGAGCGTTTTGAGGTTATGTACAACGACTTCGTTGTTCTTGGACCAAAAGAAGACCCATTGAAGCTTTTAGAAGATGCTAAGGCAGACGTTGTCAAAGCCTTCCAGCTTATCGCAGAGGGAGAAGGGGTATTTATTTCCCGTGGTGATGATTCCGGAACCCATAAGGCCGAATTAACCCATTGGAAAAACGCTGGTGTAGAGCCTGCTGGAGAATGGTATGTTTCTGCAGGAAAGGGTATGGGAGACGTTATCCAGATGGCAGACGAAATGCAGGGCTACACGCTTGCCGATCGAGCAACCTATCTTTCTATGATGAATAATATTGATTTAGCCGTTGTTGTTGAAGGTGACGTTCAACTATTTAATCAATATGGTGTCATTGCCGTTAACCCTGAAAAGAATGAAAAAATCAATCACGAAGGTGCTCAAGCCTTTATTGACTGGATTCTTTCCGACAAGGGTCAGGAATTAATTGCTGAATTTGGTAAGGAAGAGTTTGGACAATCTTTATTTATACCTAATTTCAAAAAATAGCACTTTAATAGAAAAGAACATATTCCAAATGGATATGTTCTTTTCTTATTATCTGCTCCGATGTGACTATGGAAGAAAAAATGAATTTTTTGAAGGATATTGCAAGGCAAAAATCCGACTATCTAAGATTGGGCATAGTGAATAATGAGGGCCGACTACTTCTTCATTTTTGTCCCTCCTACAAAATAATTTAATTTGGCTGTTGCTATAAACGTTTTCCTCCTTAATATGGTTCCTTCGGTAAACCCTGGTAATTTGCAGAATTTTTTGTATTTTTGTAATTGTCATATAATTATTCTTTGTAATTGATAAATATCCTGCAAAATTTGTATTTTTTTATCTAATTTTGTAATTATTTAGTGCCCTGGTCATACCAGTGAATTTTATAATTTTCGATTTTTCAGCCGCCTATAATTACTAAACTTTTTCATTATATCCTGATTTTCCTCGAAAAATCCTGTCAGCTCTGCTATACACATAAGGGTTTCCTCGCTTATTGTATGCTCAATTTTTTCCGTTTCCTCTAATATTCCTTTGTTTACACCGATTGTCTTTAAAAATGTCTCAATGATATTATGCCTTTTTAGTAAAAGATGGCCCTTTTGCTTACCCTCCTCTGTCAAGGTAACAACGCCATATCTCTGATAATTTACCAATCCGATTCCTGCCAGCTTCTGTATCATCCTCGTTGCAGATGGCGGCTGCACCTTCAGCCTTCTGGCCACCTCCTGAGGCCTTGTATATCCGGAGGCTAGGGATAGTCTGTAAATCATTTCTATGTAGTCCTCCATGGAATAGGTTAATTTTTCCTCCATTTTTTTATTATCATCATCTGCCACATAACCACCCACTTTTTCATATTAATAGTAAAGAATATGCTGCTGAAATTTAAATATGAAAACAGTAACACATATCATTCACCTTCATAATCTGATATTAGTGTAAAGTTAGCTGCAGCTAAAAAACTTACCCTAGGAACAATTTTATTGGTAGGAGGTTATTAAATGGAAAATGGTGGATTGCTATTGGCCTTTGCATTAACTATATTTGCCGGTCTTTCAACGGGGATAGGCAGCATAATTGCCCTATTTACAAAACGAACAAATAAAAAATTTCTTTCTGCTTCCCTTGGCTTTTCAGCAGGTGTAATGATATATGTGTCAATGATAGAAATTTTCTTTAAGGCCAAAGAGGCCTTGATCGTAGAATTGGGTGAGAAAATGGGACTCTGGGTAACCATTCTAGCCTTTTTCGGAGGCATGTTTTTGATAAGCTTAATCGATAAGCTTACGCCTTCAATGGAGACCTCCGCCCATGAGGACCACGAGAATATGGAGCCCCCATCTGAAAACGATGAGAATAAAGATGAAAAAAAGCTGTATAGAATGGGGATTTTAACAGCATTAGCAGTAGCTATTCATAACTTTCCCGAGGGCTTTGCTACTTTGATATCCGCCTTAAAAGACCCGGCCTTAGGGGTAAGCATCGCCATAGCAATAGCTATTCACAATATACCCGAGGGTATAGCCGTATCAGTGCCTATTTATTATGCTACAGGAAGTCGTATGAAGGCCTTCAGATATTCCTTTTTATCTGGCCTGGCAGAGCCTGTAGGTGCCATAGTAGGCTACTTGCTGCTGGCCCCCTTTATGACGGACACCATCTTCGGTATTGCCTTTGCAGCAGTTGGAGGAATTATGGTATTTATCTCCTTTGACCAGCTTTTACCTGCAGCCCGAGAATATGGAGATCATCATCTTTCTGTGTATGGTCTTATATTAGGAATGATAGTAATGGCAGTCAGCCTGGTGTTGTTGGTTTAATGCCTCAGCTAGAAATCTACTTAATATAAAAACAGATTCTAAGCAGAATCTGTTTTTATATTATATTTTTATTAATTAAAATCTTTTAATAAGCCTTTACAGTAATTCATCTAAACTTGGCCTCCCTTAAAAGCTTTTCAAACCATACTGACATGAATTTTAAATGCTCTAAACCGAAGTTGAGGGTAGAGATTTCATAAAAGCCCTTTGTTTCCTTAATTTCAGCTTCAAGGGTACTCAAAACTTGGATTTTTTTGTTTATATTATTAACCAGCTCCTCCAGCAGCTCCACAGCCTTTTCCTTCGGAAGATTTCCATAAAAATAGACCTTAGCCAAGATATCCTCAAGGGATTTCATAAATTCAATCGGCTCTGATAACCATTCAATAAAGACATCCATGCCAGCCTCATTGATTTCATACCCCTTCTTCCCACCCTTTGAGCTGGTGGAGAAAATCAGACCTTCCTTCTCTAATTTCTCCAAGGAAGGGTAAATGCTCCCTAGGTTGGCCTTAATGAAATTTGAGGTGCTCTGCAGCATTGCCTGCTTTATATCATACCCCGTTAAGCTGTTGTTTGCTAAAAATCCTAATATTACATACCTTAGCATTCTCTCATCCCCTTCTGCAGTCGTCAGCATATATACTCTAAAATATATATCTCTCCATTATATATTTTATGATATCATAAAGGAAAGTCAATAAATATTAATATTTTAACTATTTCCGGTATGTTTTTATGGAAATAAAAAACATCTATCCAAAGATAGATGCATTTATATATCCCTTCTACCAGGCTCCCAGCTGCTTTGCCTCAAACCTAAGCTTTTCCCTAAATTCAGGATGCGCTATGCTAATCAGTCTATCAGCCCTTTCCTTAATCGTCCTGCCCCGAAGGCTAACGGCTCCGTACTCAGTTACTACAATGTCTACATCATTTCGTGAAAGGCTTACTGCAGCTCCTGTCTTCAGCATCGGCGATATTTTAGATATCGTGGTTTTATTGCCCTCCATATCCCTAATATCCGTTGTAGAATAAAGAGCTATAAAGGACCTGCCTCCCTCCGAAAGCTGAGCTCCTATTGCAGTATCCGATTGACCTCCTGTGCCGGAAAACTGAAGGGGTCCTATGGATTCCGATGCACATTGTCCTGTTAAATCCACCTCAAGTGTGGTATTAATCGATACCATTTTATGGTTTTGCCCTATGACATAAGGACTATTGGTCCATTTCCCGTATTTAAAGATAACCGAAGGATTATCATCAATAAAATCATAAAGCCTCTTCCCTCCCAATGCAAAGGTTGCAACTGTCTTACCCTTGTATAGGGTCTTATGGGTGTTATCCACAGCCCCTGCTTCAATCAAATCCACCATACCCTCAGTCAGCATTTCAGTGTGGATTCCCAAATGGCGCTTTTCCTTCAAGGCCTCTGCCACTGCATTTGGTATTCCCCCTATCCCCAGCTGAATTGTGGAGCCCTCCTCTACCAGCTCTGCAATATAGCCGCCGATTTTTCTATCCTTATCATTTATAGGTGAAATAGGCAAGGTAGGGACCTCATAATCGACCTCCACCAGCAGATCTATTTCTCTGATGTGAACAATAGTGTCCCCAAAGGTTCTTGGCATACGATTATTCACTACTGCTATTACAAAGGCCCCTTCTTCAATTGCCTGTCGTTCATAGGTGGTTCCCAAGGAAAGGCTAAGGTAGCCATGCCTATCCATAGGTGAGCAGGTGCATAATAGCACGAGCCTCCTCCCGTCCCTTGCAAATAGTCGCTTAGTGAAGGAGTTATGGAGATGCTGCGGTGCAAAGGATACATTTCCCTGCTGATTTGCCCTTCTCATTATGCCGGAATAAAACCAGCCGGCGGTAAATATCGTATCCTTGTACTCCGGGCTCTTAATAAACTCATAGTCCCTCATGGGCAGACAGTTGGTCAGCTGACAATCCCTAACCCCCAGCGCCTTAAGCCTGTGGATCTGCTCCAGCAACGGAATCGGCTCACTTCCCGCCATTGCCGCAATCATAAAATCCTCAG
This sequence comes from Natronincolaceae bacterium, assembly GCA_048264125.1. Classification (GTDB taxonomy): domain Bacteria; phylum Bacillota; class Clostridia; order Peptostreptococcales; family Natronincolaceae; genus M1-B18. The sequence goes on from JBLXDM010000004.1 coordinate 286,632, forward strand.
ATCGTATAGCCCTAAGGGCCCCCTCCAAATCGGTTTTTTTTCTGCTATATAGCTCAATGGCATTTGTAGTCATATTTCCACCTCCTAAGCGTTACCCCATTTGATTGTACACGCATCCCATGCATAGCCGATGCCGGCGCTGACCCAGACCACAACATCGCCGTCCTTGATTTTTCCTGACTTTACTGCCAAGGAGGTGGATAGTATTTGATCAAGTTGCCCTAAATGTCCATAGTCCTCCAAATAAATGGATTTACTATAGTCTACCCCCAGCTCCTCCAAAACCTGCCTGTGGGCAGAGGGCTTCATATGCAGCAATGCAATATAGTCTATATCCGCCTGAGAATAACCGCTGCTTTCCAAGCTCTCCTGTATCACCCTGATAAAGTTTGGCATGCTCTTTTCACCAAGCCCCTGCTTCATATGCTCCGGATCAAGCACATCCAAAGATTTTAATGCCTTGTCTATATTCTCTTTGCTTATGGGATTTTCGGTGCCGCCATATCTGACTGCCACATCTCTGGCAAAGGAGCCGTCGGTTATAAAGCTGGACTCCAGCAAAAGATTTCTACCAAGATTTTTCTTCAGCAGCACCGCTCCTCCTCCTGCAGCAAGATTATACATAAAGGTAACCCTATCGTTTGTATAATCAATAAAATCACCGTTTCTATAGCCTCCTGAAATAAGGACAGTATTAATGTCGGGATTTGCCAGCATCAAGGCCTTCGCCACCTTCATGGCAACCACTGCAGTTCCGCATCTTTGGGCTATATCAAAGGCCCATGCATTGTAGGCACCTATGGCCTCCTGCATATAGATACCGGTGGTAATCAGGGGATACTCCTTATATTCCTCGCAGATGGATATGATAAGGTCAATCTCCAGCGGGTCAGTATTTGTATTTTCAAGGCAGGCTCTAGCTGCCTTAATTCCCATTTCGATTGTACCGTCCTCCTTGCCGGGGATGGATTTTTTGTTAAAGCCAAATTTCTTCTTTATAACATCAACAGGAATACCAGATTGCAGGGATATATCTTCAGCACTTTCATAGTTTTCTGGAATATATAGACCCATCCCAACAACACCAACATGTATATCTGTCATTTTACTTCCCCCTTATAGGTTGTAAATGCAAAGCCTATCAGTTTTTACTGCCCAAGGCAGCCAAAAATCCCAATATGATTAGCGAAAATTCCTGCGGCTTCTCGTAGCATGAGGCATGACCCGCCTCAGGAATAACCACAAGCCTTGAGGTCTTTATTTTTTTATGGATTAATAGCTGCTCCTCATAGGGTGTGATGATATCTTGGTCCGAAGCTATGACCAGAGTCGGCAGCTTAATGCTCTCCAGCGCCTCCAACGGATTATAGTCCCCATGACTGGAGGAGAGTCTTAGAAAGGCCTCAAACCATTCCTCTGTAAGACTGCTGCCCAGCCCCTCCTCTCTGGACCTCAGCCAATCATAGCTCCTCTCATAAAAGCTCCGGGAATATATCAATGGCATCGCCAGCTTAAAGAAGCTTCTGCCGTCCTTAAGCCCTGCAGCCTCATCCCATGCCGTACCTATGGCCTTTAAGTGATTTGTAAGCCTTGCCATAGTATTGGCAAGCATGAGGGACTCCAGCAGCTGCGGATATTTCAGCACAAACAGCATAGCCACCTGACCGCCATAGGAAATGCCTAAAAGACTACAGCTTTTTATTTCCAGCGTATCCAGCAGCTCCTTCAGATCCTCAACGTGCTGACCTATTGTATAGGCCTCCGGTGAGGGCTCTGACTTCCCCTGATCTCTAAAGTCCAACGTTAAAACTCTATAGCCTGCCGCTACAAAGGAAGGCACAAGACCAACCCAGCTTTCAGCACTCATCATTATGCCGTTCAGTATAACCAGAGTTCCTTCGCCCTCTCCCTCCAGCCTATAATTCATATTAAAGCCATTTATCTTAACCAGTGGCATTTCTATCACCTATTCTTTTATAAAATTAATAATCGTTTCTGCTAAAAGCTCAGGACAGTCCACCAGAGGGGAATGACCGCATTTCTCCAGCACCTCCAGCCTTGCGTTTACGCCTATGGCCGCCACGGTTTCCTCCACCATGCTTCGGGATACCACAAGGTCACCATCACCCCATAGAGATAATACAGGTATATCAATTGATTTAATAGTCTTCTCCAAATTGAAATTTAGTAAGGACCAATCTATGTCCACCAGGTTTCGCTGGTCGAAGGTGGCATCCAGTAATATCCTGTATTCCTCCGGCTCAGGCCTTTTATGAACATATATTAAAGCATTCCAGATGCCGGTCATAGTATCGTAATCCTTATTTTCTATAGCCCTCAGAGGATATTGCACCTGTCCGGGGTCCATCGCCATTTCCTCCTTGGAGGTGTAAAGCTCTCCTATTATCGGCTGCCCCTCCTTATCCTTTTTATATATGGGATAGCCCTTATAGGATACAGAGCTGATCAGCACCAGCTTTTCCACCAAGTCAGGATAATTAATCGCCAGCTCCATGCCAATACCACCGCCGGTGGACCAGCCCACCACAATAAGATTATCCAGATGGTTATAATCAATAAAGTCCTTAATGTCCTCCGCCAGTTCCCTCAGAGAATTAAAGGGACTGTTATATGAGGATTTCCCCATCCCCCTTAAATCCACGGCATAAACATGAAATTCTGCCGCAAGGTCTTCTATAATAGGCTCCCAATGCTTTGAGGAGGACATGTTGCCATGTATCAGCAGAATATTCTTCTTCCCCTCCCCTGCCTCACGGTAAAACATCGTATCTCCGCCCTTGAGCTCAATGGTGCCATAGGTTAAATTTTTCATTTTACGCACTCCTTTTTTCTTCACAATGCTTACTTTGCATTTTCAGATGATTTTTTTCTTCTTTTCCCTTGCCTCTGCTCCCTTGCCTCTGCAATATACTTATTCCAAAGCCCCACAAAGCCCGCCGGCATAAATAGCACCACCAGCACATACATTGCTCCAAAGAATAGCAGCCATCTCTCGAATATCGGATACTGAGACCTCAAATTAAGCAATGTATTCTGAACAAAGGCGATAAAGCCGCTGCCTACAAATGCCCCATATAGAGTTCCCGTTCCTCCCACCAGCGTAATAAGCAAAGCATTTAAGGTTTGCTGTACACTCAAAAGGTCTGTATTAGCAAATCTATTGAATACCCCAAACATTACCCCCGCCAGCCCTGCGCTGATGGCTGATGCCTGAAGACCAATCATCTTATATTTATCTGTATTAAAGCCTAAAAACCTTGCCCTTTGTTCATTTTCTCTTATAGCCAGCAGCACCCTTCCCGTAGGAGATAGGAGGAACTGCCTTAATATAAGGGTCATTACCAGCATAAAAATCAATGCATAGTAATAGAAATGAAGTCTATCCCTAAAGATAGGGGGTATGCTAAAGGGCAAACCATCCGCTCCTCCTGTAACGCTTCTCCAACGTTCAGCCATGTTTCTGACTATTTCACCTAGGGCCAGGGTAATCATTGCGCCTGCTATAACGCTTCCGCCCCTTATAACTATTTTCCCCATAATAAAGGCGGCTGTAGAACAGTATATCATCGTTAGCAATATTACTAGTATAAAAATTCCAAGGGTATTATCCAGCTTTGTAAATAAAATCCCTGCGATATATGCCCCGCTGCCGAAGAAGAGGGCATGCCCGAGATTAATAAAGCCCATATAGCCCCTTAGTATGTCATAGCTCATGCCATATACCGCCAATATGAAGATTCTGGTCAGCAAAGCGATGGTGGCAGATTTTGCAAAGTGGGGTATGGCGATCATGGCAAGCAGCAGTGCCGCCAGTAGCAGCAGCCTAGTTTTATTGGAGCCTTCTAGCTGTAGCCTCATTATTTCTTCACCGCCAATCCAAATAAGCCATTGGGCTTAAATGCTAAAATCAAGGCCATAAGGGTTACGTTGGCCACCACCGAAAGGGATGGTACAAACCAGGCCACAACAGCCCCCATTAGACCTAAAAATATGCTGCCGAAGGCGGAGCCTAAAAAGCTTCCCATGCCACCTATTACTACGACAATAAAGGCCAGAACCTGATTGTGTAGCCCGGCTGTAGAGGACATGCTTCCAGTTAGGGGTGCATACAGAGCACCTCCCAAGGCCGCCAAGGAGGCACCTGCTGCAAATACAAAGGTAAAATACAGCTTGATATTTATCCCCAAAGCCTGCACCATATCTGGTCGTTGAACCCCTGCCCTTATAACCATCCCAATTCTGGTTTTTGTTATCAGCAGGTGGATGCCAATAGCCACCAGCAGTCCGACAAAAATTAAAAACACTCTATAATGTACAATGGTTGCACCGCCAACTACCCACTTACCCGCAAGAAAGTCAGGTCTTGCAACCGTAATAGGCGTAGCTCCCCATATTAATCTAACCAAATCCGTGAAGATCACCTGAAGACCCAGGGTTATTAATATCTGAGCAGGAATATTTCCGTAGACCCTACTTACAAACAGCTTTTCAAACACAGCCCCCAAGACGAAAACTGCCGCCATAGCTGCCAGTACCGCCAGTAAAAAGCTCTGGGTTCTGTTATAGGTGGAAATATAAATATAGCCCCCCCAAATAAAGAGGGTTCCATGGGTAAAGTTCACAACCCCCATAAGTCCAAGAATAATGGATAGGCCCGAGGCCATTAAAAAGATTAATGCACCCTCTGCTAAACCATTGATCAGCAGCATAAAAAATACATCCATAATATCCTCCCTTTCACCTTCAGCCTGTTGTAGCTGCTATATGGCACCCAGATGCCTGCTCTGAAGCGCCTTGTCTGACATCAGCTCCTCCATGCTGCCCTCCTCCACAGTTCTGCCTTCATCGATGATATAATATCTTTCACCCACAGCACAGGCTAAGGCAAAATTTTGCTCCACCAATAAAATGGTGGTATGCTTGCGAATTTCCTGAAGGGCCTGTGCCAGCCTTTCAATGACGACGGGAGCAAGTCCCTTGCTGGGCTCATCTATCAATATGATTTTATTGTCATTTATCAGGGAACGGGAAATGGAAAGCATCTGCCGCTGTCCTCCACTGAGGGTTTTGGATAATCTTTTATAGGCAACCTTTAAATCAGGAAATAGATCTAGGACATAATCCCTCCGCTGAAGGGTATCCTTATCCTCCTTCCACATGGCTATTTTAAGATTTTCCTCAATGGTCAGCTCGTCAAACACACCATAATCCTCAGGGCAATAGCCAATCCCCTCCTTAGCAATGCTGTAGGTGGGCCTTCCAATCAAGGACCTGCCCTCCAGCTCCAGTGTGCCGGATCTGGTATTTACTAGGCCCATTATGGTTCTTAGGAGGGTGGTTTTTCCAGCACCGTTCCTTCCCAGAATTACAACTGCTTCACCTTTATTTACCTCCATGGTTACCCCCTGAAGTATTGTAAATAATCCTATATAGGAAACTAAATCTTCAATTTTAAGAAGAGACTTCATTTAATACCCCACCTCCCAAATAGGCCGCCAGCACCTCAGGATTTTTTGATACCTCCTCAGGATTCCCCTCCACCAGCAAACCACCGTTTACAAGTATGATAAGCTTGTCGGAAAGCTGTTTCACCATATCCATTTTGTGCTCGATTAAAATGATGGTGGTTCCGCTGTCCTTAGTCCTCTGCAAAATATCGATCATGGTGGGGACCTCTTCAATAGCCATGCCAGCGGTGGGCTCATCCAGCAGCAGCACCTCCGGCTCCAAAGCCAGCACCATACCAAGCTCCAGCTTTCTTTGCTCTCCGTGGCTAAGCTGACTTGCGGGCTGATTTTTCTTATCCTTCAAAAGCACCCGTTCCAGTATGTCATCGGTTTTTTCATTCAGCATTGAGAATTTCCTGTGATTCGTAAAAATCCTATAGCCAATATTTTCATGGGCCTGCATAGCCAACCTCACATTCTCATAGGTGGTCAGGGTAGGAAAGACATTTGTCAGCTGAAAGGACCTACCCATTCCCATCTTCACCCTTTGGATAGGGGACAGACTGGTTATGTCTGCCCCTTTGAAATATATTTTTCCTTCAGTGGGTGTCAATAGACCGCTTATAAGATTAAAGAACGTTGTCTTTCCAGCGCCATTAGGACCAAGGATTGTTGTAAATAAGCCCTTTTCAAGGGATAAACTGACATTGTTGACTGCCTTGTGGGCACCAAAGCTAATGGTTAGCCCTTCAGTTTTAATTAGAGCCTCAGTCATCTATTTCATCCTTTCCTAAATGCTGTGATACCTATCTCTTGGCATTGGCAGGTACTGTAATCGGTGGCGCAACCTCCTCTGCAGGTATGACTCGAACCAATGTAGGTACGATATGATCGACTCCGCTTACCTCCTCCAGCTTTATCTCAAATAACGGCTGCATTGCCTGATGATCCTCTTCTCTAAACCAACGCTTTCCTGTTGGGCTTTCAAATTCCATGCCCCTCAGGGTTTCTATCAGTAATTCCGTATCGGTGTTTCCTTCAGTCTTTTCCAAGGCAGTCACTAAAGCCATAGCCGCTGCCATTCCTCCGGAGGTGAAGATGTCTGGTGGACTATTATATTTTTCCTTATGCTTTGTAACCAGCCATTCATTGATAGGATTTTGTGCAACACCATGATAATAGACGGTGAAGCCATGCATGCCAGCTAAATCCCCCATCATTTTTAGAGCTGCAATTTCAGGGGCTCCTGTCGTAATTTCAATACCCTCCTCTTGAAGGTTAAGCTCCATCAATTGACCCCATGGATTATTGGCCCCTGCCCAAATAACATATAGAAAGTCGGGTTTTTCCTGTCTTATTCTCAAAATGAAGGGTGTAAAATCAGTGGTGTCCGCCGGTGGAAATTCCTGAATCAGTAGTTCTCCACCTTTTTCAGCCAGTGCCGCTACAAAGGGATCGACTGAGGCGTGACCAAAGGCACTGTCGGGTGCTAATGTGGCAACCTTTGCATTAGGCTTGTTGTGCATAATCACAGCTGCCATTGCATTTGCATCCTGTGCGGTGCTTCTTCCGGTACGGAATGCATATCTGTTCCAATTGGCTCCTGTCAGAAAGTCGGCAGCAGCAGGCTCAATCATCAGAAGCTTTTCATATTCCTCAGCAAGACCCAGCAGAGCTGCAGCATCAGCGGATGAAGCAGGTCCCACCAGCATATCCACCTTATCCTCATCTAAAAGCTTTAAAGCCCTTTCTCTGGCAACGTCCGGCACTGTGGTTGTATCCTCCCAGATAACCTCCAGGCTTCTACCTGCAACCGCCATGGTTCCGTCGGTGGCATATTCAAGCCCCAGCATAAAGCCTCTTTGCATTTGAACGCCATAATCCTGTAATGCTCCGCTTAGAGAGGTTAGTCCTCCAATTTTTATAGGACTCTTTACCTCCTCTGGCTCAACGGTGGTTTCCTGGCTGCAGCCTGTTACTACAAAAACCGTAGCCAGTATCATTACTAACATAAATGCTAATGCTTTTCTTTTCAAAACGTTTTCCCCCTTACCATTTTTTTCTACAAAATATATATTTCTTATGAAGCTATTATTATACTGTGCAAGGGTTATGCCAATTTATTAGAATATATTTCCTTAATTGAATTTTCTGATTTTAAAACCTATGAAAGCGGCTATTTTCATAGAAGGATTGGATATGCATGGATTCTATTTAAATATTAGATCAAGCAATTTTCAGCTTTTATGTAGGACTTTCATACAAAGTGTAGCAACTTCAGACACAGGCCATATTTTCAAGGCTCTGTACTATCCTTTATTAATTAAAGAACACTGTCTTCAGCATTAACATACTAAAAACAGCGTGATTTAAAGGATCAGTATTCTATTCTTCTTATCAGGAAAACTGTGTCCTTTTCAGACACTAATTTTATAGAGCTCCAGCTTATCATAAAGGCATGACCTTGAAATCCCCAGCAGCTCTGCTGCTTTCTGCTTGTTGCCTCTGGTGCTCTTTAAGCATCGTAGAATTGCCTCCCTTTCAACCTCCTCCACCAGCTCACATAGGGGTTTAATAGCACTTGGCTTTGCTGCTGACATTTCCCTTCTAAAAATATATAAGGGCAGGTGGGAGGTCAGGATTTCCTTTTCCTCAACGAGATTCATCGCCCTCTCCAGCACATTTTCCAGCTCCCTAACATTGCCGGGCCAGCCATAGGCCTTCAATATTTCAAGAGCCTCCTGAGATATGGTGCTGACATATAGCCCCAGCTTATCAGAGAGCTTTTTTATCAGACTATGGATCAAAGCTTCAATATCCTCTCTTCTATCTCTAAGGGGTGCAATTTCTATCGACATTACATGTAGGCGATAATATAAATCCTCTCTGAACTCACCCTTCTCCACCAGCTGCTGGAGGTTTTTATTGGTGGCTGCGATAATTCTCACATCTATCTTAATCGGATTTGTTCCACCGACCCGCTCTATCTCCTTCTCCTGCAGCACCCTCAGTAGCTTTACCTGCATTTCCATAGGCATATCCCCTATTTCATCCAGGAAAATGCTTCCCTGATGAGCTAATTGAAACTTCCCAATCTTACCGCCCTTTTTAGCACCAGTAAAAGCCCCCTCCTCGTAGCCGAAGAGCTCAGATTCCAGCAGATCATGGGGAATTGCACCGCAGTTTACCTTAACGAAGGGATGGTGGCTTCTTCTGCTCTCGTTATGTATTGCATTGGCAAAGAGCTCCTTTCCCGTACCGCTTTCCCCCGTAATTAAAACCGTTGAGCTGGTTTTTGCCGCCTTTCTTCCATACTCCTTGGCCTCTGCAATTTTATTGCTGCTGCCTATGATATTTTCCCAGCTGAACTGGGCCCCTTGAATTTGCTTCAATACCTGCTTATAATGCGTTATCTCCGTTTGCAGCAGCTTATTTTTAACAATGATATTCTGAAACTCCTCCATATCATCAAAGAGTACCATGCCAAAGCCGTAGAGCACCTCACCCTTGTCGTCGAGAATAGGTATTCTATGGACTATAGCAGTATGTCCGTTGGTGAAGGTATGCTTCCAGGCAATCTCAGCCTTTTTTGTCTTCATCACCTGAGGAAATCTGGTATTTAAGTTTATCTCAGCCGCAGGCCTGCCAATAGCCTCCTCCTTGGTCACCCCCAGAAATCTGCAGAATTGACTGTTAATCATCAATATTCTTGATTCCCTATCCACCAGTATCATTGAAACTGGAATAGGATCAAAAATTTTATAAAACCACTCAATTGTGTTTTTATCTATAATGCCAGAAATTAATACACTTTCATTCTTCTCATTTGCAGCCAATAGAAACACCTCCGATATTAGACTAGTGTAGCTATCTGTAGGTTAAACACAGCTATTATTACCAATTATTCATATTATTCAATGAAAAAAAACGAATACCTTCTGAATTGCAAACAAAAAGAATCCGAGTTCACAAAACCCGGATTCCTGCAATACTTTATGTATTAAATTATTTTTTTAACCCAGAAAAAAGCTCCGCCTTTGGAAAGAGACCGTAAAGACCCCCGGTGTGTATAAAGAGGATATTCTTATGCTGCAAGCCACCGGACTTTAGCTCCTCCATCAGGCCTCTCATGGCCTTTCCGGTGTAAACTGGGTCTAAAATAATGCCTTCCTCCCTTGCAAAGGCAGCAATAAATTCCAGCTCCTCAGCACTGCTGATGCCGTAGCCCCCTCCGCCATAGCCATCGATGATTTTAATATCCTCAAGGCTAAAGCTAGCATCCGTATCCAGATGCTTTAAGCTATCCTGAATATTTGAGTAAATTCTTTCCTTGAAATAGTCCGCATTGTCACAAATGTTGATGCCATAGATTTCACAGTCATGCTTCAGAAGCTTATTTGCTATCAATAGTCCGCTGTAGGTGCCGCCAGAGCCTACTGTAGCTACAATTGCATCAAAATGTATGCTTAGCTCCTCCTCCTGACGAATAATTTCCTCCATAGCCTTGAAGTATCCAAAGGCTCCAATGCCGTCGGAGGCACCCTCAGGAATTATATATGGCCTAAGCCCCTTAGCCGACAGCTCCGCCTTAATGTCCTCCATTATATCCCCTCGCCTGTCTTTATAGTCCTCAGGTGATATTTGCCTAACGTCTGCCCCAAACAGCAGGTCAAGGAAATAGTTGCCCTCTGGCGCCTCAGTACCATTGCCCCTAAGCACCAAAACCGACCTCAGCCCCAGCTTAGCCGCCACAGCAGCCGTTGCTCTGGCGTGGTTGGATTGAACTCCGCCACAGGTTATAAGAGTATCACAGTTTTTGTCTATGGCATCCTGAACAACAAACTCCAGCTTTCTGATTTTATTACCGGAAACCTCCGTACCCGTTTGGTCATCCCGCTTAATATAGAGGCTAATCCCCTCCGGCAGTTGAGAGGCCTTGAGCTTTTCAATTCTTGTCGGCAGGTTTGCTAAAGAAATAAACTTAGGTATTTTTATCATTTCCCCTATCCCCTCATCATCATACTTTTATTAAATTATATCATGCTTTTCCGTTTATTTCCTGCCTCTGACGACGTGTATCATTTCGATTTTTTAATCGCTTATGCCACGTGGCATTCCCTTTGAGGCTATACACAGGTCCTTCCTGCGATATATCCCCAGCAGCAATCCCATTAGCCCCATGTTTATTACAAAATTCGTGCCCCCATAGGATATAAAGGGCAGATGAAAGCCTGATATTGGGAACATTCCCAAGTTCATTAATATATTGGCTAAGGCCTGTAGCGCGAAGACCGAAACTATTGAAGTAGCTAAATACCTTCCATATCCCTCGTTGATTTTTGAAACCACCAAAAACATTCGTACAATAGCCAATGCAATGACTGCAATGGTTATAATCCCCGCCAGCCAACCAAAGGCGGAAATGATGTAAGTAAATATAAAATCAGTGCTTGCTTCAGGCAAGGCCATTCTTGAGGCTCCCTCATGGATGAAGTACATATCCTCCCCCTTACCCAGCATATTTGCTCCCGAGAGCATTTTGTTTATCACCGTATTGATATAACCATTGCCATTGGGGTCCTGAGCAGGATTTAAGAAGACTAATAGTCGAGCCCGCATATACTGATTCTGCAGGATATTCATAAGGAATAGCAATGCTGACAATAAGCCTGCACCTGATAACGAAAGCAAATAAAGCCTTCTATTTCCTTTAAAGCCCTTGCTCATTATAGTTAATAAAATAATTATCCCAAAGCCCCATATCAGCAGCAGAGCCGACGAAGCCGAAGGCTGACTCAAGCATGCATACACCGCCAGCAAGGATAAAAGCATCAGCTTAAGCATATCGATTACCCTGCCCTTGGCCCATTTGTTTACGAGACCTGAAAATGCTATCAGAAATGAAGCAATTGCCACAGAAGCAGGTGCTATTCTTAGGCCACCAATTGCTATTTGAGGAGCTCCATTTATTCTATAGCCCAGCCTAATGCCTATAAATAGAAATGCTAAGGTCCCAATAAACAAATGTAATGCGTATTTTTCAAGTCTTGTATAGTCAAAAAAGAAGGCGGCTGCAAATACGCCAAGCCCCATGAGTATATAGGCAGGATAGGACCGCATTAGCTGATTAGGGCTTAGGGTTGAAGCATTGTCAATGGCCAGCCAGTACAGAGCCACAGCGCCAATAGTTACCATTACACCTATTAATGCAATTATAGACCATTCAGTTTTAGGGCTATGGGTTTTGTTCAGGTCCTTGCCAATTTCTATCGGGTCCCCCATTTCCTTTACTGCTTTTATTTCAGCTTCAGCCTCACTCATCCCTTCAGATGCATAGCCATCTATTAATTCAAGAATATGTCCCTCCAGCTCCCTTGAAATATCGGGAAGTACATTTTTATATTTAATCTCCTGAGATACCCGCTCTAAGAAGTCATCGATATACCTACTCAAGGCAAGCACCTCCCATCACCTTATTTATGGTGCTGCTATAAACCTGCCACTCCTCCTTCTTTTCCTTCAAAAGCCGCTCACCCTTGCTAGTAATATGATAATATTTGCGTTTACGGGCCGAGGTGCTGTCCTCCCAATAGGCTTCAACCATGCCTTCGCTTTCCAGGGTATGGAGAATGGGATACATGGTGCCTTCCTTTAGGGTAAAGGTGCTATCAGAACGCCTTTCCAGCTCCTTCACCATCTCGTAGCCATACATATCCCCTGAGCTTAATAAATTAAGTATCAGCATCGTGGTACTGCCCTTCATAAGGTCCTTGTCAATTTTCATTTTAATACCTCCTTTATATATGCATCGACTTTCTATGTATATATAGATTATATTATTTTAAATCGACCATTGTCAAGTGCATAAAAAATTAAATTTTCCTTTGAAATAGAACAAAGTGGCTCCGCCACGTTGTTTTCCAGGGAACCCATGCGTTCCCTAGGACGCTTCGCTGTACCCTCCTTATATTAATAAGGGGGAGTGGCCCCCTTAACAACCCCCCATTTCATAGGAAATAAAACGAACTTTCCTATGAAAAAAAAGCCTGACCCAAAGGACAGACTCTCGCTGTAGACTTGCTTTTATTCGCTTATTTAAATAACAAAGCCTGCAATTAAAGCCAATAGCACAATCATAGGTGCAGGAGCCTTCTTTGTCAACAATAGCAGCAGGGTAATCAGCATAATGACGATATTGTCGGGTGAAAATCCGCTTCTTTGCATCAATATTATTGCAGAAACAGAGATTAAGCCACCGGCAACCGCATTAATACCCCTAAGGGATACCTTGATTCCCCTAATCCTCTTGAGGCTTTCCCAAATTGGGTAGATAAAATATATCAGTAGAAGTCCCGGCAAAAATATTCCTATCCCACCCGCAGCAGCACCTAGCAGCTGCGTAATAGCACCGTATTCCCTAGCAGCCATACCACCAGCATAGGCACTAAAGCTAAACATAGGCCCCGGCAAGCCTTGAACGAGGCCATATCCGGTTAAAAATTCCTGATTGGTCATATACTGATTCACCTGCACCAGCTCACTATGCATTACCGGCACTACCACCTGCCCTCCACCAAAAACCAAGTACCCATAACGATAGAAGGCCTCAAATAAATTAATGATCCTACTGTCCCAAACGACTGCAAGTAAAATACTGCCAATAGCAAGGATTGCAAAGGCCACAAGGTATTTCCAGGGCGGATTTAATTTTACAGTATGCCATAGGTCCTTCTCCTTGGCGGTGAGGATGCTGACGATACCCCCAGCTATCAAAACAGCAGGGAAAATCCAGGCTTCACGGATAAAATAGGTGGTGATTCCTCCGAAGAGCAATAACGATAAAGTCATTTTATCGGTTACGACCTTCCGCCCTATCCTATAGGCAGCTACTACAATGAAGCCCACCGCCATAGGACCGATGTAACGAAGTCCCTCCTGTGAAATATTCCTGCTCTCAAGGAACTGATATAAAAATGAAAGCAGCGTCATCAATAAAAGAACAGGCAACGCCCATACCAGCATAGTTAAAAATGCCAGCACAGGTCCCCCCTTTTTATGTCCGATGGCAACAATGGTCTGTGTACTGGTGGGACCCGGAAGAATGCTGCAGAGGGCAATTAGCTCCACCAGCTCCTCCTCACTAAGATAGTTCTTTTTTATTACCAATTGATCAGTAAAAACACCGTAATGAGCCTCAGGGCCTCCATAGGCACCCAAGGAGCATATAAAGACATCCTTCAGAAAGCTGCTGCGGGTAACCTCCCTCTGATGGTTGACGTCTATATTCCTCTTCATATTGCTCTCCCTCCTTTAATAAGCACTTTAATAAGTAATATCCAATAATTTTGTATATCGATGAAATTGTATAATAAAGGTGAGTAGTATGTTTATATATACGCTTTTATAGTGTTATACAATTTCCTAAATCAACAATAAATTATAGAGATATTTTATATCGCATTTCGATATCGTTATTATATATTAAATTATACATAGTATTAAACATTATTTCAAGAGAAATATAAGAGAATAACAGCTGCGAATTGTTAACACTTAGTAAAGTCATATCTCTTATGTTATTATAGCCTTAGCCTGCACAATCGGCACCTAAATTGCTAAAAACCCACTGATATGCAACTCAGTGGGTTTAACAATTATTGTTGAGTTCAAGGTTAAAGCTCCTGAGATAAAATCAGAAGCTTTTTAATGTTTAAAGGGGAAAGCTATATTTTAAATTGTTCAACAATCTGCTCAAGCTGTGAAGACAAAGCTTTTAGTTCATTGGCATGATTAGATACTTCTTCTACCGCTGCCAGCTGTTCTTCAGATGAGGCAGATACTTCTTCTGTCGCAGCGGAGGTTTGCTGAGTAGAAGCAGAGATGTTCTCCATGATCTCTACAATTTCATCCTTTGCAGTTCTCATGGATAGACTTCCTTTACTAATTTCATTTACGCTAATTATTAGTGTTTTAAGTGCACTAGATATTTCCTTGAAAGCATTTTTTGTATCATTTACGGCAATATTTTGATCCTTTGATACAGATTTTACAAGTTCCATTGTTTGGACGGAAGAATTAGAATACTTGTGAATTTCTCCGATTATTTCCTTGATTTCTTTCACTGCGTTTTCTGATTGTTCAGCGAGTTTTCTGATTTCATCTGCTACAACAGCAAAGCCTCTACCTGCATCTCCCGCTCGAGCCGCTTCGATTGATGCGTTAAGAGCAAGTAGATTTGTTTGCTGAGAAATTTGTGTAATAGTTTCCGTAATCACATTAATTTTATTGCTACTTTCACTTACACTAGTGATAACTTCACCGATATCTATTGTCGCTCTATTATTCCTATCTGTGGTATCTATTAAAGTTTCAACAGCTATTAAACCATTATCGCTTAATTTATCGGTTTGCGTAGCTACTTGATCCATATTTATTGCAGAATTCGCAACAGCTTCAATATTCTGCGCCAAAATATCTATTCTGTTAACTGCATTTTCAGTATTACTCGCTTCTTCTCCTACAGCTTGAGCAACCTCTTGTATGGTTGTTGCTACTTCATTGATAGCCCTAGAGGTTTCTTCTGTGATGGTTGCTAAGGAGTCTGAGAATTTCATCACCGTCATGGAGGAATCCTTCATTGTAGATATAAGTTCCTTCATATTTCTTAGCATAATATTAAAAGACTGTGCTAATATGCCCGTTTCATCATTATTAGAAATATTGAGCTCCGTAATTCTAAGATTCCCCTTGGAAACTTCCTCTAATCTATTGCTAATCATCTGTATGGGTTCAGAAATGTGTTTAGAAAATATAATAATGGTGGTCATGCCTAAAATAGTTGACCCAACTAGAATAAGTAACAATAGTCTTAGGATGGCGTTAGAGCCTTGATTATAATCTTGCATATAAGAGCCTGATGAAACAATCCAACCCCAATGTGGATCTCTTTCTTGATAAGAAATTTTTTCTCCTATTTGTTCGGAATTTGGTAATGTCCATGCATAATGTACAAAACCACCTCCATTTTGAGCAGACTTTATTTGCTCTTGAACCAGTTTAAATCCTTTTCCACTTTTATCTTCTACATCCCATACGTTATTTCCCTCTAAAGTAGGATGTGCAACCTCTAAGCCGTTTTCATCATAAACGACAAAATAGCCATTAGCTCCCAGATCAATATTCTTATTGATTTCTCTTTTGCCCTCACTATCCATCTTACCTAATAGGTAGACTTTAACCTGTTCTTGAGCCTCAGAGAGTGTTATATTCCCCGCAGTTACTTCTTTTTGCTTTGTATCAATAAGCTGAAGAGCTTGTTTAACGCTATTTTTTAGTATTATTTCACCTTTCTTATTCAGCTCTGTTGTGGCAATTCGGTAACTAACCAATCCTGAAATTAGCAAGGGAAGAATAAGCAGAAGAGATGCCATTGCAATGAGTTTGGTACGAATAGAGCTTGTCAAATTTAGCTTTAATTTCTTTGTTCTCATAATCTACCTCCAGTTCATGTTTTAGAATTCAGATAACTTAATATTTATGAAATCTGTGTAAATTCATTTCGACATTTTTCAACAAAATCCTTCTTATTTCAAATGATTTTATTTCTTTTCTCATTTATGGTACTATAGCCTTAGCCTGCACAATCGGCACCTAAACTGCAGGGTTTTAGTTTTTTCCTTCTGCTAATATATACACAAGAGGAGGTATAGAAATGGATCAAATGAAGCAATTGAATCTTGCAATGGCCTACATCGAAGAGAATTTATCCGGAGAAATCGACTTTCAAAAAGTTGCACAGCTGGCCTGCTGCTCAGAATATCACTTTAGAAGATTGTTTTCCTTCTTGAGCGGGATGCCGCTGGGAGAATACATCAGATGCAGACGTTTGGCACAGGCTGCCTTTGATTTATGCGAAGGCAGTGAAAAAATCATCGATATTGCATTAAAATACGGATATGACTCACCAGATTCCTTCACTAGGGCATTCCAAGCCTTTCACGGCATAACCCCCAGTGAGGCAAGGAAAGGCAGTGCCTCATTAAAGGCCCTTCCACCTATGACCTTCCAATTGACTATTAAAGGAGGAAATAAAATGAACTATCGTATTGAAGAAAAGGGAGAATTTAAAATCGTAGGCATTAAGAAAAGGATTAAGCTGATTTTTGAGGGGGTAAACCCCGAAATGGACTCCATATGGCAAAGCCTTACTATGGAGATAATAACCCAGCTTAAATCCCTTAGCAATGTGGAGCCAAAGGGTATGCTATCCGTTTCAGCAAATTTTGAGGAGCGTGCTGTTGAGGGTACTGAGCTGGATCAGTATATCGGCGTAGCCACAACAATGACACCGCCAGCGGACTTCGATGTCCTAACTGTGGAGGCATCTACCTGGGCCGTATTCACCGCAGTAGGAGAGTTTCCAAAGGCATTGCAGGAAACCTGGGCAGGAATATATGCCCAATGGTTCCCCACCTCTGGCTATGAGCATACGGGTGGTCCTGAAATACTGTGGAATGAAAGCCCTGACACAAGCCTTGCCAACTATAAGAGTGAAATATGGATACCTGTTAGAAAGAAATAGCAATAAATTAACCGTTAAAAAAGCGTATGCTGAAGCTTAACACTTCAGCTACGCTTTTTATGTTTTTGATACAAACTAAACAGCTTTAGGAAACTGTATCAAGGCATTTGCGTTATTGATCTGGCTACCCAAATGAAATAATATAAGAACTATGAAATAGAGGTAGTCTGGGTGGTTTAATAGGTTGATTCATTACTCCAAAGATATAGCAGCCTCTTCTAATTCTGCAATTCCTGCTTCCTTCTTCACTACCTTATTTAAATACTTAAGAAATTCTTCTCTTAAATCCCCACGTCTTAAAGCAAACTCAACAGTGGCCTCAAGGAAGCCCTTCTTATCCCCTACATCATATCTTCTACCTTCAAAGCTATAGGCATACATAGCTTCTTTTTCAGCTAAGACCTTAAGTGCATCTGTGAGCTGAATCTCTCCACCTTTACCTGCCTCTGTCTTTTCTAGGATTTCGAATATCGCGGGATTAATGATATATCTACCTAGAATAGCCACATTTGAAGGAGCCTCTTCTATAGCTGGTTTTTCTACTAATCCCCTCACCTCATAAACCCTACCTTTTATATGCTTACCTACAACAATACCGTATTTATTGACATCTTCTCTAGCTACTTCCTGCACCCCGAGGATTGAGGCTTTATATTCGTCATAGGCTTCTATCATTTGCTTTAGGCATGGGTTATTAGGGTTGTGGACGATATCATCTCCTAATAAAACTGCAAATGGCTCATCACCAATGAAGCTCTTGGCACAGTAGATCGCATGACCTAATCCCTTTGCTTCTTTTTGTCTGATATAGTGAATATTTACCATATCCGATATTTTTCTAACCTCTTCTAATAAGTCATACTTCCCCTTTGATTCCAGCTCTAGCTCCAATTCAATTGATTTGTCAAAATGGTCCTCTATTGACTTTTTGTTGCGACCTGTAATAATTAAAATTTCTTCGATGCCGGAGGCTATAGCTTCTTCAATAATATATTGCAATGTAGGCTTATCTACGATTGGCAGCATTTCCTTAGGTTGTGCCTTTGTAGCTGGTAAAAATCTGGTGCCTAAGCCTGCTGCTGGTATGATTGCCTTCCTTATTTTCATGGGTCTTCCCCCCTCTATAACTCACGGCTATATCCATTTGGATGATTCTTATGCCAGTGCCACGCATCTCCAATTATTTTCTCTAACAAATCAAACTGAGGCTTCCAACCCAATATACTTCTGGCTTTATCTGAAGAAGCAATTAAAATCGCTGGGTCACCAGCTCTTCTTTCCTGTACTACAGCTGGTATTAGATGTCCCGTTACTTTTCTCGTAGTTTTGATTACTTCCTTTACAGAGTAACCATTGCCATTACCAAGATTAAATATATCACTTTCATTGCCTTTTCTTAGATACGCTAAAGCGTCATAATGCGCAGAAGCTAAATCCATCACATGAATATAGTCTCTTATGCAAGTGCCATCTTCAGTTGGGTAGTCATCCCCATAGATAAATATTTCTTCTCGTTTTCCCAATGGTACTTGAAGAATTAACGGTATTAAATGTGTTTCAGGCTTATGCGCTTCACCAATCCTTCCATCTTCATGAGCGCCAGCAGCATTAAAATATCTTAGTGACACATATCTAATACCGTAGGCTTTGTCAAACCATTGCATCATCTTCTCCATTGCCAGCTTTGTTTCACCATAGGTATTGGTAGGATTTGTTTCATCCTCTTCAAGTATTGGGATGTTCTTAGGCTCACCATAGGTTGCCGCAGTTGATGAAAAAACAATTTTATTAACACTATTCTCCTTCATAGCACCAAGAAGACAAAGCATCCCATAGACATTATTATGGTAATACTCATATGGCTTCTCCATGCTCTCCCCTACTAGGGAGTTGGCAGCAAAGTGTATCACAGCTTCAATATTATGGAATTTGAATACCTTATCCAATTCATCTTTATCTCTAATATCAAGCTTGTAAAGATTGTCCGCTTTTATGGCAGCTTCATGACCACTTTGCAAATTGTCTACAACGATAATTTCCTCATTTTTCCCTTCAAAATATTTCACTGTATGGCTACCTATATAACCTGCTCCTCCGGTTATTAATATTGGCATGGATTAGCACCTCCTTTTTTCTACTGGACTAAAGGCCATATAAACATACCCTTCTTCTTAATCATGCAGTTCCCTCAAGTATTATTAAATACCAATATCCCTGTACCATGAACTATATTAGATACTTCGCTTGTCGTTTTAGTTTTCTTGTATAATCCCAGCAGCTCCATAGTTGCACAATACTTATCTACTAGGCTTACTACAAATGATTCCTTATACCTCGGAAACAAAAGTGGTGTAGCCGGCCACATGTGTTTTTTAATGATGTCCTCTTCAAGCTTTGTTAGTTCAAAATGTGTGCTTGCTTCCTTCAGTGCTAATTTGCTATGGGTAAAAATATTAATAATAAAAGACTTAGTATCCTTTGTTCTGAAATCATGCAGCAATGCACCTCTTGCGGCATCAATCTCATTTAAACCCAGTCGTTTACATATGACGAAGCTAATATACGAGGTATACACCAAATGGTCCAATAGAGTTGCATTTTTTGAATGCTGTTCCATTCCATCCATTGATTGAACGAGGGGACTCTCTAAAAGATCTGCAATAGCTTCATTAAATTCATTCATATATTTCATTCTTATCATATCCCTTCGTATCTTAAATCTAGTTTTTATATGATTTAGTTTAGAATACTCCCATGTTATAATTTGGCTGTTATATTTAATACCGACTCAATTACTTTATCCATATCATAATATTTATAGCTCCCTAATCTTCCTCCAAAAATGACATGAGCTTCTTTTTCGGCAAGGCAGCAATACTTCTCATACAGGTCACTATTATATGCGTCATTTATCGGATAATAAGGCTCTTTGTCAGTATCCCATTCATCGCTGTACTCATGGCTAATCACTGTTTTTTCTTGTTTACCAAACTCAAAATGCTTGTGTTCGATAATGCGGGTATAGGGAATATCCCTATGGGTGTAATTAATCACTGCATTACCTTGAAAATTATCTGTATCTAAAATCTTGTTCTCGAATCTAATACTCCTATACTCTAATGGGCCATAACAGTAATCAAAATATCTGTCGATGGTTCCAGTGTATACAACTGTTTTAGCTAAGCTGTCAAAATACTCTTTTTGGTCGAAGTAATCTACGGAAAGATATAGCTCCGAATTTACTAACATTTTTTCACAGATTTGCGTATATCCACCGATAGGAATGCCTTGGTAGGGGTCATTAAAATAATTGCTATCATATACAAACCTTACGGGTAATCTTTTAATAATAAATGGTGGCAGCTCTTTGCAGCTTCGTCCCCATTGCTTCTCAGTATATCCTTCTATTAATTTTTCATAGATGTCCCTGCCAACAAGGGATATGGCCATTTCCTCAAGATTTTTAGGCTGCCCCTGAATTTGACTTGATTGCTCTCTGATTTTTTCCTTTGCTTGATTAGGCGTAATGACCCCCCACATTTTGTTAAAGGTGTTCATATTGAAGGGAAGATTATATATTTCGCCCTTATAATTGGCAAGAGGACTATTAACATAGTGATTAAAGTCAGCAAACTGGTTGATGTAATCCCATATTTTTTTATTTGATGTATGAAAAATATGAGCACCATATTTGTGGACATTGATATTCTCAATATTTTCAGTGTAGATATTTCCGCCTATATGATTTCGCTTTTCTATCACTAAGCATTTTTTACCTCTGCTTGTCATTTCATTGGCAAATACACAGCCGAATAATCCTGCACCTATTATTAAATAATCATATTTATTCATATAACAAACTCCTTTTTCATTTTTTCCTTATCAATTTCCCGTTAAACAATACAACCATCATTCCAATAAGCAGGATGAGATAAAAGCTTACGCTTCTTGTAATAATCATTGAGGTTTTCAAATATTGTTCTGTAAAAATACCACCTAAAGCATTGCTATATATTAGCTCTGTGATTCCTTGAGCCCCGGGTATTGGCAGCATATCCACTGCCACATAAATTGAAGCTTGGATACAAAGTATGGTTAGAAAGCTTGTATTTTCCAAAGGCAATCCTAAATAAATAAAAAGGGGAATAAACAAAAGCGATGATCTCTGGATAAATGTCAATACAGTTAAAACCCCTATTTTAAACTTATTCTGAAATATAAAATCCACTGAATCTTTATATCCAGCAATAAATAAGTCAATTCTTTCCTTGCGAATATTGTTTTCTTTTAATACCTTCATTTTTACTAGCAATAGCTCCAATGTATGGATCATGGATTTTGTTTTTTCAGGTATTAGCATAAAGGCAAGTATCAGAAAAAGGATTAAAATATTGAGTGTCAAGCCTAAATAATACACCCATACATAAGCACCGAGGTACGCAACAATGCCCTTTGACCAAAAAAGCAATAATGCTACTCCCATAGCAACCATAATTAGCTTGTAAAAAAGTGCCATGGATAAAAGGGTTACTGTACTTAATGCAGTACTGTTGCCATCTTTTCTCATATAATAGAGCTGAAAGGGTTGTCCACCTGTGGCAGAAGGTGTTATTCCGGAATAAAAATATCCGACAAATGCATATCTTAAGCATTTAAAGATAGATGGTCTTTTATCTTTTTGCGTTAAAAGTATCCAGAATATACAGCCTTCAACACATATAAATAACATCGCTGCTACAACACAAAGCAAAAGCCAAAATAAAGATATATGACTCATGCTTCCTATTAAATCAGATAAGCTATAGCCATTAAACATGGTAAACACTGTCAAAAGGGCTACTGATAAAAACACGAGTCCATTGATCATTAGTTTATGTTTTTTTATAAAAGTAAATATATTCATTTAAACTCCTTCTAGGCGAACTTATACCTTCTCTTAGCAAAACGGTAACAAGAAATTGCTACTTTGTCGCATATAGGCTCTGGCAGTATCGTAATGACATTGAAGGAAAAGTATTTAACCTGCTTATACAGGGATTTATCTATATTTCTAATTTCCATCCACAGTTTTTTCATTTCAGCCTTGTACTCATCTTTGTTAGCCAAAGCGCATAAAGCAGTAGTTAATGATATTAAAATGGATATTTGTCGTATCATATACCTTGCAAGCTTGGGGGACATTTGTTTTATTTCTTTTATGTTATAGCTATTTAAAACTATTCTCGTCACCTTAAACTGTTGATCAATTCTCCTTAGCATGGATTTTTCATTTACCGATTGGTCCTCTCTTCCGATATAATACTGATAAAAATCGATATCGAGATATATTAGCTTTTTTACATATGGCAAAGGTTGATATGCAAAAATATTATCCACATAGAATGTATGCTCCGGTAGCTTTACACCTGCCTGCCTAATCACATCAGTTCTGAAGGTCAACGAATGCATCATAAGATATTGCGATACGGTAAAGGATTGCAAATCATCCCATGTAGATACCTTGTTAGGCTCAAAAACATTTCTATATTGAATTCGATGGAAGGTAGCATCATCCAATCGATTGTATACGTAGTTAGAAACAAATAAATCGACGGTGATATCCCCTTCCACGGTCTCTTTAATCCTGTTGAGTAGTGTTAAATAGCTGCCTTTCTCCACCCAATCATCTGAATCTACAACCTTAAAATAAATGCCCTTTGCCTGCTCTATTCCTACATTTACACCTGAGCCATGGCCCCCATTTTCTTTGTGCACTACCTTCACTATATTGGGATATAGATTTGCGTACATATCCGCTATTTCTCCAGTGTTGTCTGTAGAACCATCATTTACTATAATAATTTCTACATCTTCCCCACCAGGTAAAAGAGATTCAATGCATCGATCTAAATACGCCTCTGAATTATAGCTTGGTACTACAAATGTCATATACTTCATGATTATAGTCCTCTCTTCTTTTGAATTTAGTACTTTTCCAAACCCTTAATATCATGATAGCAAAAGGGATTTAAGTATCTTTTAGTTTAAATATAAGAAATGGAAAAGAAAAATTAAAGATTTATAAAAGAAAACCACCTCTGAAATTTAAGAGATGGTTTTAATTGGAGCTGTTAGTGAGAATAGCATTGGCTGTTGGGAAGATAAGTTTGCCTGTAAAGGTATGATTTACATAGTCTATTTCAAACCTTCCCCCCATTTGAGTCGTTAATTCATTTACGATGGAAAGCCCAAGACCTGTGGATTCTGTCTTTTTGTCCATGTCAGCGGTATAAAGCCTTTTTGTTAAAAATTCCATTTTTCCAGTTAAGTCAAAATCCGTTTTATTACTTATAGTTATAAGGACATTATCCGCTATAACCATTGCTTTTAAGGATATATCACTATTGAGGGATCGGTATTTTTCAGCATTATCCAATAAATTGTCTATCATTCTATGAAATTGATTTACATCAACAGTTATAAATGCTTTTTCTGGCAGAGCATCAAAATGCACAATATATTTTTTCAGTTCAATAATTTGGCGAAGAATGACATTGACTTCAATATCAACCATATTCAAGGAAACATCATTGCTCACCAGCTTGCTGTACATAAACAAATCGTTAATTAGTTTCTCCAATCGTAGGCTGTTTTTTTCCGCAATACTGACATATTCATAGCTTTTGTCAGAAGGCATCATATTCTCCTTAATAAGACCAATATAGCCTAAAATAGAAGTTAATGGTGTTCGCAAATCATGAGACACATTGGTGATTAATATCTTTTTGCTCAGTTCAGTTCTTTTATCCTTTTCCTGCTTTTCGTGCAGCATAGCACCCATATGATTGATATCGTCAGCGAGCCTGGATAATTCATTTTCACCAACAACAGGAATTTTATACAGCATATCCTCTTGCGCTATAATATGGATACCCTTTTCAATTTTACCGATATAGGCAATGATCGGTTTGAATAATCGTGTAGAAATGAAAAAGAAGATGATAAGAGTTAAGATACAGGCACTAATAATATAAAGGCGGTAAATAAATTTGGTATCCTTTAATACAATGATTGCTATCCCTTCTACGTCTGCAAACTTTATAGAATGAGATAGTGAATTATTATAGAATTCTAATGGATATTGATATACTTCTTTATAGAATTCCTGATATGTTTCTTCTGTAAGATATGTATCTTCTGTAAGAAACAAAAAATAATAGTCGGGATAAACATCAGAAAAATCTGCATTTTGGGCTTGAGATATTGTCCAATGATTGCTGGAAATTTTGTCTTGAATTTCTGTGACCATGATTTCTAATAGTTGTGATTGTTTTACCATATATCTATTGTTTCGATAGGAAACAGCAAAATCAATTCCCAAAACCATAGTTGCTAAAAGAATGACACAAATGATAGCAGCAATAAAGGTTCTTGCTAAAATCACAAGATAGAGGGACTTAGCCATATTTTTAATCCACACGATAGCCAACTCCCCATACTGTTTTTATGTAGAGGGGATTACTCATATCAGCTTCAATTTTTTCCCTTAAATTACGAATATGAACAGATACGGTGCTCTCTGCATTTAAAATACGGCTTTCTTCCCAAACCAATTCGTAAATTTGTTCTAAGCTAAATACGCGACCTCTGTTTTTAAAAAACAAGGCCAATATCGCAAATTCAATTTTTGTTAACTTAATCAGCTGTTGTCTATTATGCAGAGTGTGTGCAGCTAAATTCATAGTCAAATCATTTATAGTGATCATTTCAGGGTTGTTTTTAGGGTTCATTGTTGCTGAATATTCTTTGTACCGCCTTAAATTTGCCTTTACTCGTGCCAGTAAATCTAAAGGATTAAATGGTTTTGTAATATAGTCATCTGCACCGGAATTAAACCCAGTCAATTTATCGATATCTTCAATTTTGGCAGTTAAAAATAAAACAGGCATGGTATAGCCTTCTCTTATCTTAATGCAAGTCTCTATCCCATCCATTTTAGGCATCATCACATCTAAAATAACTAAATCAACTGAATCATCAATTTTATTTAATGCCTCTATTCCGTTTTCCGCCTCTAATATTTCGTAATCATTAGCTAATAAATATACTTTAATTAAATTTCGAATATCTTTTTCGTCGTCTGCAATTAGTATTTTCATAGGAAATTTCTCCTGTCCTTCTTAATTTTTTAATAATGATATGCTACAAGTATATTTTGCCATGACCACACTAGGTTTTCAAGGGTAGTCAACTTTATAAATGTCCGTCATCAGGTACTACCACACCAGCACTAACGATCAGCTTTAATCCTTCTTCCACCGACATATCTAAATATATGATTTCGTTATCTGGAACCAAAATCAGCATGCCGGATGTTGGGTTTGGGGTAGTGGGTATAAAAACATTAATTAATCTAGCAGCTGTTTTCAGTTGAACCTCACCCCTGCATTCACCAGTTAAAAATCCTACTGCATATGTCCCTTTTCTTGGATATTCCACTAAAACTACTCGATTGGAAACCTGCTTGCCCTGAAGTGAGAATGCATCTATGATTTGCTTTATTCCAAAATATATTTTGGGAACAATAGGGATTTTATGCAGCTTTTTTTCTACATAGATGAAGAGTTTTTCACCAATCACATTAGAAATTATAAATCCCATGATGAAGATCAACACAATACTGGCAAGAATCCCTACACCAGGTATAGATCTTCCGAATATTTTTTCAAAGTATATTCCTAACAAATTATCCATAAATTGATAAAGGTAAAGCAGGAGATATATTGTTGCAACAATTGGCAGTAGTGAAAATAAACCCTTTATAAATATTTGTCTTATATTTTTGATCATATAGCACCTTCCTCTATCGTAACTTTTCAAATTAATCCTATTATACTGCTTTCCTTGTGAATACCTGACCTCCTCCTTGATCATTGAAGTAAATCATGTTCACAAAAATTAGATGATATAATATTATTATCCTCAATAAGAGCTTTCTTGTATTCGGTATTGCATATGGTTTTTAAACTTTTATTTCCTAAATTGATAGAATATCAGTATTCATAATAATAGTAACAGAAAGGATTAAAATATCTTTTAGTATAGGTAGAATAATTATAAAAGAAAAATAAAAGATTCTCAAAAGAAATCCACCTCTACGGCTTTAGAGGTGGATAAAATGAGTTGTAACATATATTTATTCATATCTCAATTTCTCAATAGGATCACGCTTAGTTGGCATACAAGTCCATATCTTTAACAGTTGCGCCTCCGCCTCCATAGCTGATGGACACCCCATTTGAAAAGCAATTTAAAATAATACACATGCCTATCCACGTTCATGATAATATCACTTGCAAAAAGGCCCCAACCATTCAATCCTATAATCAAATGGCTCAGGCTTTTAATTTCTTTCTATACTTTATTAAACTTTAACATCCTCTCCACAATACCCTCCGTTATAACATCCACCTTACTAAAATCTATATTAGGTATATAAAAGAAAGCCCCTATACCTTGTTAGGCGCATGTCTAATATTTTTAGTTATGTCAATTTACTTTTTTTATTTCGTCAATGATTTCGCTTGAAACAATTACTAACTTATCTTCGAGTTCTTGGGAAAGCAAATCCAAATCATCAAAATTCGGATTTGCAATTAACACTGTTTCAAGAATTGAGTATTTAGGTTTAGTAGCTCTGTCCTTATTCCATTTAGTTGTTTTGAAGGACTGCCAATACTTCTCTTGTATAGGTGCAGTTTGTCCTAAAAGCCATATTTCAAACCGAATTTCTGTGTGGTTTAATACGAGTCCCAATTTCAGTTTTCGCTTTTTTAAGAAGTCATTGGAATAATAGAAGTACGTATAATCCATATAGCCTTGAAAAATATTACTAAAAGAATAGCTGTCTGCCAAGCTTTTAGATAAAATGGTCCTTAATCTCATTACATACTTTACAAGTCTATTATATGCCTGTTGAATATCACCTTTTTTAAGCTGTTCCTTATATTCGTTGACATAATCATTTAGCTTTTTCATCTATTTCATCCTCTAAGTTTATTTTGGGGGGTTCGGACAATAGGGTTATATATTTCCTCTATGCTGTTTTATTATCGATATCTCCCAGGTCATCCTCATTGTAACTCTTAAACCACACATTAAGCTTATTCTTAGCTTTTGATTTTACATCAGCATCAATATACATCGCAGCAGTAGATAATGCCATCGCTAAAACACCCAAATCATCCCCATAACCTACCATTGGCATTAAGTCAGGTATTGCATCTATAGGTGATATAAAGTATCCTAGCGAGCCAATAATTGTTGCTTTTATCCAGACAGGAGTAGTAGGTTTTTGAAGAACATAAAATAGCAAAAGAGCTGCATATGTAACTTTAATTCCCGCTTTTGAAGCGAATTTTGTTAGCTTCTCCCAAAATGAATCCTCTGAGTATTCTTTTGAATAATTATTTTGATCATTGTTTTCCATGATAATACCTCCCATACAATATTTTAAAATGCATCGTTGCCTTTTCAATTTTACAATATCACTATATTACTCTCTTAAAACTATTCTCTATGACAAATACTAAAACCTTCAATTACCGTCGTTAATTTGTCACGATATTCGATAAAATACAGAAAAAGCGCCTGCCTCCCTGATAAAATTCTATTATATATTACCCTTCTTCCTACCTCGGTAAACCTTATTATCTTATTTGCGATACTATATATTTAACACAAAAAAATACGCCCAAACCATTCAATCCTAAAAATCAAACGGCTCAGGCTTTTTAACTTTTTTATTTACTTATTTAAACCTCAATATTCTCTCAACAATGTTCTCGGTAATAACATCCACCTTACTAAAATCTATATTCGGTATATAATAGGTCTCTATCTCGTCGTGGTTTACCTTCGTCTTCTTCAGATTGCAGAAAACGTTATCCATCAGATAGGTATATACCCTTTCGCTTTCCATCAGCTCATCCTTGTATTTCTCAAGAGTTGCTACATTTAAGTACTGGTCTAAATCCAGAGACAGATTATCATAATACCTGCTGTTGGTGGTAACCGCCAGCTCCAGCTGAGGAGCAATGACTGCCTCCAGCTTTTCAGGCTCCATTGGCTCATGATACAGTTCCAGGTCATAGCCCTTTTCAGCCAATCTTGCAGCCAGCCTTAGCAGTATAGTAGACTTGCCTGTACCCGGTGCCCCTTTGATATAGTGTATTTTTTTAATAGGACTGATGAAGGTGTCGCTGTGATCAATATGCCCTTGATAGGTTAAGGCACTGCCGAAAAGATGTCTTTCCTTAGCAAGCCTCTTCTTTGGCTTTACTCCCTTAAGTAGCTTTTCCATCCATTGATTGGTCTCTATACTCAGCTTTTCAAAATCCATAGCCTGACCATATACCCATTCAACATCGTCATGTATCAGCTTTGCAGCAGCCAGGTACTTGTACACCCTTTTATATATCTTTCCATTTTCATCTATCGACCTCATAATGCTCTCCCTGTTGGCTACCATTTTATCCTCTATCCAGCATTCACCGAGGTTTATGATTTCGTCTATGGCTCCGGGGTATTTGGGATCGATAACATGGGGTGCAGTGCCGTCAATTAATGCAACCTTCAACTCTGGTATATAGGCAGCATCTACACTGTCGGGGTCTGCTGAGCAATGATGGAACTCTACATCATAGCCCTCTGCCACCATCTGATGCCCTATCTTCTTCATAAGGTGGGACTTTCCTACACCAGGGCCTCCCTTGATCAAAAAGAGTCTGTTGGCGGACTTTAAATCTATAATGTGGTCAAAATATGAATAAAAGCCTGTTGGGGTATTCCCCCCCGGAAATAATCTTTTAATCCAGCCTTTTTTCTTCATTTTTTCCCTCCTTAAATAATTTTGTCTATCAGTTTATTTTATTCAGGAGGGGAGGGAGGGTGCATTGGATTTAATTAAAATCTTTCTACTTCTCCTAACCTTTCTAATTAAATACTATTGCATCATTGCTAAAGTCTCCAACTCCTACTAAAGCTATCTCATATGGCTGGCAAACATTAGTCTCGTCAATATTGTTGCTTGTGATTTGATTATTCAGTCGAAGTTACAATGCTTTTCTGGAAGTATATTAACCTCCAAAATCCTTCTTCCATCTTGAATATAAATATTCTTCTAAGTAAAACCGCTCATCACCTTATTCTCCTAAAAATCAGTTTACTGGCACTTCTTTATTATTAATATCAAGAATTGCTATCGAGCATGTCCCACCCAAATTATCCTGCACTAGTCTCGCTAATTCATTTAAGGCATTCTCAAGCTCCTTCGATCTTCTATCATCGACCAATTCAATGCATAAAAAAGCATTTTTTGTGTTTTCGGTAAGCATTGTTCTTACTGATTCCCGCCAATTCCAACACCTGCAAATTGCACCTTCATCGTCTTTATATACTATCTCCCCTTCATAAGGTGGTGAATTTTCGTCTGTGCCTAATACAACAAAGCTTTCATTTCCATCAGCCTTAGTCAATCTTATATTTCCAACAAATGTATCGATATCCTCGCCACCGCAAGGCAATGCATATTTTAACGAAATAGAATTATAAATATCAACTAGAGGATTAATGGTGCCTATGTGATTTCCATTATGCACTCTTTTTAGTAATGCTTCGATGGATGACCTGGCCCCTTTCTTGGTCTTAAATTTTTGAAAAGCTTCTCTCCAAACCTTTATCACTTGGTTTGCGCTAAACTCTATTTCCTTCAGGTATTTGAAAGCTTCTTTTTCAGAATTTAGTATTAGTTCTTGATATAGATCTCTATTACCAATGGTGTTATCAATGTCCTTACAAATAATAACCCCTATTTTTGCGTTTGGAAATAGCTCCCAAAATTCATTTTCAATTACAAAATTATTCACGATTACTCCTCCTTCATTTTTAGATACCCAATATTATTTAGAACTAGTATCAAGCCCGCTATACATAGCAGCAGAAATAAATAATATATGAATTAGAACTACTACCTTATATATTTTCTATATTAGCCCATTTTCCAATTCCCAACAGGCAATTCACCATAATTTTTAAAATACATATACACCCGGGCCTCCCTTGATCAAAAAGAGTCTGTTGGTGGTCTTTAAATCTATCATGTGTCCAAAGTATTATCTTGTTCTTTCCTAATCGACTCTATAGTAGATTATCATTTTCTCAACTACACTATCCTTAAAGTGAATTTTTATAAAAGGTGGGTGACCTTTAGGAACCAGGGTTATAAAATCAGCTGAGCCATCGCTATTAGTATTTAAGCTTCCGATTTCCATTTCCGAAGGATTATCATAATTATATTCACCATAAAATTCATATCCTTTCTTCCAATTCTTCTCCTGAGGGAATTTTTTCATTACACTTTCGAAATCATCACCAATCTGGATGCCACGTGGTCCGATAAGCGCCCCATCATTATCTCCAAATATCTCTATGTATACTAATTGATGTGCTAAGCTTTTTTCCCAATGCTTTTCATCGGTGGTAAAGCCGTACTGATAATTCTCCATTGTATAGAAGATATACATTTCATCCTCTGAAACTTCCTTTTTTAGATATTTTCCTTCCCTATCTAGCTGAGAAGCAGTTATATTTGGATCTAAATAATCTAAAGACAATTCCTCTAGGGAAAGGGGCTGAGGATTTTCTACCTCTTGACTAATTATCTCACTCTCGCAGGCTGTAATTAGCATTAAAGCTATGAGTAAAATGAAAAGCGCTGTTATCCTACATTTTTTCCAAATCATTATGTTTCCTCCTTAAAGATTAGAATTTTTCATGTCACAGGAGCAAAACAACTGCTTGAAGATGCTATATCTTTATTTTTTATTACAATATCTCAACAACCCCTGTTTCACCATTAATTCTTACCCTTTGACCATCCTTAAAAATGCTGGTGGCTGAGGTAATGCCTACTACTGCTGGAATACCATACTCACGGGCTACTATTCCGCCATGGCTGGCGGGTCCGCCATATTCCATTATCAGCCCCTTTGCAACGGCAAATAGTGGTGTCCAGGCGGGGTTTGTGCTTTCAGTGACCATTATTTCTCCCTCCCGGAGCTGCGAGCTTTGTAAGTCAGATACTATTCGTATAGTCCCTTCATAAACTCCCGGCGATAGGGGCATTCCTTGAATCACGGTGCTCTTTGGATCGATCTGTAGAGCTGAATAATAGGTCTCTCCAGTATTTAAAACAATTCTAGGAATACTTCGTCTTGACATTTCCTTGTTATAATTTCCTTTGTTTATCTCTACCTTGGCCTTTAAGCCCTTTTTCAGTAATATATCCCTCTTAAATAGGTAAAAGATATCTTGCTTATCCTCCAGCAGACCTTCCAGCACAAGCTCTTCACCGATGCCTAGCAGCACATTTCTACCAATACTCATGATTCTTACGATGTCATACTTGGGATATTCCCTCATACCAGCTGCAATGCGATAGTCTATCATACGCTTTTTAAGCCTATCCGCCTTGCTTTTGTCCTTATCTGCCTTAACTGCTTGATATATTTCTTCAATCAATGCCTCTGCTCTTTTTTCATTTTCAGCAATATCTGAAAGGCTTCTTTCATACATTCCATCAACCATATAGGCCTTAACCTGGTTTACAATAAACTCTGGCTCCTCCGACCACCTTGGCGTTCCAAAATCCAGCTCTATATTGCCCCTATGTCCATATTTTTCAAGGATTTCCTTAATCCTAGGATGCTCCGCAGTAGGCTCCATATTGCTTTCATCAAAGAATTTAGCTGCTAAATTCAGCTTAATCGCCAAGCCCTGTGTAATACATCTCGGTAAGGAATAGACTAATTGCTCCAAATTAAATCGATTGCCATATGGCTTTTCTACTGCTTTGTGTATTGCTTTTATTAAAACCATGTCTGTAGCATACATCCCTTGCTTTTGGGTTAATAGGAAGGCATCTACAAGACATTCAAAGCCAAAGTCTAGTTTTTCCTCTAGGGATTTAATCTCTGCTGATAGCTTAAGTCGCCGTTGATAGATTTCTTCTCCAACCTCGATCATTGCATCATATCTTTTATCCTTATGAACCCTTCTTGCCGCTCTAAAGGCTCCTATCATACTAAAACCGTACTTAAGTGCTCCCCAAGGAAGCTTAAATTTTATACCTTGTTTGCTAAAGCTTCTCCCATGCTTTTCGATAACGCTCAGCATCACATTTTTAATTGGTAAATCATTATCCGAAAAGGCACTAGCAAATTGCTTAGCTGCAAAATTACTTGCCAGTAAATAGGTAATATCTATATATATCCTACAGCCTGCATATTTAACAAAGCTGCTGTCTAAGGGCTTCTTTTGTGCCGTCATGGTATTGATAATGGTAGGAAACATTACACTAAAGACCTCAAAGCCTAGAGGGGTAAAGGGTTCCTTCATGCCTAAAAGGATTGTATTGGCAGATAAATAGGCCCTTAGCTTCCCATCCTGCTGGAAGGCATCAATAGGAAACAAGGTGGTTATTTCCCTTGCCTGAAGAATAAATAATTCATCCTTTTCATTAATAGCAAATTCAATATCCTGAGGCTTACCGAAGTAGTCCTGGATTCTAGCTGCTTCTTTGGCAATAGCTCTTATATGCTTCTCCTTTAGGGCTGGTACCCGCTTTTTTTCCTCAGGGACAGGTACATATTTTACTCCGTCCTGTGAGTATTGGTATGCTTTTTCCTTTGAGGCAATTTCTTCCTTTAAAATCCTTCCACTGGTTTTATGAACTATAATTTGGTCTGGATGCACCTCACCACTGACTATAGCCTCACCAAGACCATAGGAGGCATTGATTAGTATTTCATCTCTAACCCCATTTATTGGGTTTGCTGTAAAGATGACACCAGCTATCTTTGAATTTATCATTTCCTGTATAACAACACCATGAGAAAAATCTGCTTCAAGGCTATATTTTGCTCTGTATTCAATCGCCCTCTCATTCCATAGGGATTGCCAGCATAACACAACCTTTTCAAGCAGGTCCTTTTCACCTACATTTAGGTAGCTATTATATTGACCAGCGAAGCTCATACCCGGTAAGTCCTCTGCTGTTGAACTGCTTCTAACAGCAACGGGTTCACTTGTTAGCTTTTTCAGTTCAGCTAATAGTAGGGCTCTTAAATCAGCCGGAAGGCCCTCTATGTTAAACAGGGCTTTGATTTGTTGGGATTTTTCCATTGTTGCAGCATTGGAGCTTAGAATAGTGGTAATCTTATGCTGAAGATGATTATCCTTGATATATGCATCATAGGCCTCTGTGGTTACAACAAAGCCCTTCGGCACGTGGATGCCATAATTAAGCATTTTAGATAGGTTATAGGCTTTTCCTCCTACGAGCCTAAAGTCATTCTCCTTGATATCTCTGAAGCTTTTGATCATTGCTTCTCCCCCCTATTCTTAAAATAGCATTCTCTTGCGCTATTCAGCTAAGCTACAGCTACTTCCTTTAGCTTTAACCCCTGCTTTTATATTCCTAGACAACATATATTCCCATAATATAATCTATAATACTATCCCATATAATTCCATACTTTTCCTCATTTTCCTGTATTATAACCATAAAAAATAAAAACCCCAGTCAAATTTATTAGACTAGGGTTACCGCTCTTTAAGCTGTTGATTTCCTACACCGTGCTCTTACCTGATAAATTAATGCTTTGCATACCTGATTTCATAGCTATCTTTCTGAGAAAAGGATTGTACATGGCTGGAGATTTTAAATTTTTCATGAGTAAATTTAATCTGATATCCTTTACCCTCTGTTTATATCTATCCAAAAATCCGTCTATACCTGGTTCAAGGCTTTCAGCCAGGTATAAGGCGCTTTTTAATGCGTAGCTGATTCCTTCAGCAGAGCTAGGACTAATGGCTCCTGCAGCCTCTCCAGCTAAAGCGATACCATCCCTTCCTACATAAAATTGCGAAACCTTCGTAGGTCGATAGATAAATGCGCCTTCCGTTCTTGTTTTGTTTTTAAAATCAAAACCCAGCTCTGTTAGTTTTGTTTTCAGCATTTCATATTTTTCCCTAGGATTTTCCTTGTTTCTAAGGGCTGACCCTAATAATAAATAATTCTCCTTTGGTATTATCCAAGAGTAAAAATCACTTATTTCTTCATCAAAGATTGCCGTAAAATAGGGTATTTGAGATGGAGCCTCAAACCATTCCTGTATTGAGATGTAGGTTTCTGGTTGATTTGCATTTTTACTAATTGTATTTCTCAACCTTGAAAATGCCCCATCAGCACCTATGATTACCTTTGTCCTTGCAGAAATTTCTTGGCCATTATGCGTATATTTTACTTCGTACCCACCTGGTATTTCAACAAAGCCTTTAAATAATGAATTAAACTGTTTATCGACATCTCTTGGAAGTATGGAAACCAGCCATCTATCAAATTTTTCCCTATCCATATTTAAATAATATCTCTGATATAATCTTTCCAGCTTATTTGTTAAATCAATAGTCCTTACAGCAAAAAGCTGTGGATTAACTAGGATTTCCTTAGGTATACATAAACCTAGCTTTACAAGCATTTTCTGAGCATCCGGGGCCAATAAGCCTCCGCAGCATTTATTTATAATACCTTTAGGCTTCTCATTGTCTAGGTCCCGCTTGTCGATTAATAAAACCTTGTATTTATCACCGATTAACCTTGCAAGGGTAGACCCTGCAGGACCTGACCCTACAATGACAATATCATACATCAATATACCTCCCCAAATATAAACGTCTTGTAAAGCTCATTACTTTACTCTATCTATGACATCTTCTAAGAGCTTTTGAAGAACGGAGGCAAAAACTGCAACCACAATCGAAGCAAAAGTAAAAGCCAATCCAATTAATACTAAACCCGGGGCATCGTCTTTTTCCGCTATTAGAAATATGAATGGCATACATACCCCATAAATGACACCTATTATGATTCCACAGTATTTTATATTCTTTAGGGCCATTACAGATACTTCCGAAAAAGCATTGTCCTTGTCTATATAGCTTAAAAGCTTGAAGGCTTGATATAAAGCTATGAAAAATGGTATCGAGGATATATACATTCCAATTAAAACGGGATATAGCAAGGAAGCATATTCTACTGATACATTAGCTAGCCTTGTCAATCCGAATAGACACAAGACAAGAACCGGAAGTCCAATAATAACAACTGTAATCTTTAAAAAGAGTGTGTGTAATTTCATAAATAGCACCTCGCTTATATTGATAATTTGATTTTAACACGGTATTTATCGTTTATCAATATTATTTTATCTATCTTCAATATTATTTTATTGAATATAAATATTTCACGGGTGAATTGTTGGTAGATTATGGAAAATCATGGTATATAATAACACAAAAGCTACTTTGTAAATGGAAATGCCATATTTGTAACCGACAACTAAATATTTGTAAACGAAACTTAGTTTTTGCATCTGAAGGGTTTATTTGTTGCTTTCCAAAGGGAGGTTTTTTTAACCTAGTCTAGGTCATCATGAGTAAGAATTCTTTCGCCTGCAATTTTGATACCTATTGCCCCTAATGGTGCAGTAACAACAATTGATAATACTGCCAAAGCCAATATTAGCTCTCCGGCCGGTGCTCCGATGGAAAGCGGCACCGCACCTATAGCTGCCTGTACCGTTGCCTTAGGTATATAGGATATTATGCAAAATACTCTTTCTTTAAAGCTTAAGTCGGTCCCTAGCAAAGATAAATATACCCCCAAGCTTCGGGCTGATAATCCAATTGCTAGAATAATCAATCCAAGCCAGCCTGCATCAAGTGCTAAATGTATATTAACCTGCGCCCCTACAAGAACAAATAATAATATCTCGGCAAAAACCCAAATTTTATTAAACTTGCTTGACAATGCTTCTGCCAGCTTTGGCTTTCTTTCAAGAATAATAAAGCCTATTACCATTACCCCCAGTAAACCTGCTATAGGGATGATATCGTGTAAGCCGTCCTCTAGAGCCTTTATAATTATTGCAGCGCCCAAAATCATTAGCGTTTTTTTAGTATTTCTTATGTGGTAGTGGTTGAAAAAATACAATAATACCACACTAAATATCAGTCCCAAAAGAATACCTAGAGCTATTGATAATGGAATATTTAACAGCTGCCTGAATAGGCTAATATGCTTCCCGCCATACATTCCAACTATTGCAGAAAATATTGTTATAGCAACAACATCGTCTATAGAAGCCCCAGCTAATATCAATGTAGGTATACCCTTCTTTGCCCCCATTTTTCTCTCTATAAAGGAAAGCATTGAAGGCACGATTACTGCTGGTGATACCGCCGCCAATATAAAGCCCAGCATTCCCGCTTCGATCCTCGGGATACCCAATAGAGCACTGGCAACGTACATTACTGTTAACCCCTCAAAAACACCTGGTATAAAGCTTAGCTTCAAAGCGGATATACCTACCTTGTTTAATGTTTCCCTATTGATACCAAAGCCTGCTCTTATTAGAATAACAATGAGGGCTATCATTCTAAGATCACTTGATATCTCCAATATACTCTCGCTGATTAAATTAAAGCCGAAGGGACCAATCAAAATCCCCAACAGAAGCATTCCCAGCAAGCCCGGCAGCTTCATTTTTGTAAAAACAGAGTTAAATAACAAACCTAATAATACAATAATTGCTAAACTTAATGCCAATTCAAACTCCTCCTTACAGATATTTTATTAGTATCTATTTATGAATACAAAAAACTCCTACAAAGCAGAATATCTGCCTTGTAGGAGTCATTAACTGAGTAATTAATTCAGTGGTTAAAGGCGAACTCCATCGCCTAGCTGGTTTTGATAATTAAGTGTATCACATTTTTTAAAATAAGTATATATTTTCATAACGCTTTTTTAAATATATACTATAGTAATTAAGAAGCCGTTGAAGCTACAACCTTCAAACGGCAAAATCCTAATTCCTGCAAAATATAATTACTATCTCAAGAACTAAATAATACTCTTAGTATATCCTTCAACGATTAAACAGATATCTGATTTTGATTCTACCATTACTAGTTAGAGGAGTAGCAATAAAAGCCAACAGGAGCATTGCAGCAGCTGCAATTTTATGATATATGGTTTGTAAAATTAGGCCCAAACGAGCCAAGTCCGACTATAAATACTGCTTAATTTCATCTGAGGACGGCACTCTGCCTGATACCTTCAGCTTTTCATCAACCACAAGGGCAGGAGTTTTCATTACCCCATAAGCCATGATGTCTGGGAATTCCGTTACCTTTTCTATGGTTGCTTCAATCCCCAGCTCTTCAATAGCCTTCCTTGCATTTTCCTCTAGCTTTTTACAATTGGCACAGCCTGATCCTAAAACCTTAATAATCATTATAATCACTCCTTATAATTTTTTTACTTTCTTGTAAAACATATATCATTAAGCGCTATAATAACCAGTTAAATAAGAAGCCTACTAAAACAATCCCGGTGCCTACTATGCCCACAAATATGGCTATAAGCTTTGGCTTTATAACCTTTTTAAGCATTATTATAGAGGGTAGAGACAATGCCACCACCGACATCATAAAGGCTAATGCTGTACCTACACCTACGCCCTTATTGATTAAGGCTTCTGCTATGGGTATCGTACCTACTGCATTAGAATATAGGGGAATGCCAAATAAAACGCCTACAAAAACCGCCAGCGGATTATTGGGTCCAGCATATCTAGCCAGCAGCTCCTCCGGTGCCCATCCGTGGATTAAGGCACCAATCCCTATTCCAATGACAACATAAATCCATATATCCTTCACTATTTCAATTACACTGTCCTTAGCATATTTTAGCCTTTGCTTTCTCGTCATTACTTCAGCTTCAGTCTCAGCCATTTTTATTTTAAATACATACGCCTCAACCAAATGATACAGGTTGAACCTCTCAATGATAAGCCCTGTAACAACCCCAATCGTCATCCCTGCCAGCGTATACAATATAGCTATTTTAGGGCCGAAGCTGACAAATAGATATCCTAATGCTATTTCGTTGACTATCGGCGAGGTAACTAAGAAGGTGAAGGTTACACCTAAAGGTATTCCTGCCTCAACAAACCCGATGAATATTGGCACTGTCGAACAGGAGCAAAAGGGTGATACAACCCCCAGCACGGAAGAAATGACATAGGCCCAAATCCCATGGAATTTTGCTAGCATGGCTTTTACCTTTTCTGGAGGGAAATAGCTTCTTACATAGGTTATAACAAATATCATAAAGCTCAGTAGAAAAATGATTTTCATGGTGTCGTAGATAAAAAAGTGAACCGCATTATAAAAGGTTTCTCCTGTCTGCATGTCAGACCCAAATAGCTGCAGCAGCCAATTTACAAACCTCACGATATACGGTGCTATTAGATGACCAATTCTTTCAAACATTATAAAGCCTCCCAGTTATAAATGATATAATACGAGCCTATGATAGGTGGAATAATGATTCCTGCAGCTGCTTTTGTAGAATTTGCCTTACCTTATCCAAAACCTCATATATCTCTAAGTAGTCGACCTTGTAGAATACCATTAAACCGTCCTTTCTGCTGGTCAATATGCCCTGATCCTTTAGTATCTTCAAATGCTGAGATACATTTGACTGCTCTAGATCCAGCTTTTCATATATCTCACATACACAAAGCTCCTGCTTATCCTTCAGCAGCTCTAATATCTCCAGCCTTGTAGGGTGAGCCAATGATTTTAAAAGCCCTGCACATAGTCTGTGATTCTGATTAGACATAATAACCCTTCTCTCTTTGATTAGTATATTATAAAATTCTAATATAGTTATATTGTATGCTATTATTAATATTTTGACAATAGTTTTTTAAATAAAAAAATAAGCCCTCCAATGCTTCAGATGACTTATCTTTTTTATCATTATTCTATATGCTTTTCAAAAATGCAAGTACCTTTTTATTATGCAGCTTTCCTGAAAAGACCGCTTTGCCATTGATGAAGGAGCCTTGAATTAAAATATCCTGCTGCCAAGCTCAGTCAGCATTTCAAGACCCTTAATCTCATCCTCCAGCATCGGAACCTGCAAAAGCACTGAAGCCTTAAAGGTTTCTTTTATTTCTTCAATATAGCCCAGCTGCATATCACGCCTTTTTTGATAGAAGGGTGTTATTGCCTGCTCTTCTGGAATTATTAGATTTGCTACTACCAATTGCGTTTTAATCCCCAGAGTTAAAAGCTCTGCCGAAGCTCTATGGGCCTCAACGATTGGTGTCCGCTCAGGATACATAACAAAGGCGAAGGTGGTAGCTTTGTCATCCTTCATCATTTCGATGACCTTATCAAATCTCTGCTTCTGTAATCTATCCCCTTCACTAATCTCTGTAGCAATACCTGCTTTAAGCTGAATTTGCTTGCTCCAATCCATTGGAAGCTCCAATAGCCTTAGAGTGTGTCCAGTAGGTGCTGTATCTACAACTATTACCTCAAAATCATCGTTGCCGGCAAACTCAACAAATTTTTGAAAGGAGGCCATTTCTTCCGTGCAGGGTGAATCCAGCTCCTCCTTCATTGCCATGATGGTATTGGCATCAAATTTTCCCTCGGCTTCCTTTAATAAGCCTTCCTTGTACTCCTCAGTTGCCTTTTTTTGATTTATTTTAACAGCATACAGATTTTCAATACCTTCAATTGGCGTAATTTTATCTGTAACAGGCTTATCCAAGACATTGCCTATATGGGCAGCAGGATCAGTTGTCAGAAGCAAGGTTTTAAAGCCCTGTTTTGCCGTTTGAACTGCTGTTATGCAGGCCATTGAGGTTTTACCCACTCCACCCTTGCCTGAGAAGAATATGTTCTTTCTTTCTCCCTTTAGGGGATATATGATTGTGTCTAATCTGCTCATTTCTTTTCACTTCCTCGAAACAATATATCGCCGCTTTTCTTAAACATTTGAACCCCTTTAAGCTCAGTATCGAAGAGGGCCATTGTCTGTATAGCTATGCTATTAAACTCTTCTTTTGCCTTCTCGACAGCTGCCTGCTGCTTATCATACTTCTTTCTGAAGAAGGGCACCACAGCCTCCTCCTCCGGAATCAGGCCATTAATTATTATTTTAGAGGTTTTAATTCCTAGTTCCGCTAAATCCCTTGAGGATCTTATTGTTTCTGCTAATGAGGTTTCCTCCGGCTGCATTACAAATATAAAATCCGTCAGACTAGTATCCCTGAGCTTTGCTATGGCATCATCATATTTCTTTTTACTATCCTGTATCAAGGCCACCGGACCCATGCAGGTTTGACCGCTGCCCTTTGCGCTTTCTTCTATATGCTTGCTCCAGTCCACCGGCAGCTCCAGTAATCTTATTGTGTGTCCAGTAGGCGCAGTATCAAATATGACAATCTCATATTCTGTGCTATCCATAAAATCTATAAACTTATCGAAGGCAGCCATTTCCTCAGTGCAGGGTCCACTTAGCTGCTCCTCTGCAACCTTTATCAAATCCTCGTCAAAAAGCTCCCGCATTGGTGCCAGGGACCTTTCCTTATACTCTGTCGTAGCAGCCTCCGGGTCTATTTCCATTGCATACAGATTTTCTATACCCGCTATTACGGTTATCCTATGTCCGATTTCCTGTTCGAAAACGTCCGACAAATTAGCAGCCGGATCAGTGGTTACTATCAATGTCTTTTTCCCGATTCCAGCATAATGAACTGCTGTAGATGAGGCCATAGAGGTCTTTCCTACGCCCCCCTTGCCGGAAAACAGTATGAATTTTGTCTCCATATTATTCAGCTCCTAATTCCTTTTCCATTTCCTCTAGGGTTGGATATACTCCTGTTTTTATAATTCTTCCATTAGCTGTAGTTATCGGTAGTACATCCTTTCCCTTTTCCTTAATCAGGTCAAATACACTTTCGTTTTCTCTAAATTTTAAGGGCTGCTGTGTAATCATATATCGATTGACCTCAACCCCTTTTTTCTTAAGCGCTTCAAGGCCTTCACTCAGCTTAACCAAATTATCATCAACACTGGGGCCGCAAATCCCTGTTGAACAGCACATTGGTGGATCATAAATTTCTAATTTCATAAAATAAGCCTCCTTCTTAAATTTTGCAACCCTACATATTATACAGATAGGTAAATAAGTTTCCCTATTTACCTATACTTTAAAATGCTATTACTCTAAATTAGTTTCCTCTGCTGACCTCTGGAAACCAATGCCTTGTTTTATTTGCAATCCTAACTAATGCCAGCATAACAGGTACTTCAACCAGAACACCAACAACTGTTGCTAGAGTAGCACCGGATTCCAGACCAAATAATGATATTGCAACTGCAACCGCAAGCTCGAAGAAGTTACTTGCACCTATCATACCTGCTGGTGCTGCAATGTTGTGAGGCAGCTTCCACGCCTTAGCCCATCCATAGGCTACGGCAAAAATGAAGAAGGTTTGGATTGTTAGTGGTATAGCTATTAGTGCAATGTGCAGCGGGTTCCTTAGTATAACATCACCTTGGAAGGTAAATATAATTACGAGAGTTAAAAGTAATCCGATAATAGTAATGTTATCAAATTTCTTTAAAAATACACCTTCAAAATACGCTAAGCCTTTGTTCTTTATAATATATCTTCTTGATAAATATCCACCAGCTAATGGTATAACAATAAATAGCACTACAGATAGGAATAAGGTGCCATAAGGAACAATAATATTAGTTACACCCAATAAGAATGCTACTATTGGGGTAAAGGCAATCAGCAGGATTAAATCATTCACTGCAACCTGCACCAATGTATATGCTGGATCACCCTTTGTTAAATGACTCCATACAAATACCATCGCCGTACAAGGCGCTGCTCCTAAAATAACTGCTCCAGCCAGATACTGGTCTGCCAAATCTGCAGGAATTAAGGCACTGAATACTGTCTTAAAGAAGAATGCTGCAATCAAATACATTGTAAAGGGTTTGATTAACCAGTTAGTTGCACAGGTAACAATTAAGCCTTTAGGTTTTTTTGTGGCTTCGATTATGCT
The DNA here is from genome assembly GCA_048264125.1 of Natronincolaceae bacterium. GTDB lineage: Bacteria > Bacillota > Clostridia > Peptostreptococcales > Natronincolaceae > M1-B18. The sequence goes on from JBLXDM010000004.1 coordinate 328,727, forward strand.
GGTAAAGTCAATTTTTAGCATCATCGGATAAATCATTAGCCAAATTAGTATTGCAACAGGTATAGAAATTTCATAGTAGGTGAACTTGCTTAAAAACTGTGGCACTGCCGGTAGAAACTGTCCAACAGCTACCCCAACAATGATGCAAGCCGCAACCCACACTGTTAAGTAGGTTTCAAAAAAACCTAAACCGCTGCCTTTTTTCTCATTACTCACAAAATAGCCCCCTATCATCTAGTTTTAATTTGGTATTTCAAGTATTCCCATCCATCTATTGTATTTTCTCTATACTTCATTGTTTTGGACTCGTTTTAAAAGGTCCTCTACCTTTGTTTTTATTAGATCACGAGTGTTTCTGAAGCCCTCGATCGGCCCACCTGAAGGATCTACAAGACCCCAATCCTCCTGATGCTGACTTGGCATAAATGGACATGCTACGCCACAGCCCATCGTAACAAGGATATCCACATCCTCAGGTATATCTGTTAACAGCTTGGGGTAGTGCTCACTCATATCTATGCCCACTTCTTTCATAACCTGTACGGCGTCTGGTTTTACCTCGTGATATTCTTCTGTACCTGCAGAATAAACCTCAATAATATCCTTACCTAAATGCTTAGCCCAGCCCTCCGCCATCTGTGAACGGCAAGAATTGTGTATACAAACAAATGCTACTTTTTTCATGTTTATTCCTCCTAGTATTTCTTTATTTGTTTCATCATCAATATTAATCTTCATTATCCTCACATGCCTCACATTGCGCTTTATCTTCATTATTACAGCTTTTACAGACATCCTTGCAAATACAGTTTTCTTTATAGGATGTTGTCGCTTTAATGAAGCTTTGCAGCATTTCTACCGTTTCGTGATTTATAGAGTACATCATCCACTTGCCTTCTTTTCTTGCATTTACCAGCTTGCTTTGTTGAAGAATTTTCATATGATGAGATATCGTTGGTTGCGTTAAATTCAGCCCATCCATGATATCACAGGCACACATTTCACTACAGGAAAGCATTTCAATAATCTGTAGCCTGTTACTATCAGCAAAGGCTTTGAATAGTAGTATTTTATCCTCCACGTTCCACTTCCTTCCAATACATAGATACATTTAAATGTTTATATATTTATTATATTTTCCAACTATAATTTTGTCAATGCTTTAGAGCTATTTTATTTTCAAAAATAGCCCCTTAATCAGGGGCATATAAGTAGTGCTTCAATTTTATATTATATATTTCTTAAATCTATAGTAAATTCAGTATTTTTATGCATTTCTTCCTTATGTCAGAAAACAGGCTTTAATTTCCTAATAAATCTTTTCCTATATCCTTCAACAAAGGAATGCTATCCCTCATATAAAATACATTTAAACGGTGCAAGGCCCTTGTCATGGCAACATACAGCAGCTTTATATCCAGCTCCCTCTCCTCATAGACCTCATCGATGCTTGCAATAAATACAGCATCAAATTCCAGTCCCTTAGCCAAATGTGAAGGGACCAGCACTACCCCTGCCTCATAGCTTTCTACCTTCTCATCCAATAGCTTTGCATCCAGCTTGTTTTGTTGTTCAATATGCTTCTTCACCTTTTTGCACTCTTCAATGGTTTTGCAGATTATAGCAATCGATTTAAGGCCCTCCTGCTGCATACCATAAACCTTTTCCTCTAAACCCTCCAGCAGCTGCTTTTCATTTGTAAATTCATAAGCAATTGGCTTCTCTCCGTGTCTTATCACTGGCTTTGCCAGAACAACATCCTCGTTGGGCCATTTCTTAATTATTTCATTGGCAAGATTCATTATTTCAATGGTGGTTCTATAGCTCTGAACCAGTGTCATATAGCTGCCCTTTCCATTAAACACCTTATCCAGCAGCAGCTCCCAGCTCTCTATCCCTCTATAGGAGTGAATCCCCTGCGAAATATCCCCTAAAATAGTAAACATATTGGTATTTAGGATTGTCTTTAATACATAATATTGCATAAGACTGAAGTCCTGAGCCTCATCTATTACAACACTATTGATTTGCAGCTTCTTTTCAAAGCCAAAAAGCCTATGCTTGAGGTAAACCAATGGTGCATAATCCTCCAGCTCAATTTGCTTTTTATTTAAAAGCGCCATAGATGGCTTGATCAGATGGTTAAGCTGTTCATTGGACATCCTGTTATCAGTCAGCCTTTGCAATAGAGCCTCGTCTGATAAGAGCTCGATATAGTATTCAAACAAATCCTTGCGAGGGAATCCCTCAAGATATTTTTTCACTACAATCTTGCTTTTCTTTTTTATTTCCTCCAGCTTGTTATCCCGCTCATCGATAAGCGCTACTATTTGCAACCGTCTTTCCTCATTTGCTTCCTTTGTCTTTCTAAGGTTTTCTATTGCTTTATCATAAAAATCCTCAGTGGACTTGAGTATATCCACCCTTCTAAGCTTCAGCTTATTTTTTAGGGTCTTCTTTATCTCGTCTATACGCTTGTATAAGGGTAAATAGGCTAGCTCCTTAGTAAGCATCTGCCTTATAGTGGCGGCAGAAACAAGTGCATAGCCCATCAAGCCAAAGTCCTCATTAGGACAAAAGCTATCCTCAATTGTCTTAACATATCTATCTATTAGAATCCTCATATTCATTGAGCCCTTAAATCTTGTTGCCCAAAGCATCGGCTGGTGATCGGCTTTATTATCATGAATAAGTGACATAAGCTTTTCAGAGGTATTTGAAAGCTTATATTTGTTGCCTATCAGCTCTCCCATGAAATCTATAAAGGTTGTCTGCTTTACCTTCTCAACCCCTAATTCAGGTAAAACCTCTGATATATAGTTTATAAACAATCTGTTGGGAGCTATGATCATGAAGCTTTCAGGATCAAAGAATCGTTCATAGGTATAAATAAAATATGCAATACGATGCAGTGCAATTGTTGTCTTCCCACTACCTGCAACCCCTTGAACAATTAAGGGCTTATGCATATCGGCTCTTATTACTTTATTTTGCTCCGCCTGTATTGTGGAGGCTATATCCTTTAATCTTTTATCTGCATTCGCCTCTAATGAGGCCTGAAGGAAGGCGTCATTTGTTGTAATATCAATATCTAGAATATCCTGCAGCTCGCCTTTTTCTATACTATACTGTCGTTTTAAGGACAATTCCCCCTCTTGAACTACCCCTTCAGCCTCATAGCTGGTTTCGCCTATTCTTCCCTCATAATAAACATTTGCGATGGGAGAACGCCAATCAACTATTAATGGAATACTGTCTTCCGCCCTAAAAAGTGAGGTTTTACCTATATAAACCTTATCTACCTCTTCGCTTCCCTTTTGTCTAAAGTCTATGCGGGCAAAATATGGCTTATTGATGGCCCTCGACAAGCTGTCAAAATTTCTATCTGCCATTTCTATAAACTTAGTATTAATTAAAATGCTGATGTAGCTTTGACTACTGTCCAAAGAATCGAGGTTGATCATAGCATCCTTAATATTATCCTTATAGAGGCGTCTATATTCCTCTGTTGCATCAAGGGTTTTATTTATGTATTCGACTGTGTATTCAAGCCGTTCCATCTCTTTTTCATATTCTGGATGTTTTTTTGCAGGCATGTTGTTCCCCTTCCTAATTAGTTAATACGACACCCTTCTTAAAAAGCCTTGGTGCAGGCGATAGTGATGCAAGATTTTTTTCGTTCATAAACTTTCCTGCTAAATTAATATAGGATAGCAGCAAGTGCTATCCGTTTATTATATATCCTTAAGATAAAGCTATTGATTTAGTTAAAAAATTGCCTCGCATAAGATACCTTAAGGTCATTGTAGTATTATTAATATTATAGATTTCAATATTTGCTACGCCTTTGTGCTTTAAAATAGCATTCAATTCTTTTCGTTCCGCTATGATATCCGTTGATGTATTTTTTAACAAGGCCTTATGTGCATTACTGCCCCATAGCTCTAAAAGCTCATTTACTGATAGTGTTTTCATAAAAATCCTCCCGTTTCAAATAGTATTTGCCGTGGTTATCCCTGGTTGCCTATATTACAGCATCACTATTGAATCAAGGGCATGCCTTATAAACGTTCCCCTTTTTTTTGCTTTTCTATAAACTCCGAAAGATCGCTTCGCTTTACACGCCAATGGCGTCCAATTTTAAACCCCTGTATTTTTCCCTCTTGTACGAATTTATAAGTAGTTACCTCGCTTATTTTAAGGTATTCAGCTACTTCCGATATCGTCATAATCTCGTCTTCCTTATGATAATCCTTACCCATGAATTTCATCCTCTCATCAAATTGGTCTATCAATTATCCTCTTTGTAGTAAACAAACGAAGCACTTTCTTGCCTCCTTTAGCGATCATTTATAAATAGTATATATAAAAAATTACATTTAAACAAGTTGTATTATAAAACAAATTGTATTATATATTTTTATTTGATATAATTTATCTGAATTATAAATGGTTATAAAAGAATATATATGTTTGAGGAAGGAGAGACATCATGAATTACACAGGAGAAAGAGTTATACCGGCACTTATGAAACCTAAAAACGGCATGCTGCTTGAGCATATTGCACGATACGAATTTTCAAAGGAGTTTTGTAAAGGAAGGGTCCTGGATATTGCCTGCGGCGTGGGCTATGGTAGCGAAATCATATTAAAGCAAAACCCCAATGTCGAAAGCTTTGTCGGAATTGATATCGATCCAGAAGCTATCGCCTATGCAGAGGCAAATTACAGCTTTATGGAAGCCAGCTACTATGCTGATGATGCCTTAAATCCCGAGCTGAGTAAAAAATATGGCACCTTTGATACGATTTTGAGCTTTGAAACAATTGAGCATTTTTATGGGGATGAGGCATTTGTAAATAATTTATATAGTCTTCTTAAGACTGATGGGACACTTATTATTTCCACCCCCTTTGGTCGAGGTAAGAATGAACCCTGCTCTTGCCCCTTTCATGTGTATCAATACACTGAGAAGGAATTTCTGGAGGTTCTTAAGCCTTTTAAAAGCATTACAATGTATCATCAAATTGACAAAACTATTGAAATCCCAAAGGAAGATATGAAGTACTATTTAATGGTTGCGGTCTGCAAAAAATAACCTCTAACCACCCTTAATATGCTGGTGGCTGAGGTTATTCAGTTCCTAACTCTCAGAGTATTGATGCTTTTCAACAAATTCCAATATCCTAGCATTCACCTCAGCACTAAATTCACCATTTATTGCATGGGAGGCATTCTTCCAGTTTTCTATTTCGATATTCTTCACATAGCTTTTTCCGGTTTCTACCGCCTTCGTAGAGTTATGCATAAAGCTTTTCTCAGCCATCAATGCCAGTATCGGCACCTCTATTCCTTGCAAATCCTCTGTACTGAAGCTCTGTGGTGCTGGAAGCTTTATTTTATAATTCCTCATCCCCTCCGCTATTAATTTAGCCACAGGCTGGCTATCATCAGTCTTAGCACCTCCAGAAATAACACTTAGCATTTTCTCTCTTATAGGCTTAGGCACAAAGGGGACTGAGGCTGGTATCGAAATAGCTATCGCCTTAAGGGATATGGGAGCAAATACAAATACAGGGTCTAGAAGACTAACTGATGCAATTGCTTCAGGATAGAAGCGCACTAGGTTCATTGCTGTCCATCCACCTATGGAAACCCCTACTAGATGAACCCTTTCCAGCTCCAGCTTCGATATTACCTCCCTTAACCATTCTGCCTGCTGCTGACTGTCGGCTATTTCCTCCTTCTGTATACTCATACCTGGTTCTCCTAAAAGATCCACCGAATAAACTGGCCTTTCCTCCAATAAGCCTGCTAAATTAGCATCCCACATCGGTGTTGAGGCAGACCTACCATGCAACAGCATTATAGGCTCCTTATGGCTATTTTCATCCTTAGTAAAATAATATACCCTGACGCTTCCATATGCTGTTTCTACGTCAAAGCTTTCTTGAGGCGAAGGTAGTATTGCCATTGCTTCATTATAGGCCAGCATAAAATCCTCTCTGCTTTCCTCCGATACAAATTGTCCCAATTTGGGGGAATTTGATGGAATAAATAGTGAAACAATACTAATTACAATGATTGCAGCCATTAAAAGGCCTGCTATTTTAATTATACTCATATTACATTTCCTCCTTTTTGTGGGTTCCTACAGCTTTTACCAAGGGAGCCTTATATCATTTTTCTCGCAATATAACTGGACACAGTCGCTAATAAATCTGTCCGCAGTTTCCATCAGCCTCCTAGGACCATCAGACCAAACCTCCCTGCTGCCGTCCACCTTCATATATATTTCTCTAAGCTCTGCATCCCCACCAGTAGCATATTCCTCCATTTGTAGCCATTGCTTTGCAAGCTCCTGAGCTATAGCCTCCTCATGTGATATTTCAGATGCATTATAAATTGCTGCTTTTATAGATAGGCTCTTCCATGTATGATAAAATGCGAATGCACCCTCTAATCCCTTAAAATGCGCTTCAAATTTTCTTATCTCTTCCTCAGAAAAATTGCCTTCGCCCCAGCTTAGGAAATCCGTGCTGTTTAGCTTACTGATAAAACCCGCCAAAAATCGCCATGGAGGTATCTTGCCCAAGGCTATTACATCCCTGCAGGCCTCTATAGCCGATAAGCTGGTATGCCTTGCTTCTATTTGGGTATATAAAGCCGTTGCCTGATAGGCTAGAAGCTCATCCATCTTCTTTAGCTCTGTTTCATTTACCAGCCTTTGCTGTATTTCCTTAAGGGAGAAGCCTAGGCTTTTATAGAAAATTATCTGCTCCAGCTTCATGATGTCCTTTTCTGTATAATACCTTCTACCGTTTTCATTTTTTTCTGATGCGGGAAGAAGGCCTGTATTATCATAATGCTGCAGAGTTCTAACCGTTAGTCCAGTGATGCTCACCAATTCCCCGATTGAGTATTCCCTCATTATTTATCACCTCAAATAAGATTATAATTCATTACGTAACGTAATATACAAGCTTTATTTTTTTGCACAATAAAACCTCCTCTAAACATTCGTTCAGAGGAGGTTATGTAGAGCCAAGGGCTTAGCTAAGCTACAGCCATGACCAGCTTACTTTAATCTTTTTAATTTATCATTTAGTAATGCGATCTGATTTTCCAGCTCTTCTCTCTCTTGCCTCTTCTGCTGAATCAATGTATCTGTATCACCTATAGCCCCCAGCAGATCACCTAAGGCAGAAAACCAGTCACCGACAACAGACGCTACATCAGGGTCATTGATTGATTTTGAAATAATTATTGCAAGAAAAACCACCAAAATAGCAATGCATTTTCCATCTACAGTTATGCAATCCCCCATCGCCATTCCCCCTTATAATCATATTATTCCTAAATATGATTAGGGTGATAGCAATTGGAAAATATAATATGCAATTAAGTGAGTATTCTAACATTTCTAATTCTATTTTTATCCATGTTCTCTACGATTAGCTTAATGTTATGATACTCAATTCTTTCGCTTTCCTCCGGCAGCCTACCCAGCTCGCCAATAATGAAGCCCCCTATGGAATCAAAGTTCTCGGATTCAAGGTTTGTACCTATCATCTCATTTATAATTGCCAGCTTTGTGCTGCCATTTACGAGATACTCATCTTCCTTAATCACCTGTATGTCAATTTCAAAATCATCATATTCGTCTTGAATATCTCCAACGATTTCCTCCAAAAGGTCCTCTATCGTCACTATTCCTGCAGTGCCTCCGTATTCATCTAAAACAATTGCCATATGGACACGATTTTTTTTCATTTCGTTAAAGACTTCAATTATCTTCCTATATTCAAAGGTATAGAAGGGCTTTCTAATGTATTTTTCTATTTCAAATATCTCATTATCATCGCTTAGAAATACAAAGTCCTTAACATTCACTATACCTACTATATCGTCAATTCTATCCACATAAACGGGATATCTGGAAAATTGCTCCTTCTTAATAGTACCAATTATTTCATTAAGGTCTGACTGCTGATCAATTGCAATTATATCTGTCCTTTGAATCATTACATCCTTTACATGCATGTCTCCAAATTCAAATACATTATTTATTATTTGCTTTTCTGCAACCTCCAGCACACCCTCCTCATGACTGACGTTAACTATTGTCCGTAGCTCCTCTTCTGTTATGAAGGGCTGTATTACACCAGCATTTCCGCCAAACATCTTGATTAAAATATTTGTTATATACGTAAATACCATAACAACCGGATTCATTATATAAACTAAAATAGCTAAAGGCTTTGCAACCTTAAGGGAAACCCTTTCAGAATTTTGAGCAGCCAAAGATTTTGGAGTTATCTCACCAAATATCAGCACGAATATCGTCATCACTGCTGTAGACACACCTACGCCTACGCTTCCTAGTAAATCCAGTGCTAATGACGTAGCTATAGCAGATGCAGCAATGTTCACAATATTATTTCCTACTAAAATCGTTCCTAAAAGCTTACCAGGCTCATCCAATAGCTTATTTATCTGTCCAGCTCCTTTAATCCCCTCATCCACCATATGTCTAATGCGTATTTTACTCAATGACGTTAATGCAGTTTCCGATGCTGAAAAAAAGCTTGAGCATAACAAAAGAATAACTAAAACTATTAACTGCCATATACTACCAGGGTCCAACAAAACCACACTCCTTAATTTTTTTCGACTAATCTATTATATCACATAACTATATATAACTAAATGAACAGCGTTTCCCAAATTAAGAGCATATTTTGCTATTTTCAGGGAATTAATGTATTTGTTATGTGAAACCTTTAAAAATTCTCTGTTAATTGAGCTCATTCTCATGTTTACACATATATACATACATTTTGGGACTAGACTACTACTTAAATAAAAAATAAAACTCCTTCTTCGGAAGGAGCCAGTTATTTATTTAATGCTTACAATTCTAAAATTAATTCTACTTATATATTCACTGGAAATAAAAACATTTGAATATAGTCCCTTTCCTTCTCCCTTTTCTAAGGATGTCGCAATTACTAGAGTTTCCGAACCCATAACTTCTCCTGAATAATCTATGTATTCTACTATTATATTTGCTTCTTCTATTCTCTCATCCGCTATATTTATAAGCTCAGCATATACTCCAGTCTCATTGCATAATAATTGCTCTTCTACAGTCTTTATATATATTGAATCTCCCCAGTCTGCATTGTACTTTATTATAACCTCCTGAGTGTCCTCAAGCCATATCACCACGGAACCGGTTGCCTCGGCAATAAATCTAACAGGCACCAACGTCCTACCATCAATAACTGTCGGAGCAACGTCGAGCTCTATGCCTTTCCCATTTATAGCATAAAAACCCATCCAACAAAAGCTACACGACAAAAGTGAGTCTAAAGGTAATTAGAGGAAATATTAAATTGCCGTCGAAGGTTTTATTACAATTCGTTAACAGGGGGTATTGTTACATGAGAAGAATAGACAATTTCCAAAGAACCGAATTAATTTTAAAAAGCGTTGCCGCAGGTGTATGGGAATACAATGCTGTTACAAATGAAGTATTTTACTCGGAAGCCCTGAAAAAGGACTTAGGGTATTCTGCTTCGGAGCTAAATAACGGCACCTATGAGGATTTTTTAAGCCTGGTCCATCCGAAGGATATAGAGGGTCTAAACAAAACCTTTCAGTCATATCTTTCAGGAGCATTAGAGGAATACGAGACAGAACTCAGACTGAAGACTAAGCAGGGGAATTTTAAGTGGTTTTTGTCCAGAGGCAACGCCATATGGGATGATGAAGGAAGAGTCCTTTATGTGGTAGGCATACATATTGATATAAATGATAAAAAGCTACAGGAGGAAAGAGCATTAAACATCCAAAATAGATTTATGCAGCTTTTCATGGAAGTCAACGATATTATGCTAATCGTAGAATTAGACGACAAGGGTTTCCCGAAAAAGCTGATTAATGCAAACAATGCTGCCTGTAAAAGGCTAGGCTACACCAGAAATGAGCTTTTAGACCTTTCCCTATATGATTTGAAGCCGCCTGAATACCACCATGAAGTCAACAGTAATATGTTAATTGACAGCCTTAACCCTACATCAATTGAGTCTGCTTTACTGTCAAGGGATGGTAGCGTAATTCCTGTGGAGATGTATTGCTACTCTCTAATTTTAGAGGATAAAATAGTTAAGCTCTGTATTCTAAGAGATATAAGTGAAAGAAAAAGAGCCGATGATTTGCTGAAAAAGAGTGAATTGCGCTATAGAACCCTTATTGACCTATGTCCAGACGCAATCATAGTAAGTAAAAATCAGAAAATACTGTATAGCAATCCTGCAGCTGCAAAGATGGCAGGCTATCCCAGTCCAGAAGCTTTAACTGGCGTGCCTGTAGGTGCTATTATTGGTGCATCCAATAGCGAAAAGGCGATAGAGCGTGAAAAAAGTATTATTACCGACAATACCTTCAGCAGCATAGAGTATGAAATCATACTGGAGAATGGAGAAAGCTTCTATATAGAGTCGGCCTCCAATATAATACCCTATGGTGAGGATACAGCAGTTTTATCTATAATAAGAGATATTACTGAAAGAAAAAAGCTAGAGGCAGAATTACAGGCAAAGGCTGAGGACAATGAATACCTGTTGAAGCAGAGCAATGAATATGACATACTCAAAACTGAGTTTTTCTCAAACATCTCCCATGAATTGAAAACACCTCTAAATATACTTCTGGGGGCTATTCAGCTGATCCAACAAAAGCAGGCAGAGGTAGAATGTCCGTCAAGATGCAATAAGTATATTAAAATAATGAAGCAGAACAGCTATCGCCTATTGAGGCTTGTTAATAATCTCATAGACATTACCCGCATAGATTCCGGCTATTTCAACCTGGATGTATGCAATTGCAATATCATAACGGTTATCGAGGAGATAACTCAGTCGGTGTCCAAATATATTGAAAGCAAGGGAGTTCAATTAGTTTTTTCTGCAACCGTTGAGGAGCTGTGGATGTCCTGTGACCTTGATAAAATTGAGAGAATAATGCTAAACTTACTCTCTAATGCAGTTAAATTTACAAATCCTGGTGGTAGCATTTTGGTCAGCATTTCTACATTAAAGGATAAGGTCCTGATTTCTGTAAAGGACACGGGCATTGGCATAGCCAACGAAAAGCAGGAGATTATATTTCAGCGCTTCAGACAGGCCGATGATTTGCTCAGCAGAAAGGCCGAGGGCAGCGGTATTGGTCTTTCGTTGGTTAAGGCTTTAGTGGAAGCCCACGATGGCGCAATAACCTTAAACAGTAAGCTTGGGGAGGGTAGCGAATTTATTGTGGAGCTGCCAGTAAAAAGCCTGGAAATTCCCTGCAATGATTATACAATCACCTCTGATTATAACGATATAAACATAGAAAGGATTAGAATTGAGTTCTCTGATATCTATTCCCTACGATAGAAGTATAAAAGACAGCAGCACTTTAACAGTCCTCTCGTATGAACTTCAATTATCTAGCAAAAAACAATAAAAAAACTGCAAAATCCTTAAACAGCAAGAAATAAGGATTATTGCAGTTAATGCCGCATATTTAAGTTCCACAATAAGTTTGATATCTACAGGAGCCTGCAGGTGGCAATGAAGCGTACGCCTCCTGCACCGGGGAATATTCATAGGGACTGCGTAGAATCGAAACAAGCTCCTCCATAGCACTGTAGTCCTGTCTGACCGCCGCCTCCAATGCAGCCTCCACCCTATGATTCCTTGGGATAACTGCAGGATTTGATTTCATCATCAGTATTCTTATGGCGTCCTTTGATTTCCCCTGACCTTCTAGGCGATTTTGCCATTTTTCCCTCCATTTAACGAAGTCAGTGCTTTTAAACACCTCCATATTCTCGTATACACCTAAGGTTAAAGCCCTGAAGGTATTTGTATAATCGGCCCTGTTTTCCTGCATTAGCCTCAGCAGCTCTTCAATCAATGCTTCATCCTGTGTGTCTGAATTAAATATTCCCAGCTTAGCCTTCATTCCCTCCAGCCAGTAGCTGTGAAAGAGGGGTTCAAAGCCTGCAATTGCTTCTTCTGCTAAGCTTATGGCCTTTTCCTGCTGCTTATCAATTAAGGGCAGGAGAGCATCAGCAAGACGTGCAAGATTCCATTGTGCAATGCCCGGCTGGTTCCCATAGGCGTATCTTCCCTGCCGATCGATGGAGCTAAAAACAGTGCTAGTGTCGTAGACATCCATGAAGGCGCAGGGGCCGTAGTCAATGGTTTCTCCGCTTATTGTCATATTGTCGGTATTCATTACACCATGTATAAAGCCCACCAGCTGCCATTGTGCAATTAGTCTTGCTTGATTTTTAATTATCGCCATCAAAAACGAAAGGTATCTATCCTCTTCCTTTAAATCTAATAGCTGAGGATAATGCCGTTTTATAGCGTAGTCTGCAAGCGCCTTTAGCTCCCTATTATTTCCCCATTTTTCAGCATATTGAAAGGTACCTACCCTCAAATGACTGGCGGCAACACGAGTTAGTACAGCTCCAGGTAAAGGTGCTTCTCTATATATGTCTTCTCCCGTTCTTACTACAGCTAAGCTTCGGGTGGTGGGAATGCCTAAGGCATACATGGCCTCGCTAATAATATATTCCCTCAGCATAGGTCCTATGGCAGCCCTGCCATCGCCTCCCCTAGAATAGGGTGTGGGGCCGGAGCCCTTCAGCTGTATATCCAATAGCCTCCCGGGGGCCGCTGCTTGTTCGCCTATCAATACTGCTCTGCCATCCCCCAGCATGGTAAAATGTCCAAACTGATGACCTGCATAGGCCTGTGCTATTGGGGATGCGCCATCAGGCAGCCTATTCCCTGCAAATATTTCTACTGCCTCCTGCAGCTCCAGCTCCTTTGCCTCCAGTCCCAGCTCCGTTGCAAGCGGATAGTTGAGCACTACTAAGCGTGGTGAAGCAACAGGCGTCGGGTCAATGCTGCTATAAAGCATGCCTGGTAATTCCTTATATGTATTTTTCAGGCTCCAGCCTGACCGTATCTCTAGCTTCTGCATCATAATTCCTCTTTTCCCTTTTGTCATTTATTATCCATAAATACTGCATGTAAACAGCTATAAACACTTTAAAAATAGTTTCCTCCTGTTATCGGTTATTATTCCATTTAATATGTAAAATAAAAGGCATCCTACAGCTGCATGCGCATTCAAATACTCACCTGATTCTTCATTTCACTGTGTGCCATTCAGTATGACAGCCTCTCAGACTTTTCAGTGGTCTTTTGGGAGGTGTTGGGTGTTGATATTTTGCCTGAAGGGGATTATAATTAAATAGCTATTAACCATACAAAAGGGGGGAGCTGCAATGAACAGACTGTCATACAAATACAATCGGGTAGTCAAAATGATGATAATGATTATTGTGCTTGCGTTAGCTGGCTGTCTGTTACAGTTCAGTATAAATAGTGCCGATAATCTTCTTCCCCAAAACTCCCTATACAATACCAGCCTTGAAAATATATCGATATATCATACAATTTTTCATTACTATACGAATAATGAGCCTCAGCAAAGATCAATAGGCCTGCAGCAATGCACACTATTAGAATTTATGGTGCTGATGAATGTCCTATTCCTAATAGCGCTTATATCCAGAAAACCCAGGAGCTATAACTTTAGCCTTCCGAGCCAGCTGAAGCTCTTACTACTGCTTTTGCCACTGCAAAATACGGGTAGGTTTAAGGCAGGCACATCTGTAGTTTTATAGCCAAAAATTACAGATAAGGATGTGTTTTTAATGACAACAGAAAAAATAATCGTAGTGCTGGTGTTTGTCGTATTTTGCTTAGGCAGCTTTTACTTGATTAAAAGAGCTGAAAAGGAAATAAAAAAAACAACTAACGACAATAAAAATAAATAATCAAAAGCAGCAGGGAATTGCGATATGCAACCTCTCTGCTGCTTTTATATGCTATTGCTGCAGGTCTAAAACCTGCTGCTTTAACTTCTTCAAGTCCATCCGTAGAATCTTTGAGCTCGACGTGCCAAACAAAGCGTCCCCTTGACTCCTTATGCCCCTGGATTATATTTTCTTCTGCCTTCTTTTCTGGGCTTCAAGAGCTTATAGGAAAGGCATATAGGCCGATTGTTGGCTTTATCGATGACAATGTCGGCATCAATGTTAAAGACTGTCTGCAGGACATCCTTTGATATAACCTCATTAGCAGTGCCGGTTTTAATTATCCTGCCAGCCTTGAGGGCTATTAGATAGTTTGCAAATCTGGCTGCGAGATTTATGTCATGCAGCACCATTACTATAGTGGCGCCATGCTCTCTGTTTAACTCCTCCAGCAGCTCCAAAACCTCCAGCTGATACGACATATCCAAATAGGTCGTTGGCTCGTCTAAAAGAATGATATCCGTTTGCTGAGCAAGGGCCATAGCTATCCAAGCCCTTTGTCTTTCACCACCCGAAAGGCTCTCCACTGGCTTTTTGTTGAAGCCATGCAGATTTGTGGCCTCAATCGCCCATTTAATTATCTCCGCATCCTCCTTGGTCAGCTTTCCTAGTCCTCTTTGGTATGGAAATCTTCCGTAGGAAATCAGCTCCTCCACCGTCATTCCCTCTGGTGCTGAGGGGCTTTGGGGCAAAATAGCCATTTTCCTGGCTACCTCATTTGTAGATAGCCTATGAATGTCCTTGCAATCCAGGTATACCGTACCCTTATCCACCCTTAAGATACGGCCTAATGCCTTAAGCAGGGTTGACTTGCCGCAGCCATTTGGGCCAATAATAGTGGTTATTCCACCGGAGGGTATTCTGACACAAAGATCTTCAATAATTTTTTTATTTGAATAGCTTACGTCTATATTTTCAATATTTATTTCACTCAAACGAGTCACTCCCTTCAGATAGCTATGGCTTCAGCTTATTTCTTCTTTGGCTGATTAAAAGATAGATAAAATATGGCGCACCAATGACGGACACAACAATTCCCGTGGGAATCTCTGAGGGTTGAATTATGGTTCTGGCTACTGTATCGGCGGTCAGAACCAGCAATGCCCCCATCAAGGCACAGGTCGGTATAAGTACACTGTGCTTTGCCCCCACCAGCCTTCTGGATAAGTGCGGGGCAATTAGACCAACAAAGCTGATACTGCCACTGATTGCCACCGAGGCGGCTGCTAAAGAAACGGCGGTAAGCAAAAGCTTTACCTTTTCCCTTCCAACCTTAAGACCCAGTCCATAGGATATTTCATCCCCCATCGTCAGTACATCCAGTCTTCTGGCACTCAAAATTAATATTATGATTCCTATGATTATCCACGGAACTAATACAACAACCAGCTTCCAGTTTGAGCTCCATATGCTTCCCGTCTGCCATTTGGCTAAAAACTCGTGCTGTGTACTATCCAGCTGAAGCACCATTAAGGTCATTAGGGCATTTATACCGGCTTGGATGGCAATACCATTTAGAATCAGTGCAATAGGTTTAGGGCCGCTTCTCCTTCTGTAGGATAGTATATAGATCAGCATTCCAGTAGCTGCAGCACCAACAAAGGCCATAAAGGGCAATGCCAAGGCAGAGGCAAAGCCTAGTGTGCCATTTAATACAAGAAATAGCATTACTACTAGTCCGGCGCCTGCATTTATTCCCAATATTCCCGGATCAGCCAGGGGATTTCTTGTTATTCCCTGAATGACGCAGCCGGATAAGGAAAAGCCCATACCCACCAGCATTGCAATAGCTATTCTCGGCATTCTGAACTGAAATAGTATCAAGCCTTCTCTTGCGGTTCCATTGCCTGTCAGCACTCTGAAAATGCCACCTAGTCCAATACCCGTATAGCCGGAATTGATGCTTATAATCATCATTAGGGGCAGTAAAAGACTTAAGATTAAAAGAACTCTGTGGGTTCTTTTCTCCAATGAAAGCATCATCATAGGTCACCCCCTTGTCTGTTGGCGAAATATAAAAACACCGGTACCCCCAGCAAAGCTATAATAGCGCCTATAGGGATTTCTGTAGGAGGCTTAAGGCTCTTGGCCCCTATATCTGCTGCCACCAGCAGTATGGCCCCTAGAACTCCGCTGGTGGGTATAATACGCCTGTAATCTGGACCTACAAGGAACCTTGATAAATGAGGCACCAGCATACCTACGAAGGTGATTGTGCCAGACAACGCAACTGAGGTGCCTGCCAGCAAAACCACCAGCAGGGTACCTAGAATCCGCACATACCCCACCTTAAGCCCTAAGCCCACTGCCACCTCCTTGCCCATATTCAAAACAGATATATTTCCCGATATTGCCACTGCAGCTAAAATAGACATAATTATAATGGGAGCAGCGAGTCTTAACTGACTCCAGCTGGTTCCCGAAACACTGCCCATAGTCCAAAAGGTCAGATTTTGAGTGATTTTTGATGCTATTGCAATTCCCTGGCATAGGGCTAATAAAAGCGTGCTGACGGCTGCTCCGGCTAAGACCAGCTTCATAGGACTATTTTCTCCAGGAACAAGACCGCTGATGCCATATACCAAGCTGGCACCTAATGCAGCCCCCAAAAATGAGAATATTATGATTTGTCCATAGCTTACACCTGTAAAATAAGCAAAGCAAATTGCAATTGCCAGTGCGGCCCCAGTGCTGAGTCCCATCAGGCCTGAATCCGCCAGTGGATTTCTTGTCATCCCCTGCATCAATGCACCCGAGACAGCCAAAGCGCTTCCCACCAATGCTGAGGCGATTACCCTTGGCAGTCTCATGTCCACCACTAAAAGATGCTTTGAATCCTCAGGATTAAAGCTTCTGAAGGCTTCAATCACTGTGGTTACAGGTATTCTAGCCGCACCCCTTGTCATTGAAAGCAGCAT
The DNA here is from genome assembly GCA_048264125.1 of Natronincolaceae bacterium. GTDB lineage: Bacteria > Bacillota > Clostridia > Peptostreptococcales > Natronincolaceae > M1-B18. The sequence continues at coordinate 345,590 of JBLXDM010000004.1, forward strand.
CAAAAGAACAAGTACGATAGCCCCCAATACAATTATCAGCTTTGTCAAATAGTCCCTTCCTCTTGCCTCTACTATTTCATCCATGTTTTTCACCATAATTTATAACTTCCCTTGTGCTTTGTATTGTAAATCATATAAATGACTATAATTTCCCTGCCTACGAAGCAGCTCAAAATGATATTATAAGAAGGGAAAGGCTCCAGTTAACTGAAGCCACATAATCACCTTCATCTATTTATTCGTTAATAGGCTTTCCACCATTGCATCTATGGTTCGTACGGTTGACATTGCACTGGCTGCATGGCCTGAGCCATCTAGGGTAAATACATTTCCGTTCTTCACAGCCTTTAAGGATTTCCAAACAGAATTGTTTGAAAGCTCTTCATATAATGCTTCATTTCCTGCAAATACACTCACGAATATATAGTCGGGATCCATTTCCACGATAGCCTCCATTGAAACCTGAATGTATGTTTCTTCAGTCGGATAGCCTTCAGGCGCATTTAAGCCCAGTCCAGTTTCCTTGTCGAAAATATCAGGTCGATAGGCGCAAAAATATCGGTCCTTGCCCATTAAAGACATCAGCATTACGGTTTTATCATTATAGCCCGCTTCTAGCTTTTCTCTTGAAGCCTTAAGCTTACTATCTACCTCAGCAATAACCTCAGCAGCCTTCTCGGATCTTCCGACAGCCTTTCCTATCTCAGTAAGGGAATATCTCCAATCCATCTTTACACGCTCCCCATATACTGCAACAGGAGCAATCGCCTCAAGATTTTCCACAGCTATTTTACTGGTATCAGCAACCTGCTGCAATATTAGGTCCGGTTCAAGCTGTGCCAACAGCTCCAAATTGATTTCCGTGTCGCCTAAATCAACAACCGAGCTCAAATCCATACCTTCAAAGGGCCCCCATGTAGAAGCGTAATGTACTGCTGATGTGGTGGCTATCGGCATCAGGTCCAGCATGATTAATGTTTCCCAGTGGGGCAAATAGCTTATAGCCACCTTTTGAGGCGCCTGTTCCATAGTTATTTCGCGTCCAGCCATATCTACAATGGTATATTCTTCACTGATGGGTGCAGCCTCCTGCGGAGCTTCAACCTCCTCAACATCGTTGCTGCTGCAGCCAATTAGCATAGATACACTCAATGCTATCATTAATACAAAGCCAATAATTCTTTTCATAATATCCTCCTTTGATTTTGATAATTATTTTCATTTGCTAGAAAGATATTATCACAGTGTACCAATTACATGAATAGCATTTTTCCAAAATCACCATGCATTTTTTCCGAATTTTTTTCTAAAGCCACTGGGGGATATTCCGGTGCTCTTTTTAAATATCCTGCTGAAGTGGAAGGCGTCCTCATAGCCTACCATGGCTGCAATTTCAGCAACAGAATACTGTTCAGCGATGAGTATTTCCCTTGCATTATTGATCCTGCACCTCATAATATATTGCTTTGGACAAATCCCTACGGATTTTTGAAATATGTAATAAAATCTTTTGGAATCCATATTATTTTTTTCTGCCAGCTCAGTGACTGTAATATTCTTATCATGATTTTCTTCAATGTAATTTATTGCATCCTTAACGATGTCCTCATCGGTTGTATGGTTTTTTTCCTGAGCGTCTTGAAAAATGCTTTCTATAAATGTAAAGAATAGGACCTTTGATTTTAGCTGATTTATCATCGCAGGATTCCTTTCACTTAAATAAAGCTGCTGAAGCAGCTTATTTATATCCGTTGAACATGCCCCAACATTTATGGTGCAATGTAGATTCTCTAAATAGCGCTTCTCCTCCTTTGACCCCTTTACTCTATAATGAATCAAGGTAAATTCCCAGTCCTGCTGACCGATAACCTCCTTATCCAGCAGCATGTTGGGGCCAGCATGCATAATGACGCCAGGCTCAAGAATGTAGTCTACATTCATCAGTCTAAACCTTGCCTTGCCCTTCATCGGAATCACAAAGCCACAGGTCTCCTTCATGGTCTTCCCCCCATAAACCTTGGAATTTGCAGGCACCGTGAAGTGATACATACTATCGAATTCTATATCAGCCTTACTATATCTTTGAATTAATTGATTGTAATTGATATCCATGGTCTTATTCTCCTCCGGTTCTATCTTTATTGCTTATATACAAAGCTAATAGGTAAATACTAACTTTTGCTGTTGTTTTCTATATTAATTTTACTTCAATTTAAGGCTATTGTAAATGATATTGGTTTTCATTCTAAATTATGGCAGTAAAATCTGATATAAGTGCTTTATAGCTGTGGCTAATATCAACATTTATCATATTATAGATACAGGAGAGGCAGCAGCTTGATAAAATTGAAATCTAGAAATGAGGTATAAATAAATGGTTGGTATTGTTTTAGCCGGAGGTTATGGCACCAGATTGTATCCGATTACCAAGGCTATATCAAAGCAGCTATTGCCGATATATGACAAGCCTATGATATATTATCCCCTGTCGGTGCTTCTTCTGTCGGGTATAAAGGAAATACTAATTATATCCACCTCTAAGGACTTACCCTGCTATAGGGAGCTACTGGGGGACGGTAGCCAGTTAGGGGTCGCTTTTTATTATAAGGTACAGGATGAACCAAGGGGCCTTGCAGATGCTTTCTTGGTAGGCGAGGAGTTTATAGGAAATGAAAGGGTCGCCTTAATTTTAGGTGATAATATTTTTTATGGTCATAAACTTACCGACATTTTAAAGAAGGCAGCAGCGCTTTACGAGGGTGCATTAATATTTGGATATCATGTTAAAAACCCCGAGAGTTTTGGAATAGTAGAATTTGACAAAGCCGGAGGAGTAGCATCCATTGAGGAAAAGCCCACCATACCAAAATCCAACTACGCTGTTCCAGGGCTTTATTTTTATGATAATGAGGTAATAGAAATCGCAAAAAATGTAAAGCCCTCTGCCAGAGGTGAAATTGAGATTACCTCTGTAAATGAGGCCTATATGAAAAAAGGAAGGCTTAAGGTGGAATTGCTGGGTAGAGGCATAGCATGGCTGGACACCGGCACCTATGACGGTCTAAAGGAGGCATCTAACTTTGTAGAGGCGGTTCAAAAAAGACAAGGCTTCTATATCGCCTGCATAGAGGAAATTGCCTATAGAATGGGCTATATTGATAAAGACCAGCTTATCAAATTGGCCGATGGGCTTTTAAAAAACGAGTATGGCAGGTATTTGCTGGAGGTCGCAGCTGGTGTATAGTAAAATCCATTAATATTTTAAAAGGTATAGCCAAGACCGTAGTATATCTAGGTGTCTTGGCTATTTATCAAAATAAGGGAGGAAGTTGACTTTGTTCCTAATATCATTATATGGTATGAAGCTTAAATAAACCTTAAACAAAAAATAAAAGGATACAGCCCTTAAGCATAATCCTTATATGTTATATATAATATGTATTGTATTAAACTACCTTAGCATCGCTATTTTTAATAATTAGCTTCAATAGCTCCTCGGGGGGTATTGGTCTACTCAAAAGATAGCCCTGAACCTCGTCACATCTCTTGCTTTCGAGGAACTCCATATGCTCTATGGTTTCAACCCCCTCTGCAACCACCTTCATTCCCATGCTATGAGCCATATTTATAATTGCAGTAATAATCGATTCATTGGTTGGTGATTGACCGATATCTAAAATAAATGATTTGTCAATCTTTAGAATATCTAGATTAAACTCCTTTATGTAGCTGAGGGAGGAAAAGCCTGTGCCGAAGTCATCTATTGAAATATTTATACCCATATCCTTGAGCTCCCTTATAACAGAAAGGGTTCTTGAGGTCTTATGCATTATTGTGTTTTCCGTTATTTCCAGCTCGATATTATAAGGGTCCATCTGAGCCTCCGACACCACCTGCTTAATGCTATCCAGCAAATCCTCCCTCTGGAATTGAACGGCAGAGATGTTCACAGATACCTTTAGATTTTCAGCCCCGTCATTCGCCCATTCCTTAGCCTGCTTGATTGCGGATTTTAATACCCATTTCCCAATTTCATGTATTGCTCCGATTTCCTCAGCAATCGGTATAAAATCTGTAGGCGATATCAAGCCCAGTCTAGGATGCCGCCATCTTAATAGTGCCTCTGCACCAACAATTTTTCCTGTAAAGGTATGAACCCTTGGCTGGTATAAAATAAAAAGCTCCTTCTTTTCCAGCGCTCTTCTCAGATGATTTTCCAGCTCCAGCCTTTCAAGGGCCTTTTTGTTCATATCCTCGGTGTAAAACTGATAATTATTTCGTCCATTGTCCTTTGCCCTATACATCGCAATATCGGCATTTTTGATTAGATTATCTATATCCACTCCATCATGGGGATATAGGCTTATGCCTATACTGGTGGAAATATACATATCGTGCCCGCCAATGTTAAAGGGCTCCTTAAAGGCATCAATTATTTCCTGAGCCAGACGAGAAATATTTGACTCCTTGCCTAAATCAGGGAAGGCTACAATAAATTCATCCCCACCCATTCTTACTACAATAACCTGCTCCTTTAAAGCTTCCTTCAGCCTCAAGGCTGTTTGCTTTAGCAGCTCATCTCCAGCCTTGTGGCCTAATGTGTCATTGATATTTTTAAATCTATCGAGATCTAGAAACATAATTGCCAGCTGCTCTTTATTTCTATTGGCATGGGATATTAGATAGCTTAATTGCTCCTTAAAAAAGAGTCTGTTGGGGAGGCCCGTTAAGGCATCGTAATACGCCATATAGCGCACCTGCTCCTCAGCAGCCTTTAAATCGGTTATATCAATAGAGGAGCCAACAATTTCAGTTACCTCATTCTTATAAATAATCGGCGACAAGGAGGTATAGAAAATTCTATTGTTAAAATGCATTTCAAAGCTACATATTTCACCCTTGAAGGCTCTCTCATACTGCTGGGCCTCATAATTGTTGGTATCATGTCGGAATACCTCTTCTGGACTCCTGCCAAATACAGCCTCAGTAGCAAAGCCAATTCCTTCCGTCAATCCCCCTTCAAATAGGGTAAAGTAAACTCCTCCTGCCTCATCCTTCTTACATTTGAATACAAGGTTCTGTAGGTTCTGTAGCGTATGCTTATAATCATTTTCAAGCAGCTGCTGCAGCTGACTCTCATCCTCAACACGCTTTATAGCTGCCCCTATGCTGGCAGCCACCGTCTTCAGAAGGACTAATTCAGAGGCAGACCAGCTTCTTTCCGAGGTGCAATCGTCAAAGCCCATAAAGCCCCAATGATGATTATCTGTAAATATTGGGACAACTGCCAGCGCTTTAATCCCTTGCCCCTCCAGTAGGCTTCTCTCTGAAATCGGGAATTGCGAAACTGCTCCACATATTACTCTACCCTCCGCCAGACCCTCTCTCCATCGCTTAAAGCCGACGGCATCGTAGTCTAATCCCTTGAGGGTTTGACCCTGTAGCCGAAGCTCTACACCTCTATTACACCATTCATATTTTCCACTGACCAATAGCTTACCTGTATTTTTATCTATATGGTCTTGGAAAATATAGACCCTGTCAGCGCCTGTTGCTTCCCCAAGAACCTTCAATACATTGTTTAATGCAGTTTCCAACTCAGTATTAAATAAAAGTATGGCGGTTGCCTCCGAAACTCCCATAAGCATTTGCTCCCTTTGCCTTAGCTCCTGCTCCATATACTTTCTTTCGGTAATATCCATTAACGTTCCAGCGGTTCCTGTGATTTTCCCCTCAGCATCTCGATCAAGTCTTGCAAATACCTCCATCCAGCAATATCCTGCGTCCTTGGTTAAATAACGAATTTCATGCCTGCAAAACTCCTTCTTCCCCTCTATCAGGGGCTTAAAAAGCTGAAGGTTTGACTCCCTATCATCGGGATGAACAAAATCTATAAAGCTTCTATCCAGGCTTTCCTCAATACTGAAACCAGTAATTTCAGTCCAGGCGGGATTCAAAAACCTCCAGGCGCCATTGCTGTCGGTTTGAAAAACAACCTCCTTTATGCTGTTTACAACATTGGCATATTCTGCCTCTGTCTCTTCTCCTATTTCCTTTGCTACTAGGTATTTTCTTATGTAGTGGACAGCCAGCAAAATAACCGGAATACCAAATAACGATTCTACGATTGCATCATAGCCTCTTCCAAAAAAAGGCAGTAGCTCCTGTGTTTTTTGAAAAAGTATATGCCCCGTTACTTCTATAATTATAACTATAAGGATTATAGTGACCGTAATCAAAAGCGGATTTTTAATAAGGTGCTTTATCGTCCTACTGTAAAAAATACTTTTATTGATTCCATCAATATCTTTCGTCTGCTGCTTAGCCATCTCTGCACCTACCCCTTAATCTTTATGTCATATTGCCTAATCAATTAACCAAGTCAGTTAGCAGTGGAATCTGCTGTGGATAAAGCCCTACTTTAAAAACTATATGATTTTAGATAATATACAATTTCTACAATTTTTCCTAAAATCCTTCATATTTAGACAAATTTCTACATGCTCTATGTATATTTATATCTTGAAATAAAATGTTTAAACCAAAGAATTTAAAAATAAAATTATTTATTAAAAGATGAATAATACCATCAGATAAAGTCTATTAATTTAATGTATATCCATTGCTATTTTGTGGTTATATTTTTATAATGTAGATAGGATTTCTTTTCAAGGAGGTAAAAAATATGGAGATTAGTAGTAAATATAGTGTCCCAGAGGAGATTTGCAATGCCATAACCCATGGGATTGGAGCTCTTTTGGCTGTAGCCGCCTTAACGCTAATGGTGGTTTTCGCAACCATACATGGAAATGTATGGCATATTGTCAGCTTTAGTGTTTATGGCGCAACCATGGTCATTTTGTATTTGTTTTCTACACTGTATCATAGCTTTCAAAATCAAAAAGTAAAGGCAGTTTTTAAAATCCTAGATCATTCGGCGATATACCTGTTGATAGCCGGCACCTATACACCCTTTACTTTAGTGACACTCAGAGGCAGACTGGGCTGGACCATCTTTGGTTTAATATGGGGTATGGCTGCGGTAGGTATCGTATTTAAGGCCTTCTTTATAAAAAGATTTAAGGTGGCCTCCACAATGACATATGTTCTTATGGGTTGGGTAATCATTTTCGCCTTCAATCCACTTAGGTTAAATCTTTCAGCCGGAGGCATCCGCTTGCTGGTGCTTGGGGGAGTATTGTACTCTGCCGGATCAATCTTTTATTTAATAAAGAAAATTCCCTTTAACCATGCGATATTCCACCTATTTGTATTGGGGGGCAGCATGTGTCACTTCTTTTCAATTTTACTGTATGTATTGCCCTTGAGAGGCTAATATGAATTTAAAGCCCTGTAAACAGTATTTGCTTACAGGGCTTTGCTTTAGTATAGTTCTCCACATTATCACCTCTAACTAAAGGATATCATTTTAAGCAGGCTATTTCTTGACCTGCCTTGCTGTCTATTTTACATATATATCGGAAAATTCAATGTTGATCCTTTCAACATTATCTTGTAATTTAGCAGCCGCCTCTTTATAGACCTCCTCTTTTATCGTCACAACCGGCAGCTCTATAATAAACTCGCTGCCTTCTCCTGATTTACTCCTAACATGTATTTTCCCATTGTGGGCCTCCACCAAAGCCTTCACCAGCGATAGGCCTATTCCGCTGCCCTCCTTGGGCTTATGCTGGGCAGAATCCACCTGCCTGAAGCGTTCAAATATCTTCTCCCTCATATCCTCAGGTATCCCGAGCCCCGAGTCCTTAATTGAAATTATAATATGGCTATCTCTATCGTATATATTGACCTCTATTTTACCCGATGGCTTGGAGAATTTTATAGCATTTGATAGTAGATTCAGCAATATCCTTTCAACCTTATCGGCATCACAGGCCATGTACTTCTCCTCTATCTCAGTGTCAAATACTAGCTCCAATCCGCTGGCCTCAACGAAGCCTCCTACAGATATGCAAATATCCTCCACCATACCGACTATATTGTAATTATGGCTATTCATATACATAAATCCGGTGTCAAGCTTAGTAATATCAATTAGATTGTTTATAAGCCGTAGAAGTCTATAGCAGTTCTGCTTCATCATACGGATGTATTTCTTAGAGCCACCCACCGAAATGTTGCTCTGAAAATCCTCTCCCATATCTAATATAAGCTGTATTACTCCCAATATGATATTTAAGGGGGTCTTTAGCTCATGGGATATTGTTGAAAAGAATTCGGTTTTTAGCCTGTCATGCTCCAACGCTTCCCTCAGCTGTCTTTCCTCCTCTTCAAACCTAAGCTTTAGCAATTCCCTTTCCTTTCTTTCCCTTATGTCACGAACAATGGTTAATAGGAATTCCTTATCATCTCTTTTATAAAAAATGCTGCTGCTTTCAACATCAATCTCGTTTCCTTCTAAATCCATAATCCTATGCTCAATGAAGCCTCTATTCGCTTTTGTTTGAATTCCTTCAGCCGTTTTTATCCTTAAGTCCTTCATATATTTTTTTGGAATAAAATCCAGAATACTTCTACCCATTAGTCCTCCAGCCTCAGAGCACCTCAACAGATTGGCCCCAGCGGAGTTTGCATATCTTAGCCTGTAGCCCTCATGCATAAAAATGCCATCAGGGATAAGATCAACAAGCCTTTTAAAATCCTCAGCCTCATTAACCCGGACGGTGATATCCCTAAAGCTCCAAACCCTAGCCGTAGCCTCATTTTTTTGCAATAACGGATAGCATATATATTCTATAATTCTGCCATTTTTCATTCTCATGATGTCGGTAAAGCTATCTGTTATGGCATTTATATTTTCTAGCCTTGACAAGAAAAGCTCATGGTCTAAAAAATTACTTTTTGCTATTTCTGCCAGATTAATCTCCTTATCTTCTGTAGCCTCAACCTTCATTTCAAATAATTGAAAAAACTGAGTATTGGTATAAAGGACCCTATTGCTTTTACTCTTTACTAATATGCCATCGGTGGTGGAATTTAAAATGCCAAACAATACGCTTTCATTTTGCAGTAATTTAGCCTCTAGCTTTTCCCTTTCACTTATTTCAGCCTCCAGCAAATGCTTCTTGTAGTTTAATTGAGCCACAGCAGCCTCTAAGGCCTCATATGGTTTGACTAAATTGGTGGTCAGCAGGACTTTGTACATTAGATAGAAGGATAATATCTTAAATATATGCCCCGTTACAAACATTATATCGTGGGGACTGCTATACAAAATTATACAGCCCTCTGATACAACGGTTATCGAGATGGAAAGCATCAAATAAGTAAAATTGTCATGCTCTATCCGCCCCGTATCTCTTATGCTCCAAAGCTTAAAAAGCGACACTATAAAGAGGAAAACAATTATGTATTCGCATAGGTATTTGTGCTGTGTTATTTTACCTGCCATATATAGTATCGGAAAATATCCCCCATTTACTATATTCAAGAAAACTAAGCCCGTTAAAATACTGTAAATAATGACTAAAGGTTTGAAGCAAACAGTCTTATTATACTTTATAGCCAATATGGCAAGAAGTATGGTAATTGCTTCTATATACCTGCCGCCTAGCCAAAACTGCGCCGTGACGTTTGGGCTACCGAAGGCTAGAATACCTAGTCCTGATATGGATAATGTGTGGAACAAATCCATAACTGCAACTGCGCCATAGCCAACACCGATGAGGGTGAAATAATTACATCTTTGAAATTTGTATGTGTTCCTAGCTACATCAAACATGCCCAATGCTACAAAAATAGAAAAAAGCTCAGCAAGAGTATGAAAGAGGTGCGGATTTTGTATATTGATGAAATAGCTTAGAAGAAAAAATACAATTAGAAGCCAGAGATTTTTTATACTCAGCCCTCTTTTTATATGGTCTAAATACAAGCTTGTGTCCCCCTTAAATGACTTTTTATTTTACATTCTATGACAAGGATATAAGTAACATACTATTGTGAAATTCGATATATAGTAATAATTTCCTTTAAAAAATAATAATTGTTATAATGAAATGTTCAACAATGAGTGGCATATTCGCCTATTTTTCAACATATTTTAAGAAATGTCCCTATAGGATTATGTCAATTTATTGCACAAAAAAAGGAATTAACTCAATAATTTAATAGTTAATTCCTGCAAAAAAATATTTATTTCTCTAAATGTTTTCCACAAATTGTATTGTAATTCCGTTGGGGTCCTTTACAAAGAAAAATTTAACATGGGGATTTGGTTGTATCGGCCCACCTTCTACCTTGATGCCCTTTGCCTCAACCAAGGCTATCATTTCATCTACTGACTTAACCTGAAAGCCTAAGGATATCCCCTCAACTTTGCCGGGCACTTCATGTCCAGCATCACATACAAGCTCTATCTGAGTCTCGCCCTCACCAAGGAAGGCAATTTCAGTTGCCGGCCCCGCCTGTATTCTGCGATTAATCGGCAGCCCCACCACCTCATTATAAAAGCGCAATGACTCCTCCATGCTTTTCACTGATATTGTACTCCATAAAAATTTCATACCTTTACTCCTCCTTATGTATTGTTTAGTTTTTCTTGCCTTTGCAATTCTTTGGTGCTTAGTATTCTATTATTGCTTTTAACTACGCTTATTTTGCGAAGAGGATTAGTTGTTTCCTCATAAATAACTATGCTTTTCTTGCTTTAAAGACAAAAGACAATGGTAGCTTTTGCGCTTTCCTTGATCTATCGTCAATTTCACCTGTCATTGCCAAGGTCTTCTCATTCGTTTGCTCTATCATCTTTTCAATAATAAACCCAGCACTTGACATTGCATTAATATATGTCGATATTTTCCTGTTTGTCAGCATTATTTCCATATCGTCAACTATTTGAGTACACCATTCTTCATCAAAATAGCTTTTCTTAAAAATTAGCTCTCCATCCTCCACGCTGACACAGCCATGCAATGGATGCTTCCAACTAAATATAAAAATACCATCTTTTTTCAAATATGAAGCAATACGATGGAACACATTTTCCAAATCAGTTGCCCAGCCGATTGCATATATCGAATAAACGATATCAAAATAGTTTTCAGGTATACCACATTGATCCTCCATTCCAGCACATATTAGTTTAGGAAAATAATTGTTTTCAGCGAGATACTTACCAGCATTTTCTAGTTGCTTTTGTGAAATATCAAGTCCCCATAATTCTCCTGCATTTCGGTCTGCATGAAACCTTAAGGAATGTCCACTGCCACAGCCAATCTCAAGCATTGTTTTTCCCGATACATCACCGAATAGATTCAACTCGTTTTCAGTTACAAACTGAACGCCATAATCTGGTAGCGCGGTAACACCAAACCAATCATCAGCCGTAGCATTCCAATATGCTTTATTTGTTTGAAGTATCGTTTTATTTTTCATGTTGACAATCCTCTCATAGAAAAGAATATAAAATATGTAATGCGCAAATATTATTATTAGACGTCGTACCAATCTCTACTCTGACTTTTCCACGTTATCTTGTTCCAAAAACCCGCTAACGATTATACACTCCTCTATAGTTCTCCGGTAACAATTCTGCTATTTTCTCCATTATATAATTTGTGGCAAGATCTTCATATTCTTTTTTATCTTGCTCTTTCGCTCTCTTGGGGAATTCAAATTGTTTTCCGATGTTGATATGAACATCTGCATAGTAAAAGGTTTCCGAGCTCATATCCCCTTCTTTATTTATTGGCATCAGCTTTTCTGTCCCATATAATCCAATAGGTACAATAGGAGCTCCTGTCATTGCTGCTATAAGCAAAATTCCTTTCTTTGCTTCAATCAAACTACCAGCTCTACTTCTAGTCCCTTCTGGAAAAATTAATAAGCTTTCCCCTTGCTGAACAAGCTTAATAATTTTCCTAAGACCCTCTTTATCAGCAGCATTAGGTTTAATATTTGTAGTCTTTATTACATTAACCCCTATACTTGTAATAGCGTTATTTGACAGCTTTACGCCTGCTACAAAGGTTGGATCAATCTCTTTTAAAGCCTTGTCTAATACTAAACCATCAGAATTGCTTAAATGATTGCATATAAAAATAGTTGGTGTTTTAATCCCCTTTAAGTTTTCACTTCCCTCTATATTTATATTGGCATATTTTTTTAGATATATATCAACTAATTTTTTAGATACATATGCGACAAATTTATCCGGTAAAATATTTATAATTTTTGCTGTTGTAGTGGATATCATTTACTTATCCCTCCAAATGTATAGATACTGACTTTTATAATATTCTCTATCCTACGCTTTTACCCTTTTAAAATTTCAGAGAGAAGTTCTTAAAAAACTTCGGTTTTCATTATTATACTTCCTACATCTCATGAAATTTATTAAATCACCAATAGAAAAATATCAGATTACTTCTTGTAAAATATATAATTTCTTATATATAGGACATTTATCCATTAACCTTTCATGCGTACCTTGAGCTACAACATGCCCTTTGTCTAAAACATATATCATGTCTGCATTTTGAATAGTGGATATCCTATGGGCTATAATAATTGTCGTCTTACCTTCTCTTAATTTATCTATATTTTTTTGAACTTGAAATTCAGTCTCAGTATCCAATGCTGATGTTGCTTCATCCAAAATAAGTACGTCTGTATTTTTTAGCATCACTCTTGATAATGCAAGTCTTTGTTTTTGCCCACCCGATAAGCTAGCTCCACGCTCACCAACTTGCGTTTCGTATTGATTTGGAAATCCTACTATAAAATCATGGCACAGCATTTTTTTGCACACATTTTCAAGAACCAACGGATCATATTCTTTATCTAGCACCAAATTTTCTTTAATCGTAGAAGGTATAAAATGTGGTTGTTGAAAAACAACTGAGATTTTATCTGTATATTGCTTACCATAGCTATTTACTGGAAGGTCGTTCACGCAAACTTCTCCTGTACTAGGTGAATACTCCCGAAGTAATAAATGTGCAATGGTTGACTTCCCACTGCCACTTTCACCAACAATAGCGATTTTCTTACCAATAGGAAAATCAATGGATAAATTATTAAGCACAGGAGCGGAATCTTCTGAATAGCTAAAGGTTACATCTCTAAATTGAATTGACTCAATATCACCATTGAGAGTAGTTGAACCTAACTCAGTACTTTCCTTCCCCATAACAGACTGAATACATTCAACAGAAGCCACAAGTCTTTTACCGATTAAAGCCTGTTGGAATAATTGTCCAAGCTCTGTAACCAGTTGATCCACTAATGTAAAGCTTACAACAAATTCGCCCAGTGAAATCCTATTTGAAATTACACTCATACCACCAAACATAATAACGATAAGCTTAGTTCCATAGAGAAAAGGTTCACTTACAAGCAATATTTTGATTTTATATAAGCCCTCTTTTATAATAGCCTTAAAATAGCCAGAAAATTTTCCCTCGTACTGCTTAAGCTGCCAATCCTGACGATTATACGCCATGATTTCTCTCACTGCTGAAATGCTTTCTTCAATAGTAATAGAAACATTAGATTTTTCCTCTTTAACCTGTTGTGAAAATTGCTTGGTTTTATCACCAAATTTATTGAGCAAAGCATAATAAATAATTGCTACTGTTATAACAACAAGCAGCATTATAAAACTCATTTTTGCTAATAAATATGCTGAAAATACAATCGTAAGAATAATTTTGGGCGAATCTGAAAGTAATTTATTAATAGCTAGATCACTGGCTTCAGCTATATCACTTCTTATATGGTTTAATAATTTGCCAACATGCTCTTTATTAATAACTGCAGCTGGCATATCATAAATTTTTAACAGGAAAGCATTTGTTAGAGACATTTGATGGTGATAACTGATATGAAAAAAGGTGACCTTTCTGATAGTAAACCATAGCTTAGGTCCAAAGAAAAAAATAGCGTACAGTGCGATTAATCCTGGAAACTCCTGATACTGTTTATCCATAAAAACTTTGTCAATCAAGTCCCGTTGTAACAAAATTGCGATAGCCGGAGTTAAGCTTTCAAAAATAAGTGCAAAATATCCTAACAGAAACCAGCGCTTCTTGTTTATATATTTAAGTATGAATAACAGACTAGACCGCATTTTCAACACCTCTCATTACTAGTCCATAAAACAATCCTTTCTTATCCATTAAAGCTTCATAAGTACCTTGTTCAACAATTTTACCTTCTCCAAGCACAATAATAGAATCATATTCCCTAACACTAGACAGTCGATGAGCTACAGTAACAACTGTTCGACCAGCTGATAACTGCTCTAAGGATTGCTTAACAGCTGATTCAGTGACATTATCCAGTGAAGATGTCGCTTCATCTAATAAAACAATTCGCGGCTCCTTAAGCATCATCCTAGCAATTGAAATACGTTGTTTTTGACCACCAGATAAACGCACGCCGCCTTCACCAACCACCGTATCATACCCTTCTTCTGTCTCCAGGATGAACTGGTGTGCACTGGCACGTTTGCATACCTCTACAACCGCTTCCTCCGTTGCAAGAGGATTTCCAAACTTAATATTATCTCTAATTGACATATTAAATAAATAAGTATCCTGAAATACATAGCCAAGGTTTTGTCTTAAATTCTCTAGCTTTAGCTTTCTAATATCATATCCACCAATCAGGATTTCACCATGGGTAACATCATAAAAACGTCCTATCAGCTTTAATAGTGTTGACTTGCCGCTACCACTTTCCCCTACAATCGCCGTTTTCTTCCCTGCTGGAATCGTAAAAGATACATTATCTATAATAGGAAGGTTGTTTTCATAAGAGAAGGATACATTATTAAATTCAATATCTAATTTATCAAGTTGAGCTTCTAAGCAGTTATCAGCTTCTACAACATCTGGTTTCAGCTTCAAAAAATCATGTACATACTTCGCATAATTTAGTGCATGGTACTGGGCAGGAATAATATAAAAGAATACGGAAAAGCCACGAGAAACAAGTCCCATGAGAAAGCTATATCCAATGAATTCCCCAAGTAATAGCTCACCACTTTTTACTAAATCTAATCCATAAAAATAAAACAAAACAATAGAAATCGTCAGCGTAAGTCCAACAGTTGTAAATCGAAAATGCCGCCAAAATATTGACCACATTCTTGGAATCCTAAATTGATTAAATTCTTCAATTGTTTTTTTTATAAACCAGTCTTTACTTCCCATTGCTTTTATTTCAGTTCTAGCCACAATTGCATCATATAAGGACTGCTGTGCTAGATGTGCAGCTTTTGTTTCAACACCTAAATGATAGTGTATTTTTTTATTTGCAACGTGATTAATAAATACATAAACCATATTTCCAATCATTGCAGCAATAAAAAATATTGGCTCGCCCCATATTAGAATAATCGAAGGCACTGTAAATTGTGCTAAGCTGTAAATAAAGTGTGGAAATAAGAAGGTATACGTTTGTTGTGTCTCTCTTACAGCATTCTCAAATAATGATATAATCTGTCCAGTAGGTACTTTCTCATAGTAGGAAAAGCCTAATTTTTGTAGCTTTACCATTAAATCAGTTTGTTGGTTCTTAGTAATTTTCTTAGATATGATTTGTTCTAAAAAGTAGAATATTGATTTTACAATTAAAATTAGTGCAACGATACCACATAAAATCAAAATTTGATTGAACAGAGGTTCTAACCTTTTTGATGGTAGTACATTATCAATTAAGTATCCCATACGGCGGGGAATCATTAATTCTCCCCAAATCATAATCCCCCCACATAGCACATAGAAGAGGGTTTGTAATATAAAGGGTTTAAAATAGCTTAATGTCCAAAGGTATAGCTTGAGCATTTCTTTCTTTTCTAGTTGATTTTCCAATGAGATCACCCTTCAGATAGTAATAATCTATTGCTTGTTATGCGATTTTCTCTTCGATGCGTGAAGTTAAATCGCTAATCTAGTAGCTTAGCTTATATATCTTGAACAAATATCGTTTCAATATTACCCCAAAAATCTGTTCTCTCATCAATTTTATTAAATCCATATTTTTCATACAAGTTAATATGGTCACTGACAAGATACACTTTTTCAAACTTTAATTCTTTAATATACGATATTGCATATGAAATCATTTTTTCGCTTATTCTCTTCCCCCTATAATTCTCGTCTACAAATATAAATCCGATATATGGTGAGTAGGTTACATTGGGAATGCTATCCTTTTTTGTTACAGTACAAAAACCTATAATTGTATTGTTTTCTATTGCAACTATAACCCTCTCGCATTCCTCGAATCCATTCTCGTTCATAAGCTTTGCAAGAAATGCACCTGCTTTCCACGAACAGGTTTTAGCATAATCCTTAGCCTGTTCCCAAAGATCATCTGCTTGGCTAATAATACTTAAATGCATAAACGCTTACCTCCTATCATGCAATAATTGCTTACCAACGAGAATGCATGGTGCCTGACTCTTTTCTCAGAACCTGCCTGCCACCCCCTAAGTAAACATAGTGTTAGCCCATCATTTCAAGACATCCAAAATTTCATGGTTTCCTTTTCATCTTGTATCCAGGTACCATTTGATTTGACATAACTAATTTGGAATCCACCTCCACTCAAATATCCATACTTGTTTTGTGAATGCTTTCCTACCGCCCACATATTGGATATCGAGATCGTTATTTTATTGTCAGCTAATTCAAATTGTGTTATTTTTAGAAATAAATAATCCCCTTCTTTATCTGCTTTCTGTTGAATTTCATTATTAGATTGCATAACTAATGAAACTCCCTCAAGATTGGGTAAGTCTAATTTTTCTATATTCTCTTCAGAAATAATGATTTCTTCATTTTCCAACAGACTGTAATCTGCGATATACTCATCAATTATGGCTTTTTCTAGTACCATGCTCAAAACAATTTCTTTGTCTAATTTTGTAATTTCAAAATTGTTTTTCTTATAAGAACATCCTGATAAAATAAATATCACCAAAAGAAAAATATAAATGTTTTTAGCTCTCATGTTACTAAAACCTCCTAGAGACATGCCTATCGTCCAAATTGTAGTACTCATAAAATTGAAATAAAATCCAATACGTGCCCAAATTGTTCCGGCCTCATTGATTGAATCTTGTAAAATTACAATCTATTTAAAAGCTTGTTTTCTAGCTCCATTATTTTGTTTTCTAATACACAAATATCGTGCCTTTCTTCAATTGCTGTCCATACTTTATCTAAGATAATTCGATATATAAAATCAAGGTTAATATTTATTCCAGCGATTTCATTATAACCGTCTAAAACATTATCTAGAACATCCATTGGAATCATGTAAAAATCTATTGCTGGATCTCCCCAGCCTGAATCTCCCCAATCAATAACAGATAATAATTGATCACTTTTTGTGCATAAAAAATTGAACTCATTAGTATCTCCATGGACAAAACATTTTTTATAGGAAAAAGTTTTATCAGTACATTTATTCTCTATTAGATTTAATAAATATAAAGATTTACTATCACTATTAAGTAAACCCTGAATCATCATACCCTTTGTGTAGTCCCTATCAGGGTTATCAAGCCAACCTTTTGGGTCATTACAGGCTTTAATGCTAATATGTAATTTCCCAAGTTCAAAACCTATTTCCTTCCATGTATTATAATAATGTAAATAATCACCTATTTCACCAAGAGTGAATCCATGAATCCTTTCCCAAATAGAATATGTTTTATTTAATATTGTATAGGAGTTATCAAAGCTAATTAATTTTGGTGTTTTTATTCCATTTGACTTAGCCAATGGCGCTGCTACAGATTCGGTAAAAGCGTCGGAATTTGCTTCAGGATGATCTGTAGGAATCCTTAAAATAAAATTCGGTGTTGCATATATCTCGTTTGCAATACCATGGGTAGTTAATTTAACAAATGATTCGTTTATTTGATTCTTATTTAAAATTTCCCGAATAACACTATCCATATTTTTCTCCTCCAATTGTTCTACTACGTATCGTGGCCCCAGGCTCAGTAGCGCTACGGACGGCGCTGACTTCGATCTGTAACAATTATGATGGAAAATATAAAGAATGTCCGATAAAACAATTGAGCCTTATGAAATTCTGCTCTACCAAAGAAGTGCCTTCTATGTTTCCAAGATATTTCATTTGGACTTTGTATAACTCCCTGATCCATCTCATCACCACAATACAGACATTTCATAAAAGTAACCCCTTCATTAATGTAAATTGTATTTAGTTTTAGGCCGTCTTGGTGGAACTTCGTTCCCGAGGAAACCAATTTAATCACACATTATGCTAATCCCTTTTCTTTCCTAGTCTCATTGGACAAATTACCCTGCATTTATTGCAGTTAACTGTATCAAAGCCTCTGTCATTTGTTCCATATGTATTTGGCCTACATTTTGCCTGATTTGCGCTTCGACCGTCCAATGCTTGAGACGGGCAGTTTTCGATACACAGATTGCAACCATCTATACAGATACTCTCCGCAAGTGAGTCGGAGACAAGATCCAGCTCCGTAAGAACTATTCCCAAAGTCAGCAAATTACCATACTCTTCGTTTAGTAGCAAGGTGTTTTTGCCTAGTGTTCCTAGTCCTGCCAGTACGGCGGCATGTTTCATGGATATCAGACCGCGACCTTCCAGTTTTTCTGCATCCCAGTATTCA
Organism: Natronincolaceae bacterium; assembly: GCA_048264125.1. Taxonomy (GTDB): domain Bacteria; phylum Bacillota; class Clostridia; order Peptostreptococcales; family Natronincolaceae; genus M1-B18. Next base: position 364,230 of record JBLXDM010000004.1, read on the forward strand.
TAAGGACCGTCTGAGGGTAGTGGTACAGCATTACCACTATAGATCCTTTCAATCTCTTTTGCAGCTCTTAATGCGACCCGATCAACCTCTGGACATGTGCCATAATTGAAATGACCGTATATCAGCCTTGGTTCTATAATAGTCAGCCCTTTTGGAAGAGCTATGCCGAACACAATGACCGATTTGCAGTAGGAGAATATATCTCTTGGGTGAAAGCCTGCTGGTGCTTCGGAAAAGCGGTCAATGTTAGCGACACCACACACATCCGCACCAAGGTTCAATATAAATTCTTTGATTTGTTTCTTCACTCTTAAGCCTCCCCTTTACATATTGCTACATTCCTATTTTTCATATATAGGGTCATGATTACATTCGCTGACTTTTCCTGTTTTCTTATACCCGCAAGAATCCCAAAAACTTTCTGTTCCATCTGAAGTAAGATAAATATGCTCTGCCCCATTAGCATAAAGAACTTTCTCGGAATGAGCAACTAATTTTGAACCAAAACCCTTACCTCTCAAAGTTTGATTAACATAAATTTCTCTGATAAATCCCCAGCCTTCTCGTTCGCACCAATCACTATGAGGTGTGTCAATTTGATAACAGACAAAACCGACAATTTGTCCGTCAATTATTAGCAAATCTAATGGGACAACCCCAGAAATTGAGCTCTCTGCTATTTGGGCGCATATTTTTTCTGCCTTATCATCTGAAATTTCAAACTTAAAATCATTTCTATAATAAGTACAAAACATTTGGATGAAATCAAGCAAATCATTATTGCAGTAAGAACGAATTTCTATTTTTTCAAAAACCATCTTTTTTCCCCCTGAAAAATATTAGTAGGGTTTATTCTTCGTGAACCCTCCGAATATGCTTTAAGTATTAAATTATTATTTAAATTTATTGTCCTAATGTGTTAGAGTTAATTCAAGAAGAATCCTTGTATTGAAACAAAAAACACAAATAATGAAGCAGCAATATTCATATACCCCCAAAAGGACTTTGGCTTTCTTTTAAGTTCCGTTAATCCTGTCACTAGCATAGTTACCCCTAGAGAAAACATCATAAAAGGCATAAACTCAAAGTTTTGAGTTGCTAGACTATATCCTGATAAAGCTATAGTAATTATCGAAAATATGACTCTGATTATCTTTATCAATGTATTCACCCTCTTTTCTATTTAATATTTTACTCTTGCAATTATTAGATTTATTCCAGCCATTAATATATAGTCGCATTTTAATATAGCTAAAATATCATACATTCCATCATATATTAATTAACCTAGCTTTATAGTGTTCTTCCGCAGGACGCCGCAACCCTTGCATATGGTTTCGAAGAACGTCTACGTATGACCAACGTGATAGAGACTTATATAGCTCTTTTCCTAGTCTCTATCATGTGTCGTATCCCTTGCAGTCATACATTGTTACCTGAAGCACTTACAGAAAATGTCAACTTCTCAAAATTGAAATTGCACTTCCCCCAACGTACACTTCAATTACATCATCATTGATAGCCCTTACTTTTACCATTATTTTCGATGGCTTCTTCATGCTATAACCCTGCTCTATGACGAAATTTCCATCAAATTCATTCTTTAAATATTTCATCATATAACAAGCTAAGGCTGCATTTGAAGTTCCCGTTGCAGATTCCTCATTTATGCCATATCTTGGTGCAAAATTTCTCACATGTGACTCACCACCATATAACGTATCTAAACAAAAAGCATGAATACCTACTACATCATACTTTCTACTGATTGCGTCTATCAAATCTAAGTTTGGTCGAAGATCTAAGAGTGCCTCTAAATCTTTGATATGTAACATAATGTCTTTAAGGCCAGTTGATACAATTTGTATTGGCATATCGCCTATATAATCACTGCGGTTGCTTTCAAAACATCCTTCAATTTCCCTCTTATCAATTATCGCATAATACATAGGTGCATTCTGCTCCATGTAAACATCCTTATCATATACATGAAGTTTTAGAATGCCTGCCTTTGTTTCCTGCGTATAACATCCAACAGTTATTATTCCTAAGTCTCTTAACAAATTAAACGCAGCTATCGTAGCATGTCCACATAAATCCACTTCATCCGTTGGAGTAAAAAATCTAACTTTAAAATCAGCTTTAGTTGATCTCATAACAAAAGCAGTCTCTGAGTAGCCTACTTCTTTTGCAATTCCTAACATTTGTTCTTCCGAGAATGAATCCGCGTCTAAAACAACTCCCGCTAGATTACCACCATCAATACTATCCGAAAATGCAGTAACTCTATATATAAGGTTTGTCACGATATTAAACCTCCTCAGTTAAATAGCAAAGTATTTCAGCTAACGTTTCACACCTGCGACGCTTCGAACTCGACCCAAAAAGAATACCCCATAGGCTTCCAGCGCCTTTATGAAAATGCATTGTTATGTGATGGACAGATTGTTTCGAAGAACATCAATAATACTTGTTTAAATGTTTTCACTTAACCTTTGTACTAGCATATTTAGTCTTCTTATTTTCGTCTCTTCTTTTTTCGATTCTTCTATCTTGTTAATCTCTTCTCTTTTAATGTAATATGGAAGCTCATTAAACTTTGCAATTACATCTGGGTTAATCTTTAAGGCATCTGAAATATATTCTGGTATATTTAGAATTCGTTCTTGAACATCTGGCTTTAAAACTACATGTATGCTATCACCTATCGCCTTTTTACATACTGATTTTATTGATTTGCTAAAAACCATATAATGTCCATTTCTACTTGGCAACAATGTACCAGTAAAAAGGGTTCCATCAATTAAGGCCTGAACATTAAACCTACCCTTGGTTCCATACTCTTTTTCTACAGAAAACGGGACATAGAATACTGTCCACTCCATCTTCCCTTCAAGTTTTTTTAGAACTGCATTAAATTCTTTATTCATATGAATTCTTATAACCTCTCTTTGATTTGATCTAAATTTTTATCGTTCTCTAAATCATAATAACAATATGTTATTCGTTCCATCTCCATATTGAAAAATAATTATTAGTTGAGTTCATTATATATTGAGCCGAGTCATTATTTTTAAACCTATGCAAAGACAAAGATACACTTTGAAACTCATTATCTTCTTTAAAGCCTTCAATTCCCATATAATCACTCAGAGAAGCATTTGGCTTTGCAACAATAACCTTAGGGTATTTTTGTAATTCTATAAATTCCTTTTCTGTAAACACAACCTGGTACAAGCCATATCCAGTGGATAACGGATTGAGAACACCAAATTTAGAATTTGAAATAAACGAGCCGGTTCCGACAATAGCCATTGCTAGGAAAAGCACTACAATAATACTATTTCTCCTTTTCTTTTGATTCATATTAAAATCCTCCATTCGAAAGATATTTTCTCTGCAAAACTCAACAAATGCGAATTAACAAAGCTTTTTAAATGTTCTTCCATAATCCGTGGCTAGGACGTCGCACCCTTAAACAAATCTTTCAACCAGAACTACACATAATATAAATAATGTGCAACTTCAATTACTTAAGCTTATACAAATAGTCTCACTAATTAATTTAACTATGCTTTTTATACCAATTACTTTGTTTCCTCAATGAATGTTTTAATTGCTTCTGAAACCGCATTTCCATGTCCTGTTATTAGGTGTCCACCAGTTTCAAATATAGCAGTTTTACCATTTGTTCTCGCAATAAATTTTTCTATATTTTCATATTTTACCATCGGGTCGTCTTTTGCATGAACCACTAAAATAGGGGCAGTAATTTTCTCGACTAGATAATCAAAAAAACATTGTTATGTGATCGTCTCGTCTAAATTTAAATTAATCTATATCTTCATACAAAGATTCTTCTGAATCCCAATCAAGTAAAATAAATTGTTTAGGTTCTGATGATGGCTCATCAAGAAAATGATACCATGCTCTAATTTCTGTTCTATGCATTAAATTTGAATGTGGGCTCCTATCGATGTTATCCACTTTATTTTTCAACCGCAATCCTCTATAATTATTAGGATTATCATAAATGAACCCATAGACTACAGGAATAACACGATTATCATTAAGCTCTATCTCTATATATCTCCAGCTTGGTCCGTTATTAAATTTAATTTTGTCTATATTAGTCATTTTCCAACCTAAGACATCCCTCCACTTCATTAATACAACATTAACACCTTCTGTATTACGATATATGTACACCTGTGATTCTTCATGTGGTTCAGAATAAAATGTTTCTTGTCCAACGAATAGTGGATCTTTTTCCTCTAAATATTTTAATGCAGATTTGTCATTATAAGCAGCTGCTATAAAAATAATAGCGATAATACTTATTAGGATTATAGCAATTCTACTCTTTTTCATATTGAATTCTCCTATCTTCATATGGAGTCATATGCACTTTCCATTAGCAAATTGACAATAAAATATCCTCATCCTTGATATCTTTTTCCCGTTCTGCATACAGTTTATTCCAAATAAAATATTTCTTATATATTTTCTCTTCGCTTATACCAATATTTTTTTAGTCAATTCCTTAATCAGTAGTTCCTCTATGTGAGCAATTTCAGAGTTATCTCGTATATTTTGTGCTGATAAACCTTCTGACAAAGATAAACCTCTAGGCGCAATGAATAAAATGTTTATTTTTTTTGTAAGCATGACAATTCTTGATCAAACCATGTTTCAATGCCATCCCGTATATCTAAAACAGAATCATCCAATGATATAGGAAGTCCACGGCAACCACCATCACAATGACCAATTTCTCTTTTTCGGCCGCAGCCATATCCCTTTTCAATCAGTTCCTGCAAAATTGGAGGAAACGTTTTGATGGTGTCAGTGTATTCGTGCGTCTTTGTCGATTTCACATTGATATGATAGCCGTTGTTGAGGGAAGCGTTAATTCCCCATAAATCTTTCCGTTTATAACAATACTTCATATAGATATGAAACCCTTTTACTTCCACAACGCAGGTAAGTCCTTTATTCAGATAGCGCTGATGCAGTTGCAGAATGAAATCCTGCAAATCTGCGGATAAAGTCCTTATCGTATCCTTCACGATGGAAAACACATCAGTTTCATCCTTTTTCAATACCCTGTAATCACAGCGCAAAAAAACATCCTGGTTGACGAGGGTGCCATGGTCTATTTCGGCGATCGCCATGACCTTCAGACCTGTCAGCATAGTGGGGTTATCTGGATATGTAATCTTTATGGTTTTGATGTCTGACAAGTTTTGCTTTTTTTTATTTATATTTATGCCGTCAATGCAAATACCGCAATCTGACAGAAACCGCAGGCATTCAAGGTTTTTGGCAACAGACAGCTTTCCATTGAATATTGTATTTCCACAGGCGAGAGAGTGCGCGTTTTCAACTGGCATGCCGTGATAACCTATGTTCATTAGTATGGTGCTTACATTGTGCAGGAATGGATAATACACCGAAAGCGTGGTGCGATTTTCATATTCATGGGCAACTTTTTTGCTATTATCATAGATATCGCCTTTAGTGTATACAACATCATAAAGCCGAACCAAAAAGGCTCTGAACGCCAGAACGCCCTCACGTATGCTCTCTTCAACTGAAACATTTGTATATGCAGGATTGATCGCATATGCTTCGTACGTTTCGGGCACCATAATTTCCTTCAAATAGCTTGCCACATCCTGAAGCGTTTTTCTCATGTGTTTCACCTCATATAATTTACTTTGACTTATATCTCTAAAACTATTTTGCAAACTACTGTTTATCTGATTGTATATGAATATTTATGTGTCACGTGATAGAACTAGTATGATTTATCTATTCGTTCTTAATTGGGGATTTCCTATTTCTTTTTTATTTATTTTTATGTTAATGGTCTACATTGTCTTTAGGATTGCAGATGACGGTCCCGTTTTTGCGACGCTTCGAACTGGACCCCAAAGATAGACCGTCTAGGCGGTGCTTGCCTTCCAGTGAAGAGGTGTGCGTAGCGAACGGAGATATATTGTTAGGTGATGTTGTACACGAAAACTTTCAATAAGCTAATATTTTAAAATGACTTTTTTATTATTCTTTCTTCAGTAATTTTAATATCTTCAATAAATGGCTCTAATTCGATTATCTGCTCTTTAGTTAAATCACTCGCATCAAAAATAATTTCACCTGTTATCTCTAAACTATCTTCAGAAACAATCGTTTTATTAACATGTATAAGAGTTTCTGTGTTCAATACTCTCGTAACTAACTTACTATTTATTGTTGGTTGAACTGATAATATTGCTAAGTCTTCTATATCATTGTTTGTCAAAGTAATTGTATATTTATAACTTTGTGCATTGAAATCATTCGTATTATTTTTTACTGCTCCTATACTTGTAGTTATAGCATTTATCTCAATACCACTTTTTTTAACTGTTGTATTATTTGTTGAACAAGCTGTTAATAACGTAATAACTATTAAATTCGTTATAATTATTCTCTTTTTCATCTTTCACCTCATAATAAATTTTTTTACGAACTAGTGTACAATGTCACCATCACGGCAGACGCGCAGGTTACTCGACGCACCCCGCACAGATCCCGGCGTGCGGAATTACCGCACCGGGCTCTTCAGAAATATTCAGTTCCGTAATTCAGCAAATATTCTTTGCCTTCTGCCTTATTCCTTGCAGTGAGGTTTGCATTAGTTTATCCAGCCCTACATGTCCGGCTAATGTTTCCTTTGCAAAGCACATATTTCTGTCAACCCCTTCCCCATGTAGTTGGCTCTCCCAACCCCAAAGTACTGTGAGTTGATCCGAACCCTGTAGTGTCATTGACCGTCCTATTTTATGATTGGATAGGTCTACCAGCTAACTGCTGGAACCTACAGATCCTCCCAAGTTCCTGACATTTCTCTTCTTACATGCCATGTTCTAGGACCCCGACAGACCCTTAAGAATCTCACCTATAGCGATTCTCTTGTATTGACTTCCGTGACGTTAAACACGTCGTCATCCGCATTTTCCTATTTCTAGGTACACGAATACGAGGCTGAGTGTGCTTCAGGGATTACGGGCTCCCCTATGGCCTATATGATTCTCTATGTACACTTCACCTTTGCTGTTGCCAGCATTGGCGCAACACTCGATATAGGTGGTTGGTTACTTCTAATGCACTTTGGGAATTTCATTTAACGTTCCCACAGTTACCGACGTAAACATGTTCTAGTTTCGCACTCATTTTATACCTCATTAGTACCTATCCCCAACGCAAAATCAATTACAAGAGTTTATGTCAGTAACTGCTGTGTTATCTGACTTGCATTTTATTTTTTGGTGTCAAAATACTCAGATTTAAAGTCTTCCATTTGCTCAACGATAAAATCTAGGTTATCTTTCATATTTTCAATACTTCTTATGTAAATACTAGGAAAACTATAACCTGTTTGCCCTTCTAGTATCTCTTTTGGGCATATTAACCAAGAGCTAATACTTGACCTTATATTTTTTTCATGGTCGAAATATTCACGACAGATAGAATAAATTCGTGGAGAAAAATCCTTAATTGCAATTATCGTATCACTAATCTTGTTATCAAGTTTATTCCCTTTCTCATGTAAATTGTGAATAACAAAATCGGTTTCATCTAGCCACCAAGGATTACCACTTGCGTTTAAATCAAATATAGCATCTAGTGCAGACGAGTGCAGTTCAATTCTAGACTTACTATTCAAAACTATTAAATAGAATAATTCTTCAACGTATATGCGATTCTTTTTATTTTCAATTGTATTATATGTAATTTTATCATTGCCAACTATGTCGCCATTTTTAGTAATATTAAAAAATTGTTTAATGTTCTTTATCATTTTTGTTTCCCCCTACAATATCACCATTTACTACAGTATTTTTATTTTGTTTGATTGTTTTGCTACTTTTAATAATATACTTTTGGGTTGCCATTCCTCCAATAAATCCAAAAAATAAAGTCAAAGAATATCCAATGATATCAGCCAGTGTAATGCTATCCATGTAATTGCCTCCTATTCTTTTGTTGAAATGCATGTCAGATAACGACCCATAGGAATAGGTAAGACTTTGATATGATCTCCGCCTTTTCCCCTCCTCCAAACCGGACGGGAACCTTTCAATTCATCCGGCTTTCCAACGAAACAATTTACTTGCCTCCTTCGGCTTTCAGCACTTTACTGTCTCACGACGGTATCATGCACAATATATCCTTTTAGTTCAGCTTATCCCTGTACTTTTGTATTTTATTGACTTTCTTTTGTCCCAGCTTTTCAGGCATTTCTTTTCCATGAATATATTTGCCGCAATCTCTACATAGCCATGCTAAATTTGGCACTGTATTTATCTTGTCTATCGCTAATTTTTCATCTATCCTGTGACAGTGTCTGTTTTCTACTTTCAATACATGTCCGCATATTTTGCATTTCCCTTTATCCCGGTTATAGGCATATTCTCTGTTCATATAGTATTCAAAATTATTTATACTATTGTCTTTACTATGTATCAATGTGTTGATATCTAGAGTGGAGGGCGATTTAGCGGTAGTCGTTTCTTCTTGTTATATTGCATTAGATATAAATCTCTCCCTTTGGTGGTATATGGTGTTATCTGCTGATTAAATGCATATTATTCGCAAAGGGGAATATAGTAGTCTTTATACTTTTTACCGTATATCTTTTTAAAGGCTGCATATGCTGCTTTATTGTTTTATCATCAATATAATTGAATGCATTGCTGCATATTGCTGTCTTGTAGTATTCTGCAAGTCCTGTTATTTTTGCGTTTACTTTCTCAACCTGTATTGATCTTTCTTCCTCCTCCATATGCCTTAGTAATTTGATTTCCTTGTTTATTTCTTTTACTTTTGTTTTTAGCCTTTTCATATCCGGGTAGTGTTTTCCTACTATATTTTGGGGATTTTGTCTGTTAGGCGAGGCCCTTGGAAGGCCTGCTTTTATGATGTATCCTAGAAACTTGGCGTATTGGGTAGTTAGATTTTAATTAGCGTTTTTTCTTCTGATAGGCTCCAGCTTTAGTCGGTATTTAAAGTATTTTCTCAAATACTTTAGGAGTTCCTCTGCCTCCTTCTGGGTGGTTGTTAGTATAATCCAGTCATCGCAGTACCTAATTAAATATTTAGGGTTAACTCCGTTTTTCCTAAGCCTTCTCCTGTCTGAGCCAATATGTTCGCATTTTTGTTTAGGGTGATGATACATCCTCCCAACTGTCCAATCGAAGTCGTTAAGATATATATTTGCAAGTACTGTTGAAATAATTCCTCCTTGCACAGTTCCTGTAAGTGTATCGTATTTTATTTCGTTTTCCATATATCCAGCTGTGAGCATTTTCTTTATGATTGTCAATACCCTTTTGTCATGGATACCTATTTTCCATAGCTCCTTTAGCATGATTCTGTGGTTTATATTATCAAAATATCCTGTTATGTCTCCTTCTATGGTGTATATGGGTTTGACTTTTGCTTTCTTACTGAGTAGGTTCATTATATCCTTAAGGGCATGTTTGGTTGCCCTATAGGGGCGAAATCCATAGCTTTGGGGATAAAATCTTGCTTCTGCAATGGGCTCTATTACAATGCGCAGGCATTCTTGTATAATTCGATCCTGTATTGTTGGAATGCCTAATGGCCGCTGTTTTCCATTGCTTTTCTGGATATATTTACGCCTTACCGGTCTTGGTTTGTAATTTTTAACTTCCCTTTTAATTAACGCTATTAGCTCATCTCGGTCCATCTGAAGGAATTTTTCCATCTTGTTTTTATCAATTCCAGGGGTATTTGCACCCTTGTTTCCCTTGATATTGTGTATGGCTGTAGTGATTGTAATTTCGTTAAATGCTACTTCTATTATTCCATGGAAGGAATATCCTTTCCTGCTTTGGTCATAGATGAAGTCAAGTTTTTCTTTAAGTTCAGCTTCGCTGGTGAAGTTGCGTTTTAAATGCACAGCTTTTCCTGTGGTTCGCTACTCATATATGAGAGTTAGTCTTCACTATCCTCGGTTTATATTGTTTGTCCCGTCTGGTGCCCTTCGCCATGTAGCAGGCTTTCCCTGCCCCGGACTACTATGACACCTGTGTTGTTCCGCTACCTTCTCTACCCTGTCAAGCTCCAGTATTGGAACAATCCCGCGTTCCATTCTGCTTATCTTTTATTCATGGGACTTAGGTGTCTGCTGTACTCCGGGAGAAGATATCGCCATTTGAGTCACAGTTATTCAGCGTATCACCTGATTATCTCAAATCAGGTCGAGTCATACAAAACACAGATGTATAACCCGTTCTCCATGTAATTCCGACTTTCGTCGGCACGTCGTAACGAAGCCTCGTAGCAGATTCATGTTATTCACCATATCCCAAAGACACCCGCTCCATGTATAAGGCCATGCTGCTTGCGCAGTTTAGGCGTTTTAGGCTACTCTTTATCCCGCTCAGTACGGACTTTAGTGACAGCTAGCCTCCGCACCGGGAAGTATCAGTGCTCGTACTACCCCCACAATGGTTGTGGTATATCGGTATTGACTCAGTACGGCAGAGGAATTGCACCTCTGAATTCAGCAGAACAGTTCAACCAATTGGTTGGCGCGTTTTGTCCGGGTTACCAGCCCGAACTTGTGGCGCAACGCGGCGCACCGTGTTTACGACGCCCCTGAGCCGGACCTCAAAGATAGACCGTCTTGGCGGAGCTCCGCTCCCGGTGAAGGGATGTGGTGCGCTGACCTTTCTCCGCTATGGTTATGGATTAAGTTTCACTGACCTTGCCTCCGGCACCCCTGCGTAAACACATTGTTATCTGTAGGAGCAATATAACCTGCATGACTTTTTATAATATTTTTCTCATAACTATTTGTTTATCTTGCCTTGCTACTTCTGAGAATCCTGCCTTTTCATATAAGCGAATTGGTCCATTATAATCGTAATTTGTAAGCTCGTTATTCAACTTTGCATACCCCTCAACCGCTATATATCCCCTAGCTTTTGCATCTGTGCAAACTCGGTTAAGAAATGCCGTCGCAATACCTTTTCCTCTATATTCTGGAGCAATTTCAAAACATACAACAGAGAACGTTTTTCCACATTTTTTTTGTCGAGCAAAATCTGGTACAAATGCCGAATAACTTTCCATATCTGCTGCATTGCACCACCCAATAGAAATATCTCCTTCATACGCGAGATATCCGCGAATTTTGCCCTCATTTAGCATTTCAACTGCATATCGACGAATAGTTCCTTTGATATCATTCCCAAACTCACTTACCATTTTTTCTTCCGTTATCTTATCCATAGTCGGTGACGTGCAGTAACATGGTCCATTAGGATTACCGTCAGAAAATGCACGATTATCAAAAAAATCAAGGTAATCATGTGTTAGATCTAAACTCAGTTCCTTTATATTGAACTCCATTCCGTTCCCCTCCATTGTTTAAAAATAATCTTAAATTAATTAATATATAATACTAAATAACTTCTTAAATTTACTTCTAAAATGTTTATTCTACCTCGAAGCTATACTCTGAAATTATATTGCTCTTTCAGAGTCACGGTAGACGCGTCAGTTACCCGACGCACCCCGCACAGATCCCGGCGTGCGGAACTACCGCACCGGGCTCTTCAGAAATAATCAGTTCCGTAATTCAGCAATTCAAAATTGTAATTTTAACTGTTGATCCCCACTCGCTAAAATCCTTGGCTTTAATATTCCATACCATTTAATTAGTCTATTGAATTCACTCCTATTGAAGCTTTTTCTCTGACTTCGTCTATTTAGCCACTTATATAATATCCCCATAGCTATAGTATAGAACTTCCATAAACTTTTGTAGTTTCCAATCAATCCGTAGTAGTTATAATATCCCCTAAGTTTCTGATTCAACATCTCAGTTATTTTCCTCATTCTGTTATCTCGACTGTCCTTGCACCATACTTTGAAATTCAGCAAGGAGGCTCTTAGTTTATTCTTGGAAGTACTTCTCTTAATAACATTTTTTCCTTTAAGGGATACACCCCATCTAAACTCAAGACCTAGAAAATCGAAATGAGTATTCTCCTCCTTTCGGAATTTTGAGAAGCTAATGATATTCGTCTTTTCCTTGGATAGCTCCAGCCCGAATTTTCCTAGTCTGTTCCCTAATGCAATATAGAACTTTTCTGCATCCTTCTTATATCGAAAGGTGCATACAAAATCGTCACAGTATCTACAAAGATAGGCTTCGCCTTCACATCTAGGCTTTACTATTTTCTCAAACCATAGATCTAAAACAAAGTGTAGATAAATATTTGCTAGTATTGGACTAATAATCCCGCCTTGAGGTGTTCCTGTGGCTGGATGTATCACCTGCTGACTGTCGTCAAGTATTCCTGCCTTCAACCATTTTTTAATTAAACCAAGCAGAGCACCGTCGTCTACTCTTTCTTCAATCATCCTTATTAGCCATTCATGGTTAATGTTATTAAAGAACCCCTGTATATCAGCTTCCACCACATAGCTATACTTATTAAATTGCAGTTCTTTGGTTAGGTCTTTGATTGCCTGATGGGCCCCTATATTAGGGCGATACCCATAATTGCAATCTAAAAAATCCTCTTCGTAGATAGCTTCTAATATTTGGGCGACAGCTCTTTGAACTAATTTATCTGATGTTGTCGGAATACCAAGTGGACGGGTCTTACCGTTTCCCTTCGGGATATTAACTCTACGAACTAGTTTTGCACGATATCTTCTATCCTTTAAGCTACTAGTAATCTCTTTAATATTTTCCTTTAGGTTTAATTCAAACTCCTTAGCTGTTATCTTATCAACTCCAGCTGAGGCCTTCTTGTTTAATTTCTTCCAAGATTCTGTCAGATTATCTTCATTTAGTAGTCGATAAAGGTTTTGAAATCTGTGCTCTTTATTTTGCTTTGCCTTCTGCCTTATTCCCTGCAGTGAGATTTGCATTAGTTTATCCAGCCCTACATGTCCGGCTAATGTTTCCTTTGCAAAGTTCATATTTCTGTCAACCCCTTCCCCATGTAGTTGGCTCTCCCAACCTCAAAGTACTATGAGTTGATCCGAACCCTGTAGTGTCATTGACCGTCCTATTTTATGATTGGATAGGTCTACCAGCTAACTGCTGGAACCTACAGATCCTCCCAAGTTCCTGACATTTCTCTTCTTACATGCCATGTTCTAGGACCCCGACAGACCCTTAAGAATCTCACCTATAGCGATGGATTACCGTCTCCCCTAAGGCCTATATGATTCTCTGTGTGCGCTTCACCTTTTCTGTAGCCAGCATTTGGCGCAACACTCGATACAGGTGGTTGTATTTATATTGATTTAATTATGTCTAACAATTAGTTTTCTTATCAAATTAGTTATAGTGCCTACTATTAACGATCCCATGAATGCCATTATTGATGACAGTATCAGTAATTTAAAACTTATTGGCGATTGAATGCTCTCTCTAATACTTCTATCTACAACAGTTACATTATGTTGTAAGATATAAAGTGTAAAAAGTATAATAAAAGAAATAATATAATCAACTTTTTTAAACTTCAACATCTATTCCTCCTTGTAAATTTAGAATAGCAAATCCTTTTGAAAAATACATATTAACCTCATTATCTTTTTAGCATTTAACGTAAAACCATATTTAGAGAGCAACCCCACTAAGAAAAATCAAATCACTATATGCTTATCTTTTATTCATGGGACTTAGGTGTCTCCTGTATGAAGATATCGCCATTTGAGTCATAGTTATTCAGCGTATCACCTGATTATCTCAAATCAAGTCGAGTCATACAAAACGGATGTATAACCCATTCCCCATGTAATTCCGACTTTCGTCGGCACGTCGTAACGAAGCCTCGTAGCAGATTCATGTTATTCACCATATCCCAAAGACACCCGCTCCATGTATAAGGCCATGCTGCTT
>JBLXDM010000005.1:0-321508 GCA_048264125.1 Natronincolaceae bacterium
GTCCCATAAAAATATACTCCTCCTTCAGTAAACAGTTTTTTTTATTTAAACTGTCTACCATAAGGGGAGCATATCACAATAGTCAGTCCCTTCTTCTTTATCCTCCGGCCAAAAGATGAATTACCTTTACATCGTCACCATCCTGAATAATAGTGGTGGTGTAATCCTCCTTTTCAATGATAATGCCGTTTATTTTTACGAATATCTTCACATAGGTATATTCCTTAAGCTCCAGGAGTCTTTGAACCGACATCCCCTCCTGCCATTCAAAGTCCCTTGAATTTACCTTAATCATCGCTTACCTCCTACGCTACATCTGAAAGCAATACCATCAGGCAGCGGAATTCCGCCGCCTGATATTGCTTTTTCATATTAATTTTCCTAAAGATGCTGTTTGACAACCTCTACCACCTCAGGCAAATCTATGCCTATTTCCCTTAGATGCTCTATTGTTGGAACGCCATTTGTACTCCAGCCTCTTCGCTTATATACTGCATCCGTAAGCTTTTCATATTGGTCATAGCGATATTCCCTCATGACCTTAATCTTCTCCGCTGTCGATTTTCCTTCAGGTTTGTAGTCCAATAGCTCCCGAAGCTGCTGATCATATCTTTCCTGTCTGGATTCATACTCCTCCACCGTCACGGGACCCATTGCTCTATAAGGCATAGCATCATGCAGCCTTAGTCCCTTGCCTCTTCTGATGTTGAATACCCTTTGGAAGTTATATACCCTCTCGGATTGACGAATTAGCTCATGCTTATCAATATTCATGCCTGTGACTCCGTTGTATAAATTAACATAGTGCTGAACATGCTGCGGTATTTTAGCAGGCTCGTCACTTAAATGATTGTCCGCTGGGGTTGTATCGTTCCATGGCAGCTTGCATAGCCCCATTAAGCCGAACCAGGTTCTGAACATAGGGAAATAATGCAGCGCCTCTGCCTTATCCTCAAAGGTTGGAATTTGATTATTTACCATATCCATAAATATCAGCCATGCCTCATCATGCTGCGGTCCCTTATTTGTTAAGCCGTAGCCCCCCTGCTGAGCAAGGGATTCCTTAGGAAGATACTCCGAAACCTCCAGACCCTTTTGCTCCATACCGATATCCTTAAGGAAGTCGGCATCTGCACCATATTCCTTAGCAAAGACCTCCTTCATAACCCTTACACCCTGACCCACCAGCACACCAAAGCCTTCGCCTCTAGACATTTGATGGAGTAGCTCCAGCTGTGCAATGCCGTTACCGAAGTTCAGCTCCAGCCCTCCGGTTATATCCTTGTTTATGATACCCCTCTCATAGCATTCCATTGCAAAGGCACAGGCTGTGCCAAAGGAAATGGTGTCTATACCATAGGTATCACAGTAGAAATTCCCCTCCAGCACCAGCTGTGGGTCGAAAATCCCGCAGTTAGAGCCTAAGCCAGCGGCATTTTCATATTCCGGTCCATCTACCGTTACTAAATCCCCCTTATAGGGTCCTGTCAATAGCTCAAATTTATCCGCTGCCTTGGCACAGGATAGAGAGCAGCCAAACCAGCAGCCATCCGGCATGCCTTGTGTAATGTACTTTTCTATAAAGACATCTGAAGCTATTTTAAAGGTATCGGAGTGCTTACCGTATTGATAGTTATGAACCGGCAATAAATCATATTTATCCATTACCTCTATAATATTTGCAGTTCCTATTTGTCTCATACGGCATTGTACATCATCGAGATCGTGAATTTGCTTATGAAGGGTTATGCCTGCCTTGTTGATTAGGCTTTGATCTGCAGGCTTATTTAAATCACCCTTAGTACCCTTAAACCTGATAACTATCGCCTTTATTTTCTTGTCTCTAAAGACCTTCCCGATGCCACCTCTACCGGCCTGCTTAAGCCTCGTAACCTGACGTCTAATATCATAGAAGGAGAAATTTAGTAGACCAATGTTTACATGGTCTGCAGCAGTTCCGGCAGAAATAACAGAGATATTTTTCTTGTCCTCCTCGGATTCTGCGTACATTTCCGTTAGCTGCTCCGATACCACGTGACTGTCCACAGCCTCAAGGGGTGCTTCCTCTATTTTTACAATTCCTTTATTACCGTCTATAAATATTATTATGTCCTTTTCTGCTTTTCCCTGTACCTCTAATGCATCCCATCCTGAAAATTTAAGGTAGGGTCCGAAGTAGCCTCCTACATTGCTGTCAATCGGAATATCCGTCATAGGTGAAATCGTAACTACTAAGGATTTTCCTGCACCGGGATATTGGGTTATGCCGCATAAGGGACCTCCGGCGATGATGATTTCATTCTCCGGATCATTCCATTTTGTGGTAGGAGCTGTTGCATCCCAAAGGTACTTCAGTCCAATTCCCTTACCGCCGATGAATTTCTCCTTAATTTCAGAAGTCACATTCTTTGAGGAAATTTTATTTTCTCCTATATTAACATACAGTGTTTTATCCGTATAGCCTTTATCAAGCTTTGCCGGCTCATAGCTATATTCAGCCAGCAGCCTATGGGCTTCCCTTAAAGCCTTAATATCCATTTATTCCGCCCCCTTCACTAATTTTATATGCTACAGTCTTTCCTTTGTTTCAAATTCTATGTCCTCTACTGCGATTGCACCGGTAGGACATTCCTTGGCACACAGTCCACAGGCAATGCATTTGAAGGGCTCAATATAGTCATCCTGCTGTCTCATTGATAGGGTGGGACAGAAGCCTACACACATAAAGCAACCGACACATTCCTTTTTATTTAATCTTACTACCCCATTTGAAGCTCTGGAAATAGCTACTACCTGACATATATCTATACAGGCCCCACATTGATTACAGACATTAATCTTATTTGATTCGCCCTTTTCTACCTGTATAGCAGACTTTTCTACGTTATTCTCCTTGAAATATGCCCTTGAGCAGATTTTCTCGCAAAGACCACAGGCTATGCAAAGCTCTTCCTTTTTTACTAATACCTTCACCTATACCACCTCCAGTTTATTGATCGTCGGATTACTGACATTGAAGAAGGAGAATCATAACTCAACGCCTTATGATTCTCCAATATTCTCCTTTAATTATATCAAAACTATCCGCCTTTAGGCTTGCTATTCTTATATGTTACGAATTTTATACAACTGATGGCTCTAATATCAGATCTCCGCTCTTAAATCTATTTAGGTGAAGCTCTGTGGCCGGCAATGAAGGTGCCTCTCCTAAAATTGACTCAGCAATAATCAAGCCTGTGGCCGGAGCCAGCATAAATCCATGTCCGCTATAGCCAATTGCTAAATAAAAGCCCTCCACCTCATCAATCGGACCATATATAGGCTGCCGGTCTTGGGTTATGTTGTATAGCCCTGACCATTGGCGCAGGAATCTAACATCCTTTAACGGAGGTAAAACCTTTGTTATGGTCTTAGTCATCTCCTCAAGGAAATGCCAGCCGGAGGTAATTCTTAAGTCCCTAGGCTCCCCTGTATCTCCTCTACCCATGATAAATGCGCCATGGGGAACCTGCTGACAGTAAAGATTTAGAGAAAAGGACATTACCATAGGATCAAGAATCGGCTCAACCGCCTCTGTTACTAATATTTGATGCCTTTCTGAAAATACAGGAAGCTCCACCCCAACCATGTTACCGATTAGCTGAGAATATCCTCCTGCAGCATTAACGACGACATTAGTTGCGATATCACCTTTATTTGTTCTTACTCCCTTAATCTTATTGCCCTCTACCAAGATATCCGTTACCTCTGTAAAGGTATGGATATGGGCTCCCAGGCGCGTTGCCGCATCAGCATAGGCCTGTGTCGCATGGAAGGGATTCAGATGACCGTCCTTTTGATGGAAGGTAGCGCTTATTAAGCCCTCGGTATTTAAAAATGGTACGATTTCCTTTGCCTCATCAAGGGTTAAGAGCTTTGAATTAATGCCAAGGCTATTTTGCAGCACAACATTTTTCTTGAATTGCTCATGCTCCTTTTGGGTGCTGGAAAGTATCAAATACCCCCCCTGCTTAAATTCTATGTTACCAGTATATTGAAGCTCCTCCTGAGCATTTTCGAAGAATTCACAGGAGTACTTAGTCAGCTTGCAGTTCATTTCGGTTCCCCATTGCTGCCTTATACCAGCACCGCAGCGTCCTGTAGCTCCACTGGCCAAATAGTCCCTTTCCAGTACCACAACCTTTTTAACCCCCTTCTTTAGTAGGTTATAGGCTATAGCAACGCCGGATATTCCTCCGCCGATTATTACCACATCTGCTGTTTTAATCATGGTTCACTTCACCATCCTCTAATGCATGCTTTGCAATTTCTCCTAATTTAATCGACTTTACAGGGGGTCTGAAGGTACCCGGTGAAAGCTCTGATATTGGTTTCCCAGTTGCTATAGAAAGCTCCCTAAGCACCATTTGCATACAGGTTCTACCCTGGCAGGGCCCCATACCTATACGGCTTATTCTCTTTAATTCATCAAAGGAGGTATAGCCCTTGTTGATTAAATCCCTTACATCCTGAAGGGTTAAATCTGAACATCGACAGATCATTGTATTATCCTTCATGTTAGCCCTCCATCCCAATGTTTCTAACCAGCTTCACAAAATCCTTCTTAACCGCAATAGATATTACTGGTGTTTTATCCTGCACCTTAGAATTAACCACCCTAACAACCTTGACCTCGCATACTTCCTGTCCTGCTCTATCTAAGCCTTTGACCACCTGACCTACTACAGGCAGAGGCAGAAACTCGTAGGGAATCTTAAGTAGGGCCTCCTCTTCAGAATAGGTCATATCGACAACCATAATAGATAGACCGGGACAATTGCTGACACATAGGGTACATCCGTTGCACAAGCTATGATCCACCGATGGCAAATCATTTATGTCTTCAAACTCCTTTATAGCACCTGTTCTGCATGCAGTATAGCAGGGGTTACAGGGTATATTTTGAAAGCACTCAACTACTACGACAGGTCCTTGAGCAAGCCTTTCTTCACTTGGAAAAGCCCGCTCTACATCCTCTGCCATTGGAACTCCGGTTACAGCCAACATAAAATTACACCTCCTCTAGGCTTCCTTTGAAGCTGCTGCTTCATTTATTAGTTGTAGCTCGGCAATACCTTTTCTTATTCTATCGCCTACGGGGCCATGCCTTAGAGAGTCCAATTGTCCCAGCAGGTCAGCCTTTAGCTCCATCATATTAAATATTTTATAACCCAGATAGGATGCTGCCGACACGCCGGCCAAGTAGCCCTCCACCATGGCACTGCTGGCCTCCTCCACTCCGGATACGTCTCCCGCTACGAATATACCCTTCACAGAGGTTTGCATATTATCATCACGATATGGCACAAAGCCTCCTAGTGAATTTACAAATTTCATTTGACATCCTGCCTGCCATAGCAGCTCCGACAAAGGTGTTAAACCAACCGAAATACATATGACATCTACGTCCACATCAAATTCCGAGCCGGGTATCTGATTCCATTGATCATCCAGCCTGCATAGGGTCACCCCTTCCAATGCTTCCTTGCCATGGGCCTCCTTAACGGTATGCTGCGTGTAAATAGGTACTCCCATTCTACGAACCTTAGAGGCATGAACCAGGTAGCCGCCGATCTGTGGTCCTCCTTCAACGATTGCCTCCACCTTTACTCCCGCCTGCATCAGCTGATAGCTAACTATTAATCCGATATTACCTGCCCCCACCATCAAAACCCTATTTCCAGGCTTTACACCATATTCATTCATTAGAGTCTGAACTGCACCAGCACCATAAACCCCGGGAAGATCGTTATTTGGGAAGGCTAATGCCTTCTCGCTGGCACCTGTAGCAACCACCATAGCCTTAGGCTTCACCTTAAAGTAGCCGCCGTTTTTTTCTAGGGTAACAACGCCATCCTCATATACACCCAAAACAGTAGTAGCTGCCAGCACCTCAATATTTGACAAATTAGCGATTTTATCCAACAGGAGTTTCGCTATATCAAAGCCTCTTTTTGATGCATATTGCTTTTCTGAGCCAAAGAACATATGGGTCTGCTTTACCAGCTGACCACCTAAGGAATTGCTCCTATCGACAATCATAACCCTTGAACCCATTTCGGCAGCTTGAATTGCTGCACATAGTCCGGCAGGTCCACCACCTATTACCAGTAACTCTACAGGCATCATAGTATATCACCTTTCCCTTTTTGCGTTTTTACCACCATACCCTCATGAACCATTTCCACGCAAATTCGAACATTGGGTTCCCCGTTTACCTCCATAATACAGGAGGAGCAGTTTCCTATTGCACAATATAATCCCCTAGGCCTGTGCTTTTCATGGCTATGGCTTAAGGCCCTTATGCCTGCCGCATGTAGGGCGGCTGCGATTGTCTCCCCCTCAAAGGCCGATACTTCCTCCCCATTATAGTAAAATCTTACGGCCCTTCCCCGCTTAAAGCTTAGAATTGGATGCTCTTCTATTCTCATTTGCCCACCTCCTATTATAAATAGTTTTAAATTAAGGCTCTCCCAGTTAAGGGAGAACCTATTAGATTTTATTCCTTATTTGTTTTTGCATTAAAGGCTCTGTTAATTAACCATGCAGCTCCACCAAAATAAAAGCCTAATATGATGACCATCATTATAATAGAAGCAGTTGACATATTATTTCCCCCCTACTTTTCTGCCAGAATATCCGAGGATATCTCTAGCTCATATTTACCCTTGCCAATCTTTCCGGCAAGCCAGTCGTTGGTCAGGAATGCAAGAATCAGCAATATAGCAAACTGGAATATAATTGTACCTACGCTGAAGACCTCAAATGGCGCCCACCAGTTGCCGGGATACCAGGAAATAGCCTGCATTACCCACCAGCCGGTAACCCATATGAAGAATACAGGGAAGAGGTAGATGAAGGTATTCCACCACTTGCCAACGTTAAAGTCGGTCCATTTATGGTTGATATCCTGTGTTCTAGCCTTTTCAACGCCATACTTCATTAAAGCAAAGGCAACAAATAATCCACTTACTAAAAGACCTATTCCCCAAACCCAGTCTTGATTGTCAAGGAAGTTAAGACTATAGGCAGAAGGTATACCTAATATGAAACCACCAATTATTACAATAAGTGTAGACTTCTTACGATCCATGCCTGTATCCATAAAGTTCCTTACCCCAACCTCAATCATTGGAAGCAAGGAGGATAAGGCCGCTATAGACATTGCAAGAAAAAAAACAGCTGCTAAAACAGTACCCATTGGCATTTTACCAAATAATTGAGCTAAATAGATAAAGGTCAAGCCTGTATTACCTGAGGATAACGCATCCTGAGCAAATTCTACAGTCGGAGATAGTGCAAATATCGCAGGAAGAACTGTCATACCTGCAACTAAAGCACCGATATGGTCTCCCATACCCATAATCATGGCATTACCCGCAATGTCCTCCTTGTTGCTGGTGTATACCGCATAGGTAATCATAAAGCCCCAGCCGGCTCCAGTGGACCAGGCAGCCTGAGTAAAGGCCTCCAGCCATATTGTAGGCTCTGCCAGCATTTCAAATTTCGGGCTAAATAAATACTCTAGTCCCTGCAATGCACCCGGCAGGGTCAATGCTCTTACTACTGCCATACCCAGTAAAACAAATAACGTAGGAATAATTACCTTACATACCTTTTCAATACCGCCTGTTACACCCTTATAGATGATGATTCCTGCAATTGCCATAGAAATCAGATGGAACAATATCGTTTGTGATGGTGTAGTGGTAAAGGTATTCCAGATAGCTGTTGTCGCCTCCGTATCAAGTCCAGAGCTAAAGGTTCCTGTAACTGCAAGGGTAAAGTACTTGACGCACCAGCCCATTACAACAGAATAATAGAACATAATTCCTAAACAAACTACAGAAATCCAGGTTCCCATCCAGGTAAACTTTTTGCCCACAAAGTCCCTGAAGGCTCCAATTGTTCCCAAACCTGTCTTTTTACCCATTACCAGCTCGCCCATAAGCAATGGTATAGCCCATACAAATAGAGCAATGGTCCATGCAATTAGAAATGGTCCACCTCCATTCTTTGCGGCAACCCTAGGGAATCTCCAGATGTTACCGGTACCAATTGCCATACCGATTGAAGCCATTATAAACCCCCATCTACTGCCCCATTGTTCCTTCTTCTCACTCATAAAAACTCCTCCTTCTTTTTTCTTATTGCTTAATTGTGCAATAAAATTATGTTAGACCTGCACAATATTAATATTTTATTAACAAGCAATACATACACAACATTATTCCAGCTTACATTCCGGTTTAAATTTAAAAACACCGGTGTTTCTTATACAAATAATGCAGCGTGTTTTGTATTTTCTTGTACATCTTAATACTGCAGCTGTAGGAAGGAGTGAGTCTATATAGAATTTGAACTAGAATAATATATTGCAATTTTGATGCCACAATATTCTCTAAATTAAAAATATTGTGCATAGACTCCTCTTCTCCTTGTAAATGCTGTATATCTGCAGGCCTACAGCAGCCGGTCTATTAAA
Source organism: Natronincolaceae bacterium (assembly GCA_048264125.1). Taxonomy (GTDB): domain Bacteria; phylum Bacillota; class Clostridia; order Peptostreptococcales; family Natronincolaceae; genus M1-B18. The sequence continues at coordinate 8,525 of JBLXDM010000005.1, forward strand.
CTATTATACTGCCCTAATAATTTAACGTCTAATTTTCGACGCTTTTTATTAGCTGCTATAAAGCAATACGTCATTAAAATGTTGAAATTATATAAAGCACAGGTATATTGTCGATATTTCGTCACATCGTCCGATATTAGACATTTAATTCCTTCTCATATTGCTTCAGCTTATAATACAGGGTTGTCCGGGGAATATTCAATATTTTTGCAGCCTTTGTTTTATTTCCCTTGGCTTTCTTTAATGCATTTTCAAGCAAATCAATTTCCAGGCTTCTCAGATTGTGGTCCAGCTGCTGTAGCTTAATTCTTTTATTTGGCCCCTCCGTTATACCCTCTAAAATATACTGAGGTATGATCTCCTTCGTTAGCCTTTTGTCGTGGCATAGCACCACCATGTGCTCTACTGTATTTTTCAGCTCCCTGATATTGCCCTTCCAGTTATATTTTAAAAGAATATTAAAAACATCCTTTTCTACATAGTCAATCTCAATATTATTCTTTTCACATATCTCTGAAAGAAAGCTGTTGAAAAGCACCACAATATCCTCTCTTCTCTCCCTGAGAGGAGGCAGATCCAATTCCACAACATTTAACCTGTAATAGAGGTCCTCTCTAAAGCTGCCGTTTCGTACCATTTCCTTTAGATCCTTATTGGTAGCGGATATAATTCTAACGTCCACGCTATTGTATTTTTCTGAGCCAATGGGCTTTACCTTCCCCTCCTGCAGAACCCTCAACAGCTTGGCCTGAAGCTCCAGCGGCAAATCTCCGATTTCATCCAGAAACAATGTGCCATCGTTGGCTAATTCAAAATATCCGACCTTTCCGTTTTTTAAGGCACCTGTAAAAGCCCCGCCTACATAACCGAAAAATTCGCTCTCGAAGAGGGTTGGCGGTATAGCGCTACAGTTTACTGGTATAAAATGTCCGACTCTTCCGCTGTGCTGATGAATAGCCCTGGCAAATATCTCCTTGCCTGTGCCGCTTTCCCCTGTTATTAGGACACTGGTGTTGGTCTTTGCAACATGCTTTGCCAGCTGAATTCTGTTTTGTATTTTCGGATTTTTACCATTGATATGTCCAAGAGAAAAGCTTCCTTTTGTGATTCTTTCTACCTCCTCCTTTAGGAGGTCTATTTCAAAATTGGCATTTTCAAGCTTTGCACTTAGATTACGATACTCAGTAACATCCCTCTCGGTAGCCACCACCCCTAAAAATTCGCCGTCAATGTATATGGGCAATGCACTGATGATAACAAAGTAGTTGGGCTTTGGGGAGTGATAAATATTCTCTATGGGGACCTGCTCCTCTAAAACCGAAAGGGTTAGGGCATTGGGAAAAAACTCCTCCAGCGGCTTATATAGAATATCCTTTGACATGATGCCATAATTTTTTTCAGCGCTTTTATTCCAGAATAGGACATTCCCCTGAGGATCGGTAACAGTAACCGCCTCATGCATATGGTTGATGATATCCTTATACTGGAGATTAATGGATTCCAGCTTCATATAATAGCTGTTCAGTATGTTATCGCTTCTGACAATGCCTACGAGCCTGTCCTCCTCCATCACCGGCAGCCTTCCAATTTTGTTTTCAATAAGAATTTTTCTTGCGTCCTCTATCAGCATATCGGACCCTACCGTTAATATGCTGCGGGACATGTATGCCGATACCGGCATATTTATATTTTCATTGCTTCTCTTAATTAAGGATACATCCGTCAAGGTCAGTATTCCTAAAGGCTGCTCCCCATCATGAGACCTATCCATAATTAATATTTCAGGGATATTATTATAAATCATCAGCTCGACTGCCTCTGAAACATGAAGCTCAGGAGCCACCTTAAGCAGATTAGTTGATAATATCTCCTTTATTGTATACTGAAATAATTGATTTTCCAGCATTTTCTCATTCCCCTTCAATTAAAATTACAAAGCCTATTAATACTTTTTAATAAATGGCATAAATAAAAAGTAAGGATAATCCTTACTTTTTATTAAATAAATTATTACATTTTCATAATATATTATAGCAGATATTTTACTATGGATAAACCCTATTTAATGTTCTAGCAAATGGAATAGTTTGTCGAATATGGTCAATTCCGCAAATCCACGCCACAGTTCTTTCTAAGCCCAAGCCGAAGCCTGAATGAGGAACGGTTCCGTATCTTCTTAGGTCTATATACCACTCATATATATCCTGAGGAAGATTCTCCTCCTTGATTCTTTCAAGCAGAAAATCCAGATCATGGATTCTCTCAGAGCCCCCGATAATTTCTCCATAGCCCTCAGGAGCAATTAAATCGGCTCCCAAAACTACCTTTGGGTTTGAAGGGTCCGGCTGCATATAGAAGGCCTTCATTTCAGTAGGGAAATGGGTTATGAATACCGGCTTATCATACTGCTCTGCAATATGAGTTTCATGCGGTGCTCCGAAATCATCCCCCCATTGGAACTCAAAGCCAGCCTCCTGCAGCATTTTCACTGCATCGGTATAGGTAATTCTAGGGAAGGGAGCCTTCACATTTTCCAAGGCCGTTGTATCCCTCTGCAATATTTTAAGCTCTGTTTTCTTGTTCTCTAAAACCGTTTCAATGATGTACTGAATCATTTCCTGCTGAACCTCTAAATTGCCTTCAAAGTCAACATAGGACATTTCTGGCTCAATCATCCAGAATTCATTTAAATGCTTTCTGGTTTTTGATTTTTCTGCTCTAAAGGTGGGGCCAAAGCTATATACCTTACCAAAGGCCATCGCTGCAGCCTCGGCATACATTTGCCCTGTCTGTGACAGATATGCCTTTTCTCCGAAATAATCCAGCTCAAATAATTCTGTTGTACCCTCGCAGGAGGATGGCGTTATAATCGGTGGCTCAACTAGAGTGAAGCCCCTATCGTGGAAAAAGTTCCTGATGGCAAGGTTTATTTCATCACGGATTCTTAAAATCGCATTTTGCTTCGGCGTACGCATCCACAGATGACGATGCTCCATTAAAAAGTCCGTACCATGCTCCTTAAGGGAAATCGGATAGCCTTCATTCGCTATACTGACAGGCTTAACCTCCTTCACTAAAATTTCAAAGCCGCTGGGGGCTCTGTCATCCCTCTGTACTAATCCAATCATTTCTATTGATGACTCCTGTGTTAGCTTTTTACATGTCTCGAAAAGCTCCTCTGGAACCTCGTTTTTTACTACTACCCCTTGGATAAAGCCTGTTCCGTCTCTAAATTGAAGGAAATGAATTTTTCCACTGGAGCGCTTATTATATAACCAGCCCTTCAGCAGCACCTCCTGCTGATCATATTGACTAATTTCAGCGATTGTAGTTTGATTAATCATATTTACACCTCCGTAAAATGTGTGTCTATACCTTAAGATCAACCTCTAAGCCTAATAGCTCTCGGTTTTCACTAATAATTGGATTTATATATTCCTCTAAAAACTCATCCACCTGCTGTGGCGCCCGACCTACGAATTTGATGGGGTCCAGCAGCTCCAGAATATCCTCCTTTGTCAGGCCAAAGGTAGGGTCCTGCAGTATTCTATCCAGCAAATCATTTGGTTTTCCCTCCAGCTTAACCTGCTTTGCAGCCTCTATAGAATGTAGCCTTATGCCTTCATGCAGCTCCTGACGATCTCCCCCACGCTTTACGGCCTCCATCAAAATATTCTCTGTTGCCATAAAGGGAAGCTCAGCCTCCACATGCAGCTTTATCATTTTATCGTAGACCACTAGGCCATCGCATACATTAATTGCAATTTCTAAGATGGCATCTGCAGCTAAAAAAGCCTCCGGCACAGCGATTCTCTTATTTGCAGAGTCATCCAGAGTTCTCTCAAACCACTGGGTGGATGCCGTCATGGCAGTGTTTTGCTGGGCAGCTATGACGTATCTTGCTAGAGAGGCAATTCTTTCACTCCTCATTGGGTTTCTCTTGTAGGCCATGGCAGAGGAGCCGATTTGGTTCTTTTCAAAGGGCTCTTCAATTTCCTTTAGGCTCTGTAGCAAACGTATATCATTGGTCATTTTATGCAGGCTTTGGGCGATGCCGCTTAGAACTGTTAAAACCTCAAAGTCCAGCTTTCTTGAATAGGTTTGTCCCGTTACAGGGAAGGCCTTATCAAAGCCCATCTTATTCGCAACCCTCTTCTCCAGCTCCTTCACCTTTGAGGTGTCGTCATTGAAAAGACTCATAAAGCTGGCCTGTGTACCGGTAGTCCCCTTTACTCCCCTGAGCTTCATTCTACTAATCTGGAACTCCAGATTTTCAAAATCCATTAATAGCTCCTGAAGCCATAGGGTTCCTCGCTTCCCTACAGTTGTTAGCTGAGCTGGCTGGAAGTGGGTAAAGCCAAGGGTTGGCAAAGCCTTATATTCGTTGCAGAAATTAGCCAGAACATCTATAAGGTTGACCATTTTTTTCTTGATTAACTCCAGGGCCTCCTTCATTACTATAACGTCGGTATTGTCTCCGACATAAGCACTGGTGGCACCCAAATGTATGATTCCCTTTGCATTGGGGCATTGCTGACCATAGGCAAATACGTGGGACATAACATCATGTCGGGTTTCCTTTTCTCTTTGGGCTGCTACCTCATAATTAATATTGTCTTTGTTTGCTCTTAATTCCTCCAGCTGCTCCTCCGTTATCGGAAGCCCCAGCTCCTGCTCTGCCTCTGCTAAGGCTATCCAAAGCCTTCTCCATGTTCTAAATTTGTTGTCGGAGGAAAATATGTAGGACATCTCTTTACTGGCATAACGCTCGTTAAGAGGATTTTGATAGGCTGATCTATTCAAGGCGCTATCTCTCCTTTCTAATTGTGTATGTTTGTATATTGAGAAAAGATATGAGAAATCCTCATATCTTAGCTATTTATCAATTGGTCGATACGGCTTAATCCTTCTTTAATATTATCCATAGAATTTGCATAGGAGAGACGGATATAATCATCGGCACCAAAGGCAATCCCTGGAACAGCAGCCACCTTAGCCTCCTCCAGCATAAGCTCAGAGAAGCTCAAGGAGCCATTGATCAGCTTACCCTTAGCCTCGGTTCCTATTATCTTGGATATATTCATCATGATATAAAAGGCGCCCTTTGCCTCAATGCAGGAAAGGCCTTTAATGCTATTAATTCTCTCCACCATATATTTTCTTCTTTCATCAAAGGCTAGTCTCATGTCTTCAATTGATTCATCACTGCTGGTTAGTGCAGCAACACTGGCATATTGAGCTATGGTATTGGGGTGAGAGGTGGCATGACTCTGTACATTCCCCATAATCTTAGCAATTTGGAGGTTAGAGGCTGTATAGCCGATCCTCCAGCCCGTCATGGCGTAGGCCTTCGACATCCCATTTATAACGATAGTAATATCCTTTATTTTATCATTTAGGCTTGCTATGCTGATATGCTCTGCACCGGCATAAACCAGCTTTTCATAGATTTCGTCGGAAATAACGATGATGTTTTTCTCAACAGCAACCTCAGCTATAGCCTCAAGCTCCTCTCTTGTATAAAGAGAGCCTGTAGGATTTGAAGGACTGTTAAGAATCAGCGCCTTTGTATTTGGCGTTATGGCTGCTATTAAATCCTCTTTGCTTAGCTTGAACTCATTTTCCTCTGTGCAATTTACTATAACCGGAACCCCTGCGGATATCTTCACCAGTTCAGGATAGCTTACCCAATAGGGGGCAGGTATAATTACCTCATCACCGGGATTGCATATTGCCTCTAATGCATTATGTAGTGCTTGCTTGGCACCATTAGATACGATGATTTCCTCTGGTCTGTATTGAAGCTGATTGTCCTTCTTTAGCTTTTTGCATATTTCTTCTCTAAGCTTTGGAAAACCGGATGCAGCGGTATATCTGGTGAAGCCTTTATCCAATGCCTCTATAGCCGCCGCCTTTATATGATCTGGAGTGTCAAAATCTGGCTCACCTACACCAAAGCTAATGACATTTATTCCTTCAGACATCATTTGCTTTGCCTTAGAGTCAATAGCCAGTGTTATTGAAGCTGCAATGCTTTGATTTTTTTCAGATAATCGTATGTTCATTTTTACTTCCCTCCAGTAGGATTGTCCTATATTTACTAAATTAACCAATCTATATTATTTTAACAAATTATTATCTATTTTGCTATATAGATTTATAAAGTTCCGTCATTATGCATTCCAGCATTTTTAGTGCATCCTTTAGGGAGGGCTGGTACAGCAGCTTTATTCTATTATAGTGTTCAATGCCGCTATCTGTGATCCTATAGCTGCGAATAGACCTCTTGTCGGGCTCCCTCCACCAGCCATAGATATATTCCTCAGCCTCCAGCTCCCTCAGCATAGGATATATCATGCCTGGGCTTGGTGCCCAATTATCCTTTAATCTGCTTCTGATCTCATCTATGATTTCATTGCCGTAATAGCTCTTTTCGTTTAAAAGGTGTAGAATAAACAGCTTTGTAAACTGAGTTGTACTGATTTTCGTCGGAAATTGACGGCTTCGTTCCCCTTTATAAGTCATATAATCACTCCCAAAATCCCTTATTTATTCTATAATAAATGCCTTTATCGCATCTATGGCGATTTTAACCTCCCCTAAATCGCTGCGGGCCTCCGTAGCCCTTGGGATACTGTGAAAGTCTGAGCCTGCAGTTACTAAGAGCCCGTATTTAACAGTAAGCGCAAGGAATGCTTTGCTTTTTTCTTGGCTGTGATCAGGATGATACACCTCGATCCCGTCAATACCATGACCTATAAGCTCCTCCACCAAGGCAGAATTCTTTACAAGACCAGGATGGGCCATTACCGCTATCCCGCCTGCTCCTTTTATTAGGTCTACGGCATCAAAGGGGCTTAGCTTATATCTTGGAACATAGGCAGGACAGCCCTTATTTAGATATTTCTCAAAGGCCTCCTGTACAGTTTCTATATATCCCTTACTAATCAGCCCTCGGGCTATATGGGGTCTCCCTATAACCCCCTCCTGAGCGATGTCCCTTATCTCCTGAAAATCTATTTTAAATCCATTGTCATTTAATCGACGGATAATTTTCTCTGCCCTTATGGTTCTCTCATTATGTAGTATTTCCAATGTATTTAATAGCTCTGGGTTGCTGTAATCAATCCCATAGCCCAAAATATGAATTTCCTCATCCTTGTATTCTGTGCTTAGCTCTATGCCGGGTATCACAAGCATTCCCTTTTTTCTTCCGTAGCAAATTGCTGCCTCAAGCCCGGCTATCGTGTCATGGTCGGTAATTGCAACACCTGCAAGCCCCTTGCTAAGGGCATAATCAATTATCTCCACCGGAGAAAGCTCTCCGTCAGAGGCTGTGGTATGGATATGCATATCTATATACTTCATATTTGATTCTCCTCAAATATTGCTGTTTTTCCAATTAATATTATACCCCTTATATCAAATAGTATCAAAGGTGAAAATCCAAATAGGCTTAAATTTGATCGAAGCTTTATTAGATGTTTTATTAACTAAGGAAATTGCATATTACCTTGGGAATGTATATATGTTTTAGTTTATAGAAAGTTAAAAGTTTATCGCGCATTGTCTAGGGCTAATACCCTTTAAATTCAATGAATTAGTCCGTGGGACACTAAGCAGGAAACTTTTGACTTTGTATAAACATAGTGCTCATCATTATTAAGCAATTTCCTTAAACAAAGAACAAAGTGGCTTCGCCACGTTTGTTTTCCAGGGAACCCATGCGTTCTCTAGGACGCTTCGCCTTCGGTCGCCTCACTGTCTCGGCGCCGATCGTGGCATAGTGTCACTTATTCGTGACACTACTCGCCTCTCCTTATTTTAATAAGGGGTGATACCCCCCTTAGCAACCCCCCATTTCATAGGAAATAAACGAACTTGCCAATAAAATAAAAAAGGTCTGCCAATCGCTCAGCAGACTTAATAATTAGTGCTATCTAGGTTCTACAATTAGTTTGATGGCTGTTCTTTCCTCACCATCAATTAGTATGTCTGTAAAGGCTGGAATGCAAATTAGGTCAAGTCCACTAGGAGCTACAAATCCTCGTGCAATTGCCACTGCTTTAACTGCTTGATTTAGAGCTCCAGCGCCTATAGCCTGAATTTCAGCTGTGCCACGTTCTCTTAAAACGCCAGCTAGTGCTCCTGCAACAGAGTTTGGGTTTGATTTTGCTGATACTTTTAATACTTCCATCGAATAAAAGCCCCCTTTTACAAATAGAATTTCTATATATTGGATTTCAATATAAATATTCTACCTTATTTTTAAAATACCTTTTTTTTATTAAAATTTTCTAAAAATTTAATTAACAATTAGGGCTTTTTTGTGTATTTACTTCAGCAAATCCTCTAATTCGACAAATATATCCTCTGTAATCTTCTTTGGCAGCGCCACGCCACGCCAGTGCTCCTGAGCCTTAATCGCTTGATAATACAGCATTGAAAAGCCATTAAGCGTCCTACAGCCCCTCTCCTCTGCAGCCTTTAAAAGTAACGTTTTATATGGATTGTATATTAAATCAAAAATCAGCTCAGTGCCCTTCAATATTTCTAAATCCTCCACAGGCAGCTGCTGCTCTAGGGGTGCCATTCCCACTGGAGTAGTATTCACAATACAAGAATAACCCTCCTTCAGCTCCGAAGGGCTACAGGTTAAAATGCTTTTGTTGTTACCATGAGTCAACAGCTCCTCCCTTAGCATTTCTCGTTTTTCTTCGCTCCTGTTGGCTATAGTTAGGTGACAGCCCTTATTCAAAAGCTCGTGGGCCACAACCCTTGCCGCACCACCGGCCCCCAGCATAAGAACCCTTTTTCCCTCCAGCTTAAAGCCTTCAGCCTCCATAGCCATAATAAAGCCGTAGCCATCGGTATTGTAGCCCTTCAGCTTACCCGCCTCAACCTTCACAGTGTTTACAGCGCCATAGACCTTAGCAGTCGTATCCAGCTCATCCAAATATGGAATAATAGCCTCCTTATGAGGTATGGTGACATTAAAGCCTTTAAAATTATTTCTTAAAAGGCCAATAGCCGCCTTCAGCTCAGAAGGAGGTATTCGCAGGGCAAGATATGCCTTATCCTCCTTTAGCCGCTTATATATTCTGTTGTGAATATCCGGTGATAGGCTATGGGATATGGGATCACCTATAACGCCGTAAAGCTCGGTCTTACTGTTTAAAAAGTATTCCATATAATCAACTCCTACACTAAAATTAAGTCCTTAGCTTCTTCTGCCTTCAGCAGCAGCTCCTTCACTTTGCCTCTGGAAATCGGCAATATAAAGGAGATTTTTCCCTCACGATTCTTTTTGTCGCCGGACATTCTCTCCACCATGGCCTCAATTGAAAGCCCCCCTAGGTCAGTTGATACTCCTGTATCCCCTATGATGTCTGCGATTTCACAGAAGTATGCCTCCTCTATTAAGCCCAGGCCTCTAGCCATAGCTGCCTCGTGATACATTCCCATCAAAACCGCCTCACCATGGGTGTATACCTTATAGCCTGTAAGGGCCTCAATAGCGTGTCCGATGGTATGGCCAAAATTCAATATTTTCCTCAGCCCCAGCTCCCTTTCATCCTGCGTGACTATGGCAGCCTTTATCTCACAGCACCGTCGGATGACCTGCTTCAAAACCTCGGTGTTTATGCTGTATATCGCCTGTAAATTAGCTTTAATGTATTGCAGGAACTCATAGTCATAAATAACCCCATACTTAATAACCTCTGCTATGCCGCTTGTGAGCTCTCTTTTATGCAGCGTAGCTAAAACCCCTGGGGCCATCAAGACCTCCTTTGGTTGATAAAAGCTCCCCACCAAATTCTTCCCTTGAGGAAAATTGATGCCTGTTTTTCCCCCTACGCTGCTATCCACTTGGGCCAACAAAGTTGTGGGAACTTGATAAAAGTCTATTCCCCTCATAAATATCGAGGCCACAAAGCCTGCAATATCTCCTACCACACCGCCGCCAAAGGCGATTACCCTAGAGTGCCTGTTGAAGCCCTTCTCCAGCATAAATTGAATAATTTCTGTAACGGTCTCTATCGATTTGCTGGATTCCCCCTGAGGTATCACATATTTATGCTGCCCCTCTACTAAAAGTGCCTCTAGTCCGCTGCCATATAGGGCATCAACATTATTGTCGGTAATTATGATGGAAAAAGCATCAATATCTATATATTCCTTGATCCCCTCCCTGTAGGCGTCGGTGAACCTAATATGATAGCTATCCCTTCCTAAATCTATATATAATCCTTCCATCTTTTATATATCTCCTCTACGGAATCTCCTCCGAATTTTCTTAAAAACTCCTCAGCAATTACAGAGATTGCCACCATTTCCCCCACCACCGACGCAGCTGGCACAGCACAGCTGTCGCTTCGTTCCACAGATGCCTCCACAGCCTCAAGGCTTTCGATATCAACGGTTTTCAGTGGTTTATATAGGGTGGGTATCGGCTTCATGGCACATCGGATGACTATGATTTCACCATTGGACATTCCACCCTCTACCCCGCCTGCTCTATTGGTGTTTCTGTAATATCCATTCTCAGGGCTATAGTAGATTTCATCATGGACCTCTGAGCCTGGCTTTTTGCTATTTTCAAAGCCGTCACCCAGCTCCACACCTTTTATTGCCTGTATGCTCATCAGCTGATAGGCCAGCCTTGCATCCAGCTTGCGATCCCACTGCACATAGCTACCCAGACCAACCGGCACCCCCATAAGCTGCACCTCAAAGGTTCCCCCCAGAGAGTCTCCTGCCTCCTTGGCAGCCTTAATAGCAGCTATCATTTCTGCTTCGGCAGCAGCCTCTATACATCTTACCTCAGAAGCATCGGCCTTAAGCAGCTGACTGAAATCAGCCGGTGCACCTATCGCTACGGCTCCTATTGAGGTTACATGACTGGCCACTTTGATTCCAAAGACCGCCATCAGCTGCTTTATTATGCTGCCGGCAGCCACCCGCAGGGCAGTTTCCCTAGCACTGCTGCGTTCCAAAACATTACGGACATCCGTAAAATTATATTTTTGTACTCCTGTCAGATCCGCATGCCCGGGTCTTGCCTTTGTCACCTTTCTTTCATCGCTGTTCTCACCTATAGGGTCCATGTACTGACGCCAGTTTTCAAAATCCCTGTTCTCTATCATAAAAGCCAAAGGACTTCCAAGGGTTTTGCCGCCCCTCATGCCAGCAATTATCTCTATTGTATCCATTTCTATTGACATTCGGCCACCACGACCATAGCCCCTTTGCCGCCTTGCTAAATCCTTATTGACTTCCTCAATATCGATTGCTAGATTTGAGGGTAATCCCTCGATAATTCCCACAAGACCCTTGCCATGTGATTCTCCTGCAGTTAAAATTCTAAGCAATTTCACCCCTCCTAAATATTTGTTCCGATGGGATACGATCCAAATATTAAAAATTTATTTGTGATGCCCTTAATATTTTCAATAACCCTAGCGGCCTCCTTATCACGATAATGTCCCTTAAAGTCTATATAGAATACATACCTCCCCATTTCAGCCTTTGCGGGTCTGGATTCAATTCTGGTAAGGTTTATATCCGCCTCAGCAAACTCCCTCAATACCTGAAACAGACTTCCGGGATAGTCGTCAAAAAAACTGAAGGCTATTGATGTTTTGTCATTTCCGGTGGGCTCGGTGCCCTCTCTGCCAATGACTATAAAGCGAGTCTGGTTCATTGAATTATCCTGTATGTCGGCCTTGATAATATCTAGTCCATGAATGTTAGCGGCTGTGCTTCCTGCGATTGCGCCATAGCTTTTATCCTCCAAAGCTATCCTACAGGCCTCGGAGGTACTGCTGCAGGTCTTAAGCACCGCCTCCGGCAGCTGACGATGAAGGAATTCCCGGCACTGCTCTATAGCCTGAGGATGGGAGTAAATATATCTAATATCCTCCAGCTTGCCCATACCTAAAATATTATGCTGTATTTGCTGTATCATCTCACCTTCAATCGTAGCCCTATCCATTGAAAGTAGCCCATCCATAACCTGAGTTACTGCCCCTTCGGTGGAGTTTTCAATAGGCAGCACCCCCTTATCCACGATGCCCTCCTCAACTGCATTAAATATTTCTCTAAAGGTGTTGAGCTTTCTTAAGCCTGCTCCCCTGTGGCTGCTTAAGGCAGCCTCATAGCTGTATGAGCCCTCAGGCCCTAAATATCCTATTATCATTTTATCATTTATCCCTTATACTGTAATTTTTTTTAGCATAGCTTCAAATTCGGGGAAGGATATGGCGATGCAGCCGCTGTCTTCAATTACAACTGGCTCATCAGAAAATAGGCCGGCAATTGCCATTGCCATAGCAATTCTATGATCGCCATAGCTCTCCGCTCTGCCGCCCTTGATTATATTGGGCCCATTAATCTCCATGCCATCCTCCAGCTCAATAATATCAACGCCCAATCCCTGTAATTCTGTTACAACAGCCGCTATTCTATTGGACTCCTTAAATTTTAACTCCTCAGCGCCGGTTATTGTTGTTTTTCCCTCCGCCAGGGCAGCAGCCACTGCAATCACCGGAATTTCGTCAATAAGCCTTGGTATTATTTCTCTTCCGATGTCTACACCCCTCAGTTTTCCGCCATGAATGCTGATATCTCCTATTTCCTCTCCACCACTGATGGTTATATTGTCCACCTGTATGTCGGCACCCATTCCTTTTAAAACCTCAATTATACCGGTTCTAGTTGGGTTTAGCCCAACCCTGCATATCTTCAACGATGAGCCCGGCATTGCTGCTGCCGCCACCATAAAGAAGGCTGCAGAGGAAATATCCCCCGGCACCTCCACTCTTTGACCATACAGCCTTGAGGCGGAAACGGTTATCACATCGGCTTCTCTGGAAATATTGCCACCAAAGGCCTTAAGCATCCTCTCGGTATGATCCCTTGAGGGCTGTGGCTCAAAAACTCTGGTGTCACCTTCAGCATAAAGGCCTGCCAGCAGAACAGCAGATTTTACCTGGGCGCTGGAGACCGGCAGCCTGTAGTCTATAGCCTTTAGGCCACCACCCCTTATAGCAAGGGGTGCCAGCCTGCCTTCACTTCTGCCATCTATTATAGCTCCCATTTCCCTTAGAGGGGCTGCAATCCTTGCCATAGGTCTTTTTCTCAGGGATTCGTCCCCGGTAATCACAGACATAAAGCTTTGTCCTGCTAGAATACCAGAAAGCAGTCTGATGGTTGTGCCAGAATTCCCTGCATCTAAAATATCCTTCGGCTCACTCAAGCCGTTTATACCCTTGCCTTCAACGATTATTTCCTCCTGTGTTACCTCTATTTCCACCCCCAGACCCCTAAAGCAGCCTATGGTGCTTAAGCAGTCCTCCCCCATCAAAAAGCCTTTTATGCTGCTCCTGCCCTCACTTATTCCAGCCAGCATAATTGATCTGTGGGAAATTGATTTATCACCTGGGACAGTCATTTCTCCCTTTACTCCATCAACCTTCCTTGTAGTCAGCATACTACCTCTCTCCCCTCTTATACAAAATTTTATAGCTACAGGCACTTAGTATATCAATTGCCCTCTCAACCTCGCTGCTTTTTTCAAAGCCAATTCTAATAGCCCCCTCTTCACCTTCTCTTGAATGCAATATTTCAATTTCTTTAATGTTTAGCTTGTTTTCTCCTATTATTCCCGTCAATTCACCTATCACACCCGGTTTGTCCGCAACACCAACTATTATTTCGTATAATGGCGGCATATATCCGGCTGCATGCTGCTGAATACTGCTTCTTAAGAGGCGAGCCTTCTTCAGTCCCTGAAGTAAGGCCGTTTCATTTTCAGAAGCCAGCATAGATTTATATTCACTCAATATCTCCTGAAAACTGTTAATTCCATCAATTAATTCCCCTTTGTTGTAGAGGAAAATATCCCTCCAAATATCCGGGTTTCCTGCTGCAATTCGGGTGCTGTCGCGAAAGCCTCCCCCCACAAAGGGTAAATAGGATATCCCGTTGCCGGAATCCAGCATATTCACCAGCAGCACCGCCAGCAAATGAGGCAAATGGCTTATTTGAGCCACTATTTTATCGTGCTCCGATGGTGTAACCAATACCGGATACGCCTTTAGGGTTCTTATGAAATCCTTCATAATTACGATTGTTTCTGCCTTTGTATTTTCCTCTGGTGCTATAAAGTAATATGCATTTTCAAATAATATTGATGAGGCAGCCTTTATTCCCCCCTTGTCGGAGCCCGCCATGGGGTGCCCACCTATAAATTGAATTTCCTTCCCAAGGGTGCTGTCTACTATATTCTTTACAAAGCCCTTTACACTTCCGACATCCGTAACAATGGCTGTGGCCTTAAGCTTCGGCAAAATTCCTTCCAGCAGCTTATGATAGCCTCCTAAAGGAAGAGCGATAATCACAAGGTCAGAGTCTTTAACAGCCTCACCGGGATCTAACGTGACATAATCCACCGCTCCAATTTCCATTGCCTCCTCAAGCGTCTCTTTATAAAGGTCACATGCTACTATAGTTCCTCTATAGCCGCCTTCCTTAAGCCCAAGAGCTATTGAGCCTCCTATTAAACCAATGCCTAGTATTGTGATTTTCTCTATGCTTAACATTATGTATCCCCCTATTCAGGTAAGCTTCATGCCGCTTAATGGATGTAGTTTTATTAAATCCATAGCGGAGGGTAAGTATTCTTTTCCGCTTCAATTATTTTCTAATAACTTTACTTCATACTTTTGTGGATGTCAACATAATTATTCAAAACTGTTTTTTTCGATAACATTTTATATCGACTAAAATTTTATTGGAATTCAAATAAGTTGTATGAATTTTCTTTTGAATTACTGTTGACATATGGCTCGCTATTGCATATAATGAGTTTTAAATATTCAGAAAAAAGGGTGGTTCAAATGCTAAACGAAAATAGACAAGAACTTCAATTGAATATCTATTATTTTAACTTTTACTGGAGCTTTTACTTTTATAGCGCCGGTTATTTTGCATGGTTAAAAATTAGATATCGAAGTCTTCTATTTTCAATAGAATCCCTTTATATTCAGCTAGCCTATAGCTAATTATACAATGCATCATCTGTATACAAGGAGACTCTTGAAATGGGTCTCCTTTTTATTTTATATATTTTTATATGTTTTGAATTGGTTTTTCAGTTTTACTTTAAAATAAATTATAAAAATCGAGGAGGAGTTTACATGGTAATTATTATGAAACCAGATGCACCAAGAGAAGTTATTGAAAAAATTGAAAGGAAAATGGAGAGCCTGGGCTGCCAGGTCCATATTTCAGAGGGAGAGAATCATACAATTATGGGTTTAGTAGGTGATACCACAAGAATCGACCCCAGTCAGATTGAAGCAAATGATTATGTTGACAGGCTTGTGAGGATTCAGCATCCCTTTAAGCTGGCAAATAAAATTTTTCATCCTAAGAAAACCATAGTTACTGTTGATGGTATTGAAATTGGAGGCGATGAAATAACCGTTATCGCTGGTCCCTGCTCTGTAGAAAGTGAGGAGCAGCTTATGACCATAGCCAGAGCGGTGAAAGCCAGCGGTGCTAAGTTCTTGAGGGGTGGTGCCTTCAAGCCTAGAACCTCCCCCTACAGCTTCCAGGGAATGGGAGAAGAGGGACTGAAGCTACTACAGAAAGCCAAGGCAGAGACAGGAATGCCTATTGTAACTGAGATTATGGATCAGGAGCAATTCGATATGGTTTGCCATTACACTGATATTCTTCAAATTGGCGCAAGAAATATGCAAAACTTCTCATTGCTTAAGCAGGCTGGAAAGTGCAATAGGCCAGTGCTTCTTAAGAGGGGGCTTTCCGCAACAATCGAAGAACTGCTGATGGCAGCTGAGTACATTATGTCGGAGGGAAATACGAATGTAATTCTGTGCGAAAGAGGTATACGTACCTTCGAAACCTACACCAGAAATACACTGGATTTAAGTGCGATTCCTGCCATCAAAGAGCTGAGTCATCTTCCTGTTATAGTTGACCCCAGCCATGCAGCAGGTAAATGGCGTATGGTGGAGCCCCTATCCAAGGCTGCAATAGCTGTAGGTGCCGACGGACTTATGATCGAGGTCCATCACCAGCCAGAGCTGGCCCTATCGGATGGTGCCCAATCCCTAAAGCCCGAGAAATTCGACGGACTTATGAAGGCCGTGAATAAAATTGCAGCTATCTAGGCTATACATCCCGATTGCTACGCTACCCCCTAAGGGATTTATAGGAAACCTGAGTCGCGCATTATGAACCGGCTTTTTACATTCATATACTATTCAAAAGTCGGTGAATACTAAGCAGCGAAGGTTTCCTATATTTCCCGATGACTACACCACACCCTAAGGGATTTATAGGAAACCTGAGTCGCGCATTATGAACCGACTTTTAACACTTTATATACTATTCAAAAGTCGGTGAATACTAAGCAGCGAAGGCTTCCTATATTTCCCGATGACTACACCACACCTTAAGGGATTTATAGGAAACCTGAGTCGCGCATTATGAACCGGCTTTTAACATTCATATACTATTCAAAAGTCGGTGAATACTAAGCAGCGAAGGCTTCCTATATTTCCCGAGACTACACCACACCTTAAGGGATTTATAGGAAACCTGAGTCGCGCATTATGAACCGGCTTTTTACATTCATATACTATTCAAAAGTCGGTGAATACTAAGCAGCGAAGGTTTCCTATAAATCCCAACTCTACCCAATTGCTGAGGGGGGCATATTATTCCTTAGGCTTTTACATCGAACTTTCTGATTTCTATATAATAGTAAATAAAAAAAAACTGCCAATCGGCAGTTTTTTTATTTAGCATATTCAATTGCTCTAGTTTCTCTAATTACATTTACTTTAATCTGGCCTGGATATTCTAACTCAGCTTCAATTCGCTTCGTAATATTTCTAGCCAGTAAAATAATATCCTCATCGGAGTAGTTCTCAGGCTTAACCATAATTCTGATCTCACGTCCCGCTTGAATAGCAAAGGACTTTTCAACGCCTTCAAAACCAGTAGCAATCTCTTCCAGCTTCTCCAAACGCTTAATATAGGACTCTAGGGTCTCTCTTCTTGCACCAGGTCTAGCGGCGGATATTGCATCGGCTGCTGTAACCAATACTGCTTCTATAGATTGAGGCTCGTAATCACCATGATGCGTTGACATTGCATGGATTACTTCCTTAGATTCCTTGTACTTCCTTAACAGCTCCATACCTATTTCTACGTGGGTTCCTTCTATTTCGTGGTCCACTGCCTTACCGATATCATGTAAAAGTCCAGCTCTTTTTGCAACCTTTACGTCTGATCCAAGCTCTGTAGCCATTATACCGGATAGATATGAAACCTCCACTGCATGCTTTAAAACATTTTGACCGTAGCTTGTACGATACTTTAAACGTCCCAGTAATTTAATCAGCTCGGGATGAAGACCATGCACGCCGGCATCAAAGGTTGCCTGCTCGCCTACTTCCTTAATAATGTTTTCAACTTCTCTTCGTGCCTTTTCAACCATCTCTTCGATTCTAGCAGGGTGTATTCTGCCATCAACGATTAGCTTTTCCAATGCTATTCTAGCAACTTCTCTTCTAATTGGATCAAAGCCTGACAGTATGACTGCCTCAGGTGTATCATCAATAATCAAATCAATACCTGTTAGTGTCTCAAGTGTCCTAATGTTTCTACCTTCTCTACCTATGATTCTGCCCTTCATTTCGTCATTTGGCAACGCAACAACCGTTACAGTCGTCTCTGCTACATGATCGGCAGCACATTTTTGAATAGAATAGGCAATTATTTCCCTTGCTCTCTTTTCAGCTTCTTCTTTTGCTCGTGATTCAATTTCCTTAATCATCATAGCAGATTCATATTTTACTTCTTTTTCGATGTCATTCAAAAGTAGTTGTCTAGCCTCTTCCGAGGTTAAACCAGATAATTCCTCTAGCTTTTTAACTTCCTTGTCAAATAATTGATTTAATTCCAAATGCTTGTCATCTAAATCCTTTATTTTTCTATTTAGCTTATCATCCTTTTGCTCTAGGCCTTCTGATTTTTTATCCAAAACCTCTTCCTTTTGAATAAGTCTTCTTTCTATGCGTTGTAGTTCGTTACGCCTTTCTCTACTTTCTCGTTCGAATTCACTACGGAGCTTATGTACTTCTTCCTTAGCTTCTATTAGAACTTCTTTTTTTGTTGTTTCTGCATCTTTTTCTGCTTCCTCAACTAACTTTTTCGCTAAATTTTCAGCACTATTAATCTTTCTCTCCGCAATTGTTTTTCGAATAAAATAGCCGACAAGGCATCCAACCACAATTGTAATTAAAATGTAAATAATGTCTCTGATAAGTGGACACCTCCTTTTATTAAGTTTTTAAGAATACAAAATCTTTTTAAAAGACTGAAAGTTTTTAAGGTAGATTTTGTGAAACACATGTGTGATTAATAATTATTGATATGACAAGAATTATATATTCCATGTGTTTATAATAATGAGCAGCCCCTTGAGGCAAGCCCTAATTATTTAACCTGTATAGCTTTAAAATACACCAAGACGCAAAAATAGAAAGATACACCATGATGTTTTAATTGTATATCTTTTTTTATTTTGTGTCAAGTTTACATTATCATGGGATATACAAGAATCATGATTTATTTTCATTTTTGACCTAAATAACAGGTTTGTATTCAGAATTTATCAACATTTTAGACTATTTTATGATTTTTTAATTTTTAGAAACATTTTTCACTGGAAAACAAAATCCCTAAAGGCCTGTCTTCAAACAGGACCCTTAGGGACTATAGCTTCTATTCTTCTTCTGTCTCAACAGCAACCATAACGTTGCCTCCAGCTTTAACATTGCTTCGAAGCGCTGGTAAGCCAAAATGCTCTCTGACTTTTGTATCTATCTCATTAGTCAAATCTGGATTATCCTTTAAAAACTGCTTTGAGTTTTCTCTTCCCTGACCAAGGCGATTCTCATTATAGCTATACCATGCACCTGATTTTTTGACGACATCTATATTTGCAGCTACATCCAAAATGTCTCCCAGCCTAGATATTCCCTCTCCATACATAATATCAAATTCCGCCTGCTTGAAGGGTGGTGCTACCTTGTTCTTTACCACCTTAACCCTAGTACGGTTTCCTATAATATCATTACCCTGCTTTATAACATCCGATTTTCTGACATCTAGACGGATGGTGGCATAGAACTTTAATGCCTTGCCACCGGTTGTTGTCTCGGGATTTCCAAACATAACTCCGACCTTTTCCCTTAGCTGGTTAATAAATATAGCTGTGGTATTGGATTTGTTCACTGCTCCAGCCAGCTTTCTCAGCGCTTGAGACATTAGCCTTGCTTGAAGTCCTACATGGGAATCTCCCATCTCCCCCTCAATCTCCGCCTTCGGAACAAGTGCTGCAACGGAGTCTACAACAATAACGTCTATAGCACCACTACGAACTAAGGCTTCCGCAATTTCAAGGGCTTGCTCCCCTGTATCCGGCTGCGAAACAATAAGATTATCTATGTCTACCCCTAGCTTTTTAGCATAGGAGGGGTCTAATGCATGCTCTGCATCTATAAAAGCAGCGTTGCCTCCATTTTTCTGTGCCTCTGCAATGATATGTAGGGTAACGGTAGTCTTACCGGAGGATTCTGGCCCATAGATTTCAACAATCCTGCCTCTTGGAATCCCACCAATACCCAGTGCAATGTCTAAATCTATAGAACCAGTGGAGATTGTCTCTAAATTAAGCTTAGTTCCTTCCCCCAGCTTCATAATGGAGCCCTTGCCGAACTGCTTTTCTATTTGGCTCAAAGCCATCTCTAATGCTTTTTTCTTTTCAATCATACCTCTACCAGATAAATATCTGGCTCACCTACCTTTCAAATGTTTTCGAACAGGTGTTCTATTTAAATTATAACTTATAAAATATTAAAGGTCAAATACTATTTTGAATTATTTTTTCAGATATTTTTTTCCAAGCTTATTCCCGTTATTACAGAGGAGCTAAACCCCTTCGGAGTAAATCCAATGCTGTCAATACAGTCAGAACCTGAATTCTTTCCCTTTCACCAAAAAAATTGTACTTATAGACATTAAGCTGCTCTCCTATGGCAACTCCTATATAAACCAGCCCAACAGGCTTTTCCTGAGAGCCTCCACCTGGACCTGCTATGCCTGTCACAGATATACAGCAGCTGCTGTTGGTTAGCTCCTTAAGTCCCTTAAGCATGGCAAGGGCTGTTTCCCCGCTAACTGCTCCATGGCTCTCTATAATTTTCTCAGGTACCTTTAGCTCCTGAATCTTAGCGCTGTTGCTATAGGTAACTATGCTGCGGTCGAAGACCTCCGATATGCCCGGCAGCCTTGTGAGCCTTGCCGCCAATAATCCCCCTGTACAGGATTCCGCCATAGACAGCGTCATATTTTTTTCCTTCAGCAGCTTAAAGGCCACCTCCTCAAGGGTCTCTCCCTCGGTACTGTAGATATACTGGCCTACGGCATTTTCTATCTCCTGTACAAAGGGCTCCACAAGGGCCTCTGCTTCTACTGCTGAGGCGCCGGTGGCGGTAACCAAAAGGGTCACTGCTCCCATAGCCGCATAGGTGGCTATTATAGGATTAGATTGGTTTTTAAATAATGTGGACAGCCTGTCCTCCAAAGCTGACTCACCAATGCCAAAAAAATCAAATTTCCTTGTGACCACATGGTTTAAGCTAAATCCCTTAATAAGCAGCTCTATATTATCCTCCAGCATTCTTTTCATCTCTCTCGGGGGACCAGGCAGGGCAGCAATTTTTTTACCCATATATTCTACTATACAGCCGGGTGCAGTCCCAACTGGATTTTCCAATATCATGGCGTCCTTAGGAAAATATGCCTGTCTGAGATTGTTTTCTGTGCAGGTTCTGTGTCTGGTGGTCATCATATCTACAATTCTGTCCCTAGCAGGAATGCTGAGCTCCATAGGTACTCCAATATACTCTGAGATTGCCTCCTTAGTAAGATCGTCCAAGGTGGGCCCTAGGCCCCCTGTAAATATCACCAGCTCACCATTTTCCAAGGCCAGCCTCAGAACCTCCTTAACCTGCTTTAAATTGTCCTCTACGATATGCTTACCTACCACCTGAACCCCGTATTCTTTAAGTCTGTTGGTTATGTAGTAGGAATTTGTCTCCTGAGTCAGTCCTATCAAAAGCTCTGTACCAACACATATTATAGTCGCCTTCATATCTCTACCCCTTTATGTATGCATCTATATTGTAATAAGCATAGCCCTAAGGCTCACAATCCAGAATGTTTAAAAACCCTCATCTTCTTTGTGCTCCAAGACCAAAGCAGCATAGGGTATATGCTGCATCAGTGGCCGGTTGCTCCTTGAACATAAGGGTCTTTAAAAATTCCGTCTCTGATTAATATTTCAAGATATGCTTATTCATTCTCAAATAATCTACTCCTGAGACAACGGTTATAATTACGGCAATCCCCATCATAATATCACTGAAGGGAAAATTGATATAATTGAAGGGAAAATTGTTTACTATTACAAATATAATGGCTATAATTTGAGTAATTGTCTTGGCCTTACCCCACCAGCTGGCGGCAATTACAACGCCTTCGGCAGCCGCTACGGCTCTTAGAATACTGATGGTAAACTCTCTGGAAATAATAATTACGACTACCCAGGCAGACAATCTTCCCATTTGAACAAGAGAAACCAGAGCTGCTGACACCAAAAGCTTATCGGCTAAGGGGTCCATAAACTTACCAAAGTTAGTAATCTGATTTTTCTTTCTGGCGATATAACCATCCAAGGTATCGGTAATGGCTGCCAGTATAAAAATCGCAGCAGCTATTTCAACACCATATGGAATCTTATTTAACATAAAAATCATAAAAACCGGTACCAGTAATATTCTAGCTATTGTAAGCTTATTAGCAAGATTCATCAGCCATCTCTCCCATCAAATCATATTCCAAAGCGCCATCAATCCTAACCTTCACCATGCTTCCAGCCTTCAGCGCAGAAGCAGCCTTCACGTATACCAGTCCATCTATCTCAGGTGCATCCCCTTGACTTCTACCAATAAACTCCCTTGAGCTGTCCAGCTCCTCCTCTATCAGTACCTGAATGGATTTCCCTACCTTTTCTAGGTTTTTCTGATAGGATATTTCTTGCTGAAGCGCCATTATTTTAGCTCTTCTTTCTTCCTTAATAGCCTCATCAACCTGCTGAGTCAGCTTTGCAGCTGGAGTATCCTCCTCCTTTGAATAGGCGAAAACCCCCAATCGATCAAAGCGTATTTCCCTTACAAATTCTTCAAGCTCCTGATAATGGACATCCTCTTCTCCCGGAAAACCAACGATCAAGGAGGTTCTGATGGTTATATCCGGCATTACTGCCCTAAGTCCTTCAATTGTTCTTGTGATGCTGGCCTTATTAGTTCTTCGATTCATTATTTTCAGTATATCATTGCTGCAATGCTGTATCGGCATATCTATATATTTTACTATTTTTTCTTCAGAGGCCATAGTCGCTATTAGCTCCTCTGTAACCATCTCTGGATATGCATAAAGAAGTCTTATCCATCGGAGCTCCTCTATTTTGCATAGTTCCTTTAGAAGCTTCGGCAAGGCATATTCCTCATATAGATCAATACCGTATCGGGTGGTATCCTGAGCGATAAGTATGATTTCCTTTACACCATTTGCCGCCAGCTCAGCAGCCTCCTTAACAATATTTTCTATTTTTCTGCTTCTATATTTTCCCCTAAGCTTGGGAATGATACAATAGGTACAGAAATTATTACATCCATCGGCTATCTTTATATATGCAGTGTGGGAGGGTGTAGCCTGATACCTAGGAAGGGATTCATCAAATAATTTATCGATATTCCCCACCGCTACTATCCTGGAGCCCTTTAAGGAATCATGTATGATTTCAATTATTCTGTCATAGCTACCTGTACCAACAACAGCGTCCACCTCCGGCAGCTCCTCAATAAGCTCCTGATGGTATCTTTCACCTAAACATCCCGATACTATCAAAAGCTTCAAGCGATTATGCTTAAGCTGGCCCAGCTCTATTATAGTGTTTATGGATTCCTCCTTAGCAGCAGCTATAAAACCACAGGTGTTTACTATTATGACGTCTGCATTATTCTTATTATTAGTCAGCTTATAACCATATTTATTCAAAATTCCCAGCATTATTTCAGCATCTATAAGATTTTTAGCACATCCCAGAGATTCTATATAAACAGTCAAATTCATTTCTGTAACTTCCCTTCCAGATCTTTATAAAACTCAGCAATCGCTATAATCGCATCTTTTATTTTATCATAATTAATCACCAAGTCATAATGATATTTTTCAATTGAGTGAAGATACATAGGATCATAGTAGTTCAACATAAGCTCCTCAGCTATATTCTCGAATTTCTTCTCCTTCACCCATTTGATAAGGCAGTCGGCCCTTTCGTTACTGATTCTCTTTCTTAAATTGTCGATGGCGCTTATCAGCATTTCTTCGTGACCGGGACAATTATTGACATAATCATCTACCAGTCTACTAATTCGATTTTCAAAGCTGGTCTCAATCAATACATGCCTACCATTTAGAATTAAATCGTATAGCTCATTGGGCAAATTAACAGAGCCCAATCGCTTACTTTCACTCTCCACCACCACGTAGCGGCGGCCTATATGGATTAGCTCATCCAATAGCTGATTTTCAAAGGACTTTTGGGTTACAACAGGCTCGTTAAGCTGTCCGAAAACCGAGCCCTTATTATGGGCGAGGGCCTCGAGATCCAGCACTGGCAGCCCATTCTCACTTAAAAGCTTCAGTAGATCAGTTTTTCCAACTCCGGTATAGCCATGTAATACGATAAAATCATGGTAATCCTTTATATTTGAAAGATATTCTACTGCAAATTGTCTATAGGACTTGAAGCCTCCATCCAATTGAAGGACATTACGATTTATTACACTAAAAAAATTAGTAAAAAAGGTGCTACGCAATCCACCCCTTGCACAATAAATGATGATATTCTCAATAGAGGCATCAATTTTATTTATTTCTTCATAAAAATGCTTCAGCTTAGGGGATATTATTTCCAAGCCCCTTGTCTTTGCTGTCTCGCCGCCTACCTGCTTATATAGTGTCCCTACCTCTACTCTTTCCTCATTGTCCAAAAGCGGTATGTTTATTGCCCTAGGTATTGAACCAGTAGAAAACTCTTTTGGTGAACGGACATCTACAAATATCTTGTTTTTTAATAGGACTGCATCCTTTACGTCAATTAACTTCGTCATCTTTTCACCTTCATTTTATATTATATGCTATGCTAAATCTGATTCATTTAATAGTACCTGTCTTGGCCTGCTGCCTTCGTGGGGGCCAATTACCCCCTTTGCCTCCATTTCGTCAATCAGCCTTGCTGCACGATTGTATCCGATTCGAAGCCTTCTCTGAAGCATAGATATAGAGGCCTGCTGGCTTTCCACCACCATTTGAACTGCACGATCAAAAAGATCATCACTGCCTGAAATATCCGCCAGCTCACCCTGATCAATTTTTTTAATAATTTCTGATTCGTATTGGGGCTTCTCCACCTGTCCCTTTATAAAGGTAACAACTCGGTCAACCTCCTTTTCAGATACAAAGGCTCCCTGAACCCTAACGGGCTTATTGGCTCCCATTGGGTAGAAGAGCATATCTCCCTTCCCCAGAAGCTTTTCTGCTCCTCCCATATCTAAAATCGTCCTGGAATCCGTTTGAGAGGCCACAGAAAATGCAATTCTAGAAGGAATATTTGCCTTGATCACTCCTGTTATAACATCTACAGAGGGCCTTTGGGTTGCCAATATCAGATGCAGCCCAGCTGCTCTAGCCATTTGAGCCAAACGGCAAATGGCATCCTCTACCTCATTGGCTGCCACCATCATTAGGTCCGCCAGCTCATCAATAACTATAACAATAAAGGGTAATTTAGACTCCTGAAAATTCTCGTTGTAGGTGCCAATATCCTTTACATTGTTTTCTGCAAACAGCTTATATCTTCTGGTCATTTCCTGTACTGCCCAATTTAGTGCACTGGTGGCCTTTTTAGGGTCTGTCACCACTGGAATCAGCAGATGTGGAATGCCATTGTACTGATTTAGCTCTACAACCTTGGGGTCCACCAAAATCAGCTTTACCCTATCTGGCGAGCAGCTATACAAAAGGCTAAGTAGCAAGGAATTGATGCATACGCTTTTTCCTGAGCCAGTTGCACCTGCAATTAAGGTATGGGGCATTTTAGATATATCTGCAATTACAGGTGTTCCTGATATATCCTTACCAAGAGCAAAGGGCAGATTTGCAGCGCTGCTCTTAAAGCCATTGCTGTCAATTACCTCCCGTAAAGTAACCATAGAAATTTCTTCGTTAGGAATTTCTATTCCAATTGCTGCCTTTCCGGGTATAGGTGCCTCTATACGTATCGCCTTGGCAGCTAGATTTAAGGCAATATCATCGCTTAGGTTTACAATTTTACTAACCTTTACCCCAACGCTGGGTTGAAGCTCATATCGGGTGATTACAGGTCCCTTACTTACCTGTATAACCTTCGCCTCTACACCAAAGTTCTTCAGTGTATCCTCCAAAAGCTTTGCTTTCTGTATGATCTTCTTTTTATCATCCTTGCCGTTATGGCCTTCGATTTTATCCATTAAGTCTATGTCGGGAATGATATATTCAAAATGCTCCTGCAGGCCTACAACCTCCAAGGAAGGAAATTCCTCCTCGACAGCCTTTGTAGCCTTGAGTGCCTTTTTTGTCTCCTCCTCAGCATTAGCGGGCTTATTAATGTGCTGGGTTCCTGTAAAATCTAAGATTTTTATCTTTTCTTCCTTAACATGATTATCCGTATTTGAATTTACGGCTTCATCATTATAAATAATTATTTCTTCAGTCTCTTCAACGTTTTTTCGCCGTTTTACCTTTTCCTTAGGCGTATCAACAACGAAATCCTCCACTGTACCCTTGAAGGAGTTGAATAGCCTGCTTATGATTTTATTGATATGCTTAAGTATTGCCATCAAAGATAGCTTTGTATATAGCATGAAGGCTATCAGTAGCATACTGACTACAATTATGTAGGTTCCGGCTATTCCTATTAGCTTCACCATTATAAAGGATAAAAACACGCCTAAAAGGCCGCCGCCAAAGCCTTCTGTCCCCAATAAAAAGCTGGCTCTCAGCATTTCAATATTCAAATTTTCATAGGCTTCTGTAAAGAAATGTATATCCTCTAGAGCCTGTACAATTATTATTCCTAAAAAAATAATACCGAAAAATAAGGTGCTTCTTCTGTTCTTCCAAAAAGAGGTGTTACTGAAGGTTAGGATACCACACAGTATTGTTATATAGGGCAATAGAAGGGCGGCATTTGAAAACAGCCCCGTCAATACATACTTCAGCCACTCTCCCACCTTGCCGGCACTATTGCTCTGCAGGCAGAATATCAATATTAAGCCCATCGCTATATAGAAAACTCCCCTAATTTCGTGATTAAATTGCTTAATAATAGTATCCATGTCAAGCTTGTTCTTCTTTGTCCTTCGACTCATATTATCACCTCTGTAGATATTTCAAGGTTGCTGTAAAAGCGCTTCATTAATTAAAGCGCAGTATTCTGCGCTTTAATTAAGAACTTAATAATATCATTTTACAACAAAATTGACAAATCTACAAACAAAATACAGTATATTATCTAATTTAATACATTTTCTATTGAATACAGCAATTAATGGAGATGTAAAATTAGTTTTTAAGCTGCTCCTCAACAAAGCTCTTTTTCAGCGCTATCAGCTCCTTAAGCTTTGCCAGCGACTTATTTAGGCCCCCCACCTCATTTATCAGTCTATGCTTCACTGCTTCTTTACCAATTAATATGGTCCCGATATCATTGGCAAACTCATCTGTGGAATTCATCAGCTCTACGAAGATTTTTCTGTTGACCTTAGAGGTTCTAACTACAAAATCTACAATTCTCTCCTGCATCTTAGCAAAATAATTAAAGGTTTGTGGCACCCCTATAATCAGTCCGTTCATTCTTATTGGGTGGATGGTCATGGTGGCTGAGGGTGCTATAAAGGAATAATCGCCGCTGGTGGCCAAGGGAACGCCTATACTGTGGCTACCACCCAATACCAAGGTTACAGCGGGCTTTGACAAGCTATGTATAAGCTCTGCTATAGCCAGCCCCGCTTCAACATCTCCCCCTACCGTATTTAAAATTACCAGAAGTCCCTCTATGGCCGGGTTTTCTTCAACTGCCACCAGCTGTGGTATTAGGTGCTCATATTTGGTTGATTTATTCTGTGGCGGAGACACCATATGCCCTTCGATATGACCAATAATGGTTAGTATATGGATATTGTTCTCCTTTTTAGGTATGTCTGTGATTCCCAGGGCATTTATATTAGCCAGCTGTTGATTGTCGCTTCCTTCTGCTGGCCTTTCCTTAAAGTCCTCCTCGTGATTTCCCGTGAATATAGGTATATAATTCTGGTCTCTACCCTTTTCGTAATCATTATTCATTTCTTCACCTCATTTTATATGTTGAAAGCCTAATGTCATCTTACTTAGCATTCCCACGCAGCAATATTCTAATAGACTATTTTAGGTTTATTCAATATTATTTTTACCTTTTGAGGTTCATATATTCTATGTATAAAAAACAAAGCCCTGTTTTGCAACAGGGCAATTTGGCTTAAAGGAAATGCTTTCTTTTTCCTTCATCCTCCGCTTCTATAATAATCATATCGCTGCCGATTTTCTTTATAGCCTGCCAGGGAATTTCCATAAGAGCACTGCTGGATAAAAAGCTAAAGAAGCCTCTTTCCTCCGGTATAAGCAACGCCATTATTTTACCGGTCTTTTCATCGATTAAAAGGTCAGAGTCGCCTATTATCCCTAATCTGCTGCCATCGTTGAGATTGACTATTTCTTTACCGCTAATAGCACTGAAGCGCATTTTGTTTACCTCCTATCCTTTGTATTTTATTCAATTATTTATATTAAAAAAAATAGATAAATATGCCTTATCATTTATGATAAGATCTGTTATGATATTATTCCATTAAAAATAGAGCCTGTCATTGCTATAGGAGCTTTCTCCTACTGCTTTAACAGGCTCTTCTGTATTCAACTGTTGAGGCCTATTTGAAAACCCCTTCAAAAACCTTCCTCTGATCCTTTTTACTTACGATCGTTGCTGCAATCCTATCCATATTAATGACCTTATCCACCACTGAAGCCACATCCGTCAGCTGTATATCGTCGATTAACTGAAGTATTTCCTTAGGGCTTAATATTCTCTGCTGTAAAAGCTCCGATTTACCAATGGAGGTCATTCTACTGCTGGTGCTTTCCAAGCCTAGTATATAGTTGCCCTTAAGCTGTTCCTTAGCCTTATGAAGCTCCTCTGCCGTTAGTCCTGTATCCTTAAGGGTATTGAGCTCAACCTTGATCAGCTGACATACCTCCTCCAGCTGCTGAGGATTCATACCGGCATAGATTGCAAAGATACCTCCGTCTTTATAGGTTGTGGGATAGGAGTAAACGGAATACACCAGACCCCTCTCCTCCCTGATGCTCTGAAATAATCTGGAGCTCATGCTGCCCCCCAAAATATTGTTGACCACCATCAGAGGATAAACCTCCTTATTTCCCATCTCAATGCCTTTAAAACCAAGACATAAATGCGTCTGCTCTATATCCTTTGCCTTATGCAGAACCTCATAATGATAGCTTAAGTCCATATTGGTGGTGGCTTTACCCTCCAGCTTCTGCCAATTCTCGAAGCGCTTTTCTATCTCCTTCATCAATTGCAGCTCATCAAAATTCCCAGCAACGGAAATTACTGCATTTTCAGGTCTATAGTGCTTGCTTAAATACGCCAGCATTTTTTCTTGGTTTAAATTAGCAAGGCTCTCCTTTGTTCCAAGTATGGGATATCCCAATGTGCTATCCTTAAACAGCGTCTGAGAAAACAGGTCGTGTGCCAGGTCCTCTGGAGAATCCTCGTACATGCTTATCTCCTCAAGGATTACACTTCTTTCCTTATCAATTTCATTTGGGTCAAAATTCGAATTAAATACCATATCCGATAGGACATCAAGGGCCAGGTCATAATGGGAATCTAATACCTTTACATAATAGCAGGTGCATTCCTTGCCGGTGAAGGCATTGATCTGTCCTCCTACTGCATCAATGGTCTCTGCGATATCCTTAGCGCTTCTGGTCTTTGTTCCCTTAAAGAGCATGTGCTCTATGAAGTGTGAAATGCCATTTTCCTCAGAAGATTCCATTTTTGAGCCTGTTTCAATCCACACACCAATAGAAATTGATTTTACATAGGGAATATGCTCGGTAACTATGCGTAAGCCATTATCAAGTATATGCTTTTTATACATTTTATCCTCCTAGTTCAAATAATTCTGCAATTATTCTACTTTATTTTGCATTTTAACATCCTATTAATTATAATTGACATTAAAAATATATGCAACCATCATTCACTCAATATGTTTGTTATTGTGCCTACCTCAAGACCCTTCTCCCTAAGGCTGTCAATCAGCTGTGGCAATGCCTTGGCCGTCTCAGGCATTGGATGCATTAGCACGATTGCACCCTCGTGCTGTTTTTTTTCCAGCACTCTTTGAAGTATTACATTTTCTGTGCTGCCCTGCCGCCAGTCAATTGTGTCTATAGACCAAAGTATTGTTTTGTACCCCAGCTTATCCGCAGCCGCCAAGGTTGCCTCACTATAGGAGCCGGAGGGAGGTGCAAAGTATATTGGCTTTGTTGTGGTATATTTCATGATTTCCGTTTCTGCCAAATTTATTTCCTCTTCGTTCTGAGCTTGATTTAAGCCTCCGTAATTTAAATGATGATATCCGTGACTGCCTATTTCATGTCCCTCCTTTATGATGCTTTGAAATAGATCAGGATATTCCTTTGCCCATCTTCCCGTTACGAAAAAGGTAATTTTCACATTTTTTTCCTTTAGCGTTTCCAATATTTCGGGAATTACCTCGTTCCCCCAGTCAACATTCATGGTGAAGGCTATGTATTTGCTGTTTGCTCCCTGACTAATAGGCTTGATTTCAGTGTTGGAGGGCTGAAAAACATCTTTGGTATCACTTCTCCAGCCATAGATAAAGATACCTGCAGTAATGAATACAATGATTAATGCTACTGCTATAACCACATTCATCATCTTTTTATTAATGATTAGGATCATAATAGCTCCCCCTTTTTTAATAAGCTTCATAATATAGTATTCCTATGAAGGCCAGGGTAGAAGTGGTTATTAGTGAATAGTGCATAATGAATAACGAATAGTTAATAGTGAATAGTGCATAATGAATAACGAATAGTTAATAGTGAATAGTGAATAGTAGTTGAGGAAGTTGCATAATAAAGATGAGCAGTGTGTTTATACAGAGTAAAAGTTTCCTACGTAGTGCCCCGGGCTAATTTATTAGTTGAGAGTCCTTCGGTGTCATGCTGAGGCACGAGGGGGAATAAATGTGCCGCTGTGAAGAGTGCAGGATGACTGTAGTTGCCATAATATTATTCTGTATACTTGTGCCAGATGATCCTCTGATTAATTTTATTTTAGTTTACGTAATTATATTATGTCTGCCTTTTGGACAAATAAAAAACATAAAGGATTAGGCCTTTATGTCTTTATTTTCTTTATTCTCTCTATGATCCTTTTCAGGCTTTGGTAGTAATGCCTTCCTTGAAAGGTTTACTTTACCCTGTGGGTCTATTTCCATTACCTTAACCTCTATTTCCTGACCAACCGTAAGCACATCCTCCACCTTACCAACTCTCTCATGGGCAAGATTTGAAATATGCACCAGACCCTCTTTACCTGGCAGGATTTCTACGAAGGCTCCGAAGTTCATCAGCTTTATTACCTTGCCCATGAATACTTCACCCTCTTTAGGCTCTCTGATGATGTTTTCGATAATCTGCTGAGCTCTGTTTCCGGATTCTGCGTCCAAGGCTGCAATAAATACTGTGCCATCATTTTCGATATCTATCTTAACGCCTGTTTCTTCAATAATCTTAGAAATAATTTTTCCGCCTGCTCCGATAACCTCTCTGATTTTATCAGGATTTATCTTCATTGTAATCATCTTCGGAGCATATTTTGAGACCTCTGGTCTTGGCTCGGTGATGCATTCTCTCATTTTGCCTAGAATGAATAGTCTTCCAACTCTAGCCTGCTCTAGGGCCTCCTGCAGTATTCTTCTGTCGATTCCCGCAATTTTTATATCCATTTGAATTGCTGTAATTCCGGTATCAGAGCCTGCCACCTTAAAGTCCATGTCGCCAAGGAAATCCTCCATACCTTGAATATCTGAAAGTATGGCTACCTTGTCCCCTTCCTTAACAAGACCCATTGCGATACCTGCTATCATCTTTTTAATTGGTACGCCGGCATCCATAAGGGCTAAGGTGCTACCGCAAACGCTGGCCTGTGATGTAGAACCGTTAGAGCTGACAACCTCAGAAACCAATCTGATGGCATACGGGAAAGCATCCTTGCTTGGAATCATAGGCTCTAGGGCTCTTTCAGCAAGGGCGCCATGTCCTATTTCTCTTCTTCCCGGTCCTCTTAGGAATCTTGTTTCACCAACACTATATGGCGGGAAATTGTAATGATGCATGTATCGCTTCTCTACCACTTCATCTAAGCCGTCCAATATTTGAACGTCGCCTAGGGCTCCTAGAGTTGCAACAGTAAGCACCTGAGTCTGACCTCTTGTAAATAGCCCTGTACCATGAGTCCTTGGCAATACACCAACCTCTGATGTAATCGGACGAATTTCGTCGGTCTTTCTATCATCAGGTCTTATGCCGTCATGTACGATGGCTCGTCTTACCTCTTCTTTTATAAGCTTCCCTACTAATTCGCTTATGGTCTTTAAATTCTCTGGATATTGCTCTTCAAAATGCGCCAGTGTTTCTTCCTTAACCCTGTCCATATTTTGAATTCTTTCTATTTTGTCAACTGTCCTAATGGCTGCTGCCAGCTTTTCATAGGCAAATTCTCTAACAGCCTGAGTCAGATCCGCATTTTGGTCTATGTAGTTTACTGCTTGCTTTTCCTTGCCAACCTCAGCAACTATGCCCTCAACAAATTCTACGATCTTTTTGATTGCATCATGGGCAAACATAATTGCATCCAGCATTTGCTCCTCTGTCAGCTCATTTGCACCGGCTTCAATCATCATGATTGCATCCTTTGTGCCTGAAACCACAAGATTTAGATCACTGATCTCTCTTTGGGCGCTGGTGGGGTTTAATATGAGCTCGCCGTTGATCATACCAATACACACAGAGCCTGTAGGCCCGTTAAATGGAATACTGGAAATTGACAGTGCAACTGATGAGCCTATCATAGCAACGATATCTGGTGTGCAATCCTGATCTACAGACATGGCAGTAGCAATAACCTGAACATCATGAAAATAGCCCTTAGGGAATAATGGTCGTATCGGTCTATCAATCAAACGTGAGGTTAATATCGCCCTTTCTGTAGGCCTTCCCTCCCTTTTGATGAAGCCTCCAGGAATTTTTCCCACTGCATAATATCTTTCCTCGTAATCACAGCTTAAAGGGAAGAAATCTATCCCTTCTCTGGGGTTTTGTGAAGCAACAGCACTTACCAAAACGACTGTATCGCCATATTTCATAAGTGCAGCGCCATCGGACTGCTCTGCCAGCTTACCTATTTCTGCCTGCAGCAATCTTCCCCCTAGATCCATCGTAAATACCTTTGACATTAAAATCCTCCTTCCGTATAAATTACAATTATAGTAATTGTATTAATATTATTACCCTATTGATTAGAATCATTCTTTCTAGTGCCTCATTGCAGTCTATTCTCTTTTATAGGGTATTATTTTTCATTATTAGCTTATTTTACCATCAAAAAATTAAATAATAGAGCGGGCTAACCCGCTCTTAATTATTTTCTTAAGCCTAATTTTTCAATGATTGCTCTGTAACGATTGATGTCCTTGTTCTTAACGTAGTTTAATAGGTTTCTTCTTTGACCAACCATCTTTAATAAGCCTCTTCTAGAATGGAAATCCTTAGCATGAGTCTTTAAGTGATCATTTAAGTGATTGATTCTGTCAGTAAGTAAAGCTATTTGAACCTCCGGAGAACCAGTATCATTTTCATGAGTCTTATGAGTTTCGATAATACCCTTCTTTAGATCCTTGTTCATTATATTCACCTCCTCATTATATATCCCCATACTCTAAGTAACCGTCGGTGATTCAAATTACTGAGAGTAGGTTCTTAACCTTAATTATTTTAACACATTTACTATTTCTTGTAAATGTGTTTTTGTTTTTTCAACATCCATCCCCATCTGTTCTATTAATGCCTCAGGAGAGCTGAATTTTATTTGCTCCCTCAGACGCTTAACAAAACGAACCTCGATATGCTTATCATAAAGACTGTCATCGAAGTCAATAATGAAGGTCTCCACAGAGGTCTTTTCGCCCTGAAAGGTTGGATTTGTACCCACAAAGGTGGCACCCATATAGACCTTATCCTCTATATTCACCAGTGTAGCGTATACCCCTGCTTTTGGTACAAGGGTACTCTCCTCTAGGGCAATGTTTGCCGTTGGAAAGCCCAGCTTTTTACCTCTGCTGAAGCCATGAACCACCAGCCCGGTAAGTGAAAAATATCGTCCAAGGAATTCGCTGGCCTTTTCAACATTTCCCTCTTCAATATATCTCCTAACGCTGGTACTGCTGACCTTTTCATCATCGATGGAAATAGCTTCAATTTCAAATACCTCAAATCCATATTTCTTGCCCAGCTCCTTAAGCAGAGCAACATCTCCCTGAGCCTTATGTCCAAAGCGGTAATCAAAGCCAACCACCGCAAACCCACAATTTAAGGTATCTATAAGTATATTCTTTACAAAAGCCTCTGGACTTAAACTCATTAAATCCTTATCGAATTCAGCAAGAATTAGACAATCCACACCAAAGGCTTCAAATATCTTTCCCTTCATTTCATTGCTGGTAATAATGGAAGGTGCATTAGAGTTCCCTATGAGGGATAGCGTATGGCCTATAAAGGTATATACGCATGCCTCCATGTCCCTAACATGGCATTCCTTAACCAGTACCTCCAGCAGCCTTTGATGGCCTATATGCACACCATCAAAGTTTCCTAAGGCAACTCCTCTTTTTTGACTGATAGCGATTTGTTTTTTATCTACAATTACCTTCATCTGTACGCCCCTCTTTAAATAAACAACCTTGAAAATTTCAGCGATTGGGTATCATCCCTGTGGATAATTTCACCTATACCTATTATCTCGTCACGGTTATATACCCTTACCTGATCTCCAATATATATTTTATCATTAAAATGCAATTGCTCCAAGGCCAGAGGATTTCCATTTAATGCCGCTTTTTCTGCGGCGGGAAGCACCTCAACCCTTTTCATATGCTGTAGGGAGTGGTCCAAAGGCAGCAGTAGGCTATCGGGGTTCTTTGATTCCTGAAGCTCCTCCAGGGTAATAGCTGTTGACAGATCAAAGGGTCCCGTTGCTGTCCTCAGTAAAAAGGACATCATGCCCCCTGTCCCCAGTATATCCCCAATATCCTTGCAAATTGTCCTTACATAGGTTCCCTTTGAGCAGGTGATATCAAAAAGTATTTTATTTCCTCTAATTTCGATAATCTGTAATTGATCAATCGTTACCTTCCTTGGCTTTCTTTCAACCTCAATTCCTGCCCTGGCCAAATCGTACAGCTTCTGTCCGTTGACCTTTAGAGCGGAATACATAGGAGGAACTTGAAATATTTCCCCGGTGAAGGCCTTAAAGGCCCTATATATTTCTTCCTCAGTAGCCCTAACCTCTTTTTTCTCCAGCACTGTGCCATAGGAGTCCTGAGTATCGGTTTCTATCCCAAGCATAAGCTCACCACGATATTTTTTTTTGCTGTCCAGAAGAAATTGGGAAACCTTGGTGGCCTGTCCAACACATATTGGCAATACGCCTGCAGCATTGGGGTCAAGGGTTCCTGTATGCCCCACCTTTTTAAAGCTGAGCTTCCTTCTTACAACAGAAACAACATCATGGGAGGTCATTCCTGGAGGCTTTAAAATATTGATTATTCCCTTCAAAAAATCACCACTTATATCATTTTTTCGATCTGCTGTAGTATTGAAGCCTTGGCCTCCTGTGGCCCTGCCTCAATAGTTGCCCCCGAGGCCTTTTTATGTCCGCCGCCGCCAAAGACTGCGGCCAATTGATTGACATCGACGTAGGATTTGCCTCTAAAGCTGGCCTTAGTATGGCCATTTTCAACTTCCTTTAGCGATATTGCCACCTCAACGCCTTCAATATCACGACAATAGTTTATCAGCCCTTCAAGCTCCTCCTGCTGCACCCTAAAGGACCTTATTGCCTCTTGGGTAATTGTAATTAATGCTACCCTTCCCTCAAACAATATCTCCATTTCATTGAGAACAGCAGCCAAAAAGCGAACGCTATTCAAGGAGTTATTATGATAGAGATATAAGGATATTTCATCAGTGGAGGCCCCCAGCTCCATTAAATGAGCCGCCGCCCTAAGGGTGGCGGGGGAGGTATTATCATATTTAAAGCTGCCGGTATCAGAGGCAATACCAGTATAGAGACATGTGGCTATTGCCTCGTCTATATCCAGCTGTAATTCCTCCAATATAAAGCTGTAAATAAGCTGACAGGTGGAGGATGCCTTTGGATCAACAATATTAATCGCTCCAAAGCTATCATTGCTGATATGATGGTCGATATTAACTACTTTTTTAGCATTTTGCAAAAGACCTATGCTGTCCCCCAGCCTTTTGGCATCTCCGCAATCCAGCACAAAAGCCAAATCATATTCCTCAAGGGAAGCGGAGGGTTTTTTTACATGATGAACCCCCGGTAGAAATTCAAACTTACCGGGGAAATCATCCTGCATTAATATATCCACATAATCAGAGAGCTTCCTTAGGGCCAGACCTAGGCCAAGTATAGAGCCTATGCTGTCTCCGTCCGGATTGACATGGGCTATTACTGCGATGCCCTTGCTATCTCTTATTAGCCGAGTAAGATTATTTCTCTTCATCTTTTTCTTCAGCCCTTAGGTTTAATTTTGCCAGTACACTTTCTATTTCAAAGCCTCGTTCTATAGACTTATCCAGCTTGAATACAATTTCAGGAATATATCGGGCCTTTACCTTCTGGCCCACCTCTCGACGGATAAAGCCACTGGAGCTCTTCAGGGCCTCCATGGTGCTTGTTTGCGCCTCATGGTCACCAAATACACTCACGTATACATAGGCATATCTCAGGTCTTTGGTGGTCTCTACATCCACGACACTGGTCATGGTGGCTATTCTAGGGTCCCTTAGCTGGTTATGGATTAAATGACTCACTATTTTTTTTATCTCTTCACTCAATCTGTTTACTCTGGGATTTGGCAAATGACTTCACTCCTAATTTCTTTCTATTTCCTGCATCTTGAAGGCTTCAATGATATCTCCATCTCTAAGATCGTTGAAATTGTCGATACCGATACCACACTCAAAGCCTGTTGCAACCTCTTTGGCATCGTCCTTGAATCTCTTTAAGGAATGAATGGTACCCTCATGAATAACAATTCCATCCCTTACCAATCTAACCTTAGCATTTCTTAGGATTTTGCCGTCTATGACATAGCAGCCTGCAATAACACCGATGCCAGGCACCTTAAAGGTGGCTCTTACCTGCGCCTTGCCAAGCTCAACCTCTTTAAACTCTGGATCCAGCATACCCTTCATGGCAGCCTCTATATCTTCTATCGCCTTATAGATAATTCTATAGGTTCTAACATCTACATCTTCCTTCTTAGCCTCGTTGTTGGCGCTAATTGTTGGTCTTACATTAAAGCCGATGATGATGGCATTTGATGCGGAGGCCAGCATGATATCAGACTCAGTGATGGCACCAACTCCACCATGAATGGTTTTAACCACTACCTTATCATTGGAAAGCTTATTCAAGGAAGCCTTAACCGCCTCTACAGAGCCTTGAACATCGGCCTTAACAATAATATTAAGCTCCTTGATTTCACCCTGCTGCAATTGACTGAACAATGCATCCAGTGAAACCTTTTGACTGCTCTTCAGCTGTCGCTCCTTAATTTTGTTTACACGCTTCTCAACGATTGAACGGGCAATTCTATCATCTGTCACAACGATCATTTGATCACCGGCAGCAGGTACATCGGCTAAGCCTGTAATTTCTACTGCTGTAGAAGGCCCTGCAATCTTAACATTTTTACCCTTGTCGTTAATCATTGCCCTCACTCTGCCGAAGGTGGTTCCTATTACTACAGAATCCTGAATCCTTAGGGTTCCGTTTTGAACAAGCACTGTGGCTACAGGACCCCTACCCTTATCCAGCTGAGCCTCGATAACAGTACCTATTGCGCTTCTGTTGGGGTTAGCCTTCAGGTCCTCAACCTCAGCCACCAGTAGCACCATTTCCAAAAGCTCTTCAATCCCCATATCCTTTAGGGCTGATACTTCAACAGCAATGACATCTCCGCCCCATTCCTCAATTATAACCCCATGCTCAGAAAGCTCCTGCTTTACTCTGTCAGAATTGGCTCCTGGCTTATCTATCTTGTTTATAGCAACAATGATAGGCACCTTAGCCGCCTTGGCATGGTTTATTGCTTCTATAGTCTGAGGCATGACGCCGTCATCGGCAGCAACCACAAGAATCGCAATATCCGTAACCTTTGCGCCTCTGGCCCTCATAGCAGTAAAGGCCTCATGGCCTGGCGTATCTAAAAATACAACCTTCTTGCCGTTAACCTGTACCTCTGAGGCACCTATATGCTGAGTAATTCCGCCGGCTTCCCTCTCGGTCACCTTTGTCTTTCTGATTGAGTCCAATAAGGAGGTTTTTCCATGGTCAACATGGCCCATTACAGTAACCACCGGAGATCGGGGCTTTAAATCCCTCTCGTCATCCGGTTGAATTGTCAAGTCTGATAAAGCTTCAATATCAGCCTCATCCTCTAGCTTTTGCGGAAGCTCTAAAGTATATTCATCTGCTATTTTTTGTGCCATTTCAAATTCTATTTCCTGATTCATAGCAGCCATTACACCCAGCTTAATAAGCTTTGATATAATTTCTCCTACACTTTTACCTATAAATTCTGCCAGATCCTTAACCACAACCTTATCACCGAAAACGGTGGTCTTTCCGGTTGCCACCGGTGCAGTCTCTTCTCTGTATTCAACCCCTGCTACAGGGTGTTGTTGCTTCTTCTTTTTATTTTTCTTGCTCATTTTTATATTCTCTTGAAATCTTGCCGCTTCTATCTCCAATAAGTCGTCCTCATCTTCCTTTATAATGTCTGAAGCCTCCGGGTTTGCCGTTACTTCCTTCTGATTAGCATTTTCACTAAACAGCTCCAATAATAAGCTTGCTTCTTCATCCTCCAATGTACTCATGTGGTTTGCCACTTCCACTGAAAGGTCCTTCAATTTATCTATTAAATCCTTACTGCTAACACCTAAGTCCTTAGCTAA
This sequence comes from Natronincolaceae bacterium, assembly GCA_048264125.1. Lineage (GTDB taxonomy): Bacteria > Bacillota > Clostridia > Peptostreptococcales > Natronincolaceae > M1-B18. The sequence goes on from JBLXDM010000005.1 coordinate 47,210, forward strand.
TTGATACACACGTAACTTTGACAAGTTAATCACCCCCAAAATTTTTGCTGTCTGCGTATAAATCAATATATTCCAATAGCTTAGTTGAAAATCCTTTGTCCTTTACTGCAATGACAGCTCTTGGCATTTTGCCAATCCATTGACCCAGTTCATCCTTTGTACCAAAGAATCTTATGGGAATATTACGATAGCCAGCTTTGTCAGTGAAAAGCTTAATGGTGTTGTTGGAGGCATCTTCAGCCATTATTACTAAATCCACTCTGTTGGCTAAAACCTCTCTCTTACATGTGTCCTCTCCCGAAATCAGCTTTCCAGCTTTATTGGCCAAGCCCAGAAGATTTGAAATTTTTTCCATCATATTAATCAATCTCCTGCATCAGCTTTTCATATATTTCATCCGGCACATTACATTCAAATGCTCTATTAAAGGCCTTTGTCTTTTTAGCCTTCTCAAAGCATTGCTTGTCTTGACAGATATATGCCCCTCTGCCGTGGGCCTTACCAGTTAGATCGATTTTAATTTCACCCTCTTGGTTTTTTGTCACCCTCAAGAGCTCCTTCTTAGGCTTCATTTCATTGCAGCCAAGGCATTTTCTTAAGGGAAGCTTTTTTGCCTTCATAGTATCACCTCTAATTCTGCTTTGCTTGGCTTTCGCTCTTTATATCTATTTTCCAGCCGGTAAGCTTTGCAGCCAGCCTAGCGTTTTGGCCTTCCTTACCGATGGCTAAGGATAATTGATAATCAGGTACTATTACCTTGGCAGTTTTTTCATCTGGGCTGATATTGGTGGATACCACCTTTGCAGGGCTTAGGGCGCTGGAAATAAACTCGCCGGGGTCCTTGCTATACTTGATAATATCTATCTTTTCGCCCTTGAGCTCATCAACGATTGTCTGAACCCTCGCTCCCTTAGGACCTACACAAGCGCCAACAGGGTCTACATTTGAATCCTTTGATTCAACAGCAATTTTTGTTCTTGAGCCTGCCTCTCTGGAAATGCTCTTAATCTCCACTACACCATCATGGATTTCAGGCACCTCCAGCTCAAATAATCTCTTGATCAGGCCGGGGTGTGTTCTTGAAACCTGAATTTGTGGTCCCTTAGTTGTTTTCTTTACCTCCACGATATAGGTTTTAAGCCTATCACCATGATTGTATTCCTCATTCGGCATTTGCTCGCTTGGGGCTAATACTGCCTCCGTCTTGCCAAGGTTTATGTATACCATGCCCTTAGCTACCCTGGCTACAGTGCCGGTTATAATATCGGATTCGCGGTTGATGAATTCATCAAACACGACGCCTCTTTCGGCCTCTCTGATACGCTGAACCACCACCTGCTTAGCCGTCTGAGCAGCTATCCTGCCAAAATTTCGAGGAGTAACCTCCCTTTCAATAATGTCCTCCAGGTCATATTTGCTGTTTATCTCTCTTGCCTCCTGCAGTGAAATCTCAAGAAGCTCATCCTCTGTCTCTTCAACTACCCTTTTCTGTGAGTATACATGAACATCTCCCGTATCTCTGTTAATTTCTACCCTTACATTTTGTGCAGTTCCAAAGTTTCTCTTATAGCTGGATATTAATGCTGCCTCAAGTGCATCGATCAAAATTTCCTTGGAGATACCCTTATCCTTTTGGATTTGCTCTAATGCTTCAATAAACTCAATATTCATTTTTCCCTAATCCTCCTTAAAATTTAATCGCCAGCTTTGTTAGGGCAGCTTTATCATAAGGTATCTCTAATATACCAATAACCTTTGAATTGATTATTATTGTATTGTTAACAAAGTCAACCAGCTCGCCCTCGATGAGCTTTTGACCATCAATAGGCTCGTACAGCTTAACCTCCACCAATTCTCCTCTGTACTTTATAAAATCTTTTTCATTTTTCAGGGGTCTATCTAGTCCCGGCGAAGAAACCTCTAAGAAATAGTTTTCCTCTATCGGGTCCAGCTCATCCAGCTTTTCGCTGAGCTTCTCGCTAATCAATTGACAATCATCAAGGGATATGCCTCCCGGTTTATCTATGTAGATTCTTAAATAACGATGGGGTCCTTCCTTCTTAAACTCCACGTCCACCAACTCAAAATTAACACCTTCAACTATTGGCTGCACTAATTCCTCGACTAGCATCTCTATTTTGTTTTTCCCCATTTTTCTAACCTCCCTCTATTTAGTTTTTAGTGTTACTGGTATTTTCAGTCATTTCAGTAATATTTATTCTAATTATTAATATTTGAAATGATAATAACAAAGAGTGGGAATATCCCCCACTCCTCAATAATAAACCTAAGTTTGCACAATTAGTATATCACAGGATTTTCCTTTTAGCAAGGCTAAAATAGACAAAGCTGATTGGTTTGAGGGAGGTCACTGATACTGCCATGGTTTACAAGGGTTTCTATAGCCGTTTTGGTTATCTTTGAACGGACTCTCAAATCCTCCAATGATATAAATTCGCCTTCGTGCCTTGCTTCCACTATGTTTCTCGCGGCATTTTGACCTACCCCCTGAAGGGATTTTAACGGCGGCAGCAGCTTATTTTCCTTTATTAGGAATCTATCTGCATCGGATTCATAGATGTCTACAGGCAAAAGATGAATATCCCTTAGAAACATCTCCATAGCAACCTCCAGCACCGTTAGGAGGTTTTTCTCCTTAGCAGTCATATCGTTGCCAACGGCCTCCAGCTCCTTAATTTTTCTCACGACGGCATCCTTACCCTTTACAATCAGGTCTGCATCGAAGTCCTCTGCCTTCGTAGTAAAATATGTTGCATAAAAGGCTTCGGGGTGATGCACCTTAAAGAAGGCAATTCTGAAGGACATCATGACATATGCAACGGCATGGGCCTTAGGGAACATGTACTTAATTGTGTTACAGGAATCAATATACCATTGGGGCACATTGTTCTCCTTCATTACCTCAACATGCTCCTCTGTTAAGCCCTTACCCTTACGTACATTTTCCATAATCTTAAAGGAGGTCTTTTTAGGCAGCCCCTTGTATATCAGATAGTTCATAATGTCATCTCTGGTGGATATGACATCCTTTAGCTCTGCAGTGCCCTTTCTTACTAAATCCTGAGCATTGTTTACCCAAACGTCGGTGCCATGGGAAAGCCCGGATATCCGCACCAGCTCAGCAAAGGTTGTCGGCTGCGTATCCAGAAGCATCTGCCGAACAAATTTTGTTCCAAACTCAGGTATACCTAAAGTGCCTACCTCGCAGCCTAAGTCCTCAGCCTTGATACCCAATGCCTCTGTGCCGGTAAAAAGACTTACGGTGGCCTTGTCGTCCAGCGGTATCAGCTGGGCATTTATCTTCGTGATATCCTCCAGCATTTTTATAATGGTGGGAACGTCGTGACCCAGTATATCCAGCTTCAGCAGACGACCGCTTATGGAGTGATAGTCGAAATGGGTTGTGATGACTCCCGAGGTGGAATCATTAGCCGGATATTGTATCGGACAGAATTCATGTATATCCTTGTTGGCTGGCACGATCATTACCCCGCCGGGATGCTGTCCCGAGGTTCGCTTTACCCCCGTGCAGCCCATAGTCAATCGGTTGATTTCCGCCTGTGTGGCACTTATGCTTTTTTCTTCTAAAAACTTTTTAACAAAGCCATAGGCGGTCTTATCGGCGATTGTACCTATTGTACCTGCTCTGAAGACCTTACCCTTTCCAAAGAGCTCCTCGGTATATTTATGGGCCTCACTTTGATACTCACCTGCAAAGTTCAAGTCTATATCAGGCTCCTTGTCTCCTTCAAAGCCCAGAAATACCTCGAAGGGTATATCATGGCCTTCTTTAATCAAGGGCCTTCCGCACTCAGGGCAGCTCTTGTCGGGCAAATCCGCACCGGAGCCACAGGAGCCGTCTATAATAAATTCCGAATGCTTACAGCCGTCACATATATAATGTGGGGGCAGTGGGTTAACCTCCGTAATATCACTCATGGTGGCAGCAAAGGAGGAACCCACCGATCCTCTGGAACCAACCAGGTATCCGTCCTGAAGGGACTTTGTCACCAGCTTTTGGGCGATGATGTACATAACGGCATATCCATTGCTAATAATTGAATTCAGCTCTCTGTCCAGCCTTGCCTGCACAATTTCAGGCAGGGGACTTCCGTAAATCCTAGCTGCCTTATCATAGCAAAGCCTTCTTAATTCCTCGTCAGAGCCCTCTATCTCCGGTGGAAATGTACCGTCGGGAATAGGCAGCAGCTCTGCAATTTCTTCGCTTATCCTGATGGGGTTGTCTATGACCACTTCCTTTGCCTTCTGCGGTCCTAAATAGGAAAACTCCTTCAGCATTTCATCCGTTGTCCTGAAATACAAGGGTGCCTGATTGTCTGCATCTGTGAAGCCCTGACCTGCCATCAATATTTTCCTGAATATTTCATCTCTGCTTTCAAGGAAATGAACATCACAGGTGGCAACCACTGGCCTCTTGAGCCTTTCTCCCAATTGAACAATCTTCATATTAAGGGCCTGTATATCCTGAATATCCGCCATCAAGCCCTTTTCAATCAGGAAGCTATTATTCTCCGTCGGCTGTATCTCAAGATAATCGTAGTATTCGGCGATTTTTTCAATCTCCTCCTGAGGCTTGTTCTCTAGAAAGGCCTGGTAAAGCTCTCCAGCCTCGCAGGCGGTGCCCAGCAGTATTCCTTCTCTGTACTTGTTTAAAAGGCTTTTAGGTATTCTTGGCTTTTTATAGAAATAATTGATATGGGATTCCGAAACGATATGATATAGATTCTTCAGCCCAATTTCATCCTTCACCAGCAAAATGATATGATAGGTATTCAGCTTTGTAAAGTCTGTCCTCTTCCCCAATTGCAGATTGATATCCTTGAAGGTTAAAACTTCCCTTTCCTTCATCATATCTATCATTTTTATAAATATATGAGCCAGGCATAATGCATCATCAACAGCCCTATGGTGATTTTCCAGCTTAACCCCCAGCTCCTTTGCCACCACATCCAGCTTATGTCGCTTAAGCTTTGGCAGCAGTACCCTTGCCAGCTGTAGGGTGTCAAGGACAGAGTTTTTAATTGAATGGTCGATTTTCTTCACATTTTCCCTTATAAAGCCGATATCGAAGGAGGCATTATGGGCCACCAGCGGTGCATCTCCAATGAATTTAATGAAGTCCGGCAGCACCTCCTCTATGGTAGGGGAATTGGCCACCATTTCGTTGGTTATGCCCGTCAGCTGCGTGATCTTGTCTGGTATAGGCATTTGCGGATTAATCAGCTGATTGTATTCCTCGATGATCTTCCCTTCCCTGATACGTACTGCTCCGATTTCGGTAATCCTGTCCAGCTTATTGGAAAGGCCTGTGGTTTCTATGTCAAATATTATGAATTCCTGCTGAAGGGTGTAATCCTCCATCCCCTCCACCAGCTTTGCCTCATCGTTGACCAAGTAGCCCTCCATGCCGTATATCACCTTAATGCCATTCTTTTTTCCAGCCTCCATTGCCTCTGGGAAGGCCTGTACCACACCATGGTCCGTTATAGCTATTGCCTTGTGCCCCCATTCGGCTGCTCTCTTTATGATACTGGAGGTAGTGCTGACACCGTCCATCGAGGACATTTGAGTATGAACATGGAGCTCAACCCTTTTAACCTCTGCCAAATCAAGCTTTTTCTTGACCTGTATTGTAACTATGTCAGAGGCCATCATTACATATTCCCGAGCAAATTTATCGAAGACAACGTCACCTCTTAATCTAAGCTGCTGTCCCTTTTTCACCATGGTATCAAAGTCTGCCACAAGGTTTTTTCGTTCGAATATCTTAGCCATAATTGAGGAGCTATAATCGGTTACCGTAAGGGTATACAGCTTCTTACCGCTGTTTAAATCCCTAGACTCCACGGCAATTACCTCAGCCTCAATAATTACCTGAGCCATCTCTCCCCTAACCTCCACCAATCGGGTCACAGTACCATTAAAGTTTTTACCTAGAAGCACCGGTGAATTAGGGTCCAGAGCCTCCGATTTTTTACCGTAGCCCCCCTTATTTTGCGGAGCCCTTTCTGCTACTACAGCAGGAGTAGAGGGAGAAGGCGTATTTTTCATGATTTCCTCTATGTAAATCACAGTCTCCTTTTCCTTCTCCTCATCATATATTTTTCTGTCAAAATCATTTTTGTTATATTCAATGACACATTTAAGTGTCTCATTAAATTCACCCTTGAAGTAGTCCTCTACTGCTATGTTGGCCTTTCTTTTTATGGCGGTCTCAGCAATTATTTGCTCCCCCATAGTGATATGCAGTCCATTGTTTTCCATCCGCCATGTCAGCTTGTCGGCCATTCCCTTGATGGCAGGAATAAGCCTCTGAAGAACAAAGATCACATTATGCCAATTTATCTCCACCAATTCATTAAGGTCCTCATAAGCGACCCCATGCTTAAAGCTGACGTTAATTTCTCCCGTAAGCTTCAAATGCTCCTTAAGTGAGTTTAGGGAGAAATATAATTCCTCCCAATTAACCACAGCTTTAGTTGAAAATAGTATATCCAACCTTTTATCCGGCTTATAGAACCTTAAATTCTCCATAAAGTATTTATTAAAATTATTTTTTGATTTTAAACCCAGCTTATCAAGGAATTCCTGATAATTCAATTGTGCCTGAGGGTCCATAGTATCCCACCTATCTAATTTAACCAATATTTCACTATATCCTTATACATCTTCATGCGCCATATAGTACCCTTTACCAGCCCCAGCTTTTCTTCCTTCGTTACATGGGTGGCATTTTTCATTATAACTCTTCTGGTCCGCATGCCCTCAGCCTTAGCCAGCCTTGTTAGGGCCAGCTCTATGCCGTAGCCATCGGTATCTAGTAGCATTAGCTGCTTTGCCAGAGAAGCCCTCATGACCCTTTGCCCGGAGAGATTTGGGGATATCTTTTGCGCTAAATCAGTTGCAAGCCTGCCATCCTCAAAAATTCCAATGGTCATGTCTGCATTATCCTGCAAAACTGGCTCCAGCAAATCCCTTATGTGTTTAGGGGTTAGTCCTATCAAGTCTGCATCCAGCAGCAAAAGAATGTCGGCATCACAATCCATCAGGCCTCTCTTTACCGCCTCTGCCTTGCCACTGTTCTTATCTAGCCTTATGAGTCTCACATCATGACTCTGAGCTATTTCTGCGGTTCTGTCCTGGGAGCCATCGTCAATAACGATGATTTCATTGACAAGCTCCACTGCCTTAAGGGGTTGTATTACCTTTTCTATCCGCTCTTCTTCATTATACGCCGGAACGATAGCAGATATCTTCATACGAAGCCTCCCTTTATAGCTTTTCTATTTCCCTTATCAGTGTTTCAACTATTTTATCCTCTGGGATTTTGCCTACCACCTTGCCCTTTTTAAACAACAGGGCTGAATCTAGGCCACCGGCGATTCCTATGTCTGCCTCCCTGGCCTCACCGGGACCGTTAACGGCACAGCCCATAATTGCCAGCTTGATGGGCTTCTTCAGGCTGCCTATCTTCTCCTCTACCTCCTTGGCAAGGTTGATTAAATCTATCTGACATCTGCCGCAGGTGGGACAGGATACAATTGTTATCTCGTTTTGAACCAGACCCAGAGATTTTAATATTTGCCTTCCGACCTTAATTTCCTCAACAGGGTCACCCGTCAGAGAAACCCTAAGTGTGTCGCCAATACCCTGCAGCAGCAACGCACCTATGCCTACCGAAGACTTAATGGTACCAGACCATACAGTGCCAGCCTCTGTTATACCGAGATGCAGGGGATAGTCGCAGCCCTCTGACATAAGCTGATAGGCCTTAACCGTCATGGCGACATCACTGGCCTTCAAGGAAATGACGATATCGGTAAAGTCCATTTCCTCCAGTATATGTATATGCCCGAAGGCGCTCTCTACCATTGCCTCAGGCGTAGGATAGCCGTATTTCTCCAGCAGGTGCTTCTCAAGGGAGCCTGCATTTACCCCAATCCTTATAGGGATGCCACGCTCCTTCGCTGCCTTTACAACCTCGATTACCCTCTTCTTCTCCCCTATGTTTCCGGGGTTTAGCCTTAGGGCATCCACCCCCTGCTTTATGGCCTCCAGAGCAATTCTGTAATCAAAATGTATATCCGCCACCAAAGGCATCTTTGTGCCTTCCTTTAGCTTACTAAGGCTATAGGCGGATTCCATGCTGGGGACCGCAACCCTTACGATATCGCAGCCGGCCTCCTCCAGCCTTAAAATCTGCTTTATCGACGCTTCAACGTTTCTCGGGTCCGTAGTAGTCATGGACTGCACAGTAATGGGATGGTCTCCTCCCACAAACACATTACCGCAACGGACCGCCTTGGTTTTTCTTCTCATATGTTCACCCTCTAGTTAAAAAGCTTTACAATATCGTTGTAGGTAACAAAAATCATCATGGTGATCAGAAGCGCAAAGCCCACTAGGTGAATCATACCTTCCCTTTCAGGATTTACGGGTTTGCCTCTGAAAAATTCAAAAATAAGGAATAGAATTCTGCTGCCATCCAGAGCCGGTATCGGTAGAAGGTTCATTAAGCCAAGATTAATGCTGATTAATCCCGCAAGGAACAATACGCTTTCCCAGCCTGCCTGTGTCGCCTGTCCCACCATGGTTATAATACCCACCGGTCCTGCTACCTCTCCAGAGGAGACCTGACGGAAAACCAGCCTTCTCAGAAAATCACCAATTTCTCTTATTACATAGCCTGTATTGGTAAAGCTAGTTTTAACAGCATAGCCTAAGGATTTTTTGTACATAGGCACTATGCCCACCATAACCTGCTTGGTTTCGGAATCCACCGTGGGGGTTATGGTCTTTGTTATAACCTCATTATCTCTTTGAATCGTAAATTCCAGAGGTGTATCCTGTGACCTACCTATCCTATCAACCAGCTGGTTCCAATTCTGTACCTCCTCACCGTCTATAGAGAGTATAGTATCACCCTTTTGTATGCCTGCAGTCTCTGCCGGAGTTCCCGGGATTACCTCCTGCATAGTGGTGGAAGGGCTTCCAACACTATAGAACAGCACCATGAAGAGAAGGATGGCTAATATGAAATTCATAATTGGCCCAGCTAGAATAACTGCTATTCTTGCGGCGATGGACTTATTACTAAAGCTGCCTGCTTCACTGGATACCTCATCCTCCCCCTCCATTTTGACAAAGCCTCCTATAGGCAAAGCCCTCAGGGTATACTGTGTCTCGCCCTTTGCAAAGCTTATAAGCTTTGGTCCCATGCCTATGGCAAACTCATGGACCTTTATACCCACCATTTTGGCAACGCCAAAGTGACCCAGCTCATGGAAAAACACCAAGAGCCCAAATACGAAAATTGCTGCTGCTATTGTAATTAACATATATTCACCCACCTAACTTATTTGTGATCTAATCCAGGACCTCACCCATGCATCCACCTCCAGCAGCTCCTCTATCCCAGAGTAATTACTGGATTGATGCACCGCTATAGCCTTTTCTATGTACTTGCTGATATCATAGAAGCCTATTTTCTCCTGTAAATAATATTGAACCAATTCTTCATTCGCACCGTTCAAAACACATGGCATGGTTCCTCCAATAGCTATTGCTTCATATGCCAGCCTTAAGCATGGAAAGCTTTCTAAATCAGGCTGTCGGAAGCTCAGCTCCTTAACCTCACTAAAGCTAAGTCTGGGAAGCTTTCCTTCATAACGCCTTGGATAGGTCAGTGCATATTGTATCGGCAGCTTCATATCCGGCATTCCCAGCTGTGCTATAACAGAATAATCCTGAAACTCCACCATAGAGTGTATAATGCTTTGAGGATGAACCACTACCTCTATTTTATCCACATCTAAATTAAATAACCATTTTGCCTCTATTACCTCCAGCCCCTTATTCATCAGGGTTGCAGAATCAATAGATATTTTTCTCCCCATGCTCCAATTGGGATGCTTAAGGGCCGCCCTATAATCCGCCTTTGCTATATCCTCCTTGGCCCATTCTCTGAAGGGACCACCGGAGGCCGTCAACAGAATTTTAGAGAGGCTGTTTTCTGCCTGACCCTGCAAGCACTGAAAAATAGCTGAATGCTCACTGTCTACAGGAACGATATTGACATTGCTTTTCTTGACCTCCTCCATAATTAGGCCGCCTGCAACCACCAAAGTCTCCTTATTGGCTAGAGCAATATCCTTTTTACTTCGTATAGCCATCAAGGTTGGCTGAAGACCTACACTTCCCACCACCGAATTAAGGACCATATCCACCTCTTCATGGGTAGCAGCTTCAATCAGCCCCTCCATGCCGGTAAGTATTTTGGTATCAGTAGCGGTTATTCTTGACTTCAACAGCTTAGCCTGAGCCTCATCAAATACAACAGCCACAGCCGGTTTGAATTCATATATCTGCTCCTCTAGGGCATCAATGCTCCTCATAACTGCTATCGCCGTTATTTCAAATTTATCGCTGTGCTCACGGATTACCTCTATTGCCTGATTTCCAATGGACCCAGTTGAGCCCAGTAGACATATTCTTTTCTTCATCTCTGCACCTCGTTATAGATTTTTACAACCACTCTAAATATTATATGTTATCCCTATATGTATATTATATAATATTTCTTCCCAAAATCAAAATAAGCATAACAGATGCCATGCTTATTTTTACACTCTATTGATAATAAATATTAAAAAATAATATACCACTGGTGCGGTAAATATGATGCTGTCGAAGCGGTCCAGAACTCCGCCATGCCCCGGCATGATATTTCCGAAATCCTTAATTCCCACTTTTCTTTTAATAAGGGATGCCGTTAAATCACCCGCAATGGAGAGTATGCTTCCTACAAGCCCTATTAATATAACTGTAAAAAGATGCTCCCTCAAAAATAAAAATCCAAATACTCCGCTGATGATGGTAGTGCCTAACGTGCCGCCTATTGCTCCCTCAACGGTTTTTTTAGGACTGATGGCAGGACATAGCTTTCTTTTGCCAAAAAAATATCCGGAGAAATAAGCAAGTGTATCAGCGCCAAAGGCGGTAATAAACACAAGCCATATGACTATAGCGTTTGCCTCCTTGCTTATTAGAATGACATGTCCTAAAAAAAGAGCAACATATATTATCCCTATCAGACTTATGGCCCCATCTAAAATCGTGTATTTACTATTGTAAATTATTATTATGAGACTCAGCACCATAAAGGTTGCAATCAAAATGAATAGCAGATAATCTGCATTATGGGCATAGTAAAAGCTGCTTAGAAGCATGACCGCCGATATATAGCCAACGATTTCCACAGGCTTTATTTCCTTAACCGCCACAGCCTTATAAAACTCCCTTAGTCCAACTAACGAAACCACCATAACCGATAAAAATAGTGTCAGACCACCAAAATAAACAATAGCTACTAGGATTGGCACACCAATTAATCCACTTATTACACGTTTAAGCATAAAATCCTCCTCTAAAGGCTACCAAATCTTCTATCCCGCTTTTGATAGTCTCTTATAGCCTCCAACAATAGATCGCCGTTAAAATCCGGCCAAAGAGTATTTGTAAAATAAAATTCTGTGTAGGCAGTTTGCCACAGCAGGAAATTACTGAATCTATATTCACCGCTTGTCCTTATTAATAGCTCAGGGTCAGGGATTTCGGAGGTGTCAAGATAGCTCTTCACTAGCTCATCATCTATTTCAGCAGGAGAAAGCCTGCCCTTATCAACGGCTGATGCTATTTTTTTAATTGCTCTGATAAGCTCATCACGGCCACCATAATTTAAGGCAATATTTAAATTCAAGCCGTCATTATCTTTTGTTAGATCGGTAGCCCAATTGATTTCATCAATCAGCCTTGGCTCAAGCCTTGATAGGTCTCCTATGGTGGTTATTTTTACACTATTCTCATGAAGGGCTCTAGCCTCTTTTTTAAGATATTCCACCATCAGCTGCATAAGGCCGGAGACCTCCTCAACAGGGCGATTCCAGTTCTCTGTAGAAAAGGCATACAGGGTTAGTACCTCTATACCTATATCAGATGCAGTTCGAATTACGCTTCTTAAGGCCTCCACCCCTGCCCTATGGCCAAAGGACCTGGGCATAAGTCTTTTCTTAGCCCATCTGCCATTGCCATCCATAATGATTGCTATGTGCTTTGGTAGGCTCTCTAGGTTAAGCTCCAGGGTCGCTATATCAATTGTCTGCTGCTTCTTCTTTTGTCTTGTCATATTATCACCCTATTCATTTTTAAACCCCCTTAACGGGGGCCTAAAATAATGATATTGTCAGCTCTACTTCTTCCTTGCTGACTAACCTTTGTCGAATCACCCTTGCTGTGCCGCCTTCAATTGTTTTCTTGCCGTAGCTTTCCAAAATAACTGGTTTAAAGCCTGCCGCCATCAGAGCATCCACTGCTTCATCTGCCAAATATCCTAATACATCTGGAATCTTCAAGGCTTAAACCTCCATTACTTCCTTTTCCTTTTTAGTCGTTTGCTCATCTATTAGCTGTATATATTTATCTGTAATTTTTTGAACCTCATCCTGGGCCTTTTTTAAGTCATCCTCAGTAAGCTCTCCATCCTTATGCTGCTTCTTCAGTGCCTCGTTGGCATCTCTTCTCTCGTTTCTTAAGGCAACCTTGCCCTCTTCTGCGGTCTTTTTAACCACCTTAATCAGATCACGTCTTCTTTCCTCTGTCAATTGAGGAATACTTAATCTGATGATCTTACCATCATTTGATGGGTTTAAGCCTAAATCCGATTGGAGTATTGCCTTCTCAATAGCCACCATTGCATTCCTGTCAAAGGGCTGAATAACGATCATTCTAGGCTCCGGAGCCGAAATCGTTGCCACCTGCTTAATAGGAGTAGTTGTTCCATAATATTCGATGGTTAGCTTGTCTAAAATTGCTGGATTAGCTCTACCTGCACGAATTGCATTAAAATCATCCTTAATAACATTAATGGTTTTTTGCATTTTTTCCTCTAAATGCATATGTACTTCTGAATACATTTTATACCCTCCTTTTATATTTAACTATTAATATAAGTCCCTATATTCTCCCCTTGCACTACCTTTATGATATTTTCTGGGTCCTCTAGACCAAAGACCTTAATAGGTATTTTATTATCCATACATAGTGAAGTCGCAGTTGAATCCATTACCTTTAGCCCCAGCTTCAGAACATCGATGTAGGAAAGGGTCTCGAATTTCTTGGCCTCTGGGTAAATATGTGGGTCCATATCATACACGCCGTCTACTTTTTTTGCCAATAGTATTACCTCTGCTTCAATTTCTGCTGCCCGCAGTGCTGCAGTGGTGTCTGTTGAAAAATATGGATTCCCGGTACCGGCTGCGAAAATAACGACTCTGTTCTTTTCCAAGTGCCTTACAGCCCTTCTTCTGATATAGGGCTCAGCAATCTGACGCATTTCTATAGCCGTTTGCACACGGGTCAGAACTCCGATATTCTCTAGGGCATCCTGCATTGCAAGGCTATTTATAACAGTTGCCATCATGCCCATGTAATCGGCTGTGGTTCTGTCCATGCCTTCACCGCTTCTACCCCTCCAGAAATTACCTCCACCGACAACTAGGGCAACCTGCACTCCCATATTAATAATCTCCTTGATTTGGTTTGCTATATGGTTGACTGTATCGGTATCCAGACCAAAGCCTTGATTTCCTGCTAAAGCTTCACCGCTTAATTTTAATAAAACTCGTTTATAGTGAGGACCTGACATATTTACTCCTCCATTCTAATATTTCTACAGGCTGTAATAAAATCCTTTATTTTCTAGTTAATATATAATGAACAAAATACTTTGTATTTTTCGTGTTTAGAAGATTTTTTAAAAGGAGAACACAGTCGCGTTCTCCTTTATTCTTATTATTGACCTAATGTCTTTGCAACCTCTTCAGCAAAGTTCTCCTGCTTTTTCTCTATACCCTCGCCTACCTCGAAGCGAACGAATCTTCTAATGCTTAGGTGCTCACCAATTTTTGCAATTTTCTCTGATAGCAAAGCTCCGATTGTTATATCTGGATTTTTAACAAATGGCTGCTCTAATAAACAAACCTCTTTGTAATATTTCTCAATTCTGCCTTCAACCATTTTGTCAACGATTTTTTCAGGCTTGCCTTCGTTTAAGGCTTGCTTTCTAAGGAATTCCTTTTCCTTCTCTATTTCATCCTGAGGAACCTCTTCCTTTTTAACATAAAGAGGGTTTGAAGCTGCTATTTGTAATGCTACATCTCTTACGAAGTCCTTAAATTCTTGATTCTTTGCAACGAAGTCTGTTTCAGAGTTGACCTCTACCAGTACTCCGATTCTGCCACCATGTATGTATGCTTCAACTAAGCCCTCCGCAGCTATTCTTCCAGCCTTTTTAGCCACTGCAGCAAGACCCTTTTCTCTTAATACCTCAATAGCCTTTTCCATATTGCCGTTTGTTTCAGTTAATGCCTTTTTGCAGTCCATCATACCCGCACCGGTTTTTTCTCTTATTTCCTTTACCATATCCGCCGTTATACTCATAGTTAATCCTCCTCTTAAAATATTATTAAAGGTAAGGGTAAGGGAAAATCCCTTTAAAACCCTTACCTCGTTAATCTCTATTCTTGAGTTTGTACACCTTGTCTTCCTTCAATGACTGCATTTGCCATTGTAGCAGTAAGTAGTTTAACAGCTCTAATTGCATCGTCATTACCCGGTATAACATAGTCTACCTCATCAGGGTCACAATTAGTATCTACAATAGCGATTACAGGTATACCTAGTTTATGAGCCTCTTTAATAGCGATTCTCTCTTTTCTTGGGTCAACAACGAAAATCGCTTCAGGCATTTCAGGCATATCCTTGATTCCGCCTAAGAACTTTTCTAGCTTCTCTTGCTCATGTCTAAGCTTGATAACCTCTTTCTTAGGTAGAACAGCAAATGTACCATCCTCTTCCATTTTTTCAAGCTCACGTAAACGGTCGATTCTGTTTTTAATGGTTTTAAAGTTTGTAAGCATACCACCCAACCATCTTTGGTTTACATAGTACATATTACATCTTTTTGCTTCCTCTTCGATAGCCTCTTGAGCCTGCTTCTTTGTACCTACAAATAGGATTGGTTTACCCGCCGATGCGATTTCCTTCATTACATCGTAAGCATCCTCAACCTTCCTTACAGTTTTTTGTAAATCTATAATATAGATTCCGTTTCTTTCTGTAAAGATATACTCAGCCATCTTAGGGTTCCATCTTCTAGTTTGATGACCGAAGTGAACACCCGCTTCTAATAATTGTTTCATAGAAATTACTGACATTACGACACCTCCTCTAGTTTTTCCTCCATCCTAATCATGTCCGCCTGGGACTTTTAAAGCACCACCAGGAAGATTATAGGATGTGTGTTTTTACCACCTTAAGTATTTTAACACACTGCTTTATCACAAGCAATAAATATTTTTCAAAAACAGTGGAAAATAACGACAAAATATTTCTGAAGGCCTTCTTTAATCTACTTTTGTTAGTATTTCAATTATTTCCTCCAGAGTTGCCTCATGGGGTACCAGCTTAATACCATATTTAAACTGCTTCGTCATCTTCAGCTCTATGGCCAAGTCTATAAACTCTTGACGACTGGCGATAACGCCATTTTCCACCAGCAGGTCTGCAATGGTCTCACTGGTCATGCCCCTTGTGATTCTGATTTCAACCGGAAGCATATCGTTGGCATCAGACTCCGCCTCAGCCACTTCCTCTGCCTCTGGCTCTGGTATAATATCACTATTATTGCCGGTATCCTCGTTTGCAATACCTGCTTCTGACATATCCTTTTTCATGTTTTGAAGGGATTCCTCCAGGCTAGATGGGCCTGGTGCAGGGTTGGCATTTGCCTGTATTGTATTGGATTTATACTGAAAAAAGAGATTTAGAGAAGCCACCAGTATCAAACCTATGCCTATCCCTAATACCATGCTGCGGATGCAAATTTTTCTCAAATTTTCACCTCATTTGCTAAGCTTTATGATCATTTCAACCTCTCTAAAGCTCTTGTTTAGTGTTCGGGCAATTGTATCTATGCCATGGCCTTCATTATATAGCTTTATTATATCTTCATTTCTATTGAGAAACAATTGATAATTTAAGGCATGATTAAAGGGAATTTCCTCCTGAGGAGCCTCAATTGCCTTAGCTTCCTCCACTGAAGCAAGGCTTCGTTGATTGACTTCAAGCGTCTCCAGCTTCAGCTTCAGCTCCTCCAGCTCCTCTGTAACAGCCTCCAGTTGATTATTCAAGAGCTGGCTGCCAGCGTTGTCATTGTTATTCATTTGGGAGGCCCTGTAATAATAGTCCTCCTCCTCATAATTATTCTGCTTTACAATAAAGTATAGGGAAATTGCCACAAGAGCAACCCCGATAAATATTATAATCAAATTATCATATAGCATTCTGCACCTCTTTAGATCATAATGTCTATTTTCAAGCCCTTAGTTTCACCCTTTTTAGCTAATTCCTTACTGTTTTGCTTTTCTTCGTGTCCATCTCTTTTGGTATCATTTTTCTCCTGCTGCCAGCCCTTTGATTGATTATCTCGGTCCTCCGATTTAACCCTTTTTTCCTTAGCCGCTTCGGTATTTATTACACGCTTTTTATTCTTCTCCACCTCAACGGCCTGCTGATGCTCTGCAATGCTATTTATTTCTCTGTTGCGGTTAAGTTCATTCTGCTTGGCCTTGGATTCATTAACGGTATTTGCATGAGTGACATGAAAATCAATTGGTCTTATGGACATAATATCACCGCCTATTTTTCATGGGGACCTACAACAACCTCACCATCCTTTTTGTAGAGGGTGCAAAAGGCAATTTCATCATTGATAAATCTGGTGCTATTTAGAATAATAATTTTAACCCCAGGGTATATGGTACCACTGGCATGGACCTTTCCATTGGAAAGGCTTTGTATCTTTGCCTCCATCTGCTGAAACTGACTGCTTAGGCTTTGATGCTTTTCCTTGAGGAACTGATAGGTCTTAAGGGATTTAACAAGGATTTCCTCCTTGCTCTTAGGAATTTGGGAGGTTTTAGCCATTCTACCCAGCAAATCTATCGTCTTTTTAAGGTTTTCTGAGTTTCTATCGATTTCCAGAAGCTCATTCTTCAGCTCATCGTATTTAACCTTGTCATCAGGATCTATACCTACCTCTATTCTGGTATTGGTACCCATATGGGAGCCGATAATTCTTGCCCTTAGCTCCTCGCCTACCCTTATGTCTCCCCCTACAACCAATGATTTTTTACCGACAAGTACAATTTTACCCTTAGCTACAACCTCACTATGCATTATACAATCTGCATGTATATCCCCAAAGCACCTTATTTGTGCATTTTCAATATATTTTGCCACCAGATTGCCGCCGGCCTCAATATAGGCCTGATTGTTGCCCTGGATTCCCCTGCTAAGTGCTATATTCCCCTTAGCCTTAAGGGTAGCTGCCTCCACTACACCATTGATGTGGATATCTCCAGTAGCCTCCACTGTAAAGCCGGACTTTACATTTCCTCTGACGGCAACCGTACCATTGAAGCTTACATTTCCAGTGGAGGTGTCTATATCTCCTGCCACCTCATAAATCTCACTGACATTCAGCTTGTTTTCAGCTATATATACCTGTCCGTCCCTTGCGGCTGAAAACTTCAGGCCTTCGCTGTCCACCTCAACATTTTTTCCTGGCCTTATATTTACTTCCTTCCCACGCTTAGCTACCAGAGTTGTGCCATAGACATCCATTCCCGGAGTACCGTTTGTAGGTCTGAAGATCTGGGCCAGAGCTTCACCCGTCTTAACGTTGCTTATTAAATTCAACTGTTTATAATCAACGGTGCCGTCATCAAGATACATAGGCTTTATTTGGCGGTTTGTTTCAAAGCTGTATGCTATTTTCCCATCTATTCCGTTGACAGGGGCCTTTCCCTCCGCCACCGTAAACCAGACTTCATATTGTCTATTTTCTACTATGCTTTTTAATACATCCTCTTTAATACCATAGATGATCTTTTTATTGAATAGCTCATTCTTTAAGTCATCAAAGCTAAAGGTCTTTCCACCATCAGGGGCTGTCAATAAAATCTTAGCCTCCAGCTTATCCCTGGATATATCATAATAGACTGCGCTGTCTATAAGTACCTCCTGCTGCGGTGGTGCAATTTTAGTGGCTATTCCCTCTTGGTTAAAGGCCACGGCTATTTGTTGGGTCTCAATATCCTTTACGGATTTCCTATTTAAGGCCTTAGTAAGCTCCTCCATCGCTTTTTTTATATTGGTATCGGCAAGATTTCTGGTGGTGATATATACACCATCCTCCTTGTATTCTACCAAATATGAGATTGATGCTTCGGCTTCCCTCGTGTTGATTTCCTTCACCAGCTTTTCAGCGCCTTCAATTACTGTTTCTAAATCTGAGGCCCCTATTGCAGTATCAGTTGAGGTATTAGGGGATATTGAATTTACAGGTGTAAGCTTCAGCTTACATACACCCTTCTTGAAAAAGGAAGCCTTTCTTTCCTCTACTATCTCGACCTCTACCTTATCCTTTGTCAGTTTAAGGCTTTCTAAGCCGGAGGCTAAGGCCTCCTGATAGGATTCCCCTTCTGCTATTATATAATCCTTATTTATCCCTATGCTATCCATCCCGATACGCTCCTTCCTATACTTTGATCAAAGTATTGGCACTTTAGAATATAGCACAATAATTGAAGCGCAAGGCACTAATAGTTTAGCCTTGACTTCAGGCGTGAAATTGCCTTTGAGTGAAGCTGCGACACCCTTGATTCAGATATACCCAATGCAGCACCAATCTCCTTATATGTAAGCTCCTCGTAGTAGTATAGGGAAATAACCTCCCTCTCTCTTTCCGGAAGCAAATCTATACTATTCTTTAGGGTTTTGAATACTTCTAAATTACATACAATATCCTCCGGCGACTGATTTTCCGGCTCAGAAACCTGATTGATATAGCCATCATACAGCTTTTCCTCTATAGAAATAACACTTAAATTATTGATCTGCTGCAGCATTCCCTGAAAATCCTTTAGAGAAACGTTTAGCTCCTTTGCAACCTCAAAGTCTGCGGCGCTTCTCCCTAAATTGCTTTCAAGCCTCTGGTAAGCATTTTCCACATCCTTAGCTTTTTGCCTTACGGATCTGGGAACCCAGTCCAGACTTCGTAGCTGATCAATAATTGCACCACGAATACGGATTTGTGAGTAGGTTTCGAATTTTACGTTTTTGTCAATTTCAAATTTCTCAATAGCATCAATTAATCCGAATATCCCATAGCTAACCAAATCCTCATATTCAACATTGGCGCCATAGCTGCTGTAAAGTCTTCCGGCAACTATCTTTACTATCTCTATGTATTTTTCAATTAAACTGTTTTTGGCATCTAAATCATTGCATTTCTTGAATTTTTGCCATAGGCTTAAATGTTCCATAGTCAGCCTCCCGGTAAGTATAGTATAAAATAGCTAGATAATCTTTACCCCATGCCCAATGGTTTTTACTAATAAACTGCCATTTTCTGAATAGAACTCGATGGTTCTACCATAGTTTCCCCCGGTATCCTCTGAGAGTATAGGGATTCTTAGCCTTCCTAATAGCTCCTTGGTTGCCACCACATTACGGTAGCCAATCTTCATTAAATCACTGCCGTTTGCTCCAAAGGAAAACATTTGGGAGCCTCCGGATATTTTGGCCGTCAATCGCCCCGGATTTGCACCCTTTTGTATCATTTCAGCAACCAGTAAATTTATGGCTGTATCTGCAAATTTAGCAAGATTCTGATTATTCTTAATCTGGCTGCTGTCAGGGAGCATTATATGGGCCAGGCCCGCAATCCTGGTGACTTTGTCATATAGGGCTATTCCCACACATGAGCCCAAACCCAGAGTTGTTAAAACATCTGGTTCTGTTACAATTTTTAAGTCCGCCATACCAACCTTTATTACCTTCTGCATCTTATCTTAACACTCCCAGACTTTTTAATAGAATTACGAAGGAGGGTTCATCAGGGATCAGGAAAAAATTACCCTTTACTAGACTGTTTCCATCCTTTAATATCGTCTCGATCAATACCACCTTATCGCCGGTTTGAGAAAATTGTATCGCAGGAACACTTAATATTGCTCCCGCCATATCCACGCATAAAGAGGGTACAGAGAGCTTAAGGCTCAAACCCGTAAGCATATTTAACGAGGATATATAGGAGCCAGAAAGTATATTTCCTATCTCCTGCAACGCCGAGTAATCCATGTCGTCCAAATCACCGCTATAGTCGTCCCTACCCATAAGCATTCCCGTCAGCACCTTGGAGGAGGCAATATCCAATACAAACATGATATTACCGTTTATATCTCCCTCCACCTGAAAATATATGCCTGACACAACCATCTCTTCTCCGCCTAAAATAGCCGCTACATCCTCAAAGGAGAGGATTTGCACAATTGGTACATCCATATCTATTTTCTTTTGAACCATTTTGGCCAACGCAGTTGCAGCATTACCTGCACCAATATTTCCAACCTCTCTTAAGACATCTAGATGCTCATTATTTAAATCATCTAATGAAAATGTCATTTTACACCACCCTATTAGCTTTCCATAGCTATTCCCAGTATTTTAGGAATATCCACTATTATAATCATTCTATCGTCAACCTTGCCTATTCCCTTTATATAGTCGTCTTCAAAGGAGTTCACTAAGTTGCTGGTGCTATCTATTGCATCCTCCATAATCGTGATAACCTCGGAGGAGTTATCCACTAGAAGCCCTACCGCCACCTCATCAATTGAAAGAATAATGATCCTTGATTCATCCGCAATGGCTCTGGTTTTTAGGTTGAATCTCTGTCTTAAATCCACCACCGGAACAACCACGCCTCTAAGGTTGATTACCCCCTTTACATATACGGGGGTGTTGGGTACCCTTGTTAATTCCAGCACCTTTTCTATCGTTTCAACATAATTGATGGGTATACCATAGAATTCATTTTCCAGCTTAAAAATTACATATTGATTATTGTTTTCTAAATGATTACTCACTGGTCTTCACCCCTTAAAAAAATGAATTTGTGTCTACGATTAAAGCTACAGAGCCATTACCCAGAATAGTTGCCCCAGCAATTGCCTTAATATTTGAAAGGAATTTGCCTAAGGATTTAATAACTATCTCCTGTTGTCCTATCAGGTGATCTACGATTAAGCCTGCCGTCTTATCACCCTTTTTAACGATTACAACGATATATTCCTCAGCCTGAAGGGAATCATCCACCTGCACGTTTAACAGATTTGAAAGCCTCATGATCGGCAGAGTGGTATTACGATAAAGAACAACCTCATTATTCTGAACTCTTCTGATGGTATTGGCTTCAATTGTTGTAATTTCCTTGATGCTATTAAGAGGTATCGCATATTTTTCAGCGCCTATATTGACTAATAGCGCCTGAATAATCGCCAAGGTAAGCGGCAGACGGATTATAAACTTACTGCCTCTTCCACTTTTGGTGTCAACCTCAACAACGCCTCCAAGGGATTCGATTTTTGTCTTAACAACGTCTAAGCCTACCCCTCTGCCGGATATATCTGAGATTTTATCGGCAGTACTGAAGCCGGGGTGGAAAAGCAGCTGGATTATTTCATTTTCGTCCATTGATTGGCCTTGAGCCGGTGTTATAATGCCTCTTTCAAGGCCCTTGCTTTTCACCTTTTCAATATCTATACCCTTACCGTCGTCCTCAACCTCGATAACAACGCTATTTCCATCGGGATAGGCAACCAATTTTACGGTACCGTTCTTAGCCTTATTGGACCTTGCTCTTGTTTCAGGGTCCTCTATACCATGATCTATGGAGTTTCTAATAAGATGAATTAAAGGATCACCTATTTCATCTATAACAGTCCTGTCTACCTCCGTCTCTTCGCCGGACATAAACAGTGTTATCTCCTTACCTAAATCCCTCGAAAGGTCTCTGACCATCCTTGGGAAACGATTGAATACTCTTTCTATAGGAACCATTCGAACCTTCATAACTGCATCGTGGAGGCTGGTGGTGATTCTTTCCATGTATTCTATCGCCTCATGCATATTGTTGTGGTTGCTGTTTGAGCCATCAATATCCTCTAATCTGGTTTTTATGATAATAAGCTCACTTACCAGATTCATTAGATTATCTAATCGGTCTATGTCAACACGAACTGTTTTTCCGGTCTTTCCTTTTTTGCTTCGATTTTCATTTTGATTTGCGGATGACTGCTGGTGCTCCTCGTCAGATTCGGTTAAGGTAATTGACTCCTCTTCCTGCTTCTCAATAGTGATATCGTTAGCCTTTAAATCAACAATCTCTATCGCTTCTATTTCTGATATTGAATTTAGCTCCTTCTCTAATACCCGCTTATCTGATTTCGCCACCAGCACCAGCTCAAAGCTATGATCAAATCTTTCATCCTCTATATCCTCTATGCTTGGGTTGGAATGGATGATCTCCGACAAGCGCTCAAGTGTGTTAATAATTATGTAGGCGCGGGCAGATTTCAGCATGCACTTTGAGTCCAGGGTAATCTTTACCATGTATGTATTTAGCTCCTCAGCGGCAGCCTTTCTCAAGACGTTGTGGACATACTCACTCAATTGAATGTTCAGCTGTGGATTTATCATCACATCTTTGCCGGTAACAGGGCTTGAGGTGGTGTTGCTTGTAGCTTGCAAAGCCTCCAGCTGCTTTATTAGCTCTCCGGAAATCATATCACCCTCGCTGCCATTCATCTCAACCTGCCCTATATACTTGTCCAGCTGATCGAAGCAGGTGAATAATATATCTATTATCTTTGTGTTAATCTTTAGCTCACCGCTTCTTATAGCATGAAGCTGATTCTCCATCTCATGGGTAAGATGGGCTATGTTGTTGTAACCCATTGTGCTGGACATTCCCTTAAGTGTATGCGCTATCCTAAAGATTTCATTCAATAGGCTCAATTCCTCCGGGGACTGCTCAAGCTGCAGCAGGGTTTGATTCATGTTTTGCAAATGCTCCTTCGATTCTTCTATGAATATGTCTAAATATTGACTCATATCCATTTTACAACACCTCCAACCTGTTAATTATAGTATTAGTTATCCTACTTAAGGGTGAAACCACATCAACGATTCCTAGCTTTACTGCACTTTTAGGCATTCCATACACCACGCAGCTTTCTTCGTCCTGGGCGATAATGTATGCCCCCTTGCTTTCCTTCAAAAGCTTTAATCCATTGGAGCCGTCGGAGCCCATTCCCGTCATTATAACGGCGATGGCATCGGTATTGCTTAAGTCGACTATAGACTTGAACATGACATCAGCAGAAGGCCTGTGGCCCGAAACCGGTGGCTCCTTAGAAAGCCTTACAGTCAATTCTTTGGATTGACCCTCTACGATCTGTAGATGATAATCTCCCGGTGCAATGTATACCCAACCATCCCTTAGCTTTTCTCCATCCTCCGCCTCCTTCACAGTGACATTCGATATTGAATTTAGCCTTTCGGCCAAGGATCGTGTAAAGCCCGGAGGCATATGCTGAACGATTAATACCGGCGCCGTTAAGCCCTTAGGTAGTGCAGGGATTACCGATTGTAGGGCTCTTGGCCCCCCGGTAGATATACCTATTGCAATCAGCTGCCTTTTGCTGCCTATGGCTTGTCGCTTTATTTCTCTGAAGCTGCTGCGGGACTCTATCGTCTGGACTGTGGCCTCAGTACTACCTCTTCTTCCAACCTTTGCTGCTGCGGCTACCTTTATTTTATTGATAATTTCAGCCTTCATATCCTTAGGATTTATTGCGTATATGCTGGAGGGCTTCTCTACAAAATCAACTGCCCCCAGCTCTAAAGCCGACAGAGTCGCCTCTGCACCGTCGGAGGTGAGGCTGCTAAGCATTACCACGGGAAGGGGATTGCTTTGCATGATGTAGCTTAGGGCTTCTATTCCGCCCATTACTGGCATCTCAACATCCATGGTTACTAGGTCCGGCTTCAACAGCATTACCTTTTCAATAGCCTCTTTGCCATTTCTGGCAAAGCCTACAACATTAATTACAGGATCACTGTTTAGAATATCTGTAAGAATCTTTCGCATAAAGGCCGAATCATCAACTATTAATACTTTAATTTGATCCTCTTTAACCGGAAGCATTTTATATCAGTCCTTTTTTTCTCAATTCTCTTTGTTTTTCAAATATAAAGGAAACAATCCTATTTCTAGCCCCATCGTTGCCCTCAAGAAAGGAAATACCCAGCTGATAATCACCGGTGTTGGTATCAATTACACAGCGTACTACATTACCCTGCAGCGTTAGAATACATTCATCGCTTAAGTATAGGGTACACGCTACATTCTTGCCTGTTGCTATAGGCTTTCTTGAAATAGCCTTTATACCACCACCGCTGATATCCTTGGTTGCTGCCTCGATGATGATGTCCTCATCCTCGGACAATAGCCTAAAGGTTGCCTTCCTTGTGATATCCAGCCTGTAAAATATTCTTCTCTGGGTTTTTTCTGCCTCACTTATAGGTTCAATGACATAAATCGTCAAACGCGCCTGTATCTTCTTCTTTATTTCGGCAACAAAGCTGTAAATTCCTTTATCTTCCCTTAAAAATATTACCTTAATCCTATTTCCTACATATAGAGGGTAGGGTGCCCCCTTTAGGATCGGACTTGATATGTATAATTTATCCTCCTTTGTATCCAGCAGCTGGCTAACGATTATATTTTTGCTGGTTACTTGCCTCCTATCCTCCCTTAATGGTTCTATTTCTAATTTTTCTCCAATCTTAAGCTCAGAGAAAAGATCCATAATAAATCCACCCCTTATCTAAATAAGCTGACTATACGATTGAAAAATCCTTTATTGGTTACAAGAGAATCATCTGTGAAGCCCTCGTTCGTCAGCTTTAATGCTATAGCTTCTAAATTTTTACTGACTGTGGAATTGGGGAATTGCAATAAAAAGGGATTCTGAAGCTTTACTGATCTGCTGACATTTATATCCTCTGCCAAATACCCCAGCTTTTCTATTTGGATATTTAAAAATTTCTCCGAGGCCAGCTTCAGCTTTTCAAAGGTAATCTTCCCCTCATTGAGGCTCTCCACACGATTAATCAATAGCTTTAATCGTTTCCCTCGCTCCTTCATTCCAATCGTCTTTATCATTGCATAGGCATCGGTGATGGAGGTTGGCTCAGGCGTAGCAACTATGATTACCTCATCGGCGGCCATGACAAAGGACATCACCGACTTTGATAGGCCTGCACCCGTATCTATAAGAATAATATCCGCCATGCTGTTAATTTCCTCCAGCTTTTCAATCAAGGACTGAATTTTGGTCTCCGGCATATCTATAAGCTCCAATATCCCTGACCCGCCGGAAATAAGCTTGATGCCATTAGGTCCCGTGATTATTACATCCTTAAGCTCTTTGCTACCATTTATAACATCCTGTAGGGTATACTTCGGTACTAACCCCATAGCTATATCAATATTTGAAAGACCTAAATCAGCATCCAATATCATTACCCTATAGCTTTGCCTGCTTAAAGCTATGGCCAAATTTAAAGTGAAATTCGTCTTGCCTACGCCCCCTTTGCCGCTGGTAACACATATAACCCTTGCTCCAGGACCGTCTGCTGTCTTAAGAATTCCTTTATCCTTTTTCTGCTTTATTAGCTCCCTAAGTCTGGTTGCTTGATCCTGCATCAATTTAAGCCCCCTCTAATAAAAGGCTTATTATTTTATCAACACTTATAATTTCAATATCATCGGGGACACTTTGTCCCGTAGTTATATAGGAGAGGGGCCTTTGGGTATGGATTGCAGTGTTAATTATCGTACCGTAGGTGGTTGCTTCATCCAGCTTGGTAAGAATTAGCTTGTAATCCCTAATAAACTCATAGGTCTTTACGATTTCCCTTAAGTCGCTGTTCTTGGAGGTACAGCTTACCACCAAATATATTTCCTTATCCTCAACCTCATTTAGAAGATATTGAAGCTCCTTGATTTGAAGGTCATTTTTATGACTTCTTCCGGCAGTGTCAACAAGTATTAAGTCCTTGCCCTTTAATTTATCTATCGCACTATGTATTTCCTTAGCCTCATAAATCACCTCTATCGGCAGGCTCAGTATATCACAATAGGTCCTCAGCTGTTCTACAGCGGCGATTCTATAGGTGTCAGCACTGATTAGCCCAACGCTTTTTCCCTCATTTAAGGAATAATTTGCTGCCAGCTTGGCAATGGTGGTGGTCTTTCCCACCCCTGTGGGCCCCACAAAGAAGATTACCTTAGAGCCGGATTTCTTAGTTCTTTCCATTACATATTTATTTATAAAGTCACGAAATTTATAATGTACGCTTTGATTATCAGGGGAGTCGGCTAAATCCTTAAGGATATATTCCATAATCTCTTCCTCGATCTCCTGAGCCTTAAGAGCATCGTATATCAGCCTAAGCTCGGGATTATCATTATTTTTCAGTACATCCGGTAAGCCCTCCTGATTCACTCTTTTAGCAACAGCTGAAAGCATTGTCTTAATCTCGTAAATCTCCTTAGAGAGAGTATCGTCAACTGCCTTTACAGTATTGGGTATGGTGTTGACCCTAGACTTAAGCTGATCCTCCGGTGTTCTGGGCTGAGTTGGCTTAAGCACCTGCGCCGTTGCTGCCTGAGGCACAGACTCTTCAACAGCAGCCACCACCTCTATAATCGGCTTCTTAAGGAAGCCAAAAATGCCCTTAGGCTTAACCCTTCGTTGGTGCAGTATTACTGCATTGATACCCAGCTCGGCTCTAACCTTCATCATGGCCTCGTGATTATCGGCACCACTGAATTTTTTAACCTTCATTAGATACTCACCATCCCTATCGATTCAATTTCTACTGAAGGGTCCACCTCGTTGTAGGAAAGCACGATTAAATCAGACGTCAATTGCTCTGTTAGGCGTTTAAAATATAGTCTGACTATAGGAGCAGTAATGACAATAGGCTGCTCTCCTAATGAAACGAACTTCTGTATTTGTCTGGCAAGATTCGCCATTATCGTTTGTACGATATCGGGATCTATCGAAATATAGTTGCCTCTTTCCGTCTGCTGTATAGAATCAATTATCCTTTGCTCAAGCAGCTGATCCAAGGTAATAACCTTAGCCGGCTGCTGCTGTATAAATTGCTTGGATATCACCCTAGCAAGCCCCTGTCTTACATATTCCGTAAGCATGTCGGTATCCCTCGTCATCCCGGAATAATCCGCCAGCGTCTCAAGTATTGTCACCATATTTCTTATGGATACACCCTCCTTAAGGAGGTTCTTTAGCACCTTCTGAACATCACCGATGCCTAGCTGATTAGGTATTAGCTCCTCAACCAATGCTGGGCTTGTTTCCTTTATATTGTCAATTAGCTTCTTAACATCCTGGCGGCCCAACAGCTCGTGGGCATTTCTCTTAATTATCTCAGTTAAATGGGTGGCAATAATAGATGGCGGGTCCACCACCGTATAGCCATAAATTTCTGCCTTTTCTCTTTCCTGCTCATTAATCCATTTAGCCGGTAGTCCAAAGGCCGGCTCCTGGGTATCAATTCCCTCCAGCTCCTCACCGGCCATACCTGGATTCATTGCCAAGTAGTGGTCAAACATAATGGCTCCCGAGGATATTTCTACTCCCTTTATCTTGATTATGTATTGATTTGGCTCCAGCTGTATATTATCCCTCAATCGAATCATGGGAACTATAATCCCCAACTCTAGGGCACATTGCCTTCTAATCATGACCAGACGGTCAAAGAGGTCTCCTCCTTGGTTTGAGTCCGCCAATGGTATAATGCCATAACCAAATTCCAGCTCTATTGGGTCCACATTCAATAATGGCATAACATTTTCAGGATTCCTTTTTTCCTCCACAGCTTCATCTACGGGGTTGATAACAGCCTCCATTTCTGCCTTAGCCAACGCCTTCCTCAGGTTTATGCCTAAAGCTAGGAAGCCTGCGGCTATAAGAACAAATGGAAAAGTGGGTAGTGGGGTAAAGGCCCCAAGACAAAATACGACACCTGAAATAATGAACATAACCTTCGGTTGATTGAATAGCTGCTTTAGCAGGTCGCTGCCAAGGTTCCCCTCTGTTGCAGCCCTGGTGACCACGATGCCTGTAGCGGTTGAAATCAAAAGTGAGGGTATTTGGCTGGCTAAGCCGTCCCCTACGGTTAATAGGGTGTACTTTTGCAGTGCAGTGGCGAAGTCCAAACCTCCCATTACCATACCAAGGATAAAGCCGGCTATGATATTTATAACTGTAATGATGATACCCGCAATGGCATCTCCCTTAACAAACTTACTGGCACCATCCATTGAACCATAGAAATCTGCTTCTCTTTGAATCTTCTTTCTTCTGTCCCTTGCCTCTCGATCATCTATTAAGCCTGCATTTAAATCAGCATCTATTGCCATCTGCTTACCGGGCATAGCATCTAGGGTGAAGCGGGCAGCAACCTCAGAAACCCTCTCGGAGCCCTTCGTAATAACCATAAACTGAACTATAATGATGATTAAAAACACGATAAAGCCTACAATTGCATTTCCCTGCATTACAAAGTCTCCAAAGGTTTCGATAAGGCTTCCCGCATTACCAGTGGATAAAATATATCTTGTGGTGGTAATGTTAAGGGCCAGACGAAAGAGAGTGGATAAAAGTAAAATTGATGGGAATATTGAAAATTGCAATGCCTCCTGTGTATACATTGCAATTACCAATATTAATAGTGCTAGCGATATGTTGAAGCTCAATAATACATCTAGGGCTCCTAATGGAATAGGTATAATGATCATTATTACTATGGCGATTACAGCAAGAACTACTATTATGTCACCGAATTTCATAGCTTGGCCCCCTTAGTCCTATTGTTGAGTTGATATACGTAAGCTAATACCTCTGCCACAGCCTGATACATATCCTGTGGTATGGCCTGCCCTATCTGTACTGCATCGTAAAGGCTTCGTGCCAACGGCTTATTCTCCACCATGGGCACATTGTTTTCAGAGGCAATTTCCTTAATTCTCTGAGCTATAGTATCCATCCCCTTCGCCACCACCATCGGAGCATCCGAGAGACTTGAATCATATTTTATAGCTATAGCAAAGTGCGTAGGGTTTGTTATTATAACATCGGCCTTTGGCACATCCTGCATCATTCGTCGCATTGATATCTGTCTTTGCTTTTCCTTTATTTTTGATTTAATCTGAGGATTACCCTCAACCTGCTTGTATTCATCCTTTACCTCCTGCTTGGTCATCTTTAGGCCTTTGTTGTGTTCATACCTTTGGTAAAGATAGTCCAGCAAAGCCAGTGCAACCAGCACCATTCCAGCCCTTAAGCCGATTTGGATTGTCAGATCCACTATGGTTTTGATTATTTGCCCGGTTTCCATTGACACAGTATTGAATATTGTGTCCATCTGACCCTCTGCGTATCTGTAGACCACCAAACCCACGAAGATTATTTTGATAAAGGACTTTACCAGCTCAAAGACCGACTTCATCGAAAACATCCGCTTAAATCCCTCTATGGGGTTTAGCTTGCTGAATTTCATCTCAAGGGTTTTGGTGGTAAAAAGGTAGCCTACCTGCATATAGCTGCATACCAGACCTATGATCAAGCATATGGCCGCCATAGGTATAATCATCAAAAGCATATAGTACAGAGATGTAAGCATTAGCTTGTATATATTTGTAATCGAAAATAAGTAGTTTATGCTGAGATAGTCCTCATAAACATATAAGGTTAATCTTTGAATTATATTGCCTAAAAATCCCCCTAATAGCCTTAAGGATATAAAGGCGCCTAAAAGCATAAATGCTGAATTTACTTCCTTACTCTGGAGGACCTGTCCCTTTTCCCTAGATTCCGTAATTTTTTTGTGGGTAGGCTCCTCTGTCTTTTCCTCTGAAAAAAGCTGCAAATCAATTAACAATTCTAATTCTAATAATTCCAATTCCATGTCATCATCCCTTTGATAGGATTTGTAGCATTTCATATATCATAACAAGTATTCTCGCGAATAGTCTCTCTGAAAAGGGTACTAAATAACGTAATGAGATAATAACCGTCACCATCCCCACGATAATCTTTAAGGGGAGACCTACAATAAATACATTCATCTGGGGCATCGTTCTGGCTAATATCCCCAGCAGAACATTGGCAAGAAAGATTGCCAGTAGTACCGGAGCACTAAATTGCGCCGCCAGAATAAACATTTCAATAAATATTCTGGTCATCATATTTACTGATTCAATGTTAAAATTTAGACTAAAGCCCAATGGCAGTATCTCATAGCTATTAACTAAAGCTTTAATCAGAAGATGGTGTCCATTAACCACTATAAACAGCAGTGATACCATATTATTAAAGAAATTCCCCATTACGGGAATCTGGGTATTGGTCTGGGGATCAAAAACATTCACCATACCAAATCCCATTTGAGTATCTATAATGGTGCCTGCCAGGTATATAGATGAAAAATATACAAAGGCAATGAAGCCGATTAAAATTCCTATCAAAAATTCCTTTATGGTGTATACCGATAGCTGTAAAAAGGAGTCTATTGCCAATTGACTTCTCTCCTGCAGCAAAGGTAGCATAATAAAGGCTATTGTAACCGATAAACCTATTTTCATTATTGCTGGTAGATTGTTTCGTGCAAAGATCGGCGCCGCCACAAATATTCCCGTTATCCTCACCGCTATAAGTATAAAGATGTTAAGATTTATAAGGATAAAATCCAGTAAATTTTCCATAATAGCCTTAAGAAATAAAGCTGCTTAAATTAGCAAAGAGCCCGGTGGTGTAGTTGATTATTACCGACAGCAGCCATGGCCCGAAAATTACAATAGCAGCAAAAATAGCTACAATTTTGGGTATGAAGGCTAAAGTAGCCTCCTGTATTTGTGTCGTAGCCTGGAATATACTTACCGCTAAACCAACTATTAATCCAATCCCCAGCATTGGTGCCGATAAGATCAAAATTGTAAACATAGCCTGTTGACCAAGCTCTATAACCATAGCTTCATTCATAAAATCACTCCTACTTGAATCCTAAGATTAAGGAACGAACAATAACATTCCAACCGTCAACCATAATGAACAGCAACAGCTTAAAGGGTAATGATATCATCGCCGGCGGCAGCATCATCATACCCATTGACATTAGGGTACTGGCTACAACCATATCGATGACTATAAAGGGTATAAATAAAATAAATCCTAATTGAAAGGCTGTCTTCAACTCGCTTATGATAAAAGCGGGAATTAAAGTAGTGGTTGAAATATCCTCTATTTCATTTGGAACCTCTGAGTTAGAGATTTCTATAAACAATGCCAGATCCTTTTCCCTTGTTTGACGAAACATAAATTCTCTTAGGGGCTTCATCCCCAGCTCTAAAGCCTCTACATCGGTTATTTCCTCAGCAAGATAGGGCTGAAGTGCGTTTTCGTTGATATCTGCTGCAATAGGGCCCATGACAAAAAAGGTTAAAAACAAGGCCAGTCCAATTATTACCTGCGTTGGCGGTGTTTGCTGTGTCGCGATTGCATTTCTAAGAAAGGATAATACAATTATTATCCTAGTGAAGCTGGTCATCATTATAAGTATAGCAGGTGCAATAGACAATATGGTCAGTAAAAACAGCAGCTGCAGTGAGGTTGTAACCTGCTGAGGGCTTTCGGCCTCATCAATGGTTATACCGATTTGCGGTATAGGCAGGTCCGCCACAGCGCTTGCCTGCTGCAGGCTCATGAAAAAAAACAATCCAACTAACAGCAGCAATAGGTATACCTTTGTATTGTGTTTTTGAGTTTTTATCAGCTTCGTTTCCATTATTATAAATCATCACCTTTTTTTCTGTTGGGCATTTTTACGTATCGCTTCAAATAGGCTGATATGGAATCCATGGAATTTTCAAGGGGGGCACCGGTCTGTAGTGCCTCAAGACTAAATTCCTGCTTTTTCTCAAACCATTCCTTTGCATCTATTACATCCAACAGCTGGGTGCTCTTATTTTGAATTGATAAAATATATACCTTGCCGTTGATTAAAAGCACATAAATGTTGATTTGAAAGCCTACAGAAGCCCTTTCCAGCACCTTGATACCGGGGTTTCTCATTATGGAATTTGACTTTTTACCGATAATATATGTTGTTGCAAATGCCATCACCACCACCAGACCGATGGCAAATAACAACATAACTATTGAGTAAATATCCTCAGGCATAATTTAGCCCATTACCTTTTTAACTGCCTCAATGACACGATCCGCCTGAAAGGGCTTAACGATAAAATCCTTTGCTCCTGCCTGGATAGCTTCAATTACCATTGCCTGCTGACCCATAGCCGAGCACATAATCACCTTTGCATTAGGATCAATCTTCTTAATCTCCTTGACTGCCTGAATACCATCTATTTCTGGCATTGTGATGTCCATAATAGTTAATTCTGGGTTCAACTCCTTAAATTTTTCTATGGCTCTTGCTCCGTTTTCCGCCTCGCCGATAACCTCGAATCCATTTTTAACCAATACGTCCTTAACCATCATTCTCATGAAAGCTGCATCATCAACGACTAAAATTCCTTTTGACATTAGTTTATTCCTCCTCAAAGCTGTGTTTTAATATTTATATTCAATAACTGTGAAAGAAAAATTGACTCTATTTATCTTCCTTAATGGTATTATATATCGATTCTTCTACTATGTTCAATAGCCTTCGACATTTTTTAATTCTTTGTTTCGACATCGATCTATCTTTTCGATGACTCCTGCCCTGCTATCCTATAGCTTTGAAAAGCGTTTTGAAGCACTTACTATGTCAGTTATTCTAATGCCATAGTTCTCGTCGATAACCACTACCTCGCCCTTTGCAACGCATTGACCGTTAACTAAAATGTCCAGGGCTTCACCCACCAGCCTGTCCAGCTCTACAATAGTGCCGGGACCAAACTCCAATATCTCGCTGATACGCTTTACTGTTCGACCCAATTCGACTGTGACGTTCAAAGGAACATCTTGAATCAGCTCAATATTCTCAGGTATGTTTCTATTGTTGTTTGCATCAAAGGACTGGAATTGTGCCGGTTGAACATTAACCGGTGCACTCATCTGTCTTTGGGGCTGCTGTGGTGCATAGTACTCTTGTTGAGCTGATGAAGCTTGCTGTTGCGGCTGCTGCTGTCTAGCCTCCTGCACTTGCTTCTTCTCCATTACAGGCTTCTGCTGTTGAGGCGCAGGCTGCGGGGCTGCATTTGAGGCTGCAAAACCGTGTAGCAGCTTATCCACCATCTCTTTTCCAAAATTTAGTGGTATCAGCTGCATTATTTCGCTGTCGATTAAATCTCCAACCACCATCTTAAAGGATATTCTCACGAAGCTCATTGTAAACTCTGGAAATAGGTCAACGAACTCCTCTGCATTCAAAGCAATATTATATACCCTTGGTGGATATATATCTATTTTCTTAGCGAACATTTCTGATAAGGAGGTTGATGCTGAACCCACCATTTGATTCATGGCCTCGCTGATGGCACTCATATGAATTTCCGACATAGGCTCTGGAGAAGCAACGCCTGTACCGCCCATCATTAAATCCGTAATTACCTTTACGTCCTCTTCCTTTAATATCAGAACATTTAAGCCCTCAAGACCCTCCTTGTATTTTACGTCAACTACGACGAAGGGAAGGGAATAATTTTTTGCCAGGTCTTCAACACTAAGTACAGATACCTTTGGTGTGGTTATATTTACCCTGTTGCCAAGCAAGGTTGACAAGGTCGTAGCGGCTGTTCCCATACTGATGTTACCTATTTCACCTATAGTATCCTTTTCGTCATCTGTAAAATCTGTGTACTCATCATTTATGGTATTATCTAAGCCTGCGCCGTTCAGTAGGGCATCAATTTCCTCTTGAGATAACATTTCACTCATTCAGTTCATCTCCTTTCTTGTCAATCCTGGTGATCTTGACAGCCAGCTTGTTTTTATTTGTTCCTGGTATGCCATAATATTTCTGTTTATCACCGACTTGAATTTCTATTTCATTATTAACCAGGTTATCCAGCATGATGACGTCTCCCCTTTGAAGCTCAAGGAAATCCCTAACTGTAATACGGGTTCCCCCCAGCACAGCAGAAACAGTAACCTTACTCTTTTCAACCCTTTTCTTCAGCATAAGCTTTTCATTTTCTGTAATAGCCTTATTGATATTTGAGAACCAAAATCTGGTGCTTAGCTTCTCTAATATAGGCTCTATAACAATATGCGGGATACAAATATTCATCATACCCTCAACCTCACCTATTTTCAAGCTTAGGGTTA
Source organism: Natronincolaceae bacterium (assembly GCA_048264125.1). Lineage (GTDB taxonomy): Bacteria > Bacillota > Clostridia > Peptostreptococcales > Natronincolaceae > M1-B18. The sequence continues at coordinate 81,643 of JBLXDM010000005.1, forward strand.
TAAGGGCTACGGTTTCGTTAGGGGATACAATCTGAATGAATTGAGAGTTGGTTTCAATTTTATCCAGCTTTGGGTCCAGCTCTATTACATTTTCCCAAGGATCTATTAAAAGCTCTAGAATCTGTCTCATCAGCTTCTTAATCAAAGTAAGCTCGATTTCAGTAAAGCTTCTCTTTTCCTCCAGTGATTTGCCATTTCCTCCAAGAATTCTATCTATAAAGGTGAAGGCAATAGAGGTGGACATATCCATAACAATTTGTCCCGACAAAGGATTAAAATTTGCTATTGTAAGTAAAGCCGGATTTGATATTGAGTTGTTAAATTCGTAATAGGAAACCTCCTCAACAGATAACACCTCTGTATGAATATAGCTCCGAAGATGGCCTGAAAGAAAGGTATTAAGAAGCCTCGAAAAATTCTCGTGTATGATCTGTAATGTCCTTAACTGATCCTTTGCCAGCTTTTTAGGACTTTTAAAGTCATAGTTTCTTATCTTCTTCTCCTGCTTATCTTCTCTTATTTCCTCTACATCAACCTCACCTGTGCTTAAAGCCTTCAGCAAGGCATCTATCTCGTTTTGGGACAATACCTCAGACAACTACTTCACCTCCTATTGGATTATGTAGTCGATAAAATAAATATTTGTTATATCGTTGGAATCCATTACCTTATTTACTGACTGCATTATTTCGTGTTTTAGGCTCTGAAGACCATCTTTATCCAGAAGCTCCTCAGGCGTTTTCGATATTAATATTTCTATAATACCGTCACGTATTATTGTATTCTTTTCCGGTAGCCTGTCAACAAGCTCCTTATTGATTGTTTCAAGTACTATGGTGCCCTTAAAGTAGGATCGCACATTGCCAAGATTTGTTGAGAAGGGCTCCATACTGTACTCATAGGTCTTGACAGCCTTAACTGCAGGCTGATTGTCTTTAAAAAAGACAAAATAAAATATTGTTCCAAAGAATGCCCCTGATAGAATAAAGCCTATTATTGAATATGTAACTATTTTTTTCATACTTAATCCTCCAATTAAAAAGACTCAAGGTTATGTAATTCTATTCCCTAGGCATTATTCCCGATGCCTTCCTGCTTTGCTTGAAGCTGCTCTCTGATTTTAGGAGGTAAGAAGGCCTTTAGCTTTTCTTCGATAATTCTTGGGTTCTCACCGGCTTGAATTGAAAGTAAGCCCTCAACCATTATTTCCTTCCTCATTATCTCCTCACGGCTCCTCAGCTTAAGCTTATTGGCAATAGGTAAGAATATTAGATTTGCCAACAAAGAGCCATAGAAGGTTGTTATTAATGCCACTGCCATACTTGGTCCTATTGCAGAGGGATCATCCAGCTTCCTCAGCATGTTGATGAGTCCTATCAGCGTACCTATCATACCAAAGGCTGGTGCCAAGGTGCCCATCATCTCAAACAGCCCCTGTCCTCCCTTATGCCTTTCCTCTATAAAGGAAAGCTCGGTTTCCAATAGATTTCTTACAAGCTCCGGATCAGTACCGTCGACTATCAGCATAATTCCCTTCTTAAGAAATTGATCATCAATTTCCTCCGAAGCCTCCTCCAAAGCCAGCAGACCTTCCTTTCTTGCTATGTTTGCTAAGCTAATAATCTTGCTGATGATATCTCCTGCCTCTATTTGCTTGTTAGAAAAGGCCTTGGAAACTATCTTCATCGAATCTAATACCTGCTGCATTGGGTATGCAACAAAGGTACCTGCAAAAGTACCGCCCAAAACTATTGATGCTGAAGCTAAGTCAAAATAGGAGCCAAGATCACCATCTGTTAAAATACCAAAAATAACAAAGGCTAAACCTACGATTATCCCCATAATGGTTGCTAAATCCAAGACGACACCTCATTTCTTAATCATGCTATTTATTCTAAGTGGGCCAGAAAAATACTTCTCTTATAGGCTGCCACTTTTTTAATTACTTCGTCGGCACTATCCACAACTATCATTTTATGTCCATTGGTCAAGGTGATGACAGTATCAGGAGTTTCCTCAATCAGCTCTATCAGCTCTGCATTGATGATTATCTCTGAATTATTTAGCCTCTTCAACCTTATCATGCATCTCATCCTTTAATTCCCGAGCACCCTCAGGTGCCCGGGAGTATTATTTATTTTTATCTCTTCATATTGACTACTTCCTGCAGCATTTCATCACTGGTGGTGATGATTCTTGAGTTTGCCTGGAAGCCTCTTTGGGTTGTAATCATATTTGTAAACTCTCTTGAAAGGTCTACGTTGGACATTTCCAAAGCACCAGGGTTCAGGTTTCCAAAGCCACCGCCACCAGGAACACCCACTATAGGCTGTCCGGAGTTGGAGGTCACGCGATACATGTTTCCGCCAGTCTTTTCAAGACCTGCTGGGTTTTTGAAGTTGGCAAGGGCGATTTGACCCATTACCTTTCTTTGGTTGTTATCAAAGATACCATAAATCTCTCCTGAAGCAGATATTGTGAAATCCTCTAGGGTTCCCTGCTTATAGCCGTCGATTTTTGTAGCTGAAGCTGTGGAGGTGTTAGCGAACATTGTAATGTTGCTTAAATCAACCTCGAATGTGAAATTGCCAGCTCCATTTGTTAATCCGGCACCAACTGTTAAATTTAAAGTAGATGCACCTGTAAGCTTACCTTGTGCGCTAAAAGTTAGTGTAGGAGAAGTACCTCTAAGAGTTTTATTAGCTATGTTCGCGGCTGGGTCAACATGAATCATACTACCATCACTATTAACATAAAAGGTTTCAACCTTGTATTGATTATTGTCTACCTTTATATACGCCTGTTTTATCTGATGGACTCCTCCTAATTGATCGTAGACCTGAAAAGTTGTTTCCCTAGCCACAGTCTCTTCATAAGCAGAGTTAATTTCATAAACTACCCCTCCGCTCGGATGTGCTTTTTGAAGATATACGTAATCTGCTGTAGTTGCAGTAGCTGGGACATAGGGAACAGCAGCTACTGTGTTAGCAGCAGGTAAAGGTGTGCCAGCTGAAATATCAAAGTCGCCAACTGCCTTAGTCTCACTATCCAAATTCCCCTCAAACCCTACATTCTCCGTCACCTTAGCATCAAAGCTGGTGGCCTTAGAAATTACCAAGCCATCCAAGGTTGACTTCAGCACGCCATTTTCATCCGCCATATAACCAAGTACCTTATAGCCGTCGGCTGTTACTAAATTTCCGTCGGTATCTACTGCAAAGTTACCGGCCCTTGTATAGCTTCTATTGACGCCGTCGGCTACAATGAAAAAGCCATCGCCGTTTACCATCAGGTCTGTGTTATAGTCGGTCCTTTCAACTGCTCCTCTGATATGGAAGGTATCCATTGAGGAAACATTGATTCCTAGACCTACCTGCTGAGGGTTTGTACCGCCTTTGCCATCCTGAGGAGAGCCTGCACCCCTTAGGGTTTGGCTGAAGACCTCCTGAAAGGTTACCCTTGAGCCCTTAAAGCCTACGGTGTTTACGTTGGCTATATTATTACCTATAACGTCCATTCTGGTCTGATGTGCCCTTAAACCAGATACGGCTGAAAACATTGATCTCATCATAATAATTGACCTCCTATTCTAATTGGTACTCCATTTCCTCCGTCATTCGGAAATGGTAAGCCTCCTAAGTGGTCCGGCTTAGATTATTACAGCACCGTCGATATTTGAAAATGCATTTTCCTTCAGCTGCTCCTCCACTGCGGCGGTTATTACCGTTTTGTTGGTTACACTGGCCACAAATACCCGATTGTCCATCAATATTAAGGTGTCCTTAATGCCCTTTCCTTGAGCGATATTGAAGGCTTGGTTTATTCTAGCCATGTCCTGAGGTGTGAGCTTGATATTTCTTGTTTCTAACCTCTCCATTGCATGCTTTGAAAACTTAACCTCTTTGTTTTGATATAGCTGCTGCTGCAGCAATTGATCAAAGCCTCCACCGGATGGTATGCGGTTTTGAACTGGATTTAGCTTCGGCTGCTGTATGGAGTTAGGTTTGATCTTAAAATTGTCATACATTTCTATTCCTCCCTACTCCAAGGCTGTATGTACTTTTATTCCGTTGGCGTTTCCTCTACCTCATCCTCACCCGGTACTTCTTCATCGGGATCAGGATCATTTGTACCGCCTAAGGTCACGTTGATTTTTTCCAGCATCTCAATGATATTCGTCTGGCTCTTTACCAAATTGTTGTTCATAGTCTTAATATGCTCCATAATACTGGTCTGTGAAGCCGTCATGGTGGTGTTAAGGTTTTGCATTTGCTCCAGTGAAGAAAACTGTGCCATCTGGGCAATGAATTCCCGGTCCTCCATTGGGTTTAAGGGGTCCTGATTTTGCATCTGGGTTACCAACAGCTGTATAAAGGTATCCTTATTTAGCTCAGAGCTGTTTTTAGTCGTTGTGCTGGCGGTGGGGTCGTAAATTCTATAATTGTGTTGGGTTTCATTAACTGTAGTACTCATAATCTTTACCTCCTAGGCTAAGCCTTCAAAATTTGAGTTGATTGCGTAGGGATTTATTGCCTGTGCTGCATCCTCCATGTAATTGACTGATGTCGCTGCCCCTACCGAAGACAATCTTTTAAGCCTTTGTCTATGCTGCTGCATTTGTGATTGCTGGAATTGGAAGCCTTCCTGCTGCTGCCCGACATTTACCTCAAGGCTGCTGACATTGATTCCCTTTTCGCCAAGGTTTATTTTCAGCTGGTTCAGATTGTTTTCAATAAGCTCCTTAATCTGATAGTTTTCTGTAAAGACCTTAGCCGTCATAACACCCTTTTCTATAGATAATTCTATAGAAAGGCTTCCAAGGGCTTCGGGTGAAAGCTTCATTTTAATTTCATTCTTATTGTTGTGAACCAATAGCTCCACCTTATTAACGATTTGGTTTAAGAGATTTTGAGGCTCACTTTTCTGTATATCCTGCTGCATAGAGTTTACAAATTTTGTGATTATGTCAGCCTTTTCAGTGTTAATACCAAATCCCACCGGCTGTAGAATTGCTTCCTCTGTATCTGCCTTCACCGGCTCCTGCTGCTCCTTCGTTTTCGAGTCTTTGCTCATCACTGGCTCCTTTGGTGCTGCCTCTGTAGCGATTTCTGTTATGGCCTGTGCTTCCTCCTCCACCGCCTCCGTCGAAACAGCTGCTGTTATAGAGGCCTGCTGAGGCTTCACCGTTATCTCCGTCATATGAATGCCTTCTGTCTTGGTGTCCACTGCCTCTGTCTTAGCTAAAGGCTCCCTAAGCTGCTTTTCCTCCTTCAGCAAAGCTGAAAGCTTTTCTACAAACAGGGCCTTCTCCTCAGGAGTTAGCTTTACTTCCTCCTCGCCCTCCAGCTGCCCCAGAAGATTGTTTAAGGCATCCACTAGGCTCTGAGTATTAACAAGCTCCTCCTCCAGCTGTAATACAGCATCGGCAATTAGCTTCTTATCCTCATCCGTTAGCGGAACTGTTAGATTTAGTTGGTTTAAAAGGGCCAGAATATCCTCTGCCAATAGCTCATAGGGTATTGCTTCCTCTTCGATTAACGGTGTGTCACCATTAGCTGCCAGCTCAGTATTCTCTGTTGCCTCGTTATTCTGTAGCTTCTTATGAGGCCTTTCCTCTACTGCTGTATCCCCTTTTGTTTGCTGCTTGGCCTCTGTAGGAGCTTCATTAGAGGTCTTAGCTGTCTGCTTCTGGTCCTGAGGCCTCTGTTTACTGCTGTTGATTCCTTCATTGCTTTGGCTTGCCTGACTGCTTTGATTCCTCTGGCTTAGCTTTCGGTTAAAGATATTGGAGAAATCATTATTCCCTGTAGGCTTCGTTTGCTGCATTGGAGAATTGGCTGTCATTCTTTCCTTCATTTGAAAAATAGCATCTATCGTCATTTTCTCACCTCCCTTCGTTATATAATATATCTTAATTTCTCATTAGCTTGTTTGAAAGCTCCACTGAACGTGTGGTGCTTAGCTCCGCCAGAATATTTGCCACCTGTGCAGGCTTCATTCTCTTCAAGACATCCATCACCAGCTGCTCCTGAGTAAAGACAATTTCCTCATCATCAAACTGATGTCTTTGATATACCTGATTAGACCTTAGCATCTGCTCTATTAAGGCTGCCAGCTCCTGGGGACTCAGCTTTTCGTACACCAGCAGCAGCTCCTTTAGGTTTGTCTCATAGCTCTGCATAACCTGAACTGCTGTAGCCAGCTTGACAGCCAGACCGCTTTCCTCCCTCACGAGTGCCTCCTGAAGACCTATGCTGTCATATAGTCCAAGGACAAATTCCTTGTCGGTGGATAGGGCCAGCACCTCTGCCGCCTTTTTTAAGCTTAGGCCCTGATATATAAGGGCAAGATTCTGATTATTATACTTATCATTGCTGCCTATTTCCGTAAAAAGCTCCTGGGGCTTCTTACTTTCATATATCTCCGCCAGCTCCTTCATGTTATATTCATTTAGCTCAATAGCATCCATTTGTCTTGTTACTTCAGTCCTCTTGCTAATGGCCATATTGAACATGATATCCTGCCTTATTTCCGAGTTCAGATAATACAAATAATTTGCTGCCTGCTGAGGCTGAAGCTTGGAAAATAATTCAGTGAATTCCAGCTGGGTAACCTCGCCTTCACTGTAATTTTTCTCAATTTCCCTAACTGCCTCGTTCTGCTTTAGACCACTGTAATGCTTGATCAATGCATCTATTCTGGCTGTCTTTTCGCTGTTCATATCCTCAATAATCCGTTGCAGCACATCACTATTTATATCGGTATTTCTTATAACCTCATTTACTCTAGCCATCTTTACGGGGTTCTCCCTATTTAATAAGGGTATGAGATCATTAAACAGCTGTTGATTATCATTTCTGATCAGCATTAGCTTGTCCACCAAACGCTCATCGTCAAAGGTTATGTAGTACTTTGCGATCTCTCGCTTTATACCATACTCCTCCTCCCTAGTGGGGATATTGGAAAAATGTCTTCCCAACCCTCCAGGTAAAACGGATAAGTATTTATTGGAGGCATGCCTGAAATTTTCATTGCTGTAGTAGGTGATTAAAAAGGTTACTAACGGTACCATTAAGAAGGCTAAGGCAATAACCAGCAGTGCCTTTAGCTTGCTATTCTTTTTTATCTCTAGGCTATTGGTCATATTGTTGTCCTCACTTACTGGCACTTCTGAAGGAGACAATTTGATCAACGAAGAGCTCTTCCTCCTTAAGCAGCATTTGCTTAAACTGCTCTTGGGCCTTATCCTTCAGCTTATCAAATATCATTGTCTGCTTTTTTGCTTCCACCAGCTCTAGTCTGCAATTATCCACGTGACTTTCGCATTTCTTAACCACCACATTTTGATTTTCTATCTGACGCTGCATATAGTCTCTTTTACTGCCAAAGCTCTGTAGATCCTTTACGGTTATAACCTGCTGTGTCATCTCAGCAAACTCATTATTTACCACATCTCTTTTTTCGATAAAGTCCTGCAGTCGATTGGACTCCTCATTAAAGTACTGAGTAGCTGTACCAAGCTGTGATTTTTTAGTATCCTCCAGCCTTTCCTTTATATCCAAGATTGTTTGAAATCTAAATGAAAATTTGTTCTTCATCTTACCCCTCCTCAGTTTAGCCATTTAATAGGGAGCTTAATTGTGAAGCAGTATCCTCAAAGGAAACATCTTCATTTACCCTTTGCTTTAAAAACTGATTTATGCTGTCAATCCTCTGCATCGCATTATCGATTCTTCGGTTGGTGCCCTTGACATAGGCTCCAATATTTATTAAATCCTCGGCCTCATTGTATACCGAAAGAATTTCCTTTATTTGTCCCGACAGCAGCTGGTGCTCCTCTGAAACAATCTGTGGCATTACCCTGCTGATGCTGGCCAGCACGTCTATTGCGGGATAGTGATTTTTATTTGCGAGGCGCCTGGACAATACGATATGCCCATCTAGAATTCCCCTTACTGCATCTGCTATCGGCTCGTTCATATCGTCACCATCCACCAGCACGGTGTAAAGGCCTGTAATTGAACCCTTACTGGATCTTCCTGAACGCTCCAGCAGCCTTGGTAGAATTGCAAATACTGATGGCGTATAGCCCTTTGTCACCGGTGGCTCCCCCACCGCCAAGCCTACCTCCCTTTGAGCCATTGAGAATCTTGTCAGGGAATCCATCATAAGCATGACATTTTTGTTTTCATCTCTAAAATATTCTGCTATAGAGGTTGCCAGCAATGCACCCTTCATTCTTACAAGGGGTGGCTGGTCTGAGGTGGCAACTATAACCACCGACCTTGCCAGTCCGTCCTCCTGTAGGTCATTGTCTATAAATTCTCTAACCTCTCGGCCCCGCTCGCCTATCAGACCTATAACATTGACATCAGCCATCGTATTTCTCGCTATCATCCCCAGCAATGTACTTTTTCCAACACCACTGCCTGCGAAAATCCCTATTCTCTGCCCATTGCCGCAGGTCAATAGTCCATCCAGTGCTCTTATTCCAAGCCCCAAGGGCTCCTCAATTTTGGCTCGCTCCAGTGGGTTTGGGGGCGTGCCCATTACGGGATAGGTCTTTGAGGATATCAGTGGCCCCTTTCCGTCTATCGGATTTCCGAGTCCGTCAAGAACCCTCCCCAATAGATTGGGTCCCACCTTCACCTGCAAAGAATGACCCGTGGCCTCAACTTTGGCACCGGGGCCAATGCCCTCCATTTCCCCCAAAGGCATCAGCAGCACCTTTTTATCCTTAAAGCCCACAACCTCAGCCAAAATTGGCTGCTGGGTCTTCAATGTGTGGATATAGCATACCTCACCTATATTTACCGCAGGGCCGATTGATTCTATTGTCAGGCCGATCACCTGAGATACCCTGCCGGTGTACTTTATCAAATCTGCTGTCTTCAGGGCGTCGAAATATTTTTCCAGTTGAATCGCCATCATATCAATCACTCACTTTGCAATAGCTCTTTAAATAAATCCTCAACAACCTTTATTTGGGTATCAACGCTGGCATCAATTCTGCCTGAGGCGGTCTCGATGATAATACTGCCGTTGGATAAGGAGGCATCGGACTTAATCTCTATATCCTCAATTCCCTCCGTCATCATATATACTCTGTTTTTATAAAGGCTTACTAAATCATAATCTGTATCGCTAACACGTATAATCAAGCTTTCGGTGTAGGTGCATTTATTGATACCCTCTTGAATTAGGTTTAACAGCAGCTCATTGTTTTCATTGATTTCCTGCTGAATTACCCTTCGTACGGTTTCTGTAATCAGTCCAACAATATCCTTTTCCAAGGAAAGGGCTGTCCGCCTTCTTTCATCAAGAACATTTTGCTTCATTGCCTTTGCTTCCTCTAAAAGCTCTTGATATTCCTTGAAGCCGGCCTCTTGACCCTCCTGATAGCCCTTTTGAAAGCCCTCCTGCCGAGCTCTTTCGGTGATTGTCTTACCATCAGCGTAGGCCTCCTCGAGAATTATCTCGGCATCGCGCTTTGCATTTTCTAGAAGGATTTCACATTCGGCGTTTGTCTGCTCCAGCAGCTGTTTTGCCTCCTCCTCAGGAGTTATTGTCACCACTTCGGCAGCTGGCTCCTCCTCCGATGCTGCACTATCCTCTGCTTCGGCAAGCTCCTTCAGCACTCTTTGTATATAGAAGGTATTAAAATCTATTTCTTTTTTTTGTCCTAGGGTAACCTCGGTAGATTTAATAACTTTAGACCTAGACAATGATTTCATCTCCTCCACCACGGGCTATTATAATTTCCCCAGCTTCTTCAAGCTTTCTTATGACATTAACGATTTTTTGCTGAGCCTCTTCTACATCCCTTAAGCGAACAGGTCCCATGTAATCCATATCTTCCTTTATCATCTCAGCCATACGCTTGGACATATTGCCATAGATTACATTTGAAACCTCTTCTGTTGCGCCCTTCAATGCAACAGCCAGCTCCTTATTGTCAATTTCTCTAATGAATCTCTGAATAGATGTACTGTCGAGAGTGATAATATCTTCGAATACGAACATTCTCTTTCTAATCTCCTCTGCCAGCTCTGCATCCTGAACCTCCAGAGTGTCCATGATATTCTTTTCAGTACCCCTGTCAACAGAGTTAAGGATATCAACAATGGACTGTATACCTCCTGCTGAGGTATAATCCTGGCTTACAAGCGATGACAGCTTTCTTTCCAATACCAGCTCAACCTCTTTTATTATCTCAGGTGAGGTTCTATCCATAGTTGCAATTCGCTTAGCCACCTCCGACTGCTTTACCTGTGGCAATGCAGACAGTATTTGTGCTGATTGATTTGAGGGTAAATAGGATAATATCAAGGATATGGTCTGGGGGTGCTCGTTCTGTATAAAGTTTAGCAATTGACTTGGATCAGCCTTTCTGGCAAAATCAAAGGGCTTAACCTGTAATGATGCCGTCAGCTTGTTGATAATATCCATAGCCTTTTGAGACCCCAATGCCTTTTCCAGTACATCCTTGGCATAATTGATACCACCCTCAGAGATGTACTCCTGAGCGATGCAAATTTCATAAAATTCGTCGAGAATCTTCTCCTTCTCTAAAGGTGCTACCTTCCGCATATTAGCAATTTCTAAGGTTAGCTCTTCTATTTCTTCATCGTTGAGATGCTTGAAAATTTGTGCGGAATATTCCGGTCCAAGGCTTATCAATAATATTGCTGCTTTTTCTCTACCGGTCATTTCGCCTCTTAGCCCTTTTTTTGACATCCTTTCACCTCTAATCCTCGCTTAACCAATTACGTAGCAACTGCGCTACTGCATCGGGCTTTTTAGTAACTAGCTTTTCTATCTGCTGCTTCACCTGAGAGCCTGACAGCTCTAAATCCAGTTCCTCTAATTCATCAGCTGCAGCTGCAATTTCTTTAAACGGCAGCTCCTCATCCTTCTTCCTCTTTCTTAAGGTTGCAACCGTCATATAGGCTATACCAAGCACCAATGCAGCCATAATTCCCCATAACCAAATTGGCACTGCTGCCAAGCCTCCAATCGGTGCATCTGAACCGACAAATTGATCCGTTAAGGAATTATTAAATTGCTGTACTCCTACTTGAACAACTCTTGTATCCAAACCTGCAGCAGCTGAGATAATATTGGTTAAATCCCGTCTCTCCTCTGCTGTTAATTCTCCATTTGCAAGGGCACTGCTATTTATGTACACCGCCACTGTTATGTCAGCTACCTGACCCTGTGCCTTTACGATCTTTTGTCTTAGCTCATTAATTTCGTAATTAATGGTTCTGCTGGCCTCCTCATATATCGAGGAGCTTGGATCCACCTCAACATATTGTGTGGTATCTGTATTTGAGTCTGTGCCGGGAACACCACCTACTCCTTCAGAGGAGGAGGAGGATTGCAGCTCCTGAAGACTCCTTATCATACCATTTGTCTCCCCTTCAATAGGAGGAGAAAATTCTATTATTTCGGTAACCTCACTGTCAAAATCCAGCTTGACATTTGCCATGGCAACTACATTTCCATAGCCATAAACTGTTGAAAGAAAATCGGTAATACTAAGCTCCAAGTCCTTTTGAACCGTCTGCTGTAATCCCAATTGACTATTGGGATTATAAACTTCATTTTCCTCAGTCTTTACATTGAGTATCCTACCGTCTGTACCATGAATCGTTACATTATCGGGATTTAGACCCTGCACAGCATTGGCAACCAGCACCGCAATACCGTTAATACTCTTGCTATCAGGAGCTGCATTGGACGCCAGCTCAATTAATACCGAAGCCTTAGAGGTTTGATTATCGTTGCCTAGTATAAAGCCGTTGCTTTCAGGAACGGTTAGATTGACATATGCCTTACTGACCCATGGTATTTCTTCTATTGTACTTGCCAGGTAGTTTTGCTGTGCATATAGAAACCTTTGGGACCTTTCTTCACTTGTCATCATAAAGGAATTCGAAAAAGCATCCTCGTAGGAAAACCTTGCTGTAGGCAAGCCTTGAGTGGCTACCAGCACCTGTGCTCTTTTTTCATCCTTTTTATTTACTAAAATTGTACCAGCAGTATCTCCAAACCTTGCCTGAATGTCATTTCCCTCTAATACAGTCATTACTTCCCCTGCTTGGGCGGCATCCAAATTATCATATATCAGTATGTATTCAGGTCTGGTAAAATAATAAAGTAATCCAGTTGCACTTATTAATATCAAGAGCGCAGCTACGGCTATTTTTGTTTTCTGCTTTTTTTCCATGCCTGAAAAATAATCATTCAATTGATGTCGCACGTTTTCTATTGCCTCGGCCATTAACTCACCTCATTTCAGCTGTGTTTATATCTGCATTCTCGTAATCTCTCGATAAGCATCAAGTACCTTGTTTCTGATCTGAATAACCAATTGTAAGGATACATCTGCTTTCTGACCAGCAATCATTGCTTCATGCAGATTTTCCAGTTGACCTGAGGCTAGCTGTACTGAGTAGTCCTCGCTTATTTTCCCAAGGGCTTCTGCTTCCTTAATAGCGTTCATATATAAGTCCTGAAAGGAAAGGACCTCGCTGCCCTCTTGGGCCTCCAATAGTCCCAGTGTGTTCTTATTCTGTAGCTCGGTGATTTTATTTAAGTTCAAACTGCTTACATTCATCGCACTGTTCCCCCACTACTATCTTATTTCTAATGCTTTTAAAGCCATGCTCTTGGTAGCATTCAAAGCTGTTATATTGGCCTCGTAGCCCCTTGATGCAGAGATCATGTTGGCCATTTCAGTAACAATATCGACATTTGGCATCATTACATAGCCATCTTGGTCCGCATCAGGATGTCCTGGATCATATACCTTTTTTAATGGAGAGCTATCATTTTTTATACCAACAACCTCTACTCCATTTGAATCATTTTGTTTGACGCCAGCATTTCTTAATACATTGGAAAAGGGATTATTGCTATCCTTTGTCTTAAATACAACTACCTGTCTTCTATAGGGGCTTCCGTTTGCTGTCCTTGTGGTATTGGCATTCGCTATGTTTTTAGCGATAGTATCCATTCGTAATCTTTCTGCTGTTAAGCCTGTGGCACTTATATTCATTGAGTTGAAAATAGACATTTAATATCACTTCCCTTCATTTATCACTAATTTTAATCTCTGAAAGTGAGAATTGGCATTAGTTGTTAGCGTATTGTATATAATTTGATTTTTTGCCAGCTCTGCCATCTCTACATCTATATCTACATTGTTTCCGTCCCTTCTGGTGCTGTAGCCTCCGGTGTCAACTACCTTATGCTGTAGCTCCTTAGGGTCGATAGGTCCAATATCAAAATGCTTTTGATGGGTATTGAGGCCCTTCAGGGTGGTTCCCTTTAGGTAGTCCTGCAGTAGCTCCTCGAATACGACTTCAGATTTCTTGAAATTTGGGGTATTGGCATTTGCAATGTTGTTGGTTATAACCTCGTTGCGCTTCCAGGAAGCATTCATTGCTTTAGTAAGCAAATCAACTTTTTCAAACATGGTTCAGCCTCCTTATACAATTTTATTTTTATGATTCCATGATTTGTATTTGTATCGATTGTCGAAATGTGCAGCATATATTGTACATCATGTATTTATTTGATATATTTTTATGAATTCCTTCTTTTTAATTCAAAATTCTACAACCAGGACATAGGACCTATCAGTGTTTTAGTTGCTTTTTAACGAAATATTTACATAACAAAGGCCCTGTTTGCCGCATATAGAATATTGTTAATTTACATTTTGTGCTATTTTAATAATTATACACCCTATACTGGCTTGAAAACCAAAATTTTAGCATAAAATGTCGTTTTTTCAGAATTACAAGTATTATTATATAATGTATATACAAATCTTTACAATGGGTATATTGTTTCAATATTTAAAAATAATTTGTGATTTTATACCTAGATTCATTTTTGTTAACGTAATGATATTATGAAAACCAATATACTCTAGGTATAAAAACACTCCTCATGCCGATGGGCATAAAGAGCCGAATCTCTTCCAGCATTAGAATCCAGACTCCAGTGAAGAGTTGGCAGAAAAAAATACCTGCCCCTAAAACCACAGGAATACCTGCATCTATATGTATGCATTATGTTACCCTATATAGATACGACAAATTTCGGGAAAATCCTTCTCTGTATGCAACACAATTGTTGGCAATTTCATAGTGTTTCTGCTGTTTTGTTAATAAATAAATAGCCCATAATAAAAGCAATTCTCTTTTATTATGGGCCGTCTTCAATATGTACAGGTGTTAATATAGAAGCTGTTCCGCAAAATAATAAGTATTAATTTTGTTTTAAAATTTATTTGTTTCATTATTACCAGTATCAAGAAATAGATTGTCATAAAATTATCTAAAGGTATATTAGCATTTTTTATCATATTTTGTCAAATAATATAATATTCTGACTGACGTCCTGCTACGATGTATTTTGAAAGAACAAAGTGGCTCCGCCTCGTTTGTTTTCCAGGGAACCCATGCGTTCCCTAGGACGCTTCGCTGTACCCTCCTTATTTTAATAAGGGGAGACACCCCCCTTAACAACCCCCCATTGTATAAGAATTCATAGTAAAAAAATAGGACTTTCTTATACAATAAAAAAACAGCCCAACAGGACTGTTTTTTATTTACTCAAATGAGTTAGATATTATCTTTTTAGCTTCCTCAGTTCTTCCATTAGGCGGTCGTTGAGAATCTTTATATGTGTTCCCTTCATACCTAATGATCTTGATTCAATTACCCCTGCACTTTCGAATTTCCTAAGGGCATTTACGATAACTGATCGGGTAATGCCTACTCTATCTGCTATTTTGCTGGCTACTAAAAGACCCTCATTGCCATTCAGCTCATTAAATATATGCTCAACCGCCTCCAGCTCTGAATATGAAAGCGTCCCTATGGCCATTTGAACAACTGCCTTCTTTCTAGCCTCTTCTTCTATTTCCTCAGTCTTTGCTCTTAAAATTTCCAAACCAACAACTGTAGCACTATACTCTGCCATTACCAGGTCCTCGTCGGTATATTTAACATCATGTCTTGCCAACACCACTGTACCGATTCTCTTGCCGCTGCCATTGATAGGCACGATGGTCACCAGCTTATTATAGCTTTGAATATCGTATTTAAATATTTTTAATAGCTCATCCTGTGTAATATTGGATTTCGTCTCAGTAATCTTCATCAGCTGCTCATTGTATTCTTCGGGAAATTTCTTTTCGTCAGTTCTTTCATCAACTACTATTGGGCAGTCGGATGCGTCAGTAAGACTTACACCTAATACCTTCCCCTTTGAGCTTGCCACATAGACATTTGCATCTAATATTTCACTTAAAATTCTGCATACCTCATTAAAGGAAACAGGGTGCTCTCCCTGCTGCTGTAATATTTTATTAATTCTTCTTGTTTTTTCTAAAAGTGCGCTAGGCATTCTAATTCCTCCTTTGTTAAATGATATATTTTTCATTGCTGTAGGTTTTAACTGTGTGCTTCAGCTTTTCCTGCACATATTCCCTATCTATGGTTACTTCCGTATTCTGCATATCCGGTGCTTCGAAGGATATATCCTCCAATAGCTTTTCAACGATTGTATGTAATCTTCTTGCTCCTATATTATCGCTTTGCTCGTTCATCATATAGGACATTCTGGCTATTTCATTTATAGCTTCCTCAGTAAATTGGATTTTTATACCTTCTGTCTCCAGCAACATTCTATACTGCATGATTAAAGCATTTTTAGGCTTAGTCAATATCGCATTAAAATCAGCCTCAGTTAGATTATTGAGCTGAACTCTGATTGGAAATCTCCCCTGGAGCTCAGGTATTAGATCCGAGACCTTCGATATATGGAAGGCTCCTGCAGCTATAAACAATATATGATCCGTCTTTACCGGCCCATACTTGGTCATTACCGTACTGCCTTCGACAATCGGTAGGATATCCCTCTGTACCCCTTCTCTGGATACATCCGGTCCGGACCCGCCTTGACTACCGGCAATTTTATCTATTTCATCGATGAATATGATGCCCTGATGCTCAACATTGCTTATCGACTGATTAATTACCGTATCCATATCCACCAGCTTTTGTGCCTCCTGCTCGGTAATTATTCTTCTTGCTTCCGATATAGAAACCCTTCTCTTTTTGCTCCTCTTAGGCACTATTTCCCCCAAAATATCCTGAAGGTTGATATTCATCTCTTCATTTCCTAATCCGGCAAACATACCAAAGGAGGATGGGCCCTGCTCAGACACCTCGATTTCAACCATTTCCTTCTCCAGCAGCCCTTCCTCCAGCTGTTTTCTGATTTGATCCCGCTTTAATCCCTTATCTACCTCCAGGCTTTTATCGGGTATTTCATCATCATCCTGCTGAGGTCTAAAAAACATATCTAAGGGATTCTTAAAGCTGCTTTCCTTTTTAGGAGGTGGATCCAGAAGATCGATCAGACGTTTTACCGTCAACTCCCTTGCCTTTTCGTAGTTTTGTTCTACATAGCCAGACTTGGTAAGCCTTATTGATGCCTCCACCAATTCCCTTACCATGGATTCTACATCCCTGCCTACATAGCCCACTTCAGTAAATTTTGTGGCCTCAACCTTAATGAAGGGAGCACCTACCAGTCTTGCCAGTCTCCTGGCTATTTCTGTCTTACCTACACCAGTGGGACCAATCATAAGAATGTTTTTGGGCTTTATCTCCTCCTGTAATTCAAGGGATAATCTACTTCTTCGTATACGGTTTCTAAGAGCCACAGCAACAGCCTTTTTAGCAGCCTGCTGTCCGATGATGTATTTATCCAGCTCCTCTACTATTTGTCGGGGTGTGAAGTCCTTCATTTAATCACCTCACCAATCTATACGGATTCAACGGTAATTTTATTATTAGTATATACACATATGTCAGCTGCTATTTCTAATGATATCTTGACGATATCTCTGGCGCAATAATCTGTGTTTTTACTAAGGGCCACTGCTGCTGCCAAAGCATAGGAGCCACCTGAGCCTATGGCTATGACGTCATCATCCGGCTCAATTACCTCTCCTGTTCCACTTATAACCAGCATCGCTTCCTTATTAATAGCAATAAGCATTGCCTCCAGCTTTGTCAGATATTTGTCTCTGCGCCAGCTTTGGGCCAGCTCTACAGCCGCTCTCTTTAGGTTTCCACCATGCTGCTCAAGGTAGCTTTCAAATTTTTCTGCTAAGGTAAAGGCATCCGCCACCGAACCGGCAAAGCCAATTAATACCTCATCATTGTATATTCGTCTGACCTTCTTGGCTTGATTTTTAATGACAACCTTTTCACCCAAAGTTACCTGACCATCGCCTGCAATGGCATAGTCATCCTCGCTTTTTCTAGCTGCAACGATAGTAGTGCCTCGTAGCATCCCTTCACCTCCAATAAAATACAGGCAAACCCAAATGAAATGTTATCATACATCTCATCGGGTTTCAACAACATTTTCCTAAATATAGTAAATTTTTTTAATTTTCCGCTTTTTCTTCGTATTTGCATTCCTTATTGCTGCAGGAAATTTTATCCCCCGACTTATTCTTCTTTTGCAATAAGATGGAGCCGCATTCAGGGCATTTTCGATCCAGTGGCTTATACCATGATACGAATCTACATTTAGGGAAGGCACTGCAGCCGTAAAACAAACGGCCTTTTTTTGATCTTCTCTCTATAATTTCACCATCCTCACATTCAGGACACTTTACACCTATCTTGTTTAGGATTGGCTCTGTATGCGTACATTCAGGATAGTTTGAGCAGGCCAGAAACTTCCCGTATCTTCCATGCTTTATAAGCATCGTGGCATTACACACCTTGCAGACCTCGTCGCTTTCCTCTACTAAATCATACTTCTCCATATCATTTTCTGCGATCTCCAGCATTTTTTCAAAGGGGCCATAGAAGCCGCTTATGAGCTCCTTCCATTCTGTCTCCCCATCGCCAATAAGGTCTAGGCGCTTTTCCATTTCCGCTGTAAAGTTTATATCCAAAATATCTGGGAAATAATCCTCTAAAAGCTCGGTCACCAGTAACCCCAGCTCAGTGGGCTTTAAATATCTGCTTTCCTTTTCAACATAGCCCCTGGAGAGGATCGTGGATATTGTGGGAGAGTAGGTACTGGGTCTTCCTATGCCCATTTCCTCCATGGTTTTTACTAGCGTTGCCTCTGTATATCTTGCCGGTGGTTGAGTGAAATGCTGCTTGGGCTCAGTCTTCACGATTTTTAAGGTATCCTTTTCCTTGAATTCTGGAAGATTGATATCCTCCGATACACTGGCATAGGAATATACCTTTAAAAACCCGTCAAATTTAAGTCTGGAACCGCTGGCCCTGAAGCCTATGCCCTCCACCTCAAGGTCTATAGTTAGTGTATCGAATACCGCCGGCGCCATCTGACTGGCTACAAAACGCTCCCATATAAGCTTATACAATGTGAATTGCTCCTTCGTCAGGGAGGATTTTATTGAGCTGGGGCTTCTTAATACATCTGTCGGTCTTATAGCCTCATGGGCATCCTGTATTTGCTTCTTTTCAATCTTTTTACTTGGCTCATGCCCCAGGTAGCCTTCTCCAAAGCCCTCAGTAATATAGCCTACGGCCGACAACTTAGCCTCCTCGGATATTCTTGTTGAGTCTGTCCTCATATAGGTAATTAAACCTACTGAGCCTTCCTTTTCTAATTCTATACCCTCGTATAGCTGCTGGGCTATGGCCATTGTTCTCTTGGTGGAGTACCCCAGCCTGTTGGAGGCCTCCTGCTGCAAAGTACTGGTGGTAAAGGGGGCATATGGGTTTCGCTTTTTTTCGCTTTCTTTAACTGCTGTAACCCTTAATGCCTTATTCTTTATCCTCTTAAGTATATTATTAACCTCGTCCTCTGACTTTAGGTCCTTATTACCATTTTCATCATTCTGGAACTTAACCTCCAGCTTTGACTTGTTTTTGGCCTCAGCCTTCAGAATTAGGCTCCAGTATTCCTCCTGTACAAAGCTATTGATCTCTACCTCGCGATCCTTGATAATCTTTGTGGCCACCGATTGTACCCTTCCAGCACTTAAGCCCTTTCTAACCTTTTGCCATAGCAGGGGGCTGATTTTATAGCCCACTAGTCTGTCTAAAACCCTTCTTGCCTGCTGTGCATCCACTAGGCTTTGATTGATTTTTCTTGGCTTCTTGATAGCGCTTTTTATGGCATTTTTGGTAATCTCGTTGAACTCAATCCTGCAGGGAGTTTCACTGGGAATATTCAATGCATTTGCCAAATGCCAGGAAATCGCCTCTCCCTCTCTGTCAGGGTCAGTTGCCAGATATATTTTATCTACTTTTTTGGCCTCCTGACGTATCTCCTTCAATACTGGGCCCTTACCCCTAATCGTAATATAGTCCGGTTCAAAGTTATTCTCTATGTCAACACCTAATTTACTCTTAGGCAAATCTATTATATGTCCAACGGATGCCTTGACTACATAATTACTACCGAGAAACTTTTTAATGGTCTTTGCTTTAGCTGGTGATTCGACGATAACTAAAGATTTTGCCAATTGCCACACCTCCAATATGTTTTCATTCTAAACGGAAAATTAGACAAAATCAATTCAATACATTATAACAATATATTAATTTACTGTAAATATTTTACCAGGTAATTGACAAATTAAACCCTTAACCTCAAGAATTGTCAAAAGTGCATTTAAGTCATTTATCCTAATTCCGCTTTTTAAGGCTATTAAATCAATATGTATAGGTTCCTTGCTAATAATGCTAAATACCTTTTCCTCCGCACTACTTATATCGTCATTTCTCTGCTTTAAGTTAGTGGCCTCATTAAATTTGAACCTCAGCCTTAGGTCCTCCAGCAGGTCCTCAGGTTCGGTTAAAATTTTAGCCCCTTCTTTAATCAGACGATTGGTGCCCTTTGAACCGGAATTGTTTATGTTTCCCGGCACTGCATATATATCTCGCCCCTGATCCAATCCGTATTCCACAGTGATCAGTGCTCCGCTCCTTTCTCCAGCCTCTACCACTACAATTCCCTCCGAAAGTCCGCTTATAATTCTGTTTCTCGCAGGAAAATGATGCTTTAAGGGCGGGGTTCCCGGAGGATATTCGGATAATATGCCTCCATGGGTGCTGATAATGCTGTTGTATAGTCCTTGGTTGCTGGTGGGATAGCATATATCAGGACCGCAGCCCAGAACTGCAATCGTCCGCCCATTGGCCTCAATTGCGCCTCTGTGGGCCGCCGTATCTATTCCCAAGGCCAAACCGCTTACTATACCTATACCCAGCCTCCCCAGCTCCGAAGCAAAATGCCGGGCAGCCCAAGCACCATAGGAGCTTGCCCTTCTGGCGCCGACAATCGATACCATAGGTGCCTCAAAACTATAATTCCCTTTTAAATATATTACATATGGTAAGTCATATATGACCCTTAATTGCGGTGGATAATCATCATCCACAAATGTCCTTGCGGAAATACTCTGTTTATTGAGCTTTTCTATAAACTCATCAAAACTGTACACGCTTCTATTTTTTATTATTCTTTCAGCAATTATGCTATTTTTATTCATGCTCTTCATTATCTGATTTGGCCCGGCATGCCATATTTCACAAATGGAACCGAAGTATTCATTTAGGGCCTCAATCATTTTATAAGAAACACCGCCAATACTACTTAACCATAATAATACATTTCTTTCGGTAAGATTCATTATTCTCCTCCTTTTTTTCTATTAATTTTTTTCAGAGATGTTACGTACGAGCGGTCTGTTTTGTAAAACATAGGTACATTATAGCAATATATGGTAATGATAGCAAGAGTAAAGGTATTCATGGGAATCCGTTTATTCTGCATAAACCAGGTCTTAAGCGGTGATTATTAGCTGTTTACATTAAAAATACCCATCTATTTGGCTGATGGGTATTTTGCATACGCTTTAAAAATTTATTTGCTCCATTTATCTATATTACTACCAATAAACTCCACAATTTTCCTATGCTCCTCCTTGCCGGTTCCCTCTATGGCTTGAGGCTCACCAAAGCTTATGTATATTTCCTTGCTTCTGTCCACTGGCCCCAAATCCTTAAGGTATTTTCCCGTTCTCCAGAAATCAGTTTTTATCGCTACGGGAAGCACCTCAACCCCGGCCTTCTTTGCCAGCTTTGCTCCAAGGGAATTGAATTCCTCAGGAATAAAATCTACCGTTCTTGTGCTTTGAGGAAAAATCACTATTGAGGAGCCCTCCCCCAGAAGCTTTACTCCCTCCTGCATTACCTTTTGCAAATCCTCCCTTGGATTGGTTCTTATAACCGTGATAGGAGTTCTTGCCATCATCACCGGCCCGAATACCGGATGAGCAGCAAGGCTATGCTTAACAACGAAATTGAACTCCATGAAGGGCGCTATCAGACAGGGAAAAACCATCGTCTCCAGCGTGCTCATGTGGTTGCTGACTATTACAATTGGCTTTTTACAATTTCGTAGCTGATCAAAGCCTGTAATATGGAAGCGCCCTCCACAGCCCTCAATGGATTTCATTATATTATAGGAGGCCGTTGCCCATTCCTCTGTGTTATACTTGTTTTTCAACGCCAGACTTCTGGACTTCAGCAGCTCCGCCACCACTCTTGTCATCATAACGACTCTTGTATTAAGCAATAATTTATCCAATAAAAATCTAGGTGTGTCCTTTGGTGTATGATATTCATTTCCGGAAAAAAGCGCCTTCATCTATTCACGTCCTTTATGGGTATACTATACGAATTAATTCTATGGAAATTATAGCAATAATCAAAATAATAGGCAATAGGAAATGTTAATTTCCTCTAAGGGCTTATTACCTAGGAAATAGTGCTATTTCAACATTTACCGACTATTCGACACAAAGCCCCTCTATTGGCTATTGGTTGGCAAAATGCCTCCACTATATCAATTTTCCCACTGAAGCCTTAATTGCCTCCATTAGAGCAGTGGGGGATAGTATTATCTGCAGTCCTCTCTGACCTGCGCTAATCATTATTGTGTCATAATTTAGAGCAGCTTCGTCTATATATGTCGGATAACTCTTCTTCATTCCCAGAGGGGAAACCCCGCCCCTTATATACCCTGTTAGGCCCTGTATTTCCTTCATGGCTACCATTTCCACCCTTTTATTGCCGCTGACGGAGGCCAGCTGCTTCAGGCTCAGCTCACCATTTCCCGGAATGCAGGCAACCAATACACCGGTTTTATCCCCACGGGCTACAAGGGTCTTAAATACCTGCTCAAGAGGAACGCCAACCTTTGCAGCTACGTTTTCTGCACTTAAATCATCTTCATCCACCTTATACTCCCTAAGCTCATAGGAAACCTTATTTCTGTCCAATATCCTAGCCGCATTTGTCTTTTGCATAAAATACCTCCCTTGCTACACTTAACTATTGAATTCATGCTTTAAAATTGACATTATATAAATGGATTCATAGCCCCCCTGACATAGTACACATTCCCTCAGCAGGCCTTCCTTTACAAAGCCCTCCGACATGTACAGGCTCTGTGCTCTTTGATTCTTTTCTCTGACATCCAGCCATAGCCTGTGGGCTCCCCATTCATTGAAGGAAAGCGCCTTTATTAGCTGCAGAGCCCTTCTTCCATAGCCCCTGCCCTTTTCAGTAATTACAATCCTTCTCAGCTCTATAGCATTATGATTGCTTTTTATACCGGCAATTATAGCATAGCCTATTATGCTGCCATTTTCAGTTTCTTCTATTATAATATGCTTTATATCCACATCCTCTATAGCATCCAAATGCTGCTGCCTGCTCCATTGTGCTACATATGGCGCATTTTCCTCCCCTGCCTCTGCCCCTAAAACATAAGCAATATCCTTTTCCTCAGTGGGTCTGACGGCTATTGCCTTACTATTCGATGTTGCATTATCCATAAGCATTATCCCCCTTTATAATCCTATATCAAATATGATTTCAACAGTATAGCCATTTTCCTACAGCAAAAAGTCTACCTCCAGGAGGAGATAGACCAAACATGCTATAGTCACCCTGAGTCATAGGAAGGGCTTCTGTATTGTTGCCTAGCTTTAGCTTCCCTTCTGTACCTCTGCAATAATGGCAGCTAGTGTCAGCTGGCTTTGCTCTCCTGTGAGCATATTTTTTAGTGCAAGGCTACCGCTGTTCATTTCGTCGGTGCCTATAATAACGACATAGGGTATGCTGAGCTTATTGGCATAGGTAAGCTTCTTTTTGAATTTAACATCCTCTAAATAGGTTTCAGCCACAATGCCGGCCTCCCTTATGCCTTTGGTTACTCCTATGCTGTAGCCTGTGGTGCTCTTATCCATAGGCACCACCAAGACCTTGGTAAGTGTGCTGCTTTCATTCTTTATGATATTGCTTTCCCTAAGCTGATAAAATAATCTTGTAAGTCCGATGGATACACCTACCCCCGGCAGCTTTTTATCCGTATAGTAGCCTGCAAGGTTTTCGTATCTGCCACCGGAGCAAACACTGCCGATGGATTGATAATCGTTAAGCATGGTTTCATAAATTGTGCCTGTGTAATAATCCAGACCTCTAACTATTGTCAAATCTATAGTGTAATTTTCCTCTGGCACCTGGAAGTATTTAATATATTCAACAACCTCCGCCAGCTCCTCAATACCCTTTTGGAAGGTCTCATTTGCAATACTCATCCCCTTCAGATAGGATATTATTCCCTCAGGGGAGCCCTTTTGCTGAACAAATTCTATAATCCTAGCAATACTGGCATCAGAGATATTTTCCCTTTGAAGCTCCTTAATAACATTTTCCTGTCCGACCTTTTCTAACTTGTCTATGCTCCTTAGAACTACTGCAGAATCCTGAACCTCAAGCTCCTCCATCAAGCCATACAGAATCTTTCTATTATTTATCCTTATGGTAAAATCACTGAGCTTTAGGGTTTTAAAGATATTATAAATTACGCTTAAAATCTCAGCATCATTTATTACACTCAGCTCCTCATTACCTATAATATCGATATCACATTGATAAAACTCTCTGAATCTTCCTCTCTGCGCCTTTTCGCCCCGAAATACCTTACTCATCTGGTACCTTCTAAAGGGGAAGCTTAGCTCTGGATAATACTGCGCCACATATCTGGCCAGGGGCACCGTAAGATCGAATCGCAGGGCTAATTTATTATCGCCCTTCTCGAATCTGTAAAGCTGCTTTTCCGTTTCTCCACCGGCCTTAGCCAGCAATATTTCTTCCTTTTCTATAACTGGGGTATCTATGGGATTAAATCCATGCTTTTCATAGACATCCCTAATGGTGTCCATCATCTGATTAAACAGTATTTGGTCAGATGGCAGGAGCTCCATAAAGCCCGGTAATATAGATGGTTTTATTGTTTTACTCATTAAATCTCCTCCAAAAGTAGCTGAAATTTTATATATTGTACAAATTCCTTGAGGCTACAATAATTTTGTCTTCTTCTAATTATTACTAATTTTATAACATATATATCAGATAAATCAATCATTTTAGCATTTTTGTATTATTTTTTTATTTCACAGGAGATTTCGTTCCGTATTCCGTGAAAGTATGACTGCCAGGCGCGCCGAAAAGGAAGCTCCACAATGTAGAGCTCCCTTTTTCATTGAACTTTATCTTATTATATAGGATGCTAAGATCTTCTCTACGCTTCCTGCAAAATCATCCGCTGCTCCCCAATCAAAATTGAATACCATCCCTTGAGAGCTGCCGGTAGCTACGGATTTAACTCTGGTCTTACCGCTGATATTGTCGATAATAACCATCAAGGCTGCCCTGTTGCTGGCCCTAAAGTAGTATTTTTCAAATACTAGAGTAGCTAAGAACTTCCCCTCCCCTAAATCTATCAACTCCTCATCCACCAGCTCTGCATTTTGCTGCTCCTTAAGAAGCTTCATGGCCTCTGCAGGCGTAATAGCTACATTAAATAAAAGCTTACTCATAAACTACCTCCTATTATTGAAGCTTGATAAATACAAAGAATTCTGCTGAATCCACTGTAATATCTCCATCGACTTCATAGCCGCTTAAATGCTTGAATTGATATAGCAGCCTAATGCCTCCCTCGGTATCCTCATACATTAGCTCCTCCGATGTGACATTCTGTTTTCCATTATATTTATATAAATCCTTTGCAATTTCATCCATTGATTTAGTGTATAATACCTCAGTCCCCTTCAAAAGCTTTAGTTCGTTGGATTCTCGGTCAAGACTAAGAGTATATTCACCATTTTCAGTAAGCATCGGGTCGCTATTACCATAAAAGCTTTGCGCTGCATAGAAATCATAGTCAGTTATATCCACCAGCCCCTGAAGCTGGTTGCTATAAATACTAAAATAGTTTCTATTAATGTCTATTCCGTCGTACATCCTGAATCCAAGGACCGCCTCCATGTCCTCCAGCTTGAAGCCCTCCGGCAACAGCTTCAAATCCTCCAGTTGATGGCTATAGTGAAAATATGAGATGATACTGCTTATGGACTGCTTTCCATCATCGGTTATCTGCTGGGATTTGACTA
Organism: Natronincolaceae bacterium; assembly: GCA_048264125.1. Lineage (GTDB taxonomy): Bacteria > Bacillota > Clostridia > Peptostreptococcales > Natronincolaceae > M1-B18. Next base: position 107,201 of record JBLXDM010000005.1, read on the forward strand.
TTTCACCAGACTGAAGCATGCCATATTGCTGCAATAGCCCCTCAAAGCGATTGTTCTGACTGTATTTAGATACCGTGAAGGCACTTAAGGGACCAAAAACCGAAACCACTGCTATAGCCGCCACTGATATTGCCAATAGCGTATTTTTACAGCTCCTTGAAAAGGATAGATATAGCATGCAGCCCAACACCCAAAGCCCTGCAGCTATTACAAAATATCGATTCTCGGTTACACCGTAGGCCCTAACCCTAATCCCAATGGCTACAAACATCATGACTAATAGCGGTAGTATCCACTTCGGAAAATATGCTACAAAGGCCTTAGACCACTGGCTGCTATCTCTTAACTGATAAATTAAGAATATGGTGATTGTGCTTATGATGGAAAACCACAGCACAAGATGGGAGACCATACCCTGAGGCCATTGTCTTGTAATTATGATCTTTCCGAAATATACATATAAGACTGTTGAATATGCAATCAGCAGTGGCATAACGATATATTGAAGCAAAACCCTAAAGACCTTAGGATAATCCTCTGCCAGCAGTACCTCATCTTTTTTAGGTATATCCGCTAAAAAGTAAGCTGGGGCGAATATTCCAGCAACAACTAAGAAAATATCAAAATATAGCCTGTAGGAGATGTTTAAGGTAAACAGCTGCTCAATTGTAAAGAGTATTGCTATAAGACCGAGATATAGCACTATTGAATATAAATAGGTAGTAAAGAGCTTTGTCAAGAGCCTTACAACATGAAGCTCATATTTATCTCTTTTGTAAAAGTATGGAATAAAGGTGAAGGCTAAATACAGCGCTAAAGAAGCAGCGGTATATCTAATGGCTGCTATTGTATTTATTTCCTTCAGGAATACAAAATAGTATCCGGCTAAAATCAGTATCCCCGAGAGCAATGCCGCAATCCCCTGGCTTTTTTTAAGGTTTATGGACTCCAGCAATACCCTGATGCTAAGATACACTGGCACGCCAAGGGCTAAAATCATTGTTAAACGATTGAGCTGGTCCCTCAACGGATCGGGATACGCAAAATCTGTGTGGTTTATTATAATCGATGTGATTACAGCAGCAGCAGCAAATAATAATGCTTCTGGAAATCTTTTAGTGCTGGCTGCAAGCTTTGTTAGAAAGACCTTTGTAAGTTTAGTTATTTTTGATAGCATAAAAATCCCTCTTATCCTGTTAAATTTGTTTTTACTCGCTATACCTCCTGAGACTACATTAGCATATTGCTCCTCTGATTGGGTTACAGAATAGTAAATCTTATACTATCTATACCCCATAAATCACAATATCAACAGCCTTTAATAGATCTTGACCTATAGCTTATCACCAGAAGGCAATAGCATTTAGCTGAATATTATGTTAGTATACTATTTTACTGATGTCTATTGCAAATTTTTACTTAAATTGATATACTTTACTTGAGCTCGATGATGCTCATGGATATAAACCTTCTCTATTGCCTTAAATTGGGAGGTTTTGTGGCTCCTGATCATACGGGCAATAAAATTTTGGAGGTTTTTTTTAATGCTTAAAGACAAGAATTTAAGTTGTAAGGACTGTGGAAGCGAATTTGCATTTACTGCTTCAGAGCAGGAATTTTTCGCTGAGAAGGGCTTTACTAATGAGCCTGGCCGCTGCCCTAAATGCCGTGCAGCTAAAAAGGCACAGGGAAGAAATAGTGGTGGCGCTTCAAGACGTCCTCAAAAAGAAATGTACGATGTAGTTTGTAATGAATGTGGAGTGAATACTACAGTACCCTTCAAGCCAAGCGGTGATAAGCCTGTATACTGCAAGGACTGTTATCAGCCTAGCAATAAGAGATGGTAATATAAATTCTAAACCTTTCCAAGATCCGGAAAGGTTTTTTATTATTTATCCTCTATTCCTCCACGAGTCAATGCAATCAATCGCTTAATGCCCTTTGCCCCCAGCAGCAGCCAGAAGCCCAGTGCAATCTTGACGATATTGCCTATTAGCTGTGGTAGCATATCCAGCGTAAAGCTCCTGTTATAGGTTATAATGCCTGGAATCTCCAATGCCCTTAATCCAATGATATCCGCTAAGCTCTTTAAAAAATCCGGAATGCCATCCACCAGTGCCAGCAGACCCACTACGCTAAAGGCTATTACCTGCAGCGCATCATAGTTTATTTTTGCGGTATTCTCTTCCTCAACAGCAGCATCGCCAATCATGTGATCAGCTATTTTATCGGCGTAGCGCCACAGAACTATCGCTGTTACTCCTACTGAAGCAATCGATAAAACTAAGGATAAAACTGTGTATTTCGGCAGCATAGTCAAGTTATTTGCGTTACTGCCATATACCAGCAATAAAGTCTGCAGCTGAGGCAGCAGCTTAATAAATATGTATATCGCCAATACCCTACAGGCCAGCTTCCCCCATCCCTTTAACATGATATCCCTCCTGTATGTTTTTTCCCATTATATAATTAGACGTATATGAATTGCGGTATGTTCCATTTGCTTAGAGATGCCGATGTAATTACACAAAAAACCACTAGGTCTACACATAATGACTATAGCCACCCAAACTTTAATAAGGGTATAGCTCAATATCATTAGTGCTTAGCTCTACAAATTTACCGGCAACAGCACCCTTTCCCTCTATTTCCAGCTGGATTATGCTGTTGCCCACCAAAAGATCCGCAAGACCGTTGGCGGCCACCCTCTGTAGCTTTCCTATAATAGTTACAGCCTCTCCCTTTACTATTATCCTATAGCTCGTCTCCTTACTTAAGGCTATATCCTTCCCCCATTTCAGAGGTTCTGTTATATCCAGCTCTATGCTGTAGCTATCCCCCTCTGCGGGTCTTTTATTTCCATTCCAAATACCAAAGCCTTCTCCTAAATCAGTTTTAAAGGCTACCAGTATTCCCTCCGAATATTCTTCAACTGTTGTTATATTAATCTGCATATTTTTCCTCCTCGTTAGCTGCTAGTGCTATATTGCATGAAACCAAAGCCCTGAAATTTCTCCCTCACTATTAAATATAACTTTTATATTTAGCTTAGACTTCTCAAATTGACTTACTACATGAGCTATCTCATATTCTGACTGAAGCTCAGTTTTGACCTCCAGCTTCTCTTTAAAGGCACCTGCCTGCTTATTGAGATCATCCCATGTCGTCTCCAGCTTATCAGCAGGCATAACCTTCAGCATCTCATCATCGAATAGCTCTACAGCAGCTTCAAAGTCCCTACCTTCCAATAGGTCCACAAATAGATTGGCATTGTCTATGTTTTCTTGGCTAATGGGAGTGCTTTCCTCCGGCACCGCTGGGGGCTTTTGACATCCAAATAAAACTAAGGTGATACTTAAAACCAATATGATGTATAAAACTTTTTTTGACATAAAACACCCTCCTAAATAATGTGTAATTATAAATAATCAAACTAGCAATTAAACCTCTCCTTATTCTTCAGCAGCATTACTATGAAGATAGCAGGAATAGCGCTTCCCATGAGAGAGGCCACCATCATGGACATTGATACGCTTGAAGCAGTGCGCTCTATAAGCAGTATAACACTATTTAAAGCTATTAGTACTGAATATATCACAGTTGTTGACCATAGAGCCCATCTCTTATTTTTCATTAAGCCTATTGAGGATGAAAGTATTAGGATGCCTAGGCCCAGCTGCAGTAGTATATACCTTAGTCCAGGCTGCATATGGACACTTTGCTTAAGATATGCAATTACCCATGATATGCCGCCATAGGTGTGAATTACCCCTTGTAAAGCCATAAGTATAATTGGTACCTTGAAAATATCCGGCTTTTCTTTATCTTTATTCTCCATCATTAACCTCCCCAAAGCAAGGGCTTTATATGATTTCAATATTATTTACCCTTGATAATGACATCATTGGATTTTAATAGCGCATCTATCCTTGGCTGCTGCTCAGAATCAATTTTTAATTGAATGCTCCTCTCAAATTTTCGCAGAGATGGTATCGAATTATAAAATGAAATTTTTAGTGTGCTCTCCTGAATCCAATTATAATCGATAACGTCCTTCCAATAGATTATTCCCTCGGGAAGCTTTATCCCCTGCTGTCTAATCTCTTGATAGTTGATGTCTCGAATAATATTTAAGGGACAAATAAACATCCACAATAGAGGTGCAATTAGTCTCCTATATCCAGCTATTGCAAAATCATTATTAAAGCTAATCGTAGCCTCAATCAAAAAGAAAACCCAAAAAGCCAGCATTATGCACCAAAAGACGATGGATGCCTTATTGGCAAAATTTCTTGGAAGCCTGAGTATTAAATCTCCTAGATACTTACGCCTATTTAGCTCCCGGTACCACAAATACAGCATAGCCACTATAAAAGCAAGCATTATTAACTCAAATACACCTATATTTCCCATCATTACCTCCTTAATTTTTTACGTCAATCTCTCGCTTATGTTTAAAAATATAGCCATCCAAATGGCCCCATTTGTCCATAAATACCTCATGCTTAATCAGCTGAAGCTCAGGTGAAGACCCTATAAATTCATTTTCCTCCAGGCAATAATGCCTTGGGAAGCCCTTCTCAGCGTGCTGTCTGTGATTAAAGGTACACAGCAGCAAAATACCCCCAGCATTCAGAAGCATGGGTAATATATTGAATAGGTCCTTCGTTGGCTTATAATGAATCATTATTATATTATCAAACTTCTTAAGCCCCTTTAGCCTATGTAAATCATCGAGATTTATTAAATGTCTATCTATTTCAACATGATTAATAGCACTGAATTTAGCAAGTCTTTTTAGTGCCTCCTCTGAGAAATCCACTCCCGTTACCTTAAAGCCTTCCTTAGCCAGATACACAGAATTTCTACCGTCACCACAGGCTATATCCAATAGGCTCCCCCGCTTGAGGCAATTAATATTCTTAAGCAGGAAGCCCTCAGGCTCCATCAATAACTCCTCTCTATTCTTAAATTTCTCTGACCAATATTGTGCGTCGCCATTTTCCTTCAATCTATAACCTCCCCTTAATCCTCCGACTGAGCCTTCTTCTCAAAGACCAAATCGTATTCAGTTATTTGACCATGCATTCCATAATCCGTTGGTATGGCTGTCACAAACCTCCAGCCCTCCTTGCTATACTTATCTATTAGCTCCCTATGGTCACCACCTATAAAAAGTCCCTGTGCCCTAGAGGCTATGTAAATATATTGATACATGTAAAACAGCTCCTTTGCTAATCATTTTTTTGAGCTATCAAACAATACCAGTCCATTTTATCAAAATCCTTTATATGATGATGCACTAAATTGTATGTCTCAAAGCCCCCAAAGCCCAGCCTTGTGAGTTCATCAATAATATGCTGCCTTTTCAGCGGATAGTAAAGCTCCTGGAACTCTTCTTTTTTATATATCTGACCATTTTTTTCAAAGAAGTAGAGTATATTAAAGGTTATGGTGCTATCCTTATTATAATCCCAGACCTGAATTGCATTAATTCTCTCTACATCATTGATAATAGGCGGATAATAATAAAATCGTTGCCTCGTATTCAGGATTTTATCCCAGTTTCGAGTATCTAAATAGATATAGCCATTTTTCTTTACCAGCTTAGCCATTTCCGTCAGGGCTAGCCTTACATCTTCATTGCTGACATGGGCTAAGGAATTTCCAGTGGTCATAACACAATCAATCTGTCGATTTATTTTTTTACTAAGCTCTCTGAAATCACATTGCATCAGCTTCAGCTCAAGACCTTCTTCCTCCAGCTTCAGCTTAGATCTTTGCAGCATTTCCTCACTTATATCAGAGCCAGAAACGCTGTAGCCCATTCTTGCCAGCTCATTGGTTAAATTGCCTGTTCCAAAGCTGCAATCGTGTATGGTGTCGATATTCTTTCCCTTAAACACCACCTCGTAATGACCCCTTAATTGCTGAGACATTTTACTATTAAAATGAGCATCATAGATATCCGGCCTGCTATAGATGCTGCCTTTTTCATCCTTCATCCAAATCCCCCTTTGTATAAAACGCGTTATATACTATTGATTGAAAAGTAGCTGTTTTTGTTTCAGCTTTAGCTTTATTTCATAATTTTACTTATATTTCTATACTGCAGGGCCTCCGCCAAGTGATCTTTAAGTATAGACTCTGATCCCTCTAAATCCGCTATCGTCCTAGCCACCTTTATAGTTCTGTGGTAGCCCCTGGCACTTAGCTTCATCCTGTCGTAGGCAGCTGCCATCAATTCCTTGGCTGAGGTCTCAAGATTGCAATATTTTTTAATTAGATTTGTGCTAAGCTGTGAGTTGCTGTGTATATTGTGTTCCCTGTATCTGTCTATCTGAATATTTCTGGCAGCCTCAACCCTTGTTCTAATCTCCTTTGAGGATTCAATGCTCCTCCTGCTGACTAAATCACCATACTCCACCTTCGCGGTCTCTACGACTATGTCCATCCTATCCAATAATGGACCTGAGATCTTTCCTATATATCTATTTACCTGTTGAGGGGTGCAGGTGCATTCTACCCCTGCTTTGGTCTGAAAAAAACCGCAGGGGCATGGATTCATGGAGGCCACCAGCATAAATTTAGATGGAAAGGTAAAGGAGCCGTTGGCTCTGGAAATGTTGATGCAGCCATCCTCTATAGGCTGCCTCAGTACCTCCAGTGCCTGCTTGCTGAATTCCGGCAGCTCGTCCAGAAACAATACCCCATAGTGGCTTAAGGATACCTCGCCGGGCTTTGGAATGCGTCCTCCTCCGGTCAAGGCTATATTTGAAATCGTATGGTGAGGGGCCCTGAAGGGTCGGGTAGTGATCATGCCCTTCCTTGGGTCCAATAGCCCGGAAACACTATAGATTTTCGATACCTCAAGCGCCTCCTCAAAGGACAGCCCAGGCAGTATCGTGGGAAGCCTTCTGGCAGCCATAGTTTTTCCAGAGCCCGGAGGCCCTATCATCAGCAAATTATGTGCACCTGCTGCCGCCACCTCCAAAGCCCGTTTCAAGGCTTCTTGACCGCTTATGTCTGTAAAATCAATATCAGCATTTTTGTCATCAGACAATTCCCTTATACCGCCTCTATGGACCTCCAGCTCAATTTCTCTGTTTATAAAGGAAATAAGCTCCTTTAGGCTTTCCACCCCTATGCTCTCAATTCCAATTACAAGGCTTGCCTCCTCAAGATTTTCCTTTGGTAATATCACTCTAGTATAGCCTCTTTGAAGCATAGCAAGCAGCATTGGCAAAACCCCATTAATCCTATTGAGCCTACCGTCCAAAGAAAGCTCTCCAATTACTATGATATTACTGTAATCATATTCTAAGAGCTGCCCCGAGGCCGCTAACAGCCCCAGGGCAATGGGTAGGTCAAAGTGAGTGCCCTCTTTTTTAGAATCTGCCGGAGCAAGATTTATGGTAATTCTTTTCATTGGAAACTCATAGCCGCTGTTCTTTATAGCAGCCCTTACCCGCTCCCTCGACTCCCTAACCTCCATCTCAGCAAGTCCTACAATATTCATCGTCGGTAACCCATTAGCTATGTCCACCTCAACATCTATATCCGTTGTATTTAAGCCATTTATGCAGCAGCTCTTTACTTTAGACAGCATTCCCCCACTCCTCCGCAACATTTCAATATAGTTTAATAGTTAAGTATTTCTACATTGCAGATGTATTTCCTCTATAACCTAGTAATTTTTGACATAATTTCTTTGTACTTCCATATTATACTTCATATTACCATGACCTTTATATCATCCCCTTGGGACCTCAGCACTAGCTCAGAAATAATTTTTTATTCGGTTAAACACAAGATAATAACAGGCTTTTATAATAATGGAATAATCCCGTCAGTTTGACATATAAATCTATATATGATAAAATTCCATAACATCACTGACTTTTCTGAAGAAATTCTCTAATTCTCTTCAAGCAAGCTTTTTATTTTTCTTCTGCATCGATCATAAAATAAACATCCTTAACAGCGGTTGGTTTTAACGTTTTTTTGTTCTTTCCTTATTTTGATATGAGACAATCCTCTTTTAGTAGGGAATTTATTTCAAGGACAGCCTTGATAAATTTTCACAGGTCGCAGTCGGCTTATGCCCCTAACCTGTTGACTAAAAACTTTAAAGGAGGAGATACGATGGAAAATTTACAACTGGAAAATAGTCGCGAGATCTCACTACGTCGCGCTGAAGTGTTAAAGTTTAGAATCGAAGATTACCTATCTGTCAAAGATAGTATACCAAAGGGGTTGTCTCAAGCTCAGGAAATGAAAAAGCTAGAAAAGAAGAAAAAAATATTAACAATGTTAAGTGCAACTGAAGAGGATTGGAACCAATGGCAGTGGCAGTTGAAGAATAGAATATCCGATGTGGAGCTTTTATCCAGTATTGTCAGCTTAACAGATCAGGAAATAGAAGCTATAAAAAAGGTACAGAAAAAATTCAGATGGTCTATATCGCCCTATTATTTATCCTTAATCGATGATGATAACCCCTATTGCCCTATAAAGCTAATGTCAATACCTACAAGACTAGAGTTAACTCAGAAGCTTGGGAAAATAGACCCTATGGCGGAGGAATACACCAATCCAGCCGGAAGCATTACCAGGAGATATCCTGACCGACTAATAATAAATGTCACAAATGAATGCGCCATGTATTGTCGTCATTGTCAAAGGAGAAGAAACATCGGCACCCTAGACCAACACACCTCCCGACACATGTTGAAGGAATCTATTGATTATATAAAAAGCAATCCGGAAATAAGAGATGTGCTCATTACCGGCGGAGACCCCTTCACACTTTCCGACTCGTCTATTGAATGGCTGCTAAAGGAGCTACATGCGATACCCACAGTAGACTATATACGTATAGGTACCAGAACACTCGTAACTATGCCTCAAAGAATATCTGATAATCTATTGTCTATATTAAAGAAATATGCCCCCATTTATATTAATACACATTTTAATCATCCTGCTGAAATCACAGCTGAGACAATGGAGGCATGTAGTAGATTGGCTAATGTAGGAGTACCGCTGGGAAATCAAGCTGTTCTGCTGAATGGTGTTAATAACAATAAGTTTGTAATGAGGCTTTTGAATCAGGAGCTCTTGAAATGTCGTGTAAAGCCCTATTATATATTTCATGCAAAGAAGGTTATAGGCACCACGCATTTTAATACCTCCGTTGATGAGGGCATTGAAATAATGGAGTATTTAAGAGGCTATACCTCTGGTATGGCTATCCCCACTTATATTATAAATGCCCCTGACGGCAAGGGTAAAACTCCTGTCATGCCCCAGTACCTTATTTCTAGGGGCAAGGATTACGTGAAGATCAGAACCTGGGAGGGCGAGGTTATTGATTACCCTAACATGCCTACTAAATCGATAGCACTGCTGCTTGAAAATCTATAGATTATGCAAAAAAATAACTGCCTTAGGGTAGCTATTTTTTTATGTAGAATTTTCCGACTATGCTTCAAAGGCTCCCTCTATATGCTCTATCCTAAAGCCTTCCTTATCTCTGTATACCTCTATGACATCAAAGCGGAGTCCCTTGTCATCACAGCTTTGTTGCTGTATGAATTGCTCTGCAACCCGTGTGTAGGTCAATTGCTTTTTGTAATTGACAGCCTCCCTAGGCTTGCCATACAACTCATTGCTTCGCGTTTTAACCTCTATGAAGGATAGACTATTACCCTTTGTGGCTATAATATCTATTTCTCCTATTTTTGTCCTGTAATTAGTGAATAGGATTTTATAGCCTTTTTCCCTTAAGTATTCATTTGCTCTGGCTTCCCCCCAGCGTCCCAATTCCTTCTTCATAAATTTACACCTATATAATTCTTTTCAGAAAGGTCATTCTATGTAAGTCACTGGGACCATGGGCCAGCAGAGCTGCTACATGCTGCTTAGTTCCATAGCCCTTATGCTGCTCTAAGCCATACTGAGGATATTCCTCTGCCCATTTCAGGCACATTCTGTCTCTTATGACCTTAGCAACGATTGATGCAGCAGCTATAGCCTGTGCTGTTGAATCACCCTTAATAATCGCTCTTTGAGGAATTTGTACATCTACATTTTCAGCATCCACCAATATGTAATCAGGTATAATAAGATTTCCCTCAGGGTCCTTCATTGTGGTTAAGGCCTTTTTCATAGCCAGCTTTACGGCATTTTTAATATTGATTTTGTCTATGACCGTTGCAGGCATTGTTCCTACACCTATAGCAACAGCCTTTTCCTTTATTATTTCATAAAGGTACTCTCTTTTTTTAGGTGATAATAGCTTTGAGTCATTGACACCCTCAATCCGCAGCTCCTGTGGCAGTATTACAGCAGCAGCCAAAACGCTACCGAAGAGGCAGCCTCGACCCACCTCGTCACAGCCGGCAATCCTTCCATAGCCCGCCTGCCATAAACCCCGTTCAATTTCTAATAAATCCATAACATGTCCCCCAATGCTATTTTATTATATTAAATTCAGGTTCTGAGGAGTTTCCAAGGAAATCCTTCCGATTTTTCCTGCCCTGAACTCGTCCAATACAATGTTGGCAACCCTTGAGTAATCAATTTCTTTGCCCCTAAGGATACAGCCTCTATTTATAGCAATCTGATCCATTATATCAATGCCCTGCTGAAATTCACCCTCCAGATTATATCGCTGATATAATTCTTGCTTGTTATTCAGCTCAAGATACTCCACCAGCCTTAGGGCAAGAGTTTCTATATCCATTATCTCATCCTTTATCGCTCCTGTAAAAGCCAGCTTCTTAGCAACCTCTTGATCCTCAAATTTAGGCCATAATATACCGGGAGTATCCAGTATTTCCAAATCTCCCTTTACTCTAAGCCATTGCTTACCCTTTGTAACCCCAGGACGATCCCCGGTTATTGCCTTCTTACGTCCCACCAGCTTATTTATGATGGAGGACTTACCAACATTGGGTATGCCTACTACCATTATCCTCATAGGTCTGGCCCTTCTACCCTTGTCTATAAGGGCCTGCATTTTCTCCTTAAAGACATTTTCCCCTTCATTAATAGCCAATCTAAGGCCATCTCCACTGATGGTATTGACGGGAATAGCAGTAATGCCCTTGCTTTTATAATATTTTATCCAGCTGTTTGTGGCCTGCTCATTTGCGAGGTCAGCCTTGTTTAATATTATAACCCTTGGCTTTCCTCCAACGATGGCATCAATATCTGGATTTTTGCTGCTTAAGGGAATTCTGGCGTCCAACAGCTCGAATACAATGTCCACCAGCTTAAGCTGCTGCTGAAGCAGCTCTCTTGTCTTCTTCATATGACCGGGATACCAATTTATATTCATAGCATCAGCTCCTTTATTACACTGCTATACAGTCCTTTTAGCGTGTATAATACCTTAGTAGTATTTATATCTATCTCAAAATCCATTCAGCGGATTTCCTTTACTTATTTGGTTGAGGTGAGCACACACGCAGACAGCGGAGAAGGTTCCTTTAGTCTCGCCCCATTTGTCTCGTTCTTAATGACACAGAAGAACCGTCCCTCTGTGTTCTTGTTGTTTAACAACACAAGAGAACCGTCCCCTTGTGTTCTGTCTTTTAAATTAAACAAAGGGACTGTCACCAGTCCCTTTTGATTACTTCTCGAATCTCTTCTTTTCCTTAATCTTGAAGGCAGCCTTACCAATTCTTCCACGAAGATAGTATAGTCTAGCTCTTCTAACCTTACCACGAGCAAGTACCTCGATTTTTTCAATCTTAGGTGAATGTACAGGGAATGTTCTTTCCACACCAACTCCGTAAGAAATTCTTCTTACAGTAAAGGTTTCAGCGATGCCGCCACCTTGTCTCTTGATACAGATTCCTTCGAAAACCTGAACTCTTTCTCTAGTGCCCTCTTTAATTCTAACGTGCACCTTAACCGTATCACCTACATTAAAAGGAGTCATATCTTTTTTAAGATGATCATTTGTTACAGCTTTTAATAAATCCATAGTTGTCCCTCCTTCCTTCATAGACGTTCTTATGATTCCCATTCATAGAGGACCGCCCGTAATACCTTTGCTATTATATCATAACCATATTTATATGGCAATAGCTAGTAGATTATATTTCATCTTCTTTTTTAAGGCCTTCAGCCTTTATTTCCTCCAGCAGCTTTTTATCCTGCTTGGTTAGAGGGAATTTCGCCAATAGATCAGGACGTCTTTCCATGGTTAGCATCAAGGACATTTTCCTTCTCCAGAGGTCAATATTTTTATGGTTTCCCGAGATCAGCACCTCCGGAACCTCCTGGCCCCTGAAGCTGCTGGGTCTGGTATAGTGAGGGTATTCCAGAAGCCCAGATTGTATGGACTCCTCCTCATAGGATTCGGCCTGTGACAGTACTCCCGGTATAAGACGAGCGACTGCATCTATTACCACCATCGCCGCCAGCTCTCCACCCGTCAGAACATAGTCCCCGATAGAAAGCTCATCGGTTACGAGGCTGTCAATAACCCTTTGGTCTATACCCTCATAATGACCGCATAGAAATATAAGCTCCTGCTCCATGGAGAGCTCCCCCGCCATAGCCTGATCGAAGCTTCTTCCCTTAGGTGTCATATATATAGTCCTTGGTTTTTTGTCCTCGCTGAAGGCTTTGACTACAGCATCATGGCAATCAAATAGAGGCTGTGGTGTCATCACCATACCGGCACCACCCCCATAGGGGTAATCATCCACCTTTTTATGCTTGTTATCAGCATAATCTCTGATATTAATGCATTCTATATCAAGAAGTCCCTTGTCCTTGCCTCTTTGAATTATGCTGGAGCCCATAGGCCCCTCAAACATTTCAGGAAATAGGGTTAATATCCTAATAATCATTCTATCATTCCTTCAATGGGTTTTACAGTGATGCGCTTATTTTCCAGGTCTATTTCCGGCACGAATTCTTTGACGGCAGGAATCATTATTTCCTTACCCCCAGCAGCCTCTATTAAATAGACCTCATTGGAGCCTGCCTGCAGGACATCCTTTATTTTTCCTAGAAAATCGCCTTCTACTGTATAGACCTCAAGCCCTAAAATATCTGCTATGTAATAGGTATCCTCCGGCAGCTGCCTTCGTTGTGTTTCATCTATAATCAGATATTTTCCCTTGAATTTTTCAACCAAATTAATGTCCTGATAGCCCTTAAAGGTTATTATTAGATTATTCTTCTGATACTGAACTGAGGTGATATAAAATTTTTCCTCTAACCCCTCAATAAATACCCACTTCAATTCCTCAAAGCGATCATCGAAATCCGTCAGGGGTATAACCTTAAGTCCCCCCTTAATGCCATGGGTATTAATAATTTGACCAACTCGTAAGCTTCTCATATTTTCACCTACTTTAATCTTACCTTAAGAAAATTATACATAGTTATAGTCTCCATAAGGAGCCTAGGCAATACATAGATAGGGAATAAGGATTAGGTTATCCCTAATCCTTATATAATCTCTACGATTACTCTTTTGTTATCCTTGGTTGCTGCAGCTTTTACTACAGTTCTAATGGCCTTGGCAATTCTACCTTGCTTGCCAATAACCTTTCCCATATCTTCTGGGGCTACTTTTAGCTCAACAATAATCGATTGATTACCTTCAACTTCGTTAACGAAAACCTCATCCGGATTATCAACTAAAGCCTTAGCTATTACTTTTACTAATTCGCCCATAGGTAAAACCCCCTAAAGTCATTATTATTCAATAATGCCATTTTTCTTAAGTAAATACTTAACAGTATCTGTAGGTTGAGCACCAGTTTGTAACCACTTAAGAGCCTTTTGATCGTCGATTTTGATTTCCTTTGGTTCTGAAATTGGATTATAAAACCCGATTTCCTCGATAAATCTACCATCTCTTGGAGATCTTGAATCAGCAACAACAATTCTATAGAAAGGTTTCTTGTGTGCACCCATTCTCTTTAATCTTATTTTAACAGCCATTATTTCACCTCCTTTAAATTCTAATACATTTCAAATTTATTTTCCAAAGAAGGGAAGCTTCATCCTTCCACCCTTTTTCATGTTCTTTTCCATATCAGTAAACTGCTTCATCATCTTTCTCGTTTGATCAAATTGCTTTAGCAGCCGATTGACCTGTTGCACGGTGGTGCCGCTTCCTGCTGCGATACGCTTTCTCCTGCTGCCATTGATAACAGAAGGGTCCTTTCTCTCAACCTTTGTCATGGATTGAATAATAGCCTGAATATGAACCAGCTCCTTTTCATCCACGTCAATGTTTTTAAGCTGCTTCCCTGCACCAGGAATCATTTCTAATAGCTGATTTAGCGGTCCCATGCTCTTTACCTGCTGTAGCTGGTCTAGGAAATCATCAAAGGTAAATTGCTGGGTTCTGATCTTGGTCTCCAGCTCCTTTGCCTTTTTAGCATCGAAGTTTTCCTGAGCCTTTTCTATTAGACTTAGAACATCACCCATTCCCAGGATTCTTGAAGCCATTCTATCGGGATGGAAGGGCTCTAAATCTGTAAGCTTTTCCCCCATGGCTGCAAATTTTATCGGCTTGTTGGTTACTGCTCTTACAGAAAGTGCAGCTCCACCTCTGGTATCACCGTCAAGCTTTGTCAGAATAACTCCGTCTATGCCCAGCTTTTCATTGAAATGCTCAGCGACATTTACGGCGTCCTGTCCCGTCATGGAATCTACTACAAGAAGTATCTCATGGGGCTTAACAGTTGCCTTTATGCTTTGAAGCTCCCCCATAAGGTTATCGTCTATGTGTAAACGCCCGGCGGTATCTATAATTATGACGTCATTACCATGTCTGAAGCCATGCTCAATACCTGCTTTAGCTATATCTACAGGGCTTTGCTTGTCGCCCATCGCAAATACAGGCACCTCTACCTGACCACCAACTACCTCCAGCTGCTTTATAGCTGCCGGTCTATAAATATCCCCTGCTATCAAGAGGGGCCTTTTACCCTGCTTTTTCATTAAGCCCGCCAGCTTACCACTGGTGGTTGTCTTTCCTGCCCCCTGCAAGCCTACCAGCATAATGATGGTTGGCGGCTTTGAAGCAAATATGATTTTACTATTGGTGGAGCCCATAAGAGCTGTAAGCTCTTCATTTACTATTTTAATAACCTGTTGACCAGGGGTCAGACTCTCCAATACGTCAGCTCCGACTGCTCTCTCCTTTACCTTATTGATAAAGTCCTTTACAACCTTAAAGTTAACGTCTGCCTCCAGCAGGGCAAGCTTAACCTCTCTCATCGCCTCGGTTAAGTCCTTTTCAGTGATCTTTCCCTTGCCCTTCAGCTTATTCAAGGTATTTTGAAGTTTCTCTGCCAAGCCCTCAAAAACCATTATGAAACCTCCTCGAATATCTATTGATTAAGCATTTCGTTTAGTTTGTTCCTTATCAATGCTATATAGGCCTTGATATCCTCCTTAGAGGCATCATTACTAATCTTATCGTCTAATATATTAACATGCTGTAAAAGCGCTTCATAGCTTTTTATTTTTTTATCCGACAGTTGAACCAGCCTTAGCTTTTCCTCATATTCATACAGAATTTTTTCCGTACGCTTAATGGTGTCGTATACTGCTTGTCTGGATATCTGAAAGGCTTCGGCAATTTCCCCAAGGGAAAGGTCCTGATTATAATATAAATCAATCATTTCCTGCTGCTTTTCAGTTAAAAGATGATTATAAAAATCGTAAAGCATTGCGATTTCAATTGTCTTTTCTATCATAAGCAATATCCTGACCTCCAAGTGTAAAGGTTGATTCCTTTACACAAAGTATTGTATAACAAAACCCATTAGGCTGTCAATGCTTTTTTCTTTACATCCTTACTATTCCCCAAAAAGTGCCTCAACAAAGGATTTCGCTTCAAAATCCTGTAAATCCTCCATTTTTTCGCCTACACCAATTAGCTTTACAGGTATCTTTAGCTCACTGCTGATGGCAATTACTACGCCACCCTTTGCAGTACCATCCAGCTTTGTTAATACCAGGCCTGTTATATCAGCAACCTCTTTAAATATCTTCGCCTGCTGTATTGCATTTTGACCAGTGGTTGCATCCAGCACCAGCAGCACCTCTTTGGTTGCTTCTCCGTACTCCCGTTCAACTATTTTGAATATTTTTCCCAGCTCACTCATCAGATTCTTTTTATTATGAAGACGTCCGGCAGTATCACAAATTAATACATCTGCTTTTCTTGCCTTAGCAGCAGCGATTGCATCGTATATGACGGCACCGGGGTCTGCACCCTCCTGATGGCGTATCACCTCTACCCCTACTCTATCTCCCCAAATCTTTAATTGATCACTGGCGGCTGCTCTAAAGGTATCTCCCGCTGCCAGTAGCACCTTTTTGTTTTGCTTTTTCAGCTTATGGGCAATCTTGCCTATGGAGGTTGTCTTACCTACACCATTTACACCCACCACCAATATTATGGCAGGGCTAGGCTCAAGCTTAAGCTTTTCGTCAGCAGAAAGCGCCTCTAATATTTCCTTCAGCTTGTTCTTTAGAAGCTCCTTTACAGCCTCTGGCTCCTTAATATTCTGCTTTTTTATACCTGCTCTAATACTGTCCATAATCTCCATGGTGGTCTGAACGCCTAGGTCAGCTGTAATCAAAATCTCCTCCAGCTCCTCCAAAAGCTCCTCGTCCACCTTTTGATAAGACTTAATCAGTGTTTCTATTTTTCCTGTAATCCCCTGCTTGGTCTTTGAAAGGCCCTCCTTTAGACGCTTAAACAGGCTCACCTTTTCCACTGGAGCCTCATCATCATCCTCTGCCTCAACTTCATATTCCTCTTCAGGAGCTATAAGCGCTTCAATATCCTCTTCAAGCTCTTCTTCCTCAATAATGCCCTCAGTCTCCTCAAGGTCAGGAAGCTCCTCTAATTCCTCCTTAGAATAGCCCTCCAGCTCCTTCAGTATCTCCTCTTCAGAAACCTCGCCTTCCTCCTGAAGCTCCTCAAGAATCTCTCCTTCTACCGCTTCATCCTTTTTAAACCTATTGAAAATCTTCTTAAATACGGACAACTTATTCCCTCCTAGCTAGCTATTTCTTCGTTTTTATTGTCGGTTAGCTTGACGGATACCAGCTTGGATACCCCCTGCTCCTCCATTGTCACCCCATATAATACATCTGCTATTTCCATGGTTCCCTTTCTATGGGTAACTACTATAAACTGCGTCGTCTCTGATAGCTCCTTCAAAAACTGGGCAAACCTTTGAACATTGGCATCATCCAGAGCCGCCTCAATCTCATCCAGTATACAGAAGGGGCTTGGCTTTACTAAAAGTATTGCAAATAATAGAGAAATCGCCGTCAGCGCCCTTTCGCCGCCGGATAGCAAGGAAAGATTTTGAAGCTTTTTACCCGGTGGCTGCGCTATGATATCAATACCACACTTTAGTATATCTTCGTTTTCCTCTAATATCAAATCAGCCCTTCCGCCGCCAAAAAGCTTAACAAAAACCTGATTGAAGTTTTCCTTAATTATATGGAATTGTGCAAGGAACTGCTTTTGCATTGTTTTTTCCATTTCCTTAATGACATCCGTTAAGGATTCCTGGGCCTCATTCAGCTCCTGCTGCTGCTGCTTAAGAAAATCATACCGCTCTCTGACCCGCTCATATTCGTCGATGGCCTCAAGGTTAATATTACCAAGCCCCTTTATTTCATCCTTATACTTTTTAATGTCTCTATTTGCCTGTGGAATATCCTCGATTTCTGCCTTCATTTCTAAGGCACCATTATAGCTTAGCTCATAGTCCTCCCATAGCTTGCTGTAGAAGTTCTGCTGCTGTATTTCAGACCTTGTACGCTTTAAATCCAGCTTGTGCATGGCATCCTGCAGATGGTTAATCCCTCTATCCAGCTCCTCTGAAGCCCTCAGCTCCTCCGACTCCTCAGCCAGCAGCTGACCTTTTCTTTCCTTAATCTCCTTCAGCTTTAGCTCCAGGATTCCAGCTTCTTCAGTCAATTTGTTTAGCTCCTGCCGTGTATCAAGCAGAGCCTCCTTTAGCTGAAGATACTTTCCGCTGACCTCCTGAACCTCATTTCTCTTGGCTGCAATAGAGGCCTGATTCGCTCTCATGCCCTCTTTAAGCTGATTTATTTCCTGCTGCAGGGATTTTTTCTGCTCCATAACGGAGGCCAGCCGAACCTTATCCTGAGTCATTTCCCTGTTAAGGGAGTCCAGCCTTTGCTTCTCGACTTGTAAATCCCCCTGCATTTCAGCAATTATTTTCTGTGTATCAGAATTTTTGTTTTCCAATAGCTGTATTTCATTTTCAAATATCGCTATCTTTTCTGAGGTCTCATGGTTTATATCCGCCAGCTGCTTTAGCTCGGCAGCCCCCTGTCGTAGCCGAGAATCCAGCTGCTGCTGCTCCAGCTGTGCCTGCTGCAGGCTATTTTTTAAGGTGACCTCCTGTATCCTGTAGTCCTGCTGCTGCTCCTTAAGCCTTGATATTTCAGCTAGGTCCTGATCCTTGTCTGTCAAAAGCGCCATATGGATCTCCGACATTTTATTGTACTCATTGCTCATGCTGTCTATAGTGGCTATAAGCTCCTCTAGCTCACGTCTTCTGCCGAGAATACCGGAGGAGCTGTTGCCTGCATTAAACTGGCTTCCTCCTGTTAAGGAGCCTCCAATGTTGATGATATCTCCCTCCACTGTTACGATCTTCATACGATATTGCAGCCCTCTTGCCACCTCTATACCGATTTCCAGATTCGGAACGATTAACACCCTTCCCAGTAGATTGGAGAAAATATTATTGTATTTTGCATCGGCATCAATAACCGAAAGGGCTACCTCTACCGCTTTATATCTTTTTAAAATCTGCTGCTCCTCATGGCTGATGCCTCTGCTCTGCATTGAGGAAATCGGTAATATGGTGATTCTCCCCAGATTATGCTTCTTCATATGCTGTATCAGCCTTTTGGCATCATTTTCGTCCTCACTTACTATGTTTTGTATAGACGAGCCTAGCGCCGTTTCAATCGCCAGCTCATAGCCCTTCGGCACCCTCAGCAAATCAGCAACAACACCATGAATTCCCTTACCTAGCTCTGTATTTCTCTGGCATGCCGAGAGGATATTTTTAACGCTTTTATTAAAGCCGTCATGCTCCCTCTCCATCTCCTCCAGCACATTTCTTCTGGATATCTTATGGTTAAGCTGCGCTTTGTATTGCTCCAGCTCCTTAAGAAGCTTTGCCAGCTGAATATCAATTTCCTTAATTTCATTATTCTTTCTTGCTTCATTCTCCTGAATCAGCTTTATTGCACCTGACAATTCTGTTATCTGCTTGGTAAGCTCTTCTAGTGAAGCCTGATTAGTCCTTTTATTCTCCTCTAAGACATCGGAATCCCGCTTCAGCTGATGAATTCTTTCCTCCATGGTCTTCAAAAGAGTCCTTAGACTATTCAGCTCGCTTTTCTTATCGGAAATTTCGTTTAAGGTCTCAATGATAAGGCTCTTAGAAGCCTCGACATCCCTTTCCTTATCCAAATTTACCCCTGCCATAGCATCATAGCTGATTAGCCTTTCCTTCAGCTGCTGCTCCACCGCCTCCAGCTCAGTATTTATTGTCTCCACCTGCTGCTGCTTTTCCTGCTGCTGCTGAGAAAGCTGTAGCTCATAGGCCTCGAGTCTTTCTATTTCCTGCTTAAGCCGATCTATATTCTCATTGTTATGGGTAATCTTCTCATTGCTTAAGCTATTTTGGCCTTCCTTCTCTTTAATTGCATTTTCCGTTTGATAATAATTATTTTGTACTATTCCAAACTCATCGTCACAGGAGTTTAAATTCCCTCTTATCAGCTGTAGCTTGCTGGTATGCTGCTGTTTCTTGCTCTGCTCCTCTTCTAGGGCTTCCTTCAGCTCCTCCAGCTGTAATAATATCAGCTTTAATTCATCCTCTATTTTATCGATTTCTCTAATAAATAGATTTACCTCCAGCCTTAAAAGCTTTGCCTTCAGCTCCTTATATCTTTGGGCCTTGGTGCTCTGCCTTCTTAAGGGCTCCAGCTGATTTTCCAGCTCATGTAATATATCCAGCACTCGGGAAAGATTGTCCTTTGTTGAGGTAAGCTTTTTTTCAGCCTCCTCCTTCCTGGTCCTGTATTTCACAATGCCTGCTGCCTCTTCAAATATCTGTCTTCTATCCTCCGGCTTATTGCTGAGAATTTCATCTATCTTACCCTGACCGATAATTGAATAGCCTTCCTTTCCAATTCCGGTATCCATCAGAAGCTCTCGTATGTCCTTCAGCCTGCAGGAGGATTTATTAAGGTAATATTCGCTCTCACCCGAACGATATACCCTTCTTGTAATGGTTACCTCTCCATAGTCCAACGGCATCATCTGGGAGGTATTATCGAAGGTAATTGACACCTCCGCCATTCCAACAGGCTTTCTTGAGGTGGTTCCGGCGAAAATGATATCCTCCATCTTGCTGCCTCTTAGGGTCTTGGGGCTCTGTTCCCCTAATACCCATCTTATAGAGTCAGAAATATTACTTTTACCACTACCATTAGGGCCTACCACGCTGGTAATCCCTTTTTGGTAATGCATTTCTATTTTATCTGCAAAGGATTTAAAACCTTGTATTTCAAGCCTTTTCAAAAACAAAAAAATCACCTCGAAAAAAGTCGATATGTATCCTGATATATTTTAACACAAAGAGCGCTAGAACTCTATAGACCAAAAGTATTTATCCAGGGAAAAAACTCAAATCCGTCTGAAATTAAATTCATCCCTCCACAACCTCCACCAGCACCCTGCCCTTTTCTACGATACTACTGGGCTTGATACTGATTTTAGATAGACTGTATGCCTCCTTAAAATACTCCTTGTTGGATTGCTTTAAGCCCGCCACTTTAGAGCATTCCCTATGGTTACAGGTAATTTTAAGTATTGAACCAGGTTTCGGCTCCAAGGGCTTAAGCTGCTGATCTATCAGCTCTCTGTAAATTTCAGCCTCCACCAGCTCCCTAAAGGCAGGATGATATGGCCCTGCAATGATGCTCTTGCCAAAGGCTATCTCGTCGGTGCTCTGAAGCCCCATTCGTATTATCGGTATCTCAGCCTCCCGAAAGAGCTTTAATACCTCTACGCAGCAATCAACGGCCCTCTTCAGGGAAAAGGGCTGATATTTACCCTCTAGGTATAGCCTTTCAAGATAGGTGTCCTTGATGACGATGGTGGGATAAACTCTAACAAAGTCGGGCTTTAGCCCCACCAGCTCCTCCGCCGTCCTTATAACCGTTGCCTCAGAATCCCCCAGAAGCCCCACCATCATTTGAAGCCCCAGCTTAAAGCTGAAATCCCTTATAAGGCTTACGGCTGTATAAACAGCCTTTTTGCTGTGACCCCTCTGATTCAGCCTTAGAACCTCTGAATCCGTCGATTGTACCCCCAGCTCTATGATGGAGACTCCTAGGCTGTTAATATGCTGTAGTATTTTGGTAGATATGTAATCCGGTCTAGTTGATATTCTTATATCCTGTATAAGCCCCTCCTCCTTTGCCCTCAAAGCCGGCAGCAGCAGCTCCTGCTGTTTTTCCTTGCTTAGCCCAGTAAAGCTACCGCCGAAGAAGGCAACCTCCTTGTGGGATTCCGTTGCCGGCATGGTATTTAAATAATGCCGGATCATATCACTGACATCACTACCCGTAACATCAGTAATTTCACCGGCAATTTTCTTTTGATTGCAAAAGCTGCAATCGTGAGGACAACCTATATGGGGTATAAAAATAGGTATAATCTTATTACTCATATATCTCCCTTACCTTTTCAATAGCTATCTGAGCGGCATTCTGCTCAGCCAGCTTCTTGCTCTTACCTTCTCCGCTTCCCAGCGTCTCGGTATTTACAACAACCTCAACACAGAAGGTTTTATCATGATCCGGTCCGGTCTCCTTAACCACCTGATAAACTATCTTATCAGTGGTTTTACTCTGCAAAAGCTCCTGAAGCTGAGTTTTATAATCCTTAAAAAAGCTCCCTGAGCAGGCCAGCTCCATAACATCCGTCATCCTATTCAGGACAAAATTCCGCACCACCTCGAGGCCTCCGTCTATGTACATTGAACCCAAAAGCGCCTCAAAGGCATCTGCCAATATTGAGCTCCTAGTCCTTCCGCCGGTGAGCTCCTCTCCCTTGCCCAGCATAAGAAATCTCCCAAGATTAATTGCCCTTGCCTTTGCAGCCAGAGCCGGCTCACACACCACATTAGCCCTAACCTTGGTCAGCTCACCCTCTGGCAAACTCTTAAATCTTGTAAAAATATAGTCGCTTACTATTAGACTTAAAACTGAATCCCCAAGGAATTCAAGCCTTTCATTGTGACTGAGCCTTTTGTTCCTTGACTCATTTGCATATGAGCTATGGGTTAGGGCTTCATTTAAAAGCATGGCATTGTTATAGCTGTAGCCAATTTCCCCCTGCAGCTCCGTCAGCAGCATCTCTCGATTTTTTGAAATCGTCATTATTTCACACTCCAAAGCCAATCCATGTCAGACCTTAAAAGCTAAAGTCCATGGTTATTTTTTATTATAAGTCTAATATACTATATTCTCTCCCCTAAAAAAATAATTATAGGAAAAAAATTTCCTATAATTATTTTTTTGTTATATTTTTTTAAGTAATTCTTAGCTATTCGTACTTTTTTAGAACAATTGTTGCATTGTGACCACCGAAGCCGAGGGAATTGGATAATGCATAATCCACAGCTCTTTCCCTGTATTGGTTCGGTACATAATCCAGATCCAGCTCTGGATCAGGATTCTCTAGATTTATTGTAGGAGGTATTTTACCCTCCCTTATGGCCATTATACAAGCTATAGCCTCGATGCTGCCGGCAGCTCCCAGAAGATGCCCCGTCATGGATTTTGTTGAGCTGATTGCCAGCTCATGGGCGTGCTCCTTAAATACAGATTTGATCGCCATTGTTTCAAACCTATCATTGTAAGGCGTACTGGTGCCATGGGCATTGATATAATCAATTTCTCCATAGCTGATGCCTGCATCCCTAAGGGCATTAAGCATCGATCTGGCGGCTCCTTCACCATCCGGTGACGGTGAGGTAATATGGTAGGCATCTGCACTCATGCCATATCCTGCCACCTCAGCATATATATGGGCCCCTCTTTTAAGGGCATGCTCTAAATCCTCCAGCAGCAGTATTCCTGCGCCTTCTCCCATTACAAAGCCGTCACGGTTTGAATCAAAGGGTCTGCTGGCTTTTTGTGGCTCATCATTATTTGTAGACATAGCCTTCATGGAACAGAAGCCCGCTATCGATAATGGGGTAATTGAAGCCTCCATCCCGCCAGTTATCATTAAATCAGCATCACCTCTTTGGATGATCTTAAAGGCCTCACCAATCGCATTTGTAGAGGATGCACAAGCGGTTACCACTGTAGTATTCGGCCCCTTAGCCCCTAGGGCTATTGAAACATAGCCTGCCCCTAGGTTTGAAATCATCATTGGTATAAAGAAGGGACTTACCCTCTTCGCACCCTTTTCCATAAGCTTACTATGCTGCTCCTCAAGGGTTCCTATTCCACCGATACCTGAACCTAGAACCACCCCGAAGCGCTCTGAGTCGATTTCCTGAAGCTTTAGCTCAGCATCCTTCACAGCCATTTGTGAGGCTGCAACCGCCAATTGAGTGAATCTATCCATTTTTTTTACTTCTTTTTTGTCTATATAATCCTCGGGGACAAAATCCTTTACCTCGCCTGCAATTTTGGTAGGATAATCAGTGGTGTCGAACCTTGTGATATAATCTATCCCAGATTTCCCCTCCAGCAATGCCTTCCAAAAATTATCCAGTCCAGTTCCTATTGGCGTTATACAGCCTAAGCCCGTAACAACAACTCGTCTTTTCATTCCATTGACCTCCCTCGTCTTAAAGGAATCATCCCTTAAGCACTATTGATGTGCTTCTACGTATTTTACGATATCGCCAATATTTTTAAACTTTTCAGCCTCATCGTCGGGTATTTCCACACTAAATTCGTCCTCTATAGCCATTATAATCTCCACTGCATCCAGTGAATCCGCCTCTAAATCCCCCATTAATGAGGTCTGAGGTGTAACCCCCGATACATCATCTAAACCTAATTGCTCACCTATAATTTTAACAACCTTTTCAAATAACATTTTTATTTCCTCCTCGATTTTAGTTTTTTTTTATATTACATTGCCATACCGCCATCCACCTGTATAACCTGACCAGTTATATAGTTGGAGGCATCGCTGCTTAAAAATACGACCAAATTTGCAATATCCTCAGGCTTACCATATCGCTTTAATGGGATATGCTTCAGCATTTCATCCTTTACCGTATCGGATAGAACAGCCGTCATATCCGTATCAATAAATCCGGGAGCAATTGCATTTACACATATGTTTTTGCCCGCCAGCTCCTTGGCTATTGATTTTGTGAAGCCAATAACCCCTGCCTTAGATGCACAGTAGTTTGCCTGACCGGCATTTCCCATCACGCCTACCACTGAGGATATATTAATGATTTTACCGAATTTTTGCTTTATCATTTTTCTTGTAACAGCCTTTGTGCAAAGGAATACACCCTTTAGGTTTACGTCCATAACCTGGTCCCATTCCTCCTCCTTCATCCGGATGAAGAGATTATCCTTGGTTATTCCTGCATTGTTAACCAAAATGTCTACGCCATCAAAAACCGCCTCGATTTTCTCCAGCATATCCTTTACATCCTCCTGCGAAGCTACATTCCCCTTTACTGCAAGGCCCTTAACCCCCAAGGCCTCTATTTCCTGAATAACCGCTTCTGCCGCTGTAGGATTGCTGGAATAGTTAATAATGACATTTGCCCCCTCCTTAGCCAAGGCTAAGGCTATAGACCTTCCAATTCCTCTGGACCCACCGGTTACCAAAGCATTTTTTCCATTTAATTTCAAATTAATCCCTCCTACCTTAATCCATCTATTAAAGCTCTAAAGGTCTCCATATTTTCAACATTTTGAATTTCAACCTTTTTATTTGCATTCTTAGCAATTCTTTTGATAAAGGAGGACAGCGTTTTTCCAGGACCAATTTCGATGAAGCGTTCAACGCCATTTTCCAGCATAAGCTCCACTGAATCCTCCCATAAAACTGAGCTGCTGACCTGCTCCACTAGAGCTGTGACGATATTATCAGCATTTTCCAGTATCCTTGCGTTATAATTTGCTACCACCTGGATTTTGGGTGCATTAATGCTATAATTCATTAGCTCCTCCCTCAGCCTATCCCCAGCAGGCTTCAGAAGACTGCAATGAAAGGGTGCGCTTACGGGTAAAATCACTGCTTTTTTTGCTCCAAGCTCTAGGGCTTTTGAAACCGCCGGCTGCAGGGCCTTAATTTCTCCTGATAGCACTATTTGACCGGGACTATTAAAGTTTGCTGCCTCAACTATTCCAAATTCGCTGCCGAAGGCTAAGCAGTCAGCTACCTGTGGTCTATCAAGGCCTAAAAGTGCAGCCATTGAGCCCACACCTATAGGGACTGCCTCCTGCATAAATTTCCCTCGTTTGCTTACTATCCTCACTGCATCGCTGAATTTGATGGCTTCTGCCTTAACAAGGGCACCATATTCCCCCAGGCTTAAGCCTGCAGTCATTTGGCACTCAAAGCCCTCCGCCTCCAGAACCCTCATTATAGCAATACTTGTAGTTAATAATGCAGGCTGCGTATTTTCCGTTTTTATAAGCTCCTCTTCAGGGCCTTCAAAGCAAAGCCTTCTCATATCATAGTTTAAAAAGTCACTTGCCTCCTCAAAGACCTGCCTAGCTATTGAAAATTC
Organism: Natronincolaceae bacterium; assembly: GCA_048264125.1. GTDB lineage: Bacteria > Bacillota > Clostridia > Peptostreptococcales > Natronincolaceae > M1-B18. The sequence goes on from JBLXDM010000005.1 coordinate 133,051, forward strand.
CTCTACAAATTCCTGACCCATTCCAACATACTGGGCTCCCTGCCCAGGGAATACAAAGGCTGTTTTACTCATAAATGCTATTCCTCCTTGCTAAGCCTGCTTAATATATCCAGCTGCTTTTTGGCATCTCCGATAATCTCGTCAATTATCTCCTTACAGGGCTTTATATCCTTAACCATCGCAGCTATTTGTCCCGCCATTACGGAGCCGTTATGTATATCCCCTTCTACAACCGCCAGCCTTAGCTTGCCGGTGCCAAAGGTTTCCAGCTCCTCAGGAGAGACGCCATCCTTTTCCAGCTGTGCAAATTCCTTAGTCAGCTTGTTCTTTAAAACCCTGACGGGATGTCCGGTGGATCTGGCTGTGACTATTGCATCTCTATCCTTAGCCTTTAGCACCATATCCTTATAATTGTCATGAACCTCACATTCGGTGGAGCATATAAATCTTGTTCCAATCTGTACTCCCTCTGCACCCAAGGCCATAGCTGCTGCAAAGCCTCTACCATCTGCAATGCCACCTGCTGCTATCACCGGAATGCTTATCTCATCGGCAACCTGTGGCACTAAAACCATAGTGGTCAATTCCCCAATATGTCCTCCCGCTTCGGTACCCTCAACTATAACTGCATCTACTCCTAGCTTTTCCATCCGCTTAGCCAATGCAACCGAAGGCACCACCGGTATTATTTTTGTGCCTATTTCCTTCAGGGCCTCGATATACTTGGCAGGATTTCCTGCCCCTGTTGTTACTACAGCCACCCTTTCCCTCAATATAACCGACACTACCTCCTCAACAAAGGGAGATAGCAGCATTACATTTACACCAAAGGGCTTATTCGTAAGCTTTTTAGCTTTTATAATTTCCTTTTCAACAACTTCAGCCGGGGCATTGCCTGCTGCAATAATTCCCAATCCGCCTGCCTCCGATACTGCTGCAGCCAATTCGGCTGTTGCCACCCAAGCCATTCCTCCTTGAATAATCGGATATTTAATATTCAATATTTCACATAATCTCGTCTTAAACACAGTATCCCTCCTTTTAGCTGCTTTACTTAGACCATTTCAACACTGAGGAGCCCCAGGTAAGTCCTCCTCCGAAGGCTACCAGCACAACGATGTCTCCCTTTTTTATACGATTTTCCCTAACCGCCTCATCCAATGCAACCGGAACGGAGGCCGCTGACATATTTCCGTATTTGTCTAAATTTACAAAAACCTTATCCATAGGTAGCTTTAAACGCTTTGCTGCTGCATCTATTATTCTGATATTGGCCTGATGCGGTATCATAAAATCTATGTCCTCTACAGTCATGCCGCATAGCTCCAATGCCTCAATTGCTGCCTTTCCCATTACTCTTACGGCAAATTTAAAAACCTCACTGCCGTCCATTTTTACAAAATGAAGCTTGTTGGTTACAGATTCTATTGTAGCAGGGATTCTAGAGCCTCCACCGGGTAATGCCAGTGCATTGCCATTAAAGCCATCTGCTCCTAGGTATGAGGATAAAATGCCATAGCCCTCCTCAACCCTTTGTAGCACCACTGCACCTGCGCCATCACCAAATAGCACGCAGGTATTCCTATCCTCCCAGTCCAACACCTTTGAAAGGGTCTCTGCGCCGATGATCAGTACATTTTTATAGAAGCCGTTTCGTATAAACTGCTGACCCACCGTCATGGCATATAAAAAGCCTGAGCATGCAGCCTCAATATCAAAGGCGGCTGCCTTTACAGCCTTGATGTTGCTCTGAACAATGCAAGCGGTTGAAGGGAAAGCCATATCCGGCGTAACCGTAGCAACGATGATCAGGTCCAGCTCCTCTGCCCCTATTCCTGCATCCGCCAGCGCTAGCTTTGCCGCCTCAGTAGATAAATCTGAGGTGGCAACCCTTTCGTCTGCAACCCTTCTGCTGGATATCCCAGTTCTGGTACGTATCCATTCGTCAGTTGTCTCCACCATTTTTTCTATATCAAAATTTGTTACCTCTCTCTCTGGTAGATAGCTGCCTATCCCAGTTATGCCAACAGCGTATTCCTGCATCAATTCGTATCATCTCCTAAGCTTTTTATTTCATTTACTATTTCTTGTATAACCTTACTATCTATTAGTATTTTAGCCTGACGTATGGCATTTTTTACAGCATTGTCGTTTGAGCTTCCATGGGCCTTAATAAGGATGCCCTGAACCCCTAGAAAGGGTGCTCCTCCGTATTCTGTGTAATCAAATCTCTTTTTAAACCCCTTAAGGCCTGATTTTAATAGCATGGCACCAAGCTTCCTAACTGGACTACTGGTGAATTCATCCTTAAGGACTTTAAAAATTACTCCTGCAACGCCCTCCGTCAGCTTTAAAACCACATTACCTGTGAAGCCGTCACAGACTATAACATCCGCATATCCGGTAGGTATATCTCTGGCTTCTACGTTACCTATGAAATTATAGGGAGCCTCCTTTAAGACCTTGTAGGCTGCCTTAGTTGTGTCATTTCCCTTTCCCTCTTCTGCTCCGATATTGACAAGGCATACCCTTGGCTTCTCTTTGTTTAAAACCCTTTCAGCATATATGCTCCCCATCATTCCGAATTCGAGATAGTTTCTGGGCTTGCAGTCGGCATTAGCTCCACCGTCTATCAATATGGAAATACCTTTTGCTGTTGGATAGGGGGGTGCCAACGCCGGTCTGTCAATTCCCGGAATTCTTCCGAGGACAAAAAGGCCTCCCGCCAGCAGCGCCCCCGTATTCCCTGCGGATATAACGGCATCAGCCCTGCCATCCTTTACCAAATTCAACGCCACAACCATAGAGGAATCCTTCTTTTTTCTGATGGCAGCCACTGGCTTATCTTCATTTTCAATTACTTCACTGCAATGTATTACCTCAATATATTCTTTAGGAAAATCGTACTTCTTAAGCTCCTCCTTAAGCAGTGCTTCATCTCCGGTTAAAATCATATGTACGCCGTATTCCTTTACCGCTGCAACGGCACCCTTAACCGTCACCACCGGTCCATGATCTCCTCCCATAGCGTCCAATGCTATCTTCATATCTCGTCCTCCCCTTTTTTCTCTTTAAGAGCCACCAATATAAACTTACCTCTAAAGACTTGCATGCTATTTACATTGATTTTCACATGGACAAAATGACTATTGCCACGGACCCTAACCACCTCTGCCTTAGCCACCAGCTTATCGCCTGCTGTTACGGGGCTTAGATATTTAATATTTGATACCCCCGTCAAGGCCACCTCTGCATCTATGACAGCCATTGCCAGGGATTCTGCTTGAGAAAAAATGTGATGCCCTCTTACAATATTCGTTTTACTAAAGGCCATGGAGGAGGTGGTTTCCAATAATGATATACCCCTTTCCCCCAGCTTTAAATCTATAAGCTCACCGACTATTTCATTTCCACCTAGGCTTCGCACCTTCTGATAGTTGTTCTCTGCCACCTGCTTTACTCTTTCCCTCAGCTCAGGTATTCCCATCTCTAATCGATCCAGCCGTATGGTCTGAATACTGACATGAAACTGCTCAGCAAGCTCTTCATCTGTTACAAAGGGATCGCTTTTGATTAGGTCCTTCAAACCCTCTTGACGGTCTACTTTACTTATTCTTTTTTGTAAAGCCATCGAATCACCCCTATATTAGTACTTATATTTAGTACCTGATACTAATAATAAGTATACATTATCGTTTTAAAAAAATCAAGGCCTTATATGCTATTAATTCCAGCGCTGGATTTTGGTGTCAGCAAAAAATAAAAATGGACCAGAGAATAGCTCCCCGATCCATTTTGAATAATCATTATTTTGTTGCAACAACCTCTTTGTTTTTATAAAATCCGCATGCTCCACAAACACGGTGAGGTAATTTAGGCTCATGACATTGAGGACACTTAACTAAACCTACCGCAGTATACTTTGAGTTAGCAGCTCTTCTCATGTTTTTCTTGGATTTGCTCGTTCTTCGCTTTGGTACTGCCATTTTTAACACCTCCTTAATCTTGATGTAACAATTTCCTTAGCTTTGCAAGTCGAGGGTCCAGAACCTCTTCCTCTTCCTCTTCATCCTCAGCTGAGTTACATTCACATTGATGCAGATTTAGATCCCCTCCACATTGGGAACATAAACCCTTGCAGTTTTCTGTGCATAGCATTTTCATAGGTAGCTGTAAAATTATGTTCTCCCTCACAACCTCATTAAGATCTATAATATCATTTTGATAATAGACTAAATCATCAATCTCATCATCATCTTCCACTGTGTCCTCGGGGACCAATTCAGCGTTTATTTTAGTATCCATCGGGTAATTGAAGGACTTCAGACATCTGCTGCAATTAACCTGAAATTCTGTAAACACCTCACAGGCTAGGAAAATCTTATCGTTCATTACATATAATTTTCCTGTAACAGATGCCGGCGACAGTTGTATTATTACATCGCCATGATAATTAATAGTATCAAGATTTAAGAGAAAATTCAAGTCTACCTGGCTAATTTTTTCTCTTTTCAGTGACGTTAAGTCGATTTTCACTTATTCCACCTCTTACTTATCGCTAAATTTGATTATACAAACGAAAATATGCTTTGTCAAGTATTTTATCTTGATACCAGCAGTGCCTTTTTTCATAACAAAAGGCAGGATACTTGTCCCACCTTTTGATATTATCATAATCTATTTTACCAGTTCAAGAGTATCCCTTGCAATCATAAGTTCTTCGTTTGTTGGTATTAAAAGAACCTTAACTTTTGAGTCATCGGTAGTAACTACAGTTTCCTTACCTCTAACATTATTCTTATTATCGTCTATTTTTATACCTAAGAATTCTAAGCCTTCACAAATAGCCTTTCTTGTTGTAGCTGAGTTTTCTCCTAAGCCGGCTGTAAATACGATTGCATCTAAGCCGCCCATTTCAGCTGCATAGGCTCCTATATATTTCTTAACCCTCTTGTTATATACCTCTAGAGCCAGTGCTGCTCTTTCATGACCTTCAGCAACTGCCCCCTCTAAATCTCTGAAGTCATTGCTTACGCCAGAAATTCCTAAAACACCTGATTTTTTATTCATTATATTATTTAGCTCATGGGTTCCGATTCTTTCCTTATCCATTATATAGCTTGTGATGGCAGGGTCGATATCACCGCATCTTGTACCCATAACCAGACCCTCTAATGGCGTGAAGCCCATTGATGTATCGATTGAATTACCACAGTCCACCGCTGCCACGCTGGCACCGTTTCCTAAATGGCAGGAAACTATTTTCAGCTCCTCCAGTGGTTTGTTCAATATAGCAGCAGCCCTTTGAGCTACATATTTATGAGAGGTTCCGTGGAAGCCGTATCTTCTAATTTTATGCTTCTCATATAATTCATATGGCAGTGCATAAAGATAAGAGGATTTTGGCATAGTTTGATGGAAGGCTGTATCGAATACACCTACCATAGGCACGTTAGGAAGGATCTCCTCGCATGCATTGATACCCATAAGGTTTGGTGGGTTATGTAATGGAGCAAGCTCTGAGCACTCCTCTAACGCCTTCTTAACCTCTTCTGTAATTATTACTGAGGCAGCGAATTTTTCTCCCCCATGAACAACCCTGTGGCCAACAGCAGCAATTTCATCCATAGACTGTAATGCACCGTATTGCGGATCAACAAGAGAATTTAAAACGATTCTGATGGCAGCCTTATGGGTTCCCATTTCCTCTTCGATGATAAGCTTCTCTTTACCTGTAGCCTCATGCTTTACAAACCCATCCTCAATTCCTATTCTTTCTGCAATACCCTTCGCCAGCACCTCTTCATTTTCCATGTTTATTAGCTGATATTTCAGTGAAGAGCTGCCGCAGTTTAATACTAGTACTTTCATTTAATAACCTCCTAAATTTATTTCTTGCTATTACTTACAAAATTGTCTACATTACTTATAAATATCCAATATCTAAATAATAATAGATTATGACATGTTTTTCAAGGTTATTTTGTATACAAAATATAATGAAATATTCTCCATGTGTGTATTAATACCCTCAATATATTCTATTTTGCCAATTATATAAGGATTTTATTAAAATTATATAGTATAATAACAAGGGTAATTATAACCTTAAATTTGCAAAATTTGACGATTGCCTTGACCACATTATAATTTGGAGAAGCGCCATGGAAAATTATTCCACGCCCGGCAGAGGCGTAACTAATATCACTATATTTCAAATAATGACAACGCAGTGCTGGAGAAAGCTTACCGTTGCCGAGCTAAGAATTGCGGTGATAATGATTATGGAGCGATTGAGCTTCTAATTTTTATACATAGGAGGCCTTTATGAGGGTTTTAGGATTGATAACAGAATATAATCCCTTTCACAATGGACATTTATATCATTTACAGCAGGCTAAGGAGATCACTGGTGCCACCCATAGCGTGGCGGTTATGAGCGGTAATTTCCTCCAAAGAGGTGAGCCCGCTTTGCTCCATAAATGGGCGAGAGCTGAAATGGCTGTTGCTTCCGGCGTAGATTTGGTGGTTGAATTGCCCACCGTTTATGCCTGCTCTACGGCAGAGCTATTTGCCTATGGCTCTGTAAGGCTGCTGGATAGTATGGGGCTGGTGGATTGTCTATGCTTTGGAAGTGAAGCCGGAGAGCTTGATTATTTAGAGCAGGTGGCAAGGCTCTTAGCCGATGACCCCCAGGAGCTTAAGTATTTACTTCGTGAGGAGCTTGGTCAAGGTCTTACCTTTCCCGAGGCCAGAGGTAGAGCAATTGTCGCATATTTGAAAAGCAAAGGGCTGAGCTGCAGGGATGAGGAATATATAAATGCTATAATCAAAAGTCCTAATAATATTCTCGCTATAGAATATCTTAAGGCATTATATCGTTTAAGCAGCAGTATAGCTCCCTATACCATATTGAGAAAGAAGGCCGATTATCATTCCAGGGAATTATTTTCTGATATTGCTAGTGCAACTGCCATTAGACAGCATCTGTCCTTGGGGAAGCCCGTCGAAGCCCTTAAAAGCGTTATGCCCCCAACAGCCTATTGCAGCTTGTCTAAAGCTATAGAGACTAATCAGGCCCCTGTCTTCAGCCACCATTTTCAAAAGGAGCTGCTTGCCCTCTTCCGAAGAGAATCGCCCTCGGGGCTTACAAGATACTTTGATGTCAATGAGGGGCTAGAGAATAAAATATTTCAATGCAGTCAGCAGGCACAAAATCTCCAGGAGCTATACAGCTGCCTGAAAACTAAACGCTATACCTTGACCCGGCTGCAAAGAATCGCCATGCATATACTTTTAAATATAACAAGAGAAGAAATAGAGTGCTTTAATAGCAATGAAGGACCTCAATATATAAGGGTTTTAGCCTTTAACAGCAAGGGCCGCCAGCTACTGAAGCATATGAAGGATACTGCTGCATTGCCGATTATTACAAAGCTTCCTCAATTTCGTCCTCAAACGGAGGCTGCCAAGCAGATGCTGGCTATAGATATTCGGGCTACAAACATCTACAGGCTTGCAATACCTAATATTGAATTTTCCTCTCAGCAGCTGGATTATGTAATGAGTCCGGTGTATGTGAAGGACAGTGAATAGGGTATAACGAAATAGTGAATAGCGGAAGATTTGTTTTGCCCGGAGCATAACGAGATACGGAAAAGCAAGAAAGAGGCGTTGTCCCCATAGGGATAGCGCCCCTCTCTTTGCTTTGATATGAATGGAATTTGGAAGGTCAAGTAAAGTATGAACCGTTTATCAATTGGCCAATATATTCAGTTTACCATCGTCAAGAGCATAAATTTGGGTGCAGAGGGTTTCTAAGTCCTCAAAATTGTGGGAGGTCATCAATATCGTTTTCCCTTCAGCTTGGAGAATGCGAATAATTTCCTTTATATCGTTATAGGTTTTATGATCCAGAGCGTTAAACGGCTCATCCAGGATTAATATATCCTGGTTTTCCATAATGGCTTGCGCAATTGCCAGTTTTTGCTTCATACCCTGTGAATAGTGCTCGACCTTTGTAGGATTCTCAACATCCAATCCTACCTTTTGCATAGCAGCGTAAATCTCCTTATCCCCAATCACTCCCTGAATAGCCGCCAAATAACGAAGGTTTTGTAGCCCTGTATATAGGCCGATAAACCCAGGTGAATTGATAAGGACACCGACATTTTCCGGAAAATCACGGTCTTTCCCAAGAGGCTTACCACGAACCGCTACCCGTCCGCTGTCCGGGCTTACAAAGCCGCAGATCAACTTAAAAAGTACAGATTTGCCACTGCCATTGGCACCAACGATACCGACGGTGGTTCCTTCCTCTATTGCAAGGGAAACCTCTCTTAAAACATGATGACGTGAAAAGCTCTTGCTTACATGATCTAAAGAAATAATTGTACCCATATAGAAATCCTCCTTAATGATTGAAGAGTCGTTTTGTGCCTAGGTTATAGAGCCATAGTATAAGTCCGCAGACCAAGCAGAATAGCAGTAACCCTGCTGACGATAGTGGAATAATTCCATCAGAATGCGGCAGGCTCAAGCGTAATATGCTTGATAAGCCTACAGGAAGCCATGGGATTGGCAGGATACACAGAAAATGCATCAATACCACCGCTATAAAGCCAACTGTGGTATGTCCCGTCAAGCAGAGGATCACAAGTATCAGCAAAAATTGAAGACCTATGTCCAACAGCTTCAAGACTACGACTGATAGCGTCAGCCAACCATCAATTGGTAGATCAAGCATCAGTGGCGGGATCACAGCAGCGGCGGCCAGCAAACAGCCGCAGAATAAAACCCAAAGGAAGGCTGTACTTAAAATTGCCTGCATGAGTTCCCTTCGCCTGGTTAAGCGAATTGTCAAAAAAGCTGGTCTCTCTCCTATGGTTCGCTCTAACAGGATACATAAAGCCCATAGAGGCAATACATCCATCACCAACAGGAACATAAAGCCCATTGGATAAAAGTATCCTGTACCGTGTCCAGCGAACAGCCGTAAGATCCAATCATATGTGTTCTCCGGCGGACCACTGCGCAACCAGGACCAGAGGGGAAGCGAGAAAATAACCGCCATCAGCATCAGAACATTTTGCTTTGAAAACAGAAGTCTGCGGTAATAGGGAGCAAGTCCCTTTTGACCGCCCCGTATAGTGTTGGGCGGAGTCTTCCATTTAAAGCGAATCGTCCAAACCATTCCAACGATTATAATCAAGGTTGTCCCTGCTGTAGCCGCCGGGCGCCAAGAACTGGTCAGATTATGGAGCAGCAGGACCCAGTGGTTTATGCTAGTCATATATACAAAAGGTGGACTAGACATGACGGGAACCTTAATCCACGCCACAGCCAGCAGATAAAGCGCCATTAGTAGTTTCACAGCCAATGACCTCTGGCAGAAGTGACCCAACCAAAGTGTCGTCATCCCAATCATACAATACCCCAGTAATAAATACCCGGCACAGCCCAGAACAGCCTCTGCCGGAGATGAGAATACTCCTTGGAATAACTGGAAAATTTCAGCCTTATATCCTGCGTTGCTTATCCATCCTCCACTGATTGGTAGTCCCAGACCGGAAATCAAAATAACTAGTATCTGCCCCAGCCAAAGTAGCACGGATAGAATAACCAATGACCACCACTTCGCAAAAAAATACCGCCAGCAAGCACCATATCGCATGAGCACCGAGGGCTCGTCGTCTTCCATGACAGAGGCACAAAACAACAAAAATATCGGAAGAACCGCAAAGATGAAATAGTACTGATCATTGAGCACACCCAAAGTATGCAACGATAAAGACGAATTTTGCCCCGTTCTCTCGCTAAGACCAAAGAGCAATGACAGACCCCAGAGCAATAATAGCTTACCTTTACCGATTTCCTGAAGCAGTCTTCTCAGCATGGCATTATACCTCATATACAGCTCGTTGTTTCAGCTTACTATAATATAGGGCGATGCTTGCGATAACTCCGCACATTAGCAGTGGGCCTGCTACAAATGTTCCTGCGTTTATGCTTTCAATAGCAAGAGTTGATGGTTCGAAGGCTGTCACAAATCGATATTCAGCAAGCCCCAGAATCGACCAAATAAAATTTTCTAAAATAACATAGATAAAAGGCGCTGTCAGTATAACGAAAATATTCCTTCCGTAGAGCGCCAGTACAAAGCCAAAGGTCATGGTAATGACACCGAGAAAGCTCTTCCAAAATGAGAGCAGAAAAGCATACAGCAGGGGCGCTTTTGTATAAAGGACATCGAATATATGTCCGTAATATTCATCAGGAAACAGAAGCACCGCAGGCGCCTTCACATACAGGGCGAAAACCGCCGAGACAAAATAGGGTATGAATAGCAGCAGGAATGCCGCCAGAGCACAAGCACACCATTTCGAGCCAAGGTAGCGTTTCTTATTTATACGTGGCAGCGTATATACAAGAAAATGGTTCTTGCGCTCGTAATAAAGCTGCCAGCAAACCGGAACAGTTACAATAAGCGGAAACACGAGTCCTAAATATTCCGTGCCGATCTCCCAGGCGTCAATGTCAAAATAAACTGAATAATTCTTATAGAGAGTGCAGGAAAGCACGCTGGTAACAACCATCAGCACACCTATCGCTATAGACACCGGACCTGCTATCTTTTTAAGCTCCGAATAGAAATTTCTTAACATATCACACATCCTTTCCTATTCAGTATAAAGCTTTCGACGGTTAAAACAATGTTATAAGAACAAACAGGGTTTTTACGGGAACGAAACGGTTTGATCCCATAAAAACCCTGCATTCGTTAGGCAAATCTTTTCACGAAATGAGAACCCCGATAGTAATGTACTGAGTTCCTTCAATAAGCTCGTTTTTAGCTATAATTTTGCCGCCACACCGTTCCACCGCACTGCGGACATTATGCAGACCATATCCATGCGCACCTGATGCCTTTGTTGACCAACCCCGCCTGAACATCTGAACGAACTCCACATTTGAAAACCTGCGATGAGGGTTTGATACTGTAAAAAGTAGCCCGCTGCTTTCCTCAACAGCTCTCACATAAAGCAGATCACCTGGCGATGAGGCCTCTATGGCATTATCCATAAGAACACCAATAATCTCTACCCAATCTGTTTCGGGAAGGGTGCGATGAAGGAAGATGCCCGCGATCGATACCTCCAGGCGTATATGATTAAGCTCAGCCTGCTTGATCTTCCCAAACAGCATTCCGCAAATGACCTTGCTGTCACATTTCAAAAACTCACGGTCTATGCTGTCCAACCTTGCGTTTAGCAACAGAGACCCTATGCTGGTCTGAGCCTCCTCTAAATCCTTCGCCGTAGCCATAACCGCTGAAACCGCCATCATTTTATTATTGAACTCATGCTGTCGAGACCTCACCTGTTCAATCAATTCCTCAACGAGAGGGAGATACTGTTCTAAAAGCTTAGCTCTCCGTTGTAACTGAATGCGATGATTTTCAATAAATATGACTGTGCCATCCACAAATATTAGCAAGGCCAAAACCCCTACTGTTACAGAAAGCCATCGAAGCATAAGCGAGAGGTCAAACTTAAATATCGCAAGTATCAGCAATAGCAAAATTGCGGTATTACTGACTGTAATGCGGATAATCATGCTCCCTTCGGATAATTGCTCTTTCAGCCAGCGAAGCGCTCCACCTGCCCAAAGCATCAGCCAAAGCAGGAGCGACAGCACCCGACTTATATAGAGATACCAGGCCGTTTCCTGCAAGCGGCAGAGGAAGAAGGCAACCAGACAAAGCTCTCTTAAGAGGAGGTAAAGTGCAAATACAGCTATGGTGCCGTAGAGCACATGCCCTTCCGCTCGATGAAACCAAATGCTATTCGTAAGTAGTACAGCAAGGAAAAGAAACATAAAGGCGATAACCGAATTAACAGGCAAGATCGTGTAAGCAAGATCTGCATTACTATATCCAAAGACGTGGCGAATCACCAAGCAGACGCCGGTAAATAGTAACGCAAGCAAAAAATCAAGCTTCCCTTTCTCCCGTCCAAAAAGTCCAAAACAGCAAAGTGATAAAAGTAGCCCGTCTAATAAGCTCTGAATAAATATTTCAACCATCATAATTTTTCTCGCCCAAGTAAATTCTGTTGGTACTTCTCCCCAATAGGGATCTCAGCCTTACAGTGCTGGAGATATAGGAGACGGGCTACCTTGTCTATTTTCCAAATCCAGTGTGGATTTATCAAAAAGCTCTTATGGCATTGGATCAGCTTGTCAGTTCCTACCAAGTTAAGCAGCTTTGTGAGGGAATAGCCAGATATGGTATCCGTTCCCTCAGTGTTTTGCTCTCGCCTCGTATGGAGTACAATTCTTTTTCCAAAGGATTCAATAAATAAAATATCTCTTATTTCATATTCGAAAATAAACTGCTTCTGCTCTATTCGGATGGTTTTGGGGACTCTTTGCATATGTTCACCCATTGAAAGAGCCTCAAGAAAAGCATCCTGGAATTCCTTTTTGCCAAACGGCTTTACAAGAAAAGCGTAACACTTTATCTCTCTGTAAGCAGATAATTCTTCTCCCGCAAGCTCGGTAGTGAAAAGGATGGGTGTAAACTGATATTGCGGCATCGACCGCAACTGCTTTGCCAGTTTGGTTCCCCTGTAGTCCATGAGCTGAATATCCAGAATGAACAGATCAATCCTGTTTTTATTTGCATAGTCGAAAGCTTCTGAGGCTTTTGAAAACACCGTCAAAATATGCTCAGATGCTAATTCATTAACATATTGACCAATCAGCAAAGCGGATGCCTCTTCGTCCTCCACCAAGATAATATGGTTCATGCCTTCACCTCACTCTCAAACCTTTAAATAATCAAACTACCTCAAGCCTGCGGGTAACTTTCGAAATTACTCTGAGCTGTGTCATACATAAGTTATAATTGTATAGTACACCAAATTTTGAGTATGTCAAGGGAAACTCTAGGCTTCAGACGTACCTTGATATAGGAAAAATGAATTTGGTTGATAATACATTGCAGCAGTTCAATATTAGGATATACAGCATGAATAGCATTACCAAAGCCAGTAAGACTATCAGAACAGGCTATCAGTATGTCTTCATCACTACGATTAACTATTCTCTAACACTTTTAAAAGCATATCCCTCCCTCTTAAAAAATATAATTAATTAGTGTTTATTTTACTTCAGTACAGGGGGAGTTCCATGGAGCCTTTTCTTTTAGCCATCACTGTAGTTATTGCAGCATCACTTATATATTTTCTCAAGGGACCACTGCTTCGGCTTAGCAGGCATATGAGCTATTATATTTTGGTGATTACTGTGCTGCTTTTAGTTGTATCTATCGTTATTTATCCGAAGGAATCCGTCGAGGCCTCCTATAATGGATTGATGACGTGGTTTACCATCGTGCTTCCCTCTTTGCTGCCTTTTTTTGTAGGTGCAGAGATGCTGATAGGCCTGGGGGTGGTGCGATTTATCGGCGCTTTGCTGGAGCCCATAATGAGACCATTGTTTAACGTCCCTGGCGAGGGCTCCTTTGCCTTTGCCATGAGCATTACCTCCGGTTATCCCGTTGGTGTTAAAATAGCCGGCAGACTCCGTCAGGAGGGCTCCATAACCCGCGGAGAGGCTCAACGAATGGTGGCCTTCTGCAGCACCTCCGGTCCCCTCTTTATTCTAGGAGCAGTTGGTGTGGGCATGTTTGAATCTCCTCAGGTGGGTGTGGCATTGGCGATATGTCATTATCTTGCAGCAATTTTTGTTGGTTTAATATTTAGATTTTACAAGCGAAGGGATTGCAGCCCCCAGACCGCAACATCTAGTCGAGGCGTTATAAGGACAGCCCTCCGACAGCTGCGAATATGCAGACAAAAAAGCCTACCCCTAGGCACCCTTATGGGAAATGCAGTCAAGGAGGCCATAAATACTATTTTGGTGGTGGGGGGCTTTATTATAGTATTCTCAGTGGTAATCAGAGTTTTTCAATTAACAGGCCTTATAAGCTTTTTTTCAGAGCTATTATATTTCCTATTTAAGAGCTTTAATTTTGATATCGCCGTTTACAGGGGATTAATTACTGGTTTTTTTGAAATCACTATGGGCAGCAAGCTGATCTCTGAGGTGTCTCAAGCCGGCCTGCAGGCTAAGCTTGCAGCAGTCTCCTTTATCATAGCCTGGAGTGGCTTTTCAATTCATGCCCAGTCCTTCAGCATACTCAACCAGACAGATATCAAGCCCTCTATTTATGTGCTTTCAAAGCTGCTACATGGATTACTTTCAGCCATATCAATGTACCTGCTTTATCCCTTTTTCGCAGCCTACTACAAATTCCCTGCTGCTGCAGGTGGGAGCTATTCCGTCCTCTCACCCCTTGAAAGGATATTTGAAAATTTCAAGCTTTCTATAGAGCTTTTTTTAGCAATTACAATAGTCTTGCTGCTTATCGCAATCATGATTTCCTTTTTGAGCAGCTTGTTTGCAAAAAAGAAAAAATGAACCAAGCCACCTTGGTTCATTTTTTTATTTATCCCTTCATGCCTTTAATCTCACTTCTATTTTCCTGCAGGGTCTCCACCAAACCGATAAGCTTCTGCTCTGCAGAGGACAGCAGCTCGTCCACATAGTCTCTGGCGCCTAAACGCATTTCCTTTGCATTCGTCTGGGCCTGAGCTATTATTTCCTCCGCCTGCTTTCTTGATTGCTTTGTTATTTCATCCTGCTCTATCAAGGACATGATATGCTTGTTGGCTTCCTCAATGATGGTATCTGCCTCCTGCTGAGCCTCCACCAAAATCCTTTGCCTTTCCTCTTTGATCCATTGAGCCTGCTTTATCTCGTCCGGAAGCTGAATCCTGATTTCCTTTATCAATTCTAAAATATCTGTTTTGTCAACTAATACCTTATGGGCGAAGGGTATAGATGACCCGTTTTCTACAATATCCTCTAATTCCTCCAGCAATCTAAGAACGTTCATATTTCATCCCCCTTACCTAGGCTAAATCTTTTTCAATATAGCCTGCTTAATATTATCCGGAACAAGACCCTCGATACATCCCCCAAACCTGGCTACCTCTTTAACAATACTGGAGCTTAGATAAGAGTTTTTGCTGCTGGTCATTAAAAACACCGTCTCAACCTCAGGACATAGCTTTCTATTCATCAGGGCCATCTGAAACTCATATTCAAAATCCGAAACAGCCCTAAGTCCCTTAATAATAACATTTGCCTTTTGCTGCTTTGCATACTCCACCAAGAGCCCAGAAAAGCATGCAACCTCTACATTTTCATAGGGAGCTACTACCTCCTCAATCAAAGCGACTCTTTCCTCCAATGTAAACATCGGGTTTTTATTGGTGTTTTTTAATACTGCAACTATAACCTTGTCACATATTTTTGAAGCTCTTTCTATAATATCTAGATGGCCATTTGTAATAGGATCAAAGCTGCCTGGATATATTCCTATTTGCATTTTTCTTCCTCCCTGTAGCAGTAAAAGGAAACGCTGGTGTTGCCGTAGTCGTTTCTTCTATACCTTGTTAGTTTGTTTATATCCTCTTTAATGATGGTTGTCCTATCATGCTCTACAACGATTATCCCTTCATCCACCAACAGCCCATGAAGGGCTATTTTTTCCAGCATCAGCTCCTCAAGGCCCTTTAAATATGGCGGGTCCATGAAAATTACATCTGCCTTTAATCCCTTTGCTGAAAGGACCGACACAGCAGTCTCTGCCTCCATATTAAGGATTTCAGCCTGCTCTATCAATCTGGTTTTTTCAAGGTTTTCTCGTACTACCTTAATGCTTTTGGGGCTTTTATCAACAAAATATGCCTTAGATGCACCTCTGGATAAAGCCTCTATGCCGAGATTACCCGTTCCAGAGAAAAAGTCTACAATTTTGCTCTCCGACAGCTTGCTTTGTATTATATTAAATATTGATTCCTTAACTCTATCAGAGGTGGGTCTAACCTCCACTCCCTCAGGGGAAATCAATTTATGCCCCCTTGCCTTTCCAGCAATTACCCGCATAAATTTCCTCCTTATGCCAATATATTTATATTTTAACACAGTCGACATTTCAGTACAAAATTTTTCTGTTAAATTTTTGCTACTAAAGCCTCTATACTATATATTTCTCCATATAAGCTGCAAATAATCCAACATCTGTAACATTTTTATCAGCTCAGCTGAGGGTCAAATCCTCCCGCACTGTATAAAACCTCTTGTCTATCAGCTCCTTAAGCCTAGGATAGTCCTCCAGACTCAAATTTTGATCCTTTAAGAGAATTTCCTGAATTTCAGCCTCTGCCTGCTTCAATATATTGACATGCCTAAAGAGGTTTGCCAGCTTAAACTCCGGCAGACCATGCTGTCTTGTTCCTAAGAATTCTCCCGGACCCCTCAGCTGAAAATCCTTTTCTGATATGATAAAGCCATCATTGGTTTCCACCATAATCGCCATTCTTTCCTTTGCCACCTTGGTTTTACTATTATGTATCAGAAGACAATAGGATTGATGCTGACCTCTTCCTACCCTTCCCCTCAGCTGATGCAGCTGAGCCAACCCAAAGCGATCGGCATTTTCTATAACCATAACCGTGGAATTCGGCACATTAACTCCAACCTCAACGACGGTGGTTGATACCAGTGCTTGAAGTCTTCCTGCCTTAAACTCCTGCATGACGGAATCCTTTTCCTTAGGAGACATTTTTCCATGCAGAAGGCCTACGGAATAATTGGATAAAATTCCATGGGACAGCTCCTCCGCCAGCTCCGTGGCTGATTCCGCTTCAATTGCCTCGGATTCCGCCACAAGAGAGCAGACGATGTAGGCCTGCCTGCCTAAATCCAGCTGTTTTTTTACGAAATCATAGGCCTTCATCCGTTTTTCCCCTTGTATTTCATAGGTCTTTATCGGCTGTCTTCCGGGAGGCAGCTCATCAATTATGGATATATTCAGATCCCCATATAATATGAAGGACAATGTCCTTGGTATAGGGGTAGCAGTCATAACTAACAAATGGGGGTTTATGCCCTTATTAACCAAAGCAGCCCTCTGTCTTACGCCAAATCTGTGCTGTTCATCCGTCACCACTAGAGCCAGGTTAAAAAAGCTAACCCCCTCCTGAATGACGGCATGGGTGCCTATCACAAGATCAATATTACCCTGCTGTAGCTCCTGCAGGAGCTTGTCCTTTTTACTCTTAGTTAAACTTCCCACCAATAATCCAATTCTAACCCCCAAAGGCTCCAGCAGCTCCTTAGCCGCTGTGTAGTGCTGCTCCGCCAATATCTCGGTAGGGGCCATCAGTGCGCCCTGATAACCGTTTAAAATACACTGATACAGTGATATTAAAGCGATTATGGTTTTACCGGAGCCTACATCCCCTTGTACAAGACGATTCATTGGCACGTCCTTATACAGATCCTCCTGAATTTCTAAAAGGGTTCTTTGCTGTGAATTTGTAAGCTGAAAGGGAAGCTTCTCCATCAAGAGCCCCAATCCCTCAGCAGTAGGGAGCATAACGCCATTTTTATTCAGAGCATTCGCTCTTTTCAGCTTTGTAAGCCCCAGCTTCAGCAAGAAGAACTCATCAAAGATCAGGCGATATTTTGCTATCTTTAGCTCCTTTGCAGAAGCAGGAAGATGGATGCTTTTTAAAGCAAAGGCCAGTCCACAAAGGCGATTGCGCTTTAGTGTTTCTTGAGGCAAATAGTCCTCAATATTGCTGCAATCCGCCATTAACCCTTTAACCATAGCTACTATATAGCTTTGCTTCAGCCCCTCTGTCGAGGAATACACCGGCATAATTGCCTCCAGTGATGCCTCGCCTCCAGCCTCTAGGGCCTCATACACGGGATTCACCATCTCCAGCCCATTCTTACCCCTCTTTACCTCGCCATTTACCATCAGCTGAGTTCCTGCCTTTATCTGATTCTTTAAATAGGGCATATTAAAAAAGGTTATAAATATCCTTCCTGTTTCATCCTTTAGGGCAAATTGATAGGTTGTCCTTCTAAATCTGGCCCCAAGCCTTCTGGCCTCGCCGACTATTTCCCCATGTATTGTGGTCTTTTCCCCTACCACCAGCTGGTTGATCTTCTTAGTATTCCTTCTATCGTCATAATCTCTAGGAAAATGATATAGGAGGTCTCCAACCGTATGGATATTTATTCTATTAAGCATCTCAGCCGTTTTAGGACCAACACCCTTTATATTCCTTATGTCTCGAACTAGAATATTGCTCATGCTCCTCACTCCCAATAGCTTGCTTTACAATTGGATAAAAAGAAAACAGCATATAGCTGCTTCTTTTATTCTACCGAAAATATATAATAGTATAGCGGTTGACCGCCGTAGTACATTTCAATTTCGCAATCAGGGAATTTTTCCTGAAGTGATTCCACCAGCTCAGCGGCGGTGGTCTCATCTATTTCCTCACCATAAAATACTGTGATGATCTCATCCTCTTCACCAACTAGGCCTGCTAAGAGCTCCGTTGAGACCTCCGCAATTTCCTTGCCTACGGCTTTGATATCTCCATTGCCTATACCGAGTATGTCGCCTGTGGATATGGGAATATCGTTAAAGCTGGTATCTCTAACGGCATAGGTTACCTGGCCAGTCTTTACATTCTTCACGGCCTCCAGCATTTCACCTTCATTATCCTCCGGTGTAAAATCCTCATTGAAGGCCAACAATGCTGATATTCCCTGCGGTACTGATTTGGTAGGAATAACAGTAATAGACTTATCTGAAATAGCCTTAGCCTGATTTGCAGCCATGATTATGTTGCTATTATTGGGGAATATATAGATATTCTCCGCATCTATTTCACCGATGGCCTTTACAAAGTCCTCGGTGCTGGGATTCATGGTTTGACCACCTTCGATTACATAATCCACTCCAAAGTCGTTAAATATCTTAGTCAGACCATCTCCCATAGTTACGGCTATAAACCCATAGGGCTTCTTAGGCTCTCTCTTGGCAGATACCTCTGCCTCCTCTTCAAAAATCTCATGCCTGTGCTGAAGATTCATGTTATCTATTTTTATATCGGCAAGATAGCCTAGCCTCAAGGCCTTCTCCATTACCTCACCGGGATGATTCGTGTGAATATGGACCTTAATGATTTCTTCATTCCCCACCACAAGAACAGAATCTCCATAGTCCTTAATGCTATCTCTGAAGCGTTCTATATTGGCATTTTTTGCATGCAAAATAAATTCGGTGCAGTATCCGAACTGTAGGTCTCCTACAGCCCTTTCTTCCTCAACATGAATGATTTCAACCTTATCTTCATAGGCTTGAACTGCAGTCGCTTTTCCAGTTATGGCAGCCAAAGCGCCCTGATAAATAAAAATTAGGCCCTTTCCACCAGAATCAACAACCCCGGCATCCTTCAGAACCTTCAGCATATCTGGTGTTCTCTTTAAAGTATCCTCAGCCTGTGCTATTACTCTTTCGATAAAGCGAATGATATCCTTTTCACCTGCGGCTAATTCCATAGCTTTTTCTGCGCTTTCTCTGGCTACGGTAAGAATTGTACCCTCAACAGGCTTCATAACAGCCTTGTAGGCAGTATCTGACCCAAGCTTTAGGGCCTTTGCCAGCTCCTCCACCGTCAGCTTTTCCTTACCAGCCATTCCCTTGGCAAAGCCCCTAAACAACTGAGACAATATAACTCCCGAGTTGCCTCTGGCCCCCATTAAAGAGCCATTTGCCAGAGCATTTGCAACGTTTTCAAGGGTGCAGCTCTTAACATTATTTACCTCTCTGACTGCAGATTGCATGGTCAATGACATATTGGTACCGGTATCACCATCTGGAACCGGGAAAACATTTAATGCATTAACCGCCTGTTTGTTCTTTTCTAAAGCGTGGGCACCCTCCACAATCATCCTTTTCAATAGTTGTCCATCAATATATTCTACTATCAACCCTAGAACCTCCTTAGCTTAACCTTACTTTTCAACTCGAACTCCTTGCACATTGATATTTACCTTCTTTACCTTCATACCAGTTAAGTGTTCGATATTATACTTTACTTTTTCGATGATATTGTTGGCAACAACAGAAATTCTTGTACCAAATTCCACAACCACAAACAGGTCAATCATTATCACATCATTTTCTGTCTGAACCTTTACACCCTTACTGGATTGCTCTCTCTTTAAAAGCTCCACGAGACCACTGGCAGTAGATTTTGCAGCCATACCTACTAATCCATAGCACTCCATAGCGGACAAACCGGCTATTGAGGCTAGAACATGGTCATCAATAACAATCGTACCTAAATCATTAGTCAATTTGCCAGGCATATTACCCCTCCTTCATTATCCTTTTAGTTATCAAATATACTGTCAGTATAAGTATATACCAAATAAAAAATTTTCATGAAAATGGATTATGTATAAACCTATTGTATATGAAATTTAGTAATAGTTCAACAATTAAACTGTACCATCCGCTTCATAGTCTATAATATGATATGAATATAATAAATTGAAGAAGTATTTTTTATTCAGCTATACATTCTGACATATTTCTGATATAATAATCAATGGTATCTCCGCAAGGAAAATTTTGTTCTAATAACCCTTTAGGAATGAATAAATTTACTATAAATATTGCAAAATGAATTTATATGTGATACTATTATTATGTTTTTAAGTTTGAACTGTACTTAAAGGAGGTGTTCATCGTGGCTAAAGTATGTGACATTTGCGCTAAAGGAAAAGTATTCGGAAACCAAGTGAGTCACTCAAACCGTCATAACAAAAGAACCTGGTCTCCAAATCTTAGAAGTGTGAGAGCAATTGTTAGCGGTGTACCAAAGAAACTAAACGTATGTACAAGATGTCTACGTTCAGGTAAAGTAGAAAGAGCATTATAATTGACACTTACTACTTAAATAGTGATAATATAAAAGCCACCAATAGGTAGGCTTTTTATATTTCATTTTTTAATAAAAGTGGCAGCTTGTCTTTGCTGCATATGTAGATGCAGGAGCTGCAACAGCCTGTCTTTCAGCGAACCTATTACTAAAATTTCGAAATAATGATGCCTATAATGAAGCAACCAAAGCCCAGTATAAATACCCAGAATTTAAAGGGTATGGCGTAGATCAGTACAATAACTCCCACCACTATAAAAACTAAGCCAAATAGGTTGCCAAAGGAATGTCGGCCTCGTCTTTTTCTAAACATAGCATCACCTTCTTTTTTTTGGTATCTATATTATCATATTCAGTGAAGTGCAAAATGCCACCCTTTTTTTAAAGGATGGCATTTTTCTTTTACTCTATTATTCATCTCTTGATTTTATCACCAGCAGTATTCCTTCTTCTAATGTGATTTTGGCCCTTGCTTCCTTGAGGCAATTGCTAATCCCCAGGGAGCTGCCCATTGGTATTGTCCTGTTCACCAGAGGATACTCCAGGCCCTGCAGATTAACTCCCCTTACCACCTCTGAGATAGGTATTATGGAAATGATATCTCCTATGGCCCCCTCCAGCTCCAGACTTTTATCTATAATCGTTATTTCATTATACTCATTTACGATGCGTCCTCTTACCCCGTGATTCAGAAGCTTCTTTAATAAAAGTATGTTGCTGAGGCTATGATCCCATCGGCTTCCAACACCACCGACTAAAATGATTTCCTCTGGAGACAGCTGCAGAGCATAGTCCACCGCCAGCTCAGTGTCTGTGGCATCCTTTCTGGCAGGAAACCTCACGGGCTCCACACCTCTGTCCACCATCCACTTAAGCTCCTCTGAGGCTATTGAATCTAGGTCCCCCAGTAATACATCGGGTACAATATCCACAGCCATAAGGTATTTGGCAGCACCATCAGCACAGATAATCGTCTCCGCCTCCTCCAATATAGCCTTAAGCTGCAGAAGATTTCTGATATCTCCATTGGTAACTACAACCGCCTTCATTATATTTCTCCAGCCCTAGCAGCATTCCTTCTCATCAGAGCAACGGTTTCTTCGATATTATCGCTGTTGAAGATGGCTGACCCTGCTACAATAATATTTGCCCCCGCCTCAGTCACCAGGTGAATATTGTCTGGCTTTATACCGCCATCCACCTGAATATCAATCTCAAGCCCCCTAGCAGTGATCATGGCCCTTAGCTTTTTAATCTTCTCAACAGATGAGGCTATAAACTGCTGACCGCCAAAGCCGGGATTTACCGTCATTAGCAATACCATATCCAGCTCCTCCAATACGTGCTCTATAACATTTAAGGGGGTGGCTGGGTTAAGCGTCACACAGGCCTTTACACCAAGCTGCTTAATGAGCTGTATGGTTCTATGGAGATGCCTGCAGGCCTCAGCATGAACGGAAATAATATCCGCTCCCGCTTTAATGAATTCGGGTATATATTGATCGGGATTTTCTATCATTAAATGAACATCTAATAGCATGCTGGTTTTACCCTTAAGGCTATTAACCACCAAGGGTCCAATTGTTATATTAGGCACGAAATGGCCGTCCATAACATCTATATGCAGCAGCTCACAGCCGGCTGCTTCAACTTTTTTAACCTCATGCAGCAGCTGGGAAAAATCTGCCGACAATATAGATGGTGCCAGTTTAATCATTTTAATACCTCCTGTTTTTCTTGATTTCCTCCAAAAGTAATTTATAGCTTTCATATCTGCTGATGTGAATTTTACCTTCCTCAACCGCCTGCTTTACACTGCATTGAGGTTCGTTATTATGTAGACAGGAGTTAAATCTGCAATCCTTTACATAGGGCTGAAATTCATTAAAATAAAAGGGTAGATCCTCTGCCTCCATAAAATCCAATGTAAGGGAGCTAAAGCCCGGTGTGTCCACAACCCAGCCCAGCCCCTCCACTGCTATTAGCTCAACATGCCGGGTGGTATGCTTCCCTCTGTCGTTCTTACTGCTTATTTCTCCCGTTTGAAGAAGGATATTCGATTGTATTTCATTTAAGAGAGATGATTTTCCAACCCCCGAAGGTCCTGCAAATACAGTAATCTTATCCTTTAGTGCCTCTCTAAGCGCCTCTATTCCTCTGCCGTCTTTTTTGCTGGTCAATATTAGCCTATAGCCGGTGGAGGCGTATATATCCACTATTTCTCTATATTCCTCCTCAGAGATTAAATCCACCTTATTTAGGCAAATTGTAATATCCAGCTCCTGGCTTTCTGCCAATACCAGAAATCGATCCAGTAGGCTTAGATTGGGTGCCGGCTGAGTTACTGCAAATACTACTATGGCCTGGTTTACATTTGCCACCGCCGGCCTTATAAGCTCCGTTTCTCGGTCTAGGATTTCCTCTATGATCCCTAAGCCCTTTTCTTGGTTCAATATAGATATCATCACTCGGTCCCCCACCATGGGAATAAGGTTATTTTTTCTGAAAATACCCCTTGCCTTGCATTCGTAAATCGTTCCCTGATGGTCTATATAGTAAAAGCCGCCAATTCCCTTTGTGATTATACCCTCCTTCATTTAATTCCTCCTAAAAATCGATTGTTTTTGTCGAATCGTGTTTTCCGTTTATATATATTTCAAAGGTTTGTGTGCCTCTACTGCTAATACCCACCGTAATTAAGTTCTCTTCAGCTTTAGCGGTAGTTTTAAATACCTTTGAATAGGTTTCAACTAATTGGTTATTTATCCTTTGATAAATCTTAACCTCAACATCAGAATTAGGCAAGTGATTTAAGTCAATGGTCAGCTCCCTTTTTACAAGGGGCTGCGTTGAAGTATTGGTTGCATCCTCCCCATTCTCTTCAACATCCTCTTCATCATCCTGAGGCTCAGGACCCTTGCTTACGGTCAGAAGTATGGCTGTCCCCTCCTCAACCTCCTGGTTCAGTGGTATGCTCTGCTCTATTACAATTCCTTGGGGAATCGTAGGGTGATACGCCTCAATAGGCTCTTCAACCACTAAATTTATGGCGGTCAGCAATTCTGTAGCTCTTGCTAAATCATAGCCCTCCACCGATATCATTCTGATGATCACGGTTTCCTTGCCCTTGCTCAGTACAACCTCAACCTTCGAGCCTTCAGGAACATCAGTATTTGCTAGAGGGTCTTGACTAATAATCAGGCCTGCAGGATACTCACTGAATTCCTCGCCCACCAAATCTATTTTTAAGTTCGCATTCTTTAACTCTAATTCTGCGTCCGCGAAGGTGTCGTATACAATTTCAGGCACCTTTGTCGACCTGCTGCCTAGACTAACTACCACCTCTACTGGGAAATTCTTCTTTACTATAGTCCCCGGCTCCTGCTTTTGGCTGATAATTTCATCCTTAGGCACCTCACTGTCATAGCTGGTGTTTGGCTTAAGCTTCAAACCAAGGGTTTCAACCTCTGCCTCCGCCTCCTCCAATGTTTTACCCACCAGCTTCGGCACCTCTACCTCACTTGACCTCAGCCAGCTTCCCGCATAAAATACGCCGTATACGAACAGTAGTGCAGCTAGCAAAGCAAGGGTTACAGCAGCAGCTATTACTCCCTTATTTACCTTTTTACCCGGTTTCTTTTCAGTCCGCTTCTCCTTCCCCCTTGGTGTTATCCCCTCAAGGTCGACATCTCTTACGGTTGGTATAACCTGTGTCGGAGAATCCTCCTCACTTACAGGCTCCATATAAACAGCCGTTAATGCATTATTCTTAAGCTTGTTTAAATCCTCAATTAGTGAGGCTGTGCTTTGATACCGTGAGGACTGCTCCTTTTGCATAAGCTTCATTATCACATCCTCTAGGCTCTTAGGCACTGAAGGATTTAACTTTGATGGCTGTGTAGGCTTTTCCTGAATATGCTTCAGCGCTACGGTGATGGGACTTTCCCCCTCGAAGGGTACTCTGGCGGTTGCCATCTCATACATCACTATTCCAAGGGAATATAGGTCTGATTTCTCGTCGGTATATCCGCCCCTTGCCTGCTCTGGTGAAAAATAATGAACTGAGCCAATAACACTGCCGGCATTCGTCAATGTAGAGGAGGTGGCGGCTACAGCAATACCGAAATCCGTAACCTTTGCCCTATTATCTCCGGTTACAAGGATATTATGGGGTTTAATGTCACGGTGGATAATATGATTTTGATGGGCATGCTGTAGTGCATATGCAATTTGCTTAGTATAATCAATAATCGCGTCAACAGATAAAGGCCCTTCCGCCTTTATAACCTCTTTGAGGGTTTTGCCCTTTACATATTCCATTACTATGTAATATACATCCTCTGTTTCACCTACGTCATATATGTTTACAATATTAGGATGTGATAAACTAGCTGCTGCCTGTGATTCACCCTTAAATTTATTAATTAAATCACGGTCATTAGTAAACTCTGATCTTAAAATCTTAACGGCCACATAGCGATTAAGGAGATTGCATTTGGCTTTATAGACCACAGCCATTCCACCGCCGCCTATTTTCTCAACTATTTCGTATCTGTTTCCTAGTAATTTTCCGATCATATTATCACCTACCTTTTATTCTCTATAGTATTATTTTTTACTATTATAAGCGTGATATTATCAAAGCCGCCCCTTGAATTCGCCAAATTCACTAAGTAATCGCAGCAGTCCTGACTATCCTCCAGCTCTAATATATATCTTTCCAGCTCATATTTATCTACAAAATTACTGAGGCCATCGGAGCAAAGAACCAACACATCTGCTTCATTAAATTCTACCGAATATATATCAGGCCTAATGCATTCATCGCTGCCCAGTGCTCTGGTTATAATGTTTTTCTGTGGATGCTGAAGGGCTTCTCTTTCCGATATACTTCCCTTTCTTAGTAGCTCAGCCACCAAGGAGTGATCCTGTGTAATCTGTTCTATGACGCCATCATCAATCAAATAGGCTCTGCTGTCCCCAACATGACCGATATATAATCTTTCCTCTATGATAACAGCTGCAGTGGCGGTGGTACCCATACCGTCACATTCGTCTTCATTTTTGGCTCTGTTGTATATTTCCTTATTGGCGCGATTAAAGGCTTCGAATATGATACCCTTAATCTGCTCCTCCTCCTGCTCATGTGGAATATATCTAATAATATGTTCTTTTATTTTCTCCACAGCTATTTGACTGGCAACCTCGCCGGCATTATGTCCACCCATTCCGTCTGCCACAATAAATAGCTTGATGTCCCCTGTTACGATGCAATAATTGTCCTCGTTTAATTCTCTGACCTTACCGACATCGGTTGTTACCCCAATATTCATAGTTCACCCCTCCTTAAACCCTATATATATTCTACACCGATCTACAATTCCCCTGCTAATTATTCTTTATCCTTTAAATATCTATTTCGTAATTGACCGCAGGCAGCATTAATATCTGTCCCCATCTCCCTACGAACGGTGGTTTCTATTCCTCTTTTAAGTAGTATTTTCTCGAAATTTTTAATAAAGTCCTGCTTCGAGCGCTGAAAGCTCTTTTCGTCTATAGGATTCACTGGTATTAAATTAACATGGCACAATAGCCCCTTAAGCAGCCCTGCCAGCTCCTCTGCATGGGCAGGCTTGTCGTTAAAATCCTTAATCAAGGCATATTCAAAGGTTATTCTTCTGTTGTTTTTTTCTAAATAGTACCTGCAGCTGTCAATCAGCTCCTTGATTGAATACCTCTGAGCAATCGGCATGGTCTGCCGTCGGATTTCATCATTGGGGGCGTGAAGGGATATCGCGAGATTTATAGGAATCTGCATATCTGCCAGCTTCTTAATTTCTGGCACCAGTCCACAGGTGGAGAGGGTGAGATGTCTGTTTCCTATATTTATACCCTTTGGATCATTTACAATTTTCAGAAAGGCTGTAACCTCCTTGAAATTGTGAAGGGGCTCTCCGCTGCCCATCAGCACGATATTGGATATACGCTCTCCTAAATCCTTCTGCATCATTAATATCTGATCAATCATTTCTCCCGCCTTAAGATGCCTTAATAATCCATGGGTGGTGGAGGCACAAAAGCTACAGCCCATGCCACAGCCCACCTGTGAGGATAGACATGCAGTTAAGCCATGCTTGTAGGACATAACCACACCTTCAATGATATGCTTATCCTCCAGAAGAAAGAGATATTTTTTTGTGCCGTCAAGCTTTGAGGTATAGCTTTCAGCGATTTCAATATTGGTGATATATGCCCCATCCTTTAGCTTTTCTCTGAAATCCTTAGCGAGATTGGACATCTCGTCAATATTTTTGACACCCTTTTGTACCCATTGGAATATTTGCTGAGCTCTGAATTTCTTCTCCCCCAGCCCTTCAATATATGATGAAAGCTCCTCTATAGGCAGGCTCAATAAATCTACCTTTGTCAATCGACTTCCTCCATTCAGCTTTTCAATTATTTTTTAAACAGCTTAGCTGCAAAAAAACCATCTGTATTATGTATATGGGGATATAGCTGTAGGGTTTTCCCTTCATGCTCACCCGGTATGTATTGACTATATTCCTTTGGAATATCCACCAGCTGAAAGCTGCTGTTTTGTGCCAGAAAGGCCTCAACCACTCCACCATTTTCCCTTGGATCTATGGTGCAGGTGCTATAAAGCAAGTATCCCCCGGGCTTTACATAGCTGGCAG
The DNA here is from genome assembly GCA_048264125.1 of Natronincolaceae bacterium. Taxonomy (GTDB): domain Bacteria; phylum Bacillota; class Clostridia; order Peptostreptococcales; family Natronincolaceae; genus M1-B18. Next base: position 160,631 of record JBLXDM010000005.1, read on the forward strand.
CATTTTTAAGTATTTTGAGCTGCAGCTCAGTAATGGCGGCAATATCCTCCGGCTGCTTACGATATTTTATCTCCGGCTTTCTTCGTATGATACCCAGTCCAGAGCAGGGGGCATCCACCAGCACTCTATCTGCCCTCTCATAAAGCTCCCTGTCCTCCGTCAGCGCATCGAACTTTTCTGTTTCTATAATGGTAATTCCAAGCCTTTCAGCATTTCCCTTAATCAGCCTCAGCTTGTGCTGATGTATGTCTCGAGCTATTATCGTACCCTTATTATCCATCAGCTGAGCCATATGGGTGGTCTTTCCCCCGGGGGCACTGCATACATCTACCACCAGCTCACCGGCCTCTGGTGCCATTAGCCTTGCAATCAGCATTGAGCTGAAATCCTGAATATATAAATGTCCTCTATTCAATAGCTCTAGGCTATTCAGGTTATTGATTCCTCTTATGCTTATGGCCTCCTGAATATATGGACTTTTCTCTACCTCATAGCCCTGTGCCTCCAGCTCCTCTATACATTTTTCTACAGTGGTCTTAAGGGTATTGACCCTAAAGCTCAGCTGAGGCTTCTCGTTATTCGCCTTTAGCAGCGCCTCTACAAAGTCGGTGGAATGAAAGCTTAAAAAGCTTTCCACCATCCAACCAGGATGAGAGTATTTTACCGTGAGATATTTTAGAAGCTCCTTCTCCCTTGAGGGAAGCTTTATATTTTCCTGGTTTCGTATTATATTTCTCAGGACAGCATTAACAAAGCCCGAGGCTCTGCCGCAATATTTTTTAGCCAGCTTGACAGACTCGTTTACTGCAGCAGAGTCGGGAACTCTGTCTAGGAATCTTATCTGATAAACCCCCAGCCTCAGAATGTTCAATGTCCAGGGCTGCAGCTTTTTTAGCTTAACGCTAGAAAACTGTCCAATGATATAATCCAATAATATGATATTCTCCAGCACACCATAGACCAGCTCCGTCATAAAGCCTCTGTCCTGGCCGGAATAGCCTGCGTTGTTTATTTCTTCCCCTAATGCGAGGTTTGAATATGCTTCATTTACGTCTATTTTATATAAAACCTTTAAGGCACCTTCTCTAGCCTCCATGGAGCTCCCTCCTGCGTTCAAAATAATATCTCCAATGTATGGCTAATGGTCCAAATCCTACCATACACAAAAACAAAGGCGTTTTCCGCCTTTGTTATCTTCTTCTGCTATTTCTCAAAAGAATTAGTCTCAATAGCTGTGCCACTGCTGTTGCCATCGCTGCAACATAGGTTAAGGCAGCTGCCCTCAGTACCTTTTGAGAGCCCTGTAATTCATTGCCTACAACATAACCATTGGCATCCAACAGATTCAATGCCCTGCTGCTGGCGTTAAATTCCACCGGCAGCGTAACCACCTGAAAGGCAACCGCTGCTGCAAACAGTAGAATTCCTACATCCACTAAAACCGCCATCCCCTGAAGGAAAAAGCCTGCTAATATAAAGACCCATGCCATTTGAGAACCAAAGCTGGCAACAGGAAATATAGCATTTCGCAGAGTTAACGGTACATAACCATTGGCATGCTGTATTGCATGGCCTACCTCATGGGCTGCAACGCTTACAGAGGCTACTGAAGATCCATTGTATACCTCCTGTGATAATCTCAAGGTCCTTTTTCGCGGATCATAATGATCAGAAAGGTGACCACTGGCCAATTCCACCGGTACATCCCTTAGGCCATTCTGATCCAATATGCCTCTTGCAACATCAAAGCCAGTATATCCCCTCTGGGTGGGCACCCTCAAATATTTGTTAAAGGTTGATTTAACTGTGCTTTGAGCATAAAGAGCAAAGATGATTGCGGGTATTAATAATATCATTGTGCCATCAAAGAAACCATATGGATAAATCATAATATCACTCTCCTATAAAATGTAATATTGCCTTCTCAACTTCCTCCAGCCTTACCAGAGTATTCACACAGGGACCCTCTGGTCTTATGTTAATTACTGCAATGATGGGTATTTTTTTCGTGTCCATCAAGCCCCCCACCAAATCCCTTTCACATGCAATTGCTATTATGGCCTCTGGATTGTTTTCCTTAATTATTCTGCGGGCTATAGTGCCTCCAGAAACCAGGCTGAATTTAACCTTGTATTTATCCGTCAGCTCCAGCAGAGGCTTTACGGGACACTTGCCACAGCCGGTGCAGTTTCTGACATTCACCGTCAGCTTATGGGGGCAGCTGTTCTTTTGTATGCAATGGGGGGATAATACTAGTATTTCCTCTCCCCTAAAGCTATACCCTTTGGAATATACTAGCCTATTATTAATAGAGGTGTAGGCGCGCCGGATTTTATTCTTGTCATAGCCCAATGCCTTTCCCATTCCCTCCAATACCGGGTACAGAAGAGGAATAAAGAATTCAGCAAAGGCCACCATAGGCTTGGGTATATTTCTATTATACCATAGTAAAAAAAGCGTGAAGCCTGCTATAAATAGGAGTACACCGATTGTTGCCAGCACCAGCAGCATAATAATTGCCGTCCACAGGATATATAATTGACTACCATTATAAACAAATTTGTAAATGGCACCTATCAGTAAAACTATTGCAAGGAGCATTATGAACATTATGGTAAATAAGATACCGTCTAGGCCTTCTTTTTTCGAGCTATTGGCTCCCAGCAGCTTCACCTAATATTACACCCTCCTCCAGCTGATTGCCCACTAGGAAATCCCTGACGGTCAGCCTTTTTCCTCCGCTAAATTGCAGCTCCTGTATTACGATGATACCCTCTCCAGCGGCTACATAAATACCATCCTTTGTAACCTTAACAAGCTTTCCTGGTGCCTCGTTAGACTCCGCTTCCTCTATGCCACATTTCAGGACCTTCATTACCTCTCCTTTGTAGACGGTATAGGCTGTAGGCCATGGTATCGTCCCCCTCACAAGGTTTTTGATGTCGATTGCTGCTTTGCTCCAATCAATTCTTCCCAGATCCTTAGTAAGCATAGGAGCATAGCTGCTCTCCTGATGATCCTGGGGCTCTCTAACTACATTTCCTGTCTCAATCAAGCCCAAGGTACTTATTAAAACCTCCGCCCCAAGCGCAGACATTCTGTCATGTAATTCTGAGGAGGTTTCATTCTGTCCTATTTCGAGCTCCTCCTTCAGTATCATGTCTCCTGTGTCTATTCCCACATCCATATACATGGTGGTGATGCCGGTTTTAGCTTCCCCGTTAATAATTGCCCAATTGATCGGTGCTGCTCCTCTATACTTGGGCAGTATGGAGGCATGGACATTGACGCAACCAAAGGGAGGAAGCTCCAATATAGCCTTAGGAAGTATCTGTCCATAGGCTACCACTATGATGATATCTGGTGCCAGCGCCTTTATGGTCTCCAGCATCTCTGGGCCCTTCAGGGAGGTGGGCTGATATACAGGAATGCCTTCCTCCACCGCCAGCTCCTTTACAGGAGGCGGCATCAGCCTTTTACCTCTACCCTTCGGCCTGTCGGGCTGGGTATAAACCGCCAGAAGCTCATATTTTTCATCTATCAACGCCCTTAGGCAGGGAACTGCAAACGCTGGAGTTCCCATAAATATAACCCTCATAACGCCACCTCTATTCGTTGTCTTTTATCAAATCTGTGAATAAAATACCATTTAAGTGGTCTACCTCATGGCAAAAGGCCCTTGCCAACAGCTCTGTTCCCAATATTTCAATTTCCTGTCCATGTCTATCATAGGCTCTGACCTTCACCTTCATTGGCCTTTCCACATCACCACTGACTCCCGGTAGGCTTAAGCAGCCCTCAGGACCATCCTGTAGGCCTTCGGTTTCAATTATCTCGGGGTTTATAAGCTCGATGAGCCCTTCACCTGCATCAATAACTACCACCCTTTTAAGGATTCCTATCTGAGGAGCAGCTAAGCCTACACCATCGGCATCATACATGGTCTCAGCCATGTCCTCCAATAATATATGAAGCTTTTCGTTAAACTCCTCTACCCTTCTGGATTGCTTTCTTAATATAGGGTCATCATCTTTCCTTATAATTCTTATTGCCATTATTATCCTCCTTTATTACATCAAGCTATAGGGATTTGTATCTATCTGTATTGCTACGGTTTTTGGAATGTATTTTTCTCTGTGCTGTATTAAAAAGTATTTTATAACGCCCTTTAATAGACGATATTCTATTTGGTGGTCCTTTATTAATATTTGATATCTAAATCTCTTATTTATTTTCTTTATTATTGCCTCATTTGGCCCCAGAAGGCTTTCTTGTAGATTAGTATACCCCTTAGAGTTTAAAACATATTGCATCATTTTTATTATTTTGCCCGCAGTATGCTTTACCTCTTCTTCATCTGGTCCCGTAAAATGTATGGCTATAAGCCTGCAATTGGGTGGATATATAAAGGCCTCCCTAATCATTGCTTCCTCCCTGTAAAAGCTGAGGTAATCGTGGTTTGAGGCCGCCAATATGCTAAAATGCTCTGTATCGTAGGTCTGCAATACCACTGCTCCGGGATCTGAACCTCTCCCTGCCCTGCCGGCAACCTGTGTGATCAGCTGAAAGGTTTTTTCTGAAGCCCGGAAATCAGGTAGATTCAGGGTTGCATCTACAGATATGATGCCCACAAAGGTGACGTTGGGAAAATCCAAGCCCTTAGAAATCATTTGGGTTCCGATTAGGATATCTATTTCTCCTCTTTTAAATTGATTAAGGATTTTTTCATGGGCTCCCTTTCTTGTAGTGGTATCTAAATCCAGCCTTGCTAATCTGGCTTCAGGGAAGCAGGCCTGTATAACATCCTCCAGCCTTTGAGTACCAGCACCGGTATATTTTATGGTGCTGCTGCATTCGGGACAGCTGCTGGGAGGTCTGGCTACGGAGCCGCAATAATGGCATTGAACCGTATTTTCTGACTGATGATAGGTCATGGATATATCGCATCTGCTGCATTTCACCACATGACCGCAGGCATTGCAGGACAGCATAGTGGAATATCCCCTTCTGTTTAAAAACAGCATACTCTGCCTTTTATCCTTAAGGGCTTTATTGACACCCTCCAGCAGCCTTCTGCTCAATATCCCCTTATTACCCTCCTCCAGCTCCTGCTTCATATCTACGATTTCAACCCGAGGCAGCTTTCCATCGGTTGCACGATTTTTCAAGGTCAAAAGCTGAAGCTCTCCGATTGTCGATCTATGATAGGTCTCAACTGACGGTGTGGCTGATCCTAAAAGCAATACTGCATTGCTGATGCGGCATCTTTCCTCCGCCACCTCAAGGGTATGGTATTTAGGGGCCTGCTCTGATTTATAGCTGCTCTCGTGCTCCTCATCAACAATGATTATCCCCAGCTTTTTAAAGGGGGCAAACACCGCTGACCTTGCACCGATTACAACCTTGACCCTTCCCTCTGCTATCCTTCTCCATGCATCGTAGCGCTCTCCATCCGATAGGTTGCTGTGAAATACTGTTATGCAATCGCCGAATCTTCCGGCAAAGCGATCGACAGTCTGGGGTGTCAGGGCTATCTCCGGCACCAGCACTATACCTTCCTTCCCCTGCTTCAGTACCTCCTCTATCATTTGAAGATAGATTTCAGTCTTACCGCTGCCGGTAACACCATGAATTAGGTAGCTATCGGCTAAGGCGGCATTTATAGAGGCTTTTATTCTGTCCATAGCCTCCTGCTGCTCCGCTGTAGGCTTTAGCTTCGGAAAGCTATCAAACTCCCTTTTTTCAAAGGGATCACGGATTGCCTCCCGTTGTTCAATTGAAACATATCCTTTAGCTGCTAGTATTTTTAATGCATTTCGATTTATATTCAACCGTTTCACTAAATCCGTTGACTTGTATTCACCAGCTTTTATCAATAGGCTCATGGCCTCCATTTGCTTTGGTGCTCGTTTGAGGCTATTAAACATCTCATCCCGCTTATCCTCATCGACAGCCAAGGTAATATACTCCTCTGTCTTAATACCTACCTTGGCAGAAAATTCATTATGAAGGGTGATAATGCCGCTATCTATTAATCCTCTGAGGGGGGTCTGATAATTCTTAAGTCCATGTTTTTCTATCATTTCCTCCAGTGTAGCCCTTCCCCCAAGGCTATCCAGTAGCTCCAGCAGCTCTATTTGCTTTTTTGTCAAAGCATTTTGCTGCTGCCAGCTCTTTTCTATAATTTCAATAGTCCTTTTTTCCTTGTGGACGATGCCTGCCGGTATGATACAATGAATTGCATCCAAATACTTGCAGAGATATTTCTGTTTCATCCAGAATATCAGCTTTAGCTGCTCCTCAGACAATAACGGCTGTATGTCTATAGTATCAATGATTTCCTTTAAGCCCTCCTTGCCCTCCTCAGAAGCTACAACATTAAAGACATAGGCCTCAAGCTTTTTATTTCCCGCACCAAAGGGCACCAGTACCCTAATACCCCTCTCAACTTCCTCTTCCAGTTGTGAAGGAATCATATAATCGAATAATTTGTCTGTGAAATAGCTGTTATGATTCACTATTACCTGTGCTACTTTAGCCATAGACATTATCCTTCACCCCCCAACTATAATTATTATACCAAATTTTTCAGAACATAAAAATTAACATATTCTAAAATATCTATTAGGGAATTTAAAAGCATAATTACCTACACATTAGAAAAAGGACTGAATTTTAGTCCTTTTAATGAATCGGAGGTTGTTTATCTTCCCTCTTATTTTCCAGCTCCAGCCTTACCTTATCCAAAATTCTATGGGCTATATCTCGCTTTGAGGATAAATCCACCTTAGCTATAGCATCTTGGCTATCTATGATATACACTATGTTGGTGTCGGTTCCAAAGCCGGCACCCTCGGCCTTAACATCATTGGCAACAATGAAATCCAGCTGTTTTTTAGCTATTTTCCCCTTTGCATATGCTATAATATTGTCGGTTTCCGCTGCAAAGCCTACTAAAACCCGATTTCCTTTGATTTTTCCCAGCTCCATAAGAATATCAGGGTTTCTTACCAAGGTCAGCTGCAAATCCCCATCGGCCTTTTTGATTTTGCTCTCTGCTGCTACTGCCGGTCTATAATCAGCAACGGCAGCTGATTTTATTATGACGTCCTGCTTTTCAAAGCTATCCATCACTGCCTCCAGCATGCTGACGGCACTGGTGGTGGGTACCAGCTTCACTCCCCTAGGGGGAGTTAATGCCGTCGGCCCGGAGACCAAGGTTACATTTGCACCTCTAGCCTCTGCCGCCTCTGCTATTGCATAGCCCATTTTACCGGTTGAACGGTTTGTTATGTATCTTACGGGGTCGATTGTTTCTACCGTCGGCCCTGCTGTAATCATTATATTAACTCCCTTAAGGTCCTGCTTTGGCAATGCCTTATCCACTACATAATCCACTATAGTGTCAACCTCCGCCAGCTTTCCTATGCCAACATCACCACAGGCCAGCCTTCCGGAAGCAGGGGTTATAAAATAGTAGCCCAAGGAACTGAGTTTTTGAATATTTTCTTGAACAATTTTATTTTCATACATCTTGGTATTCATAGCAGGCGCAAATATAACCTTTGCTGTAGAAGCCATTATGGTGGTAGACAGCATATCATCTGCAAGTCCGTTTGCCACCTTGCCTATGATATTGGCGGTGGCAGGGGCAATCAATAGGATATCTGCCTTTTGCGCAAGGCTTATATGCTCAATATCCCAGTACTTCGGAGATTCAAACATCTCAACCGCCACTGGATTTTGAGTCAAGGCCTGAAAGGTTTGGGGCTGTACAAATTCCGTTGCGGACTTTGTCATTATTACATCTATTTCTGCATTAAGCTTTTTAAGCCTGCTTACTATATCGCAAGCTTTATAGGCTGCAATTCCACCAGAAACACCAACAACTATTTTCTTCCCCTTAAGCATTTCCTCACCTCTTATTTAATCTCTACACCATCTTCTGTTTTAATATCATCATATACCCTTCTATAGGTAACCTTGCCTTCAAATATCTCTTGAGTTGCGATTGAAACCGGTTTTTTTGAGGTTGCCTTAACCAACACCGTGCTACCATCTATAATCTGCCTCGCTCTTTTAGATGTTGCTAAAACCAAAGTATATCGACTATCTACCATATCTAATAAATCTGTAATTGACGGATATAACATATTATTTCTTCCTCCTTCTAAAATCTTGATTGAATATCCTGATACACACGATTTACTCTACAGCCCTCGGCTCTTAAGATTGCTTCTACATCCTTGAGGGCTCTATCTAAATCATCATTAATTACTGCATAATCATATTGGATTACCTGATTAATTTCCTCCAGCGCCGCACCATAGCGTTTTATTATGTCTGCCTCGCTTTCGGTGCCTCTGCCTACTATTCGCTTCTTAAGCTCCTCCATTGATGGAGGTAGAATAAATACGAAAACACCCTCTTTAAATTTTTCCTTGATTTGGAGAGCTCCTGCAATATCTATTTCTAATAAAACATCATTGCCAGAATTAAGATTTTCTAATACATATTTTTTGGGTGTACCATAATAATTATCATACACCTCTGCATATTCTAAAAACTCATCCTGCCCCAGCATTTCCTTAAAGGTCTCCTTACTAAGAAAAAAGTAATTTTTTCCCTCACTCTCACCTACTCGGGGTCCTCTGGTGGTGGCGGATACTGATACCTTTATATTGGAATTTGATTCCAAAAGACTTTTGCATATGGTACCCTTTCCTGCTCCCGATGGCCCTGAAATTACAATTAATAATCCTCTTTTACTCATATATGTCTCCTTACTTGTATCTAATCACAGTCATTGACAGCTTCTGCTTCCTTGCTGGCTTCCTTGCTGTTTAATCTATGGGCAACGGTCTCTGGTTGTACTGCAGATAATATCACATGGTCGCTATCTGTTATGATTACCGCTCTTGTTCTTCTTCCATAGGTGGCATCTATCAGCATACCACGATCTCTGGCCTCCTGAATAGTCCTCTTTATTGGGGCCGACTCCGGACTTACGATAGCTATAATTCTACTGGCGGAAACGATATTTCCAAATCCAATATTTATTAGCTTAATGCTCATTATTTTTCCTCCTATTCAATGTTCTGAATCTGTTCCCTGAGCTTTTCCAGCTCGCTTTTAAGATTTATTACGATGTTGGTTAACTGAAGATCATTGGCCTTAGAACCAATCGTATTAACCTCTCTATTCATTTCTTGAATAAGGAAATCCAGCTTTCTGCCGACCGAATCGTCCTCCTCAAGGATGCTCTTGAATTGTCTTATATGACTGTGGAACCTAACCAGCTCCTCAGTAATATTGCTCTTGTCAGCGAAAAGCGCTGCCTCCATTAAGACCCTGCTTTCGTCAATGCTGGGTCCATCCTCCAGCAGCTCCTTCATCCTATCTAAAAGCCTTTGACGATACTCTGTTAAAATTTGAGGGCTTCTATCCTCTATTTGCCGTATCATATCTGATATTATATCCAGTCGCTTCAGGAAATCAACCTTCAGCTGCTTGCCCTCCAGCTCCCTCATTTCAATCAGCCTTTGTAGGGCGATATCCAGACTGGCGGAAAGACTGTTCCATATTTCGTCCTCATCATATTCCTTTTTTTCAACCACCAAAATATCAGGAAACTTAACAAGGGCCGATACGGAAATATCATCTGTAATAGATAATCTCTCGCCTATTTCCCTCAAGGCCTCCAGATATTGCTTTGCCAATTCCATGTCAGCAGTAACCTTGACATCCGATTCTCCGACCTTTTCGTAGCTTATAAAAACCTCTATCCTGCCCCTTTTAACTGCATCCTTTATCCTTTGCCTGATTTTTTCCTCCAGATAATTTAACAGCTTTGGCATTTTAATATTCGTATCTAAATAGCGATGATTCAGGGATTTGACCTCTATCAAAAATTTCTTTTGCTGGGCCTGTGCTTCCCCCCTACCAAAGCCCGTCATGCTTTTTATCATAAAATCATCCTTCCGTAGATCGATTAATCTGACAATCCATTCCCTATTATTTTATCCCTATAGCCCCATAAAGACAAGGGAAACCATGGCAGAATTGCATTATTTTTTCATAAAGAATACGCCCTCACAGATATCCTCTGCAGGACCCTCCATAAATATGCTTTTATCCTCAGCTACAGTAATTTTCAACCTTCCCCCATCAATAGTGACCTCTACACTTTCGTCCACCATTCCTAAATCGTAGGCTACACCACATACGCCGGTAACCCCTGTTCCACAGGCCAAGGTATAGCCTGCACCTCTTTCCCAGGTTCTTACATTGATATGTCCTCTATCAACTATCTGGGCAAAGTTAACATTGGTGCCCCGAGGGAAAAGGCTGTGCTTTTCCAATAGCGGACCGTACTTTAATACTGTTTCCCGGCTAATATCCTCTGAAAAAATAACAGTATGGGGCACCCCCATCAAAACAGAGGTTATTAAAAAGCTTCTATCCTCTATGCTAATAGATTTATTTATAAAGGTCTCCTCCTCTGTAGCCACGGGAATATCCTTTGGGCTATAGATCAAGCCTCCCATATTTACTTTTACCGTGCTTATTTTATTATCCTTCGCCTGTGCCTGCACCAAAAGAATTCCTGCTAGAGTCTCCACCTCAAAATTCAATGAGGTAACTATCCCCTCGTCAAATGCATATTTTGAGAAGCATCTAATACCATTTCCGCACATATTGCCGGAAGAGCCGTCACTATTGAAATACAGCATTTTAACATCGGCAGCCTCCGACGGCGCCACCACCATCAGACCATCAGCACCAACTCCAAAATGCCTATGGCAGCTTCTTTTTGCAAATTCACTGAATTCCTCCTGAAAAGGGAAGTCCTCATATCTAATAACAATAAAATCATTTCCAGCCCCGTGCATTTTCTTAAAAGGTACCCTCATGTATATCCCCCCGAATCTTAACTGGCTATTTTCCCTGCATTATTGTATTATTGTATGTATGTAAATATAATATTACACTGACACAATAGTAAATGTATAGGTTTTTATCATTTGCTTTAGGAAATATTATAATTGTTTACAGGCTTTTATTCAATCCAAATATTTTTTTGAGGAAATTGCATAATATCATAGGGGTTCATATATTTTCTTAGTTTATACAAAGTTAAAAGTTTATCGCGCATTGCCTAGGGCTAATAACATTTAAAAATAACAAATTAGCCCGTGGGGCACTAAGCAGGAAACCTTTGACTTTGTATAAACTCATCTTCATTATGCAATTCTCTCATATGTGTTCGTATATTATATGTGTTAGAAAATTGTATCATACTTTCAGTAATAATAGTAGTAGTATAGGAGGGAATTACATGGCATTAGATGGACTAGTGGTTGCAGCAATTGTCCATGAGCTGCGGCAATCTTTAATAAACAGTAAAATAGAGAAAATTCATCAACCTGAGGCAGATGAAATTATAATAGCCATAAGAGGACAGGGGAAAAACCTTAAGCTGCTTTTATCCAGCAGCAGTCAATTTCCAAGAATTCATTTAACCCAGCTGGCTAAGGAAAATCCACTTTCTCCCCCCAGCTTTTGTATGCTATTAAGAAAGCATTTAAGCGGAGGAAGAATTGTCGGAGTTCATCAGCCTGATTTTGAGCGTATTATTCGGATTGAAATTGAGTCCTATGATGAGCTACATATCTTGAAGACCCGGTTTTTAATCATAGAGATTATGGGAAAGCACAGCAATATCATACTTGTTGATGGGGAAACCAATAGGATAATGGATTCTATTAAGAGAGTATCCTTTGATATAAGCCGCTACCGTCAGGTGCTGCCGGGACTGGGCTATCAAATGCCCCCCTCTCAGGAAAAGACAAACCCAATGGAGAATATTGACCTAGAGAAGTTTATAGCGCTCTTACAGCCCTATAGGCAGACACCTATATATAAAGGTATTTACAGTGCCTTTACCGGCCTATCGCCATTAATTTCCAGGGAAATCTGCTTTACTGCAGGCATTTCAGAAAGCACCCCACTGCTGGGGCTAGAGGAAGGGGAGCTAAAGGCGTTATACCATCAATTCATCAGCATAATGCATCGGGTTAGACAAAATGATTTTAGCCCTGTCATATATATGGATGAAAAGGCCCATAGGCTAGTGGATTTTAATGCACTACCCCTAGAGCATCTTTCCTATTATAATGCGAAATTCATGTCATCTGCAGGAGAAATGCTGGAGACCTTTTTTGAGGCAAAGGATAAGAAGGATAGGCTTCAGCAGCGTTCGATAGACCTGAGAAAAAGCATTCAAGTAAAGCTGGATAGATTATACAATAAAATTGAGAACCTTAATAAGGATTTGACAAAGGCGGAAAAGGCAGAGGATTTTAAGATTAAGGGTGATTTGATCACCGCCAATATTTATCAGCTGAAGGAGCAAAAGGTTGATTCAATTACAGTGATCAATTACTACGATTTTGCTATGCCGGAAATAACAATCGAAATAGATAAGCGGCTTACCCCCAACCAAAATGCTCAAAGGTATTATAAGCAATATAATAAGCTTAAAACAGCTGTGATTGAGGTTAACAAGCAAATAGAGCTAAGCATGGAGGAAATAGCATACCTTGAAAATATCCTAATTAGCCTACAGCATGCAACCCATCTCTCCGACCTGGAGGAGATTAAGGTAGAGCTGGCGGAAACAGGATATGTCAAAAGAAAAATATTGAAGAAGGCGCCTCCGCTTAAGAAATCCAGCTATTTAAAGTACCTATCCAGCGATGGGCTATTGATTTATGTTGGGAAAAATAATATTCAAAATGATGAAATCACCTTTAAGATAGCCTCAAAGGAGGATATATGGCTCCACATTAAGGATATGCCGGGCTCTCATGTTATAGTTAAGCTGCAGGACGACCAGCTGCCGGATCAAACACTGTTTGAGGCCGCCACCCTCGCCGCCTTCTACAGCAAGGGAAAGGGCAGCACAAAAATATCCATTGACTATACTCAGCGTAAGTTTGTAAGAAAGCAGCCAGGTGCAAAGCCCGGAATGGTGACCTACGACAATTTTAAAACTGTCATAGTAGATCCAGATGAAGCTATGGTGGCGAAGATGACGGTTAAGGAATAATGGAAAAAGGCTTAGGCAACATAGGGTATAGATTTAGTGAATATAGAATAATTAAATATAAAGAATTCGTTGGTTGCAACAAATTAGGAGTTGACTATTCACAGTCAACTCCTAATTTCCTACATCGGCTTTATTTTAGGCAAAACCAATGTGTTATGAACGAAGTGCTTTTAGATATACTCCAGATATAATTAGTGTAATAACACTTAATAGAATTGCTAGATACGTTTTAACAGGATTAACCTTTACTTCAATTAATTTGCCACTGGATAAAACTTCAACTGTAGCACTATGAATATCCATGTCTCCCCCATGCTGCTCACAGGCTCTATTAAAGATTCCTGTAACCCGTATTTCATCACCTAAATGCTTATAATCGCCATAAAATTTAATTTTGTCAGCATCCTCATTAGGCATCCAAATACCTAAAGCATTGGACTGATCATTAATATTTACCCAAGAAAAAGAACCCCTTTCCATTGCTTCTCCTATGGCCTCACCCTCAACAGTTATTTGCTTACCATCATAGAGTTTACTATTTTCAATAAGATCATTTATTTTAACAACTTCCTTTGCCTCACACACCCCTCCTAAAGAGAAGATAATCAGGAAGGACAATATTACTCCCGCATATAACTTAGACATATTTTTTTTGCACCTCCTAAAAGAAAACCGATCAATGCAAATACCGATAAGAACTCTAGCCTTGCAAGGTACATAGCAACAATATAATAGACCTTCAGCAAGGTGGGCATAGCGGCTGAGGTAACTCCAATTGATAGTCCAACATTACCGGTAATTGAAGCGGATTCAAAGGCTGCATCAAGCATAGGATAACCAAAATAAACGCCTAAAGCTGTTCCTATAGTAAATAATAGAACATAGCATATGATGATAATTGATGAGGCTCTAACAAGGGTATCATCTAATATCTGATCTTTAATATGATGGAACTTAAAGGCTTTTACACTTCTTTCAGGTGAAAGGATTCTTTGGATATCTGCAATTAGACCTTTAAATACTACACCAACCCGTAGGCCCTTAAAGCCCCCAGCTGTTGAGCAGGCAGAACCCCCTATCAGCATGGCTACAATTAGCAAGAATACACCAAAGTCTCCCCATTCCAGAGCAAACTGCCTTGCATAAACTGTCCCAAATCCTGTAGTAGTATGTGCCGATAATACATGGTAGACAACCTTTCGAAAGTTAGCAACGGCATTAGGATAGACATCAAATTTAGCTAGCCCTACTATAGATAAGAAAGATATAATAGTGGCTGTTATTACAAAGCTTTGGATTTCAATATTTCTAAATATCTCTTTTATATTCCCCTTTAAGATGGTGTAGTGAAGCCCAAAGTTTAAAGAACCCAATATAAAAAATATGATTGATAGGACTTCATAGGAGAAGCTATGATAAAATAGCATGTTCTGGGAATTAGGAGCGAAGCCACCAGTACTCCAAGAAGAGGCAAAGATAAAAAGGCCATGAAAAAAAGAAGACAGTGGTGAAAGACCAATTAGCATGCCATTAATCCAAAAGGCAGTAGCACCAACAAGAAGATAGCCAATACTAATTAACCAAATTATTCTCGCAGTCCCCTTTACATTAGGTACCAGTTCGATATCCTTTGCTTCTCCAACATATACTTTATAAGCTCCTGCCGTTTCTCTAAAAAGGAAGGTAAGCGCCAGAACCACCATCCCTTGACCACCAACAAAGGTTAACAAATGCCTCCACATATTTAATCCCAGGGACATGTGGTCTAAATCCTGTGCTAGGGTTAAACCGGTGGTGGTAAACCCGCTCATCACATCAAAGCTAGCATCTAAAAAAGAGAGATAATGACCGCTTAAATAATAAGGCACTGCACAAAGAATCATAAGAAGAATCCATGATAGGGAAGCAACAATAAAGCCATGCTTCCACTGCAAATTACGCTCCCCTACTGTTAACCTACCTATAAGCACCAGAGTTGTACCAATAATAATAGCAATATTAATACTAATTATAAAGTCTAGCAAAGGATTCCATTCCCTCATTAGCAAGGATGTTAGGATAGGAAAAAACATAAGCAAGGCAGTTCCAATTATTACTATGCCAGTGTAATAGCATATTACTTTAAAATCTTTATAAAGATGTTTTGTTGATTTCATTATGTCACCCCATATAAATAGTTCGCAATAAAAAAGATAGTACCCCTTTAGCGGGATACCCGACCTTTAAAAATGCTCCTTTCAAGCTCTGCCTTACGGTTATTATTTGTAACCAATAAAACCCTATCATTTTCTAAGATTATAGAATCGCCCTTTGGATATATAATTTTTTCATCTCTTACAATTGTCACTATGATTACTTCTTGAGGTATTGAAATGCTATTAATTATGCTACCATTCCACGAACTACTATGGGGTATTATTGCCTCAACTAGAAGTAATTCTCCCTTATCAATAGTTTGGACAACCTTAAGCCTGTCGCTCTCAAACTCCCACTCAATTAAGTTTGCAATTACTTCTGTACTGCATACTGTTTTATCAACACCTAGAGCTTTAAATAAGGACCTATTTTTAGGATTATTGACTCTTGCTATGGTTTTATTAATGTTAAAGCTGGCTTTGGCAATTTGACAGATTACAAGATTTATTTCATCTTCTCCAGTAACAGCTGCGACAATTTCTGCTTCGTCAATTTCAGCATCTTCTAATACAGCTAGATCTGTGCCATCACCACAAATCACTTCCCCAAAAATATCTTCTGCAATTTTAGAGCAGAGATTACTATTCTTTTCTATCAGAGCAACTTGAACCTGTTTTTCTCGCAAGGTTTTAAGCAGATAATAGCCAACCTTACCTCCACCGACGATTATTGCCTTCATATTGTCATCTCCTTTGTAAGCGCAGATATTAGCTTTTGTCTATGTTTTTTGTTAATAGAACAAATGATACTATCCCCTACATAAAGAGAATCATCTTTTCTAGGTAATGATGTTTTTCCGTTCCTTATAATACCTACGACACTACAGGAATACTTGCTTTCAATTTCTATAACAGATTTATGCTGCTCTTTCGATATCGGAATTCTAATAATATCAATATCGTCACTTAGAGATGCAACAACCTCTAAATCCATCGAAATAATTCGTGCTTTTAACATATGCGCTCCCAATCGTGTTGGGCATATTGTTTCAATAGAAAGCTTATTATAGATATATTCTCTATTGGGATCACATAGGCGAGCAATTACCCTTGGGACTTTGTAGACATTCTTTGCAAACTGCGCTCCTGTGATATTTATATTGTCATCCTGTGTCATGGCTAAGAATAAATCTGCCTTATTTATACCAGCGTCTAACAAAATGTCATTGTCAAATTCAATGCCCTTTATTCTATGTCCGTTAAAACCGCTTCCTAAAATATCTAATTTCTCCCGATCTCTATCTATAATAACAATATCATGACCTTCAATAGATAGTTCCTTAGCGAGGGTACTACCCATTCTGCCACAACCGATAATAATGATATACATTTTATGTCACCCCTTCTTAAGTATCTTCTCATTCTATCACTTCTATTAAGTTACGCAATTGTAAATAATACTCATATATCGTCATTTATACTAGAATAACTTGAAATTAGAAGGTTTATATTACTGACTCGTTCATTATCACTTATTATCACTATTTATAGCTTATTATCAGTATTACATAATAGTTTGACTATCCTTAGATTCACCTTGTTATAGGATAAATATGTATAGTTGTGCTACCTCCAGCCTAATATACTAAATCCTCCCTTTCGCACATTTGCCTGATTCGGACAAGTCATACCCGTAATGCAGATAGAGGAAAGGAGTGCTCAAGTAGTTGTCGGTGTCAGACATACAAGCAATGCAATCACATTTGTAACAGAATTTGCCGAGCTGCTATTGCAAGTCTACTTGAAAAGGCTGAAAATGGCAGCAGTGTGGCAGCTGCTGTACCAAGGAGCGTTAACAGAGGGGCATCTTGTAATACAATACTAAAAAAGCAAAACCAGCTTTAAGCGGTTTTGCTTTTTATTAGTTGAAATCTATTATTTAGCCTTTACAGCCTTACTGATCTTCCTGCAGATGCCTATCACAAGGTCCCCTAGTCCCAGCAATCGGCCTATTCTCTCGGCTATATTCATAAACAGCCTTGTTGAAAGCACCATTATTGCTAATACTATTAGGATACTAAGCCAATCCTGTATTAATTCCATAATAAGGCCCCCAAATTCTCTATTCCTCTTTACTCTCCAGCAGCACCAAGTTTTCGCCGTCTGTTTCCAGCAGTCTAACCTTCACAATCTCTGATTTTGAGGTTGGAACATTCTTCCCTACATAGTCGGCACGGATAGGAAGCTCTCTATGGCCCCTGTCCACCAATACCGCCAGCTGTATGATATTGGGTCTTCCTATATCCATCAGCGCGTCCAAAGCCGCTCTGGCTGTTCTTCCGGTATAGAGCACATCATCCACCAGCACCACGGTTTTGTCTGATATTGAGGCTGGAATACTGCTGCCATGGACCACGGGGTTTATTTGCTCCTTTGTCAGGTCGTCTCTGTAGAGGGTAATATCCAAAGTCCCCACCGCAACCTCTACCCCCTCAAACTCATGGATTTTGGAGGCAATTCTTTTGGCAATTGGTACACCTCTGGTTTTAATACCTATTAGGAATAAATCCTCGGTTCCTTTATTTTTCTCAAGAATTTCATGGGATATTCTGGTAATAGCCCTATTCATAGCAACCTCATCTAATAATTGAACGGTTTTCATAAGCTCCTCCTAATAACTATTATTGGTTTTTCCCCTTAGATGCTGTAGTAGTCTGCTAAAATATTCCGGCAATGGTGCTTCAAACTCCATATATTGACTAGTTTTCGGGTGGATAAAGCCCAGCGCCCTTGCATGCAGCACCTGTCCCTTAATATTAAATTTAACCTTACTGCTGCTGTATACCTCGTCCCCCAGCAGTGGATGCTTTATATAGGATAAATGTACCCTTATCTGATGGGTTCTCCCCGTCTCCAGCTGACATTCTATATATGTATATTCTCCAAAGCGCTCTAAAACTCTTACGTGGGTGGTGGCATCCCTGCCCCCTTCTACAACAGCCATTCTCAATCTGTCCACCGGATGCCTTCCAATAGGCGCCTTTATAGTCGCATTATTTTCCTTTATATTACCCATGGCTATTGCATGATATTTTCTTGTTATGGTATGCTCCTTCAATTGCTCCGCCAAGCTCCTATGGGCATTATTTGTTTTTGCCACCATCAAAAGCCCGGAGGTATCCTTGTCAATTCGATGAACAATACCCGGTCTTATTACGCCATTAATAGAGGATAATTTATCTCTGCAATGATACAATAAGCCATTTACCAAAGTATTGTCGTAATTGCCCGGTGCCGGGTGAACCACTAAGCCCTGTGGCTTATTTACCACCAATAGCTCCTCATCCTCATATATGATATCCAGCGGAATAGGCTGAGGGGTAATTTCCAGCTCCCTTGGAGCAGGTATATTTAACTCTATAACATCACCTGTTTTAACGGTATAGCTGCTCTTTTCCAATTTGCTATTGACTGTCACCAGCTTATCCTTTATTAGCTTTTGTATGTAGCTTCGGCTAAGCTCCTCCTGTCTTTCCGATATATAAAGGTCAAGGCGTATACCCTCCTCTTCCTCCTCAACAAAATACATTGACTTTTCCAATGGATTACATCTCCTTCTTGGTTACCGTATCATATCTAATTATAATATAGGAAACTAAAATTGCCCCTACAACGATTGCAGAGTCTGCAATATTAAATACAGGCCATCTATCTACGATATGGAAGAAATCCACCACAAAGCCGTATCTGAGCCGATCTATTAAATTCCCTATTGCCCCTCCAATAATGAGGTATAGTCCTATTCTTAAGGGCCACATTATGTTTTTTGTCCTCATAAGATAATAGATAATTGCCACAACAACTATAGTCGTAGTTATTATGAAAAATAGCTTTTGATTTTGAAAAAAACCAAAGGCAGCACCTCTATTTTCTACATAGGTTAAATGAAAAATGCCCTGAATTAATGGAATATCGCCAACCTCCTTCAAGTTACTAAGCACTGCTAATTTTGAAAGCTGGTCTACAGCTATTATAAATATTACTATAAGAAAACCCATTAATTACTCCCCTTTATCCTTTAATCCGTAATATTATACCATTTTAAACAGAAAAAAGATACAAATTGTACCTTTTCCCAGTATTTTTTCACAGTTAACGCTAATTATTCCTTTTTCTTCTTGCATCGTGGCTGTCCGGCAGCTGCTCTTTATATTCCTCATTGCTTATATCCTCCACCGATTGCACCAATCCATGAGGTGTTTCGTCAAAAATCATATAATCATCTCCACCATTAAAGGAGGGATCATTTTTGTTGTAATTAAACCTTGCCACCTCTTGCCATGAGTCCTCACCGTCAAAGCCAGTATAATCATCAGCATCCTTGTTGCTTCTGCTGAAGGGCGGTGTCAAAAGCTCCTCCTCCACAGGTCTACCCCGATCTCCATTCATTGCCTCCACCGGAAGCTTATCCTTTGCGCATTCCATGCAAATATTGGCATCCGGCAATATTTCCAATCTCTCCTCCGGAATTTCCACACCACATAGCTCACACTTGCCATAGCTGCCATCCTCTACCTTGTGTATAGCTCTCTCTATCTCTGCAATTCTATACCTTTCGTTGTTTTGAAGATTCGCCTGCATCTCATTCATAAACATTTCCGTACCCAAATCAGCTGGATGATTGTCATAGGCAGAAAGCTCTCCTGTATCCTCCACCATAGACGCCCCGGGACCATTGTGATCCTCCATCCTCTCAAGGGTATCTAAAACCGATTCCTTTTCCTCCACCAATCTTTTCCTAAAATGCTCCAGCTTCTTAGAATCCAAAAGGAAGACCTCCTATCTGTAGTTTTCTATGATTCGTACCAGCTCAGCAACCCACTTACCTATTACCGGCAGATTTACCCAGCTCCTCATAATATATAGGAGTAGAGCAACCAATACTGTAAAGCCTATACCCATTCCCAAGCCTCTTGCCAAACCTAAAAGGAAGTTCATCCAGATGAGCTTTCCTGGATTTGTTACTAAGGCCAAGTATTCTGCAACCCTCATATTATCCATTTTTACAGACAAATCCTCAAGAGCCTTTTTACCTTTACCACTCATACCATCCTTTACCTTCTGATCATCCTTTCCATCCATTAAAATCCCCCCTAAACATACTTATATTTTACCCCTTTTATCTGTTTTATATCTAAAAAAAAGGATTTAACCCTTAGGTCAAATCCCAGCTTTATTTACTTATGCATTGATGTATAGGCTTAAGCTGCTTCATTAATTCTTCAAATTCCACAAAATCCAGAGATTGATGTCCATCCGACAGCGCCCTTTCTGGAATCGGATGCACCTCAATCATTAGACCATCGGCACCGGCGGCAATAGCTGCCTTGGACATTGGCTTTATAAGCTGTCTGAGGCCTGTACCATGGCTTGGATCAACAATTACAGGCAATACGGATATATCCTTGACTAAGGGGACGGCTGAAAGGTCCAGCGTATTTCTTGTATAGCCTTCAAAGGTTCTTATGCCTCTTTCACAAAGGATAATATCTTCGTTGCCCTCCGATGCTATGTATTCAGCAGCCATGAGCCAATCCTCCAATGTAGCCGCCATTCCACGCTTTAGCAGCACCGGCTTTTTAATTTTACCCACTTCCTTCAGCAGGCTATAGTTTTGCATATTTCTTGCGCCTATCTGAAGGATATCCACATATTCCTCCAGCAACGAAACCTCTCTTGTATCCATTACCTCAGATATCACCGGTAGCTGATATTTCTCCCCGGCCTCCTTTAGTAGCTTAAGCCCCTCTACGCCTAATCCCTGAAAGGAATAGGGGGAGGTACGGGGCTTAAAGGCACCGCCCCTTAAAATGCAAGCACCTTGCGACTTAACGAATTCCGCTGTTTTAAAAATCTGTTTTCTGCTCTCGACTGAGCATGGACCAGCTATTACCACAAGACTTCCGTCGCCGATTGTAACATTTTTTATTTCTATGATTCTACTGCTGTAATCATCTTTTTTACTTATTAGTTTTAGCTCCATTTTAATGTTCCTTATCTTATTATTTCATTTCAGCCAGCATCTTTTTAACTATGTCCTTCGAAACTCTGGCAGCCTTCTCAACAAATTCATTGAAATTCGCATGGGCAGATCCGTCAGCCTTATCCGACATGGACCTTATAATCACAAAGGGAATGTTGTTTACATAGCAGGTATGTCCGATAGCGGCACCCTCCATCTCTGTGCAATAGCCCTGAAACACGCTCCAGAGCTTCTCCTTAAGCTCTCCACTGCTTACAAAAACATCACCGGAGACTATTCTGCCCTTGATAGCCTTATTGGACTCTAATAACTCGTTTGCAGCCCTATAGGCCATATCCACAAGCTCAGTGTCCGCTTCAAATATCCAGCGCTCCATCCTTGGTATTTCACCAATTTTATAGCCAAAGCCGGTAACGTCGAAGTCATGCTGCAGAACATCAGTAGATATCACCACATCCATAACCTCTAAATCGTCATGTATGCCTCCGGCTACGCCAGTATTTATGATATGACCCACATCAAATTGTCCAATTAGCACCTGTGTGCAGATTGCTGCATTAACCTTACCAATCCCGCACCTTACCAGCACAGCCTCCTGATTAAAAAGTCTACCAACATAAAACTCCAGATTAGCGGTCTTCTTAACCTCGGCAATCTGCATTTCCTGCTTAAGCATTTCTATTTCTTCATCCATTGCGCCTATAATACCTATTTTTTTCATTTGATTCCCTCCTTAATTAGACTTCCAAATACCTCAAGAAATTATATATTCCATGGGAGTAAATATATTTTAATTTATACAAAGTTAAAAGCTTGCCGCCCAGTGCCTAGGGCAAATAACATCAAAATTTTAAAAATTAGCCGGTAGGGCACTAGACTATACTATAATAATACTTCTAATTTAAAATTACAATATAAAAGATAAAATGTCCCGTTAGTATTATAGCTTCTACCAACGAGACCGGTTTATTTATTACTCTCCATCATTTAGTTCATCACAGGAATTTAGAACGGCATCCAACTGAGATTGCAGCAGGGTCTTAAACCTTGTCCTGAAAATCTGCATATGCTTCTTAACCCCTTCATATTCCTCTCTTATTTTTCCAACATCCTGATGCGCTTTAAGGACAATCTCCTTTGCCCTTGCCTCAGCCTCTTGGATTATTAATTCTGCTTTTTTGTGGGCATTTGCCCGTAGATCCTCAGAAGCATTTTGTGCTACTATCAAGGTGTTTTTCAAGGTATCCTCTATATTTTTATATCGCTCAATCTGCTGATTGGTTCTTTCAACCAGCTCTCTAAGCTCTGCATTTTCCTTATAGAGCTTTTCGTAATCCACCTTAACCTGGTCTAAGAACTCGTCAACCTCATCCTCCTTATAACCCCTCATGCCTCTTTTAAATTCTTTATTATCAATCTCCAAAGGCGTTATCATATTAGCACCTCCACTATAATGGTATTTTAACCTGTAGGGTTATTCTTCCTGATTTAGTTAAACCCTTAATATTTTCAATATAAAATCTTCCCTTGCCCCTGACGGAGATTACGTCCTTCTCCTGTACCTCGTAGGAGCCTCTATTGATTATTTCCCAATTGACGTTAACATATTCTCTTCCTATAAGGGCTTGGGCATCTCCTCTAGAAATTCTACAAACCATGGCAACTACAGCATCCAGCCTCAAGGATGCTACGTTTCCTGTCATTTCCTTAAAATCGATTTGGAGGGGTCTTACCTCCTCAAGTGCTATGTCCTTAACACTCGTCCTCATGCTCCCTATTTTTTCCAAGTTATAAATTATGTAATCCTTAATCTCAGTATTCACTATTACCTGGCAAACTTGAAATTTATCGCCCTCGGACTTCTGTACTATAATATCACCGATTTTCTCCCGCTTTAAGCCTAATCCTAATATGGCACCCATGTAATCCCTATGGGTTATATTATGGAACTGACCATTTCCCAATATTTCCAAGGCGGAAATAAAGGGTTCTATTGTTGATATGTCTAGATAATCGGGGTAAATGCAAATTAAAGACCTCTCCGCCTCAGGATAGCCTCCAGAGACAGTAAAGCCAATATCACTTATACCCGATAACAAATCCTTAGCATATCTTGCTTGAGCCGGCGAAAGAAAGTCTGTAGTTTTCACCTCATGCTTCTTCAATACCGCCTCAGCCTTGTCCAATATCTTTATCATGTCCTGTCTAAGCTGCAGATCCTCTTTTATATGCTGAAGCATCGCCTCTCTATTAATCACCGACATACCCACTTAAAACACTGTATATACAAGCCTAACCACTAGTGAAAAGGCCACCTGCAGCAGTATGATAGCTGCCATAGGTGAAAAATCTAAAAAGCCCTTATACCCAAGGACATTGTAGATTAAATCCCTTATGGGTGCCAGTATAGGCTCTGTTACGCTGTATACAAACTGTCCGAATCTGCTATAGGGACTGATATTTATCCAAGACATTAAAATACGTACCAATATCATAAAATAGGCAAATCTAAATAGATATTCTAGTGCAGTTACGATATTATATGCTGTTAACAAGCTCATCACACTCCATAATTATTTCTGCCAAGGAAATACACCTTTATTCTTTAATTCTTCCTTAATATTTCCTGAAATATCCACATTATTTGGTGCCAATATGAAAATACCTGTTGAAACCTTTTGAATATTCCCATCTAATGCATAAATTGCACCATTTAAAAAGTCAAAAAACTTTTTAGCCAGCTCAGTATCAATATTCTCCAAGTTAATGATTACAGGCTTTCTGGTTTTAAGATTGTCCACTATGCTGGGGGCCTCGTCAAAATTTGTTGGCTCATAAATTACAACCTTCATCTGAGACTTTGTATGTATATTTACAACCTTGTTTTTCTTATTATTTATCTGATAAAGCTCCTCCTGCTCAATCTGTATATCCTCGTCTAGCTCCTGTTCTTCATCCTCAAACACATCTAAGCCAATAAAGTACTTTACCTTATCCATTATCTTACCTGACATAAACGTCCCCTCCTTATTTATCTATGGAAAATAGCACTTCCTACTCTAACAATATTTGCTCCCTCTTCTACCGCTACAGGATAGTCATTTGACATTCCCATAGACAATAGCTTAATATCTGCATTTTTAAAACTCTCCTCTGAAAGCCTTAAAGCTAGCTTTTTCATACTGCGAAAATACTGACGGGTTTCCTCAGGGTCCTCCACAAAGGGCGCCATGGTCATCAAACCCACTATCTCAATATTCTCCAGCGCCTCCAGCTGTCGGAGCAAAGGCAAAACCTCCTGAGGGCTTAGACCGTACTTGCTCTCCTCACCAGAAATATTGACCTCCAGCAGGCATTTTATTCTTCGGTTAATGCCGCCGGCCCTTTTATCTATTTCCAGAGCTAAGCTATAGGAATCCACTGAGTGGATATAATCCACCTTGTCTATGATATACTTCACCTTATTCCTTTGTAGGTGCCCTATCATATGCCATGTTACTTTATCGCCTATTATTTCATATTTTCGAGTTATCTCCTGGACCTTATTTTCACCTATGTGGGTTACACCTTCGTTTATAGCCTCCTGAATTATTTCAGGCTCTACATTTTTAGTGACAGCAACTAAAATAACATCTTCCGGAGGTCTATTGCTTTTAATTGCTGAGTCTCTTACTATTTCTCTAACTTCTTTTAAATTTCCTGCTATATACATTGGCATCCTCCTTATCTTATTTTTTGCCCATCAGAGCCCTTGCCGCCATTAAGCAGCACTTCATCATACAGATTGATGGTATAGAGTCTTACTGTTTCAGGGCTGCCGTCCTTAATAATTTCCTTCTGAAAGGAGCCCTCCTGTAATATTGAGTATTCCCTATTGCTGCTGATGACATTAACAGGAAGATATCTAGCAAAGCCGTTTACATCTATTCTGTATACTGCGGCTTGTCCCTCCACCTCCGCTATTGATTCATTGGGAAGCATGAGTCCTTCATAGCTTTCCTTTATAATGTCCAAATTAAAGGTTCTTGCTGAATGGTAGCCCTCTAGGGCCTCCGACAAATCTAATATTACTATATTTATGTCTTCTCCAGGAATTACTTTTCTTACATAGGCCTTATAATCTCTTGCCTCTCCCTGCTTCCTAATGGTTATATTCTTTTTCTCCTGAATGCCCTCAAACTGTTGGCTATCCAGCTCTATTATTATGCTCCACCTGTGGTCTCTTATAATACGTATTTGAAGCCCCTCCACCGGGGAGGTGCTATTTTTTTTCAGTGTGCTTTTTATAAGCTCCATATCCTGAGGCGCAATATGCTCAATTGACTTCCTGCTTAATAGCTCCTCTAGTCCATCTCCACCAAAGGCCACGACTCCGGGACTTTCGCTATATATGGTCTGTATTGAGGTCTGTAGTCTTTCTTCTATAGCCTTCTTCTGCTCCTGCAGCTGCGTAAGATTTTTACCGGCAAAGCTTTCTTCACCGGAAATTATGCTTTTCTTCTGCACCAGTTCATCCAGCTGCTGCTGGTAATCACTTATCTGGGAATAATCATTTTCCTTATACGCATTCTGCATTTTACCCATGATATCATTTATTTGATTATCCAGCTTTTGAATGTCTCCATCAAAAATCGTTTCTTCATTTTGTTTTTCCTCAATCCCCTTAATTCTCGAATTTATGATTTCAAGCTCCTCTAGGGTCTTGGGATCAATATTTTCCATATGAACCTCTGCCAGCTTTTGGCCTTTAGTTACCTTTTCACCATCGGCTACAAAATATGTAATCTCGCCATCATTAATATTACTGAATATATCCTCGTCCCTAGCCACATAGCCGGTTGCCGATACCATTATCTCCAGGTTTCCTATCTGAGCTATCGTGGTTTTATAGCCCGAGGCGCCTAGTATCGGATATAGACGAGATATGATATATATAGAAACAACAGCTATGAGTATCATTCTTGTGAAGGGTCTTTTTCTTCTTCGTTTTTTTTTAACCTTATCCATAGTCACCACCTACCATCATTTATCAATATACTATTCTTCATTAGGTTCAAAAGTCCTTCCAAATACTTAAACATATTTTTAATCCCCTAGACCTATTTGTGTTTATTCATTTTATAAAACATTAAAAAACCTCACTATATAGCGAGGTTCTTATCATATTAGTTTTTTAAAACCTTGTAAAAAACTTGCCATATTTGCTTATAACCTTTAATCTTCTAATTGTACTTATCTTTAAATTCTTTATACCCTGTGCCTTTGTGGCTATTGCAATGGCGTTTTCAGACTTAATTACCCCTAAAAGCACCCCTTTGATGTTTAAGGAATTATCCAGCTCCACCTTGATTTCATCCCCAGCCATCAATTCAGTGGAACCCAGCATAAAATGCTTTACATCAATGTTTTTAAGCTCACTTTGGTCTAGGTTTTTAAAATCCAAAACAATGACATTATTCTTTAAATAAAGCTTTTCCTTTATTACAACCATGATATAGCCTATAACACAAATAAGGAATATGGTTAAAGCCAGCGACAATACATAATCATTCATTCAGATTCACCTTCATTCAAGTAAGTATAAGCTACGCTAAATTGCTATTTGTTAACATTATATCATCAATTATGTCCATGTTATATACATTTATGAAAAATTATCAGATTATTCTTAGATATGTAGCTTAGATAAATAAAAACCGAGGCTTCCCCCGGCTCTTATAAATACTATTCAAATTACAGCTCCATTTCCTCTAAATATTCCTTTGCACTGCTATATAAATAAGCGATTAGGCTTCTCATTATTTCTCTTGGAATCATGAAACTCAACCCTTTGGGTAAATAGAGATATGCTTTTTCTAATACCCACTCCTCCTGCTCCCTGCCGCTATTTAAAACTAAATCCCCGGCAAGCCTTTTAGCCTGTAGCATAAGGCCATATAATATTGATTTTGTCTTATTCCATTCATATAGGCCTGAGGTAAGTGCTGCAATAACAACGACAATATAGAATTTATTTTCTATAATATAATCCAGCATCAGTGTAGCCCCCTTTGCTATATCCTATTCAAATTTTTAGGTTATGCTATTAATATGTACTGTAGAGGGCATAAATTACAAAAAAATAAAACAACCACCTGCAATAATTAAACTGCAGGTGGTTGCTTGGGTTTATTCTTAGTTTTCTGATTTCAGTATATTCTTTCTAAAGCGGCTTTGGTTATTATATATTTTTTTGTTAGCAAATTGTTAGCAAGTAATTGATTCTTATATGTAGAAAATCACATAAAAAACCCTTGTACCACTAGATACAAGAGTTGAAATTGGTCTGGCTGACAAGACTTGAACTTGCGACCTCCAGACCCCCAGTCTGGCGCGCTACCAAACTGCGCCACAGCCAGATGTTAACGAACAAATACTATTCTAATGGTATTTTCGCCTCTTGTCAAGGCTTTTATACATATATAACGGGGTATATTTCTATACCCCATTATACTGTTAAGCTAAGCTAGGCTATAGGATAATGGCAATTAGACCGCCGCCACCCTCGTTAATGATCCTTTGCAGGGTCTTTTGAAGCTTGATTCTGGTGTCCTCCGGCATCATGTGAAGCTTGTTTTGTAGCTGCTCCTTGATAAGATCATTCAATGATTTGCCGAAGATATTTGTATCCCATATTTTCTCGGTATTTTGCTCGAATTCATCCAGCAGATATTTCAGCATCTCTTCACTCTGCTTTTCAGTGCCCACCACCGGTGATATCTCCGTGGCTATATCTGCTCTTATGAAGTGTAGTGAAGGTGCATTAGCCCTCAATTTAACGCCAAATTGATTTCCATGTCTAAAGATTTCCGGCTGCTCTAGTGTTAGCTCATCAAAGGACGGTGGCACCAGACCATAGCCAATGCTCTTGACATCCTTTAAGGCGTTCTCAATTTTTGTGAATTCACGCTTGGCTCTTGCCAGCTCCATGATCAAGCCTATCAGCTGATGGTCACCATCTATAGCATAGCCTGTTTTTTCCTCTAGTACCCTGTAGAAGAGATTTTCGCTGGTGGCCAGCTCCAGCAGTGCTGCCCCTTCACCCATACTGATATTCTCCAATGATACCTTCCTAACATTTTCTACTCCTCTAAGGTTGCTGACCATTGCTTCTACGTCTCTGAGCTTTCTCATTTCAGTCGCAGCCTCTTTGATTTTGTTCATTATTGAAGCCTTAAGCCAATGGGTAGATTCTATGCTCTCCAGCCAGCCTGGAAGGTTAATATTTATTTCAGTAATTGGGAATTCAAATAATATCTTTTCTAGTATATCGTGAATATCCGGCATCTCCATTACAGCGCAATTTTTAATAAGCACTGGTACCTGATACTTTTCCTCCAGACGTCCTGCAAGATTCCTTGCTTCCTCAGACTCAGGGTATTTTGTATTTAGCACCATTACAAAGGGCTTGTTTATTTCCTTCAGCTCATTTATTACCCTTTCCTCTGCCTCTATGTATTGGTCTCTGGATATCTCAGTTATGGAGCCGTCGGTGGTTACCACAAGGCCGATTGTGGAATGCTCCTTAATGACCTTTCTTGTACCAATTTCAGCAGCATCCTCAAAGGGTATTGGCTTTTCAAACCAAGGGGTATTAACCAGCCTTGGTCTTCCCTCCTCCATATGCCCTAAAGCACCATTTACCAAATAACCAACACAGTCTATCATCCTCATCCTAAAGGATGCATTGTCCTTTAAGACCAGCTCAACGGCTTCATTGGGTACAAATTTGGGCTCTGTGGTGGTTATGGTTTTCCCGGAGCCACTCTGGGGCAGCTCATCCTTAGCTCGTTCCTTTT
The DNA here is from genome assembly GCA_048264125.1 of Natronincolaceae bacterium. Lineage (GTDB taxonomy): Bacteria > Bacillota > Clostridia > Peptostreptococcales > Natronincolaceae > M1-B18. The sequence goes on from JBLXDM010000005.1 coordinate 189,758, forward strand.
TATAGGCATTCTCTATATTGGGTAATACAAATAAATCCATTACTCTTTTAATAAGGGTAGATTTTCCGGTTCTTACGGGACCTACCACACCTATATAGATATCCCCCTGTGTCCGTTGTGCTATATCTCTGTAGATGTCATAGCTTTCCATATATTTCCCTCCTTTTTATATGAATTAATTTTTAACCTAGCTTAACATTATAAATATATGATTATCCTTAGAGAATATGACAATAAGCTTGTGCCATATAAAAAAACATAAGCTCATGATTTTTAAATAGTCAGCAGCTATAAAAAAGGACATAGTGCTTAATATTTTATATTTGCAAAGCGAATATTTTATGACTGTTTTTTTCCAAACAAAAAAACTCAGCCACCCTATGCAATTAATAGAGTGCTGAGCTTCTATTTTAATTTCCTACCAGCTTATATCGAAGGAATCCACTATCTCCTCCAGCTCATGGGTTCGGTTTCTTGTCATAAGATTTAAAACGGCATCCTTGGCATTTGAGCCCTCATAGAGTATTTTATAGATTTCCTCCGTAATAGGCATTTCTATATTATGTCTTTGAGCCAGCTCGTAGGCTGCTTTAGTAGTGGTAACACCCTCCACCACCATGCCGATTTCCACCAGAGTCTCCTGAAGGCTTTTTCCCTTACCCAAAAGGATTCCGGCCCTGCGATTTCTACTATGCATACTGGTGCAGGTAACTATTAAGTCCCCTATTCCAGATAGGCCTGCAAAGGTTGGAAGACTGGCGCCCATTTCCTTACCCAGACGGGCTATTTCTCTTATCCCCCTGGTCATTAGAGCTGCCTTTGCATTGTCACCGAAGCCTAGTCCGTCGGATATTCCGGCACCAAAGGCGATTACATTCTTTAAGGCGCCACCCAGCTCCACACCTATTAAGTCAGGATTTGTATATACCCTTAAGGATGGCGTTATAAATATATCCTGTACCCGCTCTACACTGTGGCGGTCTAAGCCTGCAGCCACCAATGTGGTTGGCATTCCCTTACATACCTCTTCTGCATGGGAGGGTCCTGAAAGCGCAACAAAGGGGTTCTCCGGCAATATTTCCTCTATAACCTTAGACACCCTCAGCAGAGTATTCTGTTCTAAGCCCTTTGAGACATTAACTATTATTTGTGATGGTTTTATATAGCCTACTGCCTTTTGAATAACGCTTCTTACCGCCTGTGTGGGAACAGCCACCAGTACAACCTCCGTACCGCTGATGGCCTTTTCCATATCGGTGTAGAGCCTCATTTCCTCCGGCAATACAGTGTCAGGCAAATATTTTGAATTCATGCGAGTGGATAGCAGACTATTGTACTGATCTTCATCCTTCATCCACAGATTTACCCTATGACCCTTGCTCAGTAGAGACAGGGCTAAGGCCGTACCCCAGCTTCCAGCTCCTAATACCACAATTGATGTTGCTTCAGTCATTTTAAAACACCCCTTATTTGCTTTTTGATTTAGAGGTTACCTTTTTTTCTGTACCGTCTATCAATCTTTGAATGTTTCCACGGTGTCTGTATATCGCCATTATTGAAATAATAATTGAAAATATTAAGTAGTCCCTGCCCTGTGGATATATAAAAATAGGTAAAAGTGCTATTGCTGAAACAGAGGCTAAGGAGACATACTTAAATAATATAAGTATTATTACACCAATACCGATACAGATTAATGCGGAGGAAGGATGTATCATTAAAACCACACCAATAGAGGTGGCAATCCCCTTCCCCCCTTTAAATTTAAGCACAGCAGGCCAGTTATGTCCCACGATGGCTGCAACTCCTGCCACCAAAGCAACAGTATCCCCCCCGAAGCGTCTGGCAAGATAGACCGCCAGCACGCCCTTTAAGCTATCACCTATAAAGGCCATCAGCCCGGCTTTAAGCCCAAGTGTTCTGAATACATTGGTGGAGCCTGCATTTCCACTGCCATGATTACGAATATCAATTTTACCTACAAATTTTCCTACGATAAAGGCGGTTGAAAAATTACCTAAAAGATAGGCAATTAAGACCAGTATAAACGGTACCACTGATTATTCCCCCCTTGTCTTCTCACGCAGGATAAAGCGTACAGGCGTTCCTTCGAAGCCATAGCTTTCACGAATCCTATTTTCAATATAACGTTGATATGAGAAATGCATCAGCTCTGCAACATTAACAAATAGTACAAAGGTTGGCGGCTTAACTGAGGCCTGATTCGCATAATAAATCTTCAGCTTCTTGCCCTTATCTGAAGGCGGCTGATTTAAAAGGATGGCTTCTCCTATGATATCGTTTAGACTACCAGTAGTTATCCTTAAAGAATGCTGATTTGAAACATATTTGACCATTTCCAAGAGCTTGTTCATACGCTGCCCTGACATGGCGGAAACAAATAGAATCGGCGCATACTCTAAATATGCCAGCTCATTTCTTATTTCCTTTGTAAATTGATTCATGGTATGGGTGTCCTTTTCTATAAGGTCCCATTTATTTATTACAATTATCATGGCCTTGCCATTTTCGTGGCTAAAGCCTGCGATTCTTTTGTCCTGCTCTGTAACACCCTCTGTGGCATCCAGTACCAAAAGGCATACATCTGCCCTTTCCACGGCGGTTATAGACCTTAGAACACTGTATTTTTCCACGCTGTCCAGGATTTTGCTCTTTCTTCTAATTCCGGCAGTATCAATCAGGATATATTTATCCTCACCATCTACAAAGGGGGTATCGACTGCATCCCTTGTGGTGCCTGCTACTTCACTGACGATTACCCTTTCCTCACCCAGAATACGATTTATAATAGAGGATTTACCTACATTAGGCTTACCAATAATGGCTACCTTTATTGAATCATCCTCCTCTTGATTATCCCTTTCCTTAGGAAAATGCTTAACTATTTCATCCAGCAGATCTCCTATACCAAGCCCTAACGAGGATGAAACCTCTACCGGCTCTCCCATTCCCAGCTCATAAAAATCATAGTAGAACTCTGAATGCTTGGCGGTATCCACCTTATTTACAGCCAGCAGCACGGGTTTTTTCGCCCTTCTAAGCATTGCGGCCACATCTTTGTCGGTGGAGGTAAGACCCTCTTTACCGTCTGCGATGAATACTATGACATCAGCAGTATGTATAGCCACCTCTGCCTGAAGCTTCATTTGGGCCTGTATGGTCTCGGTTGAAGCCGGCTCTATACCACCTGTATCAATTAATGTAAAGTAATGATTTAGCCATTCCACCTCAGTATATATTCTGTCTCTTGTGACCCCAGGCTTATCCTCTACGATGGAGATTCTCTTGCCTGCGATTTTATTGAAAAGTGTAGACTTACCTACATTAGGTCTGCCTACTATAGCTACTATTGGCTTTGCCATTTAAAACACCTCGATTTACTTTTTTTCTTCGTTTATTTATATAGAATTTTTTGTATTAGCTTTTTGCCATTTACTGGGCTTACCACTATCCTTACGCCTAATTCCTTCTGTAGGTCACTAATTGTGAAATCATCTAGGAATATTTCCTCTCCAGACTTCAGCATTGATTCCGGTATTATAACACAATCACCGACATCAATCGCCCTTAGCTCCCTCAATATATCCTGTCCCGTCAACAAACCTACAACAGAAACATGTCCTCCAAAATATTGATTTTCCACGCCCAGCACTTCAACACTTAGGCCCTTAACTCGGTTTTCCAGCCTTTTTATGAGGGAGCTGATAAAGGGATATGCCAGGCTTCCGGTAACTAGCGTCACCCTTTTATTTACCTTTAGCTCCACCGGCAGCCTTGAGAGATATTTTACAAATTCGCTTTCAAGCTTTGCCACCATTCCAACTCCATTTTCCAGCTGTGGAAAGCCTTCATAATCCTCAACAGGTGGAAATTCCTTGTCTGCCAAAATATAGAATTCATCGGATATGTAGACAAAATTACACTTCTTTTCGTATCTAAAAAAGCTTTGCCATCTGTTTACCTGCTCAATTGCTGATGCTGCCGTCTCCTGGGTGAAGGCCTTTAGCTGAGGCAGCCCCTCCCGGTACCTTGTAATACCAACAGGCACCACTGCTACACTTTCTACCCCATTGCCTAAGGCTGCCAAATCCCTAAGAGTATTATCCAGCTCCTCTCCGTCATTTACCTCGGGGCATAGCACGATCTGGCAATTGACCTTTATGTCATTTTCCACTAGGCGTTTCAAGATATCAAGTATATTATCCGCAAAACGATTATTCAGCATTCTTTTTCTAAGCTCACCATTGGTTGTATGTACCGATACATTGATTGGACTAATCCTGTATTGAATAATCTTTTTTATATCCTCATCCCTCATATTGGTTAGGGTGATATAGTTTCCATGTAAAAAGGACAGCCTTGAATCATCATCCTTAAAATATAGACTTTCCCTCATTCCCTTTGGAAGCTGGTCTATGAAGCAAAAGATGCATTTATTCTGACAGCTTCTCATATGGGTTAATATGGGATTGTCAAATTCAATACCTAAATCATCGTCATAGCCCTTATCTATTTCTAAAATCCACGCTTCACCATTGGGCTTTTCAATTTCAACCTCAAGATACTCCTCCGCCAGACAGTATTTATATTCTATTATATCCTCAATAAATTGACCGTTTATAGCAATCAGCTTGTCGCCGATCTCTATACCGGCCTCTTCACCAATACCTCCTGGATAAACCTGACATATTACATTTTTAACTTTACCTTCCTTCAATTCAACACCTACTTTATATCCCTCTGTATTTCCATCACATCAAATAATATTACCATTTTATTTTTATAGCCGTCAAGTAATACTATATATCTTCCTGCCTTCAAAACTCATTATTTTCCAGTCGTCTATCAATTTCCTTAGTAAGCTGAAGAAATTCATCATATTTTTTTCTTATGCCATAAGTTATTATTCGTCTTCCAAAGTCAACAAATCCTAAGCGGCGAGATAAAAATCCCCCTATTCTTATCTCCAAATTAATTAGAGCAATTGAATTTATTATAATGAGCTCTCCCTTGCAGCTTCCCTTCAGGTCATTTATAAAGCAATAGATAAGCTGTGATCCTTCCTTTCTATGGGAGCCCATACCTATCACATACACCTCATTATTATACTTGTCCTGTCCCATATACAAAGGTATACCTATATTAGCGTTATCCGTCTGGTCAAAATAAGGTGTGGATAATATGTCCGCCTTCTGGGGGATTTTATCCTGCGGTAAATAGCCTAAATGGAGTCCTGCTGCAACTATTGAGGTGTGGGCCCCTCCATAGCAGCTATATATTATTTTCATATACAATTGCCTCCAGCCGATTTTCAACATATAGCCTTGTTCTCTCTTTAGAGTATCTATAGGCAGCACGATCCAGAACGCTTAAATCAACGATTTTAATGTCAGTATCATATATAGCCCCAATACCCCTTAGAAGATTTACAAATATTTTTTTGTTTCTTCCATAATTGGCAACGTAAATCTCCTCATTACAGGAGCCAAGGCCATAGCGCATAAATTGCATCTCAGCTATACAGGTATTTTTATTCCAGGGTATATTTTTTATACCTAAATGAAGATATGCAGCCAGGTGAGCTGCATAAAAATTATATCTATAAATATAATATACCTTCATAGTCTCCCCCTAATGCCTCACGATAATATAGGTGCCCCCCAGTAAATCATGAACCATTCCTCGGGTGCATTTGGCTATCAGCAGTGCGGTTCTTTCTCCCTCCTCACGGTTTTCCGCATAGAAAACGGGAGAATTCGGAGCTCCAGGCATGCTTCTATTGGTGGTTACGATTGCAATGATACTATCTGTAATACCATAATCCATCTATATACCTCCTAAATTCTCGAAAGCAATTATTTTCAAAGCAGCCATCCACTAGTAGTGCTTTTTTCCAACAGTAGAATCCAAGGGCTTTCTCTTGGAGGATTCCAATACGGGAGTTTTTTTCACTGCCTCTATAAGACAGTCTATATCCGGCTCCATTGTCACTATTATCATCACGATATTACCATTTTGGGGATTTCGCCTTGCAATTGGGGTAAAATCTGGCTCGTCGACATCCTTCCTTATACCCAGCTGTGTTGCGGCATTGTGTAAAATCGCCTGTCTTTGTCCTATGTTACTTAATATAGCGATTCCATTTGCATCATTAGGTATTATCTCCACTGCCATTCCCTGCTTTTTAATAACCTCTCTAGCAGTGGTTAAGCCAATATTCATTATAATTAAGTCATTAATCTTTAGTAAAGGTCCCTCAAAGTCTATTTCAGCTGCCTTAACCTCTGCGATCTCTCTAAGCTCATGGGATCGCAGCAATCTTTTTAGACCAAGGAATATAATGATTCCCGAAAACATTCCTACTAGTATTGAAATTGCCATTGAAGCCTTAAAATATATCCCCAGCTGAAGCCCCAATCCTGTTGCCAGAGCCGTTAGAGTGGCTATATAGTTTCTTGCCTCAAAGGCCTTGGCTATATCCTCTATATAGGCTGTGCCTCTTGGAACTAGCTCCGTTGGCTCTATGTTGTCAAGGCTTTGCCTCTCCATATTACGGACATCTCTGAACTGCTGGGCAGCTATAGCAAGAAAGGTAATAGCAACATATTCCTTTGCCACCAAGGCCGGGATTGCTACTGCACCAAGACCTGCAGCAATCATCCCCAGTGTAAAATGCGAAAGGTATGACTGGGGATAGGTGGGATATTGCCTATAATCCACCTTCATAAGCAATACCCTTGCTGCCGTACCCATTATTATAGCTGTGATAATCAAGATCATATATTTATCCAAAGGGCATCCACCTTATTACTTTTTCCTTCTGGTTCTTCCCAGAAAGTTATTAAATTCTTGTTTAAAATTTGAAGCCTTTGATTTCCATTCCTTACCACCGCTGCTTAGGAAAAGAAAGGCCAGACCACCACCGCCAATAACAGCCAATATCCCTGCAATTCCAGCACCAGATCCCTTATTGCTCTTTTCCTGAGGTGCTACCTTTTCGGTTTCTCCATCGGTTTCATCCTTAAAGGTTCCCCCATACAGAGATGTGGTAATTACCTCTGAGATAAAGCCTGCTGATTTTTCTGCCCTCTGTCTGGAATGCTCATAGGTTCCCATCTCCAAAAGCATTGCTCTCGGAGTCAAATCCTGGTTGTAGTCACCCTTAGCATAGAAGATATCCTTAATTAAACCGGGATACATTTTATCTGCTACAGCCTTTATCTTCCACGCGGTTTCCTCATTTGCTTTAAAGTTTTGATTTCTTCTTCCCACCACAAGCCTTACCTTAGAGGCCGGCTCACCATTGATATCTGCTAGATAGGTTTCTGCAGGAGTAGCATCACGATGAACATCTATGAGGGCCTGAGGCTGCTCTGCCCTTAAAAGCTGCAGCGCTGTTCGTCTGGAGCGTTTGTAGGCTCCTGCATCATGAGGATCATGGGAGGTATTATCAAAGACAGCACCAACACCATTTTGCTCAAAGCCCGCTTTAATTTTCTCCGCCACCTTGAAAATTCCGCCATTACCTTCAATGCTTTCTGTTCCATCGGTTGGTACATAGGATTCTGAGCTGTGGGTTGAATAAATTCCCACCTTCCTGTCCTCCTCCTCTGCCAGCAGTGCTGCAATTCCTTCACCGCTCCTCATGGCTACAATTAATTCATTGAAGGCTACCTCGTCTATTTCTGGAAGCTCTATATCCTTAACAAATTCAGCATATGCCAAACTACTGGATTTATTTACACTCACTACATTATATAGCTTATTATCCCCACTCAAGTACTGATCTCCCTTGGTTACCTCTCTTGCGGTTTCAAAGAGGAGCTTGCTGCTCCCAGAGTCATATACCTTATAATAGCCGCCATACTCACCATACCAATCGTCTGCATAAGAAACCGGAGCTGCAATAATCAGTAGCAGCAAGCATACCAGGAATACACGTCTTTTAGCCTTCATTCTTGTCATCTCCATTTCCGTCATTTTTTTTGTCCTTTTCCTCCTGACCAAGACTGCTTACGAAATGGCCCTTGTCAAAATGCATATTTTTCTTATTTGTTCCTCCCTGAAGGTGCTCTCTTGCCTCACCTATAATCTCTGCCAATAGCACCCCAAGAATACCGGCAATTATTGTAGTATCCAGCCCTCCTGCTCCTCCAAATCGGGTAGGAGAGGGTATGTTATTAATGCTATTGATTACTAGCTGTATGACGTCACTGATGACAACACCAACAACACCTGCAATAAAGGCTGCTCTTCTGGAGCGACCCAGTATATATGCCGTCAGACCCCCTATGATTGCATATACATAATTGGGATCCAATGGCATTCTTTCAGGGTCTGCAGGCAGAACATATCTTTGAGCGACATATATCAGCCCACCTGCCACCACTGCAGCAATCACTGCCCGCAGCTTTTCCTTGCCTGTTTCAGCCTTGATAAAGAGGTATATTGCAAGCCCCATTGGTATGACAAAGCCTCCTATATTAATAGAAACCATCTCGGTTAACGAGATATCAGGTATAAAGATTGTTGCCAAAACAATAGCAATTATAATAACAATTGCTGCCTTATCATTTAATCTCAATCTATCTAATACTCTTTCTGCTAAGCCCATAAATACTAAAACAGCTACGCCAATTAATAAAATCATTCCTATAGACATTTATATTCCTCCTTAATAATTACCTTAATTGTTTTTATATTTCCCTTTATAAAATTAAAGTATACTGCTTATAAAGCCATAAAAAAGCAAGGAATATATTGCTCCTGCTGCAATATTTTCCTTGCTTTTTTTTGTATTTTTTTATTCGTTGTTTTTAGGCAAAATAACGGTAAACTCCGTACCCTTCCCAATCTCACTGCTAACCTTTATTCTGCCCTTCAGCGAAAGGACGATATGCTTTACGATGGCAAGGCCCAGGCCTGTTCCTCCAACCTTTCTGGACCTGGCCTTATCTACTCGATAAAACCTTTCAAAAAGCCTTGGTATGTCCTTCTTAGGAATTCCTATACCGGTATCCCTTATTACAATGATGATATTATTGTATTTTTCATAAGCGCTTATTGATACCCTGCCTTTATTGGGGGTATACTTTATTGCATTATCCAGCAAATTAATCAGCATCTGCTTAAACCAATCGGAATTTCCTCTTAGGCTTGGTAGGCTTGCTTCAATTTCAGCCACCAGCTCTATCTCTTTATTAGCCGCAATCGGTGTAATTATTTCTGTGACCTCCCGTATGGCTTCACTGGTTAAAATCTCCTGCTGAAAATCCCTTGCAAGGGAGTTTTCGATTTCAGACAATGAAAGTATGTCCTCTATTAAGCGGGTTAGTCTCTCGGTTTCTATATCTATTATGTCCAGGAATCTCTTAGCTGTGGCCTCATCCTCAATCGCTCCTGACTTTAGGGTTTCCACAAAGCCACTGATGGAGGTAAGGGGTGTCTTAAGCTCATGAGATACATTGGCAACAAAATCCGAACGCATCTTTTCAAGCTTTCTAATTTCCGTCACGTCCTCCATTAAAGCCACAATGCCTATTATTCTCGTAGGATCATTTTCCAGCTTGATGGGATTTGTATAAATTTTTAGTATCTTTTTACCGTGGTCATTTATAGCGATTTCTATTTGGTTTTCAATCGGATTTTCAAAGATTCCCTGAATTTGATCATCCAGTACATTATTTCTTATGACCTCTATAATATGCTTACCTATTGCCTCCTCACCCTTTACCCTAAAGAGCGCCTCGGCAGCAGGGTTTAAAAGTATGATTCGATGCTTGTTATCAACTGCTATAATCGGGTTTATGATACTGGTCAATACCGCCATAAATTTTGTATTATTGTCGGAAAGCTTGTCGATATTAACCTTCAGCTGATTTGCCATATGATTGAAGTTCTCAGCCAGCTCGCCTATTTCATCATCATCAATGATATTAACTCTTCTACTGAGGTGGCCTGAGGCTATTTTTTGAGTTATTTCCGTCATTTCCTTTATAGGCCTTATCATTTTTGAAATGAATCTGGAGGCTAAAGCAAGGGAGGCAATTAAGCCAACTGCAATGGATATTCCGATATAATAATACAGTCTGCGGTTTGTCGCCTTTATTTCCAATAGATTTACCGCCAGTCTGATAACCGTGATCTCCTGATTATCAAACTCGACGGGATATGCCACATAAAACATTTCCTCATTGACGGTTTTACTAAAGCGTGTTGCCTTACCTATTTCACCTTTATAGGCGCTTTGTATCTCGGGACGATTGTAGTGGTTTTCGATGTCCTCAGCATATCTAAGGGTATCTGCCAGAACTTTGCCGGAGGCATCTACAAAGGTTATCCGCGCCTGTATTCTATCGCCATACTCCGAAGCAAAGCTTCGAAGCTCCTCTTCCTTCAGCTGATTCTCATTATCCTCTATAAAGCTTTCTATTAATCGTATATTAGATATTAGCTTAGTCTCCAGCTCATTCATATATACCGTCCGAATAAGTCCCAGGTACAGGATGCCGGAGGTTAGTATTCCCAGTAAAAGTATGATTGAAAAGGCAGTAAATAATTTTCTCTGCATGCTGCACCACCTACTTCATCTTGTAGCCAACGCCTCTGATGGTCTCTATATACTCACCCGACTCGTCGTCTCCAATTTTTTTTCTAAGGTGTCGAATGTGAACGTCTACGGTTCTGGTCTCGCCAAAATAATCATAGCCCCATACCTCATCCAGCAGCAGATTCCTGGTCAAAACCTTTCCTCTATTTTCAATCAATATCTTTAACAGCTCGAATTCCTTCAGTGTTAAGTCCACTATTTCTCTATTGATGGTTACCTCATGCTTCTCTGTATCCATAACGATATCCTTTATCCTAAGGGTTTTGGACTTAACGATCTGCTTATCCTCACTTCTCCTTAGCACAGCCTTAATTCTAGCTATCAGCTCCCTTACGCTGAAGGGCTTGGTCAAGTAATCGTCTGCCCCCAGCTCAAGCCCTAAAATCCTATCGGTTTCTTCGCTTTTTGCCGTCAATATTATAATAGGCAGCTTCTCAAGTCCATCTATTCTCCTTATATTTTTGCATACATCCAGCCCATCCATTCCCGGTAGCATTAAATCCAACACCACAAGATCTACAGGGTTTTCCTGCAATACTCCTATGGCTGCCTCACCGTTATCCAAGGTCATGACCTCAAAGCCATTTTTTTCGAGATTGAATTTTATTAGCTCTAATATATGCTCTTCATCGTCAACAATCAGTATTCTCTTTTGACTCATGAATGCTCCTCCTAGCTCAATTGTATTATTGAAGCCATTCTGCCGGTATTTGGGCCCTCCATACGATGGGAAAAAAACATATCGGTTAAACAGCCTGTGCACAAACGACTTACTACTATATTTCTCTCTTTTATACCAATTTCCTTTAACGCTAAACTATTGGCGGTCCACAGGTCCAGCATAAACCTGCCGTTATCCTTTGGAAATACAAAGCTTGAGGTGTCTGTAAAATTTGTGTTAAATTTAGAAATCACCGTTTCATCCACCTCATAGCAGCAATGGCCTATTGAAGGTCCTATAACAACGATTATATCCTTAGCCTCTGAACCAAATGCTTCTATCATTTTTTTTACTGTCTTTTTCCCGATCTTCAGGACAGTTCCTTTCCAGCCTGCATGGGCCAAGGCAACAACCCTTTTCACTGGATCTACTATATATAATGGAACACAGTCGGCATAGTAGGAGATCAGGGGCACTCCCGCTTCATTGGTGATTAGGGCATCTATTTCGCTGTAGTCCCTTTCTCTTATGAAGCCCTTGCCCTTGTCCTCCGCTGATACGATTCTGATATTGTCGGCATGAACCTGGTCAGTTATTACCAAAGCCTCAAAGCTTACGCCTGCAGCCTCACAAAGCTTTCTAGTGTTCGCAATTACTGCTGCTTCATCATCCTTGGTTCTTACCCCCAGATTAAGGCTGTCATAGGGCCTGCTGCTAAAGCCTCCCAGTCGAGTGCTAAAGCCATGCTTTAATATCCCCAGCTCCTCCAAACGGTCAAAGGTTAATAGCTTCATTCCTTTATATTCCTTTATTTTGTATGCCATCCTATACCTCCTCCTAGAACAAAGTGCTTCGCCACGTTTGTTTTCCAGAGAACCCATGCGTTCTCTAGGACGCTTCGCTGTATTCTCCTTATTTTAATAAGGGGGAAACCCCCTTAAGAACCCCCATGCCTACGAAATTAAAGAGCATAATTTCCTAGACATCAACAAAAGAGCAAATATCTCATTTGCTCTTTATACATTATATATTCTTTTCATGTAATAGTTTTTTTAATTCCTCCATAAAGGTATTGATATCCTTAAATTCTCTATATACAGAAGCAAATCTAACATAGGCCACCTCATCCAGCTTCTTGATATGGTCCATTACAAGCCTGCCTATTAGCTCTGTGGTTATTTCCTTCTCCATAGAATTATATAGCTGCTTCTCTATTTCATCTACGATATGCTCAATCTTACTCAAGGAGACTGGTCTTTTTTCGCAGGCCCGGATGATACCATTAAGCACCTTGTTCCGGTTAAAGGCCTCCCTATCTCCACCTTTTTTTACAACAATCAAGGGTATTTCCTCTACCTTCTCATAGGTTGTAAACCTTTTACCACAGGATATACATTCTCTTCTTCGTCTTATTGCATTACCTTCATCTGTAGGCCTTGAATCTACTACCTTAGAATCAAAATGAAAACAGAAGGGACAATTCATGAAATCTCCTCCAATAAACCTTATTGTCATAGTGCCTTGTGTCATTTAAAAGATAGTCTTAGGCCTGAGGAAAATTTTCATATAGCGAGGCGGAGGAGGAAGTAATATCGGGTAATATTGCGACTGACGACAACGAAGCTATATGGAAATTTAACCAGGGATAACCTATAATTTTAGGTGACCCAAGGTGCTGGTACATATATTATAATATACAATATTTTCTATGTCTATTGAAATTTCAATATGAGTAAAGAGACCCAGCCTGATTCTGGTCTTATTCCCGGTCTTTTTCTTCCTTTTTTACAAATTCCGGCTCTAGTACTATGGGTCTGCTTTCATTTTCTCTGAAGCTCTGGGGCTCAAGTGCACCCTTCAGCTCCACCAGAATAACGTCCTCTCCGATCTTTTTAATTTGCTCCCAGGATATTTCAAATTCATGCTCCTTGCCAAAGATGCCCATAAACCTTCCTGCATCGGGTATTATTACCGCATTGATTTTGCCCTTTTTCAAATCCACCTCTAAATCCGCTATAAGCCCAATTCTCTTGCCGTCGGTTATATTTATAACCTCCTTTTGAGTTAAATCCGAAGCCCTTAACATATGTATTCCTCCCTTTAATCATTTCCCTTTGTGGTACATCCTATATACATATTTATAGCGATAGCATCGGATTTATGCCTGATAAAATAAAGATATTATATATATTTTCTCATGTGCTTAAGGGCTGTTTTTTCAAGTCGTGAAACCTGCGCCTGAGATATGCCGATCTCATCGGCCACCTCCATTTGGGTTCTTCCATCAAAAAACCTTAGAGACAATATCAGCTTCTCCCTGTCGTTTAGACGACGCATCGCCTCGTTTAGGGCTATACTGTCTATCCATGTTTCATCCTCACTCTTTTCATCGCTTACCTGGTCCATTACAAATATAGCATCTCCACTGTCGTGATATATGGGCTCAAACAATGAAACAGGGTCCTGTATTGCATCCAGTGCGAAGACAATTTCCTCCCTTGGAACATTTAATTGCTCGGCTATTTCCGTAATAGTTGGCTCCTTGCCGTTTTTATTTATTAGCTGATCCCTTACCTGTAGGGCTTTATATGCAGTGTCTCTTAAGGAACGACTAACCCTAATAGCGTTATTATCCCTTAAATATCTTCTTATTTCACCTATGATCATTGGTACAGCATATGTAGAAAATCTTACATTTTGTGTCAGGTCAAAGTTATCTATGGCCTTGATCAGGCCAATACAGCCAACCTGAAACAGGTCGTCCACATGCTCCCCTCTATTATTAAATCTCTGTATCACACTTAAAACAAGCCTTAAATTTCCCTGTATGAATTCTTCCCTCGCTCCATTGTCACCCTGCTTTATCTTATCAAAAAGCTTTCTCATATGACTATTGGTTAGAACTGGTAATTCCGATGTGTTAACTCCGCAAATTTCAACTTTGTTAATGTGCATACTCTTCCGTCCTTTCACTATGAATTACCCCTTTAATATTTAAATTATTGACGGAATAGGCAATTTTATAACTAATTTAACGACAATTTCTTTTGAAAATATTACCATAAAAAAATCGCCTCTATCAAGACGATCATTTTTTTGTTTATTGAATAGCTAAACAAGCCTGTTTATTTCCTTTTTAAGCCTCACTATGATTCGTTTTTCCAATCTGGAGATATAGGACTGTGAGATTCCCAAAATGTCTGCAACCTCTTTTTGTGTCTTTTCCTGGCCGGTGGTCAGTCCGAAACGCAGCTCCATTATTCTTCTTTCTCTTTTTGAGAGCTTACCGAGGGCCAGTCGCAACAAATCCTTGTCTACCTCCTCCTCGAGAAAGCGGTATATGGTGTCATTGTCGGTGCCCAATATGTCCGACAGCAGCAGCTCATTTCCATCCCAATCGATATTTAAGGGCTCGTCGAAGGAGACCTCCATTCTAACCTTGTTATTACGTCTTAAATACATCAGTATTTCGTTTTCAATACATCTTGAAGCATAGGTGGCTAGCTTTATATTTTTCTCAGGGTTAAAGGTATTGACAGCCTTAATCAGGCCTATTGTGCCGATAGAAATTAAATCCTCCACCCCCACGCCTGTGTTTTCAAACTTTCTGGCAATATATACCACCAAGCGCAGATTTCTTTCAATTAATATCGTCCTAACGGTGCTCTCGTCATTTCTAAGCTTATCGATAAGATAGGTTTCTTCGTCATTGGTTAGTGGCGGTGGCAGAGCTTCACTACCGCCTATGTAATATATAGCCTCCTCAGCTAGTCCTAATTTCTTAAGGATCCTGATAAACCAATACCTTAATATTAATTTTGATTTAAAAAATGCAAATTTCATTTTGCCAACCTCCCATGTCTTCTTAAGTCCTTAAACCAAATCCGGATGAAGCAGTGCTTTATAATCTCCATTTTTTGAAAGCTTCTTGCTATATATTGCAATTATGATGTCCTTAACGCTTTTAATATCTGAATCCCCTTCGATGTATACAGAGTCAGGCTTAAAACCCACCAGCATACCATTTTCAGTACCGAGGGCCTCATAGGGTATAATCCTTAATCTGGTCATCCATAGGGTATCATTTATTAAAAGTGCGATATCATTGAAATTTGGAAATTTAGAAGCCTTAAAGGCCTCTCTAAGATTATCCGGCAGAAGCTTAATTATTGCATCATATTCCACTATGATTACCGGGTATTTAGTTATGGGATCCGTTAGGGAATTACCTGTATCCACCAAACCCCTAAGCTCTACAATATCACCATTCATTTCTATCCTTAAGGTCATATATACCTTATCCTTTGTTAGCTGTTTTTGTATGTAGCTCCAGCAAAAGTTAATCAGAATATAGCCTAGTCCGCAGGCCAGCATAATAATCTTTACAGATATATTGGTTATGTAGAATACACCATTGCTGACAATTCCGTTAAAGCTTGTAAAATAAAACATAGCGAAGCCGGCACCGCCAAATACCAAGGTTATCAGATAAAATATACCCGTCTGCTTAAAGAATTCCTTAAAGCGATATGGTGTAAAGGCAACGATGATGATAAGCATAGAGCAGGCGATCTTCATAAATATTGAAAACATAAAATGTAATGAGGGAAAAAAAATAATGAAGGCGTACAGTGCCCCCAACGAAGAGGCCAGTACCAGCTTTAGCTTTGTGGTTGAGGCCCTACTAAACTTTGAGGTGAGGGATAGGATAATATAGTTCATTATAAAGTTTTCAAGAAAAACATATTCTGCATATACGATCAAGCCAGTTCCTCCCCTCCAAAATATTCTGCCAATGGACAAATATTACTACTATACAGATATTCATCAGCTTATTCTTTTATGAATATTATATTAGAAGCAGTTAAATTTTTTTGTCATTTTGTAGGGTCGAAAAAGTTATTTCTTTCAGCTTTAATTGTTCAATCTGTATAATATTTCCTCAGCAAAAAAGGACCTGTTGTAAATACAGGTCCTTAAGGATATTTATGATTATTATTAATTTATTTTTTTCTTCTCAGGAAAATAGGTATGTCCAAATCATCACCCTTTGCCTTTTCCTCAGCTACGGCTGCTGCAATTTCCTTAGCAGCTCCAAGATTGATGAAGTTCTTTCCTTGATTCTCAATTATTTTTTTCAGATCCTTTTCAAAGCCAGTTGCTATTACGGTAATTCTTATTTCATCCTTTAGATCCTCATTGATTACTGCACCAAAAATAATATTAGCATCCTGATCTGCAGCTTGAGTAACCAGCTCTGCAGCTTCGTTTACTTCAAATAATCCTAGCCCTGCACCACCGGTTATATTCAATAATACGCCCTTAGCACCCTCAATTGAGGTTTCTAATAGTGGGCTGTGAATTGCCTGCTTTGCTGCCTCCATTGCTCGATTATCACCGCTTGCTCGTCCTATGCCCATATGTGCAAGACCCTGCTCCAGCATAATTGTCTTGACGTCTGCGAAGTCAAGATTTACTAAGCCTGGAACAGCTATAAGGTCAGAAATACCCTGTACCCCCTGCTTTAGGACATCGTCAGCAATTCTGAAGGCCTCCAGCATTGTAGTCTTCTTTTCTATTACCTGCAGCAGTCTATCATTCGGTATCGTAACCAAGGTGTCTACCCTTGTCTTTAACTCCTGTATTCCCTGTTCAGCATGCATCATTCTTCTCTTGCCTTCAAAGGTAAAGGGCTTTGTGACAACACCTACAGTTAGTATCCCCATCTCCTTAGCAATTTCAGCAACTATTGGAGCAGCTCCTGTACCGGTTCCGCCGCCCATGCCTGCAGTGACAAATACCATATCTGCACCATGTAATAGCTTGCTGATATCCTCTCTGCTCTCCTCTGCTGCTTTTCTACCTACCTCAGGGTTAGCACCTGCACCTAAGCCCTTGGTTAGCTTCTCACCTATTTGAATTTTGTGTTCTGCTTTAGAGGTAAACAAAGCTTGCTTGTCCGTGTTAACAGCAATGAATTCAACACCCTTTAATCCGGACTCGATCATTCGATTTACTGCATTATTTCCACCGCCGCCTACTCCTATTACTTTTATTTGAGCAAATTGTTCCATGTCTACATCAAATTCTAACACAGTATTACCCCCTTCTATGTATGTAAGCATTCACTTTTCACATGAACTAATTTCGTCTTCATTTATAGCGCTATAGCATAATCGCTAACTACCATTATACTTTATAATTTGTATTATAACAATTAGTCTATATGCCTTATTTAATGATTCAGAGGCCTCCATTTCCGTAATTGTACTAATAATGTTAGATATAATAAACCCAATAGTTGCAATGCCGTAAGCTTCTTAGCCCCTTATGCCAGCTTTAGTTTATGTAACGTTAATTTTATTAATTCCACACAAACAATGAATTTCCTTTTTTTATCTGGAATTAAGTGCAATTTTTTTGCTTCCTTATATTACTAATATTATTTTAGGTAAATATATTTCTCCAAAAGACATAATAACCCTCGATATGAGGGTTATTATGTCTTTATGCTCTTAATCTTTCAATAATATATCTGCGAATAAAGGCAAAGTTTTGGAAGAGTCTATTTCCAAAGGCAAATATTGCGGCATAGTATAAGGGCACCCCTATTCTATCACCGATATATGCCAATATACCCGCAAGCAGTGCATTTCCGAAAAAGCCTGATACAAATATTTCGGTGTTAAACTTGTTCTCCATGCTGGCCCTTAAGGCTCCGAAGACAGAGTCCAAAGCCGCCAGAATAGCAACAGAAATGTACAGGGAAAAAGCAGCCGGATAAGTAACCGGTAAATATAGCCCTAACAAAACACCTATTAATAAGCCTATTAATGCAATAATCAAAATTATTCACCTTCCCTTGGTGTCATATAATCCATCTTCATATTCCCTTGAAACCTAGAAATCCTTACCCTAGGGTTAACCTGCGAGTCAACCATTATGCCAAAGCCCTCCCTCAGAAAGGCTGAATGTGAGGAGGGTGCCTTAATTGCAGCATCTAAGGTAACCGGATCACCGATGGCCTTTATGATAAAGGGTTGTCCGTAGGTATAGCCATTTATTGTTATAGTAGGCCCAGTACATTGTATTTCAGAGGTATTAATGACCCTCTGACCGTTAATAGATAATACTTCAGCACCAGCACTTTTTAAATCATTGATTATAATCAACAAATCAGTATCATGGATTATTAAATCGTTTGGGTCTTCCCATTCATAAAGCTCTCTATCACTATCCTTAAGCCTGACAATAACCCCCGGTCCCTCTAGATCATAAAGGCCGGTAATCACCTGCATTGATTGAATTTCACTTTTTATAACATCTTTAATACTACCCTCCTGCTGTATCGCAGTTTCATACTCTATTAGATTTTTCTTTTTCTGTCTAATTAGCTCCTGAAGGTTTTTAATTTCCTCTTGCTCTATTTTTACAGAATTGTCAAGATCATTTATCGTTTTTAAGGAGACAAAGCTATAGTCCTCTTTTGTATTTTTAAACTGCAGGGTTAACACAAAGCCCAAAATACAAAATATCATTAGTATTAATGTTGAAACTCTAAATTTTGATTTTTTGTTTTCCACTATTGAACCCCCTTACGGCTATTGTTGAGTAGACTCAATAGGCTTAGCGAATTTAAAATTTGTAATCTTTGTATTTCTCGTTATAACCACGGGATCTTCCTTTTTAACAGCTACCACTACACTTTCACTTAAATATTGTTTAAGATTATCTATTAAGCCGAATCTCATATTCAGTGATGCCTCCAGCGCCTCTGCATCGCCTATCGCCTTGATGGTATAGGGCTGGACAGTGGGAACACCATTTATAAATAAAGTATTGGAGGACAAATATATTTCTGTAGTCGCAACATATCTCTGATCATTTATTGAAATTGCCTCAGCACCAGCGGCGTTGAGCTTATTGATAAGCCCCAGAAGGATTTCATAATTAAACATGATATAGCTGGGCTCTCCCGTCTCGTATACAACATCCTCTATTGTAACAACTACGCCAGGTCCCTGTATTGAACGATGTCCTGCCAGTATTTGATATTTCTCTAGATCGCTATTGAGGTTTTTAATAAGAAGATTCTCATCTGCCTCAGAAAACTCATATTCCTTTAATCTGATTTCCAGCTCCGATAGCTCTTGAGTTAATCTCTCCTTTTCAGTCCTCAGAAGCTTTAGCTCCGCAGTCACCCTTTGGGCTCTCTGTGGAGACAATATACTTCCGCCGGGAGTTATATTTACGGTTTTTATCTGAACTGCCAATATAAGACCAAACAATGCACATACTGATCCAAAGGCTACCTTACCCTTTATATCCTTCATAAGATTTCCTCCTATTAATCTCTATCTCGTACCGTTGAAGTTCCTTCATATCGCAAGTCTATAATAACATTTCGTCTGTTGCTTGTATATAGCTTTACTAAAACTTCCTTTAATACCAGCATAGAATAAACTGGATCATCAACGTTGCCAAGATGAACCTCTATACCATCTATCGTATGCATTATTATATTGCCCTCCTCAGTTGTGTCTAGCTCTGATACGATATCTATCATATCTGAAACCTCGGCGGCGGCTAAAACCATGATTGCTTTTTGCAGGTCCTCCTGATTAATTGCTCTTAAGGGGTCCCCCACCTTAAGGCTTTGGAGCTCTACTCCTGTAATCAGTGGCTGCTCCTGAGCGATATAGCTGTCGGCTATTTTAAGCGCCACCAGCTCATGATCAACATAAACATAAGAGCCCATATAGCTAATGATAGCATATTCTTCTCTTTCCTGCACATTAATAACTAATTTGTTAGGCAATTTCCTAGCTGCCTCCACCTCTTTGATATAGGGATGCTGTATTACCTGCTGCTCCACCATATCTAAATCATACTTAAAGAGATTTCTGTGCAGTATAAGCTTAGAGGCCTCTAAAACCTCCTCATACGAAGCAATACTATTGCCATACAGCTCAACATACTTTAGGTTAAATAAATCAGACTCCAAAAGGGCATAGAAGCCCCATAACAGGAAAACTCCAATTAACAGGATTAAGGAAAGCATATTTCTAAATCTTCTTCTTCTCATTCTTTTATTCTTTTTTTCCGCTTCCATATTTAATAATCCCCTTTTGTGCTTGTCCACGCTACGTCCTAAATTAATAACAGCTATAAGCTGCTATTAATTATAATAATAATGGACATAATTATATTATACTACAATTTTCTAATATCTGCTCCCAAAGCATGCAAAACCTCATGCAAATGATCATAGCCTCTGTCTACATGCTTTGCACTCTCTATAGCTGTAGTTCCCTCAGCTGCTAATGCCGCCAAGATTAGCGCAGCTCCTCCCCTTAGGTCCTTTGAGGTCACCGTAGCACCTGATAGCCTTTTCACACCTCTGATCAGGGCAATTCTACCGTCTACCTTGATATTTGCACCCATTCTTGTAAGCTCCTCAGTATGCTTATATCTATTTTCAAATATGTTTTCGATAAAGACTGTAACGCCATTGCTTATGGTCATAAGGGACATCATTTGGGACTGCATATCAGTGGGAAATCCCGGATAGGGAAGAGTTTGGATCGTGTCTATGGACTTAATTCTGTCTGCTGCAACCAGTTTAATTTGATTATTGCCACAATCAATTTTGCAGCCGGTCTCCCTGAGCTTATGTAAAACTGATTGCATGTGCTCCGGAATAACGTTATTCAAAAGTATTTCTCCCTTTGTTATGGCAGCCGCTATTAGGTAGGTTCCTGCTACAATTCTATCGGGAATAATTCTATGCTCCACCCCATGGAGCTCATCTACTCCCTCAATATAGATGTTGGCACTGCCGGCTCCCGACACCTTACCCCCCATCGAATTGATATAGTTTTCTAGGTCTACGATCTCCGGCTCTCGGGCGGCATTTCTTATTATGGTTGTTCCCTCTGCAAAAACCGCAGCTAAAATCACATTTTCAGTCGCACCGACACTGGGAAAATCCAGATGTATGTCGCAGCCCTTTAGCTTTTTGGCTTTGCAATATAAAAATCCATGCTTCTCTTCAATTTCCGCCCCCATCTCCCTTAATGCCTTTAGATGTAAATCGATGGGTCTGTGGCCAATTTCACAGCCGCCTGGATAGCTGATTTTAACACTTCCATGCCTCGCCAACAACGCTCCTAGGAAAATAAAGGAGGACCGCATTTCACGAACTAAATCCTCCGGCACCTCATGACTGTTTAAGTCAGAGGAGTCCACCACTAGGGCTTCTCCTTCTCTATACACCCTACAGCCCACAGCCTGCAATATCTTTGTCATTATTTCTACATCTGAAAGCCTAGGGATATCATAAAGGACATTGATATTTCCATTTAGCACAGTTGCAGCGAGTATTGGCAATACAGCATTTTTTGCGCCATGTACTCGTGCTTCGCCAACTATCTTTTTTCCACCAACGACTATATACTTACTCACCAGTTGGTCACCTCCAGGGAATTATGATGTTTATAAATGCGAATGCATTATATGTATGAAAACAAATATATAATCATACTATGCATTATCCCGGAAGGTGTTCCTCTACTTTATAATTAAATGAGGATAATCTTCTATAGCCTAGCTAATTAATGTAATTACTTCGCTTAATATTAGATCTATTGCATCGATTTTAGCAACTCTACCGCAGGCGGTTCTCATATTGGAATAGACTTCTTTATTGACCAAGATCGACTCTATTGCCTTATAGAGCACATCGCCCTTCAGCTGATTTTCCTTTAGCATAATTGCCGCGCCGGCCTTCTCCATGGCCCTTGCATTATACTCCTGATGATTTTCTGCAGTGTGGGCCTTTGGTATTAAAATGGATGGTTTTCCAGCTGCCGTTACTTCAGCTATCGTAATCGCACCTGCACTGCATACAATTAAATCACATGCCCTTAAGGCGTGGGGCATATCATTAATATATGGCAGTATGGTGCTTCCAGCTGCTGCGGAGCAATCCTTCAGCGCCTCTAATACAGCCGAAAAATGCATCTTTCCTGTCACCAGAATTATTCGATACTCCCCTACCGTCCTCTGCTTAAGCATTGCTATCGTAGCAGCATTTAGCTTTGAGGAGCCTCCGCTGCCCCCTACAATCAGTACGATAGGCCTATTATCCGGCTTGTATCTTTTATTTGCCTCTATAGCCGATACCTGCAAAAACTCATCTCTTATGGGATTTCCTGTGACAACCAGCTTCCCTCTTAGCTTTTCCTTAAAGTACCTCTCGGCCTCAGGAAAGCTTATAGCTATCCTGTCAACATAGGAGGATAGAATTCTATTTGTAAGACCTGGAAATACATTTTGCTCATGTATCAGTGTCTTTATTCTCAGCTTAGATGCCATATACAGCACTGGCCCACAGACAAAACCGCCTGTGCCAATTACAATATCCGGCTTAAAGCGTTTTATAATTTTTCGGGCCTCCAACAGCCCCATTAATAGCTTTCCAGCACTCTTTACATTATGGAGAGATATTTTTCTCTTTAAATAGCTAACGGGTATAAAGCGTATGTCATATCCCGCCTTAAGCACTAGCTCCCTTTCAAGACCCCTTTCAGTACCGATAAATAGTATTTCTGCCTTTGGAAATTCCTTCTTTATCCTATTGGCAATAGCAATAGCAGGATATATATGCCCCCCTGTACCGCCACCACTTAGTATTACGCGCATGGCTTCAGCTCCTATTCGTATTTGTATATCTCGATATGTTTAGTATAATCCCCATTCCCGCCATGGACATTGCTAAAGCATTTCCGCCGAAGCTGATAAAGGGCAAAGGCATTCCTGTTACAGGCATTGATGAGGTTGCAACAGCTATATTTATTACCAACTGTATAATTATAATGGAGATGAATCCCGTCACCATTAAGCAGCTTAATAAATCAGGAGCATTTAATGCGATTTTAATACATCGCCATATCAATATCATAAATAATAATAATATCGCAACTCCACCTATAAAGCCCAGCTCTTCTCCAATGATTGCAAAGATAAAGTCATTTTGAGGCTCTGGAAGATAAAAATGCTTTTGCACGCTCTTACCAAGCCCTCTACCGAACAAACCCCCAGAGCCCAAGGCCAAGAGAGATTGGACAGCTTGGAAGCCTGTATTGGAGGCATCGGCCCACGGGTCTAGAAAGGAGATTATCCGATTTGCCTTATAGCTGTTGCCGCTTATAACAATATAGGCTATCATACCTGCAATTGCTGTAAAGCCTGCAGAAGCAAGGCCTACGAAGTGAGACATTTTCATGCCCCCCACAAATACCATAGCCAAAATTACTACTGAAACCACAAAGGCAGTACTGAAATCAGGCTGTAGGTATATAAGTCCGAAGAACATTCCTATGATCATTAAATAAGGCAGTACGCCATATACAAAACTCTGCATTTTATCCTTTTTTCTAACTATACTAGTAGACACATATATTACGGCAGCAAATTTCGCTATTTCCGAGGGCATAATGGATACCCCAATATTTATCCACCGTTTTGCACCGTTAATCTCAGTCCCCACTGGAGTTAAAACCAGCACCAAAAGCGCTATGCTGAATAATAATATTATATTCGCCAGCTTTGTCCATCTGTGATAGGGTAATTTAGCACAAAAGATCATTCCTGCAGTACCTACCGCCGCCCACATCAATACCCTTTTTAAAAAATAATAGCCATCCTTCATGTTAATCATGGCATAGGAATAGCTGGAGCTGAAAATCATTATGATTCCTACCACCACAAGAGCAGCCACAGTTAAAATGAGGGTTGAGTCATAGGGATTTTTTTTACCCATGCTAAGACCTCCTTAGATTACCTACAATATTTTTAAAGTGCCTTCCTCTTTCCTCAAAATTTTTATACATATCCCAGCTGGCACAGGCGGGTGAAAGCAGAATACTATCTCCTGCTTCAGCTGAAGCGGCAGCAGCTGCCACAGCCTCCTCCAAGTCCTTAACCCTCTTTACAGCATTGAAATTCAGGGTCGCTGCCGTTGTATAAAGCTTATCTGCGGTTTCTCCATATACGATCATTTCCTTTACCTTGCCGTCAAAGGCCTCGATAAATTCAGTATAGTCATTTCCCTTATCCATTCCCCCCGCCAGCAGGATTATCGGTGCCTTAACAGCCTCCAGTGCCTTCATGGCGGCATCAGGGTTTGTAGCCTTGGAATCATTGATATAGCTAACTCCTAATATCGTATCCACAAACTCTACTCTGTGTTCAACGCCTTTAAAGCGCCTCAGGGTATCGGCTATAGTCTCGGGCTTTATCCCCATAATGTAGGCCAGCGCCGTAGCTGCAAGGGCGTTTTCAATATTGTGATTTCCCGGAATGCGAATTTCATTTGCAGGCATTAGCTTAATGCTCTGGTTTTCCAGTTTAATCACTATAAATCCATCCTCAAGACAAACCCCCTCCTCCAGCCGCTGTTTTCTGCTGAAGTAGATTTTTTTTGCCTTAAGATCTATGGTGGCCTCACGACAGATGGTATCATCATAGTTTATTATTGCGAAATCCTCAGTATTCTGATTGCTGAATATTTTTAATTTAGCCCCCAGATAGCCCTCCATGGTTTTATGACGATTCAAGTGATCTGGTGTAAGATTTAGAATTGCAGCTGCTCTGGGGTGAAATTCCTCGGTGCTCTCCAGCTGAAAGCTACTGACCTCCATTATCATAAAATCCTCCGGCTTTGTTTCTAAGGCCTTAGAAACGGCTGCAACACCTATATTACCCACAACATAGGTGTTCTCTCCTGCATTTTTAAATATTTCTCCCGTAAGGGCAGTTGTTGTGGTTTTTCCGTTTGTACCGGTTATGGCCACTATCCTGGCCCTTGATAATATATATGCCAATTCAATCTCGCCGATTATTCTAATATTTTCTTCTCTTAGCTGCTTTATAAAGGGAATGTCCAATGGAACTCCCGGAGAAACCACCACTAGGTCTATAGCACCCAGCTCCTGCAGTCCTTCAGGATGCCTGCCCAATATATAGCTTGCATTTAAGCCCTCCAGCTCCTTAAGCGTATCCGCAAGGGCTTCCTGCCCCTTCATATCATTTACTATGATATCGGCACCAAGCTCTGCCAGCACCTTCACCAGGGGAATACCTGTAACTGCCAGCCCAATTACTAAAACCCTTTTATCCTTAAGATTCATATTTACACCCACCTTCTAGCTTAGCGCTATAATTCCTATCAAGCATAATATTGCCGTTACACTCCAGAAGACAATGACAACCTTTGTTTCTGCCCACCCACTTAGCTCATAATGGTGGTGTAATGGCGCCATTTTAAATATACGTTTTTTAGTCAGCTTATAGTAAATAACCTGTATAGATACAGAAAGCGCCTCTGCAAAATAGATACCACCTACTATAGGGATGATTAATGCGATATTCATCAATATTGCCACTGTAGCAATAGCGCCACCCAAGGCTAAGGAACCAGTGTCCCCCATAAACACCTGTGCGGGATGGGAATTAAACCTTAAAAAGCCTAGGCAGGCCCCGGTTACCGCTCCACAAAATATAGCCAGGCTGGTATAGCCGTAATATGCTGCAACCAAGCTAAAGAAGGCAGCTATTATGAGGGTTACCCCAGATGCCAATCCATCCAAGCCATCGGTTAGGTTTACGCCGTTTACAGTTGCAACAACAACAAAAACAATAAAGGGTATATATAAAATCCCCAAATCTAAATATTGAGGAATGGTTATGCCTCCTATTGTCCAGCTTCCCTGTATAAATGGAACGATTATTTTTGTTCCCATATAGGTTGTTTCAGACTGATATATTGCCAGCATTATTGCTACGATTATTTGAAATATGATTTTTTGATATGCCCTTAAGCCAAGGTTTCTCTTTAACACTACCTTTATAAAATCATCTAAAAAGCCTATGATTCCAAAGGCCACAGTTACAGACAGTGCCACCAGCATGTCTTTATTAACAAGTCCTGATGTAAGGGAGGTTATAACTATGGCTAAAATTATTATTAATCCGCCTATAGTTGGCGTACCGCTTTTTGATTTATGGCTTTGAGGCCCCTCTTCCCTTATCATTTGTCCCACCTTAAGCCGCTTTAGATAAGGTATAATTAAAGGACCCAAAATGAGGGTTATGACAAATGCTATTATAATGGTATATATCAGCTGTTTATGTTGAATCATACGACTAGCTCCTCTCTTGTAGATACTTCACAATTTCTTCCATTTTCATACCCCTAGAGCCCTTAACTAGAACTGTGTCCTTGGGCTCAAGAATCTCCCGAAGGGTTGAAATAGCTTCCTCGTTATCTTTTAAAATATATATCTTTCTTATCTTATTGTCTTTAGTCAAGGTCTCCTCCGCAATCCACTTAGCCATATCGCCCACGGTAATCAAAACATCCACTTCAGTTGAGGATACAATGTATTCACCCACAGACCTATGGCCCTCCTCTGAAAAGCTCCCCATCTCGAACATATTTCCCAGAACTGCTATTTTCCTACCATTGGTAAAATTGCTTAGAACCCCTAAAGCCGCCTTCATAGAGTCAGGGCTGGCGTTATAAGCATCGTTGATTATCTTGGTTTCCTTAAGATTAATTATCTCCATCCTCATCTTTGAGGGCTTGAAGCTATTGAAGGCCTCTTGGATTTCACCGTGGGTCATATGAAACTCAATGCCTATCCAAATTGCAGCCAATGCATTGTATACGTTATGTATTCCAGGATAGCCTATACGATAGGAATGCTTAGATTGATTGATTCTTACGTCAAAGGTAAAGCCCTCTTCACCCAAGTTAATTATATTTTCAGCTATAATGTCATTAATATCCTTCATTCCGAAGAATACCTTTTTATATATACTGTCCTCCGCCCTTAAGGTGGCTAAATACGCATCATCACCATTTAATAAGAGCATGCATTCCGAGTCCATCTGTGAGGCTATTTCCATCTTGGCCCTTAGTATTCCTTTTTGGGTGCCTAAATGCTCTATATGGGAGAGGCCAATATTTGTTATGACTCCTATTTTAGGCCTGACTATTTTCACCAGCTCCTCTATTTCACCAAAGGAGGACATTCCCATCTCCAAAACAGCCGCCTGATGCTTTTTTTCCAGCTGAAATAATGTCAGTGGAAGGCCTATTTGATTATTGAAATTCCCGAGATTCTTCAGTACCTCCTTTTTATAGGAAAGTACGCTGGCTATCATATCCTTTGTGGTTGTCTTTCCGACACTGCCTGTAACTCCTATAAAGGGGATCTGGAACTTATTTTTATAGTATTTGCCTATTGCCTTTAATGCTGCCTCTGAATCTTTTGCTTCTATAATATATATGTCCTTTAGAGGACCATAATTTACTTTTTTATTTGTATCTATTATTATTGCAGCCACCTCTTTTTCATAGGCGACTTCTATGAAATCATGTCCATCATAGCTTTCTCCCCTTAGAGCAACAAATAGCATATCCTTCTGTGCTGTTCTCGAATCTATTGATACGCCAGTAGCAGTCCTTCTGCTGCCCCTTTGGAGGATTTTTCCATTACATACCTCAGCCAGCTCCTCAATTAATAGCTCCATCATATTATTTCTTCCTCTCCTGCTATTTCCATCGCAACCCTTTTGTCATCAAAGGGATATACCATGTTTTTTATCGTTTGTGTTGTTTCATGACCCTTTCCGGCAATCAGCACCAAATCACCGGGCTTAGCCTCCTTTAGGGCATATCTAATGGCCTCTCGCCTGTCTTCTATAACGACATAGGAGCCCTTAGTCAGTTTTATGCCCGCTTCTATCATCTGTATAATATTAAGGGGTTCTTCGGTTCTGGGATTATCAGAGGTTATAACGGTGATATCACTTAAGAAACCAGATATTTTCCCCATAACAGCTCTTTTGGTCTGATCTCGGTCTCCTCCACAGCCAAAAACAGTTATCACTCTATTGGCTGCAAATTCTCTGGCAGCCTTCAAAACATTTTCTAGGGCATCAGGTGTATGGGCATAATCTATTATCACGGAGAAGGAGGAAATTTCATTTATCAATTCAAATCTCCCGGGAACTCCCTGAAAGCCCCTTAATCCCTGTACTATATCTGTATTAGACACGCCTAGTGCATGTGCAGCCCCAGCAGCAGCTAGGGCATTGTATACTGTAAATATCCCCGGTATACCTATTGTTATCTCCTCTGCAAAGCTTGGTGTAATTAGCCTAAAGCTAACAGATTTAATGGTCATTTGTATGTCTGTTGCATATATATCCGCTTGATTCTTGATCCCATAGGTTAAAATGGGAGTATTATGCGAAGCTAGCTCCTGATGTAATTGTCTCCCATATTCATCATCAACATTTATTATATTACATATACTTGTTTTGTAAAATAATCGTTTTTTAGCCGCATAGTAATTTTCCATATTATGATGGAAATCCAGATGATCTGGTGTAAGGTTCGTAAAAATACCTATCTTAAAATCTAAACCATCAACCCTTCCCAGCTGTAGCGAATGAGAGGAAACCTCCATAGTGCAGCTTTTAACCTTCTCCTCCAGCATTCTGCTGCAGATTTTTTGTATATCTATGGCTTCAGGGGTTGTTCTTACTGCGTCAATCCTAGTCGTACCCATCCAATTGGCAATGGTTCCAATAATTCCTGCCTTTTTACCTGACCTTTCTAAAATGCTTTTCATAATATATGTAATTGAGGTCTTTCCATTTGTTCCTGTTACACCGATCAAATCCATTTTTTGAGCGGGGGCTCCATAGAAGTCGCTTGCTAATATTGCCATGGCTCCCTTTGCATTTTTAACCCTTATCACAGTTGCACCCTCCGGCCTTATGTCCTCCTCTGCCAATATAGCAACTGCACCCTTCTTCAGTGCATTATCTATGTATAAATGTCCGTCGGTCTTGAAGCCTTTTATACAGACAAACATGCTGTTTTCCTTAATTTGTCTCGAGTCGTAAAAGATATCGTAAATCTCCTTATCTAAATCTCCACTAATGCTTAATACATCTAGGCCGAGAATTAGATCTCTTAACAACATATGCAGACCTCCATTCTATTGGTTATTATTTACGTATCCTGAACTTTTTAAAAGGCAACATAAAATTAAAGTTTTACTTTAACTTTAGTTGCCCATTACATTATAAATCGATTAGAAGACATTTTCTAGTATTAAATTTTAATGAGGGGCAAATTCTACACTGACTATGGAGCCCTGCTCTACAGTAGTATTGGCTCCAGGGGATTGATTCTGTGCAGTGCCTGTTCCGCTTATTTTCATTTTTAGCCCCTTGGAGGTCAAAATATTATTTGCTTCCTTTATTGTCTTTCCTGCTAAATCAGGAATTTCTACAAAGGTAGATTGAGCATTGCTTTTTGTATAAAGCAATATCATAGATTTTTCCGGCACGGCAGCTCCGGGCTTTGGAAACATATCTATTACGATAGCTGCTTCATTGTCTTCAAGCTCTGTTTCTACATTATACAATAGGTTGCTATCGCTTAGAGCCTTGGAGGCTTCCTTTACAGTCATTTGTCTAACATCCGGAACCGTCACATCAGGCTTCATCAGCATTTCTCTTTCGTCGGTGGTGTAATTCGGCTTTACATCCAGATAACGTAGGCTTTCCTCCAAAATCTCCTTGACCACAGGTGCTGAGGTTATACTTCCAAAGGTACTAAAGCCACCGGGCTCATCTACTATTACCAAAATTGCAAGCCTTGGATCATCGGCAGGAGCCACACCTATAAAGGAGGCTACATATAAGCCCTGAGAGTATTTTCCGTCTACAACCTTTTGTGCTGTTCCGGTTTTTCCACCCACGCTATAGCCGGGAATATAGGCATTTCTTCCAGAACCATCCGCCACTACGGATTCCATTATTGCCAGCATTTCCTCTGAGGTCTGCTTAGATATTACCTGTCGGATCATCGTTTCCTCAAAGCGTTCGATTACTGTGCCTTCATTGTTTGTTAGCTCCTTAACCAGCCTTGGCTTCATCAGCTTTCCATCGTTTGCTATCGCTGCTACAGCCGTCAAAAGCTGTATAGGGGTAACCGATATACTCTGACCAAAGGACATGGTAGCCAGTTCAACCGGGCCTGCAGTTGCTTCGCTATACATTATAGATCGCCTTTCTCCCGGTAGGTCTATACCGGTAATATCTTTAAATCCAAAGGCATCCAGATATTTATAAAAATTCTCTCCACCCATTTTCTGTACAAGCTCTACAAATATTGGGTTGCAGGAGTTTTGAACAGCCTCCACCAGCGTTTGACTGCCATGTGGATTGTACCATCTCCAGCATTTTATTGTTCTTCCCGCCACTGTAATAAAACCATTGGAGTAAAAGCTGCTCTGCGGTGTAGTGACTCCTTCCTCTAATGCAGCTGCTGTAGTAATCAGCTTAAAGGTGGAACCAGGCTCATAGGTATCATTTATAATTGGATTTCTCCACATTTTATTCCATTCTTCAACCTGCTGTTCAACTGGCATATTGTCTACAAGCTCCTGTTGTAAGGGGTCAAGGTTTATTCTAGGTTCGTTTGGATCATAGTCAGGCTTAGCTGCCATAGCCAGTATATCTCCCGAGCTTACATCCATCACCACTGCCATAACCCGCTTGGCTTGATTGGCCTCCAGAGCATTTTGAACTGCCTTTTCAGCAAAATGCTGAATAACCTCGTCAATGGTAAGAACGATATTGTACCCATCCTCGGAAGGATAGTATTTCTCTGCGCTTAAGGGAAGCTGCCGTCCAGCGCCATCGGTGTTTTTAATCCAGCGTCCAGGATAACCACTCAAGTATTTTTCGTACTCCAGCTCTATTCCCGCCAGACCCCTATTGTCATCTGTTGTATGACCTAAAATATAAGATGCGAAATTACCAAAGGGGTAGTATCTTCTATTATCCGGAGCAATCATAATACCCTTTAGGCTTAGCTTTCGTATGCTGTCGGCTAAATCATCCTCTATCCATTGCTTTACCTTTACGCTGCTGACATTTTTATTGCTTATTTTTTCTGCCACACTGGCGGCATCCAATTCTAATATCTCGGCCAATTTCTTCGCCGTATCTTCTATATCCGTAACCTCTCTTGGCCTTGCCCATACTGTATTGGTGCTGGCGCTTTTAGCCAGCTCCTTACCATTTCTGTCAAAAATGGTGCCTCTCTTTGCCGGAATCGGGATATCACGGGTTTGCTGGGCTATTGCCAGCTCCTTGTATCTCTCTCCACGAACAATTTGAATCCAGCCTAGACGGATTATTAACCCGAAAATAGCCGTACAGGTTATAACGAACATGAAAATTAATCTTTTTTTACTTGATATACTGGGCTGGGACAAATTCATCTCCCCCCTCTATATTTTGAAGAGACCTACAAATTTACTCAATACCTTGCTGACTATATTTCCCCCAGCAGTCTCATGGCTGGCTTCCTCAATTGACAGCTGTCTATTCATTTCGTTTGTCAATAATGCCACCTTAGTGGGATTGATGCTAATATAATAGGTTTGACTGGAATCAGGGTAAATCATGCTTAATCGATTTTGTGCCTCCATTTCAATCCAGTTGGATTTCGAGACCCTCTCCAGCTCAATCTTAAGCTTATCTCTTTGGTTTTCAATCTGTTCTAATTGATTTGTCAGCTGTATAACCCGATGCTTAGCCTCTGTAATGGCAGCATACCTCAAAAGCAGAAAAATGCTTAACAGCAAAAAGACAGAAATACTAAGCGCAGCCATTACCTTTTGAAGGCGATAGCTTTTATTAGCTTTCTTTTTGGGTTTATTGGGCTGCTGCATCTCTTCAACAGCAGGTTGATATTGATAATAATCTTTTCTTACTACTTCCAAATTTATTCACCCCTTCTGCCTTTTAGAACATTTCTAAAGCTTTTCAGCAATTCTTAGCTTGGCACTTCTTGATCTAGGATTAAGCTCCAGCTCCGCCTCTGATGGTGCAATGGGCTTTCTTGTTATAACCACCAGCTCCTTTTTTGCATTGCATTTGCATATGGGAAACTGTGGGGGACAGGTGCATGGATCTGCTAGCTTTTTAAAGGCATTCTTTACGATCCTATCCTCCAGCGAATGAAAGGTGATTATGCATATCCTTCCACCTGCATTTAAATGCTCAGTCGCTGCCTTTATTGTGTCCTCGATAATCTCCAGCTCTCTGTTTACCTCTATTCTTATTGCCTGAAAGGTTCTTTTTGCAGGATGAGGACCATCCTTTCTGGCTCCCTTAGGCACTGCTTTTTTGATAATATCCACCAGCTGATGGGTTGTTTCAATTTCAGCCTCGCTACGATGCTCAACAATAAAGGCTGCAATCCTTTTTGCCCAATTTTCCTCGCCATATTCCCTAATGATTCTCGTCAATTCGGCTTCTGAATAATTGTTGACTATATATTTTGCCGTAATATCGCCACGATTGTCCATCCGCATATCTAAGGGTGCGTCCTGCATATAGGAGAAGCCCCTTTCTGCTTCATCCAGCTGATGGGAGGATACCCCCAGGTCTAGAAGAAGTCCATCTACCCTTTCAATTCCCAAATCCGCCAAAACACCAGAAAGGTTTGAAAAATTATCTCTAACCAATTTAACCCTATCACTTAGATCCTTCAGCTTATCAGCTGCAGCCCTTATGGCATTCTCGTCCTGATCAATTCCAATCAAAAGACCATCAGCTCCCAGTGCTTCAGCAATATGCCTGGAGTGACCTGCGCCCCCCAAGGTGCCGTCTATATATATGCCATCGGGCTTTATATTAAGCCCCTCAATACATTCCTCTAATAATACTGATACATGTTGAAAATTCACTTTCTCACCCTCATTCATCAGATTCCCAGCTCAGCCATTTTTGAGGCTATTTCGTCATATCCCAGGTTTGCATCATCATTATATTTTTCCCATTGCTCCAGACTCCAGATCTCTATTCTGGTGGCGACTCCAATCATAACCGTCTCCTTCTCCAGCGCTGCATGCTCCCTGAGATTGTTTGGGATTCTTATTCTTCCCTGATTATCTAATTCACATTCGGAAGCCCCTGCAAAGAAAAACCTTACAAAGGCTCTGGCATCCTTATTGGTTAATGGGAGAGCCTTAAGCTTGTCCTCCATTACCTTCCATTCCTCCATGGAATAAATAAAAAGACAGGTGTCTAACCCTTTAGTAACAATGAAACGTTCCCCCAGCTCTTCTCTGAATTTGGCTGGAACACTGATTCTACCCTTATTATCTATTGTGTGTTGGTATTCACCGATAAACATTTTCATCCCACCCTCAGGGTTTTTTTCCCCACTTCATCCCACTTTATCCCACTTTTTAAATAATTCTACCACTTTTTCTAAATTCCTGCTTCAAATTCATTAAAATTTATATAATCTTAAAATAGGACTAAAGCCATAGAAGAAACAAAAGGAGACAGCAGACCACAATAGGTGGTTTCTGCTGTCTCCTAAAAACAACAAAAAATCTGCCCTTAGGCAGATTAATGATATATTTTGATATTTTGAATTCAAGCCTCAAGCTTAATTTTTTTATAGTAATCGACAATCAATATATCTAATTTTGTGCTCAGCTCATAAATTTCCATGTAGTCGTCCTGCTTGCTGATTTTATCGTTAAGCAGCTTCTGAAGCACTTCTATTTCACTTTTTAACATCCATCTCACCCCAAATCTTTTCTCGTGCATGTGTATCATTTTATTTCTAACCTCTCTGGATGTCAAAGAATGAAATAGGCGATATTTTTACATTTTATTCCTTAATAACTACCATTATCTAGCGAATTCTCATGTTTATTCAATTTTTCGCCCAAAATTTACTTGACTTTCTAATAATTGTTGAAAATATGTGGCTTTGAAAAATATTTGTAGAAAATATTTTTTATAGCTTAAATTCCATGCTTTTTAAACATTTTTCGACCTTTTGAATTACTCCGAAGCATCTGCCTTACCACGTTTTTTGATAAAAAGCAACACGACCGCTCCCGCAATTGTTGCAAGACTGATTAACTGAGCGGTTCTAAAGGGCCCTATCATCAAACTGTCTGTTCTAAGGCCTTCAATGAAGAATCTGGCTACAGAGTACAAAATCAGATAGTATATAAAAATCTGCCCTTCAAATTTTTTCTTTTTGTCAATATATAACAAAAGGAAAAATACCGCAAAATTCCATAGAGATTCATACAAAAAGGTGGGATGAACCTTGACACCATTGACTTCTATACCCCAAGGCAAATTTGTGGGACCACCGTGGGCCTCTTGGTTTACGTAATTACCCCATCTTCCTATTGCCTGTCCCAGAATTAAGCTGGGGGCACATATATCAGCCAGCTGCCAAAAACCTAGCTTCTTCACGCGACAAAAGATATAGCCCACCAGAACGCCAGCAATAATCCCTCCGTGTATCGCCAGCCCTCCCTGCCTGAACTTTAATATATCCATCGGGTGCTTACTGTAATAATCCCAACTGAAAGCGACATAGTATAGCCTTGCCCCCAATATAGCACTGGGAACCGCATACAGGCAGAGGTCAATAATAGTATCCTCCTGAAGCCCTACCGCTTTAGCCCTTTTGGAGGCTATTACAACCCCCAGAAGCATTCCTGTAGCTATAATAATACCGTACCAGCCAATATCCAGACCAAATACACTAAATGCTATTGGATTCATATGCATCTCTCCTCTTTCCTTAACAACCCCTATGTCTAAGAAATTGAAAAGCATAATTTCTAGACATTAAAAAACAAATACTATTATATTGCAGTTGTCGGCAAATGTCAAATTAAGGATTGATTATTGAGATTACTTGTCTAGCGGGATCCAATATACTCTTCATACACGCCTCAACGGTTTCTAGACTTGTTTCTGATAGTATCTTGATATAGTCAAGGATATTTATATTCTTAAAGTGATAGGTAATAAAAGCATTGCCGATGAACTCGATTGAATTAAAATAGGACAAATTTTCACCTATTTGCTTGCGTTTAATCCTTTCAAAGGACTCTAGGCTGAGGCCCTCTCCTTTAAGCCGCATTACCCTTTCATCTATTATTTTCTTTAGCTCCATTGGAGCCTTTGATTCTCCACTGATGATGATATGCCCATAGTCCTTTTCACAAACATAGTCCACCCCAAAGCCCTGATCGATTAAGCCCGCAGCATATAGCTCCTCAAACAGCTCTGAGCTCCTTCCGAACACCATGTCAATGAGGAGCCCTACGGCTGCCTCCCTCTGCAACAATTCACTTCCTCCTCGACCTAAAGGAATATCCTTATATCCTATATGAAATAATGGGATGGATACCTGCATGCTCTCCTCCACATAAGCTTCCTTGATGCTTTCCGGCTCCTGAGGATATTGACGATTTACTTCATCTGTTTCAGGCGCCTTTAGTTCCTTAAAGGCTTCCTCCACCCTGTTAAAAACCTCTGTAGCCTCCAGATCACCTGCAATAAAAATTGCCATATTGGATGGAGGATAAAAGGTATTATAGCACTGATATAAATCCTCCTTGCTGATACTGTTTACGCTATCTATGGTGCCGGCAATATCATTTTTAACAGGATGCTGATGATACATAGCCTTTAAAAGGTTAAAGAATACCCGCCATTCAGCATTATCTCTGTACATCATAATCTCCTGCCCAATAATGCCCTTCTCCTTCTCAACATTTTCGTCAGTAAAATACGGCGACTGAACGAAGTGAATGAGAGTAGACAGGTTTTCATAGAAGCAATCGGTACAGGTGAAATAATAAGCCGTAGTATTAAAATTTGTATAAGCATTTACGTTTGCTCCCAATTGGGCAAAACGATCAAAAACATTCCCATCCGGCTCCTCGAATAGCTTATGCTCAAGGAAATGTGCTATACCCTCCGGAGCTCTACTGTAGTCCTTTTCCTCCTTCAGCTTAAAGACTAAATCATTGGAGCCAAATTTGGTTGCAAATATGGCATATTGCTTTACATAATCCTTTTTAGGAAGAAAAAACACCTCTAGTCCGTTTTGTAATTTTTTACCAAACACCTTTTCCTTAATTAATTCATTGTATATCTCTTTAACCACCCTATCCACCTCCTATTCTTGTCCCTTCAGAAAATAAATTGTATCCAATGTAACCTTTTCAGCAACCGCAACTACGTCTTCGACTGTTACCTTGCTTATTCTATCCAGCAGCGCATTCATTTCATAAAAGGGGTCGCTTATGATTTGACTATAATAGTATTCTGCAATAGCTAAGGCATTATCACCTATCGCCTTAACCGAGCCTTCAACTGCCCTCTTGGCATTTATCATTTCTTCATCGCTGATATTACCCTTCCGCATTTCCTCCAGCTGCTGACCTATAACCTCTGTTGCTATGTCGAATTTATCCGCCTCAATTCCTGAGCCAATCAGCATTATTGACTTGAATTTTTCCAGCTTCGCAAATATATAATAGCAAAGGCTTCGCTCCTCCCTTACCTTTATAAAGAGCTTGGAGTGGGGCCCGCCACCCAATATATTCGTATATAATATCATGGCTGGATAGAGGGGATCACTATAGGGTATATCCACTCTGTAGCCCATAGACAGCTTTCCTTGATTGATTTCCATTTCCTCCAGCACCTTTTTTTCTCCAGTACTGGCAGCCATATGAAGACCTTGTAGAGGTGTCCTCCTACCGCCTTCTTTAAAGCCAATGCCCGCCATTACTTCTGCCTTTATAACATCATGGTCTACATTGCCAACAACCATAATATCTATAGGACTTTCCTCCATAACCCGCATATAATGGCTGTAAAGCTTAGCAGGGTCTATACCGTCCAAATCCTCAAGTCGTCCGTATTCATAGAGCCTAAAGCCCTCTCCTTTACACATCTCTTCAATTAATCTGTCAAGGGAATACTGCATTTTGTCATTAAGCCTGCCCTTTATTCTATTTTCTAAATTCGACTTTTCCTGTCTTACATAATCCGCCTTAAAGGCACCAGCCTCCAGCAGCGGACTGTTTATTAAAGAATTTAACAGCGCAATCGCATCACCCCGAAGGCTTTTATCCTCTACATAGCTGCTATCGGCTATTCTCAAAGAAAACTGTATTATATGCAGCTCCCCTTTTTTCTTGACATCTCCATTCAATGCTGCTCCATATAAGAATTCCAGCTTTTTTGATATTTCCTTCGACGTAGTATATTGAGAGGTGCCCCTTTGAAGCACCATAGGTAACAGGGAATTAAGGGTGACCTCCTCTGCCTTCAAGGGCCTTTGAATATAAATATTCATAAGGCTTGTCTTAAATTTATCTGTTCTAACAGTGTGAAGGCTTATACCCTCAGAAATTTTTTCAGTAACCAGCTTTGACATTTTAAAACCTCCTTGCATAAGCTTATTGATTAGTATTCCCATTATACATTTTTGAATTAGTCAATATTTAAAAGATTTATTCTCTTTAGAAGCTCATAGATAACCTCAGGCTCATAGGCTGCTACATGTAAATTTTTTATAGCTACGCCCTCCGGTGCCTCGACTGAATTGATTGCCCTTGATAATTCCTTCTGCTGCTCTAGAGTTTCATACAGAGACCCTACGTTTACAATTATAATGCTAGATACCCCATATTCCATCAAAGCATCCACGCTCTTTTCTATACTCCTTTTATTAAATTGAGCATCCTGCAATTGGTAGCTTATATAGCCCTCCTCAATCAAAAATGTCTTTATTTTTTCCCTAAGCAGTACCTCCTGCTGCTGTACCGCTACAGAGGCCTCACTGCTTTTATTGCTACCCAGCAACACTATTCCAGTGTTTTGAGCCCTTCCCGTTATAGCCTGATTAATTTTACTTACATATAGCAAAGCAATGGCATCGCTGTTCCACATTGCCTCTGTGCTCTTTGTTATTATCTGATACTTACCTGTATTTATTCTTTTTAAGGTCTCTTCTATGGAAATAAAGCTTTCATTTTCTGTTATTAAAGCCGGTGCAAATATAATTTTTCTGTTACCCTCCGCCATTGCAGCATTTATTCCCTCCTGCAGATAAGGGGGCTTTTTTGTGTACGTAATATATAGCCTATATGAATTTCCCAGCTGTCCCTGGAGCTGCTGCTGTAACATTATTGTATCCGTTTTAAAATCATTTGTCCGCGTCGAATCATAGATTATTTTGTTGTTAAATATCATGAAGGGCAATATAGGGACCTGATAAGCTCTTAAGCTATCAAAGGCATTATTTACAGCCAAAGGAAGAGTAAATTCCTCCGGCTCCCCCTCCAGCAGCATCACTACCGCTGTCGTACCGCTATCCCTTGACGTCATTGGTTCTATTTCTATAGCTCTGTATTTCAAGGCTGAAAGCACAAGCAGCATAAGCAAATGTGCTGCCACAAGACTTATAATTATGTGCCTGAGCCTTTTCCTGACCTCCTTTTGCCATCCTATTATTGTGATTGTCAGCAGAGAGCCACCGGCTAGGATAAGCAGCCTTTCCGGAATACCCTTCAAAATAAAGCTAATATATAACAGCATAATAGACAAAAAAACCTTGAAATTCATTTGCCCCCACTCCTAAAACCCTTTTAGCTTCTTAGATTATTATTATGTAATAATTCCTTATAAAATGAGTAAAGATGAAGCTATACTCCATCTTTACTCATTTATATATTTACATTCCTGGTGTTATCCTTCTTACCAGCTCCTCTATTTCTTTCCCGAAGCCGCTCAGGGGCCTACCGCTGCTGGTTTCCCTTGCTATGTTTTCTATCCGCTTAAATAAATCAGGATCTGCTGTAACAGATACCCTTGTTATTTGAGAATCTGTATTTTTTACAGTTTCCTCTATTTGCCTCTTAATTTCAGTATTCATTTCTCCCTTGGTGGTGTCGGTAATATTAACACCTACCAAAGCAGTTGACTCTGATATTACCACTGTAGCACTTCGAACCTCATCAAGCTTGACAATGGCAGTTACTATCCTGTCTGCTCTAGTGTCTAAATCTTGATTGATCTCATTTGGCTGCATATCCATAGGAGAATCAGGGTTTGTATTTTCCTTTGTTTGATTATTGTTAGGCTGTTGCTGATCTGGTACCGGTCTTTGAGTAGGGCTGCAGCCTGTTACAGCTAGAAGCACCAAGAGCAAAGCCAGAAAAATAATTGAATGTTTTTTGTTTGCCATGATATCACCTCCAATTATATTTTTTCCTTAAAGGTACAATTTATTAAACAAAGATTTTCTTCTTCTTTCATGTTTTTACATGGGATTAATTGACTTTAAATGCAAAGAATATAAAAGGACCAATTGATTAATAACGATGAGTAGTATGTTTATACAAAGTCAAAAGTTTCCTGCTTAGTGCCCCACGGGCTAATCTGTATAATTTTTTAATGTGATTAGCCCTAGGCAATGCGCGATAAACTTTTAACTTTGTATAAACTAAAAATATATGCACCTTTATAGTATAATACAATTTCCTCAATTCCTAAGCCTATTTAGAAGGCATATTTATTGCTTAAAGCTGTCGAATATTGTATAATCTAATTTGTGTGTAATAGGAATTCTTTACGGAGAGGAAGATTTTAATGAAATTAGGCATCGTAGGACTGCCAAATGTTGGAAAAAGTACACTGTTCAATGCTATCACGCAGGCAGGTGCCGAGTCAGCAAATTATCCCTTTTGTACAATTGAACCAAATGTTGGAGTAGTTTCAGTTCCTGATAATAGACTTTATGAGCTGGAAAAAATGTATCAATCAGAAAAGGTAATTCCTGCAGCAGTGGAATTTTATGATATTGCGGGTCTTGTGAGGGGTGCCAGCAAGGGTGAAGGACTTGGAAATAAGTTCCTGTCCCATATTAGAGAGGTTGCTGCCATACTTCATGTTGTTAGATGCTTTGAGGATACAAATATCACCCATGTTGACGGCGCAGTTAATCCCATGAGGGATATTGAGACTATAAATTTAGAGCTAATTCTTTCGGATATGGAAATAATTGAGAAGAGAGTTCAAAAAACTGAAAAGCTTCTGAAGACCGATAAATCCCTACAGGAGGAGTTTGACCTTTTAAAGCTTATACTTTCAGCACTGGAAAAGGGCGAATCCGCCAGAACTCTGGACCTTAGCACTGAAGAGGAAAAAATGCTGAAGGAGTTCAATTTATTATCTGCAAAGCCAATTATATATGTTACCAATGTCTCTGAGGAGGATATTAAAAACGAAGGTGCCACCAATCCCCATGTGGCAGAGGTTAAAGCCCTGGCTGCAACGGAAAAGGCAGAGGTGGTTGCTATATGTGCTAAAATAGAGGCAGAAATTTCTGAGCTGGAGGATGACGAGAAGCAGATGTTTTTAGAGGAGCTGGGCTTAAAGGAATCCGGGCTTGACCGACTTATTAAGGCATCCTATACGCTTCTTGGGTTAATAAGCTATCTAACCGCCGGACCTAAGGAAGTAAGAGCCTGGACCATTAAAAAGGGCCTAAAGGCACCACAGGCTGCAGGAAAAATTCACTCAGACTTTGAAAGAGGCTTTATTAGAGCA
This sequence comes from Natronincolaceae bacterium, assembly GCA_048264125.1. Classification (GTDB taxonomy): domain Bacteria; phylum Bacillota; class Clostridia; order Peptostreptococcales; family Natronincolaceae; genus M1-B18. The sequence goes on from JBLXDM010000005.1 coordinate 230,605, forward strand.
GAGGTTGTTGCCTTTGATGCTCTTATGAGCACTGGAGGCCATTCACAGGCAAAGGAAAAGGGTCTTGTGCGGCTAGAGGGCAAGGAATATGTCGTCGAAGATGGGGATGTAATTCTCTTTCGATTTAATGTATAGATAAAATAAACCACTCAGCATAAAATCTGGGTGGTTTTTATTTAATCAGGGCCTTATAACGGCTTAAATCATTTTGAAGCTGTGATTTCTTTTTCTGCAGCCTATGTCTTTCCTTCTTATCAGCATACATTCGCTCATCTGCCCTTTTAAAGAGCTCCTTTGTAGCCCCCTTTGAGCTATTCATATGGGAGTAGCCAATGGATATTTCCACAGGTCTACTTGGTAATAGCTTATTGTATTGTTTAACAGCTAAAACTATTTTGCCGTAAACCTCCTTAACCTTCTCCCTAGGGGCATTTTTTAAAAGGACTATAAATTCATCGCCTCCGATTCTTCCAGGCAGCATATTCTCCCCCAATGGTACCCTTATAATGTCTGCAGCCTGCTGTAGCAAGTAATCTCCTTCGCAATGACCATAGGTATCATTAGTTATCTTTAGGTTGTCTAGGTCGCATACAATCATCCCTAAGGGTACATCCTCTAATAGATCTAATTTTTCCATCTCGTATTCAATATAATTTCGGTTGTAAAGACCGGTTAAGGCATCAAAATGGCTTAATTTTTCCAGCTGCAGTTTAAGCTCCTTAACAATTTCATTCTCTGACCCCTCACGCTTACTGACGTAGTCAGTTATATTTAATGCAGATATCACCCACAGCTCCTCATTATTATTTTTAACCTTATTAAGCACCCCATCAAAATATTGAGCCTTTTCTTCCTTGTTTTTTATAACAAATTCAATGCTTTTCTCCCCCTTAAAATCTACATCAGACTTTATTGTCATGCTCTTGATATTCTTGCCCAATTGACAATCACTGCAATGACCCAATAGCAGCTTAAAATTAGGCGATATTTCTCTAATATTACCCTCTACATCCATTATAATAATAAGCTCTCTAGACAGGCTCTCAAGATGATTCGCTTCTATGAGCATCAGCGGCATCTCCCTTCAAAAAATTTAATTCCCAGCATGGGCTTAGTCCCACACCCTTCATTAACTAAAGGCCTTCATTATCTCCGATTAAAATTCCATAGTAAACAGCATAAAAGGCTCCTTTACATAAAGGAACCTCACACGATTACAAGTAGAAGGTAATTCATAGGAATTACACCCATAGTTTGCAGTCTGTCAATCATAGAACGGCCCCTTAGACACATGACTTTGCGTCCCTAGCTTTCGCTAGGTTTGCCTATATATTAAATTTGTTTGCCAATAAAATAGGTATATATTACTATTTAAATTATTCTATACTTTACAGGAAAACCCTTTTAAAGCTATGATATATTTTCCAAAAACAGTATACGATATTTTGACAAAATTCTCATGTTTTCTACCTTTGATCTCCTTATTTTTATAAGGCGTGACATCCCCCATTTAATAGGAATTAAAAACAAACATTCCTATTAAATAAAAAAAAGAGAAAACCTCCGTAGAAATTTTCTCCTTTTGCTTATATTATTCTATAATCAGCTCAACAAGCTCACCATTTTTTACTGAAGCAGCATTTCCTTCATCTACATCTACATGCATTTCCAATGCATAGGTTGGATGCACCCTTACCAGAACGTTTTCAAATACGACGCCTCTATCTCCGGTGGTTCTAACCCTTACTCGCTGCTTATCTACAACACCAAACTTTTCAGCGTCTGAGGTATGCATGTGGATATGTCTTGAGGCTGCAATAACGCCTTCCTGCAATTCAACCTCACCCTTAGGCCCAATTATTTTTACTCCGGGGCTGTTGGCTATATCTCCTGAATCTCTTACAGGAGGATTAACACCTAAAATAAAGCTATCTGTAAGGGAAACCTCAATTTGTGTCTTTGCTCTAGCAGGGCCTAAAACCCTAACTCCCTTTAATGTTCCCTTTGGTCCAACAATATCTACCTTTTCTTCGGCTGCAAACTGACCCGGTTGAGATAAATCCTTCATTTTAACTAATTCATAGCCTGTTCCAAATAATGTCTCTATATCCTCTTTACTCAAATGTAAATGCCTATTGGAAAGCGCAATAGGTAATTTCATAACCATTACAAAATTCCTCCCTTTGTATATTGTATATAATATGTACTTAATTTCATTATACTTATTCTTATTACAAAATGCAAATTTTCGGGAGCAATTTCTAGAAATTTCCGATTCAAATTTATATATTTCTCAGCATTTTATTAAATTGCTTCCAGCTTTCCTCCTCTGAGTTCCTTTTGTTATTGATTTTAATTATAAAGGTTGCAACCGTCAGCATCAGAGTCGTACCTGCAACCAGCCTATAATATATAGCATATGGTGTGTATCCAGAGGCAACAAGCAAAATAACACTTAGAATGAGATAGCCTCTAGTCTTCCTATTAGCTAGAACCGCGCCTTTATATTTTCCCCAATGGGCTTCCTTCTTACTGATTTTATTTTCAACCAGCTCGTCGATCTCTTCCTCCGACGGAAACATTCCTCCCACCTCAATAAGCTTCAGTAGCATCTCCTTGCTTAATAAGATAAGCTTAAAATCATGGACTCTGCCATCAACATAATTTATGCAGTCTACCGTAAAATCCGATGTTGTGGCTATAATACCCCTTTTAACATTGCTGTGCATCAGAAGGCCCGAAAACTCCTTTACCTCCTTTAGCTCAACTGATAAATCACTTTTGTATATAAAGAACAATATCATGATTCTCTCTTCTTTATAGGTGGCTTCATAGGTTATATACTTGTGATTGCTGTTTATAAAGGTGAATTCACTGAAGCCGCATTTTCCAAAAACCTCAACCATATAGGATTTAAGCTCATCAATTGTTTTATTGATCAGCTCGCTGTAAACCCTCTGACTAGCTATATATTTTCTTTTTTGTCGTTTAAGAGTTTCCAGCTTTCGGTCCCTCAGCCTAATAGAAATCATGTGTAAAGCAGTTACTAAAGTTAAGGTTAAAAGAGTAGTAATCCAGAAATACTGCACTCTTATAAATATTGCAATGAACACAGTAAAAAAGATAATCATCCTCCAGAGGGCGTAATCTATTATTTTTGCTGCATTACTTCTGGTATCGCTTTTAGCGCTCATATAGTAGGCTCTAAAGCGTCTGCTATTATTCCTATCCTTCCTATAGCCTCTTAATTGATTCGTAATAAATTGAAAAAACTGATTGGTTTTATTCATTCCGCTATCCCCTCCCTATATATACTCTTGCCATCATTCATAAACTTATACAGGGGGTTAAAATCATTATGACAATAATGATGTAGTATCTAGCAGGGTTTTTTTCTCCAAGAAAAAAAGCGTCTTAAAAAACGCCTTTTTAGTCCAGCTCTTCTATTTTATTTATTATGTCTTTAATTCCGACTTCATCGATATTAATCATTTTGACAAATTGATTGTTAGAGGGGATTGGTAGCTCTCCCACTTTATTATGACTTAAATATTCCTTGTTATGGGAGGAATAGATGATTACATCTATAGGCAAAGTGCTTTCGTCTATATTCGTAACCCTATAGCCCTTTTCCTTTAGCAGCTCTGCTGCCTCGTGAAGTCCCTCCTGAACTGCAACTAGCTTTTTCATAGAACACTACCTCCAAAGTTTAACAACCTCATGCTATTTGCCTGAGGTTGCCTGCGCTATTAGCCTAATGCTCTTTCAAGCTTATCCAGGTGCTGTAGGGGAAAATGCTTCAGCAATTCTTTAAACTGCTCAACCGTCAAGCCTGCAGTGGTGGTATATATTTCGATTTTCCCATCAACATCCGCTTGAATAAATTTCTGCTTAACATCATTAAAATTAACTGTTGGATTCATACTATTACCTCCTAGTATTTATTTAATACTAGTATGGAGGATTATTTGGTTTACTATTCCATGAATTATGCTTGATATACTTCTTTTTTTAATATGGCTATATAGGGGAGATTTCTATATTTCTCAGCGTAATCAATGCCATAGCCGACTATAAATTCATCGGGTATCTCAAAGCCTATATAATCTATGTTCAGATCACATTTTCTTCTCTTTGGCTTATCCAATAGAGTACATATCTTGAGACCTGCAATTTTTCTGGATTTTAAATTCTCTGTCAGATATTTTAGTGTTAGCCCTGTATCAATAATGTCTTCAATTATTAGAACATGCTTCCCCTCTATATCAAGGTCTAAATCCTTTAAAATTCTGACCACGCCTGAGCTTTCAGTAGAAAAACCATAGCTGGAAACAGCCATAAAGTCTATATATACCGGAAAGTTAATTTCTCTTATTAAGTCACCAAGAAAAACATTTGCTCCCTTTAAAACACCAATTACAACGACCTCGTCCTCCGGCTTATAATCCTGAGAAATCCTTGCACCCAGCTCCTTAACCTTTTCAGCGATTTCTTCCTTTGAGTATAACACCCGCTCTATATCCTTAAGCATTGTAAACCTCCTCAATTTTCTTGTGTAAAATAGTCCACCTATATTATAACTGAATTTATCAAATAAAATCTATAAAAAAATTATATTGTAATCATTATTAATATTTGCTATAATACCCATGTAATGAGGGAGTAGCTTCGGCTTAGCCGCGTGTATATCGTCAATACGATCCATATAGGGATCCGGTAACACATAATAGCGAGACTTTTACTTTTAAAGTAATGGTCTCGCTTTTTTTGTTCAATTGAGCCCTAGTCTAAGCATTATTCAAAAGAAAAATCTTTGTGAGGAGAGTGAGTCAAATTGGGTTTTTTAAGCTTTTTAACCGATGGAATTATGATTATTACATGGAAGCAGCTTGTTATGTGGGTAATAGGCGCCATTCTTATTTATCTTGCGATCAAAAAGGATTTCGAGCCTGCCCTTCTGCTGCCGCTTGGCTTTGGCGCAATCCTTGTTAATATTCCTATGTCAAATGTTATCACCCAGAACATCCCCGGCTATGGTGAGGTGGTGGGCATCATAGACTATCTCTTTAGGACGGGCATTGCCTCTGAGGTTTTTCCTCTATTGCTGTTTATAGGGATTGGGGCTATGATAGACTTTAGTCCCCTGCTATCTAATCCTAAAATGATTTTCTTTGGTGCAGCGGCTCAGTTTGGCATCTTCGGAACACTGCTGCTGGCTGTACTGCTGAACTTCAATTTAAAGGATGCAGCATCTATAGGTATTATCGGCGCAGCCGATGGTCCAACCGCCATTTTCGTTGCAAATTTCTTTAAGAGTCAGTACTTGGGGGCCATAACGGTGGCAGCCTACTCTTATATGGCTCTAGTTCCGATCATACAGCCCTTTGCCATCAAACTGGTTACAACAAAGCAGGAACGAATGATCCGTATGCCATATCACTCTAAGCCAGTCTCAAAGACAGCAAGAATCCTCTTTCCTATAGGCGTTACTATTGTGGCTGGACTCATTGCCCCATCTTCAATATCCTTGATTGGGATGCTGATGTTCGGAAACCTTATAAGAGAAAGCGGCGTGCTGAATTCTTTAGCAAAGACAGCCCAGACGGAGCTGGTAAATCTAATTACGCTACTGCTGGGAATAACCATAGCGACAAAAATGCAGGCCAATGCCTTCCTGACAGTCGACACCCTTATTATAATCGTGCTTGGATTGACGGCCTTTATATTCGATACAATTTTTGGCGTCTTGTTTGTAAAGGTGTTAAATCTGTTTTCTAAAACTAAAATTAACCCTATGATTGGCGCAGCAGGTATTTCTGCCTTCCCAATGTCGGCTAGAGTGATTCATAAGATGGCTTTAAAGGAGGACAAGCAGAATTTTATACTGATGCATACTGTTGCAGCGAATGTGGCGGGACAAATTGCTTCTGTCATAGCAGGCGGTTTAATTATCTACCTTATTAGGTAACGGAAAGGAAGTGCATATTAATGAACCCGGAGGTTTGGCAGGCTTTATCAATTATGGGAAGAGGTATGCTTGGCATATTTGCAGCCCTATCTATTCTCTATTTCTTCATTCGACTGCTTACAAGATTATTTCCATATAAGGAGGAAAAGCAGGAGTAGTCATTTTATAAGAGCATTTAATAAAGGGACTTTTGGCCAAACCGCCCTAGTCCCTTTTCATATTGATTACGGCTATTATTTTTGATTATTTTTGAAACTCGACATATTTCAGCTCTGTTTCTAGGTATCGGGCTATGATATAGATTGTGTCGGAAAGCCTATTAACATATTTTAAAAGCTCCTGGCTGATCTTCTCGGTCTCGCATAGTGTTAGGATTCTCCGTTCAGCTCGTCTGCAAACAGTTCTGGCTATATGAAGGCTTGAAGAAGCTTTATTGGTGCCTGGGACAATAAATTTGTTGATATCCTCGATTTTAGCGGTATAGGTATCGATGATTATTTCTAAATCCTCTATATGCTTGCTGCCAATACGTTCAGGGAAGTCTCCTCCGTTGTGTGTGGCCAGCTCCCCTGCTACATTAAACAGCTCCCTTTGGATTTTGAATATAATGCTACGGATTTCATCCTCCTGAATATAGTTTTTTGCAAACCCTAAAAATGAATTCAGCTCATCGATGGTGCCATAGCATTCTACCCTGATATCATCCTTTCTGATTCTTCTTCCATCATAAAGGCTGGTTTCACCCTTATCACCCGACCTTGTATAAATCCTCATAAAATCACCCCTGTGTATACATTTTTACCTATTTATATCATACACAATTTCCAGCTAAATCCAACATCAATTATTTAAAAATCCTTAATAATATATTTGTTTTTTTGTATTAATTATATTAAATTTATGATATAATCTTAGTGTATTTATTTAGAATTTTTAATTAAAATCAAATAAAAAATAAACAAGGGTTGTACCCTTGTTTATTTTGAAGCAAGCTTTAAGTTATCAGTAAAGTGGCAAGCAACAAATTTTTCGTCACCTATATTCTTTAGCTCAGGTGTTGTTTCTTTACAAATATCTTGACGGTAGTTGCATCTACCATAGAAACGACAACCCTCCGGCGGATTTATAGGACTTGGTACATCGCCCTCTAAAATAATTCTTTCTCTCTGTATATCTAGTCTAGGAACCGGAATAGCTGATAGCAGAGCCTGTGTGTACGGATGCTTCGGATTCTTAAACATTGATTTATAATCGGATAGTTCTACTATTTTACCTAAATACATAACCGCAATTCTATCACTAACATGCTTAACTACACTTAAGTCATGGGAGATAAATAGATAGGTTAATCCGAATTCCTTTTGTAAATCAGCCATAAGATTTAATATTTGGGCCTGTATTGACACGTCAAGTGCTGATACTGGCTCGTCTTGTACTATGAACTTTGGCTGTAATGCTAAGGCTCTAGCAATTCCTATTCGCTGCCTTCTACCTCCGTCTAGCTCATGAGGGTAGGTATTTTCCAGCCTCTCCGCTAGTCCAACGGTCTCCATAAGCTTCCGAACACGAGCCTGCATATCCTTTTTATTTGAAAATACTTTGTTAACTACTAATGGCTCAGCTATAATCTCTGAAACACTCATCCTTGGATTTAATGATGCAAAGGGGTCCTGAAAGACTATCTGCATCTGCTTTCTCATTTCCCTCATTTGGTTCTTATCATATTGAAGGATATCACTGCCCTCAAAGATAATTTCTCCGGCAGTAGCCTCTAAAAGTCGTAATACCACTCGTCCTGTTGTAGATTTCCCACATCCAGACTCTCCAACCAATCCTAAGGTTTCACCTTTATTTATATAAAAGTTTACATCATCAACTGCATGTAATAAACCCTTCTTTGTGTTGAAATATTTCTTTAGATTTCTAACCTCCAGTAATTTTTCCTGCATAAATCTCACCTCCACTAATTAGATTTCTTATGCTTCAAATAAAAGACATTTTACGAAATGACCCGGCTCAATTTCTGTATTTTTAGGAGCCTTCTCTGAACAGATGGCTGATGCCATATCACATCTAGGATGGAAAGGACAACCTGACGGCAGATTTGTTGGGTCCGGCATTAGGCCTTTGATTGGCTTTAGCCTATCTTCATCCGCTTCTATATCAGGTATTGAATTAAATAGTCCAATTGTGTATGGATGTTTGGGGGCATTGAACAATCTAGTCTTGTCCGTATACTCAATAACATTTCCGGCATACATAATAGCTACCTTATCACATACCTCCGCAACAATACCTAGGTCATGGGTAATCATAATCATAGAGGTTTTATACTCATCCTTCAGCTTCTTCATTAAGTCTAAAACCTGTGCCTGAATTGTAACATCCAGAGCAGTAGTAGGCTCATCAGCGATTAATAAAGTGGGATTACATGCAAGTGCAATTGCTATAACAACCCTTTGTCTCATTCCGCCACTAAACTGATGAGGATATTCCTTAGATCTTTCAGCAGGGATTCCAACCCTTGCAAGCATTTCCTTTGCCTTTTCCAACGCATCCTTGGCATTTAACTTCTGATGCAGCTTTATTACCTCGGCTATTTGATCTCCAACCGTCATAACCGGGTTTAAAGAAGTCATCGGATCTTGGAAAATCATAGATATTTTATTGCCTCTTATTCTTCTAATTTCTGCATGGGATTTACCTATTAGATTTTCCCCTTCAAAAATGATTTCGCCACCAATTATTTTTCCTGGAGGATCAGGTACCAGCTGCATTATTCCAAGGGCAGTAGTCGTCTTACCTGCACCGGTTTCACCAACAAGTCCCAATGTTTCACCCTTACCTATTTGCAAATTCATATTTTCAACAGCACGAACCGTTCCGTCATTTGTAATATAGTGAATTGTAAGATCCTTTATTTCTAATAAATTATTATCCTTCATCTCTTCACACTCCTATCCTAATTCAATTAGCTTTTTAATCTAGGATCAAGTGCATCTCTTAATCCGTCTCCTAGAAGGTTTAATGCAAAAATCGTAATCATAATAGCTAATCCTGGGAAAGCAGTCATATGGGAATAATCTCTGATATACTGTTTACCGGTATTTAACATTGCACCCCATTCAGGCTGCGGTGGTTGAATACCTAAACCGATGAAGCTTAATCCAGCCGCCGACAATATTGCATTTGCAACACCAATAGTACCTTGTACTATAATCGGAGCCATGGAGTTTGGAATTATATGCTTTACTATAATCCTAAAATCGCTCGCACCTACTGCTCTGGCAGCTTCAATAAATTCCTGATCTCTTAAGGAAAGCACCGAAGCCCTAACAATACGTGCATATGAGGGAATTGAGCCTATACCAACGGCAATCATTACATTTCTTAAGCCGGGTCCAAGGGCAGCAACTATCGATATTGCCAATAAAATACCCGGAATTGCCAGAAGGATATCCATAATTCTCATTATAAAGTTATCCAGCTTGTTGCCATAATAGCCGGCAATAGCTCCCAGTGTCCCTCCGCATATCATCGCTATACTTACAGCGATAAAGCCTATCTGTAGAGATACTCGAGAACCATAGATAATCCTGCTCATGATATCTCTACCAAAGTTATCTGTTCCTAGCCAATGATTACCATTAGGTGTTTGAAATCTTGCCTGTAGATTTTGATCGTCAAAACCATAGGGTGCCACAAACTCAGCAAAGATAGCTAGGAAAATCAATATCAGAATTACTATCAAGCCGAAAATAGCAGCTTTATTTTTTCTTAATCTTCTCCATACCTCACGCCATGGACCTGACTTCTTACGTTTCAGTTCCGTTTGACCTGTTGGAGCATCATTCATAATAGCCTTAACATTTGACATATGCCTACCTCCTCACTCTACTTATTTATACTGAGACTTAATTCTTGGGTCAACGAAGGCATATAAAATATCAACACATAGGTTTACAATACTAAAGGTTATTGCTATAAACAGTACCCCACCCTGAACTATAGGATAGTCTCTGGATTTTATAGAGTCAACCATTAGTCGTCCAACACCAGTGATGCTGAAGATAGATTCTGTAAGAACCGCACCACCCAGCAGGTAACCAAACTGTAAGCCTATAACGGTAATAACAGGAATAAGTGCATTCTTAAGAGCATGCTGATTGATAACAACAGACTCCACCTGACCCTTCGCCCTTGCTGTACGTATATAATCCTGTCTGACAACCTCCAGCATACTGGATCTGGTCATACGGGTTATAATAGCAGCAGAGCTTGTTCCAAGGGTTAATGCCGGTAATACCATATGATTGAAGGTATCAAAGCCCGAGGATGGGAACCAGCCCAGCTTAATGGAGAAAAAGAGAATCAATAAAAGCCCTTGCCAGAAGTTCGGCATAGAAACCCCTATAAGTGCAAGCACCATCGCAATATTATCAAAGAGCGAATACTGCTTTGTAGCAGAAATGATACCCGTAGGCACCCCTAAAATCACTGCCACCAGTACCCCTAGGCCCGCCAGCTTAAGTGTATTTGGGAATCTACTTGCTATTTCTGTAAAAACAAGTCTATTTGTTTTGTAAGATTTACCAATGTCCTGATGGACAACAGCATTTTTTACATATCTGGCAAACTGAACAAGAAATGGATCGTCTAGACCTAGCTCTTCTCTTAATCTTACTACCTCGTGCTCTGGTGCAGATTCACCCAGCATCATTACAGCGGGATCACCTGGTGTGAAATACATCATGGAGAAAACAATGAAGGATACACCCAGCATAACAGGGATAAGTAGCAGGAGCCGACGGAATATATATTTATGCATTACATGTCCCCCTTCCTAAATTTAACATCATATTTTACATTAATATAGGGCCATAAAGAATATGACCCTATATTTAATAACAAAGATATTTTCTTTAATCAGCTATTATTCAAAATAAACTGTAAATAATTTGTGGTGACCAGCTGGATGTTGCTTGAAGCCCTTAACATTCTTAGCTGTACCTGCTAAATTTTCGCCTTCCCATGTAAATATCCATGGTGCGTCGTTTCTGATGATTTCTTGAGCTTTTTTGTAAGCTTCTTCTCTTTCAGCTACATCAGTAGCAACTCTACCTGCATCAAGAAGCGCATCTACCTCAGTATTTGAATAGAAGGTTCTGTTACCAGCATTACCATGCTGTGAGCTGTGGAATAATGCATATAAACCGTAATCAGGGTCTGCTGTAACTGTTACCCAACCAAGGATAAACATGTCATGCTCACCAGCAGCTGTACCCTCAAGGTATGCACCCCACTCAACAACCTTAACCTCTGCTTCGATGTTAACTAATTTCAATTGGTTTTGAACGATTTCAGCGATATCCATTCTTTGTTGGTTATCATTTGTCCAGATGGAAGTCTTAAATCCATTTTCGTAGCCAGCTTCAGCCAATAATGCTTTAGCCTTTTCTACGTCATATCCATATTGCTCTAAATCTTGGTTAGAAGCCCATACGTTAGGTCCTAAAGGTCCTTTTGAAGGAGCACCTACACCTTGGTAAACTGCTTCTACTATAGAATCAGTATCAATTGCATAGTTGATTGCTTGACGTACTCTTACATCATTGTATGGCGCCTTAGCAGCATTAAAGCCGATATAGGTTGTAGAAAGGTTAGCATCTCTTAATAATGTTAAGTCAGCGTTTTCTTCTACTCTCTTAACATCTGTAGGTTGGATATCATAAGCGATATCAATTCCGCCAGACTCTAATTCAATAGTTCTTGTAGTATTATCAGAGATATTTCTGATTACAATATTTTGAATTTGTGCAGGTGTGCCATGATATTCATCATATTTAACTAATTCAATTTTATCTCCTGCTACCCAGTTAGAGAATTTGTATGGGCCAGTACCTACAGGGGCTTGACCATAACCTTCTCCACCGTCAGTTACTGCCTTCTCATTTAAGATACCAGTAGCAGTATGTGCTAAGTGAGCGATTAATGCAGCAAATGGCTCAGCAGTTTTAACTCTTACAGTATAATCATCAATAACTTCTACTGTGTCGATTGGTCCAACGATATGTCCAACATGAGAGGATTCTAATGCTCTTTCTAATGTGAACTTAACGTCGCTAGCCTTTAGCTCTTCGCCATTGTGGAATTTAACACCTTGCTTTAATTTGAACTCAACTGTTAAATCGTCGATTTGAGTCCAGCTCAGAGCAAGACCTGGTTGTAATTCCATTGCTTCATTTTGGTTAACTAATGTTTCATAGATTTGCTTTGAAACTCTTGATGATGGTTGGTCATTAGTTGCATGTGGATCCAAAGAAACTGCATCGGCACCTTGCCCAACTATTAAAGTGTCCTTAACCTCTGGAGCTGGATCATTAGCATTGCCTTCAGTTGCTGGTTTGCTACAGCCAACAGCAAACATTGCAAATGCTAAAACCAAGCTAAGTAAAACTAAAAGCTTTTTGTTTTTTAACATTATTTTTCCCCCTTTATTTATATAACTTTGCTTAATTTAAGCAAACTTTAAACATTTTAGTGCGCTGCAGCTTTAATTGCTGAAAGCGTATTGAGCTCCTAAAAGCTGTTATGTGCTTTTAGAAAAACTTCATTCAGAATTTCAAAAATGAAAAAACGAATGAAGGTTTGTTTAATATTTTAAATTATACGAATATTATATAATCGACAATAGTATTAAGCAAGATATATGCCTATATTTTAAATTTATTTAACATTTGTGTTTCAATTAAGACAAATCCATGACAATTTTCCGAATATTTGTTAATATTTACCCCCATTGCATGGCAAAAATTCCTATGCAATTAAAAGAGCCGTATATATACGGCTCCTGCTTAATATTGGAAAAAGCCTTTCCCGGTCTTTCTTCCGAGATATCCGGCTCTTACATATTTTCTTAATAATGGATGGGGTCTATATTTCGAGTCGGCAAACTCTGTATATAGCACCTCCATAATAGCCAAGCACACATCCAGACCTATTAAATCACCCAAAGCCAGTGGCCCAATAGGATGATTTGCTCCCAGCTTCATGGCTTCATCGATATCCTCTGCTGATGCTATACCATCCGCCAGCACACCTATAGCCTCATTTATCATTGGTATAAGTATTCTATTAACTACAAAGCCCGGTGCTTCCTTAACCTCTATAGGCGTTTTCCCTATGGCCCTTGATAGCTGAAGGATATCTTCCTTTACCTCATCAGAGGTGGCCATACCGGTGATTACCTCCACAAGCTTCATAACCGGAACAGGATTAAAGAAATGCATGCCGATGACCTTGTCAGGGCGACCTGTAACACTTGCAAGATCTGTGATAGATATTGAGGAGGTATTAGTAGCTATGATGGTCTTTTCACTGCAAATAACATCAAGCTCCTTTATTATCTTTCTCTTAATATCGATGCTTTCTGATGCTGCCTCAATAATTATATCACAATCCTTCAATAATTCAACAGATGTTGTTGTCGTAATATTTTCCAAGGTTGAACTCATTACATCACTTGTTAATTTACCCTTCTCCACCAGCTTAGAGAGTGACTTCTCTATACTTTTATATGCACTCTCCAAAACTGTTTCTGAAAGATCCCTCATTACTACCTGGTAATTGTTCTGAGCAATTACCTGAACAATACCTCTACCCATTGTGCCAGCACCTAAAACTCCAATTTTTTTCATCTTTTTTCCTCCATTTTCTAGAATATTATAGTGCAAGCCCTTAAACTTTTATTCTGAAATTTCAGCCATTTGAATGATATTTTACCATATATTACGCTATTTGAAAATACCTAGAATAAATATAGCTTTCTATAAAGCTTTTCTGAAATAGTTTTTAAGATTATTGTAATTATTATGTAAATATTTATCCAATAAAAAAATAAAGGAGACGGTCTTCCTGATATTGTTTTATCAATGCTCAGAATAAGCCGTCTCCTTATTATGTCTAATTCATTATTAATTGAAACAATAGCATTATAGCTGCTGCACTAGCACCCAAAATTAATACATAAGGCAATAATACTTGAAAGGCTGCTATTATAAAGGCAATTATATCCGTCCAATCGAACTTTAGGTCTTCCTCATGCTTGCTGTAATCCTTATATAATTCCTGCTGATTATCCTTTTTTATCATTATTATCACCTCTGTTAAAATTAAACCAGATGGCAGGCTACAAAATGTCCAGCTGCTACCTCTCTAAACTCAGGAACATCGGTTTTGCATTGGGGCATTACATGAGGACATCTGGTGTGAAATCTACAGCCTGAGGGCGGGTTTGCCGGGCTTGGAATATCACCCTGCAGGATTATCCTCTTTCTCTTTAGCTTTGGATCAGGAATAGGTATCGCCGATAGCAACGCTTGAGTATAAGGATGCAATGGGTTGTCGAAGAGCTCCTGCTTTCCCGTCAGCTCCACCATTGAGCCCAGATACATAACACCTATTCTATCACTTATATGCTTCACCACACTTAGATCATGAGATATGAATAAATATGTTAATCCCATATCCTCCTGCAGATCCATCAGTAGATTCAGAATTTGCGATTGGATAGACACGTCAAGGGCCGATACAGGCTCGTCGCAAACAACAAACTGAGGATTTAAAATCAGGGCTCTTGCTATTCCTATTCTTTGTCTTTGTCCACCGCTGAATTCATGAGGGTATCTGCGAATATGATAAGGGGCCAGACCACATTTTTCTATGATCTCCTGCACCTTTTCAGTAACCTCCCTACCCTTTGCCAATCCATGCTCCCTTAGGGACTCACCGACAATCTCACCTACAGTCATACGAGGATTTAAGGAGCTATAGGGGTCCTGAAATACAATCTGCATCTCAGTTCTAAGCTTTCGCATCTCACTCTTAGGTAACTCAAATATATTCTGATTATTATAAAAAACCTCACCATCGGTTTTTTCCAATAATCGTAATAATGTACGCCCCGTGGTGGATTTACCACAGCCGGACTCTCCAACTATGCCTAGGGTTTCTCCTCTTTTGATGGTAAAGGATATATTCTCAACTGCACGTACATGATTCACAGTCCTTCTCAGTATACCGGCCTTAATAGGAAAATATTTTTTGAGATTATTAACAACTAATAAATCATTTTCAACAGTCTCTATCATCTACTCCACCCCCTCTTCCTTGTTGTATAACCAACAACGAGCCTTCCGGCCTTGACCTATGCTGTCCAGCTGTGGCATTTTTTCTCTGCAAATATCCATAGTATGAGAGCATCTTGGGTTGAAGGCACAGCCCTCAGGTATTGCCAGGGGGTTTGGTACGCTTCCTGGTATAACGTCCAATCTTGCACTGGTTCTGTTTAGATTAGGCTTAGAATTTAAAAGACCTATTGTATAGGGATGCTTCGGATCTCCAAATATCTCCTCTGCACTTCCCTCCTCTACTACCTTGCCAGCATACATAACGATGATATGATCTGCCATCTCTGCCACCACACCAAGGTCATGGGTGATCAGCATAATAGCGGTGTTTAGCTTTTCCTTCAATTCCTTCATTAGCTCAAGTATCTGTGCCTGGATTGTCACATCCAGTGCTGTCGTAGGCTCATCGGCAATTAAAAGCTTAGGATTACAGGATAGCGCCATTGCTATCATAACCCTTTGCCTCATACCTCCACTAAACTGGTGTGGATAATCGTCTACAACCTCGTCGGCTCTCGGAATACCTACAAGCTTCAGCATCTCAATGCATTTTTCCCTTGCTGCGTTTTTGTCCAGCTTTTGATGCAGCATTATTGCCTCCATAATCTGACTCCCTATTGTAAAAATAGGATTAAGGGAGGTCATCGGCTCCTGAAATATCATTGATATATCATTTCCTCTGATTCTCCTCATTTCAGCATCAGATAGATTAAGTAAATCTTTTTGATCGAAAATTATTTCTCCCCCCACAATTTTACCGGGAGGGTTGGGTATCAATCTCATTATAGACATAGAGGTAATGCTCTTGCCACATCCGGACTCACCTACAATTCCCAGCGTCTGTCCGGGCTTAAGTGTAAAGTCAACGCCATCAACTGCAGGAACTACTCCGTCTTCAGTAAAAAAATGCGTTCTCAGGTCCCTAACCTCTAATAAATTGTTCATGTTTACACCTCCACCCTATTGTTTTAGCCTTGGATCAAGTGCGTCGCGCAAGCCGTCACCAAATAGATTTAAGCTCATAACTGTTACAAATATTGATAATCCAGGCGGAATCCACAGCCACCATCTATGCTGCAGGATATATCTGTTCTGTGCATCAGACAGCATATTTCCCCAGCTTGGAATTGGAGGAGCAACCCCTAGGCCCAAGAAGCTTAGGGCAGATTCTGTTAAAATTGCTGAAGCGATACCCATAGTAGCCGATACTATAATTGAAGCCATTGTATTTGGCAAAAGATGCCTGATGATCTTTCTATAATCGCTGATACCTAAGGCCGTGGCAGCCTCCATAAACTCCCTTTCCCGCAGGGATAATATCTCGCCTCTAACGATACGGCATATACCTGGCCACCCCAACAGTCCTAAAACCAGCATTACGTTGTAAATACTTGGCCCAAGAATCGCAACAAAGGTTATCGCTATTGGTATAAATGGGAAGCAGGAAAAAATATCCGCTATTCTCATGATAACCCCATCCACCACCTTGCCGTAATATCCTGCGATTCCTCCCAGTATAACCCCTATAACTATTCTGATACTGGTGGAAACAAGACCAACGGTTAAGGATATTCGAGCACCATATAATAATCTTGTATAATAATCTCTACCCAATGCATCTGTCCCCAGCCAGTTAATGCTGTCGGGCTTTGCATTTGTATTTAATAAATTGACGCCATCCCTTGTATGTGGTGTCAATAGCGGCGCAAATATTGCTGCCAATGCTATGATACTTACAATCGATAAGCCAAACATGGCTAATTTATTTCGCTTTAATCTTTTTACTACTATTTTCCAGGGACTTAATATATCCTCCTGCTTTGTGCCTTTAACAGGCTCTTCCACCTTTTTAACTTCCTTTTCAGTAGCCATTATTGCACCCCCTTTAGTCGTATTTAATTCTAGGATCTACAAATCCATAGGCGATATCAGCCAAAAGATTACCAAACAAGGTTAAGACAGCCAAGAATAGGTTTATACCCATCATTAGGGGGTAGTCCCTGTTTAAAACGGCTGTATGCTGCATTTTTCCCATTCCGGGCCATACGAAAACTATTTCTATGATTAAGGCACCGGAGAATAAAACCGGAATCTGTAGACCTAATAATGTAACTACAGGAATAAGCGCATTTCTCAAGGCATGCTTATAGATTACAACCTTCTCCTTTAGTCCTTTGGCTCTGGCAGTTCTAATGTAGTCCTGACGAATAACCTCCAGCATGCTGGAACGGGTGTATCTCATAAAGCTTGCTGCCCCTGTCAGGGATAAAACCGTTAGGGGTAAAACTGTATGCTTTAAAATATCAAGGTACTTGCCAATAGTCGTAAACGGAACACCTGGTGTCACCATACCCGATATCGGGAATAGTCGAATGTCAATAGAAAACTTTTTAATTAATAATAGTGCAAAGAAAAAGGACGGTATCGAAATACCCATAAGTGCAAATATTGTCCCTCCATAGTCAAATATCGAATACTGCTTTGTGGCCGATATTACGCCAATAGGGATTGCGATTAATAATGTTAATCCTAAGGATAAAAAAGCTAGATAAAACGTACTCCACATTCTTTCACCTATCAGCTTCGTGACAGGCTGTCTCAATTGCATTGAGTTACCCATGTTCTGATTAAAGATTATTTCTGAAACATAGTCCACATATTGCTCAACCTTTGGCTTATCCAAGCCATATAGTTCTTCTAAATGTTTGATTTGATCTACAGTCATATTTGGATCTGTAAAAAAGGAAGCCAGTGGATTGCCTGGAGCTAATGTAAAGATTCCAAATAATAGCATACTAATACCTATAATTATGGGAATTTGCTGTAATAAACGCCTAATTATATACTTACCCAAGTCCATTCCTCCTTCTTAAATGCATTTATTAAGCATATAGCCCAGTTAAAAAACCAGGCTATATGCTATTAGTAAAGTTATTATTGTGACATTTATTGAGTTATAATTTCAATTTGATTTGCATTATGCCACCAGTATTGGAATTCTGTAGGGTTAAAGTTCTTAACGCGCTTATTTACCATCCAAGGATTCATTCTTACATATACAAACATATATGGAAGGTCCTCATTGAATAAATGTGCTAATTCTGTATATATTTCCTTACGCTTTGCTTGGTCTAATTCAAGAACACCCTTCTCCATTAGCTCTTCTACTCTTTCATTGTAGTAGTAGCCTCTGTTGTTTCCTGGAGGGAATGTATTCTTACTGAAGATTGACTGCATGTCTGGGTCAGCAGTTAAGCCCCATGCCATGTTAAACATATCCCAATCATCCTTATTAGCAGGCTCGGCTACTAGGGTGCCCAGGGAGTTAAAGTCCATTAATTCGATTTCTAAATCTATTCCTAGCTCCTTCCAATTTTCCTTAGCCAGGGCAGGGAATTTAATAGCCCACTCAGCCTCTTGGTAGGATTTCCAGTTGATAGCTAGTTTTTCACCGTCTTTATATCTCCAACCGTCAGCCGCCATAACCCAGCCAGCTTCGTCAAGCAATTGGTTAGCTTTTGCAGTATCATAATTGTATTCATTTAAGCCGCTTTCAGGGAATGCCCATGATACAGGTGAAATTGGAGCATGTGCAACAGCACCACCCATGTCACCGAAGAAGGATTGAACGAAGCCCGCTCTGTCCACACCATAAACAAGCGCCTGTCTAACTCTTACATCCTGGAACATCGGTTTATTTAAGTTGAATGCAACATATGCATAGCCGTTATTCCATCTATTTAACAGCTCACCATGCTCAAAGCCAGCTACTATTTCATAGTTTTCAACGGAGTTTTCGAAGTTAACAGCGTCAATTGTACCAATTTCAAATTCGGATAATTCATTGGTTCTAGCAACCATTTTGTAGATAACGCCATCCAATTTGGCTGCGCCATTCCAATAATCGTCAAATCTTTCTAACTCAAGGTATTGCTCAACTACATATTCTTTAACCTTGAAGGCACCAGTACCGATAGGATCACGGTCTAAAGCAGCCATCTCTTCAGAGGTTGCAGTATCATAATAGTGCTTAGGTAATGGCATAATGTTAAGGTTTCTTAATGTAGTTGCCTTAGCAGCAGTAAGCGTAAGCTTTACTGTATAGTCATCTACAATCTCAATACCTGGTACAGTATCTGCAGTACCTGCTTTTCTCTCCTCAGCACCTACGATATCCCTAACAAGATTATAGGATCTTCCTTGGTAGTCAGGTCTCATAATAGCATCATAAGTAAAGGCTACGTCCTCAGCCGTTAATTCCTCACCATCATGGAATTTTACGCCCTTTCTTAGGTACCAGATAACTTCCTTGCCGTCTTCGCTTACTTCGTATTTTTCAGCCAGACCGCCTTCTGTTGTTAAGCTGCCATCCTCATTAATGTATAACAGTGCATCGAACATTGCACCTATCATCCAATAGTCGTAGGCAGTTGAATAGGTAATTGGGTTAAATACACCATTAAGATTTGTTCCACCAATGGTTAAAACATTACCTCTGCTGGCACCTGGGTTATTAACCAGCTCTTCCGGAGTTGCATCTACATCTGGAGTAACAGATGGCGTTTCAGTTGTACAGCCTACCAAAAACATAGACACAACTAATGCGAAGACTAATAATAATGCTACGCGTTTTTTCATTTTTTTCATTTCCCCCTTTGATTAATATTTATTAAAAGACTGTATTAATACCAATACAATCCATTAATTCGTTTAACATAAATTTAATAAATCTGACTAGTGGCAATTGTCGAACTAATATTATATTTAAATTCTAGCTATAAATAAAATGTCCTTCTTTTTTTAAAAAAATTTATATGAAAAACTTTTTTTATCCGACAAAATACGTCAAATAGTACCTGTGGCAATGCTTTCAAAAGACAACCTATCCTTCATTTTATTTATATGACAACAAAACTCAATTTATATATCTAAATTTTTTAGCTTGATTGTAATCATTTTTATGATTAATAATTTTATTTGATGCTAGTAAAAAGTTCAAGAGTTTTTTAAATATTTTTAATATTCTTTTTTCTTGAAATCCTTTTCCTAAAAACGCACCACATTTCCCCCTGCTCTGAGATTAATTATTTCCTCGGAAAAGAGGAAGGGTGCAAGCCCCATTATAAGCACCAATGAAAACACCAATAAATACGCAGTCACTAAGGCCATTTTGGAGGGTTTACCCTTTGAAGACACCTGTCTCTCCCGCCTCCAAAGCTCAGTGATAAGCAGAGCCATAGCTGCTGTCACTATTGCTATTATAAAAGGAGAATTATTGAAGGCTAATACTTTTGGCAACAAAACATTCAGTGACTCTATATAATATTGTGACAGCGGATATGTAAAGGAGACCGCCGTTACTCCTGCCATAATCATTAGATACATAGAATCCGATAGCTTAAATCTGGGGGAAGCAAGTATCGTAACCACGATAATCACCGGCACTATATACACGCTTATCCAAAAGAGCATGACAGATGAGGTAAATATTGATGTAAATAGCATTCTAAATAATCCCACCATGGATATTGATACATCCTGGGCTAGCAGACCGCTGGCCTCCAATTCTATAAACCATGTTTGAAGCCATAGCAAAAAGCTAAGAACAAAAAATAACAGGCCATAGCTAAATACAGGAATATCCGATAAGCTCTTAATTCTGCTTTTTCCTAGACGCATTTCAGACCTTTGTAGTCGTCGTTTTCCAAGCATCAGCAAAATTATTGCCCCAGCCAGCCACCATAGGTCTCTTAGTGCAGCCCTTAGTTCCGGAATTATGCTGGAGCCTCCGTACTGATGAATATACGCTATTATGGCTGCCCCTGTCTTTAGCATACCTTCATAGGTATTGCTGTCTGCATAGCTTTGCACCTCTGAATTGCCAAGCCGAAGGGCCAGCATACCCTTATTTCTAAATAAAGAATATTCTCCCATAAAATAACCAATATCAGTACTATGCGCTATACCCTTTGCTGATGCGATTTCAGTCATCTGATTCAGCAGCTGCTGGGACCTTCTACGGCTTCTTCCGGACTCATAGGTAAATATTTCCAAAGGACTGTCACCTGCCATCATTTCCTCCAAAAATATAACCCTTGTCCTTTCCTGTGGAAAAATTGGCTCAATAAGGTAGTTTTTAACTCCCTTGTAGCCTATTTCACCCCCATTAAAGGCTGCAAATATTATGGTTGCATCTGTGTTAACGTCTTCTCTTTTATAATAGTCTGCTAATTCCAATAAAAGAGCTGTAGATAGAGCCTTTTGAGAGGAAGCCTCCTTCACGGCTCCATTAAAGTCAACTCCCAAACCATCGAAGGAGGAGGCTATCATTATGTATTCCTCGTAGAGCTTGCTTTTACCGGGTATTACCCCCAGAATATTAAATGCGTCTATCTGAGAAAACTTCAAGTCCGCTACTACCTCTATTTCGTATGGTCCATTGCTGAATTCCTGCAGCTCAGCAAAGGCCCCAGGAGCTACCCCAAGCTTTATAAGCCCCCTTTCAGGCATCCATTCGTCCTTATTCCCTATATCATAGGACTGCTTTTCCAGATTTCCCCCATTCTTATATATTATGACCTCAGCCTTTTCCATGTACAGGCGGTCATCTATTTTAAGCTCGGTATAGCCATTTGTCCTTAGACCGCTATCCTGATAGTCCAGCAATACGCCAAGGCCCTTAAATCTATCATCCGTTTGAACCAGCTCCGCCTGACTTGTAACCTGATAAAGGGGACCTATAAAGCTGCCGCCCATACTATAATTATCCACTGCTATTGTAAAATCCTTACCTTGTGCATAATCTCTAACTAATACACCATCTGGTCCATAAACTCTAAATACCACCGGCTTATCCAATATTGGAACAACGGTATTAAAGGCCTGTCTATATTCTCCATCAACAGCAGGGGCCAATCCATTAGCCTTAAAATGCGCCTCAATATACGCCATTGCCTTCCCGTTGCCCTCAGTACCTATCATCCTTCCTTGAAGCTCTTCGGAGGTCAAAGCCTCTATATGACTTCTAATATTCTCTTCGTCAAGGATAGAAGCGCTTAGTTCACTGCCGTTACAAGCAGTCAAAAGTATTACAATGGCCATAATCAAGCAAATATATAGCCCCTTACTTTTTATTCCATGCATTCTGTAGCCCCCCAAATGCTAATATTTTACATGTATCATTCTCCATTTTTCTAATATTACCTGCATAAACATATAATTTAATTAATATATTTAATTTTTTTATGTAAATCTTTAAGATTAGCTGTCTGGTAGAAAATATAAGAGCTACAGCCTTTTAGGGAGTTTCTTAAACAATTCCAATATGATATAATAATGGTATATTTCCAAGGAAGGTATGGGTGTAGGCATATGGATTTAAATAAATTAACAGAAATGCTACAGCTTAGGAAAAAGGGCTATTTGGATATTAGTAATCACTTTTCAGTGCTTTTGCCACTAGTTTACCTAGAACACGAGTTACACATACTCTTTGAGGTTCGATCACAGCTATTAAACAATCAGCCTGGAGAAATATGCTTTCCTGGTGGTCGTATAGAGGATAATGAGGAGCCTATTGAGTCTGCTGTACGGGAGACCATGGAGGAGCTGAACATTTCACATAAACAGATAGAGATTTTAGGAGAGCTGGATACACTTACAACCCCCTTCAATATGGTGCTGTATAGCTTTTGTGGGCTATTGAAGGATATAGACAGTATCCATACATTAGATTTTAATAAGCAGGAGGTTGCTTCTGTTTTTACTGTGCCTGTATCGGAGCTATTAAAGACACCACCGATCTCCTATCCTATGTCGGTGGTCTTTGACGGAAAGGATGGCTTTCCATACCATCTAATTGAAAACGGAAGAGAATACAAATGGAAAAGCGGAAATTATCCTGTGCATTTTTTTCAATACAAGGATCACGTGATTTGGGGATTAACTGCCAAAATACTAAATAGCTTTTTATCCATAATAAGCGATATATAATAGAAAAACCTGTTAGTTTCCACCAACAGGTTTTTCCATTATATTTGCTTTAAATTGATTTTGAATACTGGCTAACTGCTGACTCGTTATAAGAAAGTAATAGCCCTCAATATAAATGTAATCCGCTTTCACAAGTCCATATATATCCTCATCCCCTGAAAAGTAAAAATTTAAAGGACCTACTACTTCAATTTCCAGATCTACCTCAGGGTATGCCTCCTGTATAGGATAGTTAAACAAAGCCTCTACCCAAGCTATAATGATTTCTCTATTTTGTAGAGCCCCAATCGGCTCTCCTTCTATTCCCTTAAGCTCAATTGCTTGGGCCTCCAGCAGCTTACTCTTTAGCTCCTCAATATCATAGCCTGTATCCCCTATAGACTGAACCTCTGTCAAATCTATCGGATTTTCCTCTTGATCTCCTGCTCCCTCCTCAGCTATAGATTTATTATTACAGCTAAGAAGACCAATTGAAGTCAAAAGAATTAAAGCCAATACAACAAAGCTCCTCTTCAAGAAATTCACCTCCAAGTCTCGCTAAAACCCTCTTAAAAATGTCCAGACAGTATTGCATAAGAATGATACCCCACCAGCAAAGTATTTACACCTATGTATGTAAAAATAATTGATGCAAAGCCTATAACCGCAAACCAAGCAGCTTTTTTATCCTTCCAGCCCTTCGTCAGCCTAACATGTAAATATATTGCATATATTATCCAGGTGATAAAGGACCAGGTTTCCTTAGGGTCCCATTGCCAATATCTCCCCCAGGCCCTCTCCGCCCATATAGCGCCACTGATGATTACTATAGTCAGCATAATAAAACCCAATGCAATTGCTCGATAACTTATTATATCTAATACCCTTAAATTTGGCAAATGCTTATTGATAAATCGGTCCTCCTCCAGCCTGTCACGTATGATATACATGATCGATACACCACAGGCTATTGCAAAGGCGCCATAGCTAAAGACAGCCGTGCTTACATGAATCACGATCCATCTGCTCTGAAGTGCAGGCATTAAAGGCATTATTTCTTTAGATTGCATGGCTGCATAAAAGGCCACCAGCAGCAGCAATGGCAATACGAAGCAACCCAATAGCTTCAGCTTATATCTCCATTCAAAGGCTATAAAGCTGAAGGCTATACCCCAAGCAAAGCTGGTGGCAAACTCATATTGATTGCTGAGGGGTAATCTACTGGCCTCAACCGCTCTTGTAGCCAAAGAAAGGGTATGAAATAGAAAGCCAAACTTCACCAGCAGGCTCCCGTAAGCAGCATATTTTTCCCTTCTAAGGATGAAAAAGCAAAGATATCCAACCAGTGAAAATGCATAAAGTGCCAATGCAAAATTGAAGCTTTGATTTTCAAGTACCATATATTTATCCTCCTAAACCTGTATTTACACCTTTAAAGACGTTTTTACTCCTTGCTGAAATATGTCCGTAAAAGCTTAGACTGTCGCCCTCCACCACTGCTACTGCATGCCTTGGCTTTAAATAAAAGGCAACATACAAGCCCAGCATAATAATTAAGGCACCACATAAGGCAGCAGCCTTTCCCGGTATTTTATTTACCTGCAGGTATGTGTATCTATTAATATCATCTAGTATAAACTGATACTCCTGCCAGCTGATCACCTCTCCGGGAGAAACGACATTCATATCAACACGACTCCCTTGATAAAATAAGGAATACAAAATTTGGGGATTATTAGGCAGCTGTGATGCAGTTGCCATTCCGGATGCGGTATTAATAAAATCAGGATAAAGCCTATTGAATTGAAGGGCGATACCCTCCGCCTCATCCATATAGGTGGTCCCTTCATAAAGCAGCTGCTCACCGATAGCATCATTGCTTTTAAATGCCTTTACCTCCGTTGCCCAGCCGGTTGCTGTCTGATAAAAGCTATAGCCCTTATATCTAAAGGGGCTATTAACATACAGTAGGCCTGCGTCTAGGGGAGTCCCCTCCTGATCCAAAACCTCCAGCTGTGTATAATACTGCTTTACTGCTCCATTCTCTTCGAACTCAATCCTAAAATCCCTAATGGCTGCTCTTAAGCCAGTGTCGCCTATTTCTTGTACACTTCCAGGTATTCCATATACAGCAGCTGAGAAATTTTTGTATTGACCAAAGGAATAGGCGATGATAACAATAAGGAGCCCCAGATGGATGAGCCATGACCCAAAGTATCCTATGGAGAGCCGTTTGCTGTAATAAATTGTTCTCTGCTCCTCCTGTAGCTTTTTTATTCCAGCATAGCCCCAGCTGCTGAATTTTTCTTCTATAAAGGAATCCGGCTTTTCTATCCCCTTTATTGGAAGACTCTCTATTTTCTCCTCCGCTTTATTGTAGTACAATCCGGTAGCCCTCTTTAGTATTCCCTTAAACCTAATGATGCTACAAAGGGTTAGGTTGATGCATAGGGCCAAAAATAGAGATCTAAAATACAGCGAAGTATATATGTTGGTGAAGCCAAGCCCCATTAATAGCCTAGCTCTGCCTTCCGAAAAATTCATTCGATAAAAGGCCTCCGATTGTCCTTGGGGTATTGTAGAGCCTATCACGGCCAGAACACACAAAATACCCAAAAGAATTAAGCCAAACCTCATGGACCTAAAAAGGGAAATAAATTGCTTAAAGCTCATATCCTCCTGCATACTAATTTCTCCTTCCATAAAAAATTAAAGCCACCGCATTTACACGGTAGCTTAATTATTGACACATTTTTACTTTTCTAAAATATCCAGGGCCTGCTGCGCATATTCTTTACCCTTTTCCAAGGTTTCTACTGCCTTTTCATAATTATGGAAGCCAGTGCTGTTCTCAACAAAGACAAAATCCCATCTATACTGAGCCTTTCTATGTAGGGCTTGAACCTCCTCTATGGTCTTATCCTCCAAGCTCTTGCTCTCTCTGGCTGCCGATAGTCCCTCTATTAGCTGCACCAGCATCTGGCCAAGCTCCCCCTCAAGCTCCGATACCTTCTGCTGTAGCTGCTGTACCTCTTCAATTAGAGCATCTTCGCTGTCCCCATGACATCTAGCGCAGGACTCCTCAACTGTTTTCAATGGGCTCTTAGCCCAATGGGACTTATAGCTCTCTCCGTTTTCTGTCACAGTTGGCATATGGCAGTCGGCACAGCTTACCCCCAAATTATCATGTACACTTCCCGAATACAGTTCTACCTCAGGATGCTGCACCTTAATTAATGGAGTCCCTGCCCTTGGATGCTCCCAATCAAACCAATTCATTTCATCATAATAGGCCTCTATATCATCCACACCAAGTCCTTTATCCCAAGGAAGTATAACCTCCTTTGACTCCTTATCCAGATAGTACTCCGTATGGCACTGTGCACAGGCAAGGGTACCAGCCTTAAACTCAATATTATTGTTTTCCAGAGCATTGATTAGGTGGGGATTAGTTACCTGAATTTCCTTGCCGGGATCGTTTCGATGACAATTGTAGCAGGAAATCCCAATATCGACTTCATTTGCCGTTTCAATAAAATCCTTTGCTGCCGCCTCACTTCCATACTCTACATTGAGCTTTTCCCATGCTGCCGTTTTGCAGGCAAGACAGGAGGCTCCTGGCTTTGGACGAGCTGAGTTGACAACATCCACCAGAGAGTAATAGTGACCTCTGGCTGCATAATACTCCTTTGAAAAGCCTATGCCTTCATATAAGACCTTTATATTTGGATATTTCTGAAGGTAATCTATAGGATGAAGCCCTCCTAGTCTGGCTTCTTCAACCGTATCATCCTTCATTCTGGAGGTACGTATAAAGGACTCGTATATTAGCGGATACTCTTCCTTCCACTCCTCAGCAGAAAGGATCATGTCCTCTGGAGCCGGTATCTCAGCCCGCTCTTCCTCCTCAGGCACAGGGTCAGGCGCAGGCTCCTCCTTCGGGGCACAGCCGAATAAAGTAACCACGCTCAATATGAGAAATAACATAATTAGGTGTTTTATAGCTTTATTCATATGGTTCCTCCCTTCATATAGTCTTTTCTTAGTATTTCAATTTTT
Organism: Natronincolaceae bacterium; assembly: GCA_048264125.1. Lineage (GTDB taxonomy): Bacteria > Bacillota > Clostridia > Peptostreptococcales > Natronincolaceae > M1-B18. The sequence goes on from JBLXDM010000005.1 coordinate 257,791, forward strand.
AATTAAACTATAAGTTTTTTAACAAATACACCTGAATTTAATATAATTTGAAAACATTTGACATATAGATTAGTAATATTTTTGAAAGGTAGGTTTGTATTATGCCAATAGTACCAATTCAGCCATGTAATCCAACAGCAACCGACCGATACGATTTGATGAAATTTGCCCTGGCAATTGAGGATCGACCAGAGGATTTTGATAATATTGTAGAGCTATTAAGCCCTCCTCCCGATATCACCACTATACTTCCCCCCGGCTCCTGCAAAAACATCCGAGTTGCGGTTATTGGCGGAGGCTTGGCTGGACTCTCTACAGCCTTTGAATTAAGAAAGCTGGGCTTCGATATTACAATCTTTGAGGCGGAGGAAAAAAGGATAGGAGGTAGGATTTATACATACTTCTTTGATAAGCAAAGAGATCTGTATGGAGAGCTGGGGGCCATGAGGTTTAGCGTAAGCCATGAAACAACCTGGCACTATATTAATACCTTTAATCTAAACTCTAGACCCTTTGTTCAGACCAACGAAAATAGCTATAAATATGTACGGGGCATAAGTGTAAAGACAGGCCCTGAAGGAGAGAACATACAAAAATGCATCTATCCTGAATTTGATTTAACCCCTGAAGAAAGGAATACGCCTTGGCCGGAATTGGAGAGTACAGTGTATGAGGAATATCTGAAGTCAATACCTCCGGAAATAAGACGTCAAATACTAGAGGTTAAAGCAGAATATTCGCCACAAATAAAGGATTCCGACAGACACAGCGTGCAGCAGATGATGTCAAAGCTGGGTCTAAGCGAGGCAGCTATTGAAATGATCAGTAGTGTAGATCCCTTTATAGGTGCCGTACTGTTCAAAAGCTATTTTGAGATTTTACAGGAGGTTTATCCCCTAAGCTTTTCCTTTCTGTATGAATTGGTGGGGGGCACTGTAAAGCTGCCTGAGGCCTTCCTAAGGTCCTTACTCAGCAGCAGACCCAAGGAATACCTTCCCTGCATTTCACCGAATGAGCTGGGGAAAATCCGTTGGAAGCAGGGCTACCAGGTTACAGGCATGAGTCAATATTCAAGGGATGACACAGTAGCAGTTGAATATAAAAGACTAAAGGATGACAAGAGCTCCCACGAGTTTTTTGATTATGTCGTGTGTACCGTCCCCTTCTCTAATTTAAGACTGATCAACCTAAATCCACAGTTTTCTACCGAGAAGATGCAGGCAATAAAGAGTATGACCTATATCGCAGCCCAAAAGACATTATTACTATTTAACTATAGATTTTGGGAGGCAGGAGGGCCGGGCCAACGGATTATTGGCGGCAGCTCCACCAGCGATCAGGTTATTAATACAATATGGTATCCCTCTGATCAGGCTGGCTTCTGCCCTCAGGAAAGCAATCAAAAATTAGGAATATTTGAATCCCCGGCATGCAAATGGGACCCCCTACCAAATACTTCGCCTAATAAGCCGGGAGTGCTGCTGGCCTCCTACAATTGGACACAGGATGCAGTGCGGCTTGGAAGCTTTATTGAACCGGAAGCCATGGAAATAGTTAAACGACAGGTGGAGGAGGTACATTGCCTACCTAAGGGCAGCCTAGATTATTTGGTGGTGGATTGCAAACGCATCCTATGGGATAGAAACCCATGGGCCTTAGGGGCCTTTGCCTTTTATGATCCTATGCAAAAAATCCTTTACTCCAAGGTGGCAACTGAACCGGAATATAATGACAGAGTTTTTTTCGCTGGGGAGCATATATCCGTATCCAGAGCTTGGATGCAGGGGTCCCTACAGACCGGAATGCAGGCAGCCAATGCTGTAGCAATGTCCTGTAGCCGATATATTTAATTTTTAAAATCTCAATGTCACGAACCGCTTGGTTCGTGACATATTATATATAGATACCATAAATCTTTTTTTAAAAAGGGGAAGCTATATGGCAACATTTGAGAAGGAGCTGCTGGCGATACTGGCAACGGATGTTTTTAAAAGCATATTAGGCAATCAGCTATTGCCTCTGGCTAAAATTAATGCTGCCATAACCCTATTGGTTAAGGTAGGGATTCCCTTTGATCTTTTATATTCGACGGGAACCAGGAGAATTTCTCCCGGCTTTGAGCTGGTGATCTATATTAGTCCGACTACTACACTCAAATTTAATATATCCGTCGGAGGAGGAGAAACTTTATTTGATTCACCTACCCTCTAACGCAAACAAAAACACTAGCCAAATAAGCTAGTGTTTTTCATAATTATATGCGAGTAGATCTATAAGCCGAGTTCTGTCTTGGACAATCATCTATCTAGACCGGCTGTTGCCAGACGGTTCAAGCGACCTACCACGGGACACGGCGAGCAACCGCTTTTTAGTCCCTACTTGGTCTTGCTCCAGATGGGGTTTACATAGCCAGCTAGTCGCCTAACTGCTGGTGAGCTCTTACCTCACCTTTCCACCCTTACCCCTTAACTAACAAAAGCTAGCTAAGTGGCGGTATCTCTCTGTTGCACTTTCCTTGGAGTCACCTCCACTGGGCATTACCCAGCACCCTGCTCTATGGAGCTCGGACTTTCCTCGTCCACAGCAATGCTGCGTCCGCGATCATCTAACCTACTCACATGCTATTAACTTGTCATCAGGTATACAATCTTACCATATATATATGACTTTGTCAAAATGCAATATATGGTATTATTTCATATCCATTGCCTTATTGGCCAAAGCATCGGCCTTTTTATTCAGTTCTCTGCGTATATGCTGGATTTCAAAGCGTTGAAATTTTTTAATCAAGGGCATTATCATATTATACATAGGTATTATTCCTTCATTCTTTACCTTGTATTCTCCCTTAATCTGCTTTACCACCAGCTCACTATCCAGTAGACAGGATATCTCCGTTATGCCCATATCCAGGGCCGCCTCCAGACCTCTGCTGAGGGCCTTGTATTCCGCTATATTATTGGTCTGAGCTCCGATAAATTGACTGAGCTCCCTCAAGATATTACCATTTTCGTCTTCAATATGTACGCCTATACCAGCCTCTCCCGGGTTACCCCTTGAGCCACCGTCACTATACATTACAGCCTTCATAAAAACACCAGCCTATCCTCACCTAAATTTACTTGTCCTTTAGTTATTTATACAACAAATTATTTTAACATTTTTAAAAAATAAAATCAACATCTAACCCGGTTATATTATCTTAAAAGGATTGACATTAATTTTAGATTCTATAACCTCGATTGATAAAGCCTCCTCACTAATCCTGGCTTTGAGATAATTTGCCATAAGCTCAATAAAAATATTTTCCGATTCAAAATGTCCTGCATCTATTATGCAAAGTCCCAGCTCCAGGGCCATTTGCGCCTCGTGATATTTTACATCTCCCGTTATTAGACAATCACATTTATCTCTGGCGGCGGCCTGAATATATTCTGCCCCACTGCCATTTACCACACATACCCTTTTAATCATGCTTTCAAGCTCTCCTACCGTCCTTAGCTTCTCCAGCTTCAGCTCCGCCTTGACAACCTCTACAAGCTCTGAAAGCCTCATGGGCGTTTCCATATGACCGACTCTGCCGATACCTACACTGGTACCCTCCAGAATCAGAGGATAGATATCATATGCCACCTCCTCATAGGGGTGAGCCTCAAGCATTTTATCGATTGTTGCCTTAAGCTTTTTTTCAGCCACGATGGTTTCCAGACGTACCTCTTGAACCTTTTCAAGTCTACCCTTTTCACCAATAAAGGGCTTTGTCCCATCTAAGGGCATAAAGGCACCGATGCCGTTGGTTCTAAAGCTGCAGCTACTATAGTTACCGATATGCCCAGCCCCTTCGGAAGCAAGGGCCTCAGCTACCTCCTCCTGATGCTCCTCAGGAATAAAAACCACCAGCTTGTACAGCTTTTCTGTAGCGGTTACGTCAAGTATCCTAGTCTCCTTTACCCCCAGCTTGTGGGCTATATAATCATTTAATCCCCCCGGAGCTATATCAATATTTGTGTGTCCACAATAAATTGAGATATTATGCTTAATTGCTTTATGTATAATTCTTCCTTGTGGGTTATCCTTCAAGAGGCTTTTTATGGGCTTAAAAATTATTGGGTGATGGGAGACTATGAAATCGGCCCTGCTGCTTATGGCCTCCTCAATAATCGCCTCGGTTATGTCAAGACAAACTAAAATCCGTGAGACTACATCCTCCCTGTCTCCTACCTGCAGCCCAACATTGTCCCAGGACATGGCATATTCCTTCGGAGCCAGCTCCTCCAGCAGCCTCAGTACATTTTTTATCTTTCTAGACATATCAACACCTCCTCTAATGCTTCCAGTCGTTGCTTGCAATGCTTCAGCTTTTCTACGACATGCTCTGCCTCTATATCCTTTATATCACCAATTATACTCTGATATATATTGACCTTCCCTTCAACAAACTCTATGGCCAAATTCTTGGGATTTTCCTCTATGTAAAAGCCTATTTCGTATTGTATTTCCTTTAAAACCTCCTGCTGTCCCTTCTCAACACAAAGTATTTCATATATCCTATGGTCTTCCTTTACCAGTAAATCCTTAACTATTTTAAAGCCATTGTCCACCAGGTACCTTCTAAGCTCCTCCTGAGCCTGCATTGGCTGCAGTATTAAACCTCTTGTTGTAGCTATTACCTCCGGAGCCTCCTGCAGCAGTTGACTTATCAGCATTCCACCCATGCCCGCTATTATTACGGTTTCTACCTCACCGGGCTTTAGTATGGACAAACCACTACCTAATCTAGTCTCGATTCTCTGTCCTAAACCTATATCTGCAATATTTTTCCTTGCACTTTCTAAAGGCTTCTTATTTATATCCCCTGCTATAACATAAGGGCTTATGTTGTTTTGAATCAAATATATGGCGATATAGCCATGATCTGTGCCTATATCCGCCACTCTATTATTTATCTCTACTAAATTAGCTATTTTTTCTAGCCTTGGGGTAAGTTTTATCTGCATATAAATGACTCCTTTACTTAAAAATATTAATAACAATGATTATTATACCATCTAATCTCAATTGCTTACTATAAAGGATAAGGAGAGATGCTCATGCCTCATACTAAAAAAAAGAAAAAGATAGTTGTGTCTCCTGAAAATATGACCCACTTTAAATGGGGAGGCCGAACTCAGGAGTGGGAGGAGGAGGCCGATCAGATAATGAATACCCTACAGGACCAGCTTGATAACACCGAGACACCTGAAGAGAAGAAAAAGAAAATTGAATATGGGAAGCAAAAACAATATTGGTAAGGAATGATATAAAAAATAGATTCGCCCTCAGCGAATCTATTTTTTTTATATATATTATTCTAGATAATCCTTCAGCTTCTTACTGCGGCTAGGATGTCTTAGCTTTCTTAAAGCCTTTGCCTCAATTTGACGAATTCGCTCTCTTGTAACATCAAATTTCTTTCCAACCTCTTCCAAGGTACGGGCTCTGCCATCATCCAAACCAAATCTTAGTCTTAGGACCTTTTGCTCCCTTGGTGTCAGAGTATCCAGCACCTCTATAAGCTGTTCCTTTAAAAGCGAGAAGGCTGCAGCCTCGGCTGGGGCCGGAGCATCATCATCCGGTATAAAGTCTCCTAGATGACTATCCTCTTCTTCACCTATAGGTGTCTCCAGAGAAACTGGTTCCTGTGCAATCTTCAGAATTTCTCTGACCTTTTCCTCCGACAAATCCATTTCCCTAGCAATTTCGTCGGGCTTAGGCTCTCTGCCCAGCTCCTGAAGCAGCTGTCTAGAAACTCTAATCAGCTTGTTTATTGTCTCTACCATGTGAACAGGAATACGGATAGTCCTTGCCTGGTCTGCTATAGCACGGGTAATTGCCTGTCTTATCCACCATGTGGCATAGGTGCTAAATTTAAAGCCCTTACGGAAGTCGAACTTCTCAACCGCTTTAATTAGTCCAAGATTTCCCTCCTGAATCAAATCTAAGAACAGCATTCCTCTTCCTACATATCTTTTAGCTATGCTGACAACTAATCTGAGATTTGCCTCTACCAAACGTTTTTTTGCTTCTTCATTTCCCTGCTCCATCTTTTTTGCCAGCTCTATTTCTTCATCTGCCGACAGCAATGGCACCTTTCCAATTTCCTTTAAGTACATCCTTACGGGGTCATCGATATTTATACCCTTAAGCAGTGCGACGTCATCCTCTACACTCTCTTCTAATATGAGCTCTGGCTCAAGCGCAACATCATCTAAATCAACATCAACATCAACGTCGACATCCACATCAGCGTCGACATCGTCAATATCCGTGTCGATTTTACCCCCCACCACATCTATACCCATAGTTGCAAAATGATCATATAATTCATCAATCTGATCCTTGTCTAGACTGATATCCTCTAGAGCATCCATAATCTCTGTATAGGTAACTATACCTCTTTTCTTACCCTTTTCAATCAATTTCTTAACGGTTTCCTTCTTTACGTCATGTAAATCACTCAATGGTGTCCCCTCCTTTCCTTAAGGCTGTAGCTTTTGTATCTCACTGTTTATTTTCATTATTTTCAAGCCAATGGTTAGCAATTCCTTCTCAACCTCTTCCTTATTTAATTTTTTACTTTGGATTAAGGACATTTGCTGCTGTTGAAGCTCATGTTGCTCGTATAGCAATTTATATCTCTTGAGATTGATAATATACTTCTCTAGGGTTCTAACAATATCTATAAATTCTATATCTGTATCTAATATGTCTTTTATTGCTGCCTTCAGCTGCGGTAATTCAGCTGAAATAATATCGGGCTCTATTGGTGCAATTCTGTAATTAGAAAAAATATATTCGACTAGAACGCCATAGTTTCCTATTAAAAAATCCTCTGGTTCAATTTTTTCTTCAATTTTAGGTATCATATCCGGATTAGTCAATAGAAACTTAATTAATTGCCTTTCAGCTATAATATGGCCTTTTTGCTCTACCAATGGAACAGCCTCTATGTATTTATTATCTCTTATGTTCTTTGAAGTATACTTTTGATTCTTCTCAGTAGGCTGTTTTCCATCCTTGCCGTATATCTCCATTAATATGATATCCTTAGATATACCTAAATCCTTTTCAATTTTTTGAACATAGACCTCCCTTTCAACAGGGCTTTTTATTTCCTTTATAATTGATACAACAGCCTTAATGAATTGTATTTTCCCCTCTGAAGAATTTAAGGGCCATTTATTTTTAGCTGTTTGTATCTTATATTCTATTAGACTGATTGCAGCGTTAAGTTGTTCCTCAAAGGCAAATTTACCCCTTAGCTTAATAAAGTCATCGGGATCCATATTATCCTTTAAGAGCAAAACCTTTGTATTTAAGCTGCTGTCCTGTAGAAGCTCTATTGCCCTTTGGGTAGCCTTTGCACCGGCTGCATCACCATCGAAGCAAACAATAGCCTCAGTGGAATATTTTTGCAGTAGCTGCAGATGCCCTTTAGTAAAGGAGGTTCCCAGAGCTGCAACACAATTTTGATAGCCATACTGATGCAGTGCTATAACATCCATGTAGCCCTCTACCAAGATAAGTCTTCCATCCTTAATATGCCTTCTTGCAAAATTCAAACCGTATAACGTGTTGCTTTTATTGAATATGCTGGTTTCTGGCGAATTAAGGTATTTCGGCAGGGCATCGTCTAAAACTCTGCCTCCAAAGCCTATAACATTTCCCCTTACATCAAAAATAGGGAACATTATGCGATTTCTAAAACGATCATACTGATTTTTTTTTTCATTGTCTCTGGTGACAAGACCGCATTTAATGAGGTCATCTATTGAATACCCAGCCTTAAGAAAATGATTCATTAAATCATGCCAATTGTTGGGAGCATAACCTAAGCCAAAGCTCTTAATGGTTTTAGCCGTTAATCCTCTTTTCTTTAAATAATCCAGAGCCGGGTTTGCTTGCTTGGTTAAGTTGTTATAAAAGTATATAGCCGCCTTTTTGTTAAGCTCGAACAAAGAAAGCTTTTCCTCCATTTCCCGCTTCATATTATCGGAGGTATCATATTGCTCCAGGGAAATGTTTGATTTTTGTGCCAGAAGCTTAATTGCTTCTATGAAATCTAGATTCTCCATCCTCATAACAAAGCCTATAGCATCCCCAGATTCACCGCATCCAAAGCATTTAAATATCTGTTTATCTCTATTTATGACAAAGGAGGGTGTTTTTTCATTATGAAAGGGACAAAGAGCCTTATGGGAGGAGCCCTTAGATTTTACTGTTATATAACTTGAAATTATATCCACAATATCGTTGCGAGCCTTTATTTCGTCAATTAATTCATCCGGAAAGAAATTTCCCATTATAACCACCTAAAGTGTTATTTTTTTCATTTATGTTTTATATATTATAAGTTCTGTTTTCTTTTTTATTCTCCTTCTATATTAAATAATTAATATAATAACATTTAGCTCTATTTGCTGCAGCCGTTTATAAATCCGGCTAAAGCCTTCTTGAAATCTTCATTATCCTTCGCTGTGCGTTTCCCTGGCCCCTTCAATCTCCCCTTTGAGGCCAAAATTCTTTGATTAAAGTACCTTTGCTCTAAATGAAGCTCAATATTGTCATTAGTATAAAAATAGCCTGAAAAATTTAGTACATGTGCCCCCTTACCAAGAACTATAGCTGCCAGTCCTATATCGTTTGTTACTACAAGATCTCCTCTGCCGGTCTGCTTAACTATCTCCATATCAGCGGCCTGTGAGAAATTATCGACTACAATGGTCTGAGCTTCATAATCCTGGTTGGTAATGTGACTGACGCTATGGACAAGGACAACTGGGATACCTGCCTCCTTGCAGGATTTGAGAATAATGCTTTTAACAGGACAAGCATCTGAATCAACTATTACCTTCATAATATAATCATCCTTTTTTTAGCATGAAAAGGTTTATTCGACATAAATCTTCACAAATCCTCCCTATAACATAAAAAAAATGAATTCGCAAAATTAAGATAATTCTTCGATTTATAAGCTATTGGGTGAGGGTATAAATCTGTCTTGAAATAGCTTGATTGCATAGGAGTCGGTGCAGCCTGCAATGAAATCCGTCACCACCTGCTTGACGGTATCCACCTCTAGACGCTGCCTATATTCTATTGGCAATACAGTGGGCATCTCCATAAAATACTTATATAATGAAGTGACTATGTAAGTGGCCTTTTCCTTCTCCTTCATGCAAATATCCCCATAATATACTCTTTCAAACATGAACCTTCTCAGCTCCAGCGTAAGCTCCTTAATCAGCGGACTTTGATATATGGCAGGTTTATTGCCAAAGTTTAGCTGCTTCGAGGTTTCATCAATAATATCTCTAACAAATATATTAATTCGCTCCGCCTGAGTTTCCCCCAGAACCTGTTGAAATTCCGCTGGAATGTCTGCCTTGTCCAATATTCCTGCATCAATGCTATCCTGAATGTCGTGGCATAGATATGTTACTCTGTCGGTTATTCTAACCAGCTTTCCCTCTAGGGTGATTGGCTCCTCCCCACCAGTATGCTTCAAAATACCATCCTTAACCTCGTGAGTGAGGTTTAAGCCCTTTCCTCCCCTTTCCAGCACCTCCACAACCCTTAGACTTTGTTCATTATGCTTGAAATGACCCGTCAGCTGATGCAAAACCTCCTCGCCACTGTGACCAAAGCAGGTATGACCTAAATCATGACCTAGGGCAATGGCCTCTACCAAATCCTCGTTTAATCTAAGCGCCCTAGCAATGGTTCGGGAAATCTGACTGACCTCTAATGTATGGGTTAATCTGGTTCTAAAGGAATCATCCTTCACTATAAATACCTGTGTCTTTTCCTTCAGCACTCTAAAGGATTTCGAATGTATGATTCTATCCCTATCCCTCTGATATGCAGTTCTTATGTCACATTCCTCTTCATTTGTGGTTCTTCCTCTAGTATTTCTGCTGAGCTGTGCAAAGGCCGATAGATTGCTGACCTCTGAAGCCTCTGTTATCTCTCTTAAACTCTTTATCATGCGCCTCAACCTCTATAATTAATATTCATTATATATATACTATAAATAAATAAAAAATCCTTTTATTGACCGAACATTTTTTCTGTCTTTACATACTTTTGACATATTCATGATTTTTATACATTTGTCAAGGGCTGATATGCTGCCTAATCTAGATAAATCAATGATCGTCGTGTATTATTCTTAGTACCTTGTGTCTTATTTGGAAAATGCAATAAAATTAGGGTACCTCCAGCTAAACTAAGAAAGGGTACCCTTTTTCACAAACCATATCCGCTATTTATACTCCTTGAAAGATGAGGGCCTTATAGCAATTAGAAGTGTCATCTGTTTTAATAGACTCTGCTTTCGCTAACCCTATCTGTTATGCCTATAGTTATACTCCTCACCTTATCTTCGTATTTATCTAAAACTATATACATATTCTTCCTCCATTGACCTCTATAACCCTCTCTTTCTTTTGTAAAGCCTTGCTTATTTATGGTCAAAAGAGCTACATCATACTCATCACCAACCCGGATACCATAAATCTCATAGCCTGCTGCCATGATGTTTATTTCCTTCACCCTACGGTAAAAATCAGTATCGCTGTCATTTAAAAGTGATAGAAAAATGCCCCTATTAGGGTATTCAAGCCTATAGCCACCAAAACCTGGGATATAGGTCTCAGCCTCGCCTATTAATGCCTTCACTTCTGTCTCCAGCATCATCAGCCTAACACCCTCTACATCAATATTTTTATTGGCCTGCCATGCCAAGATATGTCTGTCATATTTATAAATCATGAAAATACAGGCTATTAAAATAGCTGCCAGCAGAAAAATAGAAAGCGTGTTTTTCTTCACTACCATCATCCCTACCTTCTATATCATCATTTTATTCTCTTGTTATTTGCCTTCACCTACAGCACTATCTTTATAATTATATCATAAAATCAATGTATTTCCATTATGCCAAATCAAGCTTGTATACACACAATATTTCGAAAATTTGTTTGACAAGAAAATAAAATGGTGGTAGACTGTATTCAATATACAATAACCAAAATGAAATGTGCAACGATCAGGACATATTGTTTTGCCACTTCTTTATTAGAGAGTCATTGCCTGGTGAAAAATGACAAGAAGCCAAAATAATCTCACCTGGGAGCAGTTTACTGAAAGGCGTAGGCTAAGTAGGTGTAACCGGTATCCTACCGTTATTTAGGAGCATATTCGGCAATATTTCGCCTGATATGACTGAGTGGCTGCACTGCAGCAACAAGAGTGGTAACACGGAGCGTCGCCTTCGTCTCTAATTATAGGGATGGAGGCTTTTTGTCGTTCTGAGATCCTGATGTTGTCATCATTTTTTATGGTTGTGCAATTATTTATTAAATAGGAGGGTTTTTTATGAATGGTATTTTTATGATGCTTATTGCTATCATAGTGTTGGGTGGGGCTTACCTTACCTATGGGAAATGGCTGGAAAAAAGCTGGGGAATTGATCCTAATGCGAAAACGCCAGCTTACGAATTAGAGGATGGTGTAGATTATGTGCCAGCTAAGTCGGGGGTGGTTTTTGGCCATCAATTTGCCTCAATTGCTGGGGCTGGACCTATTAACGGGCCTATCATTGCCGCCATGTTTGGATGGGTTCCTGTGCTATTATGGATTTTAATTGGTGGTATTTTTTTCGGAGCTGTACAGGACTTTGCAGCCATGTACGCCTCGGTTAAAAACAAGGGCCGTAGCGTTGGGTATGTCATCGAGCTATATATAGGAAAAACAGGGAAAAAGCTCTTTTTGCTTTTCGTATGGCTCTTTGCGATTCTAGTTGTTGCTGCCTTTGCTGACATTGTGGCCGGCACCTTCAACGGCTTTACTGCCGAAGGCGCTCTGAACAGTGCCAACGGTTCAACTGCCACTACATCTTTGATTTTTATAGCAGCAGCAGTATTTTTAGGGCTTTTTAATTATTACAAAAAACCATCTTCATTTAAAATGACAGCCATAGCCCTTACATTGTTGGTTGGTTCTATAGTATTAGGACTAGTTTTTCCGTTATATATAAGCAAGAGCATTTGGCAATATTTCGTATTCATTTATGTATTTATTGCTTCAGTTACTCCCGTATGGGCTCTGCTTCAGCCAAGGGATTATCTTAATTCGTTTTTGCTGGTTGCCATGATAGGTAGTGCAGTAGTAGGAGTTTTTGTAGCAAATCCAACTATGGAGCTTCCTGCTTACTCAGGCTTTGTGGTGAATGGTAATATGATGTTCCCTGTGCTTTTCGTTACCATCGCCTGCGGTGCTGTATCCGGCTTTCATGCACTGGTTGCCTCCGGTACAAGCTCTAAGCAGATTCAAAATGAAAAGCATATTTTACCTATTTCCTTTGGTGCCATGCTTTTAGAAAGCTTGCTGGCCATCATTGCATTGATTGCAGTAGGGGCCCTAGCAAAGGGAGGCATTATGCCTCAGGGAACGCCTCCAACCATTTTTGCACAGGGTATTTCAGGCTTTCTAAGCACCCTTGGTATCCCTGCCAATATCTCCTTTGCTGTTATTACGCTTTCGGTTTCTGCCTTTGCCTTAACCTCTCTGGACTCTGTTGCCCGAGTTGGCCGACTGGCCTTCCAGGAGCTTTTCCAGGATGACGAGATTGAAGCAGGTCAAGCCTCAGCTTCGTATAAGCTATTAACGAATAAGCATTTTGCTACAGCTGCAACTCTATTATTGAGCTACCTGCTTTCTATAGCAGGCTATCAAAATATTTGGCCTCTATTCGGTTCCGCCAATCAATTGCTTTCTGCCCTTGCATTAATTGCTTTGGCTGTATTCTTAAAGAAAACCAATAGAAAGGGCTTTACTCTATGGGTACCTATGGTGGTAATGCTGACTGTCACCTTAACTGCCCTCTATCTAACCATTAGTAAAATATTAAACAAGCTCTTTGTTACAGGCGGCTTTGTGATTTACAGCGACGGACTACAGCTGGTTTTTGCAGTATTGCTGGTGATTTTAGGAGTGATGGTTGCCTACTCCGGGTTTAAAAAGCTTTTGGAAAAGGACTCACCGACGGCTGCACAGAAGATCGAGCTTGCAGCGAAGAGATAGTACCAACATATAAGGAAGCTGTATTAATAGATTAAGAGGGTATTATTCCTATGATTACTTGGGAATAATGCCCTCCTTTATTTTCAAAGGATATGGACCGAGAAAAGTAGCCCCTCAGCATTTGCCATCTATAGTAAAAATTATGCTATATGGTTATGATAGCTCGTACTATCATATCTTGACAACATATGATAAACTGAAGTTATTTGAGTTCTAAGAATTGATTTTTATATATAAGTCAACTAATTGTGGGGTGATGCCGATGTGTAAAGAACAGAATTACTTTGAAAATATTTTTAACTCCAATCCCAATGCACTTATTATTATAGATAGAGAATATATAATTCAAGGCTTTAATAAGGCTGCTGCTAACACAGCTAAAAATATTCTCAATAGAAGCTTGACGATAGGTCAACCAATTTTTGATTGCTTTATAGAGGAACATACACAAAGCATAAAAGAATCATTAGATCATGCTCTTCAGGGAAATTCAGTGGAAAATGAACATGAGATTTCTGGCTTAAACCATATTAACTACTGGTTTGAACTTAATTACAGCCCCATACTATCTGATACCGAGGAGATTACAGGGGTTTTTATTTCAGCTAAAGCTATCAAAAAAAGAAAAATAATTGAAGAGGTTAAAAACCATAGATTAGCCTTTGAACAGCTAGTATCTAAAATTTCTTCTCGTTTTATAAGCTTTTCTGATATAAATCAAGCAATTAATGTCTCCTTAGAGGATATAGGCAATTTCTGTGCGGCTAGCCGTTCCTACATTTTTCTATTTAGTGATAATCAAAAGATTATGGACAACACCCACGAATGGTGTGGGGATGGGGTCTCCCCACAGATAGAGAATTTGAAAGGATTGCCCTCTAATATATTTCCTTGGTGGATGGAAAAGCTGCATAAAGGCGAGATTATCCTCATTAAGGATATTTCTCAATTAACCCCGGAAGCTAGTTGCGAGAAGGAAATATTAGCAGCCCAAGGGATTGTTTCAGTAGTAATTCTCCCTATCTATGTACAGTACAAGCTTTTTGGCTTTATAGGCTTTGATAATATTAGGGAAGCGAGTGTATGGCAAAGGGAGGATTTATCTCTGCTAAAGCTGACTTCAGAAATATTTAGCAATGCTTTTGAGCGTCTTCAGGCTGAACAGGCCCTCAAGACAAGCGAACGAAAATTCAGAGAGCTTTTTCATAATGTTAATGATATAATTTGTGTTCATACTTTAGAGGAAGCAAATCAAAAAACGCGCTTCATTGAGGTTAATGACTTTGCTTGCTATAAAACCGGCTATTCCAGAGAAGAGTATTTCACAATGACCCCGGCGGATTTATGTACCCCAGATTTTGCTGCTTATTTTCCTACGCTTCAGGAAGAAATCAGCAAATCAGGACATATCACTTATGAGATGGAATATTTGACTAAGGAAGGGATCAAAGTGCCATTAGAAATGAACTCCCATTTATTCAGCTTGAATGGTGAACAGGTAGTAATGACTATTGGTCGAGACATTACCGAGGGATTGCGTATGGAAAAAGAGCTGAAGCAGAATAATGCAGACCTCCAAAACGCACTTAATACAATTAAAGAAACCCAAAGTAGGCTAATCCAGCAGGAGCAGTTGGCAGGAATAGGGCAACTGGCTGCAGGAATAGCCCATGAGATCAATAACCCATTAGCTTTTATAATCAGCAACTGCGGCACTCTCCAAAAATACTTACAGCTTTTAATGAGCAGCTTTGATAAATATAGAGACTTTAGTATAGACTTACACAAATCCCGCCTTCCTCATAATTTGAATGCAATGCTTATCGAAATAGAAAAGCAGTATGCCAGTGGTGATATCATTCAAGATTTAGATGAAATACTAGGGGATATTCGAGAAGGTCTACAGAGAGTTGATAACATAGTTAAAGGCTTGAGCGCCTTTTCAAGGATAGATCAACAGAAACAATTAAAAGACATGGATCTCCACGCAGGAATAACTAACACCTTGATTGTTGCTGCTAATGAATATAAGTATTATGCGGAAATTGAAAAATCTTTGATGCCGATCCCTTTAATTAAGGGGATAGCAGGGCAAATTAATCAAGTATTGCTTAATATACTGCTAAATGCAGTATATGCAATTAGAGATAGAAGCTTGCCTCAAAAGGGCTTAATAAAAATTGCTACTTATCATGATGCGTGTTTTGTTTATTGTGAAATTGAGGATAACGGCACAGGAATTCCTGAAGAAAGCCTTGGCAAAATATTTATCCCCTTTTTCACAACTAAACCCGTAGGAGAAGGCACCGGCCTTGGCTTAAGCATTGTTTACGATATTATAGTCAATAAACATGGTGGGGAAGTAAATGTTGAAAGCACTCTCAACGAGGGGACCAAATTTATTCTTAAATTCCCACTAAACTATTAGTATTAAGCGGAGGTTCAGAAATGAAAAAAACTATTCTTATAGTAGATGCTGAAGAGCAAATCTTAAAAGCACTAAAAAGAGTCTTTTTACAAACTGATTATAATGTTTATCAGGCTGCTAGTGGTACTATAGCTCTAGATATCCTAGATAAAGAAAGAATAGACCTGATTATTACAGATATAAGGATGCCCGAACTTGACGGTTATCAGCTATTAACTAAGGTAAAAGCAATGTACCCCGAGGTAATTCGCCTTGTCCTAAGCGGCTATGCCGATGAAAAAGCTATTTTCAAATTGCTAAATGCTAACCTAGCAAAAATGTGCATCTATAAGCCATGGGATAATCAAGAAATGCTCAATATCATCAAGCATGTATTTGAGTTAAATCGTATATTGAGTGAAAATAGTATACTGCAAATTATTAATAAAATAGATAACCTGCCTTTTGTAAGCTTCATTTACAATGACTTATGTGTACTTATCGAGAATGATGCCAGTATAGTTGAAATAGAGAAATTGCTTATGAAGGATCAGGCCCTATCAGCTGCAATTTTGAGAATAGTTAACTCTGCTTTTTATAATGTTAAAACAGGATCACTCAAGAAAGCTATTACTTACATCGGTCTCACCCATATAAAAAGTATAGCTTTTACCGCCGGTATATCCTATAACAAAGCACTTGACATTAATCTTGCTAAAAGCTATCAGTTATTCTCTAAGCATTCCTTATTAACCAATAAAATCTGTAATCAAGTTTATCCAAAGCTTTTTTCAAAAGAAATGCCCTCCGATAGTACCTGTGTAGGCCTATTGCTTGAAATTGGTAGAGTTGTATTAATGAGTAATTTTCCCAAGCAATATAAAAAAATTATCTCATTGGAGGGAATCGATAAAAGACCTTTATATCAGCTTGAAAAAGAAATCTTAGGAATTGCCTATCATGAAATGAGTAGTTATCTGTTAAATTGGTGGGGTTTACCCTATTGTTTAATAGAAGCTACTCTTTATCACCATTCTCCCCTAGAGGATAATGTTATTAATAAAGAGCTGACCTCAGTACTTCATTTAGCTAACTATTATGCCGCAAAACTGTTGAATTTTAAGTGGCAAGAAGCTATTCATATGGATGTATTTAATTTTCTAAACATCAGTATTAATGATTTTGAAAATCTAGTTTTTGAAGTAGCTAAAGATTCTGAGTTATAACGGTTACTAGGATATTAGGGGGTAAAGCTATGACCAGTAAACAACAAATACTTATAGTTGATGATGAAATCAATATCCTGCGGGCAATTAAGCGCTTATTAATTGAATATAATTTTGAAATCTTTACGACCACATCCTCCGAAGAAGCACTGGAAATTATTAGAACCCATTCTATTGATTTGATTATCAGTGATCAAAGAATGCCCGAAATATCAGGAATTGAACTGCTATTAGAGGTAAAGGTGATATCACCAGCTACTATCCGTATTCTAATGTCAGGTTATACTGATTTAGATGTATTTATAGCAGCTATTAACAACGGCAGTATTTTTTATTTTATTACAAAACCCTGGGTCAATGAAGAAATGATTGAAGTGATTATTAAAGCCTTAAACACTAAGCGAAAGCAGGATGAGCAGCAAAAGGTCCTAAATCATCTATTGAAGGACAAGACACTGTGGGAGGATTTAATCAGCAAGACAAAATTAATTCGCAGGAGAGACTTTTTAAACAATATCATCCAGTATCATACCATTATAGATGAAACAATAATGACAGAGGCGAAAGACCTTGACATGGACTTATCTGCCCCTATGGCCTGTTGCTTAATAAGTTTCAAAGATAAATACATTATGACATCTGAAATGGATGAGATAATTTCATATATTTGCCTAATTCCAAATTGCTTTGCTTGGGAATGCAGGAGAAATATAGGTGTTGTATTTCAGGCAGATACGGCGGATAATCAAGGGGCTACTCTGAAAGCATTTGTTGGCAAAATAAATGAAACGCTTAATAAATATCATCCATATTTACAGTTTATAATAGGTGTCAGTAATATCAACATAGGCACTGATAGTATTAAACAAGGATATCATCAAGCCGATAGTGCTATTCTCACAGCCCAAATTGGAGGAAGCAATAGTGCTAGTGTCTACTACTTCCGAGATATTGGGGTATTACAGCTATTGTCTACAATCCATGAGAAACGAGAAGCCAAAAGTTTTGTTGAAGATAATCTGGGCAAGCTTATCCATTATGACAGCACTAAAGGTACTGAGCTTGTCCATACGCTCGAAGCACTTCTTATATGCTATAGCCTTAAGGAAGCTGCTGCCCACCTGTTTATACACCCCAAAACTCTGGTCTTTCGCAGAAGCCGAATTGAAGAAATACTAGAAGTCTCACTAGACAGTTACGAAACAAAGTTAAGCCTGGGCTTGGCTATCAAGCTTTATAAAATCAATAATCTTAGTTAATTAGGTACAGACTGTTATCCACTATGGATAACAGTCTATTATTTTTTAGCCTTTTTTTAAGGAATTGCAGCTAATTGAAGATTCTGTATTGCCCCTATATAATTAAAAATAACTTAAAAAAGAAAACGTTAACAATAGGAGCATTTTTAAAAATAAAATTCTATAAATGAGGTGTTTAATGTGTCGCTATTTCTACAAAATAAGGATCAAGGAGCATTCTTGTCCTTTGATTTAGGTAATATTCAGTTAATACTTAATAATATGACCATGTTAAATCTTATAAACTCCAACTTAGCTAATAATCGATTTGCACTCTACTACCACCCAATCTATCAAACCAAGGGCGAAATTAGTCATTATGAATGTTTGATTAGGATGTTGGATGGTGAGGGAAACTTAATCTACCCAGATGACTTTTTACCCTATGCTGAACTGTCCGGATTAATTACTCAAATAGACTATTGGGTGATACAAGAAGCTATCAATGTATTAAAAATGAAGAGTCATCTCAAGCTGTTTGTTAATATCTCAGGTAATAGTCTAAGTTCTGTAAAGCTTTTAGAGGATATACAAAATAGTATTATTGCCAGCGGTATAAACCCACAACGTTTAGGCTTTGAAATAACAGAGACTTCAACTATTAGAAATCTAGACACAGTAATTGATTGGATTATAGACATGAAAAAACTAGGTTGTTCTTTTGCATTAGATGATTTCGGCAGTGGTGTCTCATCCTTCATATATCTGAGTAAATTGCCAATTGATTATTTAAAAATCGATGGTTTATTAATCAAAGATATTCATACTAATACCAGAAATTTAACCATCGTAAAAGGCATCAATAGTATTGCCCATTCCTTTGGCATCAAAACAATTGCTGAGTATGTAGAGAACATCGAAATCTTGAAAGTGCTCGATAATATTAACGTAGATTATTGCCAAGGATACTTTTTTAGTAAGCCCTTAACGGTGAATCAGATTCCCTAAAGGTGCTCGATCGTATTCAAAACACAAAAAAATTTATAGGTGGAGACAATATGAGAAGCATAAAGACTAGATTAATCATGTATTTTGCTATTTTAATTCTACTAATTTCTGCAGTTTTTGGATATAGCTCAATTTCAACAACAAGTAATGCAGTGAAAAACGAGGTAGAAAAGGCTGTAGAGCTTCTAGCTAGTGAGGGGGGCCGCTTGATCAATGCCAGAATAGACTCTCAATATATATACCTTGAAGGCCTTACGAACATGGATATTTTCAATAATACTGAAGTGGCAATAGAAGAAAAGATGAAGATATTAAAGGCCATTTCAAGTAATAGTAAAGATTACATAAGAATGGGTATTGTGAATAAGGAGGGAAGGCTATTTTTTACAGACTCCTTCGAAAATGATTCAGCAGGAACTGATGTTACAGGAAGAGATTATTTCAATGCATCAATAGTTGGAAAAAGAGGTATATTGCCTCCTACTGTAAGCGTTAACCCTGCTGATAATGGCGCTGTTATAATGGCCCTATCTGTTCCTATAATAAAAAATAATGAGATTGTAGGGGTTCTAGTAGGAGTAAAGGATGCAAATTTGCTAAATCAACTTTCAAACGACATGGGCTTTGGTGAATCGGGATACGCTTATATTATAGATGAAACAGGAGTTGTTATAGCCCATCAAAACAGAGAGTGGGTTATAAATCAATTTAATCCCATAGATGCAGTGGACGCAGAATATGCCTCCTTAGGCGAAGCTTTTCAAAGTATATTAAAGAATAAAATCGGAGTTGGCCAATATACCAATAGAGGTAAGGTTTTTTATAATGGCTATGCACCTATTGAGGGTACTAATTGGACAGTTGTGCTTACAGCTGGCGAAGAAGAGGTTTTGGCAGCAATACCAAGTATACGAAGAAATAATATTCTAATGGGCTCCGCCATACTGATTATCGGTATTGTACTCTGTTATGCCATTGGAAGCTCAATAACAAAGCCGATTATACAATCTGTTGCCCACTCAAAGCTAATAGCAAAGCTTGATATCAGTAATGACTTTCCTAAAGAACTACTAAATAGAAAAGACGAATTAGGGACCTTGGCTAATGCTTTTCAAACAATTACAATAAATCTTAGGGAGTTTATAAATCAGATAGTTGAAACCTCTCAACAGGTTGCAGCTTCAGCAGAGGAGTTAACAGCCACCAGTCAGCAGTCCGCTCTTGCAGCAGAGGAGGTGGCAAAAACAATTGAGGAGATTGCTAAGGGCGCAAGTGAACAAGCGGTGGATACTGAAGGAGGAGCTACGAATATATCTGAATTAGGCGATTTAATAGAACAGGATCAGGTATATATGCAGAGCCTGAACGCTGCGGCAGAAGAGATTAACCGCCTTAAGAATGATGGCTTTGCAATACTTAAGGAGCTAATGACAAAAAATGAGGCTACTAATAAGGCTTCTCAGGAGGTTCAATCAATTATTATAAACACAAACGAAAGTGCAGGTAAAATTGAAATTGCAAGTCAAATGATTAAAAGCATAGCTGAGCAAACAAACCTACTTGCACTTAACGCTGCAATAGAAGCTGCTAGAGCAGGGGAGGCTGGTAGAGGCTTTGCTGTAGTCGCAGGAGAAATTCGCAAATTGGCTGAGCAATCCGATTCCTTTACTAATGATATAGCAAATATCATTTATGACCTAACTGATAAAACCCAAAATGCAGTTAAAACAATGGAAGAGGTTAGCTCTACCACTAAATCTCAAACCGAAAGTGTTCATCTAACTAATACAAAATTTACTGGAATTGCAGATGCTATTGAAAAAATAAAGCATGTAACAGATGATTTGAATAACTCCAGTAAGAGCATGGAAAATAAAAAAAATGAAATAGTTAGTATAATAGAAAATCTATCGGCTATTTCTCAAGAGAACGCAGCGGGGACAGAAGAGGCTTCGGCATCAGTTGAGGAACAAACAGCCTCAATAGAGGAGATCTCAAATGCCAGTGAGTCTTTAGCAAGGCTTGCTGAGGAAATGCAGGCGAGTATAACAAAATTTAAGTATTAAAATATTAATATTTTAAAAAAAGCTAAAAGAACATATCCCTCTATGGAATATGTTCTTTTGTTTATACGCTAAATTTATTTGTCTCAATTTCTAATAGTTGCGATAAGTTACTTAACCTTTGAGCAAGATTGGCTAATTCTTCAATAGATCCAGCTTGCTGTTCCATAGACGCACTAACCTCCTCAGTAGCAGCAGCCGTTTCTTCGGATATTGCAGAAATGCTTTCTATAGATGTAACAATCTTATTCTTATTATCATTCATTTGGCCTACATGCCCGCTCATTGCCTGAATGCTGTCAGAAATTTCTTGTATTGATTCATTAATTCTATTAAAGATCGTATTTACATTTTCAACAGACATAGTTTGTTGCTCTGAGCTATTTTTTACATCCGTCATAATAGCATAGGTATTTTCACTTTCGCTTTGTATTGCTGAAACAATAGTTCTAATTTGTTCTGTAGACTTGTTAGACTCCTCAGCTAGCTTTCTGATTTCATTTGCTACTACTGCAAATCCTCTACCTGCTTCACCTGCTCTTGCCGCCTCAATAGATGCATTCAAAGCTAATAGATTAGTTTGTCCTGCTATACTGCTTATGGTTTCTAGAATATTTTCTATATCCCCTGAGCGATTATTCAGTTCTTCTATAGCTCTTTGAATTCTTTCTATAGATTCATTCGTAAATCTATTCTTCTCCTTTAATTCCTCTAAGGATTGTATCCCGTTCATATTTTCATTTTGTGCTTTATCTGTCATTCTCAAAGCTTTTTGATTGCTTTCCATTAGATTATTAAAGGAATTATCTAATTCTATTACTATATGGGCCGCCTTTTCTGCATCACCCGCCTGCTCAGAAGTTCCTTTAGCAATTTCATCAACTGTTAAAGCAATCTCTTCTACTGAACTGTTTGTTTGCTGTGATGTTGCAGCAAGTGTGGCAGCGGCAGTATTTACTTCATTAACAGCCGCCCTATAATTAGAAATCAATAATCTAATGCTTTCTTGCATGCTTTGGAAGGCCCTTGCAAGATTACCTAATTCATCATTTCTCTTAATAAGCTTTTCTGGCATTTCTATTGTAAAATCTCCAGTTGCAACGACTTCAAGCTGTCCAAAAACATGCTGAATTGGCGTTGTAATGAGTTTCCCAATAACATAAGCAATAAATATAGATACTAGAGCTCCTACAAATAATATTAAAATCATATACAGATTATATTCATTTAGCTGTTGAAAAACTTCTTTAGCTGGAGGCTCTAGAACGATTATCCATCCATTTGATAGCTTTGAATAAGCAAAAATTCTATCTTCACCTTTAAATGGCTGGGTAATTATCCCTGATGCAGTCTTATTTATCTCATCTATCGTATTCTTAAAGCTGCTATCTTCAATAGTAGCGAGATTTTCTAAATTTTTGTATTCTGGATGTACTAAATAATTAAAGCGATCATTTAGTAAAGAGGCGTGACCAGTATTATAAACATTTAAATCAGATATTACTTTCGCCATATCGTCGAACATAAAATCAGTCCCTACGACTGCAATTAAAAGGCCATTTACAAATACTGGCTTTGTATACGAAATAAATAGCTTACTAGAGCCATCTTCAAAACCCCATTCATATGGATCTGTCCATACGCCCTTTCTTTGTTCTATTGGTGCAAACCACCATTCCATACTGCCGTCCTCTGATCTAGATTCATAGTACTCTATCGGTGTTTCTGGTTGTCTTGCAACCTGCCCACTGCCATTATGGTCGATAAAATATAGGTCGTGCTCTTTCTCTGTCAGCTCTGGATTAAAATAGATATATGCAGAATGTGCAGAGCTAGCATTTTGTGCAAGCTCCTTCACCATAGGTGCAATGCTCATTTTAAAATTATGTAGATACTCATCCTCTAACTCTATTTTTTCTGCTTCTATCTGAGAAGTGATTAGATACTCTAGGCTATCAGCAATATATTCTACTCTTTTGAAATCCTGATTAAAAGCGTTTGCGTAGGCTTCTGCCATATAGGTTAATTTACTATAGGCTTCCTCCTTAATGATCTTTTCGCTATTCCTCAAACCAATCATTCCCACCATTAAAGAGGTGAGGAATGTACATAGAAAAACTCCTAAGGTGATTTTGCTGATAATACTCTTAAAGCTGAATTTTACTCTCTTTAATCGTCTCATTAGTGCCTCCTTGTATTATTATCGACTAATTTTTTCATCAATGTAATTTTTTCGACATTTTTCAACATTGTATTTATACCATAACATGTTTCATTACCTATAAAAATCAAGTCTGTGTAAATCAATTGTTAAGAAATTGCGATTATGCTGATATAGTAAAATCCTTATCGGTTATACCTAGATAATCAAATTCTCCCAATCTATAAGTATTGAATTTTTTTCCTTGTATGTTTTCCAATTATGAGCATCTGCATGGCAAAAAATTATAAAACAAGGATATTATTTCTAAAATCATTAAGAAATAATACCCTCACTTTGTTTTTATTGAATCCATCATTTTTGGTATACAAGCTTTGTCAAAAAATAATTTAACCTACTCTACTATCCCGTTTCGATAATCTATCTGCAATACCTGAGGATGCATATGATTCTGGTTTAATGCAACACTTGAAGCCTAATGTCCTCACCCAACCTACAATTTCTTTAATCAAGTATTTTGTATTACCATCTGCTCCAACATCTACATGAACCTCCATTGTAGCTTGGATTTCATTCTTCTCAATAAACGCCAAGACCTTTTCGGCAAGTTCTAAGCTATATTGAGTCTCTGCAAATATTTTTTGACGCAGATCCTTTATCATTTTTAACTTTTTAATATCATAAAAAAATATGCCTCCCTTAGTCTTCCGTACTATGGTAATAACTGAAACCATTTTTGTTAGTCCTGCATAGCTTTGGGAGTCAGTTCCAATAGAGATAACATAGGTGCCTTGTAAATCCTTGCTGACATATTCTTTTATCTTCTGGCACACTTCATGAAAACTAAGCTCCCCGTACGTCATACTTTTCATCTATACACCTCCAAGGACTTTGCTATTCATTATATTTATATCTTGATGCATTGATTTTTATTTTCGAGGTTTTAATATCAAAAGCACTTGAATTTTATGTTAATTATATATACCCTTATCTATACTTTATAAGTTTATCAAGCCGTGGAGCAACTCTACCATTGAAATAATCACAATCCCTGTAATATATCATATCGTTATACCAAAGCTTAAAATACTCTTTTTCCTTTACAAATTTCATTGCTAGATTGAGTGGATTATTGAAAGCTTCAGTGATAGGGCCAGTTAACTCGGATGGGTCCCTAAAACACTCCCAATCACAGCTTCTACAATTAACTGATTCATCTACCTTGTTTATTTCCCACAGCTTGCCTAGACTTTCATTTCCCCTATAACCACATGGATATACTTCTGCATCTTTATTGCTTACAAAGAAAAAATCCTTCCCTCCTCTACATGGATAGCTATAGTTACCTTCTTCGATATCCTTGATTAGAGAGTAAAGTGAGCTAGTAGGAGTGAAAATTCTTAAGCTAGATCGATGGTTTGGTATTTGATCCATTAAAGCCTTATAAATATTTATTTTCTCTGATTCATCAAAACTCACCACATTGTTTAAGGAATCGGCGCCATATACTGCGCTGAGGTTTTTATCGTTGTCCTTTGAAACACTCATTGGATAGCAGGCATTTGCTATTGTAAAGCCTAAATTCTTAGCAAATCTAAAAAAACTATCAAATCCCTTATTAAAATAGTCGTAGAATGCTTCGCTATCACCTATTTTTTTATCCTTCATTTCCTCCCATAATCCGTTTATGTTTCGATTTATGCCAAGATTAATCGATGGATAAATATCATATTGGTGAAAAATAGGCAATGCCTTTTCTATTCCCTTAATTACTCCTGGCAACCCTCTCATTTTTTCATGCACCTCAGGTACTGCTGAATCTATACTAATCCAAAGGTTTCGGATTTTTGTTTTTTGCAGCCTCTCCGCAAATGAGTGTATCCTAGAATAAAACTTATCCTCATGAGAGTTCATAAATATATACCCATTTGTTCCTGTTCTTATATATTCAATCCCTGCCATTTCTGCATAAATACTTAGCTCCATTATTTCATCTGTATATAAAAGGGGTTCTCCACCAGTGAAGGAAATAGCCTTAAACCCTTTTATTCCTGCAGTTTCAATTGTTCTTTTTATATCATCAAAATTAGCTGTATGCCTTGGATATGGCAATGTTTTGTTCATGCTGCATTGAGGACACTCTGCATTACATCTATCTGTATATTGAATAACTAGCTGACCCGGTATTCTATTTCTTATTAAAGAAATAAGATCCTTCGGTTTGAATAATAAATTTGATTTCATGTTAAAAGTTCCTCCGTATTATTCAACTAATTTTGACTGATAAATTATTTTAAGTGTATATATCCATTAATATAACTCGCTTTGTTTACATATAAGCTCTTATTCATTCATACTTTTTCCTATGTATCACTCTTGTTTTTAGCTTGAGTATCATTAGAGCAATAGCAACTACCCATAGTAGTTTTACACTTATTTTTTGCTAAGACCACTTCACTCATAATACTTTCTACACTATCAAAGCTCTGATCCTTGTTTGTGATCACTGCTACTGACAACGATACAATAGGAAATCTTTGTTTTACTCCCTTTCGATTATTGGTATAGATATAACCCCTTTCTAGATCTTCTGGATCATAAAAAGAGGTGATCTTAGAATCAAATTCATTAATTATTGCATTGCATATAATCATATATTCATGGTCACTTAAAATAGCTATAAAATCATCTCCACCAATATGTCCCACAAAGGCGCCTTGTTTGCCGTATTCTTGTAATTTTGAAGTAATTATACTCGCCGTTTCGCGTATTACCTCGTCTCCCTCTTTAAAACCATATACATCATTGAATGCCTTAAAGTTATCTAAATCAAAGTATAATATTGTATACTGACTATATTTTAGTAGGTCTTTCATTTTCTCCCTTATAACAATGTTACCTGGCAGTCCTGTCAACGGACTTTCTAACCTTGCTATCGATATCTGTATTTCAGATATCTTTAATAATAAAGTTTTAATACTTACCACACCGAAATATTTACCATTGATAGTAACAACAATAAAGTCATACAAATTCTCTTGTTGTCTACTCATTGCTAAATTACTAACCTGTAAAATAGGTGTATAATAATCTACCTCTAAGTGATTTTCATCCATCAGTAAGTTGATTGAGCGTTTCATGTACAGATCATACCCATAACGACTTCCCAGCCTTTGATAAAACTGTGTACGTGTAATTATGCCTACAGGTCTAAGATCATCATCTACTACTACAATACCTTCTAGCGTATTCTGAGTTTGAAAAACCTCATTTGCATCTTTCCCACTATTATCTGGCTTAAGCACATATACCCGCTTAGAAATTTGTCCGATATAATCTTCCAATAAAATCACCTCTTCTTGAGAAGATACTATCATTATCTATTATTTAATCGTGAGAAATGTTAAATTAGAATTAATTTCTATTATTTTTGCGGTTAAATATTTGAATAATAAAAGGGTATTATTTCTAAGCTTACTAAGAAATAATACCCAAACAGACCAATCCTTTTGTAATAAATTGGAACATTATTTTTTAAAAGGTTTTTTCTTGCACCTAAGCCAACATGAGTTCCCAATGCTACGCCCAGCTACTTGTATACAATCTTCCTTACAGTTTCCGGAGAAAGGGCGTATTCCTCCGCTAGGGCCTCAATACTTTCTTTATTAAAGAATCGATATCTGATTTCTTCATTGCGCTCCTTGTAAAACATCCTTGCCCCGGTGTCCTGCCCCCATTTCTTTCGTTCTATGTTGTTGGGAATATAAAGGGTTTCCCCTGCAGCATATTTCTGTATTTCCTTTAGCAGCTCATCCGGTAGAATATCTGATGCATTTCGATATTTCATTAAATGCACCCCACTATCTATTTTTCGCTAAAAACTGCTCCAGCGTGTCATATCTATTGATAGCAACATCATGGCCCTCTATTTCAGACAGGATGTAGTTTTCCAACTCCTCTGCCCTTTGCTTAAAGCCATTTAAATCCCTGATATCGAAGCCCCCCAGCAAATCCATTTCCATTAGGCCAAACTCCTCCCTCATGATGTTCAGCTCGTGCTGCAAGCTAAGGGCATCAGGGAAGACTCTCTGATAATCACCAGCATTACAATGATAATAAATTCTGCGCCAGGTCAATGACATTTCTTCATACCATGCTGCCAGTTCTTTATAATTAGGCTGCTTTAACGCTTCAGCCTTCACTGGCCTTCGCTTGGCAATAAATCCCCGTACTGCACTTATGATATTAAAGCAGAGGGTCTTTAATTCTTCGCTGTCGGTGGCTTTAACAATCTCCTCATATAAGTCAATAAAATGCTCCGGTATTTCCTTCATCTGTGCCAGCTCAACCGTCTCTAGGTCAAGCCGCTGCTTAAAATATGTGCCATTAATGTAGGCAACTGCAATGGCTAGGTAGCCAGCAATAAAGCCAGCTCCCATCTTTACCTTATAGGGTGATACCTCAAATATCATTGTACGGTATATTTCCATGGCGGTATCTAGTTTCAGCAGTGCTTTCTTAAACATGAAATCCTTATCCTTAAGATTTGTCATTAGTCTTTCCCTAAGCTCAATAAAATGCCTTTTATCAGCCTCGCTGCGACAATACAGAATTTTGGCATCGGCTAAACCAAAGGCGAAATCATCATTGAGTTCCGCCATATTTTCTATACGCTGCCATGATCGGGGATACAGATCATGGCCTACACCATCGATGATAAAGGTCTGTGCCAGTTTATTCCCATTGTCATTGGCTGGGACAAAATAATCAAAGCATTCTCCATGGCAGTCATTTTCTAAGGAATGCCCTGAAATCCCTATCAGTAGTGCCACATCATCCTGATATTTCTCTTTTATTTGAGTAATAGCCCAATCCATCAATTCCCTTTGCATTGGCTTCATTATATGCACCTCTTTCAAATTCATGTTAAGGAAGGCCCTTCGCTTACAAGTTAAGTATATGGGAATATAAGGTATAAAAACAATACCGAGATTAGTTTTAAAAATTTTAGCCTGTTTTTAATGCCATTTATCCTCTTAATCAGACAAAGAGCATTGCCTCAAGGAAGGTTGGCCCCTGCAATGCTCTTTTTTCTAGACCTTAACGGGTTGATTCAAAGAAGTGTAGTATACAGTTGCCAAGTGTTAATATTATTTCCTGAAGTAGACTACATCAAATCATCTCGTAACTTGTCTTGGGTTGCTTTGACAAAAATGCGAAAACAACCTATACAATATTGGCTACATATTAGATTCAATTATTTTTTCTAGCCATGTCATAGCACCTCTAAAGCTATCCATTTCTTCATTGGTAACAGCTTTCGCATGACAATCAGAACGCAGTGCATTAATCACAGTCATATAAGATGTAAACAGCTTTTTGTTGCAAGGAAATAGGTTTTGAAAATCCGTCCAATTCCGCTCAATAACAAGAGCCATTAAGCTAAAATAAACCTCGCATTTTTTGGGGTTAAAAAGATCATTATAAGTTAACGACTGATATTTATTCTTAAGACGTGGTTCCATTGCATCTAGAACTATTTGTTTTCCTCTACTCTCTCCTTTTGAGGCTCTCAAATTCAATTTTACTATTTTCCTCAGCTCAGGTTCTATAGCATTTCTGCGTTCTGAAATCTCACTCCACTTCTCTTCATTGGTTACGAGTAATTTAGAATACTTGTTTTTATTACATAAATACTGCTTAAGCAAATCTATTCTGAAACTATACATATTTTCAACATTTTCAACTATTCCATACCCTACTAAATGAATTGCTAAATGACTATTTTCTCTTATCTTACTATTGAAAGAGCTGTCTTCCAATGCTAGCATTTTAAGTAATTGGTATTCCTCCGGATAATTAACCAATAGTACATTAAGAATAAGTTCACAATATTTATCCGACTGTTGGTCGAATATTGGTTTTACTTGGTCATAAATTGTTTTAGTAACCTTAACAGGTTTTTTTATTTTATTTTCTAAAACAAATTTATTAATTTGACTACAAAAATGTCTGATAAGGTATGGATGTCCCCCCATTGATTGAGTTAATATAGCACAAACATAATCATCAAAGAATAAACCCATATATCCACCAAGAACATTGACCATCTCTTTAGTTTGCCCCACTGTAAATGGTAAAATATAGCTATCTGTATTTAATTGATTATATAAAGGATTATCATAACTATTTATTAATGGTGTTTCAGCACACATCGGATTTGTTCCTGCAATTATATAATGTAACATATTGGGATTACTCTGAAAACAAGAACGAATAATCTGCCATAGTTTTATAAAATCATTGTCATTTTTCCAGTGTTCTGATAAAGAAACATTAAATGTTATATGTTCAATCTCATCGAATAATAATAGCAATGGAGCAGAAAACAGCTTATTAAATGCATTAATATGTCTTGAGAATGAAATTGGAGCCTTCGCTTCCGAATAATCAGCCTCATTAATTTCCAATTCTACGTTATATTTATCAATAACTTTTCTAGTTATCTCTAAAAGCACTTCATTCCAACGAAGAAAGTGTATTTGCTGGCAATCTACTAATATCCATGGATTATTGTTTTTGTCAAGAGATCTACTAATTGAATTTAATATTGATGTTTTCCCAGTACGTCTTAGACCAAAAACACCAGAGTTTTCATTAGAGGCATTCCTATTAAGTAATGATTGCACCTGATCCCTTCTGCCAAAAAAATACAAATCCTTTGTAAGTGGTGCTTCAAATGAAAACAAATCTCTTTCATAAAAGTGCTTTATAAATCGACTGTTAATAATAGATTGTTCCTTTATGGATAATAATTCAGCGTAAGAAAAGGGTATAATTATTTGCATTTCAGTATCATTTTTGAGTACTGTTGAAAGTTTTCTTTCAATGTCTATGTCTTGACTTATAATAATACTACATACTCTATCTAAGCGTAGACTTTGATACTTTGATGTAATTGTATCTATGGCATCTAATGTTCTGGGTTCAAAGCTAGAAAACGGACTAAAAATTACAATAATTTCTTTATATACATTAAATTGTTCTTGAAATATACTAGTTGGCTTTATCAAAAAATATCTGTATGTGCTATTGATTCCTAAGTTTATTACTCCACCACCATTTGTTATATAGAAAAATTTAGATAAATTATTGAGAATTCTATTTTCCTGTTCTGAAAAATGGTTACGGGTAATATTTTTAGCAAAACCAGGATATACTGCATTGGTGCTCTCTTTATATTCTGACTCAGGTATAACTATGTTAGCATTATAACCCTTATCTGAACTTATATAATCTATATATACTATATCCTCTACATTTAGTTTATTAAATACATTATGACCAATATCATTAATATGAAAAAAGACATCATTTCCATCTTCTGATAAAACAAACCCAAAACCCCTGTCACTACTAATATTTTTTACCATACCCTTTATCATTATTTTTCTCCTCTCACTTATAAATTAAACAGCATGACTGTTACGATTAATAATTCCCTATATTACCTGCGCTTGCAGATTTTTCTTTGTTATTCTACAAAACCTTTGCATATTCCTTCCAAAATTTCTTATATTTTTACAATAAGGTGACGAAACTAATTTCTTGTAAGTCCTCAAAAGTTTTGCTTGTTTAATAACAGCATGACAAAAAGTTCTATCTAAGATGAATATCTCAAAGATAGAACTTTTTAGGATGTCTAGCTATAATTAAAACTACAGCTAGACAGAAAATCATTTGATCCCTAATCCCAATCAATCAACACTATATTTTTATTTAGCTGGGTTTTTTGCACATCAATAATACGTTGATTTTCAGAGCCTCTAAATCTTAGGTTAAGATTTTTCTTTTCAATCTCAAAGGGTCCATCAATTAATATATCCGTATGATGAAGCAGCGCCATCCAGCCCTCCATTTTATCAGATTTCTCTACTATATGCTCATAGGTATAGCCTGTATAGGTTATGATATTATGCCCTAGCTTTTTTAGCGCCATGGCCAGCCTCGAAAGGGCCTCTGCTTGCTCAAAGGGCTCTCCACCGCTTAATGTTACCCCATCTAAAAGCGGGTTCACTCCTACCCTTTGGATGATACCTTCAATACTGATTAATTCACCAGCATGGAACGAATGTGTATGCCTATTATGACAGCCCACACAGTTATGCCTACAACCCTGTGTAAAAATTACGAATCGAATTCCCGGTCCATCAACAACAGATTCTTCTACTATTCCTGCAACTCTTATCATATGACTCATTTATATTCACCCTATATTCAAAATGTCCTTTATCCCCTGTAGCTATGCTTCACTCTATCTCTTTCCTCCGACTTTTTAGCATCGTTAAAACGATCCAGTGTCCCCACTAAGTATCCCGTTATTCTTCTAATCCTTTCAAATTTCACGTTGCCCTCTTCTCTGCCACAGTTGGGACAATTACCATTGATTATCCCTGAATATCCGCAAACAGGGTCCCTGTCCACTGGATGATTGATAGAGCCATATCCGATGCCTTCTTCCTTCATTACTCTTATAACCTTTTCAAAGGCTTCGGTGTTTTTGGAGGTATCGCCATCAAGCTCAACATAGGTGATATGACCTGCATTGGTGAGATTATGATACGGCGCTTCTTTTTTTATTTTATCAAATATATTGATTTTATAATAAACAGGTACATGGAAGCTGTTTGTATAATACTCTTTATCTGTAATACCTTCAATGCTGCCAAATTGCTCTCTGTCTATTTTCACCAGTCTACCAGCTATGCCCTCTGCCGGTGTAGCGATTAAGGAGTAGTTCATCTGATATGCCCTTGATGCTTCATCCACACGCTTCCTCATATGCTCTATGATGCTAAGGCCAAGCACCTGAGCCTCCTCCGACTCTCCATGATGCTTGCCAGTTAAAGCCTTAAGACATTCGGCTAGTCCTATAAAGCCTAAGGTTAAGGTACCGTGCTTTAAAACTTCTCTGATTTCATCCTCCCAACCCAGCTTATCAGAATCAATCCAGACCCCTTGTCCCATAAGGAAGGGGAAGTTCTTAACCTTTTTCTGAGCTTGGATATTAAATCTGTCCATAAGCTGACTTATGATTAAATCCACTTTTTCATCCAGGGCCCTATAAAAGGCTTCTATATTGCCAGCACTATTTAATGCAATTCTTGGCAGGTTTACAGTTGTAAAGCTTAGGTTTCCTCTTCCATAAACCACCTCTTTTGATGGAGCATATACATTTGCCATCACCCTAGTTCTGCAGCCCATATATGCAATTTCCGTCTCAGGCTTACCTTCTTTGTAATACTTCAAATTAAAGGGTGCATCGATAAAGGAGAAGTTAGGAAACAACCTCTTCGCACTGACTCGGCAGGCCAGCTTAAATAAATCATAATTTGGGTCTGCTTCATTATAATTTATGCCCTCTTTAACCTTAAATATCTGAATGGGGAATATTGGTGTTTCGCCATTTCCTAAGCCTGCTTCTGTAGCTAAAAGAAGATTTTTAACAACCATTCTACCCTCTAAGGATACATCTGTTCCATAATTAATAGAGCTAAATGGCACCTGGGCACCCGCTCGGGAATGCATGGTATTTAAGTTATGAATAAATGCCTCCATCGCCTGATATGTACTTGAGTTAGTCTCATTATAAGCCTTTTGCCTTGCAAATTCCTGAGCCTTCCTTATTCTTGTCACATCCGTAAAATGCTTCAGCAGGTGTCTTTCTTCGATTTCTATATACTGAGGCGCCATATTTAAATTTGGCTCCAGCTGATATTCGTCGCTTATTTCCTTTATCACTTGCTTTACTAAAGCTTCAGCCTCTACATGATCAAAAATCAGCTGTATACTATTAACAAGATTTTTAGCATATAGCTTTTTATAGGTCTTTTTAACCCCCTGCGCAATGCCATAATCAAAGTTTGGAATGCTTTGTCCGCCATGCTGGTCATTTTGATTGGATTGAATAGCGATACAAGCAAGGGCTGAATAGCTTTGTATATCATTTGGCTCTCTTAAATAACCATGTCCTGTACTAAAGCCATTTTTAAATAGCTTTTCAATATCGATTTGACAGCAGGTTGTGGTCAGGGTTAAGAAATCAAGGTCGTGTATATGGATATCACCAGCTTTATGGGCGCTTGAGTATTCTTGCTTTAAAACAAACATGTTATTGAACTGCTTTGCTCCTTCTGAGCCGTACTTCAGCATTGTTCCCATGGCGGTATTGCCATCGATATTTGCATTTTCACGCTTAACATCATTATCTTCAGCATCCTTAAAGGTTAAATCCTCATATATTTTCATAAGACGCGTATTCATTTCTCTCAATCTGGTTCTTTCAGCTCTATATATGATATAGGCCTTAGCAATCTCTGCCTTGCCATTGTTGATCAGGATCTTCTCGACAACATCTTGTATTTGCTCTACAGATGGGTTGATGCTCTTAATTTCCTTTTCTATGTACGCTACTGCCTCTTCAGCGATTTGGAAGGCAGCTTCATAATCCGCTATTCCTACGGATTTTGAGGCTTTAAATATCGCATTTGCAATTTTTTCGATATTAAAAGGAACCTCTCTTCCATCTCTTTTCAAAATTTTAGTAATCATTATTGTAAAATCCCCCTTATGTATAAAAATTAATGCAATTCATAATTTTAAAACAAATCATCAGCGCCAACCACCATATCTTGCATATACAAATGTTATCACTCACTACATTTTGTGTCAATCCATTATTTCAATTCATTAACTGCCAAGCAAAAAGCCCAGGGGATATAATTTAATCTCTCCCAGGCATTTATCCTACTGCATACATAGCTAAACTGCGGTGTTTTATCACGCTTTTAAGTCAGCTTATGAATCACCTGCTGATGTTGAGGGTAATTTCCCATCATTTCATCCCTTGAAAATAACTCAAAGTCTCTAAAATCAAATCCTGGAGATACCATACAACCAACCAAAGCATGCCCTTCATTGTTCATGGCAGAGCCAAAAATATAGTCCTTTGGCACTAAAACCTGAGGCTTCTCTCCTTTTTCGATATTGAGCCCAAGCTGCTCAGTATATAGCTCACCTTCTGGACTAATCATGTAGATGGTTAGGGGCGAGCCTGAGTGATAGTACCACATTTCGTCAGATTTTAGCCTGTGAAATTTAGAAATTTCTCCATCCCGCAGTAAAAAATAGATGCTGGTCCAAAGGATTCGTTTGCCTTCAAAGCTGACGGTTAAGTCCTTTGAAGTTATATTTTCTTCCGAAGTATAAACCTCTTTATAAAACCCACCTTCTGGATGCGGTATCATGTTCAAGCTTTTAATAAAATAATCAGCTGAATGCATCGGGATGCTCCTCTCAATTTTTGCTTCTGTTTTATTATATCGGATTATTTTCATATGTAAAGATGGTTACGAATGTCCATATCAGAGATATCACACTTTTTTATAAATTCCTCTTTATTTTTTCAAAGGCCGCTTGAACTGCGCTATCAAAGTAGATCCGTTGCTATTTCTTAAATGCAATTTATGCTGAGCCTACTGATATTTCTTCATGAGAATTCTATATACGATAATGCCAATGCCATACATAAAAATCCAAAGAATACTAAGATATAGAACCAACAGCTTTGTATCTAGTATACCCAATGAACCAATTACGGAGAAGATAATAATCGAAAGTGTAATTATCAAGAGTGTTATAATATACGCAATTCGTCCTGATCGATTTCTCAGGCTTTCCTTGAGCTCATCTTTGAGATTAATCTGCTCTTCCTCCAGCCTTGCCCCATAGGCAGCTTTACGTTTTGGTGATGACCAATAAAAATACTTCCAAATTAAAGATAGACCGCCAACTAGCCCGGCACCTGAAAACCCGAATAACAAACTACCAAGCGAGTTTTCTGTTCTGAGTGCAAACGACAGACACACAGCTCCTAATACCAAATACACCAATCCTATAAATAAGCTATTTTTCTTCATTTTGCTCGCCTCCTCTACTAGGAAAGAAGATTTCCTCGATTCTTAGGCCGAAAAACTCGGATATTGTAAACGCCAAATCCAGTGAAGGATTATACTTACCATTCTCTATAGCACTGATTGTCTGCCTTGATACTTTCAATGCCTTCGAAAAGTCTTCCTGACTCAGGCCCTTAGCCTTTCTTAATTTTTCAACTAAATTGTGCAAGTCACCAATCTCCTTTCGTCAAGTTTCCTTTACATTTATAGAATATCATCTCGCATCTCGAATGTCAATTTTCCTTTACAATTAAATTCAAAAACAGAGTGTTGTCTCTCCCTGCAGCTTTTCATGAAAAGCTATAGGTCATTTGGGTCAAATCATTGGTTAGGTCTGATTTATTATTTAGCTTCATAGTGTCAAGGGGACGCTTTGTTTGACTTGTAAATAAGTCTAACAAAGCGTCCCCTTGACTGTATTGGAGGCTTTTCTTTCTAAGTCATTAAAAATACTTATCTTTCAATTAGACCACGCATTGTATTTCTAACTAGTCCATCCTTTATATGCCCCTTCTCTATAAAAAACATGGATATTGCACCTAAGCCAACATGAGTTCCTACAGAAACCCCCATCTGCATAAGATATATGTCTCCAGCAAAATCAGTTTCGTTTTGTATTTTTATTTTCAAATTTTCGGCAACCTTTATATCTGATGTATATCCTATTATAATAAAGCTTGTCATGGTCGTATCGTTTCTATTAATAAATTCATTGGTATAGTAATTTAGTACTCTATTTTGACCTCTTTCCTTTGCTACTATTGCGCCCTTACCTTTTCTCATGGTCATTATTGGCTTTAGTCGTAAAATCTTACCAATAAAGGCACTTGCATTTGTAAGCCTTCCACTTCTTATTAAATGATCTAAATCGTCCACGGAAAGAAAATGCTTTACCTTTATTTTATAAGCTTCATTAAAGGCTACTATTTCTTCAAATGAAGCGCCATCTTCTCTCATCATGGCACTTTTTAAAACTAACCAACCACTGCCATGACTCATACATTTGGAGTCAACAACGTGAATTTTAATTATAGTATCTAAATTTTTCTCGCGGAAGTCACCCTCTGCAATTATAGCTGATTGATAAGAACCACTAGTTCCACTGGACATACATATACATAATATTTCTGTATATCCATCTCTAACAGCCTTATCCATGATATCTAAAAATTCCGTCGGACTTGGCATACCTGTTGTTGGGTACTCTGATAATGCCTTCAAAATGCCATAGAAATCATCCGGTTGAATATCTATTCTATCCTTATATAGCTTCCCCTCGATATTAATAGTCAAAGGTGCCAAGCTTATATCGTATTTTTCAAGTATTTCATTCGACAGATCACAGGTTGAATCAGCTATAATTTTTATCATTTATATCCTCCAAACTAATCGTTATGACTCTATTATATATCTATTCTCGAATTATATGCTACATTTTTCTCCATAATTCTTCTAAAATCGACATATTATCGTCCTCACGATATTTGCTTCTGTTTTATCCTATCGGATTATTCCTATTTGTGAAGATAGTCAAATATCCGAAGCAATTTAATAGATTATCAGAGAATAAGAATTTGCATTAATAATGGCATCTTCACCTCTTCTATTTCTCGTAAGTCATACTGGATTTTTGTAGGATGCCTCTTTTAATAATACCCAAATAGACCAATCACTATTTTTTACTATTATGAGACACTTCTTGAAGCATATGGCTTAATAATACAGTAGAAACATTCACTTGTTTACGATTGCTGTTTATTTTTTCTTCTGCCACAAAACCCTTTAATCTTGCTTTATGTTCATACATAGCTTTATCAGCTTGAGTGAATATAGAATATACACTTTCACTTCCTTCTTTTGCATAAAAAGCATACCCATAAGCAATTTCAATTTTAATGGAACGCTTTTCATTTAACTTTGTTAATAAATTATCTAATTTTTCCAGCCCACGCTCTACTGACTCCTTGTTAATCTCCTGGCAAATAACACAGAATTCATCCCCACCAATACGAAAGGTCGTCCCAATAGTAGAAAAACTTTCCTGTATACATTTAGCCGTATAGAAAATGATCTCGTCACCGGCTTTGTGTCCATAATTATCATTATTTTTTTTTAAGTTGTTAATATCCAACACAATAATTGCAGCATTTTTATTAGTCTTAACAAATTGCTCCATTTCTTTTTCAAATGCTGAACGATTTTTAATTCCAGTTTGAATATCATATTTGAACTGTAACTCTCGCAGCAGAATATAATATAGTAGCAATGATATAGCCAGACTTCCCCAGATTAATAGTAGATCTTTAAATATTATTTGAAGAGCTGCTCCCAGCATAGGCATAAAAAGGATTACAACTAAAAATTTTCGATTGTCAGTTTGGTATTCATCTGTGTTTCGTTTAACGGCAATCATTATCATAACGAAATAAAAGACACTAATTATCATCGGCAGTATAAAAATACTCCCCCGTAAATACTGATTTGAAGCATCAACGAAAAAGATCCAGCCCGTACTATAGCTTAGGACACATATGAAGGCATTCAGATATAAGGGTATGGCTAAAAACCATTTATTAAATATTCTTTTTTGATTATTATCTGAGAGCATCAGAAAGATAAAAGGAACTACAGGACTCAAAGAAAACCCCAGTATGTTAGCGATACGATGGAATGCCACCAGTTTATTATTGGTCGAAAGCCCCAACAAAATAGTAAAAATTTCCAAAACGAGCAAAATAATTGTTACCACTGACACCGATATGTACATTTTATTTTTATAATTATTAATAACTGGGTTCCGTTTAGCCAAACTTATTGCTAAACAAAGTGCGATAATAGCAAGAATATCCGTGCTGATTGATGCTGTAATGTTCAATTAGCTCACCTCAAAAATTAGTCTAAATAT
Organism: Natronincolaceae bacterium; assembly: GCA_048264125.1. GTDB lineage: Bacteria > Bacillota > Clostridia > Peptostreptococcales > Natronincolaceae > M1-B18. The sequence goes on from JBLXDM010000005.1 coordinate 295,938, forward strand.
AAAAATCTAACTTGGCTAATATAATTTCTTTTATCTTCTTATATATTATATATTATTTGCTCAATATTTCATATGAGCTAAGGAAGAAATTAGTAACTTATTCCATGGCACAGCAAATCTAATGATAGTAATATCATAGACCTCTGATTCGAGTACATTTATAAGCAAAGTATTTATTAAGTAGAATCAGTATTTGAAATAAAAGCAGGGTATTGCACTTAAAATCACTAATGAAATTAATTGCAATACCCTATTCTTTTTTAGTCTAGATAGCTCCTAAACATACCAGTCTCCACTTAATACCATTATGGAAGACTTTCCCTAAGCTATTCTTTTGTTTTTCTTAGTTACTACTTATTTCTAGGTACTTTTTCCCAAAACAGATATGCTGGCAGGCTGTATCAATGCTACGCAAAGCATCATTGCAACCAATACAAATTCAGTTCCCCATACCAATGGTTTTCTCAGCTCTCCAGCCTTTCCTATAAATGATGTGTCGTAAAACTAATAGCATTAACTATTTTTAATTAACATCTTTCTTTGCAATTTGAGATATAATTAAACTTACACCTACATATGAAAGAGTCCATATTATTAGGTCTTTTAGAAAAAGCACCAAGTCAAAGTTGTCATAAAAAGGATTAAAAGATATCCCAGTTAATCCCCGAATTAATGATGCAATAAAATAAGTAATTAAAATTATGACAAATCCCTTCTTCACTTCACATCCCCCTATCATTTAAACACTTTTACTGCTCATTTTTCTACAAGTCAGTAATCTGAAGCTTATACCGCTTCATGCGCGGGTCTTACGAAATCTCTGAAAGGCAGCAGATGCATCCTGCACATTACCTTTTTCGACATCGTTATATCCATCCTTTAACCTGGCATGAATTTCATCCATTGTCATCAAATTAGCATTTACAGTAGCCGGCGCTTTAGGAAGCGTCACAGCAAAAGGTTTTCCGCCGGTCATTGAAATCTGCTTCAGATAAATATCTATTGCTGTAGCCATAGGCATGCCCAGTTGTGAAAGGACTTCCTCAGCCCTCCTTTTTACGTCAGGATTAACTCTTAAATTTAAGGTTGTAGTCTTTTCCATGTTAATTATCTCCTTCTATTATCATCGTAACGTTATTGTCATTACATTTCAATAGATTTTCTACCTATTGTATATAACAAAATAGATCTGCACATTATGGCATAATTTTATTATCTATATTTGGACAATGTACCTGTCCCCTTGTCCCTAAATCTCTTAAAGAAGCAGCTCTTCCACTTTTCTAAAAAAGTTTCTCATTTAAACGATCCTGATCCCTGCAAACCCATGGAAAAACAATATGCCTAGATCTGATCTAACCTTTGGATTCAGTTCTAATAATGGATGCTTAGATGCCATATCTTTAAACATGCCTATATATAGTAGGATTGCTTCATGGGAAAGTTCAGAATCAACAAACCCTTCCTTTTTCCCCTGTTCAATCAGCTCTAATAATAAGGGAATCGTTCTAGTCTGATAATAATCCTGTGCAAAAGCCTGAACTTCAGAATCCCTAAACATCACAGACTGAAAAATCTCTTCATTTTCACTATTCACAGATCCTGCTTTAATAAAATACATTCTTTCAAATTTTTCAGAAAAAGAAAGATCACTGTCAAGTAATTTTTCAAGTTCATTTATTAGTTTATCCATCAATTTAAAGGATACCTGCTTAATAAGATTATTTTTATTGTTAAAATGATTATATAAAGTCACTTGTGATACATTTGCCTTTTCTGCAATCTCAGCAATTCCTGTATCCTTTACCCCCTTTTCTATAAACAATTCAAGGGCAGCCTTAATAATTGCTTCTTTCTTCAATTGTGTACGACGTTCAAATCCATTCATATTTTTCACCTCATATCCATAATAATATTAATTTTGAAATCAATCAATAAAAAATTTCATTTCTATCTTGACATCCATATTTCCAAGACATAAAATGAAATAAAACAATATAAAATTTCAAAATTTTAAAATTATAATTAAAGGAGGCCCATAGAATGAGTATTCAAAGTCGCTGTTTGGGGAGCACACTAACCACATTCCACTTAACTAGCTTTTTTGATGAAATGTAGATACCCTTTTATAATTTTCACCTTTTGTTTTTTTATTATTATCATATGAAAGAATTTTGTGGGAGGTAATTATGATGGAACTTTATGTACAAGAAATAGGCCCAGTTAATGCTCCAAGCATCATATTCATTCATGGGGCCGTGGTTGCTGGATGGATGTGGCACTGGCAGGTTGAAGAACTTTCTCAGGATTATCATTGCCTCGTACCTGATTTACCTGGGCATGGCCAGAGCCCCGATGTCAAAACCTTTTCTTTAGAGAATGCAACAATTCAAATAGCAGAATTAATTCGTAGTCGTGCCCATGAGGGTAAAGCCCACCTGGTAGGTCATTCTCTAGGTGGTGCACTCACTTTAAAGCTTATGGAAACCTACCCTGAGCTCATAGATCATGCTATTATCACAGGTCCATCAGGTGGACCTCTACCGGGTTTTATGCTCAATATTACCCGTCTCTTTCTACCACTTATGCGTAGAGAGTTCATGTTACGACAAAATGCACGTTATTTACACATACCAAATAATATATATAGCGCTTTCAAGGAATCTCAGCTTCGTTTCACTAGTCGTACCTACACAGATGTTATGGCCGAGGTGGATAGATTCCGTATTTCATCTCGTCTGAATGAAATTCAACAACCTTTATTAGCCGTAGTTGGAGAGAAAGAACCTAAAACGATGTTTCTACAAGCACACAAGGCTGTTTCTACTTTACCAAATGCCGTAGGTCGTATTGCCCCAAAGGGAAGTCACGGCTGGAACAGTATAGACCCTGATTTATTTAATCGTATGGTTCGTGCTTGGATTAATAATCAGCCTTTGCCTTTAGAACTCTTATCACTTAATTGAATAATGGAAAATATTTTATTAAAGTAGAAATTTATAGAGGGGACAAAGCACAACAAAACATATAGTTTAAATAATTATTATATTTTATAGCTTTAAACCTTTGTAAATAAAAACCGCCGTCATTTATGCTACGGCTCACCGTTGTTAATCCTAAATTAGTTTAATATAAATTAATATTTATTATTTACTGCATTGAAGGCACTCCTGATCAATATATTAATTAAGTATAATAAATACTTAAATGAAAACAGGGCATTGAACTTAAGTCACTAATAAGTTAAGACAATATAAACCTATCACATTATAGGATGCATTTAGAACCTTCTGCGAAAATATAAGGGATATAAACAATAAAACAGTTCCATACCCCCTTCGACACCGCCGCGTCCTCAAAAAAGGGTAACTTTAATATACCCTCCAAAAACCAATTTTTAAAAAAGGAAAACGGCGACTTTGATTTTTATTATCAAAACCACCGTTAGGCTACTTATTTATTGGACATCTATTCAACCGCCACAACAACGGTTTTTTTATCCGTTGTATGGCGGTTATTATTGTTCATGCTGATGTTTCCAGATATATCAATTCTCAATAATCGTTAAAACATCGCCAGCCCTAATAAGCATTTCTTTATTCTTAAATAACACGGTCATATTTTCATCCGTTATCGCAATAATTTCAGTAGATGGTAGCCACGCCACGCTGACACTCCCAGAGAAGATATTCGGAGCGAAATCACGCCTAAGCTTAATGGCACATTTCTTTCCTATTAACAATTTGTAGGGATTATCGCCGTTTCTTAAATCGAAAATTTCTATGGGACTTAAGGCCGACGCTTTTTTCTTGCTTATCATTGCTTCTGATATTGTTTTGATGTCCGCGGTTTTTATTACCCCTTTTTTTCCTTTCATTTCAAAAACCACATAATCATCATTCATGGCGGTAATCGCGGCCAAAGGGATTGCACCAAAATCTATGTCATTCAACAAAAGTGCTACCCATTTGCCTAAATATGGCTGATATGGATTAGAAATTGCTTGTCGGCTTGGTGCTGACTGGCTTGTAATTTCATCTCTCAATAGATAATCTAAACCAACATCCAATACACGACAAAGCACTAGCAATTTTTCTGTTTCGGGATAACCCTGCCCCAATTCCCATTTTGAAACCGACTGCCGTGTGACACTGCATTTTTCTGCTAATTGCTCTTGGGAAAGACCACTTGATTTCCGAAGTTCATACAGCTTTTCTCCAAAGGTCATTTCATCAACTCCTTAATAGTTTTGTATGAATAGAATATATGCACAGCGTTGTTTTTTCTACCAATCCAGCGTTGCACTTTCGCAACTTCAACGTGCAATCCAACAAAATAGTGTTCTTATAAAGTATTATATAACAATTGGTAATATCTAGTCAGGATTAAATTATAATAAAATTCCAGCGAATCACACCACCGACCGTTTTTTCTGTGCTATATATGTCAGCAGACAAGCCACAGCGCCAAGGGCAAGACAAACCACAAAAGCCACCCCTCCGTATGATACCGGTGCCCCAAAAAGGTTGTAAGTCTTCGTCCCTCCGAAAATAGCCAAAACCATTGCAAGCTTACCAAAACTGAAATCTATAAGCGGCCACAACAGTGCTTTTAATTCTTTACTGAGATTGTCTGACATAACACCAACCAACAGGATCACAATGCCCAGTCCAAAAGCGGCACTCTGGTTTTTTACCAACGAAGAAACTAAACTAAGCGCCATTCCAAAGACAATAGTTGCCAGAACGAGCCACGCCGCCCCTAATATAACAGCTCCGCCAGCCGTAGTATTCAGCATGGTATACTGAAATCCATCTAGGCAACGTGCGGGAGCGCTAAAACCCCTCAGATCGCCGTGTCCTATAGACATTCCGATATACGAGCCGGATAAATAAACAAATGCAAGAATGGCGGAGGTTAAAGCTGAAGCCAGTAGTTTTGCGGTAACTATCTCCCGACGTCCTTTTGCTGAGCAAAGCACAATACTGTCCATCTCTGTTTTTACCTCCTGCGTAAACAGAGGCGAAATAAAGTAGGTCAAGACCATAAGTAGCAGTAAAGTTACAAACATACCGTCAAACATGATAAAGAAAAGGTTCCACACTCCCGCGTCCTCAAAGACAGGCTCTCCTATTGCCTGTTCGGTTTCCAGTCTTTTTTGATAATATCTATACTCATACGTGTCACTCTCTCCGGAAGCTTTGAGTTCTGAAAGTTTTTCATCCAAAGGGTTAATGCCTAAAATATTTGTCTTATCCTGCTCCTCTGGCCCATTCCAATACTCATTCACCTTCTGACCGAAAGAGGTATATCTAAAATGAAACTTCAGAACAGGGTCGCGGTTCAGATGAAAGCTAAGCGGTTCTCCTCTACCGTATTCGGCTATTGCCGCATCAGCGATTGCCTTGGATTCTGAAAGCTGCTTTGAATTCAGTTTGCCTTTATTTTCCTCAACAAGCTGCTTATACTCACTTATAGCAATCTGTCTCTCCTCTCCAGTAAGCTCTGATTCGTTACCCATACTGGTTGCAAACCCTAATAATGCATATAAAATAAATATGACCGCCAGCAATATAAGTCGATTTTTATTTACAAGTAATTTCTTCATTTCATATTTTAACAATTTCATATGACAGCACCTCCGATAGTATCAAACTCATAAAGGTAAGCGTCCTCAAGGGTCGGTACTGCATTTGTTGCGTCAGGAGAGGGTCTTTTATCCGCTATCACTCGAACCTGCATCCGGTCACCCATGGATATTACATTACTAATAATGTGGTTGTTTTGGTAACTGACCAATTCATCAACCGTCATTTTTAGAAGCCAGACCTTACCTTCCATTGCATCAATAAAGGTCTGGTTACTCTCCATTCTGCCGACTTTGCCATCTTTAATCATGACAGTCTGCCTTGCGATTGAATCTATATCTGAAACAATGTGCGTGGAGAGAAGAACCGTTCTATTTCGAGAAATTACTGACACAAGATTTCGGAATTTTATGCGCTCATGTGGGTCCAGTCCTGCCGTGGGTTCATCAAGTATGAGTATCTCAGGGTCATTTAATAGAGCCTGTGCTATACCCAGCCTACGCTTCATACCGCCAGAATAGTTTACACATTTTCGGTGTATGTCAGCAGAAAGACGAACCTGTTCGACCAAGCTGTTGATTTTTTTTTCCACCATCTTTCCTTTTAAGCCTTTAAGGGCAGCAACAAAACGCAAATAATCAAGCCCTGAAAACTCAGGGTAAAAGTCTAGCGTTTGTGGAAGATATCCTAGTTTTGAGCGGTACTCAAGTTCACATGCTCTTCTGTTTTTTCCGTTTATAAAGACCTCTCCGCCACTCGCTTCCATAACTCCAGCTAAAATTCGGATTAGCGTACTCTTGCCTGCACCGTTGGGTCCTAGAAGACCGTAAACGCCATTTTCCATTTCAAAGCTGACGCCGTCTAATGCTTGTTTTTTTCCGTAATTTTTGCTTATATTTTCGATAGTCAGTTTCACAGCAATACCTCCTTTTACTTTTATAAGCTTATTATAGGAGGAATTTCTAAACTGCCAGATGAAAAGAGCTAAACATTTTCTAAACAATAAGGCAACAAATTGAAACAAAAAAACCATGGGTATAGAGTCCACACGGTTTAGTACTACAAATTATATTCTTATGGGTTAAGCCGGTATCCTGCTCCCCAAACGGTTTCAATGACCTTTGGTTTGGATGGGTCATCCTCTATTTTCTCTCGAATACGGTTAATGTGCACCGTGACTGTTGCGCTGTCTCCCGTATAATCAAAGCCCCATATTTTTTCGAAAAGCTGTTCTTTTGAAAAAACTGTATTGGGGTTCTCGGCAAGAAATAATAAAAGCTCAAATTCGCGGTTGGGCAATTTGATTTCGGTTTCTCCTTTGTAAACTTTCCAGCTTTTTGGTAGTATTTTAAAGTCGCCGATTACAATAGTATCTTCTTTTCCGCCCTTTGCAGAGCCTGTCAGCCGTTCATAACGGTTCAGATGAGATTTAACCCTCGCCACCAGTTCGGCTGGGTCAAAGGGCTTGGCGATGTAATCATCTGCCCCCAGGCCAAGCCCACGGATTTTATCTACTGACTCTGTACGTGCTGTTACCATAAGGATTGGAATATCTATTTTATCTCTTATTTGCCTGCAGATATCATAGCCGTTTTGGCCCGGAAGCATCAGATCAAGCAGAACCAGGTCATAGCTGCCTTTTTGAATAACCGCTAACGCTTGTTTGCCATCTACTATGATCTCTGTTTCAAAGCCGTTCATTTCCAAATAGTCCTTTTCGAGCATAGCGATTTCGGCATCGTCTTCAACTATAAGTATTTTCTTCAAAGGTTTTCCTCCTCTCTGCAGGGCAGAGAAATTTTGATATGCAACCCATTATTGTTTTTAGCAGTAACATATCCACCATGCGCTTCCACGATGTATTTCACAATATACAACCCAAGCCCGCTGCCTTCGCCGCTTTTTGCGCTACGTGCCTCGTCGCCCCGCCAAAACCTCTGATACAAATTCGGAAGATGCTCTTCTGGCACCCCCTGCCCGTTATCAGCAAACAGCAGATGTTCCATGTCATTCTCTCGCCATACTGAAATTCGCAGGACAAGAGATTCCGCATTTGCATATTTTATCGCATTTTCAGTCAGGTTAAGCATTACGCGGCGCATTTGCTCTGTGTCAATTTTCACGGGATGAGGGACAGATGTTGTATCAACGGTCATCTTTATATTTTTATAATAAAGCTCATCGCCTATATTCTTCGCAAACCGGCGAGCAAAATCCCCTAAATCCTCACAGGTAAGGGAAAGGGGTAGATTACCTGCTTCAAGATTTGAGAAATAAAAGAGCTTTTGCAGAAGCACATCCATATCACAGGCTTTTTCATATGCAATCGAAAGATACTGCTGCCGTTTTTCCGGGGTGCTCGCCACGCCGTCCCGCAAGCCTTTAATATAGCCTTTGACAGAGGTCAGCGGAGTTCTGAGGTCGTGGGAGATGCCTGTTATTAAGTCCGTACGTGCTCTTTCTAAAGCAGCTGTTTTCTCCCTCTCCTTCAACAGATACTCCTGCATGTGATTAAAGGCTGTGCAGACGGAGGCAAACTCGTCCTTACCTGTATAAATTACTGGTTTGGATAAATCGCCCTTTTCAATCCGCTTCGCACCGTCCGTCAAGGCGTTCAATGGGCGAAGAATATGCCATGCCATTTTACGTGTGAAAAGCTGGCTAAGCAGGAGGATGATCGCAACAACAATTATACCGTATATCAGAAACCACTGCAGAAAGTAGTTGAACTCATTTGGGTTATCTGTTCTACCTCCAACAGCAAATATTGAATATGTCCCCTCTGCAACAGCAGCAAACGTCATTTCTTGTACTTTTCCCGCCAACGTGCTTTGTTCAAGCTTCATTGACTTAAAACTATTTATAATGCTGCCTTGAGAATCATTTAGTGTGGAAAAAACTACCTTATCGTCCTCCACTACAAGCAGCTTATAACCGTATACTGAAAGCCGGTCCTTCAGTGAATCCCAGTCTCTTCCTGAGGCGTCAAATCTGTCAAGTATTTCCTTGGCGTGAAAAATGTCTTTATCTAATAACTCCTTACCAGGATCACCAGGGAACAAAATGATTATTATACTTATTACGGAAAGTAGAGATACAAGCGAAAGAAACACCAATAAAGCACTTGAAACCATAATACGATTAATTATCCTCATGGTATCGCCTCCTTGGGAACTTAATTCTAACACAAGGATTATATCAGGCATATATAAACTGTTAAAGTAAAACTTCTAAACTTTTTCTAAACAAATATGTTTAAATTCACGTGTTAACAATTTCTATTAATATTATAACTAAATAAATCTATAAAAATAGAATATTGCACTCAAAATCATAAATGAAATTAAGTAGCAATACCCTATATTTTCATAATGCAAATATTCTCATATGCCCGTATCTCAAAATCGCTAAAAGTGAAGATGTCCTCTTGCATGCGGTACAAAAATTACTTGTAAAATTCCTTTGTTCTACTGCTTTATACAGTCGTACATTCCATACTTTTTTAAAGAATAATTTACGACTATTTACAAAAACTCCTAGGTCTTCTGATACATGGTACCTCAATCTCAAGCGACGTACTTCTATTGAGCGTTCGAATAAAAGAGAAAAAATTGATATCATAGGTTTATTTTGCATACCTTTTTTATAGTTATATTCAATCTGAAAATTTCTCTCTTTTTTATTAACAGAATTTCCAGTTAATTTATATCATAATTAACTTTAATCTCCTCGTTATTCCGAGAGGCTATTCACGATTTACAATCTATTAAAATAAGCCTTAATCCCACTACTTACCACTTAGGTTATCGCCTTGAAGTGTGGCTTATCTATCTTTTATGTTTCTCGGTCAGTTCCTTGAGTTTGATCCCATGTTCCTCCGTTAAGTCCCCTTCCCTAAGTCTCCATTGCCAGTTATCCCCTACTGTACCGGGTTTGTTCATCCTACTACCACTATCAAGACAGAGCATATCTTGCAGCGGTATGATTGAGATAAATCCGTTACTGGATAAGACAACTTCAATCAGGGACCAGCATATTTCTTCATCATTCATGCTATCATTAATACCATAGTATTTTTGAAGGTTCTTAAGAACTATAGAGTCCGTCCCTTGTTGGCCTTTTACCCACCCAAGCAAGGTATCATTGTCATGGGTGCCGGTGTAGATGACCATATCCTCAGGATGTTTTTGGGGCAGTATTTCTTCTTCCTTACCATCTTCTATGGCAAATTGAAGCACCTTCATCCCCGGTAAGGAGAGTTTTTTACGAAGTTGATTCACTTCCTCCGTTATAATCCCTAAATCTTCAGCGATTAAGGGTATATGTCGAAGGCTTTTCCTAATGGATTTAAACAGTTCTTCCCCAGGTCCCTTAATCCACTGTCCCTCTTTAGCAGAAGTTGCATCAGCAGGAATCTCCCAATAAGATTCCAAACCTCTGAAATGATCAATTCGAAGGACATGGAACATTTCCATACTCTTTTTTAATCTTTTGATCCACCATTGATAACCTTCATCCTTCATACTGGCCCAATTATATAGCGGATTGCCCCATAGTTGTCCTTCTTCACTGAAATAATCAGGGGGAACCCCGGCAACCACCTTCGGTTTACCTTTCTCATCCAGTAAGAATAATTCCCTATGGGTCCAGACATCACTACTATCATAAGAAACAAATAGGGGCAAATCCCCAATTATTTTAATGTTTTTACTATTAGCATATTCCTTCAGCCTTGTCCATTGTTTCCAAAATATAAATTGACAAAAAATATTGTAACCAATTTCATCGGAAAGAAGTTCTTCATAAGCCTCGATGGTTGTTTTTCGTCTTTGGGCAATTGACGTTTCCCATTGATCCCAACAGGCTCCCTTAAAGAAGGTTTTGACAGAATTAAAAAACGCATAATCCTTCAACCAATCTTCATTGTCATGTAAAAAATCTAAATAGGCCCCCCCAGATGTTTTTTGGGCAAACCTAAAATAAGCCTTTTTGAGAAGTTTTTCTTTATTAACTTGAACCTGTTGATAATCTACCCGATCACTGGATCGCAGCTGACAAACCAAAGCCTCCTGGGACAAAAGGAGCCCCTCTTGAACCAATCCATCAATATCAATTAAGAGGTGATTACTGGCAAAGGCTGACGGACCTTGATAGGGTGATGCACCTAAGCCCATGGGGGATAGGGGCAAAATCTGCCAATATTTTTGATGGCTATCACAGAGAAAATCAATGAATTTATAGGCTGCTTCTCCCAAATCTCCTATCCCATATTTGGATGGCAATGATGTTATATGCAGTAAAATGCCACAACCTCTAGTATCAAGCATAGCGCTCCTCCATTTTCTATTTTTCTAGTAATAGTATTTTACCTTCCAGAGGTTTTATTTTAATCTTTAATACTCCGTCAACTAAATCTAATTTATTTCCGTGCAATAAATCTTCCAGACTGCTATCCTTGTAATTCTTCAGGTCTATAACAATCTCCTTGGTCTCTTCAATATTTTTATTAAGAAGGATTACCAGTGTTTCATTGGGTCTATTATTGCCAAAACCATCTTTACCATCAACAATACATCTGATATATCCATAAAGATCCCCTTCTGCTATAAGCCTTTTCCACTCCCCTGTCCTAAGGGCTGCGTGGTTGTTTCTGATGGTTAACAATGTTTTAAACCAGTTAATCAGTTCTTTGTCTTCATTCCCCCATGGATATGTTCCCCTATTATAGGGGTCATGATGCCCTTCTAAGGCAGTTTCATCACCATAGTAAATGGATGGCACGCCCGGAAAGGTCATTTGAAAGAGGGTAATGAGTTTGAGTTTTTCTTTGCAAAGTTCGATTTGTGGCTGAGTCAATTGAATTATCGGCTTTTTGCCATCATATAAATCTTCATCAAAGGGTATTTCACATAGGATGGTGAAGATTCTGGAAACATCATGGCTTCCCAAAAGATTCATGGTAGAATAAAAATATTCCTTGGGATAATTCTCATACAGACTCATTAAAGCCAGATGGGTAGCTTCAGCATCTTTATGATTCAGTATAAAATCTATCAGTATTTTTCTAAAGGGGTAATTCATCACTGAATCCAGTTCTTCCCCTAAAAGGTACTCCCTTTGCTGATCATGACTCACCTTATTGGATGCATCTTCCCAAACCTCCCCCAATAGAATCCCATCCGGATCCTTTTCCTTCATTTTTTTCCAGAATGCTTTAATAAACTGATCTGGCAGCTCATCGACAACATCCAAACGCCAACCCTTGACACCACTGTCCATCCAGTAGTTCAGGACAGATTCTTCATCATAGATGATATAATCCATGTAGGAGGGTTCCAGTTCATTGACATTGGGCAAATCTTCAATGCCCCACCATGATTCATAAACTTCAGGATACCTAATGAACCTGTACCACTTATAGTAAGGAGATTCCGGTGATTGGTAGGCCCCCAAACCCTCAAAGTTCCCCTCTTTGTTAAAATAAATGCTATCACTACCTGTATGGCTAAATACACCATCAATGATTATTTTTATTCCCATTGCCTCTGCCTGACAGCAAAGCTTCTTAAAGGTTTCTCGATCCCCCAGCATGGGGTCTATCTGCTTATAATCTGAAATATCGTACCTATGATTGCTGGGAGACTTAAAAATGGGGTTAAGATAGATGATACTAATCCCCAAATCTTTAAGATAGGATAGTTTTTTTATAATCCCCTCTAGATTTCCGCCAAAAAAAGTCCATCGTTTTACTCTGCCTTCCTGGTCCTTTAAATATATGGGGTTATCCTCCCATCTGGCATGAAGGAGGGTATTGTTTTTGGGGTTTAAAACCTTTCCATTCTCATCCCCATTGAAGAATCGGTCAGGAAAGATTTGATAAATGACACCATCTTTAAACCAGGAGGGGGTCTTTGCCTCAGGAGAATGAACAGTAATTTGGAAGGATTTAGGCTGGTCTTTGCAGACCAGCCCCAACCCACCATAGCATTCACTATTATTCCCATAAAATACTCTTTCATCTTCAAAATCAATGATGAAATAATACCATACCAGGCATTTTTCTCTAGGAACCTTTAACTCTGCACAATAGATGGCCTGTTCTGCTCCCACAGCTTCTTCCTTTACCATAGGGATAAGGGCTTCTTCATCTTTAATCCATGTCCTTACTAATACTTGCTGGGTCAAGCCCTCAACCTTTAGCCTTAAATACACCTTAGTCCCCAATGGCACAGCACCAAAGGGATTTCGATAAAAAGCCTCCTGGGAATTGTGAATTATTTTGTAACCCATATCATCACCCTCTACTCTTCTATGGCATTGGGTATTATTTGCCAAATACCCACAGCATATTCAGATATAGTTTTATCGCTGGAAAACTTCCCGGAATGGGCAATATTATTAATACACATTTTATTCCATTTATCCCGATCCCTATAGAGTTGATCAATTTTTGTTTGGGCACTGACATAGGAATCAAAATCCTTTAAAACAAAGTATTCATCATTATACTGGAGTAAGGATTCATAGATGCTTCGGAATTCTTCATGACCAGTAGGTAATCGTCCAGAAACCAGTTCATCCATGATTCTTTTAATTCTTGCATCATTGTTGTAACAATCCACGGAATGATACCCACCGTTTCTATAGAGGTCTAAAACCTCGTCAGCATTCATCCCAAAGATGACAATATTATCATCTCCTACTTCGTCTTTTATCTCAATATTAGCCCCATCCAGGGTGCCCAAGGTCACTGCACCATTCATCATAAACTTCATGTTGCCAGTCCCCGATGCTTCCTTACTGGCTGTTGAAATCTGTTCACTAACATCTGCCGCCGGAAAAATCCTTTCAGCCAGGGATACTCGATAATTATCTAAATAAATAACTTTGATTTTATCCTCTATAGACTTATCATTGTTAATGACTTGGGCCAGGGTATTGATGAGTTTAATAATTTGTTTTGCCATGTAATAGCCCGGTGCTGCTTTACCCCCAAAAATGAAAACCCTGGGGTGAATATCTAGACTGGGATCATCCTTAATTCTATTGTATAAATCCATGATATGAAGGGCATTGAGTAATTGTCTTTTGTAACCATGGATTCTTTTAATCTGGACATCAAATATAGCATTGACATCTAAACTTAAAGAATATCTTTCCTGAATGATTCTAGCCAATTCAATTTTGTTTTTCAGTTTGTCTTTATAGATGGCCTCTCTAAAGCCCTTATCGTTGGCGTGCCTTAAGAGTTTTATTAAATCAGTGGGATGGTTAATCCATCCTTGACCGATGGTATCATTAATGGTAGCAGTTAAATAAGGATTGGACTTTAAGAGCCATCTCCTATGGGTGATGCCATTGGTTTTATTGTTGAATTTATAAGGGTAGTAGTTATAAAAATCATGGAGGACATTTTTCTTAAGTATTTCTGTGTGGATTTTAGCCACACCATTTACACTATAACTACCAACCACAGATAGGTTTACCATTTTAACTGAGCCATCGGAAATAATGGACATGAAATTAATCTTGCCCCAATCTCCAGGATATCTGTTCCATAATTCATTGCAAAAGCGTTCATTAATTTCTTGAATAATCATATATATTCTTGGTAATAAGGATTTGATCATATCTTCTGGCCATTTTTCCAGCGCCTCTGGTAAAACCGTATGGTTTGTGTAAGAAATCACATTGGTTGTTATTTTCCAAGCACCTTCCCACTCCATACCTTCCTCATCAATGAGAATCCGCATCATTTCAGGAATGGCCAGTGCTGGATGGGTATCATTAATATGGATGGCGACCTTTTCATCAAGGTTATGGATCGCGTCATTATTCTTTTTGTACCGTCTGATAATACTCTGTAATCCAGCAGAAACCATGAAATATTGTTGCTTTAATCTTAGTTCTTTGCCCTGATAATTATTGTCATCTGGGTAAAGGATTTCTGAAATCATTTCAACAGAACGTTTATATTCAACGGCCTTTAAATAATCCCTTCTACTATGATGAGATAAATCCAAATCCTTATCAGCTGTATTCGCACTCCAAAGCCTTAAAGTGTTAACCGTCTTGTTTTGGTATCCGGGAATGGGTACATCATAGGGTACTGCCAATACAGGCTCATACTCCTCATGGTTAAAGGTCAGTTTTCCATCCACTTCCTCTACATTTACCTTCCCATAGAATTTGACCAAAACTGCTTTGTCAGCCTTTCTTATTTCCCATATGTTCCCTTCCGTTAGCCATTTATCAGGCAATTCAACTTGATAGCCATCGACGATTTTCTGCTCAAAAAGCCCATACTTGTATCTGATTCCACAGCCATGACCTGGTAAACCCAAGGAAGCCAATGAATCTAAGAAACAAGCTGCCAGTCTGCCAAGGCCACCATTACCAAGACCGGCATCGGGTTCAATTTCTTCAATCTCTTCCAAATCAATGCCCAATTCCTTCAATGCTTCCTTACATAAATCCCTAATTCCTAAATTCAACAAATAGGCCCCCAGGAATTTCCCCGGCAGGAATTCAATGGAGAGGTAATAAACTTGCTTTACCTCATGGTCATAATAGTAGGTATTGGTCTTGACCCAATTTCTTATGATCGCATCCCTTGCAATACTTGCCAGTGATGTATATTTGTCATAATCAGATGCTTCATTTAGCTTCTTGCCATGCATGGTTTCTAATTTATCTAGAAAGAGTTCTTTAAAGGTTTCTTTTTTCATTTGACCACCCCTTTACCAGTAATAGATTGGTATATCTCCTTATATTTCCCGGCAGATTTTTCCCAGCTATTGTCGGTGCACATTGCATTTCTCCTGAGTTTTAGCCACTTGGGTTTTTGGTGAAAAGTCTCAATGGCCCTTTCTATAACGTATAACATATCATGGGCATTATAATGGGCAAATGAAAAACCATTGCCATCTTGGTTAATGTCACTAAAGGGTTTTATGGTATCCTTAAGGCCACCGGTTTCCCTGACTATGGGTATACAACCATATCTAAGGGCAATCAGTTGTGATAGGCCACAGGGTTCAAAACTGGAGGGCATCAAGAGAAAGTCTGAACCGGCATAAATCTTTTGAGCCAGGCTTGTGTCAAAATCAATCCTTACTGCCAATTTGCCCCTGTATTGGTTTTGGTAATAAAGTAGCATTTGATGGTATTTTTCGTCACCGGTTCCTAATACCACCATTTGTAGATCCAGTGCCAGTATTTCATCCAGTACCCTTTCCACCAAATCCAGTCCCTTTTGGTCTGTGAGACGGGTCACCATGGATATAATGGGGATGTCCGCCCTTTTTTCTAGACCAACAATCTCTTGGAGATTATCTTTATTGTATTGCTTTGAGCCCAAAGATTTATAGTTGTATGGCTTTTTGATATATGCATCTGTTTCAGGATTATAAAAATCATAATCAATGCCATTGACAATCCCTTTTAATTTATAATGATATTTTTGCAAAACACCCTCCAGTTTTTCTCCAAAGTAAGGTGTCCTGATTTCACCGGCATAGGTCTCACTGACCGTTGTTATGCTGTCTGCATAAACCAAGCCACCCTTCATAAAGCTTATTCCTCCGTAAAACTCCATGGTTTCCATAGTGAAATAGGAAGGATTTAATCCTAGAAGATCCATCATACTGGGTGGGAAGATTCCCTGGAATTTTAGATTATGTATGGTGAAAACCGAACGGATGCTTCTGTATTGTTCCCTAGAACGATAATGGGCATCCAATAGGGCTGGTATGATGCCAGTATGCCAATCATGACAGTGGATCACATCAGGTAAAAAATCAATGACCGGCAAAAGTTCCAATATGCCTCGACAAAGGAAAGAAAATCTTTCTCCATCATCCTGGTAGCCATAGATACCCTGACGATAAAAGTATGCCTCATGATCCACAAAATAGTAGGTTATGTTTTCACATTCAATGGAGAATGCCCCACAGTATTTATGCTGGGAACCCAAAGGCACTTTGATATTACCTATATATTTCATTTTATCTAGATATATTTTGGGAATGCTGCTATATTTAGGCATGATGACTCTAACATCCAGACCCAGTTTTACCAATGCTTTGGGTAGTGAACCAGCCACATCACCCAGACCGCCACTTTTAATAAATGGTGCAGCCTCTGAAACAGCAAAGAGAATCTTCAAAAGATCAGCTCCTTTTAAATCACAGTTTTCTTAGCAATAACAATTGGGAAATCCATGTCACCGGATAATCTCTTACCCATAGATATTTTTGTGTCTTTATCTAAAATGACATAATCCAGGTGAGTATTATGGCCTATTTCACTTTTTTGCATAATAATACTGTTTTTAATATGGGCGCCTTTATGAACCTTCACCCCTCTAAAAATAATACTATTTTCCACCGTTCCCTCTATCATACAACCATTCGCAATAAGGGAATTGGAAACCTTGCAGTCTTCAAAGTACTTAGCCGGAGCCTCATCCTTGACCTTTGTGTAGATTAATCCATTTTTAAAGAAAAGTTCTTCCCAAACTGACGGGTTCAAAAGATCCATATTGAATCTAAAATAGTTTTGAACGGTATTGATCTTGGCCATAAAACCATCAAACTTATAGCCCTTTACTTGAAGATTTCCCAGATTCTTGATTAATCCATCTTTTAGAAGATCATATTCTCCCCTAGTGACACAACGATTAACAATCTCGATCAAAAGGGATTTTTTAAGCATGATGGTATCCATGGATATATGTTTAAGCTCACCTTGATTGTGGTCAGTTTCAATATCTAAAACTCTGCCAGCTTTATCGATTTTTAAGTAATGACAGGGTTCATGATAATGGGCAGAATGGGGTAAATCCTTATAAATCATTGTAATATCGGCTTTTTGCTCCTTATGGTATTCAAAGACCTGTTTGTAATTAATATTGCAAACAGTATCCCCTCCGGTGATAATCACATACTCTTGCTTGCTTCTGTTTAAATAATCCATATTGGTATGAAAATTATCCAAATCACCTCGATACATTCTGAGTGGGTACATATCATAAACCGGTGATAAAATAAAAAGTCCATCATCTTTCCAGTTAAGGTCCCATTCCTTTCTAGACCTTAAATGATCCATAAGGGATCTAAACTTGGTTTGTGTAATAACCCCTACATTTCGCATCCCTGAGTTAACAAAATTTGAAAGTAGGAAATCAATTACCCGATATCTCCCACCGATGGGTACAGCCGCAATAGAGCGACTATGGGTAATCTCTTTTAAATCCGATTCCTCTTTAAGATTAATAATCCCCATAACATTAAGCATGATTAAACCCTCCCGTCAGACCATATTTCTATACTAATGACTGAGTTTTTTTGAATTTTACTCGCCTCTGCAATCTCTAGGTGTTCCCCGATGACCGTTATCCCTGATTCTAATTTCTGTGGACTTTCAAAACCATCTAGTCCCCCTATATGGCAGTATTCGCCGATTATGGTCTCTTCACCGATAATGGCTTTCTCTATGATGGTTCCTTTGCCAATCCTGACATTGGGCATGATGATGGAATCCTTTATGTGGCATCCTTCACCAATTGAAACACCAGGAAAAACAATGGAATGATCAACCTCACCATAAACCAGACAACCTTCGTTAATTAAAGAGCGCCTAATCTTAGCCGAAGGTGCAACATAGTGGGGCGGCTTGGTGGGGTTAACCGAATAGATCCGCCATTTACTATCATATAGATCTAATTCCGGACGATCTGTTAATAAATCCATACTGGCTTCCCACAAGCTTTCTATGGTTCCTACATCTCTCCAGTAACCAACAAAAGGATAGGCAAATACTTTACGCTCATCCTTAACCATTTTGGGAATAATGTTTTTACCAAAATCATTTGCCGATTCCTTATCCATTTCATCTTCCATCAAGTATTGTTTCAGTAATTCCCAATCAAAAATATATACACCCATCGATGCTTTATTACTCTTTGGGTTGGAGGGTTTTTCCTCAAATTCAATGATTCTGTCATCTTGGTTGGTGTTCATAATACCAAATCTGCTGGCTTCCTCCCAGGGCACTTCTATGACTGCGATGGTTACTTCGGCCTCCTTTTCTTTGTGAAAGTCTAGCATTTTGTCGTAGTCCATTTTATATATATGGTCTCCAGACAGTATGACAACATATTGGGGATTATACAAATTTGCAAAATCCAAATTTTGATATATTGCATTGGCAGTCCCTTTATACCATTCCCCTCCCTTTTCCCTTTGATAGGGAGGTAATACAAAAACCCCGCCTTTTTTTCTGTCAAGATCCCAAGGTCTTCCGATGCCTATGTATTTGTTAAGGGTAAAGGGCTTATACTGTGTTAAGACACCAACAGTGTCGATTCCGGAATTCGAGCAATTACTCAATACAAAATCAATAATCCTGTATTTCCCCCCGAAGGGAACTGCTGGCTTTGCGATTCTTGTGGTCAAAACCCCCAGTCTGCTTCCTTGCCCACCGGCTAAAATCATGGCAATTAATTCTTTTTTATCCATAATCATACCTCCTTACATTTGAGAGGTGGGCTGTTTTCCCACCAGTATTTGTTTTTTTCTTAGATGTTCTAAGTGTTGAAGTTAGAGGTTGGATACTAGCCTCTTATTCCTGAACTATCTTGGTATTTTAGGAAAAGTGCTCCTAGGGGTGGTATTGTTAACTCTATTGAGTAATTACAATTTTGCCATGGTATTTGTACAGTCATTATTTCATTGTGGTTAATAAGTCCTGATCCTCCGTATTTTGTGTGATCGCTATTTAATATTTCTACATATTTACCCTGTTTGGGGACGCCTAATCTATATTGATGATAAACTATTGGAGTAAAATTGATCACTACGATTATAACTTCCCCACAGTTGCTCCCCAGGCGAGCAAAGGCCAGCATGCTTTGCTCATGATTATCCGGGTCGACCCATCTAAAGCCTTCCCAGCTTTGATCCTGCTTCCAAAATGCCCCTTCACTGCGATAAAGCCTATTTAGATCCTCAACATATCTTTTTAGTTTGGCATGCATATCAAAATTCAAGAGACTCCAGTCCAATTCTTTTTCATGGTTCCATTCAATAAATTGACCAAATTCACCACCCATAAAAAGCAGTTTTTTTCCAGGGTGACCCATCATATATGCATAGTATCCTCTGAGGTTAGCAAATTTTTGACCATAGTCCCCAGGCATTTTATCCAGTAAGGATTTCTTGCCATGGACCACTTCGTCATGGGACAAGGGTAGGACGAAGTTTTCAGAGAAGGCATAGGTTAAGGAAAAGGTCAATTTGTTATGGTGATGATTTTTATGTATTGGATCCAGCGCCATATATTCTAATGTGTCATTCATCCATCCCATATTCCATTTGAAATTAAACCCTAGTCCCCCTTTGTCTATAGGCATCGTTACTAATGGCCATGTTGTAGATTCTTCTGCAATCATCAAAGTATTGGGGAAATGTTTAAAAACTGCTGCATTCAATCTTTTTAAAAACTCCACACCTTCAAGATTCTCTCTACCCCCATATTTATTGGAAATCCATTCCCCTTTCTTTTTTCCATAATCCAGGTATAAGATACTGGCCACAGCATCCACCCGTAACCCATCTAGATGGAACACTTCTAACCAATAAATGGCATTAGAAATCAAAAAACTCATTACTTCCGGTTTTCCCAGGTCAAAATTTAATGTTCCCCATCCCCTATTATTGGCCCTTTCGGGGTCATTGTACTCAAATTGAGGTGTACCATCAAAATGCCATAAGCCGTGGGCATCTCTACAAAAATGTCCCGGCACCCAATCCAGAATTACACCCAGTCCCCTCTGATGACATTGATCTACAAAATACATGAAATCCTTTGGGGTTCCAAATCTACTGGTGGTGGAGAAATAGCCGGTAATCTGATAGCCCCAAGAACCATCAAAGGGATGTTCTGCAATGGGTAAGATTTCTATATGGGTATATCCCATTTGGGCGACATAATCGACCAATTGATCCGCCAATTCTCTGTAAGTAAAAAAATCGCCATTGCTTTTTCTTTTCCATGAACCTAAGTGAACTTCATAGATCAGGACTGGTTTTTCAAAAGATTGTGTTTTTTCCTGTTGCCATTGATGGTCCTGCCATTCAAACCCTTCTAAAGGATAAACAATTGATGCTGTTTTTGGCCTTTGCTCAGAATAGAAAGCAAAGGGGTCAGATTTTAATTGTCTCTCACCACTCTGGGTAATGATTTCAAATTTGTACAAATCACCTTCTCTCGCCTTGGGGACAAAGGTTGACCAAACACCTGACTGACCTACTCGTGACATTGGAGTTCGATCTCCTTGCCAATCATTGAAACTGCCAACAACCCGAACTTCTTTCCCATTAGGCGCCCACAAACTGAATCTAATCCCTTCTTTTCCTTCGTGTACGGTGGGATGGGCCCCCAGCATCTTGTGGCTAAAATAATTGGTTCCTTGATGGAACAAGTATAACTCAAATTCAGAATGCATGCTAACACCTTCCATTTCACCGACTTAATATGTTTATTCTCCAAGTCTTAAAATATATCTCTTAACTTATATTCTGCTGAATTTATTCCACTACCCCATCCCCCTTAACTATATACTTCCAATCACTTTATCCATAAATGATATCATTTCCTTTAGAACTTCTCTACTCTCCTCTAAGGTTCTTTCCTTAACCCCACCATATATTTTAAGCTTTGGTTCAGTTCCTGAAGGTCTTAAAGCGATCCAAGCCCCATCCTCCAAAATAAACTTTATAACATCAGCCTTAGGTAAATCTATTTTTTCACTAGCTTTATCTCCACCTAAATAACTTTTTTCACATGTCATATAGTCTTCAAAGGAAATAACCTTTTTACCACCTACAAATTCAAGCTTTTCTTTCCTAAAAAACTCCATTATATTCCCTATTTTATCTAAGCCCTCTTTACCCTCCAGGGTAATGGACTTTAAGTCCTCTAAGTAGAAGCCATATTTATTATATAGCTCTAATAAGGCGTCATATAGGTTCATGTCCTTAGAGTGGTAATATGCAGCCATTTCACAAATTAGCATAGAAGCCACTACTGCATCCTTATCCCTAGCATATGTTCCAGCTAAATAACCGAAGCTTTCTTCATATCCAAATAGAAAGGCTCTATCACCTGTTAATTCAAACTCTTTTATTTTCTCACCAATATATTTAAAACCAGTAAGAGTATTTAAAACATTAACTCCAAAACTCTTAGCTATATCTGCTCCCATTTCACTGGTTACAATAGTTTTAATAATTACAGCATCTTTAACTAACCTATTCTTTTCAACTAATCCAGAAAGAATATAATTAACTAATAGGGCTCCTGTTTGATTTCCTGTAAGAACAACATATTCACCATTTTTATCCTTAACCACTGCCCCTACCCTATCACAGTCAGGATCTGTACCTATAATTAAATTAGCATCTTCTTTAACAGCCAGTTTTATAGCAAGCCCAAAGGCCTCCTTATCCTCAGGATTAGGATATTTTACAGTTGAAAACTCTGAATCAGGAAGCTCCTGTTCAGGAACCACAATGACATTTTTAAATCCAACTTCCTCTAAAACTCTCCTTACAGGTATATTTCCTGTTCCATGTAACGGAGTAAAAACCACCTTAAAATCATCAGTAACTGCCTTAACTATGTCTCCCCTTAAGGATTGCTTCTTTACTTCAGTTATGTAAGCATCTTCTATCTTCTCATCAAGATAAACAATTAATCCCTTTTCTTTAGCCTCTTCCATCTTCAGCGTTTTAATGCTACCGAAATCTATTACACAGGATATAGATTCAATAATTGCCTCAGCCTGTTCTGTAGCAATTTGAGCCCCATCCTCCCAATATACTTTGTAGCCATTATATTCTGGTGGATTATGGCTTGCAGTAATGACAATTCCAGAAATACAGTTTAAATATCGAATGGCAAAGGATAATTGAGGGGTGGCCCTTAAGTCATTAAATAAGTAGGTTTTGATTCCATTAGCAGCTAAAACTAAAGCTGTCTCTTCAGTAAATTCCCTAGACATTCTTCTACAATCGTAGGCAATTACCACCCCTCTAGATTTGGCTTCATTTCCTTTAGTGTTAATATAATCGGCTAAGCCTTGAGTGTTCTTTCTTACAGTGTATTTGTTCATTCGATTTGTTCCTGCACCTATTATTCCCCTAAGGCCTGCTGTACCGAATTCAAGCTCTTTATAAAATCTATCTTCTATTTCTCTTTCATTGTCATGTATGTTGTATAGTTCTCTTATCGTTTCTTGATCAATATATGGGCTTTCAATCCATAATTCATAGTTTGTGCGTTTTTTAGTATCCATAAGTATCCCTCCTGATCCTTTATTGGTTATACAGTATGACAAAAGGAACTTAAAGTCCCTTACCTCTATGTACTATACACTTTACAGTGTATCAACAAAAAAACTACCCACCGACTAATTTTTTTCTCACAATCATTCCTCCTTTATTCTTTGTAGGCATATTTTCATCTATGCTTACTCACTATGATAAGAAAGTTGATCTCCATTTGACTCAACCGTCTCTACTACTATTACGATTGATCACGGGGGTTCCACTTTACGACTACCATATATTTAGCTGTACATCTATATAAATAGATAAATTCATTAAATATTTACAAAATCCTGCTGAATTTAAATGCTTTTACTTTTTCATATTACTAATGACCTTCCTTATCTGCCGAAATGGACTAAAATTTCTCTTGTGAAAAAATACTACTTCTGAAGCTAAATTAACAAAAACCCATGTAAAACTAAATTACCTTTAGCGGAGTATGAGAAAGAGCCTAAAAAAAAGAGTGCTTTCTCTTAAATTAATAAGATATAGCACCCTCGCTTCATTTTACAATAAATCTCTTAAACCCTTTGTATATAAGGCTTTTCTACTTCTGAGCAACCGCTTTTGAACCGTCCTTTGTTTGGTCTTTATTGTTAATCGCCGCCTGGGCCGCTGCTAACAAAATAGACCAATCACTATTATTTACTATTATGGAACACTCTTATTATCATAAAAATCACAGTGCTATCATTCTCTAATCAATATCTTTTTCTTGAATTATTAGAAGTTGATTTTTATGAACTAAACTTCCTTTGACATTTAAAAAATAATACTTATCTTCTTTCCAAGATTGTGGTTCTAGTGCCCAAAATTTACAGTAAATTAAAATATTTTTTCCTACTTGATTTCTAATCATGTTATCCAGTTTTTTATTTTGCACTTTTATTTCTATTACCGGTACTTTATAAGCCCCTTTTTCATTCATAGGTTTAGGAGATTCAAGTTTTATTGAATAAAAGTCATACTCAGGTTTTGGTTCCGTTATACTTCTTATTTTTCCAGCTATACAGATTGGATGTTGAGGTTTTTTATTTTTAACATAAGAGTAGCAATCACCGTATTCATCAATTTCATAATAAAAATTATTCCAAGTAATTTTTTGTTTTTTCTTTAGAGTTCTATTATAAAATTCTAAAGTTACTTTGGAACTAATATCCTGATTTTCTTCTAATGCATTCCTTAATTCCATTATCTTTTTCATAGTTGACAAATAAGAATCTAGCTTGTCTTCGTTTTTTATATATTCTTTTTCTTTTGATTTAGAATTAGGCTCGTCTTCTTCTATGCCGTCTTTTTTAATTCCTCTATTTTCAATTTGTCGTAAACTGTCCGAAATCAAATGAAGTCTAAAATTAAATTTACCTGATTCTATATTCTCTAATATTTTATCGCTAGAGTCTTTTGCCATTATTGTCAAGTAACCTGCTGTATTATATTTACATTCTAATGAATGATCATTTTCCTTACTTTTTAATCTAAAGTAAGGCTCAATATAGTAAGTCTTCTCATTAATTTCTTTCATATATCCTTTTACATATGTTAACTCCACATTACATATATGACATGTTAGATTACCTCTCATATCTTCAGAAGCTTCTTCTATTTTAATTTCTTTTTTTTTAAATAATGCTGTTCTTAACTTTCTTCCCATAAGTTCTCCCCCTACTTATTAACAATGATTATCATATGCCAAGCACACAATACTCAAAAAACAATAAAAGTTTTTCAGCATCTATATACTAATCAAATTAGCCACATTTCCAAACTCCATTCTCACATTAGTTTTTCTTGTTTCATCTATGCATCTTGATAGTTCATTAAGATACCTTTTACTATAATTATTTTCAGCTAGAACAATTAGTTTCTCTTCTGGCCTGGTTACTGCAACATAATGCAAATTTTTATCTTCTTCCTTGCTTAAATTATAGTCTGATGCGATTATTACTACTTGTTTGTATTGCAATCCTTTTGCTGAATGAATAGTACCAATAACATTTTTATACTTTTCAGGGTTATATGTTGGCAAGTATTTTTCATCATTAATTACCCTAAACAACAGTTCAATTTCATTATTAATTTTTTCAGAAAGCTGATAACCAAAATATTGGTATAATTTAATACATGAAGTTAAAAATTCTTCCGATTCATCGTGTAATTTTTTTATCTTAGTTAGTAAATCTCTAACGCTTCTTAAATCATAAGCTTCTGGTTCAGGTATTTCTTCCATTACATTATATTCAGAATATCTTTCCTTTAGCAGATAAGAGGCTACTACCTTAGCTATCCAAATGTGCTCACTTTCATTTTCAGATTTTTCAAGTGGGGAGGCTGGCAAATATACAAACTCCATATCATTCTTTATTAATAAAGCACTTAAGTCTTTTGCATCATCATTACTTCTTACTAAAAAGGCACTTTTTTGGGTTATGTCTAATTTATCTTTTATATAGCCAATGCAATTTTGAATATCATCATACTGTAAAATAGTCACCTTATCTTTAGCTGGGCATTGAGCCCTTCTTAGTTTTTCGGACACTGTTTCGTGAGCGTAGCTTAAAATTAGATAAATTTGCTTAGATTTACTCTT
>JBLXDM010000006.1:0-305503 GCA_048264125.1 Natronincolaceae bacterium
AGAGTAAATCTAAGCAAATTTATCTAATTTTAAGCTACGCTCACGAAACAGTGTCCGAAAAACTAAGAAGGGCTCAAAGGTAATGAAGTAATCTTACAACTTTTTGTTAATATAGCTATCAGTTTCTTATCTTATTGTATTGAATGGACTGAATCAAAAGATAACAAGTCAATTGTTATTCACATGATTGAAATCTATAATATTGGCAAGATGAATGAACTTCGAACATGTATATGGAAAAGATGTGGCGTAATATTAACTCAAAAAACTCTTTATGAGTATGCAAGAGACATCTTAAAAAACTACGGTGACAACAGGCGCGAAACGCAAGATAAAAGTATATACGAACTTGATTTCGCCTGTATTCGTGAATATATTATTCCTAATATTGATATTGATTCACTTGATGCTTGTGCTCTCCTTCATCATATGGAGCGTCGTTATAAGCGCACTATCGGAAAAACTTTCCCTGAATTACAATCATCTACTTTAAAATCATATAATATCTACAAGATTTTTAAATCTAATCCTTATGATTTTGATGAAGATTGGGATATTGGTGGTGAGATGCTAGAAAAGTATAGAATGAAGTTTGCCAAGGAACTAAAAGTGAAAGATTATAGAGATTTCATGGTCATTTGTGAAGAGATTGGTAAGTTAGATGATGATAACTACACAAACTCAGAAATGATGCTACTAGTTATGATGCATACAGAGTCATTTGTGGATATACTTGAAAATTATTTGAGTTCAAATACACCATTTGACGTGCACCCTATAAGTATACTTCCTAAGTTAATTGAGGACATAGGATATAAAAATGTTTTTGACTTTGTTGGTAAATTTGACTTCGATAAGAAAGAGTATTGGGAATATCTGTTATATTCAATTGCCACCAGTGAAGATATTGATGAGGAGCTATTTGCAAACGTAAAAAACTACTTTGAACAAACTGAGAAATTAACCACTGGATATCTTAGAGATTTGATGTTTTTGATAAACTTCAAAAAGTACGATAAATGGATTGTAAGTAAAACCGCTAGCCTATTATTTGATAAGTCAGATGATTCCATTAGACATTCATATTTCTATAGATTTTTTCATGACGATGAACAAGTAGAGTCCCTATTTAACGAGTTTGAGAATAACTATGAATTACTTGAAGCGATTTATGTGTATCTTCTAGAAAGGAATGAACTATATGATCCTAAAGGGAAAGTTTGTCGGAAATTTATTGCAAGAAATGCTGACCTAATCTATACGGTGATTGATCATTTGTGTAAAGACAGACGCAGCAGATATGGTAGTCATTCAACATTCGACTATTCAATTATTTGGGAGTTAGATGTTGAAGAGATAGTAAAAATTATTGAGTATGTATTTGATGAGCATATTCAATATAGCTTTGAGAACACTCTTGATCAATTCTTTTTAAATAAGTCGATCAACGCTAATACTGAGAAGCGAGATGCTGTAATCATAAAGATGATAACTAGTTATAATGATATAAGAGACCGAATGCAAATACTTTTCCATATAATTGCATATTTAGATGACGAAACTCGTATCAAGTATTATTTAGTATACTTAACTGTAAATAAATCACTTGAGGCTTTTCAGTATCTTCCTTTTAGTAAATCATCCGAATCATGGAGTGGTAGCCAAGTTCCAATTTTGGCAAAGAAGCAAGACTTTTTGAAGAAGTTGTTGGAGCATATTGAAGGAGTAGAATTATTAGCGCATAAAAGCTACCTCAAGGAAGTTATTAAGTCATATGATGAATCAATCAAGAATACTCGTGTTCAAGAATTATTAGAGGATTACTAATAAAAAACCGCATTTAGCTACAACACGGTGAACCGTACCATAAATGATTGTGGTTTTATAATGTAAGCATTGAAGATAAAGGAATAATTAAATCCAATTAGTAGGCAAGAAAGGATTGCCCCACTTGACATTTGAATATTTTGTGGAGTAAAAAATAGTTATTGAAATGCAGGCAAGTTAGCATACAGGATTGATTCTTAATGATAAAATAGTATATATATTTATTACTATATAGAAGAGGATTGATTATCTATGAAAAATTCAAGAAACCCCGATACTATTCATACTCCAGTTGCACCGTATGTACATCAAATTGAAGTAACAGGCACTAACAGATGGTTAACTTTATCAGGACAATTAGGTATGGATATAGATGGCACAGTACCAGAAAGTCCTTTGGAACAAATGAAATTAGCATTAGAAAATATTAAGAGAAATCTTGAAGCAGCTGAAATGGAAGTTAAGGATTTAACTAAGTTGGTATTTTACTTAGTTGGTGACTTTGAAGCCAAGCATAGAAGAAAAATTATAAGCGATTTTCTTGGTGAACACCTTCCATGTACAACAATGGTTTATGTAGTTGCATTAGCTGCACCTGCATTTAAAGTTGAGATTGATGCTTGGGCATGTAAAGAGGTTAAATAATACGATATGTCCCTTGAGAACTAAAGAATAACCTTAACTCAAAAGGAAAGACCATCAATAAGATGAGGGTCTTTTCAAATTATGGAACCGTCCGAATTAAGGGTTATTTAAAGAGGCTAGTTTTTTGTTTCTTCACCTTTTTCCATTGCAATCTTTTAATTGTATTTTGGGAATGGTTAGAAACTAATAAACTTATAGAACAATAAAAACCGTAGTTACAATGATATGGTGAACCTTATCATAAGTAATAGAGATTCTCTGGAATTAGAGTTTTTCAGTATATGTCAAAGTAGTAAGCAAATTGAATTGAGATGGAT
This sequence comes from Natronincolaceae bacterium, assembly GCA_048264125.1. GTDB lineage: Bacteria > Bacillota > Clostridia > Peptostreptococcales > Natronincolaceae > M1-B18. Next base: position 2,790 of record JBLXDM010000006.1, read on the forward strand.
AAATAAAGCAAAATTTTAAGATTTACTAGATCATAAATAAATCCCCTCTTAGCATTGAGATTTTGTTATATAACCTGAATGCTAGGAGGGGATTTTAATTACTGTTGCAGAGTTACAATTTAAAGCAACTTAATTAGCTCTTCTAACTCTTCGGATAAAGCTTTTGCAAGCTCAAAATCGGTATCTTTTAAAGCCAATTCTATTTTCGTTTCAATTGATTTTTTCTTTTGCTCAACTTCTAAATAGTCCTTATCAAAATGATTAGTAGATACCTTCCTTCTAAATTTCTTCATACTCATTTTTCTAAGAGTCTTATCTTCAATAATTAGAACATAATCCATGCAATTAGATATAAAATAGTAATCATGTGAAATGGTTAGAATTGCGCCTTTATAGTTTTCTATGGCTTTTTCAAGGGCTATTTGAGAATATGTATCTAAATGACTTGTGGGTTCATCGAGAAGCAACATATTAGCTTTACTAGCAGCAATTTTAGCTAATTGAAGTACATTTTTTTCGCCGCCAGATAAAGATCCTATTTTTTGATAAAGTATTCCTCTGTCAAAACCATAGTTTGAAATATATGATATAATCTCTGAATAGGTTTTAAAACCTGCATCGAAGAACTCTTCAAATATTGTATTAGACTCATTTAGTGTTTCACCTTGATTCTGAGATAAATAGGCCATTTTAATATTAGGATTAATTTCGATTGAATCACTATTGTTTTTAAAAATGGCTCTCAATAAAGTGGTTTTTCCAGCACCATTTGAACCGATGAGAGCTACTTTATCAGTAGATTTAATCTCAAAATTAACATTTTCTAAAAGCATCTCATCATAGGCAACACTGAAGTCATTAACTATTAAAGCGATGGTTTCTTCGACCTCACTATCCGTATGAAAACTGATATTCGGCTGCTTAATATCTACGAAAGGTTCTTTAATACGTCTTGCTTCTAATCTTTCTTGAATTTTGACTCTAGCCTTTAGAGACTTTCCTCTAGAAGCTTCAGAATTATTAGTTGCAATAAATCTTAGTTTATCGATCAACATAGCGTTTCTCTCAATTTCTTCGCTATCGGCTATAGCCAGTTCTTGTAATTCAATTTTAGTTTGAAGTAATGATAAATTATAATCAATAAATCCTCCATTAAATTCTTGGAGTTCTATGTTTTCAAGGTGTAAAATTTTGTTAAAACAATGATTCAATAGATATCTGTTGTGGGTAATAACTAATAGTGTTCCTTTATATGAATTAATTAGGTTTTTAAGAGAATTAAGGTTTTCAAAGTCTAAGAATACATCTGGTTCATCCATAATTATTAAGTCCAGATTGCTGAGCATTTCCTTAATCACTTGTATAAGTTTGAACTCTCCACCACTAAGCTCAGATACCATTAGATCTTTTTGCTTAGTTAGGTTTGCAAGATTCAGTTTTTTATTTATGATGCTTTCGAAATCATCCCCACCAATTGCATTAAATTCGTCTAAGGCTTGCTGGTATTTCTCTAGTAGAGTACAAACATCCGAAGATGTTTCCATTTCAGTACAAATGGACGTTATTTCGTTTTGTAATTTAATAAATGCTTCTCCTATATATTCGTAAACTGTAGTCTCTTTTATTTTTTCTAATTGTGAGAACTGACTTACATATCCAATTCTACACTTAGGGTCTATCTCTAACTTGCCATCGAACATATATCTTTCTGGATTCATAATTATATCTACTAATGTACTTTTTCCACTGCCATTTGTTCCTATGAAAGCGCAATGTTGACCATCTTCCAATGTAAATGAAATATTGTTATACAGATCTTTTTGCGGGAACGAGTAGGACAAGTTATCAACTTTTATCATATTATTACCTCTCTTTATCACTCTAAAAAAGCCTTATCAAATAGTTCTTTACTATATAATATTGCCAATCAAAATTCTGAAATTCATATTATCTAGTAATGAAAATATTTTTGGTTTTCAGTGGATAGCATAACACTTTTTTTCTCTAATTTCAATCATTTAACATAGAAATCTTAAGAAAGAAATTGAACATCATTCACCACACATATAGAGGGGGGATGACTAAGGGCGTAAATCAGATAATATGCGAATGTCATTGAAAAATTCTTTTTATCTTTACAGGAAAAGTACGCAAAATAATCTATCCATTTTTCAATATATAATTTATTATTTTTAATAGTCATATTTGGGGTGGAGGAAGTGAATTTTGTTTAAAAAGAAAAGCTCTATTGACAAAGAGAATAGTAACTACTATAATAACTACTAATAGTAGTAGTTATTATAGTAGTTACTATTCATTATGCTTTGATTGGAGAGATAGTATGATAAAGAATACAATAATAAAGAATGACTTTAAAGAAGGACTTGAGGCTGCCTTGCCAATAGTAGTAGGCTATGTTCCTATAGCAATGACTTTTGGTATGTTATCGAAAAGCATGGATATTTCCATATTACATAGTTTGCTATTTTCAGCACTTGTATATGCGGGAGCAAGTCAGTTTATGGCTTTAAATTTACTAGCTCTAGGAGTAGGAATAGGTGAGATTATCTTAGCAACTCTTCTAGTAAATTTTCGCCATTTCTTAATGAGTGCATCTTTAAGTGTGAAGATGGAAGAAAATAATAGGAGATGGATTTCTACTATAGCATTTGGGGTAACAGATGAAACCTTCTCAATTGCATCATTTAAAGGGGAAAGAGCTACTAATGGATTTATAATGGGTTTACATTCACTATCCTATTTTTCATGGATACTGGGTACATTTTTAGGATATATAATAGGAGAGCTCTTATCTAACAGTTTAAGAAACAGTATGCAAGTCGCTTTATATGCTATGTTTATAGCAATTCTAGTACCGGAAGCAAAAAAATCCAATAGAGCTATTGGTCTTGCGCTTCTATCGGGCATTACAAATACTTTGCTTAACTACCTTGATATTTTTCCATCAGGATGGAATATGATGGTATCCATTGTTTTAGTGTCTTTTATTGGATGCAATTTTTCAAAACGGAAAGAGGTGGCACTTCATGAATAATACGATGTTATTAATTATTGGAATGATGTTTGTAACCTATATACCAAGATTACTGCCCTTTTTAGTTATTGATAAAATAAAATTACCTAAAAAATTCAATGGTTTTTTAGAAGTAGTGCCCTATGCTGCTCTAGGGGCGCTAATTATTCCAGGTGTTTTTTCTGCAATACCTGAAAATCCTCAAGCAGGACTCTTAGGGGTAGGATTTGCTTTTCTTTATGCCTGGTATAAAGGGGGTATAGCAATACCTGTATTTGGTTCGGTGATAGTTACATTTCTGATTATTTCGATGCTATAGATTCATAATAAATTAGGTAAGGAGAATTATTAAAGATGATAGAAGAATCATTGATTGTAGAAGATATGAAGAAGCTAGGCTTCAGTGAATATGAAATTAAAGCATATTTAAAACTATTAGAACAGTATCCGGTAAACGGTTATACTTTGAGCAAAAACTCTGGAATACCACGGTCAAGAATTTATGAGATTTTAGATAGTTTAAAGAGTAAACAAATGGTTTTCGAAGAAATTGAAGGAGATAGTACTCTTTATCATCCAATCGAGCCAACCCTATTAGTAAGCAAGTTGAGAAATAACTTTGAAAAAATATTCAACAATGTAGATGAATATACTAACAGAGTCTATTCTCAAGAGACAAGTGATAACAAGCTGGTTGGGATAACAGGACGAAATAACATTATTTCTTGCTTAAACGCTTTAATAGTCGAAGCAAAGACAAGAATAGCTGTTTCCATATGGGAGGAAGAGATTAAAGAGATTTCTAAGTCTATAGATGAAGCTAAAAAGCGAGGTGTTTTATTAAAGGGTATATACTTTGGCAAAAATAATCCCTATGAAGAATTGGTTACCCATAGAAGAATAGAGAGGTATTTATCTGAAAAAAAGGAACGTTATATGACTGTGACAATCGACGGAACCCATGTGATTTATGGTGTCATATCAAGGGGTGAGGATAGCAAAGTTACATGGACTAAAGACCCAGGTTTTGTAGACATGAGTGAAGACTATATATGTCATGATTTAATGGTAAATCTCTACTCTAATAAGCTGGAGGGAGAAGAACGAGAAGAATATGAGAAATTTTTAGATAATGCCCGATGTAATTATTTTAATTTTACAATAGAAGAATTCAACGGTTTTGAAAAACCTTAATAGAAATTAACGATAGGAGCGATGATTGTGAGAGAATGCATATTTCAGGAAGATAGCTATGTAAAGGAATTTGATTGCGAAATCATAAAAGTTGATGAGGAAGAAAAAGCAGTAGTGCTTAATAGAACTGCCTTTTATCCAGGGGGAGGTGGTCAACCCTGTGATTGGGGGACATTGGAAGTGGATGGCGAAATATACCTTATAAACAAGGTTAAGAAAAAGGGAATAGAAATCTATCATTATATTAATGGACAACTACCTAAAGCTAATAGTGCCTGTAGAGGAAAAATTGATTGGGACCATAGATACCATTTAATGAGAACTCACACTGCCTTACATATTTTATGTGGAGTAGTATGGAGGGATTATAAAGCTCAGGTAACAGGTGGGGATATGGAATGTCTTAAGGGAAGAATGGATTTTGAATTTGAAAATTTTAGTAAAGATTTAGTAGAAGAAATTGAAGCCAAGGTTAACAAAGAAGTGGAATTGAAAAGGAATATAAAAGCGAATATCCTTAAAAGAGAAGAAGCGTTTGCGATTCCAGATTTAATAAGAACAAAAATAAACCTCTTACCTGAAGGAATCAATGAAATAAGAACCGTAGAAATTGAAGGATTAGATCTTCAGGCAGATGGAGGAACCCATGTGAAGAACACTAGTGAGGTTGGGAGAGTAAAAATTGTTGATTACAAGAGTAAGGGTAAAATCAATAAAAGAGTATATATAGAATTAGTAGAATGATGTGTATAGGATGATAGCGATATAAGAGCTGTCAGACAACGTCAGAATTATCCTGGAATAAATAATAAAATGGGTAGTATAATGGCTTGAAAAAGGTCTTATTAAACCTGCTAGTGGAGAAATGCGTATAACGAATAGATTATGAGGATATTACATTGAAGGATTTAGGATATATAGAAAAAATCTCAGTAAAGAACAATTTTTGAATAAATAAGAAATTTTAGTTTTACAAAAAAAACGCCGTTAGCCTCGGTACGGTGAACCGTACCACACGTGACTGCGTTTTTCTAAGTTGCTTATAAATAGTCACCATTAATGGATTAGAATAATTTTCTATGCTACAATGAAAAATAATGAGAAAAATAAGGTGATAAAATGAAAATTGGTGCCTTTGCAGAAGTAAATAATCTTACTATAGACTCAGTGCGTCATTATATGGACCTTGGCTTAGTTTTGCCTGTTAAACAGGGCGGACACTATAACTTTGATGATAGGTGTCAGCAAGACATCAAAGATATCTTAAAGTTCAAGGATATGGGCTTCACACTAAATGAAATAAAAATCATTTTCCAGTACAAAAGATTAGGAAAGCTGACGGCGTATCAAGAGGATGAATATTATAGAGGTTTGTTTACGAATAAGCTGGATAATGTAAACAGAGAGATCATCGCATTAAATAGATACAAGGATAATATTGAATTGAAGCTTAAGGAACTGAGGGCTGAAAATAAGTATGAAGAATATAGCATGGGCGTTAGTCTAAAGGTCTTAGATATATTGCGCTGTCCTAGCTGCTTAGGCAATTTGATTCTTGTAGAAGGTAGTGTTGATAATAATCAAATAATGAATGGCAGGTTAGAATGTAAATGTGGCGAAACGTACATTATAGAATCTGGTATTTTGAGGGAATTTACAGAAAGCACAGAGGATGATTTTGACTATCAAGAAAAATATAATAAGTTTCTTAGTGAGTACATTAATTTAACTGATTCATCTTATTTAGATAATCTAAATAAAGAATTAGAATGGGGATATAAAAAAATAAACTTCAGCCTTTTTAAAGAGAAAATAATACTTGAACTAGGAACGGGTTTTGGGTATTTTCTGAGATATATATACAATGATTTGCCTGATGAATGCTTATATATTGCCGTTGACCACAATATTAATACACAAAGATATCTAAAGGGACTGATGGAAAAGTCAGGATGTAAAAAAAACATATTATTTGTTTGCTGTGATTTTCTAAAAGTGCCAATTAAGCATAAAGTGGTGGATATCCTATTGGATTTCACGGGTTCAAGTAACTTTGCCTTTAATCATACGAGTTTTTTGTTGGATTATACTAACAAATATGTTAAAGATAACTCTTATTTGTATGGCTCCTATATTTTATTTAATAATTTCTGTCGCAATAGCGTGATTGGGGAAGCGTATAGAAGTAATTTTATATTGAAGAATATTAAAGAATCAATTGGCCAATTAAACTATAGTTTGATCGATGAGCGGATATCGGATGATATTGAAAAGGGCGGAAAGTATGAAAGCTACTTCGTGAAGGGCGAAAAAATATTTATGTATACTTACTATGGTGAAAGATAGGGTTAACCCTATCTTTTACATTTTTTTTGCTAAAATTATGGGAAACTGCTATTGATGTCGTCACTAGACCACCTTGTAAAATGATAATTAATATAAGTGAACAAGGAGTGATCAACGTGACGGCATTAATACGTGTATTATCAAAAAAAGGCTACGATAAAGGTGAAATTAGGAATATTGCGTTGTTTTCAATAGGGAAATTAGTCTCTGTATTTGGAACTGCTATTTATACCTTTGCAATAGGCTTATATGTGCTGCAGCTGACAGAATCAGGCTTAAGCTTTGCAATGACTCTTGCATTAGGAACTATACCAATGGTTGTCATTAACCCCTTTGCAGGTGTATTGGCCGATAGAATAAACAAGAAAACCCTAGTAGTCTCTATGGATATTGCAAATGGTTTATTATTTATTATTGTGTATTTACTCAGCTCTTCTTTAGGCCTGAAGCTGGCTATGGTGTATATTTGCACATTTTTCATGTCTATCTTTACAACGATTTTTGGCATTAGTTTAGAAATAGCAAAACCAAACATTGTAACACAAAAGAACTTGATGAACATAAACGCGATTAGCAAAATAATAGATTCAGTATCCTCCATTTTAGGACCTATGGTAGGGGGTATAGTATTTATCTTAATTGATATCAGGTTATTTACTCTTATTAACGGAGTATCATTTATTCTATCGGGTATCTCCGAAATATTTATTGACTTCAATTATACTGCAGATATTATAACAAAGGAAAAGAGGCCTATAAAGATAACCGATGATATGAAGGAGGGACTCAAATATATTGGTGCTACAAAATGGCTAACAAGATTAATTGGAATCTTTGTAAGTATGAACTTTTTTATAGGATTGTCTATCACTGTACCCCTGCCTTTTATAATCAATAATGTGCTGCTGCTTCCCTCCAGATATTATGGTGTAATTCAAGGTGGATTTCCAATTGGCATGATTATAGGTGCATTTATGGTGAAAAAGGTAAGGGAAAGAATAACTTATTATAAGCTCTTAAGTATTCTTAGTATTCTTATCTCGGTCTTAATGATTTTTATTGGAATGCCTATAGTGCTAATTAGCATCCCTGTATATGACAATATCTATCTTATATACTATTCTTTAATTACTGTAATTTTTGGAGGCGCTATTGCCTTAGTGGATATTCAATTATTCTATGAACTACAAACTTTAATACCTGAAGAATTTAGGGGAAGGGTATTAAGCATAGTAATAGCTATCGCTAAAGCTGTGTTGCCAATTGCATTAATTATATCAGGAATAGCATTAAATAGCCTACCGGCAGCGACACTGCCTATTACTGGGGGTATAGGGCTATTTACTGTTAATAAGGTAGTATTCCAAGGGACAGCTCATGAAGCAAATGAGGTTTAAAAAAATTCATTTAAAAAATTAAAGGAATTTTAGAAAATATATAGAAAATTAAGTCAACGTCTTTAGATATATTCTAATTTTAATTGAGAAATAGTACAATGGTAAAGACTAAAGACTGCATATAAAAAATATCATTAAAAGGATGATTCCCCCATGAATTATAAATATCTTTTAGAAACAATATTAGCCCATTTAGATGAAGGCATCATTTTAGTAGATCCTGATGCAAATATCACATTTTATAATGAAACGGCCACTAATATAGCTGGAATTACTTATAAAGAGGCGATCGGTAAAAACATATTAGATGTTTTTCCTGATTTAACGCCAGAGACCAGTACCTTTTACAGGGTTCTGAAAAATAGAGAAGCCATTATAGATTATGTACAAACCTATGAAAATTACAAAGGGGAAAAGGTTTCAACGCTAACCTCAACAATTCCCTTAATTAACAATGGTGTGGTTATTGGAGCAATAGAAAAATATAGGGATCTAACCCAAGTGAAGCATCTATCAGAAAAGGTGCTTAGTCTACAACAACAGCTCTTTGATAAAAATAAGACGGATAAGCAATATAGAGGGAATGGTACAACCTTTACCTTTCAAGACATTATTGGCGAGAGCATTGTTATAAGGAAACTGAAGGAAAAAGCCAGTAAAATAGGGAACAGTGATTCTCCGGTTCTCGTATATGGGGAAACCGGAACCGGAAAAGAATTGCTGGTTCAGGCCATACATAATGGAGGGAATCGAAAAAATAAGCCATTTGTTGCACAGAACTGTGCGGCTATACCGAAAAACCTTCTGGAGGGAATTTTATTTGGTATTTCTTCAGGAAGCTTTACTGGAGCAAAGGACAAATCAGGGCTTTTTGAATTAGCTGATGGGGGAACGCTGTTTTTAGATGAAATCAATTCCTTGGATATAGAATTACAAGGAAAGCTTTTAAGGGTATTACAGGATGGAGTTATCAGAAGAATTGGAGATAATAAGACGACAAGGGTAAATGTAAGAATTATCGCAGCGACTAATGAAGAACCAATTAAGGCTGTAGAACGAAGGGCTTTAAGGGAAGATTTATACTATAGGCTCAATGTTTTGTTTTTTGAGCTGCCGCCTCTAAGAGAGAGAATAGAGGATATCCATCTATTGGTTAATAATTTTATTACTATTTATAATAAAAAGCTCAATAAAAATGTTAAAAATATTTCCTCAGAGGCATTAGAAATAATTAAGGGTTATCCTTGGTATGGCAACATTCGGCAACTAAAATATACAATAGAAAGCATTATGAATTTTATAGAAACCGATAGGATTACAACCCAAGATTTACCTTATGATATTATAAAGGATTCAAGCTATGCAGCATTAAGTACTGCGGACTTAGAGGAGGAAAAGAGTTCGATACGAGAAGAAGAGGAAGTGCCATTGAGGGAAGTATTAGAAGCTTATGAAAGACTAGTGATATCTAAAGCACTTGAAAGGTCTTCTGGAAACTGTGCTGAAGCTTCACGGCGACTTAAAATACCTAGGCAGACATTACACAATAAATTGCAACGATATCATATTGATTGGAAGGCGTACATTAAATAAGTGTACCTAAATACAGACTACAGATTGAAATCGTCCCAATATTGGGACGATTTTGTTTTATACAGCGTTGATATTCAATCATAACAAACAACTATATAGCGACAAAGGTGGTCATAATCAACAACATAAGAAATTAAAAACATTTTTTAACAGAAGAAAGGAAGTGGCATATAAGTTGCAAGGATTAAAGAAGCATAACAATTCAGTTTTGCATGGGAGAGTGATAGCACATTGATTAAGGGAACTGTTTTCAATATACAAAAATATTCTTTGCATGATGGGCCTGGTATTAGAACCACTGTTTTTCTAAAGGGCTGTCCTTTAAATTGCTGGTGGTGTCATAATCCAGAGAGCAAGGCACCAGCAAGGCAAGTAACATTTACAAAAAAACTATGTATAGGATGCGAAATCTGTTTAAGTAGATGTGAATATAATGCCATAGATTTAACCAGAGAAAACAGTATATTTGATAGGGAAAAGTGCAAGAACTGTGGGAGCTGTTCTGAAGTATGTCCTTCAAATGCCATTAAATTATTAGGAAAAGAAATGACGGTTACAGAGGTTGTCAATGAGATAGAAAAGGATAGGGTTTTCTATGAGGAGTCAGCGGGAGGGGTGACCTTCTCCGGTGGGGAACCGCTGATGCAGCATGATTTTCTATATCAGCTTTTAAAGAAATGCAAGCAAAAGGACCTTCATACCGCTTTAGATACTTCTGGTTTTACTTCCTGGAATATACTTGAAAGAGTTGCTAAGCTAACGGATTTATTCTTATATGATATAAAGCATATGGCGAATGAAAAGCATTTAAAATTTACGGGAGTTTCTAATGCCCCGATATTAAGCAATCTACAAAGGCTGGCCCTTGTGCATTCCAACATTCAAATTCGCCTGCCTATAATACCGGGAATCAATGATGATGAGGAAAATATAGTAGCTACAGGTGAATTTATTTCTGCCATAGGATTAAGAAATGTTAGTATTCTGGCATATCATCATACTGGTGTTGACAAATATGAAAGGATAGAAGAAGCATATAAACTACCAAACACATTAGAACCGACAAATGATGAAATGCAGCGGATTGCAAGGATTTTAGAGGCATTTGGATTAATTGTAAGGATAGGAGGATGATGGTAAATGGAGAATCAATTGAGGGGAATGAATGAAAGAATTCAGAAGCTGAGACAGCAAAGTGAAACTCAAGCTCCCAGTATATCGATTGAAAGGGCTGTGCTGGTTACTGAGGCCTACGAAAAATATTGGGGAAAGGTATCTATACCAGTTCTTAGGGCATTGACCTTTAAACATATGATGGAAAATAAGACCATATGTATTAACGATGGTGAGCTAATCGTTGGCGAACGAGGAGAAAAGCCTCAGTCGGCTCCCAACTATCCAGAGCTGTGCTGCCACACTTTAGAAGATTTAAAAATTATGAATGATAGAGAAAAGATTGCATTTGCTGTCAGCGAGGAAGTAAGAAAGATACAGGAAGAGAAGATAATACCCTATTGGCAGGGGAAATCTATACGTGAATTGATATTTAATGAGATGACACAGGAATGGAAGGATTCTTATGAAGGGGGCATATTTACAGAATTTATGGAACAAAGGGCTCCGGGTCATACCGTAGCAGATGATAAAATCTATAAAAAAGGATTCATTGATTTCAAAAAAGAAATAAAGAAACAGCTAGAAGGACTTGACTATTACAATGATACCGAAGCATATGAGAAGCAGGAAGAAATGAAGGCTATGGATATATGTGCGGATGCCATCATAATTTTTGCTAAACGCCATGGCGATAAGGCAAAGGCGCTGGCGGAAAAAGAGGAAAATCCTCAACGGAAAAGAGAACTAGAGGTCATAATGGAGATGTGCTATCACGTGCCAGCCAATGCTCCACGAAATTTTAGAGAAGCATTACAAAGCTACTGGTTTGTCCATTTAGGCGTGATTACGGAGCTAAATACTTGGGACGCCTTTAGCCCTGGCAGGCTTGATCAGCACTTGTATCCCTTCTATAAAAAAGATACCGAAGCAGGCATTTTAACCTATGAAGAGGCAAAGGAGCTTTTACAATGCTTTTGGGTGAAGTTTAATAATCAGCCAGCACCACCTAAGGTGGGGATAACCCTACAAGAGAGTGGCACCTATACGGATTTTGCCAACATTAATATTGGAGGATTGAAAATTGATGGAACTGATGGTGTCAATGAAATCTCCTACATGCTACTGGAGGTAATTGATGAAATGAGGCTTCTACAGCCAAGCTCCAACATACAAGTTAGCAAAAAAAGCCCCGATTACTTCATTAAAAAAGCCAGCGAGGTTATTAGAAGGGGCTGGGGGCAACCCTCTGTATTTAACGCAGACGCTGTGATAGAAGAATTACTACGCCAAGGAAAATCCATTGAAGATGCCAGATGTGGCGGTAATAGTGGCTGTGTAGAAACAGGGGCATTTGGTAAGGAAAGCTATATACTAACCGGATATTTTAACTTGACAAAGATATTAGAGATTACACTGAATAATGGGATTAATCCCATAAGTGGCAAAATGATAGGTGTTGAAACAGGAGCGCCAGAGGGCTTTAAATCCTTGGAAGAGTTAATGGAGGCCTTTAAAAGACAGCTACAGCACTTTATAGATATAAAAATAAGGGGAAATAATATCATTGAGAAGCTATATGCCAATTATATGCCATCACCCTTTTTATCTATTGTCATAGATGATTGTATTAAAAATGCTAGGGACTACAATGCCGGAGGGGCAAGATACAACACCAATTATATCCAGGGCGTGGGCATTGGCAGTATCACTGATAGCTTATCGGCTATAAAATATCATGTTTTTGATAAGCAGACCTTACCTATGAAGGAGTTACTAGAAGCTTTAAAGGAGAACTTTGTGGATAGGGAAAACATACGACAAGCTCTTTTAAATAAAACACCCAGGTATGGTAATGATGATGATTATGCAGATAATATTATGATAGAGGTATTTAACAGCTTCTATAATGCTGTCAATGGCAGAAGGTCTATGCGGGGAGGAATCTATAGAATAAATATGCTGCCTACCACCTGTCACGTATATTTTGGTTCTGTTCTTGGTGCAACTCCTGATGGTAGAAGAGCAGGCTTACCATTGTCTGAGGGGATTTCCCCGGTTCAAGGAACCGATAAAAAGGGGCCTACGGCTGTTATTAAATCTGCGGCCAAAATGGATCATCTAAAAACAGGGGGCACGCTGTTAAATCAAAAATTTACACCAAGGCTATTGGAAGGTGATAATGGATTAAAAAATCTAAGCTATCTCATCCGGGCTTATTTTAAGATGGATGGACATCATATACAATTTAATATAACGGATATTGCTACCTTGAAGAAGGCTCAAGAAAATCCAGAAGAATATGGTGATTTAATTGTTCGGGTGGCGGGCTACAGCGATTATTTTAACAACTTAAATAAAGGCCTGCAGGATGAAATTATCGCTAGAACAGAGCATCAAAACTTTTAGTATATATATACAGTCAATAAAGGGCGAAGACATAGCCATGTTTTTATAGTTTTACGCCTTCAACAGGCAGAGCAGGGTGAAACCCTGCTTTGTGCTTTCATTAGAAGGTTCGTTCGTTGGATATTTACTCATAATGTGGTAAACTCAATGTAATTACGCCATAGGTTATCAAGGCTGTAACGAAATTGGGACCAATAGTTCTAAGCAAAGGGGGGCTATCCGAAAAGTGGATTATAAATTTTTGTTAAATGCAATATTGAGATACAAGAAACAAGGTATTATTGTTGTTGACAATAATGGGGACATTATTTATCTAAATGAGATCAATGGTAATATTTTTGAGACCGATCCCAAATATGCTATTGGTAAAAATATTTTAGATATTTTCGATGGTATGACAAAAAAGGATAGTACCCTCCATAGTGTGTTAGCAACTGGAACGCCAATAATCAATAATATTCAGACCTTTTATACCTTTAAAGGGAACAGAGTAACAGCCATTACCACAACAATTCCATTGTTTAAAAGGAATGAGGTTGTCGGGGCAGTTGAAATATTGGAGGATATCAATGATTATAATAAGCTGTCAAAACGTATAATTGAGCTTCAAAAAAAAGAACAGTTAAAACAAAAAGATTCTAATGATTACAAGTCAAACGGCACAATATATACGTTAAACGATATAATTGGTGAAGGTCAAGGCGTTAAAGATTTGAAAAAAAAGGTATATAAAATTGCTGATAGCTCATCGTCAGTTCTTATTTATGGAGAAACAGGAACCGGAAAAGAATTAGTAGCCCAATCAATACATAATGCCAGCTATAAAAGAAGAAAAAAACCATTTATTGCCCAAAATTGTGCGGCTATACCAGGCAATTTACTGGAAAGCATTTTGTTTGGCACCACATCTGGAAGCTTCACTGGAGCAAAAGAAAAACCAGGATTATTTGAATTAGCTGATGGGGGAACATTACTATTGGATGAAATCAACTCTATGGACATTGAATTACAAGCAAAGCTACTTAGAGTTTTGCAGGATGGTTCCATACGAAGAGTTGGTAGCGGAAAAACCACTACCATAGATGTGAGGATTATAGCTTCTACTAACACATCACCAATGGAGGCAGTTGAAAAAGGGTATATTAGAAGGGATTTATATTATAGATTAAATGTCATATCATTAAATGTTATACCATTGCGTGAACGGAAAGAGGATATAAAAATACTGGTGGAATACTTTATTGAAGTATATAATGAGCTGCTGGAAAAGGAAGTTTATCATATTAATCAGGAATGTCTCGATAAATTCATTGAATACAATTGGCCCGGAAATGTACGTGAACTAAAGTATACATTGGAGAATATTATGAATTTTGTCGAAGGTAATGAAATAAGCCTAGATGATCTGCCGGAACATATTAAGAATTATAATGGGACTAAAATTACTGATAACAATGAAGACACATTTATATCTGACAAAATTCTGCCCCTTAAAGAAGTAATAGAGGATATTGAAAAAAAGATGATTATTAATGCCCTAACTGAAACAAAAGGTAATCGATCGAAAAGTGCGAAATTATTAAAGATTCCAAGACAATCACTGAATAATAAAATAAGACAATATAATATTGTGGAGAACTACAAAGCTAAATATTGACCACAGAAACACAAAATGCCCAAAAACGTACAAAAAAATGCAATGTATTGAGCAATTAAAAAAGAAAACAAATGTCAAAGTGTTCATTTTGATTTTTGTTTTCTTTTTATTTGCTGGGCTACTAATCCGCATTAGTCATAAAATTCTGGTAATTCGGGTTGAATATCCATGGAGCCGCGTTGTCGGCAGCCTCAATATTACTGGATTATTCCTTCTCTCCTCTGCCTCGCGATAAAAAAGCTTTCCTTAGGATATAAACAAAATTTTAACTGTGATGAGGCATTAGCCTCAAAGTAAATGTGGGTTAATCAATAAATGGCATGACAATTGCAATATATGGAGACAAGTTAAAATATTATCTTTTGAGTTATACCATCCTGATAAACATAAAAATGAAGGAGTGATAAAATGTTAAAAGGCCTAGAAAATATAATAAAAGAAATGGATATTGATAGTATGCTTATTAGCGATATTCATAATGTAAGATATTTAAGTGGATATAAAGGGGATGAATCATATCTTTTAATTTCAGAAAAATCAAATTATTTCATAACTGATGCACGTTACACAGAGCAAGCGGCAATAGAATGTCCTGAATTTGTAATAATTGATTGGAAAACGTTGGGGAGAAGCATTAATGATGCGATAGCATATATTACCCAGAAAGAAAGCTTAAAGCTTATGGGTATTGAGGATGTTGTTATGAGCCATAAGCAGTATGTTGAGCTTGATAAAATGATATCAACAAAGACCTGCTGTATATCAGGAATTATAGAGGATTTAAGAACCGTAAAGCTACCCCATGAGAAGGAGTATTTAAGAAAAGCATGCGCCATTTCTGACAGAGCATTTAACAGAATATTAAATGATATTAAAGTGGGTATAACAGAGGCAGAATTATCAGCAAAATTAGCATATTACTTAAAAATTGAAGGCTCTGATGCAAGATGCTATGAAAACATTTTTTTGTCAGGTTCGAGAACGTCACTACTGCACGGCATACCATCAGATAGGAAAGTAGCGTATGGCGATATTATTCTTATGGATTTTGGTGCAGGGTATAATGGATATTTATCGGATATGAGCAGAACAGTTGTATTGGGAAAAGCAAACGAAAAACAAAAGGAAATCTATAATATTATCAAAGAATCCGAAGAAAGCGTAATTAACATGGTTAGATCTGGAATAGCGGCTAAGGAAGCATATCAGCATTCATTAAAGGCAGTCAGTGGAACTGAATATATGCGTTATTTTTACACAGGAATAGGACATGGCGTTGGATTAGCAGTACATGAAAAACCATATATGAGCGCTGCATCCACAGACATAATCAAAAAAGATAATGTTATTACAGTTGAACCGGGAATATATATTCCTGGCTGGGGAGGAGTGAGAATAGAAGATCAAATATTGATAACTGATGATGGTTGTGAAATACTGACTAATTCATCAAGACAGTTACTAGAACTTTGACATTAGAAGCTTGTGCTAAAAATAAATTTATTAAGGAGGGCAATATGAAAAAGGGGAGAAAGTGTTTAATCTGGATGTTAGTTTTACTATTATCTTTAGGTATGGTCGCCTGTAGTACGCCTCAACAAGGGGACGAAAACAAAGAAGTAGCTGTAGGGAACAACGACCAAGGTGATTTAAAGGTATTGAGGTATTCTCTTACAGCAGATGTACCAACATTAGACCAACATTTAGCCAATTCTATACCATCAGCAACTGTAGGAAATCAAGTTTTCGAGGGCTTAATAAGAACTTATTTAGGAGAAGTTAAACCAGGAATGGCAGAGTCATGGGATGTTTCGCCAGATGGGTTAACCTATACCTTCTATTTAAGAGATGCCAAATGGAGTGATGGAAAGCCTGTAACAGCAGAGAACTTTGAATATGGGATAAAAAGGCTATTAGATCCTCAAACAGCAAGTGGGTATGCTTTTATAGGTATGGCAGTTAAAAACGCTTATAAAGTCAATAATGGAGAATTGCCCATTGATGAATTAGGGGTAAAAGCAATAGATGAAAAAACCCTAGAAATACGACTGGAAAATCCTACCGGATATTTCTTAAGCATGCTATCCATGATACAATTTGCACCCGCCAGAGAAGATTACGTTATCCAACATGGTAAGGACTATGCAGCGGATGCAGATAAGAATGCCTATAACGGACCCTTCGTAGTAAAGGAATGGAAACATGAAGATAGGATCATTTTAGAAAAAAATACAAACTACTGGAATGCTGAAGCAATTAACTTAGACGAAGTACATATCATAGTGGTTCCTGATGGCATGACAGCCCTGGCAATGTTTGAAAGTGGAGATTTAGACATGGTTGAGGTTCCTGCTGAGGTAGTTGCACAGTATTCGGACAAAGTAGAATACTATTATAATGGCGCTAATGATTTTATAAAATTAAACATGGATGGCACTTCACCACTTGAAAATAAGGATCTAAGACTGGCGTTAAACTATGTGTTGAACCGAGCAGAATATATAATGTTATCTACCCAAGGCTTGTATGATCCTAATCCTAGATATGTGTTGCCGCAGGTTAATGGGATAAAGGGCGAATACGGGGATGAGTACAAATACGAAGCCTTTCCATTAAAAGGAGATAAAAAGGTGGCGCTAGAGCATTTAGATAAAGCCATGCTGGCCTTAGGGGTTAAAAGTCCTTCTGATATAGAGCTAGAATTACTTACAACGGATGTAGAGCGGACAAGAAAAGAAGCTGAAATTATTCAAGATCAACTTCAAAAAGATCTAGGGATAAAGATAAAAATAAAACAAGTACCTTACAGACAAAGATTAGATATGGAAAGTAAACATGAGTTTGAAATGGTTGTAACTGGATGGGCACCTGACTATTCAGATCCTATGACATATTTAGAATTATGGACGACAAACTCAGGATATAACCACGGCTCCTACTCAAATCCCAAATACGACGAAAGAATAGAATTTGCTTTAACAACCGCTGATAATCAAGCAAGAATGGATGCTCTGTTTGAAGCAGAGAAGATTTTGCTGGAGGATGGCGCAATCATTCCATTGCAGCTCAGAAGAATAGCTATGCTAAAAAATCCTAAGCTGGTAAATTTTGAAAGCTATTTTGTAGGTATAAACTATGAGTATACATATGCAGATTTTGTAGACTAAAGCTAAGGAAGGTCAAGCCGCCCCGTTGGGGCGGCGAGTCTTTTCGTTGTAGGAGGTGGTAATGTGAGCAAATATATACTTCGGAGAATTGTAGTATCACTAATTACGATATTCGTATTGATCAGTATTGTATTTATTTTGGTAAGATTAATGCCGGGTGATCCATTTACAAGCGAAAAGCTGACACCAGAGATTAGGGTAAATTTGGAGAAATACTATGGTTTTGATAAACCGGTTATAATGCAATATTTCACATATATATCAAATCTATTAAAGGGTGACCTAGGATACTCCATGTTTTATTCGAATCTAACTGTCAATAGTATCATAAAGTCTTCCTTTCCATATTCCTTTGATCTCGGCATGAGAGCATTGTCATTGTCTATTTCCTTTGGTTTGGTTTTAGGCATAATTGCAGCTATAAATAGAGGCAAAACCTTAGACTTCTTATGTGTTTTAATTGCCATCATAGGAACCTCTATACCAGATTTTATAATAGGTGCTTTGCTCCAATATTTTGTCGGGATTAAATGGGGCTTGCTACCAGTAGCTCAGTATAGTGGAATTTCCTATACCATACTTCCATCCATAGCCTTAGGGTTCTACACGTTAGCCCTAGTATCAAGGGTTATGAGAGCAAGCATGATAGAGGTTATTCAACAGGACTATATAAAAACAGCAAAATCAAAGGGTATATCTAAAATGAGGATAGTGTATAAGCATCAGATTAGAAATGCTATAATGCCGGTTACAACAGTTATAGGGCCAATGGTGGCAGCGGTTTTGACAGGTACCTTTGTTATAGAGTCAATATTTGCTATACCAGGCCTAGGCAGACACTATGTTCAAAGCATTCAAAACTTAGATTATCCCGTTATATTGGGAATGACTGTTTTTTATGGGTCCTTTCTTGTAATCGCAAATATGATAGTAGATTTATTATACGGTGTCATAGATCCTAGAATAAGAGTTAGTGGGGAGTAGGTGCTGAAAATGGTTGAATCTAAATTTAGAGTTGTAGGTAAAAACATTAAACAGATGGAATCTATATCGAGGCCCAGCTTAACCTATTGGAAGGATGCCTGGAGGAGAATCAGAAAAAATAAAGTCGCTTTTTTTAGCTTGCTGGTAATCGTTATTTATGTGGGATTATCAATATTTGGGCCATATATGAATGAATTCAGCTATACGACAACGGATGTCAATCGAATGAATCTTTTTATCAATTCGCCACAATTCCAAGATATGGGGTTTTTCCAAAGGGTAAAGGCTTTAATTGCCACCGGACATTGGTTTGGAACCGATGAAATAGGTAGGGATTTATGGACCAGAGTATGGATGGGTGCAAGGGTATCCCTTGCCATTGGATTTATAGCAACTATAATCAATACCATAGTAGGGTCAATCATTGGTGGTATTTCAGGTTACTATGGCGGTAAAATTGATACCATTATTATGAGAATCGTAGATGTGCTGTATGGTGTGCCATATCTAATTGTGGCCATATTGATAATGGTAGTATTGGGAGCAGGCGTAACATCCTTAATTATAGCCTTGGTACTAGTAGGCTGGATAGGCACCGCAAGATTTGTAAGAGGAGAAGTGATGAAGATAAAAGAACATGAATTTGTTGATGCAGCTAAGGTTCTTGGGGCTTCGAATAATGTAATAATATATAAGCATATCATACCAAATATCATGGGATTAATCATCACCAATCTTACTATGGCAGTGCCCCGGGCTATATTTTCAGAGGCATTTCTTAGCTACATCGGACTAGGCATAGCGCCACCAGGATGTAGTTGGGGTGTATTAGCAAAGTCAGGAGTAAAGCTTATGAGAATACATCCGTATCAATTATTTATACCGGCATTTTTCATATGTACCACTATGCTGGCTCTTAATTTGCTTGGCGATGGGATGAGAGACGCATTAGATCCTAAGCTAAGGGGAACCGAGTAAGACTTTTCAGGAGGTGACGCAATATAAATGGAAAAGATATTAGAAGTTAATAATTTGGAGTTTTCATTTAATACATATGGCGGACAAGTAAAAGCAGTACGAGGTGTTTCTTTTGATGTTAATCAAGGAGAAATAGTAGGGATAGTTGGAGAGTCAGGATGTGGAAAAAGTGTAACAGCACAGTGCATATTAAAGCTCAATCCCGAACCACCGGGCTTCTTTGGCAATGGCTCTATAAAGTATAAAGGGGAAGATATTGTCCCTATGAGTGAAAGGAAAATGAAAAAAATTAGGGGTTTGGAAATTGGTTTTGTTTTTCAAGATCCTATGACCTCACTTAATCCAACAATGAAAATAGGAAAACAAATAGAGGAAGTATTTATTGAACGAAGGAAGTATTCAAAAAAAGAAATAAAAGAAAAGGTTTTAGATATATTGAGCTTGGTAGGCATTTCTGATGGAGAAATAAGATATAACCAATACCCTCATGAGCTTAGCGGAGGAATGAAACAAAGAGTAATGATAGCCATTGCCCTTGTTGGAAGACCTAGTCTAATAATAGCCGATGAACCAACAACCTCATTGGATGTTACCATAGAAGCACAGATACTGGATCTATTAATGGATTTGAAGCAAAAGCTTGGGGCCGCTATTGTAATAATAACCCATGATTTAGGTGTAATAGCAAAGCTATGTGACAGGGTTTTGGTAATGTATGGTGGAAAAATTGTAGAAAAAGGGTTAGTAAATGATATTTTTTATAATACAAGGCATCCATACACATCGGGATTATTAAATTCAATTGCTGGATTAGAAACTAAGAAAACAGATGAATTGTCGCCTATTGAGGGAACACCCCCTGATTTGTTTTCGCCACCCCAAGGCTGCCCCTTTGCATCAAGATGTGAATACGCTATGGCAATATGCTACGAAGAGCTGCCTGATGAATATTCTATTTCAGATGAGCATGAAACCATGTGTTGGCTAGAGCATGAAAATGCGCCAAACGTTGTTTTGAAAAGAGAAGCATCCCAGGAGAGTGGTATTATATGAATACAAAAAAACGTCCCCTCGTAAAAGTAGAAAATCTAAGCAAATACTTTCAAATTAAAGAGGATAAGGTTTTAAAGGCTATTGAGAATATATCCTTTGAAATATACCAAGGAGAAACCCTTGGATTGGTGGGAGAAAGCGGTTGTGGTAAATCTACAACAGGAAGATGCATGGTAAAGCTACACAAGCCGACATCAGGGAAAATTTTCTTTGACAATAAAGAAATCTTTACAGGTGAATACGCGAAGGAATACATAGAGGAGCATGGGGATATAAAAATTCAAGGTATTAGCAAGAAAAAAATGGATATGGATTTTTGCAAAAACGTGCAGATGATATTTCAAAACCCTTATTCTTCCCTAAACCCAAGAATGACAGTAAAGGATATCGTTGGGGAAGGCATAAGACTCCATAATAAATATAAAGATAAAGAAATTGATGAGAAAATCATAGAATTACTAAATGCCGTAGGACTCAATAAGGATCATATATCAAGGTTTCCCCACGAGTTTAGCGGAGGTCAGAGGCAAAGAATAGGAATAGCAAGGGCTCTTTCTGTAGATCCTAAATTTATAGTATGTGATGAACCAATTTCTGCATTGGATGTATCTGTGCAAGCACAGGTTATAAACATGCTTAAAAGACTACAAGAAGAAAGAGGATTAACCTATATATTAATAGCCCATGATTTAAGTGTGGTAAAATATATTTCTGATAGAGTAATTGTGATGTATCTAGGCACCATAGTTGAACAAGGAGAGTCTGAAGAGTTGTATAAAAATCCCCTTCATCCTTATACAAAAGCATTATTATCAGCAATACCTGTAGCAAATCCAATAGCAGCAAAGTTTAAGGAAAGGATTATTTTAGAAGGAGAGATTTCTAGTCCTATAAATCCTAAAGACTGTTGCAGATTTGCTGAAAGGTGTAGTTATGTTATGCCTATATGTCAAAAGGAGATGCCAGAGCAGAAGTACTATGATGATGGACATATGGTAGCATGCCATCTATATAACTAAGAATTATTTTTATAAAGGAAATATTCTAAAAGCGAAAAGAATTATACAGTAAAGCATTTGATAATATGGTAGAATATTATCATAATGATAAAAAATGAACATGTTAAACGCAACTATTTACTTATAATAAGGGGTGTAATGGTGTTTAATAAATTGGAATTGATGATGGGTAAAGAATATATCGATGGTCTTTTTATAAGCAACCCTTCCAATGTTCAGTATATAAGCGGTTATAGGGAAGAGCATGCTTATGCTGTTATTACAGCCAAAGGAAGATATCTCTTAACTGATGGGCGATATGAAGAGATAGCAACAAAAACCTGCAAAGGCTTTGAAGTTATTGATTGGCAAAAAAAAGAAGGAAAATTAAAGGGAGCAATAGATAGTATAGTAAAAAAAGAAAAGATAAAAAGATTAGGATTTGAAGCAGAATACATAACTTACAAACAGTTTACCGAGCTGTATGATATGATTGATGCAGAAATTACTCCGGTAGTTGGACTGATCGAACAATTAAGGGTTAGAAAAACATCGGAAGAGCTCATGTATTTAAGAGAAGCATGTCATATCAATGACCTTGTTTTTGAACGGATATTGAAGGATATAAAAGTTGGAGTAACAGAAAAGGAACTGGCAGCATTATGCAGCTATTATCTTAGAATTGAAGGTGGAGATGCAAAAATTAGTGGGAATATTGTCTTAACAGGCAAACGATCCTCCTTAATTATTGCTAGTCCAATTGATAAAAAAATTGAATATGGAGATCTCGTTCTTATAAATTATGGCGCAAGCTATAATGGATATTTAACAGATTTTTCCCGAACCGTAGTTGTAGGAGAGCCGACGATAGAGCAAAGAGAAATTTATTCAATAGTCCAAAACGCCCAAAGGGCGGCAATAGAATCAATAAAAGCGGGTGTGCTGGCAAAGGAGCCCTTCAATGCATCTGAAAAAATTTTGAAAGCCTCTAACTATTCCCAATACCATTACGAAGGGATGGGTCATGGTATTGGCTTGTTTTTACATGAAGAACCCTTTTTAAGTAAAATTTCAAAGAATATTTTAGAGGAAAACAACGTTATTGCCGTTGAACCAGGATTATATATACCCGATTGGGGTGGTATCAGAATAGAAGATATGCTAGTAGTTACGGAAGATGGGTATGAATTGCTAACTAAATCTCCTAGAGATTTGATTGTTATATAAAGCATTATCCATATCTAAGCGTATAAAATGGTGAAGGGATATAATAAAAAAAACCATATAAGCGAGGGTGTAATATGACCAAACATCGTATCTATACAATGAGTGTAGCAAGTGTATATCCCCATTATGTTGCGAAGGCAGAGAAGAAAGGACGTACTAAAGCAGAAGTCGATGAAATTATCCTTTGGCTGACTGGCTATAGCCAGCAAGAGTTAGCAGCGCAATTGGAAAAAAAGACAGACTTTGAGACCTTCTTTGCTGAAGCTCCCCAGTTGAATCCTTCCCGAGCTTTGATCAAAGGTGTGGTCTGTGGCATACGAGTGGAAGACATCGAAGAATCAACCATGAGGGAAATTCGCTATCTGGATAAGCTGATCGATGAGTTAGCAAAGGGAAAAGCGATGGATAAGATTTTGCGGAAATAATTTAATGGAGATATTAAGATGAATAAGAAAATAAATATTATGTATTTTAGTGCTACAGATACAACTAAAAAAGTAGTATATGGTATAGCGGAGAGCATGTTAGAATACCTCGATTTAAATAAGTTTACAAGAAATATTAACTTTACATTACCCTATGTTAGGGAGAAGTCAGTAAGCTTTACAGGAGAAGATATTGTTATTATAGGGGTCCCGGTTTATGCAGGGAGGGTTCCTAATATATTGCTAGAATATCTGAATAGTCTCAATGGAAATGGGGCTTGGACAATGCCTGTAGTGGTTTATGGAAACAGAAATTATGATGATGCTTTAATAGAATTAAGTGATATTCTTAAATCCAGAGGCTTTACAATTATTGCAGGGACAGCATTTATCGGAGAACATTCTTTTTCTAAAGCGCTTGCACAAAAGAGACCAGATGAAAAAGACATGGATATAGCAAGAGCTTTTGCTGATCAAATATCTAGAAAAATAGCATCTGAGGTTAAAATGGATAACGTCTTTGTAAATGGCAATAAGCCCTATAGAAGCTATTATATGCCTAAGGATGAAGAAGGTAATCCTGTGGACATTAGAAGGGTTAAGCCAAAAACAGATAGTCGTTGTACTAATTGCAAGCTTTGTGTAGGCTTATGTCCTATGGGCTCTATCGATAGTGAAGATGTATCTAAGCTTAATTATATCTGTATTAAATGTGGAGCTTGTATCAAAAAATGTCCTTCTAATGCAAAGTATTATGATAATGAGGATTATTTAAGACATAAGCATGAGCTGGAAGTGGAGTTTTGCCATAGGAGAGAGCCACAGTTGTTTATATAGACAATAAATTAGATGGTTTGAAGTAAACCACGTGATAAGCTCATTATTTACACAAAATTAACACAAGATAGGTTCTACTTTGGCATTAAGATGGTATTATTAAAATACACATCGAGATATATCAATTTGAAGTTTTGTTGCGCACATGTGATTATATGATTGATAAAAGCTGAAGGAGGCTAATATGAAACCTATAAAAGTTTTGTTTGTTTGTGTTCATAATTCTGCTAGAAGTCAAATGGCTGAAGCATTTTTAAATCATTTTGGTAATGGTATGGTTATTGCTGAAAGTGCTGGATTAGAAAAGGGCATATTAAATCCATTGGCAGTGCAGGTTATGCATGAACTTGGATATGATATTTCTAGGAATGAGGTTGATAGTGTTTTTGAGTTTTTCAAAGCTCACAAATTGTATTCCTACATAGTCACTGTATGTGATGAAGCAAGTGGACAA
Organism: Natronincolaceae bacterium; assembly: GCA_048264125.1. Lineage (GTDB taxonomy): Bacteria > Bacillota > Clostridia > Peptostreptococcales > Natronincolaceae > M1-B18. The sequence continues at coordinate 27,656 of JBLXDM010000006.1, forward strand.
AAGTGTCCAATCTTTCCTGGTGTCAGAGATATGATCCACTGGAGCTTAGAAGACCCATCTTCTTTTGAAGGTACCGAAGAAGACCGTCTTGAGCAGACGAGAGTAGTTAGAGATCAAATCAAAGCCCATGTATTTGAATTAGTTGAAGATCTTAAAAAACAGATCTTAAAAAACAGCATGGATTAAGTTGATATACAAGTAATATGAGTTTGTGAATGAGAATTTGGAGATTATTTAAAGACAAAAGAGCCTATTAAGGCTCTTTTAAAGTTATTTTAGTAAGAACAGAAAACTAAAAAGTGTAAAACTGATGCAGTTTCAATTGCTAATCTTGGTAGTCATAGCGCAAGAAGTCTTTTATACTATTAGGCATAGGTAGCTTTTTAAAATCATGCTCATCCAGATTATCATAGGTAATGACAAAAACATAATTATCTACTTTATAATAGTCAGCCCCTTCAAGCTCAGGTATTATAACTGATTTAAATGGATGCTGCTTAATTATTCTGTAGTATAAGTTAAAATCCACTTCATAAGCATGACAATCCTTAATTTTCTCATCTAATACTGAAAGAAAAGCCTTCTTAGGTTCTTCTATATAATTACTCTTAAGCTCCTTTATTGTATTCATGTGATATATAACAGGAGATATGTTCTTGGAAATAGTATCAATTAGAAGAACTTCATCGTCCTGAAGACTTTCATTCGTTTCTACAACAACTAAAAAGCCCATTGGAAGCGAAGCTGCTCCTAAGCTAGCTTTATCAATATGAATAGGTGCTATTACTGTGCAATTGGTGCTTCCTAGCCACGTATCACCCTGATCATTAAAGTAAAGCTGAGGGCTGGTGGCTTTAAAATCATAAATGCACTCGCCGGTTAAAGCATCCTTCCATTGATTGTTGATAATAATCTCATGGTCTGAAGAAGGTATCCCAATAGAGCTTCGGACCTCATAGTTTGCTTCCTTCTTCAACATAATAAAGGCCTTTTTAACACCAAAAGATAGCTGAAGTGTATGTAAGGTCAAGTGACATAATTCTTCGAAGGTCTCACAACCATTGATATTCTTAATTAGCTTATTTAAATTCGATAATGTTATAAATTTCTTCTCAACCAGCTCTTTTTGGTGTTTAAGCTCCTGGAATAAGATAGCATTAGATAAAGCGATATAAGTAAAAGATGCTAGGGTTTCTACTAATTCAAATATGGAGCGGTTATATGCATCTGTTAATACCGAGTCACTTAAAGTAACCATTCCTAATAGCTCTTCTTTTATGATCAAGATAACATATTTAGCATCTAGCCTATTTAATTCTTCCGAATTGACAAAGATGGATTTTAGAACATCTTGGTCTTCTTCAACATTTAATACAATTTTATTTTGACTGCAGTTTCTAGTATAAAGTTGGAACTCTGTATAATATGTAGCATAGGTCGAAATATTTCTATAACCCTGTACTTTAATACTATTAGATTTTTCATCATAGATGCCAAAGGAAGTTACACGGCTACCGGTCATTTCGCTAAATATATCAATAGCTATAGAATATAATGCTTGTAAATCAATTTGAGATAACAATGTCCTAACACTCTGATTAATGGCGAATAGATTAAAGATTTTTTCATCAAGCTCTTTATTTTTCTCTTTTAGATCAGAAAATATCTTGCTATTCTCTAAAGAGTTATTGAATAACCGCATAAGTGTTTTAGCTATAGCAAGATCCGAACTATTGATATTATCCATGGACTTCCCATCTGATATAATAAATCCAAATAAATAGTCATCAATAATTAATGGCATGACTAAGGCCATATTAAAGGCCTTAACATCCTCTTCAGAGAAGAAATGATGGAAATTTGAAATTATAATATTACCATGTAAGGATGCAATGTTATGAATATTTGAGTTACCCTTGATGGTATAGTCATCGTAAGCATAGTATCGCTTATTTCTTAGAGTATAATTCTGCCCTTCTCTAATAAATAAAGCCGATGATTTTAGTGTTAAAATCTCATTGGTAAAATCAAAAGTAAATCCACTTAAATGCTCTAAATTAAACCTTTGGGTAAAAAAATCTATGGCCTGCAATAGTGCTTCATACCTATAGAGCGTACTTGTTATGTCTTTTTCATTGAACATAGGTCTTACCCCCTAACTTAGATGGAGTTGATTATTATGGCTGTAGAATGTACCACTGGTAACCTGCTTTATAACTTTTTGAATCTTTTTTATCTCGATAAAGGTTTTAGGATAGGCCTTTCTAAAAATAGCAATTTCTCCTTCACCTCTAGATTCTAATACCTTCATTAGCTCAATTCTACGATCCTCTAATCCAGCTATTTTTTTTAGAAGCTCGTCATTTGAATAAACATAATACTCGTACTCATCCGTTTTTAACAATGCTATATGGTCCCGTAAGCTATTTTCATAAATAGCCATAGCCCTACGATTCTTATCTAAGTCGTCTAAATACGCCTTATATTTTACCAATAAGTTATCCAGTTCTTTTTTTATAGCTTTTCGATCAAAGCCTTCAACATTGACAACTGTCTTTTTCTCTGACCAATTGCCTATAGTATAGGATGATATTTTTACCTTAGCATTTAATGAACCCCCAATAATACGTCCCTTGCCTGAATCCACAATTATATTATTGGCTTGTATATTACTATCAATAGCATAATAACCAATATGTACATCTCCTTTACAAATGATTGTACAGTCATTGGCATATTTTATAAAAACACCATTATTGGCTTCAATAATTGCTTTTCCTTTGCCGGAAATGCCACCTTTAACATAAATTTTTCCATTTATGGAGTGAATCTTTTCAACACCACCGATCCCCATTTCACCTAATATCGAAATATCCTTATCTGCTACTACACTAAAGCCATCCTGAACAATACCTCTAACGGTAATATAGCCATTAAATTCGATATTCCCTGTACCATAGTCCACATCACCTGGAATTATTAAATGATCTAAGACACATATTTTTCCGAATTTAAACTCAACCACACCATCATTTTTTGCCCGGAGTATAACTTTGTCTCCCTCATCTACGGCTTCAACAGAAGGGTGATCAAATCTTAAAATCTTGTCCTTTCCACGCTTGCTACTAAGAGCATCTCCTTTAACATTGGTACCGGAAAAACCTTCCGTAGCAATAAGCTTTTCTCCTAACCAATCTCCTAGCTTTACCTCTTTAATTAAATCTACGTTATAGTGATCGGTTGATCCATCATCATTTATTTTAGGTTGGTGCTTAGGTAAGTCTATATATCTTATTTCTGCATCCTTTCCGTTTTGAGGCAAATTGCCCTCGGCGATGAGGATTTTCTTTTTGGGCTCTAGTTGCGTGTTTAAAACCCCCGGTTTAATCCCGTGGGTTATGCCTTTATCTTTTAACTCTAATATGATTTTTGATAAGATATTTTTCTTTTCATTTTTAAGCTGTTCTTCTGTTATATTTAATGTTATATAGGCCTTTAAATCATCAGAAGAAGTCGAAATTTCAATCAGTGGCCTAACAATGCCCACCTGTAAAGGCTCTGCGGTCCCAAAATCCAAGGCCTTTTTTAAATCTAGGAATTTGGTGATTGCAATTTGACCGTGTTTTGATAAAAGCTCATTAAAGGTCTTAACATCGAAGCCGGGTTTATCTACTTTTATATATAGATGCTCCTCGGACTCAAATAAAGTAAAATAATCATTTTGTATGAGTGCCATGTTATTCCCCCATCGACATACTTTTATTAATTGAAGTGTGTTACATGTATATACTACTACTATTGTATCTGAAATACCCCTTCTAACAATTATAATAATATTGACTATAGGTTATGAAATTGTTAAGCTTTGTCGAATTGTTTAATGTAAACAGAATTACTAGTAATCGTCATCATAAAGTGTTAATTTTGGTTTCCTTATCTCTAATGATTTTTTCTAATATACTAAGTTATGTACCTCAGCATAGGAAATATAGAGGGCCACAGGAACAAGTCGAATTACATTTGGTTGTCCCTGGACGGTTCTTATTTTACACATGACGCATTATTTTCGATTACTTTAATATGAAATATGCTATCATATTTATAAAGATGTATTAACACCTGATAAAATACGGCACAAATTGTCGAGTGAATTTAATTTGAATAATATATGATTTTTACAGGGGGGAAGAATATGGACTGGATTAAACAGCTTAATGGAGCTATAGACTACATAGAAGAGAGTCTTACAGGTGAAATTTCATATCAAACTATATCAAGAATTGCCGGATGTTCAATTTATAATTTTCAAAGAATGTTTTCTTATATTGCAGACAAGCCATTATCTGAATATATACGACATAGACGTTTGACACTTGCTGCCTTTGACGTATTAAACACCACAGAAAGAATTATTGATATTTCATTGAAGTATGGATATGAATCTCAAGATGCATTTTCTAGAGCTTTTAGAGGTTTTCATGGTGTGTTACCTTCTACTGTAAGAAATGAGACAGTCCAGCTAAAAGCCTGTCCGAAGCTCTCCTTCCAAATTACAATAAAAGGAGAAAATCATATGAATTATCAAATTCAACAGTTTCCAGCATTTAAGACAATAGGAATAGCTAACAGAATTAGCACATCTAAAGCATTTGAAATTGTACCTCAGATATGGGACAATGCTTGGAAAGATGGTACAATGAACAAATTTATTGAGCTTTTTCAAAAAACGGATTATCGTCCTGCTGGCTTTCTAGGTATAAGTTCAGGTGGGCAGTGGGGAAATTCCGATGAAATGGAGTATATTCTTGCTGTCACAAACTACGTAGATGTTCCAATGTGTAACTACATTGCTCCGCCTGAAGGGATGAGGGAATTTCCCTATCCAGCTTCAACATGGGTGATTTTTGAGGCAAACGGTAAACTACCTGATGCGGTACAGAAAATCTATAAGCAGTTTTATACTGAATGGCTGCCGAATTCAGGATATCAGTTAGCAGACCTTCCTGTTATTGAATCTTATATGCAGGATAACCATCAAGAAGTTTGGATAGCCCTTATTAAGAATAAGGAGGATAGGGGGTGATCATGATATATTCTTTTAAGGAGACTTTACTAAACGAAAACAACCGAGGATTTTTTAAAATTCCCTTTAATGTATGGGAGACTTGTAGGAAAAAAGGACTGGTGCCTGTAGAAGTAGAGGTTCTAGGAAGGGTTTATGAATGCAGGCTTGTTCCCAAAGGTAATGGGATGTATTATATTCCCGTACCTAAGAAAGTTTGTAGTAACATAGACTTTTCAGAAGAAATAAACGTTCAGTTTAAAGTCATTGACAAGCTTAGCCGAATAAATTCTAACAGTCCATATATTAAGGAGAAACCTATTCGAAGTATTGATTCTATAATTTATTTAAAGCAACCACAGAGTGGATTGTGTGGGCAAACATGTATTGCCATGCTTGCAGGAATATCCATAGATGAAGCAATAATGGTTATGAAGAGCACAAGATGGCAGGCAAGCATGACCAAGGTTATAGAAACATTAGATTACTTCGGATTTTCATTTGAAAAGCCTATTTATACAAAAGGTAGAAATGTAAATTTGCCAAAGTGCTGTATTGTTAATGTAAGAGGTGATAATAAAAGTCATTTTGTGATTTATTTTGATGGTATATACTATGATCCTACTTGTGGCATATTACAGGATTATAATTTTGAAGACATCATTTGCTATATGGAAATTGATGCAAGTAACGACAGGGAACGGGTATGCCCCTAACACAAGGGGACGGTTCTGTTGTGTTCTAATAGATCATTAAGAATATTGTTTAGTTCTACTATCTGCTAAGAAGGGCATGAGGATGCCAGACAGTGTGAGCACAGTCTGGCGCTTTGTTTGACACATGAATAAGATTGATCATAGACAAAAATTAGATCAAATTGCTATTGCATATAGGAAGGTGTAGGTCTGCTAAACAAGGCGTTTCCTTGACATGCATTATATCATCGGTATATAGGTTTTTACATCGTATACATGGAAATCTATTGGTAGATTATCAGTAACAATTTTTCCTTGCAAAGCTTTATTTCCAATCTTGACCTTAAGAGTTTCAAAGTCAGTATTAGACAGCATCATACTATCATTCTCATTTAATGATGTGGTCCCAACTACTCCAAACTTCCCAGTCACTGGGCACTCAACTTTAATTGATCCCTTTTCATCGATAAGTATATTTCCGAAAATATTATTTTTGCCAACAGTTTCGCCAAAGAATATGCTTCCGTCCCTTAATAACAAATAGCCTTTCATTTCAATATACCTCCTTATATTTGATGAACTCATCATAGTTTCTAGTTAAAGTTTATTCATATTTGCGTATAAATATACGGTTTTGTTTATAATTATACCACATTGATGTACAATATCAATATAAATTTATATGACAATTTTAATAATTGCGGACTGCACCATAAGTAAGGGTGGTATTTCAATAGCTCTTTTGATACCGAAAAAGAGCGAACAGAATTTAAAGGATTTCGTAATAATTCTATGAATTATATATATAGTTTTAAAGTTGTAGATATTGATTAAGCGCTGAAGCAATATGAAATTTGATTCGATATGTATTGACATGTAAATGGGGGGAGAAACATCAGACGTGTCACCGGGACGCTTTGTTTGACACATAAATAGGGGAACAATATTAAACTAAGAAGAGATTTTTAAAAAAATTAATCTATGTAATAGATAGTTGAGGTTCAGTTGATTTTAATAGGGTATGGTGAGATGGACTTAGAAATATTCATGAGGGATAACCGATAAAGTTAGGAGGTCAATTTATGTTTAATGTTTTGGTAGTGGAAGATGACGTTAACACACAAAAACTGATCTGTGCCATCCTAAAGCGGGGGAATTACAATGCTTCTGCGGCAAGAGATGGTCTTGAAGCTTTAAGTATGATGGAAAGGCAATACTTTGATTTAATTATCTTGGATTTGATGATGCCGAGGATGGATGGCTATCAGCTTTGTAAAGAATTACGCGATGTTGGAGAGAATATTCCTATACTGATGATTACGGCACAGCAAGAAATTAAGGATAAGCATAAAGGCTTCCTTGTAGGAACAGACGATTACATGACAAAGCCCTTTGATGAGCAGGAAATGCTGTTTCGAATAAAGGCATTACTTCGTCGGGCGCAAATTGTAAATGAGCACAAATTAACAGCCAGAGGCACCTCTTTGGATTATAACACACTTACTGTCACATATGGTGAAGATACAATTACACTCCCTCAAAAAGAATTTTATTTGCTGTTCAAATTGATGAGTTATCCAGATATGATTTTTACCCGTCTGCAACTAATGGATGAAATATGGGGCCCCGATACAGAAACGGATGAGCACACTCTGAATGTTCATATGGGAAGGCTACGGGAAAAATTTAAAAACAACCCTGATTTTGAGATCGTTACTGTTCGCGGACTGGGGTACAAGGTGGTGAAGCATACATGAAAAAAAGACTGAGTCTCGCTGCTTCACTGGTTATATTTGTATTTTTTGTTATGCTTTTGTCGGTTGTAATTGGCAGATTATGCACTTATTTACTGAGCTATGTTTTTGGCAGTAGTTTTTTAGAAAATAATCTTTTGGGATTTTTTGCTTTGCTCTCTACAAGTGTATTTATTGGAACTTCTATCACCGCGCTCCTTAGCAGATGGATGGTGAAGCCTGTCCGTAATCTGATTGAAGCTATTGAGGATGTAGCTAAAGGTGATTTTTTTGTTTCTGTTAAAGGCAGCAGCATTCCAGAGCTTGAGAGCCTTGCTGCAAGCTTTAATAAAATGGTGAAGGAGCTTGCAGGCATTGAAATGTTACGTACTGATTTTATAAATAATTTCTCACATGAGTTTAAAACACCTATTGTATCTATCAAGGGCTTTGCAAAGCTTTTGAAGGAAGACGACTTAACCAGTGAAGAAGCGCAGGAATATTTAGATATAATCATTCAGGAATCACAAAGATTGGCGGACCTTTCCACAAATGTACTAAATTTATCAAAGGTTGAAAGCACGGAGATCATTAGAGAAAAAGAAGTGTATGCCCTGGATGAACAAATACGTAGGGCTATACTTATATTAGAACCCAAATGGAGTGCTAAAAATCTTTCGGTAGATGTGGAATTGGAGAGTATAAATATTTATAACAATGCACCCCTACTCCAACAAATATGGGTGAATCTACTGGATAACGCTATCAAATTTACTGATAACGGTGGGGAGCTACAAGTCAGTTTAAACCGTATTAATTCATCGATACGATTTTGCCTGCGGGATAATGGGCATGGAATGGATGAGGAAACAAAGCAGCATATCTTTGATAAGTTTTATCAAGGCGATACATCACACACAATTATCGGAAATGGGCTTGGCCTGACGTTGGTTAAGAAAATTGTAAACCTCTGCAACGGACATATAGATGTCGAAAGCAGTTTAGGAAAAGGTAGCACCTTTACTGTTATCTTGCCTTTGGGAATACCCGATGGATAATATGTGCTGCTAATATTTAGTTTTATCATATTGCTTGAAGTAAAAAAGTGCCTACAAACGGATAAATCACGCCATTTGCAAGCACTTTTTTATTTCATAGGATTTTTTTTAAGATAACTAAAAGTTGAGGTTGAGTTGATACTAGATTGTTAGAATAAAGCAACTACAAAATAAGGAGTTGAATACAATGCAAATATTCTCAAAGCAAAAAAACAGTGGAACAGCTGCAATACAAATCAAGGGATTACACAAATATTTTGGTGAATATAAGGCCTTGAACAATCTATCGCTGGAGGTGAAACGAGGAGAAATTTTTGGATTTTTAGGACTAAATGGCGCTGGAAAGACAACGACCATAAAAACACTCTTAGGAATGCTCAAGCCAACCTCAGGTGAGCTCTATATGCTGGGCGAAAAGGTCGATGCCGGGAACTATAAATTATGGGATAAGGTTGGGTATTTGGAGGAGGCCACTTTTTATCCTGATTTAACCGTAATCGAAAATCTTGACATAGCACGCCGTATGCAAGGGGTATCTGACATAGAATCCGTAAATCGGGTTATCTGTAAGTTGGGGCTTGAGCCGCACAAAAAGAAAAAAGCCAAGAATCTTTCTTTAGGAAATAAACAGCGTTTGGGACTAGCGAAAGCCATGATACATTATCCGGAAATCTTGATTCTTGATGAGCCGATAAATGGTCTTGATCCAGCAGGTGTTGCTGAGATACGGAATATGTTATATGATTTAGCAAAAAATTTCGGCGTAACGATTTTTATATCTAGCCATCTGTTAGAAGAACTCTCAAAGGTTGCCACCCGCATCGGGATTATTCACAACGGTAGCCTTATCCAAGAAATTGAAATGAATAAGCTGGAGCAATCGTTGCAGAAAAATTTAGTGCTGGATGGACACGATAAAAGTGCTATAAAGAATGTGCTTAATGAGCATGGCTATGCATTTGAGGAAACAATGGATGGGCATCTCAAATTAACCGGTGGCCACGTAGCTGAGAGGCCTGAAGTTTTAGCGGAGCTACTCGTTAAATCTAATCAACCGCCAACATTGCTTCGAGTAATTACGGAGGATTTGGAAGGTTACTTTCTTCGCACAATTGGTATGGAAAGGGGAAGTTTCTAATGAGTATTTTATCTATTCTACATTGTGAGCTTCGCAAGGTCATTCGAGCTAATGTATTTTGGCTTGTGTTTGTGGTTTTCGCATTTGGCCCAATCATGATGGGAGCTGGTATTATTTTATCTAATAATGCGGGGGATATCAATTGGCAAATGTATTTAGCGGAATTGCTTAATAATCTCGCTGCACTAGGACTCATCGGCTATACATTTATCGCTGCATGGGTATTTGGTCGAGAGTTTACAGATAAAACGATTAAGGATTTGCTTGCAAAGCCCGTATCCAGATCACAAATTGTAATGGCCAAGCTGCTAATCATTTTAGCTTGGAATGTATTGCTTTCGCTATATATGTTTACCATCGGCCTCGCGGTAGGTGGTGTTTTAGGGCTTACAGGCTGGTCAGCAGACCTTATTTGGAATGTTTTTTTTAGATTTACTATAACATCACTATTATTTATTGTTGTTACTACGCCAGGCACCTTTCTTGCAAATGTTAGCAAGGGATATTTAGCGCCATTAGGGCTCATATTGGTAATCGTTATTTTCTCAAGTGTAATGGCTTCTTTGGGATTTGCCCCCTATTTTCCATGGACAATCCCTTCGGTTTTTCTAAGTACCGGGTCCCTTAATTTAAGCAGCATAATTATACTTGCGTCTACAGGAATAGCTGGAATAGTTGGAACATTTGCTTGGTGGAGATTTGCTGAGCAGCAATAAGTCCAAATCACCCTATTAATTTTGAACTAAAACATAAATCCCTCAGTTAGTGACGATTACTGAGGGATTTATTTATAACCTTATATTTCTCAATAATAAATTACAGCTTAAGTAATAAATAAGACTATTTAATCGGGATATATATGTCAAATTCTCCGTTGCTCATAAATCGCTCATCATATAATTCTAATTGAGGCCTGTAATCTAATTCATAGCCTCCAGCTGGCATCCACTGGGCAAAAATCCTTTCGTAAAATTCACCCAAGTCCTTTATAGAACCACTGTAAGTATATACAACATACTTACCAGCTTCAACAAATTTTGTCACCATATGCTCAGATGCACCCTCAAAGCTGTCTACTTCTGCACATGCAGTATAATGAAATCTACCTTCTGAGTCCATATCTCCATCACATATACCATGACATTTCATAGGCTTGCTTTTCTGTTTAATTGCAGGATATTGCCTGTTAAATGCCTCCCATAGACTAGGGATTTCACCATTTTTGTTGTCTCCGAAGTAGGTTATGCCTACAGCCTTGAATTCCTTGATATTAACGATTTTTCCTTCCATTTTGCAACTCCTCCTTATACTTGATTATATAGATTATATCAAGTAATTCTTGCCAACTGCATGTCAGGAATTTATTAAGGATGATATAAATTTAAGATTTTTTTGCATTTTTTAATAATGAAATTCTTTAGCTCAAGGGGTTCTAAAACCTCCAGCCTATCACTTAAAGGAAATAATACATTACAAGCCGTTTGAAAGCTTATCATGTCTATATCATAAACCCAGGCATTGCCTTCTTTGCAAGACCCATGAACATCAAAACCCGCTAGGAGCTGCTGCTTTTCTTCAAAGAATCTTACCTTAACAGGATATAATTGTTGTTGGACTTTAACAGAGGCGTGCTTAACGAATTGTTTTTTGCTGCTTTCCCAAAAACCTTCTAGTGAAAAATTCTCTGGGATGGTAAAGCTATCATTTAAGATTTCAATGTTTTGTATTCTGCTACACATAAAAACCCTTATCTCTTTTTTAAGCTCGCAAAAGGCTATTACATACCATTCTGAATTTTTAACCACAACACCATAGGGTCTTAGTATTCTTTCTGACATCTCTCCATTAAACTTTCGATAGCTTACCTTTAGTTTTTTTAGATTAAGCACCGAACCTTTAATTATATCTAAATTTGTACTCTGAATTCTCTTACCCCACCATGGATCTGAATCAATAAAAAATCTCTCCTTAGCCTTAATGATTTCTGCTCTATGCTCTATGGATACGCTGTTTTCAAGCTTTATTATGGCATTCTTTAACTGTTGGTTCATTTCAGTATTTTTTTCTGGCTTAACACCCATGCTTGAAAGTAAAAGATGAAGTGCATCTCCACTTTCCAAGGTGTTTGAATTTATTTTATAGCCCTCCATAAAGGAATATCCACCATTAGGTCCTGAAATTGAAGTAATAGGTATGCCTGCCTCACATAAAATATCAACATCTCTATAGATGGTTCTTTCAGAGGTTTCAAGTATCTTCGCTAGATTTCTGGCTGGCATTATTCCTCGTGAATCCAGCAGCATAATAATTCCTAAAAGCCTGTGAAGCCGCATTTGTTTACACCCCTATCTTGATACTTTAATAAAAAGCTGAATAGAAATAAATGTGTATTTTAAATAGGTATTGATATACCTTTATTCATAATTATAAACAATTGAAGAGATTAATTGAAGAGTTTAATTAGTGCAAAGGATATGCCACCGTGCCACCGGGACGCTTCGTTTGACACGCTATAAAACGCAAAACGTGCCAAACAAAGCGTCCCCTTGACATCTAGGTCTTCTGACCTAAGTTAGCTATTGTTTTTTCAACAAAAAATCACAAACAAAGGAAATATACCTTTAATGTGGAAATATATTACTACAGTGACAGATACATAGGGGAGGGAATATTTATGGAGTTGGGGGATAAGGTCCAAGGGCTATTAAAGAGCCAAAGGGACGTTTTAACGGAGTATGAAAAATTATTTAAGGAAATTAATTTGAATGATCCTATAAATGAAAATCTTGAGATAAAAAAAGAAATGGAAGCTATCAAAAAAAATCTATTAGAGGCAGAAAATAGGATAGAGAAGCTTCAGCAGGAAAATATGAGCTTAAAGTTCTCTTTAAAGGAGCAGATGCTTAATGAAAGAACTGCGATACTTAATGGGTCTAAGAAAAAGATCGAGATTTATTTCAGCAATGAGGAAACAAGGGGAAGCAATAGGCTTCAGGTTTTAGAGAATTCAGCAAGAATCAAAATAAATAAATTGAATAGCCTGGTTTCTAAAGAGCTGAAGGAGAAAGATGAAGAAATAAGCAGGACAATTAATAATATTAAGCTGGAGCTTGATGAGAAAATAAGAGCTCAAAGGGAACGGCTAAAGCAGGCAAAGCTAAAGGGAATCGAGGAGATGAAAGCGGAGTATGACCTTCTACAGGAGGAGGAAATCAGTGACGAAGCCCTTGCTAAAAAACAGAAGCATAATGATATAGAGGTGAAAATTGGTCTTAACTGGATTAATAAAGCCGGAATAATTTTATTGCTATTGGGTGTTGCTACTGCCATGAGGTATACCTATTCTCTGTGGTTTAATGACTACATGAAGGGTATTTCTGGCTTCCTTTTAGGGGGCGGCTTGTTGGCTGTAGGTGAATGGTTTAATAAAAAGGATAAAAATTTGTTTGCTCTGGGCTTATGTGGCGGTGGCATAGGGGTGCTATACCTCACTGTTTTTAGCAGCTATTTCTTTTTAGACATATTGAGCTTACCGATTAGTATTATAGTTTCAATTCTCATAACGATGGGTTCAGTAGCTCTTTCACAGAGATATGGATCAATGACTATTGCCGGTATATCCTTGTTTGGTGGATACTTACCCTTCTTTAGCTTTGTTATGATTGAAGGCTTGAGGGGCCCTCAGGTATACATCGCCATGGGATATTTACTAATATTGAATCTTTTAGTATTAGCCATTTCTCTTGAAAGAAGATGGATTTACATAAACTATCTTAGCTTTCTACTGAATATGCCCTGCCTCATATACTTAGCTAATAGTTCCAGTAATAAAATGATTGGAATAGCCTATGGCGTACTAACCTTTCTAATGTATTTGGGTATAACGCTTACTTATCCTATAAGAAAGAATGTGAAGCTTAGAAGGCCTGATTTAGCGTTGCTGGGGCTGAATACTGTTATAAATTGCTTACTGGTATATGCACTGTTTGAGTCAGCGGGACTTCACGATTATAAGGGTTTCCTAGCATTGGCCTATGCAGTTAGCTATTTTGGCTTAAGTCGGCTTACCTTTAAGAAAACCGCTCAGGAGGAATATGTGCAAGCATTGTTTAGCATAACAGCATTGACCTTTTGCATCCTGATGGTTCCTTTTCAGTTTGGTATCAAATGGGCGGCTATGGGCTGGTTAATAGAAGCTATTCTTATGCTAATTATTGCAAAGAAATACAATACACAAAAGCTTGAATTAGGAGGCTGGGCAATCCTTAGTATTTGTACCCTTGGCTTTTTCATATATGATTTTAATCTGGGCTGGAGCGTTAAATATTTTGCATTTAAATATTCCTTCTTAACCCTAGGATTGATCTATGTTTTTACCTTATATGCTTCTGATTACGCCAAAAGTCAATTATTTAAGTACACCTTAAAGGGCAAAGCATTTAATGGCTTTAAGTACTTTATGATTTTAAATGCTTGGGTGTACTTACTAAGAATGTCCCTAAGATTATATGACCAATACCTTGCTGTAAAAATACCTTATTCATATGTAGACTTTTATCAGCTAATTACTATAGCAGCAGTGACGATAATATTTGCCTATGGCATATTAAGAATAGATGCCATAAAGGATAAGGTAGTGGTTGGGATTTCCACCACATTACTAATATTATCAAACGTTTTATGTATCGCCATAAGCTCCTGGAGGGTAGGGGGGCATTCTGATAGCACACTAAGGTGGATGTCAATTGCGGTTTTAGTATTATACAATGCTTTAGTATTTATTAGCATAAAGGATTTAGTTTTTCAGCTGATCAAAAGAAAAAGCCTTAGTGTTGAATATTATCCATTGGCAGTAGCTGTCTATCTTCTAGGGGTCACGACACTATTTTTAACTCAACAATTTAACCTTCAAAATATTAATTTGATTATAAGTATAATTTTCATTGTGATGTCATTTTCGTGTATCGCCTTTGGTTTTAAGAAAAGCTACCTGCTAATACGGAGGTTTGGTTTAGGTCTGTCAATTTTTTCAACGGGTAAGCTATTTATCTTTGACCTATATTATCTTAGCGGTGCAGCTAAAATTGTAGCATACTTCTGCTTTGGAATAGTTTTAATAGGTATATCCTTCATCTATCAAAGATTGAGATCAAATACTGAGGAGGCTAAATAGAATGCAAAAATTATCTGTTTCATTATTGGCAATTTTAGTGCTTCTAATGTCCTCAACAATTAGTATTTTTGCGGATAGCCAAAATCAATGGCAATATTCTAAAGAGGTTTACTTTGAAAACCAAGAGGAAGTTAAGGCTATTTATTTAGATGAGGATATATATAGACTTGCGAAAGAGGACTTATCGGATGTAAGGCTTATAGACGAGAAAAACGAGTTTATACCCTACTATATTTACAATAGGTTCCTTAGTGCAAGTAAGGTTGAGTATACTGAGTATAAGGGGAAAGAAGTACATACCTTTATGAAGGATAACAACTACCATATTGATTTTGAAATAAGCGCCATTGCAGAAAATATGGATGCATTAGGCAATAGTCTTAAGCTTGATGTCGTAAAGGATAGCTTCTATAAAGACCTGCATATATTTGGCAGCTATGACAATAAGAGCTGGGAGAGCATCAAGCTGGATGCTATTTATAGGGTTAATGGTATAGAAAAATTAACGGTTTCGTTAGATGATACCTACAAGTATCTTTACTATAGAATAGTATCGAAAAATGATACCTCTGGTGTTGCTATCAATAGCTTGAGCCTTGTACATGATGTTGATGAAGCGATATATGATGAGTATAAAGGCCTTAAGAAGGTAGACCATAGGGTAGAAGTGAATACTGAAGGCAAAGAAACGATTATAAATATCCATAATGAAGATAAGCTAAAAATTGATAGTGTGAGGATAGCTACCGATGGAGATTTTAATAGGAGCTATGTGCTCTATATTACCAATGAAAAGGGCGAAAGGCTTAGGGAAGCTGGAAGGGGAGAGATATACAGGCTTGATCTAGGACAGTTTAAGATTGAGAATACCAGCATACAGATAGCAGTGAATAGAGAAAGCTTTATCGCATCGGAACACCTGCAGGTTGTTATTGAGGATAAGGATGATTATCCCATAAGCATCAAAGGTATAGATATAAGCTATTATATAGATAAGATGGTGTTCAAATCCAATGATGCTGACAAAATTCATATTATTTTTGGCAATGCTGAGGCTACTAAGCCTTATTATGATATTAATGCTTACATAGAGGAGATAGAAAAGGTTAAGCAGGAAAGCACGACCCTAGCAGGCTTAGTGGTAAATGAGATAGAGGAAAAGCCGCAGGAGAAGAGCTTTGAATTTAAGTGGCTATTAAATATTTCTGTATTGTTGATTTCAGGACTCCTTTTTATAGTAATTATTCGGAAAAGTAATTTTTCTAAGGGCTAGGAGGTGTATCAATGAAAAAAGGCATATTTTCAATTCCTACGTTTATTACAGCCTTCGTTGTTGTTTATGCCACCGGGACGCTTTGTTTGACACGTGAGTAAGCTTGATAATAGCTTATACTTTGACACCCCTAGGCCATAATTACCATTGAAGCAGGCTTCTTTCTTTTCCCCAGGTCCTTTCCCTTTGTATCTGGACAGGGGCTCCTTTATAATAATATATTCTGGGAACACGATAGGTAATCATGGAAGGAATCTCCTGAGGAACGCTTCCAATATGATTTGCCAAATCCTCTAGGGTTATTTTAAGCCCATTGTTTTCGCCGATCAAGGTCACTTGGGTACCGGCAGGGTATGATCTGGGGAGCTTAATCATAATTTGATCCATACAAATCCTTCCGACGATGGGTGCTACTTCCCCCTCCACCAACAGGTGAAAGCCCTGAAAGCATCTGAACCATCCATCTCCATAGCCTACGGGAATGGTTGCAATCCATTGGTCTTCTGTTGCTGTGTATGCCTGGTCGTATCCTACTTTACTACCCTTCAACACTTTTTTCACCTGCAATATTCTCGAATGGAAGGATAGGGCTGTGCTTAAATGTACAGGGGCCTCCTCTTGAATTTTTCTAGAAGGGTAAATTCCAAACATGCCTACTCCTATCCTTACCATGTCCAGGATATCTTCCGGATATTTTAGAGTGGCAGCCGTATTGCTGCAATGAAAGGCCTTAATAGGAATTTTTTTCGCCTTAGTCCAGTTCATCATTTTAACAAATTGACGATACTGACTTTTATAGAAGGAAGGATCATTATGATTTGCTGTGGCAAAATGAGTGTACATTCCTTCAATTAAGATGCCCTCATCCCTAATTAAAGCTGTTATTTCCTTAAGCTCACTGATGCTTCTTAAACCGATTCTTCCTAAACCAGTATCTATTTTTAGATGGACCTTTAAAGGGTCCTTCTGTCTTCTATAGGTCTTCATTTCCTTTATCCAAGCTGCCTGTATCAAGGTTACTGAAAGATCATTTGCTATGGCTAAGTCTACATCATGGGGCTTAATGGGGGTTAAAACTAAAATCGGTGCAGTTATTCCATTATTACGAAGATAGAGGGCTTCCTCCAGAATGGATACCACCAGGCCATCAGCCCCAGCTTTAAGTGAAATTTGCGCAACCTCTAAAGCACCATGGCCATAGGCATCGGCTTTTACTGCAGCCATGAATGCGGTAGATGGAGGCAGAAAATCTTTCAGCTGAAGGATATTATCTTCAATTTTATCCAGGTAAATTTCTACCCACGTATCTCGATGTAGCTGAGGACCTCTTAAGCGGCACTCTTCTCTTTGTGGCGGCCAAGCTTCTTCTATTATATTGTTCATCAGCACCGGCGGTTGCTCTTTTAATACCCTTGTCATTGGTTAATTCCTCCTATGGCTTCGCTTTTTATAGTACTAGTCTATCGCAAAGAGCTTATTAAAAACCTATGGTAGTATTAAAGAATTTATTAATATTTTATTAAGGTTAAGGAGAGGGGATTGTTTAAACATCCCTAAAAAGGATGATGCTAACCGGCTAAAAAAGTAATCATATTCAAAGCAATGAAGGATTTTATAATTGCCTATTGAATAGTAATATAGTGTAAAGCTGAACCTATAAGGAATAGAGAACATTGAGGCTAGGAGGAAAAGCATGAAGAGCTATGAAACATCTAGATTAATAACAGGTCAAGACATGAATCATCACGATACCTTATTTGCAGGGAGAATGGCTGAATGGTTTGCCGAGGCAACTTTTTTAGGGGCCTCCAGTCTATATGGCAAGTATGGTGAGACGGATCATTTGGTTGCAATTGAGATACATTCCTTGAAATATCTAGGGCCAGCATTTAATGGCGACATGATAAGATTTGTATCAACAGGCATCAAAGCAGGCAAGACTAGCCTTACCGTCTATACCAAGGCCCTTAGAAACAATACAGATATTAAGGTAGCAGAAGGCTTTGTAACCTTCGTTTGCATAGATGGCGGCAAGCAAAAAATTCCACATCATATTGTATTAGATGAGCCAACAACAGAAGAAGAAAGAGAAATACTAGAGATGTTTAATAAAATAGGTAAATAGCTAGAACCTCGCATAAAAAGATTTAACTAAGAGACTTGAAAATATAATAGGGTTTGACGATAAAAGAGCAGGAAACCCAACGTTTTTAGCATAATTGCACAAAACAACATTATTAGGAGGAAAAAACATGATCTATGTTGCTTTACTGCGAGGGATAAATGTTGGTGGTAAAAATAAGGTAGACATGAAGATACTCAAAGAAACCTTTTTACGAGTAGGAATGAAATCGGTGGTTACGTATATTAATTCAGGAAATGTTGTTTTCGTTGAGGAAGGACACACAAGGGCTCAAATATCCTCACTTTTAGAGAAGGCAATATTTGACGATTTTCAATTAGAAATAAAGGTGTTGATACGCAGCATAGAGGATTTTGAAGTAATAATGAAGACCTTGCCGGATTTTTGGAAAAATGATAAAGATATGAAAAGTGATGTGCTTTTCCTATGGGAGGAAATTGATAAGGAAACAATTAATACTAGCCTAACGATTAAGCAGGACATTGATATGGTTTTATTCACATCGGGTGAGGTTTTATGGTCTGTCAGCAAAGAGAATGTGACTAGAAGTGGCTTAATGAAGGTTGTTGGTACAGGTTTATATAAAAAGATGACTGTTAGAAATGTCAATACTACCAGAAAAATTTATGAAATTATGAAAGAACTAGAAGATCTTACTTAAGGGATTTCGTGTCCCGACAATCTACGAAGAGCTGGGACAATTAACCCGTTGTCTCCTAAGGAGTGGTTTACATTGAAGGAAAGAAGAGAAAAAAGCATAGCCTTTATTGGAATAACATATTTGTTAACTATGTTATTTCATTTTATATTGCAAATACAGGGAGGGCACTCGAATCCAGTAAGCCTTGACCTACTTGGTATACCTATGCTATTTCCTTTTATTGCGGTAATAATATTACAAAAGAGCTTTTTAAAAGAAGGGCTTAAATCAGATATTAAATTATCTCTTCAGCATAATAGATGGCTTTTATATGCGCTGCTAATACCTATATTAATGTCATTGCTTTTAAATATGATGGGCATTATTTTATTTGAAAATCAAGTCATTGGTATAAATGAAGCTTTAAAAATATTAGGAATAAATATAGCTGTAGGTATATCAATTGCATCCATCTCTGCCTTTTTTGAAGAAGTGGGATGGAGAGGCTTTTTATATACGCAACTAAAGGATTTGGGCATTGCAAAATCTTCAATACTAACTGGTATTGCATGGGCTGTATGGCATATTCCGGTTGCGGCATGGTACAAGTATATAGATAATCCCATAAAAGGTTCAATAATTAACACTTTACAACTGATGATACTTTCTCTAATTATTAGCTACATTAGATACAAGTCTAGGTCTGTTATTGCTGCTACACTAATACATGGGCTGATGAATACACTATTTCTTTCTTCCGCGGCTATATTTTTTACCACTACAAATATCTTTCATATTGAGTGGGTAAGAATCCTAATAGGAATTGTAACCTTGCTTGGTATTCTCTTATATGAGTATAATAAGCAAAGACGAGAAAATAGAGACATTATTTTTAGTGAAGGGAAGGAATGTCTTTCTTATATAAAAACCGCAGCTAAGAGATAGGTTAATCCTATCACAGTTAACACAGGTTTTTTCTTATTTAGAATCCCTTTCTCTATACTGCAAATACTCCAAAAATCCCTTAGCAGCAATCGAAAGCAACTTCTTGTCCCGCATAGCAACACCAATATTTCTAAAGGCAGGAGACTCAAGCTCCTTTGCTATTATATTGTAGGGATTGCGCTGCAAAATCAATTTTGGCAATATACTGATACCCAGACCATTTTCCACCATTGACATGATTGAATAGTCATCCCAGGTTGTAAAATGAATACGGGGTGAGATATTGTGCTGCTGAAATATCTCGGAGATTTCAGCATTTGTCCCCTTTTCCAGCAGCATAAAGGGACTATTCAATAATTCACCTATGGGAAATCTATCGCAGGCTGCTAGGGGATGGTCCAGAGGAAGCACCACCAGAAATGGGTCTTGCTCCAAAAATACGGATTCCAGCTGCACTCTTGTGGGGAGTCTCAAAAACCCGAAATCTACACGTCCTTCTAAAATCCAGCCCTCGATCTCTGCATAATCCCCCAGCAGAAGCTCAAAACTAATCTGAGGATAGTTTTTCTGAAAAATCTTTATCATATTAGGCAGCCAATGGGTTGCAACGCTGGAGAAGGTGCCGATACGAATTAGACCGGATTCCATACCATGCAGCTCTTCGATTTGTGTCATTAGAATATCATGCTCGTTGCATATTCGTTGCAGCTGCGGCAATAGCTTTAGGCCATCGGAGGTTAAGCTGACCCCGGCCCTGCCTCGTTCAAGAAGGCATACGCCCCATTCTGTTTCCAAATCGTTGATCATACGGCTGATGCCGGATTGTGTGTAGTTTAAAGCCTCTGCAGCCTTTGTAAAGCTGCCATGCTCCACAGATTTAACAAATGCCATATATTTTTGAATATTCATAGCACTATTCCTTCCATGAATGTTTGTCATATATACCATGACAAACATTTGTTTTTGTAATATATGCTATTATGATATACTATCATCATTAAATGTTCAAGTATAGAAAGGAATAGGTATAGAAGGATGATTTTTGTAAGTGAAATTATAAAAAAAGCACCTGACTGCTATAAGTCTCCCCTGCATGAAATGGTTTATGAAGCTTTGGAAGAGCTACAGATTCCCTTTGAAAGGGTTGATACAGCTGAGGCAATTACTATGGAGGATTGCATCAGCATCAGCCATAAATTAGATGCCAAGGTGGTAAAAACGCTATTTCTCTGCAATAGCCAGAAGACAGAGTTTTATTTACTCGTAACTACTGCAGATAAGCCCTTCAGGACAAAGGATTTCAGCAGGACCCTCGGTATTTCACGGGTTTCATTTGCTCCTGCAGAGCTGTTGGAAAGCATTTTGGGGGTAAAAATCGGAGCCGCAACAATATTTGGAGTTTTAAAGGATAAGGGCAATCGAGTGAGGGTTATTCTCGATAAGGACGTACTATTGGAAGAATGGTATGGATGTAGCGATGGAACTACAACCGGGTATATGAAGGTGGAAACAAATCAGATTCTCAATAACCTTTTACCCTATACAAAACACATTCCGACTGTGATTGAAATTTAAATGCGGAAAAGGAATGGTGTGTAAAATGAAAAAAGCATATTTCAAATATATTGCTTCATTGCTGTTGTTTGGCTCAAATGGAATTGTTGCAAGTTATATTTTACTGAACAGCTATGAAATCGTATTTTTAAGAACCTTGATTGGCAGCCTATTTTTGATTTCGCTGTTTGCATTCTCTAAGCAAAAGCCACGGTTTTGGAAAAACAAAGCCCACTCCTTATATTTAGTTGCCTCAGGTATGGCTATGGGTGCGGGATGGATATTTTTATATGAGGCGTACCAGCTAATCGGTGTAAGTATCGCTACCCTTGCATATTATTGTGGCCCCATGATTGTAATGGTCCTATCTCCAGTATTATTCAAGGAGAGGCTATCCATTTCTAAGCTGATTGGATTTCTTGCGGTAATTATAGGAATGCTATGTGTAAACGGACAGGTTTTTTCACAGGGCAGAATTACCTGGGGACTGATATGCGGCATATTAGCAGCCGTTATGTACGCTGTTATGGTGGTATTTAATAAAAGAGCTCTTAGCATAACCGGACTGGAAAATGCCATGTGGCAGCTAATAGCAAGCTTCATAACAGTAACAGCCTTTGTGGGTCTGAAGCAAGGCTTTATAATCAATATTACACAGGAAAATCTTTTGCCCATACTGTTATTAGGGGTAGTAAATACAGGAATTGGCTGCTACTTTTATTTTTCCGCCATTGGAAATCTGCAGATACAGTCGGTGTCAATCTGTGGCTACATAGAGCCCTTCTCTGCATTGCTCTTTTCAGCAGCAATTTTAGGAGAAAAGCTAAGTCTTCTGCAGATAGCCGGTGCTGCGCTAATTTTAGGTGGCGCTGTATTTGGAGAATTAGTTCGTCCTAGAAAAAAACAGCTGTGGCAAGAAGAAAAGCTACTATTAGGTTAATGCCTGAATACTATCAGAAAGCTGCCCTATAAAAGGGAAAGGGCGTAGCGGCAGTGTATAAGTATAACTGCAGTGCAACGCCCTTTTGCAGCCTTCATAATCATGCTTATTATATCCTTATATCAAAAGCTTCAGAATTCTACTAGGTCTTCCAGCCTTGCCAACTATTTTTTTACCAACCATCTCTATATAGCCCGCCTGTTCAAGCCTTTCAATAATTCTGTTCATGCTTCTAAGGGAATTTCCAAACTCCTCAGACAGCTCTAAGCTGGTGAAGGTCGCCTTTTTATATATGTCCATAATACATTTTAGCTGATAGATGCTGTTAATGCTGACGCCGCTTTTTTCAGAGATGTCTTTAAAGGAGAGATCTAGGGGCGAAATATTGCCGGTGGCTTTATCCAGTGGTGTAATTCTCTCCATTCGATTTCTATCGTATACTACAAAGCATTGGTTTCCACCCATCTTCAGAGCTTTATTTTTTCCAACGACTGCATTTGACTTGGCTTCCCTCGCTGTGATTCCAAAGCCAATGCCAACACTAACTGTGTTGTTGGTTTTATTCTTTATGGAGTTCAGTATGGCAAGCTCCCTTAAATTTTTTGTTTCAAATTCAACTATTTGCTTTGTTGTGAAGAGCAAATAATTTTTTTCTGTTTCTATTACAGCAGCTTGAATGCGTTGTGTAAATTTATACACCTCTTCAGTTATTTTAGATTTTTGGAGCATAATGCTGTATTCGTTCTCGGATATTAGGTCGTATTCATTATTGATATCTATTTCAATGGATATCACGACAATCTGACTAACGCTCATATTTTCAAGTCTAATCTTCTCCAGCAGGTCATATAGCTTGTTCTTGATGGCATTTTCATTAGGGGTTAAGAGGAGGCTTGGTATCTGATGTGCTCGGAGCATTCTGTAGACAGAGGAAATCCCGGTAATGCTAATTAAGCTTGGGTGTGCGAAATAGTTGTCTTTGTGAAACCTATATAGATCGTCTATAAGGGTTTCGCTAAAAATATCAAGCTTTGATACATAGGCCGAATATTGCTTTGGGCTAAGGCCAAAGTCTTCATATATAGCTCTTACAGAATCCTCTGAATAAGAGTCAATGCTTATTTGGGTGATGTCCATATTATGCTTAAGGCTGGCCTCCAGTAAAATCCGCTGTAGTTGGCTTTCGTCGTTTTCGATATATACCCAAGGATTTTGAGAATGCATGTTGTGATTCATAATATCATAAAGAATTTTTCCGGTAAAAATGATACCATCAAAATCATTAATATGCGCCTTTAGATAATTAACGGTTGTTTGTATATGGCTCATTTCATTAGTTTCTATGGGGTAGCCATCTATATTGGGAAAGCTCTTATCTATCACATGCTGGATACGTTTGATGTTGTCAGTATGACCTACAATTCCGATTCTTTTCATCCTAATACCATCCTTTTTCCTTCTACAAATTTTAAATAATCCTTATTAGCCGTTGTTATATGCTAATACTTTCGCCTCAATTTCAATTTTAGAGCAAAAAATAATTAAAGTCAAATTAAAGACACTATAAGGGCTAGTATATGTATGCTAAGCTTTAATCAATAAATCACAAGGGGGAATAATAGTGATCAAATATGTTGCGGAACCTTTTAAAATCAAAATGGTTGAGCCACTGAAAATGACAACAAGGGCAGAAAGAGAAGAGAAGCTAAAGGCAGCTAATTACAATCTTTTCGGCATTGAGTCTGACGATGTTTATATCGATTTACTGACGGATAGTGGTACTGGCGCTATGAGTGATGCTCAGTGGGCAGGGATTATGACTGGTGATGAATCATATGCCGGGGCAAGAGGCTATAAAAGGCTTCAAAATACAGTTAAGGATATATTCAACTATAAGTACTGCCAGCCGGTTCACCAGGGTAGAGCAGCAGAGCAGGTTTTATTTCCATGCCTGCTTAAGAAGGGGCAAAAATGCATCTCTAATATGCACTTCGATACGACAAGAGGACATGTAGGGCTTGTTGGTGCAAGGGCAGTTGACATTGTTGTGCCTGAAGCAAAGGATACTCAAACATATGTACCATTTAAAGGCAACATGGATGTCGAAAGATTGGATGCTTATATAAAAGAAGTGGGTGCTGAAAACGTTGGCCTTATCATTATGACAATAACCAACAATTCTGCAGGTGGACAGCCGGTTTCTATGGCAAACATTAGAGCCACAAGAGAAATTGCAAATAAGTACGGCATAACAATGATAATCGACGCTGCCAGATATGCAGAAAATGCTTATTTCATAAAGGTAAGAGAAGAGGGCTATGCAGATGTTGAAATTATAGACATTGTTCGGGAAATGTTCAGCTATGCTGATGCCTTTACAATGAGTGCTAAAAAAGACGCCATAGTAAACATGGGTGGTCTTATCGGTGTTAGAGAATCTGAAGAGCTATATACTAAGGTAAAGGGTCTGACTATTCCATACGAGGGCTTTGTAACCTATGGCGGTCTGGCTGGCAGAGATATCGAGGCTCTTAGCATCGGGCTATATGAAGGCCTAGATAAAGACTATCTAAGATACAGAATTGGTCAGGTTGAATACATTGGTGCAAAGCTTAAAGAAGCAGGAATCGCCTTCCAATACCCAGTAGGTGGTCATGCAGTATTCCTAGATGCGAAAGCCTTATTACCACATATTCCTTACTTCCAGTTCCCAGGTCATGCGCTGGCGTGTGAGCTATACCTTGAAGCGGGTATCAGATCCTGTGATATCGGATCTTATCTGCTAGATTTAGACCCAGAGACGGGAGAGCAGCAGGAAGCAGAAATGGAGTTTACAAGACTAGCAATTCCAAGAAGAGTATATACTCAAGCACACTTTGATGTAGTTGTTGAGGCACTGATCAACATTAAGAAAAAAGCAAACGAAATCAAGGGCTATGAGATTTTATGGCAACCGCCTGTGCTAAGACACTTTACAGCAAAGCTCAGACCCATTGAATAAGTAAATATTAGTATTTTATAAAATAATAAAAATAAAGAAACCCCCGATTTGATATGATGAGTTAACTTGGACTAAATCATTCAAACGGGGGATTTTTACTTAATATAATTGGTTTTTAAAGGTAAGGCCTTCTATATCGATATTAATTGTCGTGAAGTAGGTCTCTATTTTTTGTTTAGCCCCCAATAAAAGCTCTTTAGCCAGCGCCATTTTTTCCTCTGAAGCACGGAAGGTGGGGATACTTATGCTAAGTGCAGCGATTGTTTTATCCCTACTATTAAGAGGAATCGCTAAGCAGCTCAGATGCTCGGTTACCTCTTCGACCTCCCGGGCTACATGATTATCACCTATCTGATAAAGCTGCTCCGCTAAAACCTCAAAATTTGTTATGGTATTTTTGGTATAGGACTTTAATCCATCTGGATAAAGAAGCTTTAGCTCCTCTATGCCAAAACGATGTAATAAAGCCTTGCCTAAGGCGGTGCAATAGGCAGGCAGCCGTTTCCCCACATGGGAAATGAGTCGAATGTCAATCTTTTTATCTGGGTCCACCTTCAAAACATATAGGACTTGGCCGCCATCCAATATACCCATCTGACAGGTTTCATCGACTTCGTTAACTATATATTTAATTTCATTATTTATAAATTCAAGAACATTTTTGTTGCTGGAAAAAGAAGCACCAACACAGAAGGAAGCAATACCGACGGTATATTTTAAAGTTGGTTTATCTAAAAAGACAAATCTTCGATCCAGCATAGTCTGTATTATAGGGAAAATAGTACTTTTAGGTGCACTAATAGCCTCAGCTATACCTGTTAAAGTTAGACCATCCGGGTGAGCAGATAATAGCTCTAAAATATTTAGAACTCTTTCAGTCGGCTTATGTATGCTTTTGATCATTATATTACCTCCATCTAAAAATATGACACCAGTATCTTTATAATAGCAGATAACAATAACCATATCAAATTAAAGAGAGAATAGAAAGAATTGAAATAATATTGAAATAATATTTAGAAATATTTTGCTTCATAATATTGACTCTCTAAAAAGGCTATGTTATTATTTACACAAGGTTTGTAATAACAAACAACGTTTGTATATACGAACTTAATAAAATGGCCATTTGAATTTTATTATGAAGGGGGAGCTTAGCCGATCAATTTAGTAAGGTATTGGCAGCAGGGGCAGGTCACTTTAATTTCAAGGGCACAGTAGCTTAGGGGAGGAGTCTATATTCCTTATTTTTTTCAAAAGTGGGTAAACGATTTCTACCTAAGAAAAATTAGTGCTGTTTAAAAAGAAATTATAAAAATTAGAGGGGGAAAAATTAAATGCTACCAGGTACATTTTTACTTATTTTAGTATGTTCTGTAGTATGCCTAATGACTTTAATACTGAAGCTCAAAATGAACCCAGTTTTATCTATATTATTGGTAACAATCCCCATGGCAATATTATTGGGGAACTCACCTACAGAGGCCATCACAGCAATAAACAACGGGTTTGGTGCAACTCTGACCTCGATAGGTATCGTAATTATTTTAGGAAGCATCATCGCAGTTATTATTCAGGATACAGGAGCGGCAATACCGATAGCGAATTTCTTTGTAAAGCTGGTTCATGGTAAAAATGTTGAGCTTGGACCATCTATGGCCAGCTACATTCTTTCCATACCGGTATTTGGCGATATAACTACTCTGCTTATGGCACCTATCGCTAGCAACCTTTCTCAAAAACATAAAATAAGCATGGCAAAGATGGCGGTATTTATATGTGCAGCTCTAAATATTACTCACGTATTAGTGCCACCGACACCGGGTATTTTAGCAATTACCCTTGAAATGGGTGCTGATCTAGGTAAGGTAATTCTCTTTGGCTCTTTTATTGGTATTATTGGATTCTTTATATTCTATTTCCTGCTTAGAAATTGGGCAGGCAAGGAAATGATAGAGCCTATTGCAGAATATAGACAAAGCACAGAGGAATTAGCCTATAATGAGCAGGCTGCTACAGGTGAAGTATGGAAACAAAACCTGCCGTCAACGCTTCATTCCTTTTTACCTTTATTTCTACCTGTAATATTAATAACGGTAGCATCATTTATGAAGGTATCCTTCGACCCCAGCAGTACAGCATATATGATAATTACCTTTCTGGGTGACCGAGTGGTGGCGTTGCTGATTGGTGTAATGGCAGCTATGACTCTAGTAATAGGAAGAGCAGATAAAATCAAGGAAATAGCGATAAAAAATGATCCTAAGCTGAAGAAGGATGCTACAATTCTCGAGTGCATCTTTGGATCATGGGTAACAAGAGCGTTGCAGATGGCGGTAATACCACTATTAGTAACAGGAATGGGTGGAGCCTTTGGTAAGGTCCTTTCTGCAGCACCGGCAGCAAAAGATTTAGCAAACGTAATAGCAGGCTTAGGCATACCGGCTTTAGCGATTCCTTGGTTAATTTCAATGGCGATGATGGCCTGTTTAGGCTCCATGACCATGGCTCAAATGACAGCAACTGCGTTAGTATTGCCTCTATTGCCAAACCTTGGCTTGTCTCCGCTGGCTGCTGTATTAGCTATCGGAGCAGGGGCAATAGGGCCTAACCATGTAAATAACAGTGGCTTCTGGGTCTTCAGCGGCTTCTATAATTTAAATCCAAGGCAAGCATTGAAATACATAACCTTCCCTAGCATAATAATAAGCGTAATACTATTTGCGCTGGTGTTTGCATTTAATGGGTTTGGGCTACTAGGGTAAAAACAAGCTATATAAGCAAGCTGGACAATAATGCACTATTGTCTGGCTTGTTCTATAAAAAAATTTATAGAGAAGGAGATTTGAAAATGGGGGACATAAAACAGAAAAGTGCTTCTGAAAGATTATTGTGGGCACAGTTTGATGCATTGCAGCTGGGCACTGGATGGGATGAGGAAGATATCAAAAAACCACAAATATTAGTTGAGGATGTATTTGGAGATAGTCATCCCGGAAGCGTTCATTTAAATCAGCTTACAGAACAGGTGAAATATGGTGTCTTCGAAACAGGTGGGTTCCCAGCACAGTTTCATGCTACAGATATATGCGACGGCTGTGCTCAGGGTCACGATGGAATGAACTACATACTTGCTTCACGAGAAGCACTTTGTGACATGGTGGAGGTCCATGGGTCGGTTTGCTCGTGGGATGGAATGATTTTAGCCGCATCCTGTGATAAATCTATACCTGCCCATTTAAAGGCGGCTGCCAGACTTGATATACCAACTATTTTTATTCCCGGTGGAAGTATGCGGGTGGGGCCTTATATGACCACCTCTTTAGTAGCAGGGGATATATCTCTGCGTCAAAAAAGAAAGGGTGAAATAACCGATCAAGAGGTTAGAGACTATAAAATAACGGGATGCCCCTCTGCCGGAGCCTGTACCTTTTTGGGGACAGCCAGCACTATGCAATGCTTGTCGGAGGCCCTTGGCTTGGCATTGCCTGGGTCAGCTTTGATGCCGGCAACTATGACAGATATTCTTCGAAACTCCCGTAAGGCGGGAAGGAAAATAATGGAGCTGGTGGGAAGGGACATAACACCTAGCAAAATATTAACTAGAGAAGCCTTTGTCAATGCCATCATGGTACACGCTGCAATTGGAGGCTCTACAAATGCCACCATTCATCTTCCGTCTATAGCCTTGGAGCTAGGAATTGAATTAACACCGGAGCTGTTTGACGAGATTAACCATAAGATCCCTCACATTGCAAATATAAATCCCTCTGGTGAGCACTTGACCGAGTCTTTTTGGTTCGCAGGAGGAATACCAATGGTTCAGCTCTTGCTGAAGGATTATTTAAATCTGGATGTTATGACAGTTACAGGAAAAACCCTTGGGGAGAATTTAGAAGCTTTACAAAAGGAAAACTTCTTCGATAGAAATCTGGGCTATCTGGCTAACTATGGTTTAAAACGTGAGGATGTGATATTTCCTCTGGATAAAGCCAAGGAAATTGGATCTATTGCTATTCTTAGGGGAAACCTGGCACCGGAGGGCTCCGTTGTCAAGTATTCAGCCTGCAGCGAAAAAATGTTTGCCCATAAGGGCATTGCGAGGGTATATAATTCCGAAGAAGCTGCCTATAATGCAGTGGTCAAAGGAGATATCAATCCCGAGGAAATAATTGTAATTCGATATGAGGGCCCCCGGGGAAATGGTATGCCTGAAATGCTGATGACAACAGAGGCCATTGTATGTGATAAACGTTTAAATGGAACCGTATCTTTGGTGACGGATGGTCGTTTCTCGGGAGCTACCAGAGGGGCCGCCATAGGCCATGTTTCACCAGAGGCCGCCTCAGGAGGGCCATTAGCCTGGATTGCTACAGGTGATATTATAGAATACGACATAATGGAGCGAAAATTAAATGTTGTTGGTATCGACGGCGTGGAAATGTCACTTGAGGAGGTTGAAGAAGTCCTAAAGGAAAGAGCAAAAGACGGTGTTATCCCAAGGCCTCCGAGGAAGGGCCTATTTAAGAGATATACGACCTCTGCACTTTCAGCAATGAAGGGAGCAGGCTATTAAGCTGCTATACGACAATATAAGGATTGGTCAGAGAAAAAATAACTTTAAGGTGGACTGATAAAATGTTTAAAGGAATTTACACACCAATTATTACAATTTTTGATGAAGCAGGTGGGTTTGATTGGGAAAGCAATGCTAAACTAATCGATAAATTAATACAGGATGGGGTAGACGGTATAGTTTTTATGGGAAGTATTGGGGAGTTCTTTACCCTAGCATTGGAAGAAAAGAAGGCGTATATAAAGTTTGCAATCGAGGCTGTAGGAAAAAGAACGAAGGTTATGGTAGGAACAGGGTCAAACAACGTGGAGGAGGCTATAGAGCTAAACCAATATGCATATGAGTTGGGGGCTGATGCAGCTTTAGTGTTGTGTCCCTACTTCTTCTCTTTAGGCGATGATTCCTTATATGAATATTATAAGAAAATAGCTGTTGAAGCTCCTTTACCAATTTTATTATACAATTTTCCAGAGCGAACCTCAGTTAATATGTCGGTGCAATTAGTAAGTCGTCTTGCCAGGGACTTTAACAATATTGTCGGCATTAAGGATTCTACAGTACAGTTCGGAAATACTCGAAAATATATTGAAGCGGTTAAAGAAGTAAGAGCTGATTTTTGTGTGTTTTCCGGGTTTGACGAGTGCCTGCTGCCTAATCTGCTGTCTGGTGGTGCAGGGATTATTGGCGGCCTCAGTAATTTTGCTGCCAAGCTCTTTATAGATACACATGCAGCTTTCCAAGCAGGAGATAATGAAAAGCTAGCAGCTTATCAAGTAAAAATTAATCAGTTGATGAGTATTTATGACCTGTCTAATCCTTTTATTTTGGCAATGAAGGAGGCAGTAAGCATAAGTCTGGAGCATGAATTTAATACAAGTCTGAAGGGCTCTGACTTAAAGCTGGACAATAATCTGAAACCTGTTATTAAGGAGCTTGTTAAGGATTATATATAAGTTGGGTTTCAGACTGATGAAGAAAATTTGCAACCCAAAAGATTCTGTCTACAAAGGGGGGACTGCTGTTGAAGTTTATTTCCTTTATAAAGGATAATATGTCTAGAGTAGGTATTTACAATAGAAATATGGATTATGTCTATGATATCAACACCCTTGGATTATCTGAATACTATTCTGATATGAATAACCTAATTAAAAACATTAATTCAGAGGATTTAAATATATTGATGCATATATACAATGAAGTCGGTGATAAGCCGGAAGGGTACACATTAGGTGAGGTAACCATATGTGCACCAATTATTGAGCCTCGTCACGAGATTATCTGTTTAGGCTTAAATTATAAAGAGCATGTGGGGGAGACCTCCAGGGGATTTAAGCAGAATATTGAATTGCCGAAGTATCCGGTGTATTTCTCTAAAAGAGCTGATAGGGCGGTGGGGCCCGACGGCGTAATTAACAGCCATAGAGAAGTTACCCATATGCTGGATTATGAAGTAGAGCTTGCAGTAATTATAGGAAAAGAAGGCATTAATATAGCAAAGGAGCAGGCGGAGGACTATATCTTCGGCTATACTATAATGAATGATATTTCTGCCCGTGATCTTCAAACCAGGCATCTCCAATGGTTCAGGGGGAAAAGCTTAGATGGCTTTACAGCCATGGGACCCTATATACTCCATAAAAGCCAGCTGCCCTTGCACTTTGAGTTAGGCCTTTGCAGCAGAGTAAATGGGGAATTAAGGCAGAAATCAAATACAAGGGAATTTATCTTTGACATTGCCACAATAATTCATGATTTATCCCAGGGCATAACACTGAAGCCCGGTGATATTATTGCCACCGGGACTCCCAGTGGTGTTGGAATGGGCTTTAATCCTCCAAGGTATTTGCATAGCAGTGATGTAGTTGAGTGTGAGATAGAGCAGCTGGGGGTACTAAGAAATACAGTGAAGGATATAGTTAACAAGACATGAGGAGAAGGGGACAGAGCATAATGATCTGTCCCTCTTTCCTTTTAATTACACATTCTGATTTCCTTGAAGATCAAATATAGCAAGAGTGGTTCCAACAGGTGCAGAGTCGCTAAACCCTACTGGGAATACAGGATCTACAGTATCGGTGGCACTACCATATCCATTAGGAAAATCGAAGGTATTGGTATACACTTTAATTTGTCCATCGGAGGGTATGAAGGTGCCGCCACCTGTGAAATATACTGCTAGTCTAGTTGAAAACATATTCGTAATTTCATTGGATTGAATGAGGATTTCCGTAATTTGGGCGTAATTGGGGCGGGCGAAGAAAATAATGGAGCTTCCGGAACGATCCTCATGATCTACGATGTTGTCTTCAATCAATATACTCACAGCAGCCATCGCCTCAAGATGAGGGAAGAAGTTTACAAACTGGGTAAAGCGCGTGACCGTATTTCCAGTAATGTTGATGGTTCCAGCCACAGTATAGGATACAAGGTTTGGTTCGAATACTATAGCACCTAAGCTTGTTGCATTTCCCTGGAAGGTGTTGTTCAATACATTAGTGACACCGCGAAGCATTTGGAATCGAAGACTTTGAGTATTAGTAGCATTATGAATAAATAAATTATCTTCAAAGGTAATGTCTTCTGCCCATACATAAGCGCTTCTCTGGGAGCCTTCAATGATAGAGGATTGAACAATGATATTATGGTAAAGGTCAGCTAGTGTCTGAAGCTCAACCCGAATAATTGCATTATCAGCCGTCAGAGAACGATAACTGATTAGATGAAGATTATCAATGGTTACATCATCAGCTTCAATCACAAGAGCATTTAAGGTGCTAGCTGGATCAAATATAATTTGTGGCGGAGGATCGCTTTCTCCAAGCAATGTCAAGGATTGTTCAATAACTATTTGGGTTGTAATATTATAGGTTCCCTGTAATATATGGACAGTGCCCCCCTCATCGACAGCTGCCATACCCTCCTCAATTGTACCAAAGGGATTGGCCATGCTTCCATCTCCATCCGTTGCATCTGCAAGCACATAGATGTTTTCAGGATCAACAACAGTGGAGACGAAATAATCTAGGGCTTCTTGAAGCCCCTCTTCAGTTAGATAGCCTATATCTGGACGATTGTTGATCAGCATTTGGGCAACATCATCCTGTGCCTGCTGGCTCAAAAGGGAATACTGTGTTAGGTCTAGGCCAAGGGCTGGGTCCTCAATCGCTGTTTGCATTTCCTCGACAGTGCTTGCATCATTAACTGCCTCCAGTGCGGGGGATAATGCTGGAGTAGCCGAGATTCTTATGGCTATAACTGAAGCATTGGTTATTATTTCAAGACCGCCAACAGTAACCCCTAGATTTACCGCATCAGCACTTGTATGGTTTCTGACAGTCAAGATATCTCCCGCCTCTGCAGATAAAATTACTTCAGCAGGATTTGAATGGTTAGGATTTTCGGTACCATATATAGAACCAGGGACTAGGGTATCATTTTGAAATAGTGCAAATTGATTGGCCTCTTCTGCATTAACAGTAAACCATATTGCATAAATGCCAGGGGTGCTTATAATAAGCTGAGATGTTCCTACGAAATGCTGTATACCAAATAAAGCACCATTTGAGCTGAAAACTATTGGAGCTTCGACAGGAATTGTTTGAGCACCTTGATTGTATACATAGGAAAAGTCTGTAAATTCAATGGTGCCAGTAGGCCCGGTAGCACCAGTAGGTCCAGTAGCACCAGTAGGTCCAGTAGCACCAGTAGCACCAGTAGCACCAGTAGCGCCAGTAGGTCCAGTATCTCCGGTAGGTCCAGTAGCACCAGTGGGTCCAGTAGCACCAATAGGACCAGTAGCACCAATAGGTCCGGTAGCTCCAGTGGGACCAGAAGCACCAGTAGGTCCGGTAGCGCCAGTAGGACCAGTAGCACCAATAGGTCCGGTAGCGCCAGTGGGACCAGAAGCACCAGTAGGTCCGGTAGCGCCAGTAGGACCAGAAGCACCAGTAGGTCCGGTAGCGCCAGTGGGACCAGAAGCACCAGTAGGTCCGGTAGCACCAGTAGGTCCGGTAGCGCCAGTGGGACCAGTAGCGCCAGTAGGTCCGGTAGCACCAGAAGGACCAGTAGCACCAGAAGGACCAGTAGCACCAGCAGGTCCGGTAGCACCAGTAGGTCCAGTATCTCCGGTAGGTCCAGTAGCACCAGTGGGTCCAGTAGCACCAATAGGTCCGGTAGCACCAGAAGGTCCGGTAGCACCAGTGGGACCAGTAAGCCCAGTGGGACCAGTAGCACCAGTAGGTCCGGTTGCACCATTAGCACCGGTAGGCCCGGTAACCCCGGTGGGACCAGTAACCCCAGTAGGTCCAGTATCTCCAGTAGGCCCAGTAGTACCGGTAGCACCATTAGCACCGGTAGGCCCGGTAACACCAGAAGGACCAGTAGCACCAGAAGGTCCGGTAGCACCAGAAAGTCCGGTAGCACCAGTGGGTCCGGTAGCACCAGTGGGTCCGGTAGCACCAGTGGGACCAGTAGGCCCGGTAGCACCAGCAGGCCCGGTAGCACCAGTAGCACCAGCAGGTCCAGTAGCACCAGTAACTCCAGCAGGCCCTGTCGCACCTTCAGGCCCAGTAGGCCCAGTAGCTCCGGTTCCTATCCCAACTGCTGCCAATAGAGATACGTCGTCTACAACGACATCAGAGCTACCTGCCAGCGATAGCTTATTTATAAGAACAAGTGCTTGTGTGGCACCAATAGGTGAAATACTTGTGGTTTGATAAACCTCTATCCAATCCCTTGCATTTACATCAGGCAGGGTATCGGCGGGGATATTTGTAATGAGTCCATATCCTAGAAAATTGAAAGCATCATCATAATATCCGATAGATAAGGATATAGGAGGACTGGGTGCTAGTCCTATTTTAGCTAAAGAGACAAGAAATTCGTAAGCTTCTCCAGAATCAACAGGGACAAATTGAAATATAAAAGCATTCACTGTTCCACCTGTTAATCTTGCAGCATAAAACCCTGAATGCCTAAATTGAGCTATGATTGCTCCATTTGATGCAGACCATGGAGGAAAAGCACCAGTTTCGAAACCACCATTAACAATAAGTTGGTTTAAAGACATTTTGCACACCTCTTTTTACATTGTAAGGATTACATTGAAAGTCATATTGAAAATAATCAAAGTTATACTTAGATAGCACATCTAAAATTAGCTGTGAATGAAAAAGATGGAAAGTATTCAGTGTCATTTATCATATTTACCTACATTACTATATGATGGAACTTGATGGCTGTTACTAAGTATGGATTTCCAATTGTGAAAGGTACATTAAAAAAGCAAGTATACAAAGATGAGATGAGGCAATAGAAAAGAAGAAAGAACTATCAAAGTGCAAAAAGGAAATTGGAAGGCATCACTATTAATGGATTAGCTAGGATAGCAGGAATTTTGAAAGTGCAATTGACAGGATAAAGATTTAGTTGAGACAGATAACCTGTCTCATTGTGATTAATAGAGTAAATTCAGCTATTATTTACCCTTAAGGCCATAAAAATAAAGCTTACCTAGGTCCATACGCTGCTTTAGGCTGATTGGAGAGGATAAAAGGCCATGGAGGGCTTCAACATAGAGTAAAATAGTTTCGGTTGGTATATCACTATCTATTTCCCCTTCCCTTTTTCCCTGTTCTATAAATTCAATAAATAATGGCTTAATTTTTGTTTCTGCGTAAGACATTAAAAAGCTTTGCACCTGTGGAGAAGCCAACAGCTCATTACTAGTAAGGCCTTCGGAATCATCCGTCATAAGCTCATCAACAGAAGCCAGCTTTTCAGTATACATCCACTGAAATTTTTCTCTGAAGGAAGCATTGCTACGCATATAGCTTTGAAACACTTCTGCCTTTTTATCCATGAAGCGGAAATAAACCGCCATGGCAAGCTCCTCCTTGCTGCCAAAGTAATTATATATGCTTACCTTAGAAACATTGGCTCTCTTTGCAATATCTGTAACCTTAACCTTTTCTATACCGTATTCCCGGAAGAGCTCAAAGGCTGCTGTTAATATGTCATTCATTTTTGCCTGTTTACGTTTATCAAAGCCATTCATAATGTATATCACTCCATTCATTACTATAATAGCAAAAGTTTTGGACTTGGACAATTATAAAGTTCAAAAAAATATTGACAGTGATGAATAATAATAATATTATGAACTTAGGATAATAATAAGTTCATAATATAAAAGGAGGTTATATCATGACGATACTAAGTCGGTTTATTGGTAGGCTATATAAGCTTCCACCAGCTGAAACCCATGACATTTCTATCGAAAAGGGGCTTGAAATTTCCATGCTGGATGGAGTGATATTGAGGGCGGATAGATATTATGTCAAAGGCGCTATAAATCAGCCCACGTTACTTGTCAGAACTCCCTATGGTCGTTCAAAATTAGGCGTAATATGGGGATATGTATTTGCGGAGAGGGGCTTTCAGGTGGTCATCCAGAGCTGCAGGGGTACAGATGATTCAGGGGGGCAAATAAGCCCCTTTAGAGGGGAAGGGCAGGATGGATTAGCTACAATCCAATGGCTGAAGGCTCAGGCTTGGTTCGATGG
Organism: Natronincolaceae bacterium; assembly: GCA_048264125.1. GTDB lineage: Bacteria > Bacillota > Clostridia > Peptostreptococcales > Natronincolaceae > M1-B18. The sequence goes on from JBLXDM010000006.1 coordinate 64,153, forward strand.
TAGGCTGGGAATGGCGGGTCCAAGCTACATGGGCTATACTCAATGGGCAGTTGCAAAGCATGCAGGAGAAAGCCTTAAGGCCTTTAGTACGCAGGTAACGACTTCGGAGTTCTATAGTGCAATTCGGCCCGGAGGATCCCTAAGCCTTGAAATATTTCTACAATGGATTCAAATAACAAACAGCTTCAATAGCTCCGCTTTTCATTATTTTAAGTCTGCACTAGATATGAAAAAAAGGATGAAGCTGGCAACTGAGCATTTGCCGCTAATGGATGCTGACGAAATAGTAGTTAATAAAAAACTGAGCTACTGGAGCGATTGGCTAGAGCACACAGAAAATGATGCTTGGTGGAAAAGGGAAGACTTTAGTGATACAGTTTCAGAAATAAAAGCACCAAATCATTTGATTAGTGGCTGGTATGACTTTCTGGTAGTTCAATTACTAAGGGATTATAATGCTTTAGTAGAGGCCGGAAAAAAGCCATATCTCACTATTGGTCCTTGGGCCCACAGCAGTAATGGGTTGGCCGAAACAGGTTTAAGGGAATCATTGCAATGGCTAAGGGCACATATCTTAGGTGAAGAAGATAAGCTGCGCAAATCGCCGGTAAGAGTGTTTGTTATGGGTGCAGACGAATGGCGAGAAATGGAGACTTGGCCGCCGAAGGATACGCAAAAAATGGAATGGTACCTTCATATGGGAAAACAATTAAAGACCGAGCTTCCACCAGATTCGAAGCCTAGTCTGTATACCTTTAATCCTGCAGAGCCGACACCGAATGTTGGAGGAGCGACTAATGCAACATTCGCAAAGGGTGCAGGTGCTTTGGACAACCGTAAGCTTGAGGCGCGTGACGATGTTCTTACCTTTACAACACCCTCTCTGGATGAGGCTGTTGAGCTTATGGGGACTGTATCAGCTAGAATATTCGTAAGCTCCAGCTTAGGTTTCACTGACTTTTTTGTTCGGCTGTGTGATGTCTATCCCTCCGGAAAATCTATGAATATATGCGATGGATTAATTAGGCTAACACCGGAGACTTATAACCCAATGGAGGATGGGGTGCTCGAGTTAGAAGTTCAATTGTCGCCAACAGCCTACCAATTTAAAAAGGGTCATAGTATACGACTACAAATATCCAGTGGTGCGCATCCACGCTTTGCACGAAATCTAGGCACTGGGGAGGCAATTGCTACAGCTACTTCATTAAAGGTAGCAGAGCAAAGGGTATACCACGATTCTGAACATCCCTCAGCTTTAATATTGCCAAGGATAAAAGCATAGGTGCGGTGAGAATACTAAAATAAAAAAATGATATAAATATGTTTATAAGCTAAAACATAAGGTATATATAAATTAGCAGGAGCTGTAATGATTACAAATTTAAAATGATTATAAATTTATAATATATACAGGAGTGGGTGGCATGAGGATAGCTATAGATAATATAAGCGAATATTTGACAAATAAAAAAATCAAGCCCTCCTACGCCAGAATAAAAATCCTAGAGTATCTTGTGGTTAAGGATTCCCATCCTACAGTAGAGGAAATATACAGTGCTTTGGTGGGAGAAATACCTACTTTATCCAAAACCACGGTATATAATACCCTAAAGCTCTTTATGGAGGCTGATATTGCTAGGATTATAACCATAGAAGAAAGTGAAGCCAGATATGATGCTGATATAGACAGCCATGGTCATTTTAAATGTAATGAGTGCGGCAAAATTTATGATTTCCATATCAATATACCTGTAGAAATAGAAGCGCTTAATGACTTTAAGATCAGTGAAAAAAGCGTTTATTATAAAGGCATTTGTCGTGAATGTCTGTCAAATAAAAATTTAAAAAATTAAAGGAGGAAATATTATTATGAGTATTCAAATTGGATTAGAGGTTAAGGGAAGCGAAGAGGTTACAAAGGTTCTAAACACATATCTTGCAAATTTACACATACTATATACTAAGCTTCATAACTATCATTGGAATGTTGAAGGAAGAGGTTTTTTCCAGCTTCATTCAAAATTAGAGGAGCTTTACGATGCAACTGCTGAGGAGCTGGATGCCGTAGCAGAAAGGATTCTAACCTTAGGCTTTAGACCAGCCGCTACTCTAAAGGAATATCTTGAGCTTGCAACTCTTAAAGAGGTAGCCAGTGTAGCTGTTACAGGCGATGAGGTAATCAAGACGCTTCAGGCCGACTTTGCTTCAATCATCGGAGATCTACGAGCTGCTTTAAAAATAGCTGATGGAAATGACGATCAGGTAACAGTCGATTTACTTGTTGGCTCCATAGGAAACTATGAAAAAACACTATGGATGTTTAGAGCATTTTTAAGCTAGTATAATAAAAGCAGGGGTAGGCTCCAATAGGAGAATGCTCCTGTTCTTGCGTTAATAAGAATATTAAAGGAATGCAGCTTAATGCTTAAAGCAAGCAGTAAGGCGCATTCCTTTTTATTTTAATGAAGGCCTAAAAGGGGCCCAATACTACTCCGATCAATCCCCCCAGAACAATATATACGATGGGATGCTTTTTAAAGCGATAGCAGATGAACATCATGGTGGCAAAAAGGGCCAAGGCCTTGTAATTTATTATATTAATAAAATCAGAAGCATCAACAAAATGCTCCGTTTTTAAAAGAGATATTTTAACTACCTCATAGCCAGCGGCAGCGATAAGACCTACAACTGCAGGTCTAACACCATTGAAGCCTGCTCTTACCCTTGGCTGCTCACTAAACTTCATAAAGTAATAGGCAATTAAGACAATTATAATGATTGAAGGAGTTACCAATCCTAAGGTAGCTACAATTCCGCCAAAAGGTCCGCCGGTCTGATAGCCTACAAAAGTGGCAGTGTTAACGCCAATGGGTCCGGGAGTTGATTCCGCTACAGCAATCATATTTAATAGCTCCTCAGAGGTGATCCAGCCATAGGTATCAGCAAGATGATAGAGAAAAGGTAAAGTCGCCAGACCTCCACCGATGGAAAAGAGACCGATTTTAAAGAATTCAAAGAAAAGCATAAGATATATCATTGCAGCTCTACCTCCTTTTTGCCCATAAATAGAATTCCCACGATTGCGGAGAATATAATGACATAGATTGGTGAAAGCCTCGTAAAGGCTATAATTAAGAAGGATATAGCAAATAAACCTATCCCTATCCAATTTTTAATTGACTGCTGCCACATCTTTATTATAGTTTGTAAAATTAATGCCACCACAACAATTCTGATTCCAGAAAAGGCTCTTTGCACAATGACGTAATCCTGAAAATGATTGAAAAAAGCAGCTATGGTTGTAATTATTACTAGTGAAGGAAACACCATCCCTAAGGTGGCAGCAATAGCGCCAGGAATTCCCTTTCTTTTGAAGCCTAAAAAGGTAGAAACATTGATGGCTATAATTCCAGGTGTGCATTGGCCTATGGCATAATAGTCAATGACCTCATCATCAGTGGCCCACTTTTTGTTTTCAACAATCTCCTTTTGAATAATGGGAAGCATAGCGTAGCCGCCACCGAAGGTAAATGCACCCATTCGAGAAAAAATTAGGAATAACTCCCACAATTCCTTCATTTATTTCATCTCCTTATCTGCATTTATAGCAAGCCCAGTAATGGGAGTACTATTATCATCATTATAGTATAGTTTAACCATGGGCATTATGCAAGTTGATGGGTGGAGATAACCCCTCTCCTTAAATAGTGGGTATACTCATTGGAGCTTATTAGAAAAGCAGTAGTTGACAAATACAATGTACTTACATATAATGGATATGTAAAAACTATGAAAGGCAGAGGGCCCAAAGGGCATCAGATGGTGAAAATCCAATGAATGCATCACTAAGATGGATCACATTTGAATCTATGATGACAGCAAAATTACCGGTTAACGGGAGAGGTGCGTCCATTTCTAAGATTCAAGCTGCAAAGATCCTATTAGTGACCGGGAACAAATGCCGTCAGCCATAGTGAAAAATTATTAGATTTTTCATATTGACTACGTACTACCCAGGGCTAATTGGCCCTGGGTTTTTTATTGCTCAGTTCAGGATCGGGGAGTGGAGGACGCGTTGCAGCTTACTATTACAAACCAACAAAAAGCATGAAAAGTGAGGGACTGACAATGATAGAATGTAATGTTAATGAGATAAGCAAGGATTATGGCGGCAATAGGGTATTTGATAAAATATCCTTCAGCTTGAAAAAGGGAGATAGGGCTGCTCTGGTGGGGCAAAATGGCTGTGGTAAATCAACCCTGATGAAAATTTTAATGGGCATTGAGGAATATACCGAAGGAAGCATCAGTATCAGAAAGGATGCAAGGCTTGGTTATCTTGAGCAGATGCCAGATGTCGGAGAAAAAAAGACCTATGAGGTTCTGATGGCGGCCTTTAGCAGAGTCCTTAATCTAAAGGATAAAATATCAGAGCTGGAGCAGAAGCTGACATACTTAACAGGAGAGGCTTTGGAGGCTGCTATAGAAAGGTATGGGAGATATATTGAAGAGTATGAAGGGCTTGATGGATATCAGCTGGAAACTAAAATCAATAGAATATGCCAGGGCTTAGGCATCACCAATAGCATGAGGGAGATGGATTTTGATATCCTCAGCGGCGGTGAAAAAACCAGAGTAATATTGGGGAAGCTTTTATTGGAGGAGCCGGATATATTATTGCTGGATGAACCATCAAATCATTTAGATATAGCCTCTATTGAATGGTTGGAGGGATTTTTGAGGGAATACAAGGGGACACTTTTAATCGTGTCCCACGACAGATATTTCCTGGATCGGGTGGCTAATAGAGTCCTTGAACTAACGGCAAGTGAAATAAATGATTTCAATGGAAACTATAGTGATTATGTAATTGAGAAGGAACGGAGATTTTTTGAAGAGTTTAAGAGATATCAAAATCAGCAGCGGCAATTGGATAGAATTAAGGAGCAGATTCATAGATATCGTGTTTGGGGTGCCATGAGGGATAGTGAGGTTATGTATAAGAGAGCTAAGGAGCTGGAAAAGCGTCTGGAAAAAATAGAGGTGCTGGATAAGCCCATGCTGGAGAATAAAAGGATACAGCTTGCTTCAGCCATAGATAAGAGATCCGGTAAGCAGGTGCTGGTGGTTGAAGGCTTAAATAAGGCCTTTGATGAAAAGACACTAATCATCGGAGGAAGCTTCACCGTTTTTTACCAGGACAGCATCTGTCTAATGGGGCCTAATGGCAGCGGTAAAAGCACCCTCCTAAAGATGCTTATGGGGGACGCAGTACCTGATGGAGGTGTTATAAGACTGGGAGCTGAGATTAAAATTGGTTACCTACCACAGCAAATTGTCTTCCCAGATGAAGAGCAAAGCCTAGTGGCGTTCTTTTCTTATGAGCATGGTATTAGTCAGGAAAAGGCAAGGGGAGCCTTGGCTAAGCTGCTGTTTCAAAGAGATACCGTCAATAAGCAAATAAAAAATCTATCCGGTGGGGAAAAGACTAGACTTAAACTGTGCTCATTACTTTATGAAAAGGTTAATTTCTTAATTTTGGATGAGCCTACAAATCATCTGGATATCGCCTCTAGAGAGGAGCTGGAGGAGGCGCTGATGTCCTTTGAAGGCACACTGTTCTTTGTATCCCATGATAGGTATTTTGTTGAAAAGGTGGCGGATAAAATTATATGCATAGAAGATAAAAGGCTGAAGCTTTATCCCTATGGATACAATAGCTTTTTAGAGCAGAAGAAAAGGGCTGAATATGAAGATACAATTATATCAAATAAACCGGCTCCTGTTAAGGCACCAAGAAGGGCAACTGGCAGCACAGCAGGAAAAATTACATCCTTCGAGGTTGAAAAGGAGATAAAGGTGCTGGAGGAGAAGCTTAAAAATGTCTTGATTGAAATGGAAATGAATCAATTCAACCATGTGGTACTAGAGGGATTGACTATGGAGGAGGAGCGCTTCAAAAAAGAACTGGAGGCCCTTTATCTGAAATGGGAGGAATTGATCCTTAGTGAGGAGAAATAGATTACACAGCATATTAAAGAAGGGAGTAATAGCTATGACGCCCTTTACTGAAAAGGTGATTCATATAATATCAAGCATTCCGATTGGCAGGGTTATGACCTATGGGCAGATCGCAGGACTTGCAGAGCACCCTAGGGCAGCCCGTCAGGTTGTTCGAGTGCTCCATTCAATGAGTAGAAAATACAATCTCCCTTGGCATAGGGTAATCAACTCAAAGGGTCTGATTGGAATTAAAGATGATGAGGGCTTCCATCAACAAAAAATGCTGCTGGAGCATGAGGGAGTCAAGGTAAGTATCGATGGGAGAGTTGATTTAGCCAAATATCAATGGCATCATGGGATACGAAACCTATACTCTTTAAAATTGAAGGAATAGTGTGCTATGTTAAGTATAATAGAATAATAATCTGCATGTAGATTACGCAAGGGGGGATTGGCAATGATTAAGAATTTTATTGCATATCACAAATATATGTTCAAAATAAACATTAAAGAAACCATAACCTTGGTTATTGATCTTGTAATATTCTCTTCATCTTTAGTAGTTGTATTTAACGATTGGAAAGCGATTTTTGCAAATTCAGCCGAAAACTGGTTTCTGCTTATTGTTTTAGCAAGCTCCTTTGCAAAATTTTTATACGATTCCTACAATATTGTGGATAAGGTCAAGGATTATTTGGATTTGCGTTATGGCGAGGTGTTCAATGAAAATATGGATTTAAAGACTATTAGTATTAGTAAAATAGAAGCTGAACTAGGTTACGAGGCTGTAGAATGTAGGGTTAATAGAGATATAACTGATTATGTAATTAATTCAATAAAAATCGATAATTATATCAAGCACGACTTAGTTATTGAAGAAACTAAGCAGATGGAAAAAACCATTGATAAGTTTATAAAAAGCCGTAAAGTGAGCCTGATGCCATTTTTAAAATGGCAGTATAGAATCTCCAAGTTTTATGGCAAGGATTTTTTTAATGAACGAAAGCTATGCCTTTCCAAGGATATTATTCCTAACGAAAAGGGGATAGTACATTGTCATAAAGGAAGCTATTATGATACTTATCTTACAAATATTATTTGCGGAAAGCAGCTAAGATCTAATCAGGATGATTCAGTGATTGCAAACGCGATTGATTTTTTTCCTTCAACAGACAGGAATGGAATTCTAGAATTAAATAACATTACCTGCTCTCTAATGAACAATGAAATAGGCATATCTACTATAGGCATTACCTCAGATAATTACTTAGTCATTTGGACGCAAAATAGAGTAGCTCAGTCAAGCAATGGGTTATTGGTTCCAACCGGCAGCGGGTCCTGTAATTGGGAGGATCAAGAGAGTAATTGCTTTAACAGAGCTATAATAAATGCAATGAAAAGAGAGCTTTGGGAGGAAAGTGGAAAGAAAAACCTGTGCAGCAGCTATAGAAATGTGGGAGAGACAATTATCCTGGGTTTTTTTAGGTGGATAGTTAAGGGTGGAAAGCCTGAATTTGTCGGACTGACTAAAATGAATTGCGACTTAATATCCTTATATGCCAATAAAAGAGAGGTATATGGAAGAAGAGAATATCATTTAACAAAGCTGGAGGATATAGCTTCAATTGTAGATGAAATTCTAAGCAGCAATAATATTTCAGTGCCTTTATATATGAATCTTCTGTGCCTAAGGAGATACAATGAGGATAATGGAGAAGTGCTGGAGAAACTAATTTTCGGATAATTAAAGAAGGTATAAGCAGGAAAAAAGGAAAGAAAGCATAATGAAGGGAGATAATAGAATGGAAATAACTACTATAAAAGCACAGGGTATAGAAATCGCATTAGTAAAATGGTTCGGGTCCCCCATAGCAGACCTTCAGTCGGCTCTGGACCTAATAGCCACTGTTGGCTTTGAGGCGGGCACAAATTCCGTAATACTAAATAAAGAAGCATTGTCAGAGGACTTTTTTGATCTAAGATCTGGGCTTGCCGGGGAAATCCTTCAAAAATTCATAAACTATAGGATGAAGGTGGCAATTGTAGGTGATTTTTCAGCATATACCAGTAAAAGTCTAAGGGATTTTATTTATGAATGCAATGGAGGAAGGGATTTGTTTTTTGTTGCCGAGGAAGAAACGGCTGTTGAAAGACTAATAAATGCTAATTCATAGCATGAAAAGCGAGAGACCTTCTGGCTTAAATAATGGCAAATATATACAAAATATTCCGACAAATTTAAAGGATAATTAAGTAATCATGTTGAAGTATATTTTGGAACATTTTTTGAATATTGGGTATCATTAAGGAGAGAAGCAAATAATAAAATAAAAATAAATCATTTCCAAAATAAAGGAGGACGAAAAAATGGCTATTTTAACAAGATTTAGGGATATTATGAGCAGTAACATCAATGCTCTGCTGGATAAGGTAGAGGACCCGGCTAAAATGATAGACCAATGCTTGAGAAACCTAAACAGCGACCTAGGAAAGGTTAAGGCTGAGACCGCTTCTATTATGGCAGAGGAGCAAAGAGCTAAAAGAGCGCTAGATGAATGCACCGAAGAAGCAAATAAGCTTCAGACCTATGCTATCAAAGCTTTAGAAGCCAATAATGAAGAGGATGCCAGAAGATTTTTAGAGAGAAAGGCAGATCTTGGTACTAAGGAGGCAGGTCTAAAGGAGGCCTATGAATTAGCAGCCTCTAATGCAACTAAAATGCGAGAAATGCACGATAAGCTTGTGGCTGATATTAGAGAGCTAGAAGCCCGTCAGGATATGATTAAGGGCAAGCTATCCGTAGCTAAGACACAGGAGAGAATTAATAAAATAAGCTCCTCAGTAGGCAATGCAAATAATTCCATATCTGCCTTTGACAGAATGGAGGAAAAGGCAAATAAGGCTTTAGACCAGGCCAATGCTATGGCGGAATTGAATGCTGCTCCAAAGGACGATATAAAGGACTTAAAGTCTAAATATGAAAGCAAACCAAGCGTTGAGGATGAGCTGGAGGCTCTTAAGGCCAGCTTAAATAAATAATTACTATAAAAACAATAAATGTACTTTTCAGTCTGAGCTGTAGCCTAGGTCTACAGCTTTTGTTCTTTCATAGGAAAGTTCGACTATTTCCTATGAAATGGGGGGTTGTTAAGGGGGGTATCACCCCTTATTAAAATAAGGAGAGTACAGCGAAGCGTCCTAGAGAACGCATGGGTTCTCTGGAAAACAAACGTGGCGAAGCCACTTTTGTTCATTTTTTAATTAAATGATATAATTAATAATATAATTAATTGCTTTTGCCGCTAAATATATATATGCTGTAGTATTTGTAATATATAAGGTAGAGGTGTTTCATTTTATAGGGAGGGAAGGATAGCTTATGGTGTTTGGAAGACAATTTGCAAATGTAGTTGAGTGGGAAGAATTCAGAGATGATATGATCTTCTGGAAATGGCATAATAAAGAGATAAAGAAGGGCAGTAGGCTGATTATTAGACCAGGCCAGGATGCAATATTCTTAAATTCAGGAAGAATAGAGGGCATATTTAAGGACGAGGGAGACTATGATGTAGAGTCCCAGATAATACCCTTTTTATCTACCCTAAAGGGCTTTAAATTCGGCTTTAACAGTGGAATGAGGGCTGAGATTCTGTTTGTGAATACAAAGGAGTTCACTGTGAAGTGGGGAACCAAAAGCGCAATTAACATACCTCATCCACAGCTTCCAGGAGGACTACCAATTAGAGCCAATGGAACCTTTAATGTTAAGGTCAGTGATTACATTGCCTTAATCGATAAGGTTGCGGGAATTCGGAGCACCTATCTGGTGGAGGATGTAAGACTGAGAATTACCTCTATACTGGATCAGCTGCTGATGAAGTGGGTTACCAAGGAAGGAAAGGATATGTTTAATCTTCAGGCCAATGCCTTTGATATTGCAAAGGGCATAAAAGAGGATTTAGATATGAGTATAATGAAGGACGGCTTAAGCGTAACCGGCTTTAATATAATGAGCTTTAGCTATCCGGAGGAAATACAGAAAATGATTACAAAGTCCGCTTCCCATAGTATGATAGGCGATCTTGGCAAATATCAGCAGGTGGAAATGGTGGACGGCATTGCCTCCGGTAGAGTTAAGGGGGGCGGAGCAGCCTCAGACATGGCCGGCATGATGATGGGCATGAATGTGGCAGGCGAAATGATGAAGCAAATGAACAAAGGAAGCAAATCAAATGAAACAGAAAAAGAAGAAGAAAAGACTAATGCCAGCAACAAACCAAATTTTTGCCCAAACTGTGGAACGAAAACAGGAGCAGGAAACTTCTGCTCAAACTGTGGTCATAAGCTATAATCAGTAAGGGAAAAGTTAGGGTAAATAGAAAAGCAAAGGGCAAGGCGCCAAAGCCTTGCCCATATTATTTTACCTATTTATTGAGATAGCCTACCATATTATCCAGCACCTTAAAGGAGAGCCTTTCCTTCGCCTGAGCCGTCCAGCCTGCCACCTTGTCGGTATAAATAACCCGCTTATATTCTTTAAAAGCTTCATAATAGTTGCCCATAGCAACCCTGTCAAATATGGCAAAATTTCCTTCCTGTGATATCCACGATTTAAAGGCCTCTACATCAAAGGTTGGGCCTAAGGAGGTATTTATCAGGATTTTCCCATTGCCAAGGAGCCTAAATTCCTCTGCTCCTATAAGCTTGGAATTCCTAGGCAAATGCGTGGAGATTATATCTGACTCCTGTAATAATGCCTTAAGCTCTAGATATTTGACACCTTTATCCTCCAGCTGAGGCCTTCTTGAACGATTATAGTAATTTACCTCCATACCAAAGGCTTGAGCCTTTTCCGCCAGCATAGAGCCGAGGGTACCCATACCTATAATACCAAGCCTTTGACCTGTCAGCTCCAGGGAGTCCGCCCTCCACTGCTGCTCTCCAAAGCCATGCAATAGTCTGGTTAATTCACCTATAATAAATTCAATCACACCTTCATCCCCATAGTCCCTGACGCCTAATACTGTAATTCCAGCTTCTCTTGCAGCTGCAATGTCTACATTGGCACTGGCTTCATCGTAAAGGCTACAGCACATGCCTATATATTTTAAGCCCTTAGCCCCTTCTATTATTTCGCTATCAATGACAGTATTCCAAGAAACCAAAAGACAGTCGGCATCTGCTATCCTGGAGAGTATTTCCTCCTTGTCCTTAGGATAATCATTATAAAAAACAGCTTCCAAGGCTAAGTCCTTAAGCTTCAGCCTTGCATTTTCCACCAATCCCGTGTTATCCACTGCTACAATCCGATTAAATTTCATTGCAACGCCTCCATTAATTATACATTAAATTGTAACCATTTCGTATCTATTAAGCTTACAGGATAGAGTATAATATAAATATCCAGTTATTACAAGGAGGTTTGGCCCACTACAAAGGTAGAGGAAAATAGACTTTTATGAATGTATAATAGAAGAAAAAATAAATGAAAAGAGGATTATGCTATGAAGAAAAGCAAGAGATATATCTTTTTAATAGCAGCAGCGCTGATGCTTTTCCTAAGTGGCTGCGGAAATACGGGGGCTTCAGCTCCTCCTGAGCAGCAGGAGGTCAGCTCCAACCTATACCCTGGATATATTTACGAGGGGGGTAATAGAATATGGGGTTATATTAATGAATCGGGTGAATTTGATATCCAGCCTAAATATAGCCATGCAGAGGATTTTAATCCTGAAGGGCTGGCAGCAGTAGGCTTAGACGGTAAATACGGCGTTATTAATATGGAGGGCGACTATGTGGTAAAGCCTGAATACATGTATATTCAAGACATATATCAAGGGACCATTATAGGCGTAAAGGAATATAATAGCGGCTATGATTTAATAGATACAAAAGGAAATGTCATAAAGGAGATAACAGGACAGCTGGAAAAGTTCAGTGAGGGCCTGGCCCTATATACAAGCTCCATGGATTGGGCAAATCGGGAATACGGATATATCGACAATAAGGGAAATGTCATTATAGAGGCCCAGTATCTTTGGGGAACCCCCTATACAGAGGAAGGGGCAGTGGTTAAAACAAAGGATAATACCTTCGTAGTGCTAGATACAAAGGGAGAGATATTGCACCGACTGGGGGGGAATATCGTCAGTGAAATCAGTGAGGGTACTGTTATATATCGCGATGAGGCCACCAACAGGGAGGGATATATGACCCTTGAGGGTCAAAAAATAACGGAGGCAGTATTTGATCAGGCGAGGCCCCTCGAGGGAGGTATAGGAGAGGTTATGATAACAGACGCTTCAGGAAAAAGCCTTTGGGGGCTGATAAACAGCAATAGTGAATTTGTTTTCCAGCCACAGTTCGGAGGCATCGAAGCGCTGGGAGAAGGGTTTTATGCAGTCTTCAGGCCAAATGAGTACTTAGACTGGCCATGGAGGGACTTCCTGCCAAAGGCCTTAATGAATCAGGAGGGGCAGCTGTTAAGCGATTATATTTACTATGGCTTTGGTGAAATACAGGAGGGTATGAAGTATTATTCCGACGGGATCAGCACCTATATAACAGATGCCGCCTACAAGCCAGATCCAAACCTGGAGCCCATAAGCGGCATAGGGGAAGTAACGGCTGAAGGAGAGCTCCTTAAGCTGGAGCTGGACAATGATTTGATGTATATGACCAGGGAAGGAAAGGAAATCTGGAGGGGAGAATACAGCTATCCGTTAAAGGAAGGTGGAAGCATTCTGGCTAAAAAGCACAGACCCGACAGATATAGATTGACCTATTACCCACAGCTGGCAAATACTCAGGACAAGGCTCTTGAGGCAGAATTGAATAAGATACTAGAGGCGCTTTTTATAGATCGTAGAGAAAACACCGAAGGTGCTTTAGAGGGATATTATGAGACTATGGAAAAAGGCTTTAAGCCACAGGAATTGGGGGAGCTATTGACGATTATAGAGGAGGGCTACCATTATAGCCTTGGAGGTGCCCACGGTACCCCCTGGATAAAAAGCCATCATTTTAATATTAAAAAAGGCAAGCAGTATAAGCTTGAGGATTTGTTTATTGACGATAGCGGCTTTTCTGAGAGGCTGGTGAGTATAATCCGCAAGGAAATGGAAGGTAAGGAGGAGTTTACTTACTTTGAGTCAGCAGAGGTTAACATCAGTGAAGAGCAGTTTTTCCTGCTTACTGAAGAGGGGCTGGAAATACGTTTTCAGGTCTATGAAATAGCCAGCTATGCTGTAGGCATGCCATCCTTCATGATACCCTACGAGGAAATATCAGATTTAATAAATACTGAGGGAGAGCTGTGGAATTCAATTAAAGCTCAATTAAATATATAATTATTGGGTAGGCAGGTATCACTGCTTACCTTATTTTTTTCTAAAAATTGCCGATATACCTTTATATCGTATAAAGATTAAATGGAGGTGAAGACTGTGAAGATTTCCTTGAATAATGGGACCTATAATATCTTTGAGGGTGGCAGCAGGAAAAGCAACGATGACAAAAAGAAAGAAGTAATGAAGGCTGCAATGACGGCTATAAGCGAAGCAAGAGAAGCCAATAGCCTAACGAAAAAGGAAGAAAGCTCAGTCCTTAAGGAGAAAATTTACAAAAAGATATCTGCTGGGGCCAGATTGACCCCGCGGGAAATGGCTTATTTACAAAAAACAGACCCCGCTATGTATATGAGGGTCAAAAGAATTGAAATGCACCGGGAGGCGCTGGAAAACCGATTGAAAAGCTGCAAGTCAAAGCAGCAGGTAGAGGAGGTATATAGTCAGGCCCTGTCCATGGTACGTGAAAAGGACCCAGATGGTCAGCTTTTGGCAAAGGCCTTTAGCGATGTCATGAAGGAGTTTAAGAAGACTAAGGAATATAACTCTCTGCCAACGGAGGAGAAGGAAAAGGCATCTGAGGAGATTGAAGATAGCCGCTAATATCTTTACTTATAGAATAATAATATTGGATATTTTATGAAAATTATGATATATATATACATGTAATTGAGGCATTGTTATGATACGCTATTTAAAACCATACAATTGAGGTGCTTCTAATGAGGTGTATATATAAAAAGAGGACAAGTCATATAATTGGCATTATAACGATTTTGATAACGATGATAGCGGCAAATGCAGCCGTTGCTGATGTAGGGGCCTCCAGTATGCCCATTGCCAAAGAGGGCCTAATAGACGCCACAAAATGGAGTCCACAGGAGGATGGCCTGCTGGACTTAAATGGAGAATGGGAGCTTTATTGGAATCAGCTACTGGAGCCGGAGGATATACACGGCGCTTCTTTTAATAAAGACTATGTCGGACTTCCCCTTGAGCTGACAGAGGCATTAAAAGGCAGTGAGGAGAGGCAGGTTACCGAGGGTTATGGAACCTTGCGGCTTAATATTAGGATTAGGGATTTAGGAAGGCTATATGGCCTAAAATTCCAATATTTTTCCTCAGCTAATAAAGTCTGGGTTAATGGAGATCTTTTGTTTGAAGCAGGTACTGTATCTGACAACAGAGAGACCTACACCCCTCAATATTTGCCTGGAGAGATATTTTTTCATGGGAATACTGAAACGGTGGAGGTAGTGGTACAGGTTTCCAATTTTCATCATAGACGCATAAAGCTTAATGAAGTAATATTTGGCACGGCTGAACAAATACAAAGAGCCACCAACCTGAAAATTATCCAAGAGGGAATAATGTTCGGCAGCCTTATGCTGATAGCCTTGTATTATTTAATCCTTTATTTTATTCAGAAAAGAGAGGCTGCACTTATTTACTTGTCGTTAATTGCCTTTGTCGTAGCAATCAGGGGAAGCATAGTGAGCGAGCGTATTCTGATAAGGTTATGGCCGCTTTTTCCTGCAGAGCTAATGATGAAGCTGGGATACTTGCCCACCTTTGTTTTAATGCCACTGTTAAATCTCTATTTATATGAAATATTTAAGGCCCCACAACTAAAGAAGCTGGCAGAAGCATCGAGGTATATATGTATGATAATGATACTTATAGTGGCGGCGACCTCCGTTAAGGTATATGATCTCATTTTTACATATGGTCAATGGATAAATGTTGTTTTAGGAATATATACTATCTACTTATTAGTATCCAACGGGCTTTTCAAAAAAACCAGAGGCTCCTATACAATGGCCATCGGCGGGATAATGGTATTAATTGCAGCAGTTAACGATATATTAAGGGAGCTGAGCGTAATAAGCACACCGGAGGCACTATCTACAACTATAGTCGCCTTTATTTTACTGCAGGCTTTGTTTTTGGCCTGGAGGTTCAATGACGCCTTTATCAAGGCACGGCAGCTGGCGGAGGAAAATGAAGCAATGTATCAGGAAATACAGCAGCTGAATAAGGACCTAGAGGAAAAAATAAAAACCCGCACCCATGCTCTGGAAATCGCCAACAGTAAGCTGGAAACCCTTACAAGGACAGATTCGCTAACAGGCTTAGCCAATAGAAGGTATTTTGACGAAAGAATACAGCAGGAGTGGTTTAAGTCCATAAGGGATAAGCGGCCCCTTTCAATCATAATGGTGGATATAGACTTTTTTAAGGGCTACAATGATACCTATGGACATGTTGAAGGGGATGAATGTCTGAAAAAAATTACTAAGGCGCTGGAGGAAAGAGTGTGTCATAAAGCTGGAATTGTTGCCCGATATGGGGGGGAAGAATTTATAGTTTTACTTCCAAATACCGAGGCCTCCGGTGCCAGTGAAATAGCAGAGGGCCTGAGGAAATCCATCAAGAACCTAAAAATTCCGCATAAATCCTCCTCCATAAGTGAATATGTTACCATAAGCTTGGGATTAAGCTCTATGATAGTTTCTATGGAGGATTCCCTTAGAAGCTTCATAAGCAAGGCGGACAAGGCGCTATATCTATCGAAGGAAAAGGGAAGAGACCGTGTAGAGGCAATATAATGGCGACCCATGGAGAGCTTAATTTGCTTTGCATAAGGCTAATAATTATAATTAGAAATTAGAAATATGATATGGATGATATGGATTTCATTGCTATTCCTCGACTTGGATTTGACAAATTACATATTTTGGTGTATAATATACATAGTTCTGAGGTGTTATTTTTCGGAATAATTTCATATTCTTGAGTATTACATGTGAAGTAGATGTTTTGAGTAGCCGGTTAACGAGCTTGTTTACGTATCAAAAGCATTTTGATGTGGAAATGAGTAAATTAACTACAGCAGGCAAAAATCTCATTGAAAAATGTGGAAATATTATAGAACTGGGGCTTGTTTAGGATCATATGGTCATGAACTATATTACTAAGGTGATATAAAGTGAGCTGGAAACAGTGAAGCTTAAGCACTCTAACTCTATTTTTTATAGGGTTAGAGTGCTTTTTATTTACCCTTTTATATATAAAGATATAAAGAAATACAAGGAGGACAAAAAATGCAAAAGGTAATAGAAATAATCAAGCGAAGGCAAAGGGGAGAGATGCTCTCTGAAGAAGTCATGAAGGATTGGCAGGATTGGAAGTGGCAGCTAAGGCATAGCATAAGGGAAATGTCGCAGGTGGAGGAGGCCTTTGATGTAAAGCTGGATGATCACCAGAGAAGTGATATCGAAAAAACGATTCAAAGCTTTCCTATGTCTATAACACCCTATTATTTATCCCTTGTGGACCCAGAGGACTTTCAAAATGATCCTGTATTTAAGCAGGCCTTTCCAGATAAGAGGGAGCTGGATATTGCCAAATACGACATGGCGGACCCATTGGCTGAGGAAAAGGACAGCCCGGTAGGTGGAGTGACCCATCGCTACCCGGATAGAGTGCTACTTCATATAAGCAATACCTGTGCTATGTATTGCAGACATTGCACCAGAAAGAGAAAGGTCGGGGATGTAGACAGTATTCCCTCTAAGGAGCAAATTTTAAAGGGAATAGCGTATATTAAAGGAACCCCCGAAATAAGGGATGTATTGCTCTCAGGCGGAGATCCGTTTCTGCTATCTGATGAATATCTAGATTGGATATTGGGGGAAATATCAGCTATTCCTCATGTAGAAGTAGTTCGTATCGGAACACGAACTCCGGTGGTGCTGCCATATCGTATTACTGACTCATTAATTGAAGTGCTAAAAAAATATGATTCCCTGTGGTTAAACACTCACTTCAATCATCCAAGGGAAATTACAGAAGCATCTAAAGAAGCGCTTAAAAAGCTGTCGGGTGCGGGTATCCCTCTGGGAAACCAATCAGTTCTTCTGGCTGATATAAATGATTCGACGAATATTATGAAGCAGCTGGTCCATAAGCTGGTTCAAAATAAGGTAAGACCCTACTATCTATATCAATGCGATCTGTCGGAGGGGCTTGAGCATTTTAGAACGCCCATCGGAGTCGGAATAGAAATTATGGAGAGCTTAAGGGGCCATACCAGTGGCTTTGCTGTACCAACCTTTGTTGTTGATGCACCAGGGGGCGGAGGAAAGATCCCAGTCGGTCCTAATTATATTCTATCGTGGTCCGCAAATAAGGTTATTTTAAGGAATTTTGAAGGGGTAATCACCACCTATCATGAGCCGGATTCCTATAAGCAGGCCCCCAGTGATTTAAGATACGATGCATCTGGAGTAAGACCCATTGGTATTCAAGGATTGCTATCGGATTTTGATGATAGTATAACACTTACCCCCTCTGGCATCAGCCGAGGGGAAAAGGAATAGGAGGTTGGAAAAATGCTAGATCAAATTACTAATCTTGGAGAAGGATTAATCCATCATGGAAAGCAAAACAACCGTGTGTATGTAATGAAGACGCCAAAGGCAAATCATAATAAATTTATTGAAAGCATTGAGGAGCTGGCAAATGAAAAGGACTATGAAAAGATAATAGCAAAGGTGCCGGAGGGTATTGTAGATGAATTTTTAGAGAGTGGCTACAATGAGGAGGCGCAGGTGCCTAATTTTTACAGTGGTAAAGTTGACTGCTCCTTCGTAAGCAAGTATATGGACCCTGACAGGAGAAGAGTAAAGAACAGGTCAGTTATTGAAGGGGTACTGAAGGTGGCTCACCAGAATAAAGGTGATCTATGTCAGGTAAGGCTGGAGGAAGGCTTTAAATGCAGAAGAGCAGAAAAAAGTGATATTTCAGCTATGGTAGAGCTGTATAAAAGTGTGTTTGTATCTTATCCCTTCCCAATTCATCAGGAGAAATATATATTGAGCACCATGGAGGAAAATGTTGTTTATTTTGGCATTTGGCATAAAAGCAAACTGGTAGCCCTTTCCTCCAGTGAAGTGGATTGGCGCAGCAAAAACGTAGAAATGACGGATTTTGCGGTTGATCCGGAGTATAGAGGAAAGAATATTTCATCAAGGCTGCTTCAGTCTATGGAGAAGGAGATGAAGAGCAGTGGAATACTAACGGCATATACGATTGCCAGAGCCGTATCCTATGGGATGAATTGCACCTTCTCAAAAAATGGTTATGATTATGGCGGAACCCTCTATAACAATACCCATATAGCAAAGGGCATAGAAAGCATGAATGTATGGTACAAGGAGCTATAAAAAAAGTAAAGCCAAGGTCTGAACCTTAACAAGGGAGACCTTGGCTTAAAAAGACGAAGCAAGACCATAGTATACAAAAAATACAATGGTCTTTTTTTATATAATATTTTAAGCGACAAACAGGACTTTGGGACTAAGATTAGCAGGATATTCTGGTAAATTGTAGAAGCTATTAAGTATATTAAAGCGGAGGAGAAATAAATTATGGAGGCAATACCCTATTCAACAATTAAAAGCAAATTACAAACGGGAGATCTGGTGCTTTTTAGCGGTAAATACAGCATCAGTAAGCTGGTGGAAAGGCTGGAGCACAGCAAATGGTCTCATGTGGCAATGGTGGTTAGGATTCCAGATATAGATGAGCTTTTGCTATGGGAATCAACAGCTCTGACTAATCTGCCGGATGAAATTTACCACGATAATAAGACCGGGCCAAAGGTGGTAAAGCTATTGGACAGGCTTAAGACCTATGGAAACGATGTAAGCCCCTATGTTCCACCAGAATATGCAATTAGGCAGCTGCAGGTGGAAAGAACCCCAGAAATGCTGTCTGAATTAAGCAATCTCTTTTGCAGTCTTCATGGTATTCCAAACCCAGGGGAATGGAAGATGATTCTGGAGGTTTTAGAGGGAAAAATTTTCAACATAAAATCTAAGCTGGACAATTATACCTGTAGTCAGCTGGTGGCTGAGTCCTATATAGAAATGGGACTACTAAGCGACAAACGGGCAACTAATGGCTATATGCCAATGGATTTTTCAACCGATGGAGATTTGAAGTTGCTGAAGGGGAGCTTTACTGATGAGATTTTTATAAACATTAACGAATAATATTAAGGGGAAGGTATAAGGGATGGAAACAAGTATGAAGGGAAAAGGAAAAGGCAAGATAAGCCGGCATTATTGCTTATTATTGTCAGTACTTTTTTATATTGTCCTCTCAAGCTTGGTCGTATTTGGCAGCAGCGAGGCTATTAAGATTGTAGAGGATATCGCCGAATATGATTTGACAAACACGATATTGATTATAGAGGATAAGGACAAAGGCCTTGAAATTGAGGATATTTTAAACAATCGACACGAAGATCAATTCATACCCTATAATGACAGTGGCTTTAGCGGTGTCATATCAGAGTCTGCCTTCTGGATTAAGGTTATTCTTTCAAATACTACGGATAAGGCACAAAATATGTTTTTGGAAATAAGCAAGCCGCATTTAGGTAATCTTCAATTCTACCGGTATTTAGATGGTCAAATGATAAACGAGGTGCAGACGGGGAGACATTATTCCTTTGATAACAGGGAGGTAAAGCATAGAAATTTTGTCTTTGAAATGAATCTGCTACCACAGACAGAAGAGGAGATATTTTTTAGAGTAGAAACGGAAAGCTATCTTCAGTTTCCCGTGAAGCTGTATAAAACCCAGAGCTTTTTAGAAAAGGAATATCAGTCTCAGCTGGTCTTCGGCACCTACTATGGTATTATGCTGGTTATGTTCCTTTATAACCTGGTGCTGTTAATCTCCCTGAAGGAAAAAACCTATCTCTACTATATTTTATACATCTTTGGCTTTTCCATGATACAGCTGGTGTGGGATGGACTGGCCTTTCAATACCTATGGCCTACAATGCCAGCATGGGATATAAAGGCAAACCCCTTTTTCCTAATATGTACCTCTATTTTTGCCCTTCAGTTTTCCAGAAGCTTTCTCAGGGTAAAGGAAAAATCCAGAGCATTGGACCGTTGGATAACCTATTTTATGTTGATAATGACGATATCGGCCATTTTCACACTATTCATACCGGCAGCTATTACCACCAAGCTGGCAGTCTTCATTGTCAGCATCGCTCTTGTTACTTGTATTATTAATATTTTTATCGTGGGCAATTACGATAGAACGGTGTATCTATATTCAACAGCTTGGGCTATGCTATTTCTGGGAGTAATTCTAAATCTATTGGCGGCCTATAGGATACTTCCAATAAATTTTATAACCCTCTATTCCCCACGTATTGGCTCTATTGCGGAGGTGGTTCTGCTTTCGCTGGCGCTGGTGGATAGGTTTAATAGAATAAAGCAGGAAAAGATAGTTGAGGAAAAACAAAGAGTACTGCTAAAAACCCTCCATGATATAACTAAAACCCTAACCTCTACCCATGACCTGGAGGAGCTGATTCAATACATACTTAAAAATGTTGCAGAGCTTGCTAAGTTTGAAAATGGTCTCCTTATATTAAAGCAGCAGGATAGCTACACAATAAAGGATGCTCTAGGATATATGGCAAAAGAGCTTAAGGGTAGAGAGCTGACGTCCCTGGAGGGGGAAAAGGTTTTTTGGAGAATAGTGCTGGAAAATAAGACAACAACCCTTGCCGATCTAGACATGAGGGGCTTCGGAATTGATAAGAAGATAGGCACCTTAATCGGCATTCCAATAGCATACCATAAAGAGCTGCTGGGCTTAATGATCCTATATAGCTTTGAGACGAGGAAAACCAATGAGCTAGAAAGTAAAATCATATATGATTTTGCCGGGCAGGTGGGCATTTCAATCCAGAATCTGAGGCTATTTAATGAAATAAAGAGAATGGCTGCCACAGACGATTTAACTGGAGCCTGGAACCGAAAGCACTTTGCCAGTATTGCGGAAGGAGCCCTTCAGGAGGCCCAAAGGAATAACAGGAGCCTATCAATTATTATGATCGACATAGATTGGTTTAAGCAAATAAACGACAGCTATGGGCATATGGCTGGAGACAAGGTACTGGTTGAGCTTGTTGTCTGTCTTCGTAGTACCCTTAATGAAGGGGGCTGTATAGGAAGATATGGCGGCGAGGAATTTCTAGTGCTGCTTAGGGATATAGGCATCCACGAAGCCTACAAAATAGCAGAGTCAATGCGTAGGGCTGTTGAAAGAATGAAGGTATACTTAGATGAAGCTAGCACTGTAGGGTTCACCATAAGCATGGGGTTGTCTACACTAAAGAAGGACACAAAAGACATATGGGAGCTGATAGACAAGGCAGACCAGGCTCTTTATATTTCAAAGGAAAACGGCAGAAACCTGGTGAATATATCCTAACACACGCAGCTAAACAAATGTATTTCAACAAAGGGGAGAGCCTTCGCCAAGGATTAGGCTGAAATAAACAGTTTTCCAACAAGGTAAAACCACACGAATAAGTGTGGTTTTTGCATGTAAGAATTAATTTTAATATGACATATATATGGCATATTAAAATGCTATAATAAAGTCAGGTGATGCATATGAAAATTAATAGGCTGTTGGAAATTACGGTTCTACTGCTGAATAAAAGAATGATTAAAGCAAAGGAGCTGGCGGATAGGTTTCAGGTTTCAACCAGAACAATATATCGAGATATAGAAATACTTTCAATGGCGGGGATTCCTGTTTACATGAGCAAGGGCAAGGGGGGAGGCATATCCCTTCTGGAGGATTTTTCAGTAAACAAGGCGATACTTACTAAAGAGGATAAGGAAAGCCTGATACTGGCCCTCAAAACACTGCAGGTGACCAAATACCCTGAGGTGGGGGCAGCTATCGAAAAAATCGGTAGTTTGTATAAGGAGGACTTGTCTGAGGATTGGGTGCAGGTGGATTTCGGAGAGTGGGGCAGTGACCCTAATGAAGGAGGAAGATTTGCCTTGATTAAGGAGGCCATAATAAAGAGAAGAATTATCGTGGCTGAGTATATCAATACCCAAGGCGAGGGGAGCAACAGAAGTATTGAGGCAATGAAGCTCTTATATAAGGGAAAGGCCTGGTATTTGTACGGCTATTGTAGAAGCAAGCAGGACTTTAGAATATTTCGTATCTCCAGGATGAAGAATATTTCTATAACTAGAGAGGAATTTATACGAAGGAGTATACCGGGGCCAATACCTATAGATCAGCCCTCGCCTACAAGGAAAAAGGTGGATCTAAGGCTGCGCTTTAAGCCGCATATGCTGTATAGGGTGTATGATGACTTCCACGATAATAGTATATTGAGGCTGGAGGATGGCTCCTGTGAGGTTGCAGTAAGCTATCCGGAGGACGAATGGGTATATGGATATATATTATCCTTTGGTGAGTCGGTGGAGGTTTTAGAGCCCCCTCACATTCGAAGCGTGATATTAAATAGGCTGCAGGAGGCTGCTAAAATATATTTAGAGGAATAATAAGGGGATAGGAGGGTGACGCTGAAAAGCTCAGTCCTAAATATTAAAGCAGCTCAAAGCGTGCTAGGAACTCCTGCATATATTTGTTCACCTCATCGGGATTATCCAGGTTTGTGGCGTGATGGGCCTGGCTTACTATTTTAAGCTCAGCGCCTCTAATTTTGGAGGCCATAAATTCCTGCTGCCGCTTGACTAATGTGTCATGGTCTCCTTGTAGCAGTAAGGTCGGACAGCTAACCTTATGCAGATCATCGGCACTTTCCATCCTTGTCACAGCATCCCAAATCCTAACCCAATTATCATGGGGTATGAGACTGAAGGCCTCCTCAATAAAACTCCTATTATCGGGGTTAAACTTAGAAAGCACATCCGCCTGCAGCCTACCGGAAAGCTTCATGGGTATCAATCGAGAGGACCAGCGGTTAATAGGTACAGCTATTTTTTCATACCAATTGAAGGAATTAGTGCAGGGGGTGCCCAATAAAATTAAGGCCTCTACCCTCTCAGGAAAGCGAATTGCTGTCTGCAGAGAAATATGTCCCCCCATTGACAAGCCACATAGGGTTGCTTTTTCTATTCCTAAAAAATCCATCAAATCAATCAAATCTCGATTAAAGTCTTCTGAATCAACCTTTCCCTCCGGCAAGGAGGAAAAACCATGACCCCGGACATCCCATACAATAGCCCTGTAGGAGCTGGAAAAAAACTCCACCTGTGGCTGCCACTGCTTATGGTTCCAGGAGGCACCATGGGTAAAAATGATTGGCCGTCCCTCGCCTTTGATCTCGTAATGCAAATTGACATTATTCCCCTTGAATACCGGCATATAAAAAACCTCCTTAAATAGTTGAGGAAATTGCATAATAAAGATGAGCAGTATGTTTATACAAAGTTAAAAGTTCAGGTAATAAAATGTATTATAACAATAAAGGCTCAAAAATAACCTGAAAGCACCCATCGATGAGCTCCTCGAGGGTTTTGTCAGAGTCCTTTAGCCAGATAAGCATTGCACCTGTAACTGCAGATTGAAGCACAGTGCTTATAAGTTCCACATTACAGCTCTTAATTTCCTTATTATCTATGGCCTTTAAGATCAGCCCTTGTGTCTCGCGGTCAATCAGCTTAAGGCGTTTCTTAGACCTTTCAAGGAGATCGGGGTCTGAGGTGCTCTCCAGATAAAAGGAGGTATGATTTGCAAGAGATATGGGATCACTGGCCAGCTTCAGGGCATTTTTAAAGATGCGCCTTAAGGCCTCAATAGGAGTCGTATCCAGCGTTAAAGCCTCCTTATAGCTTTTGTCGGTGAGCTGGATTACATAATCGCTGTAGGCTAAAAAAAGGGCCTTCTTTGAACCAAATCTCTTTAGCAATGCTGCAGGAGAAATACCTGCTTCATTGGATACATCCGTTAGGGCTAGGCGGCCATAGCCTTTTTTGCATAGGGCCAGATAAACACCGTAAAAAATAGCTTCATCTGAAAACTCCCTCGGTCTCGCCATAGAACCACCTCCATAATTAGTTAGTGAATGTTCATTTACTAATATTGTTGCATAATAGCTATAAAATGTCAATTGCAAATTGTATAGTATTGCAATATCTTCAATATAAGCGGCTTTGAAGGTTATAGCAGACCCGCCTTAAGGGCATAATAAGTATTGCAAACTCTAAGCTTTTATGTCAATATAAGTATATATAAAATATATGTTTTTTATTGCGAGGTTAAAAATAATGAAGAATATAGCGGTAATTTTAGGCAGCAATTATTATATTGGCTTAAGCACTATTAGATGTCTGGGCATTCATGGCATACACACCGTGGCGGTGGACTATTCTCCTGAGAATACATATGGCTCAAAATCTAAATATTGCTCTGAGCGACTGATAGCTCCCCATTACAAGGAGGATACCGAGAATTTCATAAGATTTCTAAAGGATTATGCCGACAAGCAGGAGGTAAAGCCTGTGCTTATACCCTGCCATGACACCTACGTGGAAATTATAGATGAGTACCTGGAGGAAATAAGGGAAAGCTATCTTATACCTCAAAAAGAGCCAGGAATATATTCAAGGCTGATGAATAAGGAAACCCTGCACCGGGTCGCCTCCGAAAAGGGAGTGGCAGTACCGGAAACCGTAAGATTAAATGACGAGGATTTTTATGAAAAAATAGATAGCATCATAAAGTATCCCTGTATTGTAAAACCGGTGGATTCCCCCACCTTTGTTGCAAAGTTCAGGCGAAAGCTTTTTAAGGTTCACAACAGGGCTGAGCTGGATGAAGCCTTGGAAAAGGCAGGGAAGGCTGACCTTGAGGTAATCGTTCAGCGGATAATCCCTGGCTTCGACGACCATATGTATACCTTTGATGCCTACTTAGACCAGGACTCTAAGGTGACCCACTGGGTAAGCTGCCAAAAATACAGACAATATCCCATCAACTTTGGAGCATCTGTGTATACCGGACAAAAATATGTGCCGGAGCTGTATGATATCGGGGCGAAATTCCTGGAGGAAATGGGCTACAAGGGCTTTGCTGAAATAGAATTTAAGAAGGATGCCGACACCGGAAGGTTTTATTTGATAGAGATCAACGTCAGAATAACAAATTTGAACAACCTTCTCTATAAGACAGGTGTTAACATACCCTATATTACATATCGGGAATTAATTGGACAGCCCCTTCCGCCAAGCGCTGTTGAAAGGGATACAAATCTTGTCTTCTGGTATGGATATGAGGACATGCTGGCTATAAGAGACTACATAAAAACCCGACAGCTGACAATCGGCCAGGTTTTACGTTCACTATTTAAGCCAAAGGCCTATGCAATATGGGATTGGAAGGACCCTGTTCCGGCCCTGATGTTCTCAAAAATGCTTTTAGGTAAAGTTTTTGCAAAAATAATCCGAAGATAATTCGTAAACCTAAGGATAGAAATGAGGAGTAACCATGAGATTAGAGGAGCTTCTGAGGTCAACTAAGGTTATAAGCTCTATTCATAATAAGGACATAAATATTGAAGGAATTGCCTATCACTCTAAAAAGGTTCAGGAGGGGCATCTCTTCGTCTGCATCAGAGGCTACAAGGTTGATGGGCATAAATATCTGCCGCAGGCGGTGGAGCAGGGGGCCGTTGCAGCCATAGTGGAGGAGTTTAATGAGGGAATAGCCATACCTCAGTTTCTAGTGGAAAATAGCAGG
Source organism: Natronincolaceae bacterium (assembly GCA_048264125.1). GTDB lineage: Bacteria > Bacillota > Clostridia > Peptostreptococcales > Natronincolaceae > M1-B18. The sequence continues at coordinate 90,114 of JBLXDM010000006.1, forward strand.
TCTGCTCTAGCGGAATTGGGAGCTGCCCTTTATGGGAAGCCCTCCGGGCGTATGAAAATGATAGGCATAACAGCCACCAACGGAAAAACCACCACCTCCTATATGGTGAATTCCATGCTGGAAAACCATGGCCTAAAAACTGGGCTAATAGGTACGGTAACAATTAAAATTGACGATTCCTCAATTCCTTCAGAATTGACAACACCTGAATCCTTGGATTTGCAGTATTACCTAAGTAAAATGGTGGAGCGTGGCGTTACTCATGCCACCATGGAGGTTTCTTCCTCTGCTCTGGAGCTGCAGCGGGTTCGGGGTGTAGAATATGATATTGTAACCTTCAACAATATCAGCAGAGATCATATAGACAATCATGGCAGCTTTGAGAGATATTTAGAGGCTAAAACCAGCCTTGTAACAAATGCTGCTGAAGGCAGCTTTGCTGTATTAAATTTAGATGATAAATACTCAGCCGCGCTTGCTGATAAAACTAAGGCAAGGGTCATTACCTTCGGAGTTAACTGCAGAGAAGGACATCTTCATTGTAAAAATTTAGATTTATCAACCGGCAGAGGAAGATTTACTGTGGAAATTTTGAAGCCTTTTACAGCAGACGGTATCGAATATAAGCCCTGTGAATTTAATGTAGAGCTTTCGGTGCCGGGACTGCATTCCGTATATAATTCGATGGCTGCAATCACAGTGGCGCTCCTTTGTGGCGTTGAGGTTGAAACAATACAGCAAACCCTAAAGAGCTTTGCAGGGGTTGAGCGTCGCTTTGAATTTATATTTGAGGATGATATTAAGATCATTGACGACCACTTTGCAAACCCCGGAAACATAAATGTAACCCTGCAAACCCTAGAGTATATGGACTTTAAAAGTCTACATTTGGTATATGCCATTAGGGGTGAACGGGGTACAACGGTAAATCGTGAAAATTCGGAGGTAATTGTAAACTGGGCGGATAAATTGGGAATAGAGGAGATAATCGCAACAAAGAGTATATCCCATGTAACCTCCAAGGATATGGTTACAGCGGAGGAGCTTCAAGTATTCCTTGAGGTAATGGGGAAGGCCGGAATAAAGGTGCATCTGTACGATGAGCTGACGGATGCAATAGCTCATTCGCTGGCATTAGCGCAGGAGGGAGATTTGATTCTGCTGGCAGGCTGCCAGGGAATGGATTATGGTGCAGAAATTGCCTTAAGACAGCTGCACCAGAAAATGTTAGAATATCCAAAAGAGAAGCTTTTTTTTCCGCTGAAAAACAGAGTAGCAGGTATTACAGAGGAAATGATGGCAGATCTAAGCTCCTAACAGGAGGATAGTTATTGTGCAGGCTCCTATAAAATTTACTAAAAAAGGGTGATATGTATGTGTGGCTTTGTCGGCTTTGCCCATGCTTCTCCAGAGATAGATAAAATTAAGATTATTAACGATATGATGACAGCAATAATACACAGAGGTCCCGACAGTGGGGACTTCTTTACTGATGACAATATTGCTTTAGGCTTTAGAAGATTGAGTATCATTGACCTTTCCGACGATGCAGGCCAGCCTATGTATAACGAGGACAAGAGCTGTGTGCTGGTTTTCAACGGTGAAATATATAATTTTCAGGAGCTAAGGGAGGATTTAATAAAGAAGGGCCACATATTTAAATGTGATTCCGACAGCGAGGTCCTTATTCATGGCTATGAGGAGTATGGAGTGGACCTGCTGCCAATGCTAAGAGGAATGTTTGCCTTTGCAATATGGGATTCCAAGAAGGAAACCATGCTGATGGCAAGGGACTATTTTGGCATAAAGCCACTATACTATACTCAAAACACCACCGACAATTCATTGATTTTCGGATCGGAAATAAAGTCATTTTTGAAGCAGCCCTCCTTTAAAAAGGAGCTGAACAAGGAGGCCTTAAAGCCATATCTTACCTTCCAGTACTCCGTGTTGGATGAAACCTTCTTCAAGGGGGTATATAAGCTTAAGCCTGCCCATTATATGATATATAAAAAGGGAAGCCTTGAGATTAAGCCCTATTGGAGCTTAGATTTCAACGAAGAAAAAAACAGCCTAGCCCATTATATTGAAAAAATTAAGACCACCCTACAGGAATCGGTGGATTATCACCGGATCAGCGATGTAAAGGTTGGCTCCTTCCTTTCGGGGGGAATTGATTCCAGCTATATTACAGCTCTGTTAAAGCCCAATAAGACTTTTTCGGTAGGCTTCCAGGACTATGAGGGCATTTTTAATGAGACGAACCTTGCAAAGAATTTATCTGATATACTGGACATAGAAAACTATAAGCGGCTTATCAATGCTGATGACCTTTTTGATATGCTGCCAACCATACAATATCATATGGATGAGCCCCAATCAAATCTCTCATCAGTACCCCTATACTATCTTGCACAGCTGGCTCGGGAGCATGTAACTGTGGTGCTTTCAGGAGAAGGGGCAGACGAGATTTTCGGCGGATACACCTGGTATCAAAAATCGCCAAAGCAGCGGAAATACGAAATAGTACCCTTTCCTGTCAGGCGAGCTCTTCATAAGCTCAGCAGGAGACTACCCAAGAACACAATAACCAACTTCCTGGTAAAGGGAGGACAAAGGGTAGAGGAGAGCTTTATCGGACAGGCCAAGGTCTTTGAGGAGGCCGATGCCCTAAGGGTGTTGAGGGATGACTACAAAAAGGGTCCTTCTGTTCACAATATTACCAAAGGGGTCTATGACAGGGTTAAGGACAAGGATGACATAACCAAAATGCAGTATATAGACATGCTTCTATGGCTGCCGGGGGATATTTTATTGAAGGCAGATAAAATGAGCATGGCCCACTCCCTAGAGCTGAGGGTTCCATTTTTGGACAAGGAGGTCATGGCCCTGGCTGCTGAGCTGCCAGGTAATCTAAGAGTAAATAAAATAGATACCAAATATGCCCTTCGAGAGGCCTCTAAGGAGGTTCTGCCGGAGGAATGGGCCAACAGGCCGAAGGTTGGCTTCCCGGTGCCGATAAGGTATTGGCTGAAGGAGAAAAAGTACTATGAAATCGTAAAGGAAATGTTTGAATCTGATATCGCTAAGGAATTCTTTGTTACAGAGGAGCTGGTAAAATTCCTCGATGCCCATTACGAGGGTAAAGGCAATTATGCAAGATATATTTATACTGCTTATGTTTTCCTAGTTTGGTATAAAAAATTCTTTGTTGAATTATAGGAACAAAAATAATTAGACCTAACAGGAGTGAGTTATGATTAAGGATAAAAGAAAGCAAAGAAAAAGATTTTGGAGCTTAATAAGATTGACTATATTTCTCTTATTAGTCACATCAGCTTCGGTATTTGCTGTAAATAGGCTTTTTCAAAATGATAAGCCTGAGGAAGAGGATATAATTACGATTCAACAGGGTATAATAACAGTTATAAATTTAGATGCGGAAACAGATGCACCTATTATAAATGCGGAGTTTAAAATAACATCTGTTGAAACAGGAGAAGCGGTGGGGGCATTAGCCACTAATAAAGAGGGAAAAGCAATATCGGAGCCTTTAGATTATAATACTGAATATCTAATTGAGCAAGTGAATGTACCATTGCCCTACGAATTAAATCCCGGAGCGATTAACGTTCTGGTAAATGAGGAAAACCATGAGATTTTTGTAAAAAAGAATAGTTTTTATTCTCATGTTAAGGAGACTCAAAAATTAGAGGATGGTACAGTAAAAATTACAAAGACATATATGCCGGTGGAGGTCCTTTTGCAAAATCCAGAGCTGCCCAATGGCTGTGAAATAACCGCCGTAACAGCACTCCTTAACTATTACGGTTATGGGGCAGAAAAGGAGGATATGGCAGATAATTATCTGCCGAAGGAGGCCTTCAATAGAAATGAGGGTAAGCTGATAGGAGCAAATCCCTATATGGCCTTTGCAGGGAATCCAAGGGATAACAGCGGTTTCTTCTCGTATGCGCCACCTGTTGTTGAAGCAGCCAATAGCTATATAGCTAAGGCAGGCGGAGGTCATAAAGCTATAGATGTAAGCAATAGCACCATGGAGGAGATACTGCAGTATATAGATAGGGGTCTGCCGGTTGTAGCATGGGTTACCCTAGACCTGTCAAAGCCTCGAATAAATTATTCGTGGTATCGGAGTGATACAGATGAGAAATTTGAGGCGCCTGTAAACCTTCATGCAGTTGTTTTAAAGGGCTATGATGAAAAAAACGTATACTATATGGACCCTATTCTGGGGGACCTTACCAAAGATATGGCTGGGTTTTTCCGAAGTTATTATGATTTAGGTAAGCATGCGATAGTAGTCGACGTAAAATAAGCATAGTACATAATGTACTTTTTAACAGTCTTGGAAGGATGACCTTCTAATTGTAAACGAAGGTGGGTTGAAAATGGAGAGTAAAAGCTTAGGCGTAATTGGTGGTATGGGACCTAAGGCAACTGCGGTTTTCTTCGATAAGGTCGTGGAAAAAACCGTAGCCGGAAAGGACCAGGATCATATCGATATGGTTATTTTAAATCATGCCACTATGCCCGATAGAACCAGCACTATTTTTGAAAATAAAGCTGAGGAATTTTTAATTGCGATTGAAAGGGATCTAAGACTGCTGGAGGCTGCCGGAGTTGCCAACATAGCTATACCCTGCAATACCTCCCATTATTTCTATAAGGATCTAGTGAGGATGACGGACATAAATATCATTAATATGATAGAGGAAACGGCAGGTAGGATATATGAGGCATATGGAGAGGGCAGCAAGGTTGGAATTGTAGCAACACAGGGAACCTTAAGCAGTGGTATTTACGAGGAGGCCTGCAGAAAGTACAAGCTGGAGCTATTTGTACCGGAGGAAGCCATCAGAGAGCGTACCATGAAGATCATATACGACAATGTTAAATGCGGTTTGAACACGGATTCAAGTGAAATAGAGGAAATAATAAAGGAACTCCTTACAAGAGAGCAATGTAAATGCATCATTATCGCCTGTACAGAGCTTTCCTGCATAAAGCTTAGTCAAGAGGTTGCTGGCTACTGCATAGATGCAATGGAGGTTTTGGTAGAAAGGTCGATTGAGCTTTCAGGTAAGCAGGTAAAGGGAAAAACTTATTAAATAAAATAGAGCTTAGGCCTAGTGTGTGAGAGGTATGGGGTTATTATCCTGTGCCTCTTTTGAGTTTTTAATGCGACGAGGCACTAGCTAACATAAATATAAATTAATAATGCAGGTTCTCAAGTAAAATTGCATATATACCGATAATATCTATAAGACACTTTTTGTCTGTTGTATATATTGGGAAAATTGAATTATAGAAATTCCTACCCAATTATAATATAATTATTTTAGTCAAGCTTACTAAAAAATTAAGGGGGAAATTCTATGTCAGCTAAGGCTATGGATGATTTAGTAGTTTTTATCGAGGAGTCCTTTTCAGATGGCAGGGCTTCTAGGGAGCTACGGCTGTCTAGGACAGAAATTGAGTATATAAAGAGCATATATCCAAGGCTAAGCTTTAAGGAAATGTCCAAGGGTTTTTGTGAGGACGGAAAGATATGGGTGGAAGCCAGCTTTGAAGAGGCTATTTAATATATTTTACTGAAGCGAATACATGGGTGCTAAAGGAGCGAATAGAGGCTATGGGAAGAAGAAGTAGATCTAATGACGAGGAAAAAAAAGGAGCACCAGAGTGGATGACTACCTATGGAGACATGGTAACTCTTTTGCTATGCTTCTTTGTTCTGCTGTTTGCATTTTCAAATATCGATGCTCAGAAGTTTGAGGCAGTTATACAATCCTTCCAGGGCTCTTTGGGTATATTGGATTCAGGTAGGGCAATTGAGCCAAGTGAATATTTTGTTGATGCAGAAATGAATGAATTGATGACAAGTCAAATTCAGGAAATGGAGGCATTGAAGGAGCTGGAGGAAATTGCGACAGAGCTGAAGGAGTACCTGGAGAGCAGGGGCTATAGTCAGACAGTGGATATTCAGTTTAATGAACGCTATGTTAAGCTTAATTTCTTAGACGGCGTTTTATTTGATCCGGGAAAGGCAGTTATAAAGCCAGATGCTATACCTGTGCTGGAGGCGGTGGCATTAAAGCTGGCGGATTATACCGAAAATCGTATAAAGATAGAGGGCCATACGGATACTGTGCCAATAAGGACGATAGAATATCCCAACAATTGGTATCTGGCGGCGGCAAGGGCAATTGCAGTAGCAGAATACTACATAAATGAAAAGGGCTATGATCCCAAAAGACTATCGGCAGAGGGCTTTGGAGAATACGCACCCATTGCAACAAATGATACACCTGAGGGAAGAACGAGAAACCGAAGGGTAGAGATTAAGATATTGAATAGTATTGAGAGCCAGAGGGTGACAGAGGAAGAGCTGGAGGATCGTGGCTTTAATTAACCTTTAATAAAGACAGGATGCCTCCTGTCTTTTTATTTTTTTGAAAATAAATCTGGGGAGGGAACATATATGATTAAAAATCACTCTTTAAAATGATGGAAAAATTATTCTTGTTACATTGAAAAGCAAAGGGATAATTGGTAAAATTAGCTTAGCTTCATATATGCCTTATGGAAATATCTTGACAGCTATAAATATCAAAGACGGTACTAATTGGACCATAGCAGGCATATGAAGGTATTAGCTATATATCAGTGAGCTTATAGCTTTAAAATTATCATTTGTCCATTATAACTATAAAAACGGAGGTGACACGATGGAGGTTATTACCTATAAATGTCCGAATTGTGGAGGAGTCCTGGAATTCAATAGCGAAAGTCAGAGCTGGAAATGCGAATTCTGTTTAAGCGACTTCCATGATCAGGAGATTAAATCAATAGAAAAGGGTTTGCTTTCAGAGAAGGAAAAAAGGGTGGAAGAGGAAAAGGAGTTTGAGACTGTTGGGAAAATCTATAGCTGCACCAGCTGTGGGGCCGAGATAGTCACAGACAATACGACTGCAGCAACCTTCTGCTATTACTGTCATAGCCCTGCGATATTGCCCGGGCAATTGTCAGGCAAATTCAGACCAGCAAAGGTTATTCCCTTTAAGATTAAAAAGGAAGCTGCCACAGAGGCCTTTATACAATGGTGTAAAAAGAAGCCTCTGCTGTCAAGGGACTTTATTTCAGCTTCTCAGCTTCAGCATTTATCAGGTGTCTACATACCTTTTTGGCTCTTTGACTGCGACATAAGAGGTAGGATATCGGCAGAGGGTAGAAATATCCGCACATGGGTGAGCGGTGATAAGCGATATACAGAGACTAAGTACTATGACGTAGGACGTTCAGCAACTGCTCGCTTTGTAAAGGTACCGGCAGATGGCTCTAAAAAAACCGACGATCAGCTGATGGAGACACTGGAGCCCTTTGACTATAATCAGATGGTGGACTTTTCCATGCCCTACCTGTCAGGGTATTTGGCTGAAAAGTACGATTTGGATGATGGGGCAGTATATGGTCGTATCGTAGAAAGACTTGAGGATTACTCAAATAAGCTGCTGAGGGATACAATATCAGGCTACAGTAGTGTTTCGGTAAGAAGCTGCAGTGTGGATATAAGCAAATCAAAGGCCTCCTATGCCCTTTTACCTACATGGATGTTTACCTATAATTATAAGGGGAAGGTCTATGTATTTGCTATGAATGGGCAGACGGGCAAAATAGCAGGAAGCCTCCCCATCAGCAATAAGAGAGTCGCCCTATGGTTTGCTGGAATTTCGGCAGGCGTATTTTCATTATTGACCTTAGGAGGACTGCTGCTATGATAAAAGGATATAAAAAACTCTCAATTTTTGTATGCCTATTAATGCTTCTATCCTGTATAGCTGTATTTGGTGCTTCTCCAAGGGTCTATGACGATGCAGCCCTCTTTTCAGAGGCAGAGCTTCAGTCACTGGAGGCAAGAGCGACAGAGCTAAGCGAAGGGCTGCAGATGGATTTGGTTATTGTCACCATTACTGACAATTTGGGCAAAACCTCAAGGCAGTTTGCAGATGATTTTTATGACGAAAATGGCTTTGGATACGGTTCCGAGGCAGACGGTGTTCTCTTGCTTATAAATATGGAGGACCGAGAGGTATATATTACTACAACGGGTATAGCCATCAAATACCTGACGGATGCAAGAATAGAGGCAATACTTGACAAGGTATATGAATACCTCCCAGACGGACACTATGGCGATGCTGCTATGGCCTTCCTAACTCAGGTGGATAATTACGTAAGGACAGGAATACCAAGCGATCAATATACCTATGATGAGGATACGAATACGATTGTTGAGGAAGAAACACCTCTTGTTCAAAAGCTGTTCTACTACTTTATAATAGCAATTGCCGCTGCTGGAATAGTTGTTGGTATTATGGCGGCTTTGAATAAGGGGAGAAAAGGAACCACTAAGCATACCTATCTGGATGCTAATTCCTTTAATGTTTTTAATCGATACGACCACCATATCAACACTCAGCAGACCTTTGTAATAATCAAAAAGGACCCACCCTCCTCCGGAGGCTCAGGCATAGGCAGGAGCTCTGTTCATCGCTCCAGCAGCGGAAGAAGCCACGGCGGCGGAGGCAGAAAGTTCTAGCTTACTTATCTACAATCCCCAATACTACCCTCAAGGCTATGGTATTGGGGATTATTACATAGCAAAGGTATTGCAGGAATATAATGAGGGGTTATAGGGGGGAGGGATCGCTGCTATGATTAAAAGAAGCTGGCTTATATACGGCATAATAGCGATATTAATTTTTATTTCAAGCATTATAGCCTACGGTTCAGAACAAAAGGTTTATGATGAAGCAGGTCTATTCACAGAAGAGGAGCTACAGCGACTGGAGGCCAAGTCCTTAGAGCTTTGGGAGGCCCTAAAGCTGGATTTAGTTATTGTAACTATAGAGGATAATCAGGGAAAAACCTCAAGGGACTTTGCAGATGATTTTTACGATTATGGCGGCTTCGGCTATGGGCCCGAGGCCGATGGTGTTCTATTGCTTATTAATATGGCGGATAGTGAGGCTTACATATCGACAACTGGAATCGCAATTAAATATCTAACGGATGCTAGAATTGAAGCCGTATTGGATGATATACTTCAGCACCTACCGGATGGCAACTATGCCGATGGGGCAATGGCCTTTTTAGGTAGTGTCGAATATTTTGTAAAGTCGGGGATTCCTGCCAATCAATATACCTATAACGAGGACACAAAAACCATAGTAGAAGAGAAGCAGGAGGCGAAAGAAGCCATTGCAGCCCAAAGAGTATACGATAAAGCAGGGCTTATGTCTCCAGAGGAGAGATTGCAGCTGGAGGTAAAGGCCACCCAGCTTAGGAAGGCCCTAAAGATGGATTTTGTCGTGGTCACCATAGACGATAACCCGAGAAAAAGTTCAAAGGAATATGCCGATGACTTTTATGACTCTGGTGGCTTTGGTTATGGGGCTAATGCCGATGGTGCTTTATTGCTTATTAACAAGGCATATAGAGAAATTTACATAAAGACGTCGGGTAGAGTGGTGTTAAGAAGTGATCAAAGAGATAACGCCATAGGAAAGATTGTTGGATATTTAAATGCCGACAACAATGTTGAAGGCATAATGACCTTTTTCAATGAAATGGAAAGCTATGAAAGGGTATATTTTCCCTATTATACCTTAAGGGAGCTCACAAAAAGCATAAAGGTAGATGCACCTGATGCTGCGAAAAACAGTATTACCCCTAAGGTTTACGATGAAGCTGGACTATTTAAACCTGAAGAATTGTTGGAACTGGAGGCAAGGGCACAGGAGCTAAGGGAGGCTCTGAAGCTGGACTTGGTTATAGTAACGACAAAGGATAGTCAAGGAAAAACCCCAAAGGAATATGCCCATGATTTCTATGATAATGGAGGCTTTGGCTATGGACATGATTCCGCAGGGGCGCTGCTGTTAATCGATATGGAGAATAGAGAGGTCTATATATCAACAACTGGTGTAGCTTATTACCTTTTAAACAGTGAAAGAATTGAAAAAATATTAGACAAAATATATATATATCTATCAGAGGAAAATTATGCTGAAGCAGCAATAGCCTTTCTAAATGAAGTGGAGAGGTATAGAAACGCTATAATTATAAATCGAAGTACTAATTGGATAAAGGATTATGCGAATTTATTTTCACGGGAGGAGCTGCAAATATTAGAGGGGTATGCTGCGGCCCTTAGAATAGATTTAGATGTGGATTTATATATATATACAATTGCTGGTGAGCCAGAGGAAAAAATATCAAAGGAAACTGCCGATAGTTTTTATAATACAATGAGCTTAGGCGATGGTCCCACTTCAGATGGTGGGGTTCTATATTTTAATATGGTGGATAAAGAGGTATATATTTCGACCGGAGGGATAGTCACAGAGCACCTAAAGGGAGAAAAGTTGGAGGAAATGCTAGAGAAAATGCAGGGTCATTTGGCTAACGAAGACTATGGTCAAGGGGCTATTGATATCTTTGCATGGGCCCGGGACTATTTTGGCAAGGTTCGTGCTGATGCCACTGAGGATACTGGGGCAAAAAGCTATAGTACTATGCCCGCCAGAAATGTTTATGATTATGCAGAGTTGTTTTTTTCAAAAGATTTGGCGATGTTGCCTTATCGTACTCTAGCAATGAGTAGAGATTTAAAAATGGATTTGGTTATTGTCACCATAAATGACAATATGGGAAAAACCTCAAGGGAATATGCCCTAGATTTTTATAATGAACGGCATCAAGGTAATGGGTTGGCTGTTGAAGGGGCGCTTTTATTAATAAATGTGGCGGATGGCGAGGTACATTTACTAACCACTGGAAAAAACTATCTATACGACGATAAAATGCTTGATCTTTTAGGATCGGTGGCTAGATTTTCATCAACGAAGAGCTATGAACTAGGCGTCTTGATGTTTTTAACTGAAATGGAAATGAATGTAAAGACGGCCTTAAGAACCATGCCTAAACCCTACACAAAGACAAAGCTTAAATGGGAAGGCTTCGATGAAGGCACTGTCGCTGCTATTGGGCTGGTTCTGAAGCTTATCCTATCATTAATGGCAGCTTTTAAAGTTGTAAGGAGCTTGGTAGAAAAAACCCGAGGGCCTGAAGAGGTTTCACAGGGTATTTATCTACAGCCAAGCTCATTTAAGGTATTTAATCGCCACGATCGTCTCACCAACACGATTGAAACCTATGAGATAATAGAGAAGAAGCCACCACCCTCCTCTGGCAGCGACGACAGCTGGTCCTCCAGCTCATCCAGTAGCAGCTCCGGCAGGAGCACCGTCCATACCTCCAGCAGTGGAACAACCCATGGTGGCGGAGGCAGAAGCTTCAGCTCAGGCTCCAGCAGCAGCGGAAGCAGCCGAGGCGGTGGAGGCCGAAAGTTCTAATACTGCTGGTGGTGGGATTAGGCCTTAGACACAGGATATTGATACTTAAGATAAAAAAAAGGAGGTACTAAAGCAATGGCTAAGGTGAGGATAGGTATTATAGGTGCAGGCATTGTAGGAGAAAGGCTTATAAAGGCAATTGGAAGGCATGGCGGTGGAGAAGTAATGGGGGTATATGATACCAATGCTGAGAGACTGCAGCAAATGTCGGAGGAATATAATTTGACAGCAGTAGACAGCTATTGGGAGCTGCTGGAAAACCCTGATATAGAATTGATTTATCTTGCAGTTCCTCCGAAATATCATCACTTTATAGCTATGGAGATTATAGGAGCAAAGAAGCATTTGCTTTGCGAAAAGCCACTGGCTAATTCAAACCAGGAGGCTATGGAAATGTATGAGGCAGCTGCTGAAGCAGGAATTATCCATGCCATGAATTTTCCGACGGTCTATAGTGCTTCCTTTAAAAGGCTGGAGGAGCTGCTTAAGGAAGGCTTTATAGGTGACCTCAGAAGAATAGAGCTTCATGGCTATTTCAAGCAATGGCCTAGAGCATGGCAGCAGACGGAGTGGATTGCATCGAAGGAGCAGGGGGGCTTTATTAGGGAGGTATTCACACATTTTGTTCAGATCATATTGAGCTGCTTTGGTAGGATCACCGATATTAGCACCTTTATAGAGGCTGCGGATAATCCGGCTGCCTCGGAGACTGGAATCATAGCAGCTGGAAGGCTGAAAAGCGGTGCTACAATTCTATTCAACGGCTTTTCAAATATCGGTATTGAAGATAAGCTGGCCTTAGGTATATATGGAACCAAGGGGATGCTTTCTCTGGAAAATTGGAGGGAGCTGTGGATTTCAGATCTTGAAGGCAGAAGAAGAATAGAGGTACAGGAAAATGACCATCTGGCGGAGCTACTAGAGGAGGTCTTCGCCGCTATTGAAGGAAGGGAAGCAAAGCTCGTCACCTTCAAAGAGGGCATGGCGGTTCAAAGGGTAATTGAAGGGCTGCTGGGCAGAGATGAATAATCTCATATAAAGAATAAGCTCCACCGAAGGGTGGAGCTAAATACTATTCCATAAACATTGGTGGTACCTTGCAAAGCTTAACATCTATATTTCTCCAAACATCACCGGTTACATAGGGCTCAATTTTAAGCCATTCATCAAGGGCGTCCCTAGAAGGAAAGTCCATCAATAGCACTGAGCCTATCATTTTTTCCGCATCATCCAAAATGGCAGCGGCATATAAATATCTTCCCTCCTGCTTCATTGCTTTAACCAGCTCCATGTGTTGACCCCTGACTGCCATTCTTCTGTCCATGGCACCAGCATCGGTTCCGTCATAAGCAGTAACTAAAAATTGCATATAAACACATCCTTTATTTAAATTATATCTTATAATGTAGTACCATCAATACATTGCCATAGACCTCTCTGATCAGCAGATAATGGGGAAACTTTTTTCCAGCTGCCTCATTTATTTTAAACTTAGGCATGCTTTTTACAGTATCTGCATCAATTTCATATATATCCACCTCTGCCCTGTCCCAATTCAGCTTTTCCAGCTTTGCGGCCTGCTGTGGGTTTACCAGCGCATTGGGAATAGTGGCGAATACATTTCCTCCATTTACCTCGTGGGCTTCCCAAAATTTATTATGTACCTCAAATACGCCGCTGGTCTTCAAATCAGAGGATCTTATATTTGAAAAGTTCTCCAGATAATCTCCATCATAATAGTTTTTTACCAGTACAGGCTTATATAAAAAAGCCTCCTCGGAGATTTTATCCATTTTTAAATTAGGAGCATCGCAGACTGACACAGTGCTGTTCTGGCTATTAAGCTTAATTATACGCTCCTTATAGGCCTCAGCATAGTCTATTAGCTGCTGTATTAAACTCAGCTCATTATGTGAATTGTTGTTTTTAGTTAAGGTATTTAAAATATTACGTATTTGAAAAAGCTCATTACTCATGCGGTCACCATCCCTGATACGATTAGTATTGAATTAAGCTTATATTTTTTATTATATAATAAAATGGCAGATAAATAAAATTATATTAGCTATATAATTTTGGAATTTACCCATTATCAGTAAAATAGGACCTATGGAGGGCAACAGGTAAATAAAGGGAAAATATAATTTTTGTTGAAGTATTAATATAATAAAACCAAAAGGAGAAATGCTATGGGAATAATGGGTTTTGCAGAAGTCATGGATAGGGGAATTGAAATACTAAGGAAATATATGAAAACAATCATATTTTACAATATAGGAATGGGGATAATCGCCTTCATTTCTCTATTTATCTTTCTATTTATAAGCTTTATGCTATTAATTCCCGGAACCATGTATGGCAATAACGGAGGTATATATGTGCTTATATTCATAATAGTGGTGGGAGTACTTTCAATTGTCTACTCACTAAATGTAGGAATTATGAAAATCTCTAGTCAATACTATGGAGAAGGGCCGGTATATGCCTATGATGCAATTAAAGCTGCAACAAAAAAGCTGCCATTGATATTTGGGCTGGTTACTTTAGCAGCCTTGGTATTTATTCCAGTGGCGGCAGCTGCCATAACGATTTTTAAAGAATTATCAATTAGCATCAACACAGGTCTGGCAGAGCTTATGGAGGCGGCAGATGTATTGCAGCTATTATCAATAGTAGCCTTGATGCTCCTCTTTGCATTGGTGACCATAGGCTACCTAACCCTCTTTAGCTTTTCCCTTCAGGCTATAGCTTTGGAAAATAAAGGGCCAGTAGAGTCCATAAAGCGCAGCTATTTTTTGCTTAAGGGAGGCTACATTAAGCTGGTGGGCTACAATCTTTTAATCTTCGGAAGTGTCTATGCTATTAATCTTTCCCTGGAGGGCTTTCTGGGATTGGTTATAAGCATATTATTTATGATATTGAGGTTTTTAAATGTACAGCAGGAGTATCTATTGTTTTTTTCATCATTATACACTCAGCTGCAATGGCCATTAACCATTTTATCTTGGCTGATCATTACGCCTATCAACGCAATGATACTGACGGTGCTGTACTATAATCAGAGATTTGTAAAGGAAGGCCATGACATATCTCTGAAACTAAGAGAAATTAAAAAGCTGAAAGGATAGGGCAGGATGCTTTTAAAAATTAGTGCACCAACAATTACCGAATTTGAAAACACAATCAACAGAGTGCTAGACAGGCCCTCCCACCGACATTTGCGCTACAGTATAGAGGGAATTATAGAACGGCTTAAGGAAGCTCTTCAGCAGTGGCTGGAAAAAAGATTGGACAGCATATTTGAGAAGGGAGGGCCTATAAACCCAGCTTCAGCAGGAGATATATCCAATCTATTGATGGTAATAGGTCTAACTGTAATAGTTGCTATAATTATCATCATTGCTGTGAGGGTAAATAAAACCATGGATGACGCCACAAGGGTTCGAGAGATATTAGGTGAGAAAATAGATGAAAAAACCACACCCGCCACCTTGAGGAAAAAGGCCGCCGACTACGAGGAGGAAGGGAAGCTAAGGCTGGCAATACGCTTTGATTTTATAGCATTACTGCTGCTGATGCACAACAAAAATCTGACGTATCTGGACGAGACCAAAACAAATGAGGAGCTATATAAGGCACTAATCAGCAAAGGCTTTTCAAGGGCGGTGGAATTTAAGGCAGTAATTGCCTTATTTAATAGCAGCTGGTATGGGCATAGGGCACCCCTTCAGGAGGAGTACAACGGCTGGAAACAGAGGATAGGGGAGCTTTGGAAAGAGGTGCTGGGACATGAAGAAAAAACGAAGTAGAGAGCTGGCGACATTCCTAATACTGATAGCTATGTTTTTATGGACGGCCCTCTATATAACCGATATTAGAGGAGACGGCCAACCCGCCTATTCAGTGATGAACAGGTCAGCTAACGGCTATAGCGTTTTTTATGATGCGTTGAAGGAAATGAGCTATAGTGTGGACAGGAGCCTTAAGCCCTTAGGTGACCATGAATACAGCCAAGTGCAAATAGTGGCTGAGGCACCTGCCTTTAATATATCGTCTGATGAAGGCGTAAAGAATTGGATAAGCTCCGGAGGTATGATTGTCTATTTGTCGCAGGAGCCCCCGGTGATTGATTATGCCTCTAGGCTACCTTCGGAGGGAAGCGTAGGCAGATATCAGTATGGTAATGGCTTTATACTGGTAATGGCTCCGGAGGTACTGCTGAACAGTACTCTGACGGAGGATTACACCATAGCGTATCAGCTGCTTCAGGCAATAGAAGAGCATGAGTACAGCAGCCTTTATTTTAATGAGTACTATATGTATTTACTGGATGAGACCCCCAGCCTTTGGGAGTATATTCCCATTGCCTATAGGCTTTTATTCTATCAGCTGCTGATAGCATTGGCGGTCTACTTCTATTACAGAGGCAAGGGCTTTGGTAGGCCCATCCCCCTATACGAGGAATCGGAGAGAATCGAAAATGAATACATTCACACAGCCTCCGCCCTGTACATTCAGGGGAGCTGCTGGGATATAATTCTGGAGAGCTACTATAGAAGCCTTCTTAGGCTTCTGAGGATATCCACCAGGGAGCTTTTAGAGGCCTGGGAGACCAAGGGGCTTCCGGAGATTAACAAGGTAAAAGGGCTGCAGGCTCTAATGGAGAGGCCCAACAGCAGGTTAAAGGCCAAGGAGTATATAGAAGCCATTCTTCTTATAGAGGAGTTAAAAAGTTTAGCCAGAAAAGGGAGAGAGATACATTGGAAAATACTGAAAAAGCAACAGTGAAGCAGCTGGTTGAGGGAATTAAGGTAGAATTAAGTAAAGTAATAGTGGAGCAGGAGGAGCTGATAGATTACTCCTTAATAAGCCTATTAGCAGGGGGGCATGTATTGATTGAGGGAGTACCGGGGTTGGCCAAAACGCTGATGGTTAAGGCCCTTGCAAAAAGCTTAACGGTAGATTTTAAAAGGGTTCAGTTCACACCGGACTTAATGCCGGCGGACGTGACGGGAACAAAGATATTCAATATGGAGAAAAGTGAATTCGAGCTGAAGAAGGGTCCGATATTTACAAATTTTCTATTGGCGGATGAAATCAACAGGACACCTCCAAAGACTCAGGCAGGGCTGCTGGAGGCAATGGCGGAGGGAACTGTCTCTATAGACGGAGAAATGCTGAGGCTGTCCGTGCCCTACATGGTATTTGCTACACAAAACCCTTTAGAATATGAAGGCACATATCCATTGCCGGAGGCACTTATAGATAGGTTTTTAATGAAGATTAATATAAGCTATCCTTCTGCTGCTGCAGAGATAGAGGTTTTGAATAGATTTAATCAAGGCTTCAACAGTCTGGAGCTGGAGGAGGCTGGTATTAAGGCAGCTTGGGGACCAGAGGAAATACTCCAATGCAGAAAAGAGGTACAGGGGGTTAAGGTTGACCCGTTGCTGATGGAATATATGGTAAGCATAGTAGCCAATACCCGCAGCAGCTCCGCCATTGAAATCGGCAGCTCTCCAAGAGGCTCCATTTCACTGCTGCAATGCGCCAAAGCCCTAGCAGCCTTTGAGGGAAGGGACTTCGTTACTCCTGAGGATATTAAAAGGATGGCAATACCTACCCTTAGACACAGGATAACCTTAAAGCCAGAGCTGGAGCTGGAGGGGGTTACTCCGGAGGAAATACTGAAGGATATACTCTCCAGAATAAAGGTACCCCGATAGAAAGCAGGTGAGGTTTTGAGCATAACAAGACGTTTTGTACTTCTGCCCACAGTGGGGTTGGTATTATTGTCGGCGTCGATTTATTTGAATAGTCCTTTAACGGTTTTCATTATATACAATATTATCTGCTTCGGAGTACTGGTGCTGGACTATTTTATAACACCGGATATGACAGCTCTGGAGATAAATAGAGTTGGAGAGGATAAGCTGTCACTTTTTGAGAAGGAGACGATTTCCTTTGAGGTATATAATAAAGGCAGCTTCAAGCTTTGCCTTCATCTAAAGGACGAGGTGCCGGATTTTCATTTTGAAGCAGAGGAAGGGCTTATGCAGGCGGAGCTGGAGCCCCATAGCAGCAAAATAATTAAATACTATGTTACCCCCAATAAAAGAGGTGCCTTCGCCTTTGGTAGCCTTCATGTAAGGCTAAGGGGAAGGCTGGGCCTCTGTCAGAAAAATTTTAAGCTAAGACTGGATAGGGAATACAGGGTTTATCCAAATATGAAAAATCTCCGCAAATACAGGCTCAGTATCTGCAACAACAGAAGCTATAAGCAGGGGCAGCGGAATCTCAGAATGCTGGGCAGAGGCACCTCCTTCGAAAGTCTGCGGGAGTATGTCCATGGGGATGAATACCGAAAAATAAACTGGAAGGCCACTGCCAGAGGCAATAGGCCCATAGTAAACCAGTATGAGCCTGAAAAAAACCAGCATGTCTATATGTTTTTAGACATAGGCCGTCCCATGAGCTATACCATCAGGGGAGACCGCAAGCTGGATATGGCAGTAAATACTGCCTTGGTTTTATCAGACCTAGTAAATCAAAATGGCGATCAATCGGCATTGCTTTTGTTTAATACTAAGGTAGAGGGCATGATTATGCCGGGGAAGGGCGCCGCCCATAGAAATAAAATACTGGAGACCCTATATCACATAGAGGGCACAAGGGATACCTCCAATTACGATGAGGCCTTTTTCTACTTTAAGAAAAAGGAGCGCCACAGAAGCATTATATTTATCTTCACCGACTTCGACACTGTGGAGGAGGCAGAGGAGATGCTTAGGGTTCTGCCGGTGATAGCAAAGAACAATGTTGTAGTGATTTTGCTTATGGAGAACGAAGGGCTGAAGGATTTAAGTAATCAAGGAATAGAGGATAAGGAAAGCATATTTACAAAGGGGGTTGCAATGGACCTCTTGGAGGAACGAAGAAGAATAATCCATACCCTGAATCACAGGGGAATACTATGCATGGAGTGTCCTGCTGAAAGGCTGGAATATACGGCTATAAATAAATATATTAGCATTAAGAATAGGACGTATTTATAAAAAACCTGTTAACTTAGGAAATTGCATAATAAAGGTTGGTGGCAAGTTTATACAAAGTCAAAAGTTTCCTGCTTAGTGCCCCACGGGCTAACTTGAATAATTTTAAATGTTATTAGCCCTAGGCAATGCGCGATAAACCTTTAACTTTGTATAAACCAGAATACTTATGCGCTCCCGTATTAACATGCAATTTCCTCAACTAATGTGCCTCAGCTTTGTTTCTTAATATAAGGAATGGCTAGGTACAGGGTTAGCACCACTGCTGTAGCTGCTGCAAAGGTGAGCTTTACAGACTCCGACAGCTCTCTGGGGGTAAAAAAGCCCTCGATGATTCCGGCAACCACCAGCATAAGGACGATACCAGCCACCAGCTGAACAGCCTTCTTAGCTCCCAATATCAGGGAATCCCTTCTGGAGTAATCTCCAGGGATGAGCATATGCTTTGCAATAATCAACCCTGCTCCACCGGAGATAAAAATAGCTGCCAGCTCTATGACACCGTGGGGCAGTATTAGGGACCAGTAGTTCAGGGGATTGCCGTATAAATACATAAGCGCAGTGAGGGCACCGATAAGCAGGCCGTTGTAGGCCAACACATATACTGTGCCAATACCCAAGGTTATGCCCAGCACGAAGGCATTGAAGGAGACGGTAATATTGTTTATCATAATTTGACTTGCCATCAGGGGATGATTCCATTGTCCCGAGGAGGTGGTACCCTCTTTAATACCCTCCACAAGGCCTTGGGGCAGAAAAATGGAGGCTGTCTCGGGATTGAAATAGACCATCAGCAGGCTGGCTAGGAAGCCGAGGGTAAATATACCGAAGGCTGCAAAGGTATACCAGCTTGCTTCCTTAAGAAGCTTTGGAAATTCATAGGTGAAATATTTTGCGATTGCAGCAGGAGATACCTTTTTAACAGCATAAACCTGATTATGGCATTTTGCAATTAGAGCGTTTAGATAGCTATAGGTACTGCTTTGGGGAAAATGCACCCTTGCATAGGCCAAATGATGGCTGCTCTGCCTAAAGAGGTATAAGAAGCTCTTGATCTCCTTAGAGGATAGAGAAGCTATGCCCTTTTTATTAATTATTGCAGACAGACCCTCTAGGTCCTGCCATATATTTGATCTTGCTTTTATAAAATCCTCTTCCTTCATGTCATCACCTCTAGCCTATTGTATCAAATAATACCAAATATTGTATACCGTATTGGAGGGATTCCTTTGAAAAAGATTAAAATAGTTACCCCGGAAAACATAGAAGTTGAATATCTTTTGGCGGATATAGGCTCCAGGACTGCAGCAGCCCTTATTGATTTCTTGCTTCAGGGGGTAGTGAGTATAATTCTGCTGGTGGCGGTGCTTTTTATCAGCACCCAATCAGAGCTACTGTGGGAGGAGCATTACGGTTGGATAATAGCCATTGTGCTTTTAATCAATGCAATCATTGCCTATGGATACTTCATTGTAATGGAGCTTAGCATGAACGGCGTCACCATAGGAAAGAAAATAATGGGACTTAGGGCTATACGCAGTAATGGTCAGCCCTTAACCCTAAAGCACTCCGCCCTAAGGAATTTCTTCAGGCTTTTCTTAGATGTCTTTGGCATTGGCGTTGTTTCGATCTTCATATCAAAGAACAGGAAACGGGTTGGCGATTATGTAGCATCAACAATAGTGATACTAGAAGAGAATAAGAAGCCTCCCCTACTGCTGGAGGACCTGCTTACAAAAAATCAAAGCATGTATTATCAGCTATCGAGGGAGGAGCAGGAGGTTTTAAGGGAATATCTTTCTAGAAGAAGCAGCTTGACAAAAAACAGTTCCCTAAGAGAGGAAATAAGAACGCATTTTACAGCTAGCCTTAAGGATCGGATCAATGAAGAGGAGCTGGAGCATTTTATTGATGCATTATAAATCAAATATTAAAAAGCAATGTGAGTTCAATTCATATTGCTTTTTTTCATGGAAAGTTCCTGGCTTATTCACAGAAAGGACATAAATAAGGATTAAACTAAGCATGTAGTATAAATTAGATTAACGAGGAGGAAATATAATGAAGGCAAAAAAAGTATTATCAGTAGCTTTACTATTGGCTCTTTCAACAGCAATGCTGATTACACCGGTATCAGCAAATGAGGTAGATGACTATGGTACAGTGGAGACAATAGAAATTAGCAGCCAAGCAGTGGAACTTAAGGAGCTTAAGGGAAGCATCAAGGAAATCAGAGAAATGGAGCTTGTGGTTGAGGATGCAGATGGGAAGGAATACATAGTCCCAATTTTCGGCTTTAAGCAGCTGGAGGAATATCAGGCGGCTGATCTTCAGGTGGGAGATGAAATAGAGCTGAAGGGTCATGGTTCCCAAATGATGGCAGGCCTTTCGATAGCCGCAAGGGAGCTTAAGGATGGTGAAACGGTGCTGGAGCTAAGAAAGGCGGAAGGCGGCAACTTACCTGAGATTGCTATTAGCTGGGAGGCAGAAGAAAAGGCAACTGAGCTAAAGGATAGACTAACTACCATTTCTGCTGTAAGGGCTATGAGAATTGAAAATTTAAGTGAGGAGGATATTGAAAAGCTGAAGCAGTCTCCAAGTACAGATATTATCAAAGAAGACGATGCGGCAGCAGGCACGAGGGTTAAGATCTTCAACGGAAATATAGAGACATTTGAAGTCGTAGGTGATCAGGAGCTGGGCTTCACATTAAATATTTCAGACCTAACAGGTGATATAGAAAAGGCCATGGCCTCTGGCGAATTGTTTATAGCCAATGAAATTACAGTAAGGGGAGTAACCTTAAAGCTGGAAAATATGGTGGAGAGCAGAGCTGCCATAAAGGTCATCAAATAGCATTATTTGACTAATCTGAATACCTACTTATAGGCTATAATGTAAGTAGGTATTTTTTTCTTATTTCATAGGAAGGTTCGTTTATTTCCTGTGAAATGGGGGGTTGTTAAGGGGGGCGTCACCCCTTATTAAAATAAGGAGGGTACAGTGAAGCGTCCTAGGGAACACATGGGTTCCCTGGAAAACAAACGTGGCGGGGCCACTTTGTTCTTGTATAGGGGACTTAGAGTCTTTGAGAAACAAAGGGCATAATGCGGTTTTGCTATTTTGGGAGGGACCTAAATGTATAGAAGCATTTTATTGATTGAGGATGAAAAGAGGATGAGGGAAATATTGGTGGATTATTTCAAAAGGGAGGATTTTACAATATTGGAGGCCGCCGATGGCAGGGAGGCCCTTGAGGTCTTTGAAGCCCAGCCGGTCCACCTTGTTATTTTAGATATAATGATACCGGAGATAGACGGCTGGTCTGTATGCAAGAGGATACGGAGGGAGTCAGGTGTGCCTATCATAATGCTAACAGCCCGCTCTGATGAAGAGGATAAGCTGATGGGCTATGAGCTGGGGGCTGATGATTATATGACCAAGCCCTTCAGTCCAAAGGTTCTGGTGGCTAAGGCCAAGACCTTGCTTAAAAGGGCCGAGGGAAATGTATTAGCAGAGAACAGTACAATTAGAATTGACGAAATAGAAATCAATAAGGCCGCCAGAAGGGTGAAGGTCGGCGATGAAGCAATAGAGCTGGCTCCCAAGGAATTTGACCTCCTTGTGTATTTGGTGGAGAACAGGGATATGGTATTGACAAGGGAGCAAATATTAAAGCATGTTTGGGGCTACGACTATTATGGGGATTTGCGCACAATAGACACCCATATTAAAAAATTGAGGTCAAAGCTAAGAAATCAAGCAGGACATATAGGAACCATCAATAGAATTGGCTACAGATTTGAGGTGAAGCCATGAGGCGAAACAGTATAACCTTTAAGCTCTTTACGATAACAGCTGCCTTTTTCATCTTATTCCTTGTTGTGGTGGCTGTTAGCCAATCTATATTTTTTGAAAGCTTTTATTTGCAGCAGAAGATAAAGCGTCTGGAGAAAAATGTAGAGGAATTTGCTGTAAACTATGAAAGGGAAGACTGGGACACATTAGATATAACTAAGAATATCAGCAGGTTTGTCAACAATAATAATTCACAGCTGGCTATACTAAATGACAGGGCAGCTGCAAAGCATCTTCCCTCCTTTAACATAGTCATCGAAACAGAGGATAAAAAAAGTGTTGTGGTTTTATTAAACAATATAAACATGGTGCAGGCAATGCAGCAGCTTAAACCTACAGTTGGAGCTACAATTGAAGTAGAAGGGGTTTATACCAACAACGATGAAAAAGTACTGTATCCCTATAGTATAGAGGGAAAGGGCAGCCGGTGGGAGGCTTTAAGACCGACTGGAGTCAGTCTAAGAAGTGGAGTGACGGCGATTTCCGACACTATAGAAATATATGAAGCTCCGTATCCTGTTAAGCTGGAGGCAGCAAATCCAATTACAGTCAGCGCAGAAGGGGCATTTATTGCTATAGGGGAGATGAGGGCGGCACGAGCCACCATTAGCTTAAGTCTGCAGCAAATTAAGGGAAGGGTACTGGAGCTGAATTACCCACAGCAGGAGGAATATGCAATGGCCTACAGAGAGGATATGCTGTGGTCTGCACTGGATTACTGGTTTTGGGCTTCCCAGGATAAGGATTTTGAAATATCCTCAGAGGAAATTATAAGCTACAAATACACAAATCCGCTGAATGGAATTAACAGCATTGTAATGATTAAACCAATTTTTACAGAGGGGTATTTAAGTGAAATGATATTTGCCATGTCCTCCTTGCAGCCAGTGGGAGAAGCTATTGAGGTTATGAAGGATTACTATATTTACGGAATCATAGGTGCAATTATTATCATCATTCTTTTATCCTATATATACTCCAGGCTTGTGGCAAACCCATTAATCAAAATCAACAATGCAGCCCTCAGGATGGCAAATCTGGATTTTTCGGTGGAATGTGATATAAGCTCGGAGGATGAAATAGGAAAGCTGGCAAATAGCATTAATGTCCTGGCCTCGAGCCTGAATAAAAACATGAGGACCCTTCAGGATACCAATGAAAGGCTGAAGCTGGAAATAGAGAAGGAGAGAGGCCTTGAAAGGATGAGAAAGGAATTTGTCTCCAGCGTATCCCATGAGCTCAAGACGCCTTTGGGTATAATGAGGGGCTTTACAGAGGGGTTGAAGGATGAGGTTGCTATTGAAAAAAAGGATTATTATATTGATACAATTTTAGATGAAATTCAAAGAATGGACTCGCTGGTGCTGGATATGCTGGAGCTTTCCAGGTTGGAATCAAAGGCCTATCCTTTGACTATTGAAGACTTTAATATATATGAGCTTGTGAGAACAATAGAGGGCAGATTTATACAGCAGCTGGAGGAAAAGAATATAGGCATTGAATACAGACTGGAATCAGAGGATATTTTGGTCCATGGCGACGAAAAAAGAATCCAGCAGGTAATCACCAATATCTTCAGTAATGCAATCCGGCATGTATGGTCCAATGGCTATATAAGGATAGATATCAGAAGGCTGCTGGGTAATAGGGTTTATATAGCCATAGAGAACAAAGGAGATAATATACCGAAGGAAAAGCTGAAGTTGATATGGGATCGCTTCTACAGGGCAGAGGAGGCAAGGGACAGGAGGACCGGCGGTACGGGTCTGGGGCTTTCAATTGTTAAGAACATACTTGAGCTTCATAACAGTGAATTTGGCGCTATAAATACCGAAACAGGGGTAAGATTTTTCTTTACCCTTAAGAAGGCAGACGAGGCTGGAGAATCAGATAAGATAATTGAGAACTAGGGCGCCCCTAGCTCTCTTGATTATCTATAGCAGCACAGTAGAATTATGCTATTGATAAATTTCGCTAACCGCTGCATAATAGGGATATTGAAGCAAAGTTACTATATTGAAATCGAATAGCATATCGGTTTTTTGGGAGGAGCATTATATATGGAATTACCACAGGATTTAAGAACTGCAATAGACAGGGAGCTGGCGCCCATATCGCCAAAGGAGCTGACTGCGATAGCACAGGAGCTTTCAAGACGGTATAGAGAGGGCTTAAGCACAGGTGGAGAAGGCTACCTAAGCTCCCCGATGGACATAACCGCCTATGCCGCCTTTAGAATGCCCGCCACCTATGCCGCCGTTATAGGAGCCTTAAATCAGCTGGGGAGCTTTGGCGACAGCTGGCAGCCTAAGGATATGCTGGACGTTGGTGCAGGCCCCGGCACTGCAATGTGGGCTGCCACCGCTGCATGGCCACAGCTGGAGAAGATAACATTGCTGGAACGGGATAAAAATATGATGGCTCTTGGAAAACGATTGGCCTCCAGTGCCGATGCTGTTGCTATTAGAGAGGCAAGCTGGGTTAGTGCGGATATAACCAGTGACTGGAGGACGGAGGGAAAGGATTTAATTATAGCCTCCTATTCTCTGGGAGAGCTTTCTTCGGAGGCAATGAGAAAAATAATCGTAAAGCTTTGGTCTATTACAAAGGGGCTATTGGTTATCATAGAGCCGGGCACACCAGTTGGCTTCAGCAGACTCAAGGCAGCGAGGGAAATTTTGATGAGGGAGGGGGCAAGGACCATAGCGCCCTGTCCCCACGATTCCGGCTGTCCTCTATTAGAGGATGATTGGTGCCATTTTTCTCAGAGAGTGGCCCGATCTAGGCTTCACCGACAGGTTAAAGGCGGAGAGCTATCCTATGAGGATGAAAAATTTACCTTTATAGCGATGGCCCGTGAAGCCTTCGACATAGCTGAAGGAAGGGTATTAAGACATCCTATAATCCGCAAAGGTCATATACAGCTTAAGCTCTGCACCACGGAGGGTTTGAAAGCAGCTGTGGTAACCAAAAGCGATAAGGCGGTCTATAAAGAGGCCAAGGAGCTGGAATGGGGCTCTAGCACCAAAGGCATAATTTCAAATAAAATGTAATATATGGGTTGAAGTAATCTAGGGGCTGAAGCCGTCTATTTACCAAGAGGCAGATAAGCTCCTGCGATTAAGAAATAAATAGAAATTTTAACAAAGTAGTGGTATACTTTATTAGATATAATAAATGCATATCAGCCTGGTATATTTGAAGGATAAGCAGGAAAGTCCGACAAATAATCTGAATTAAGGATATGGTGATACAAAGTATGTATATTTATTTGGTTTTTTCAAAGACAGGCACGTGGTTATCTAAAATATTGAAATTTTTCGTTAAGACAAAGTATGTTCATGTGTCTATAGCCTTGGACGAGGACTTAACGAAAATGTACTCCTTTGGTAGGGTAAATCCAGACAATCCATTTTCCGGTGGCTTTGTAGAAGAGAGCTTTTCAACGGGTGTATACAAAAAAAACAGGGATTGCGAATGTATGGTGTATAGAATAAAGATAACAGCAGAGCAGTATGAGCTGCTTAAGGAAGAAATTGCATCCTTTTTAGAGGAGCAGGGATCCTTTAGATATAATTTTTTAGGCCTGTTTACAGCAGGAATGAAGATTAAGCTGAAGCGAGAAAGGTATTATTTTTGTTCTCAATTTGTTTCAGAGCTGTTAATAAAGATTCATGTATTAAATGATAATAATCCACCGGAAATGATCCGACCCACGGACCTTCTTACCATTGAAACTAAGGAAATAGTTTATCAGGGATTTGTATTGGACTACGGCACCACCATGAGACAAGCCCTGAGCACTAATTAAACAGCCCTTCCTCAAATGAGGGGGCTGTTTTTATTTAGAGAGCTTATTTGGCCTTTTATCATAATAAATTGCGTAAAAGCCCACCGCACTGAACAAGCCGAAGCAATAGGATGTTATCGAGTGGATATAGCACCATTTTTCTGCATATTGTAAAAACTCCAGCTGCACAGCAAGGGCCTCTACAGCAGTGCCTAAAGCTGCAAAGATTAATATCAATACTATCTTTTTCCATCTTTCTCGTGGCAGGAACCTTATCAGCAGCAGGCCTATTGCAAAAAATGGGCCCAATATAAGAAAGAGGTCTAGATCACCTACCGGCACCATTAAAAAACGATCCACCCAAAATCTATTCTCGACAAAGAAGGTTTCCAGAATAAAGCCCACAAACATAGTCCATATACCAACCGGCAGTGCATGAATAAATTCCTTTAGTGAGCAGGTGAATATTATCACCAGCCAGACAACTACTGCGAGCAATACCCAGGGTAAATTGTATTTATCCAAAAAAATAATAAAAGAATCCAGTGTCATAATATCCCTCCTAGTTTTTCATGACAACAGCTGATTAAAAAGTAAGACTATTTAAATATAACCAGTTATTGATTTCTGCATGCATAATCTATATTAATTATTTATTAAATATAGCCAGAAAGGGATCAGCGACATAAAATAAGGTGTAGGATATTGTTACAAATTAAATAGTTTGATATACTTAGGCTGGGTAGTTATAAAGGAGATGAACAGGATGAATAAATCTAGAGCATGGCTTTTATTGGTGATATGCAACCTTTTTTGGGCAGGCAATTACGTATTTGGAAAATATGTAGTGACAGAAATATCTCCAATATGGATTACCTTCACCCGTTGGTTAGGAGCATCGATAATACTTTTATTTGTGGCCTACTATCTTGAAAAGCCTAAATGGAGCTCTGTTTTAAAGGTCTGGCCTAATCTTCTGATATTGGCTACTACAGGAATTGTCGGCTACAACCTTATCCTTTATTCAGCGCTGGGCTATACCTCCTCAACTAATGCTGCATTAATTAGTGCGCTGAATCCTAGTATTATTGTGATAGGCTCTTTTTTACTGTTAAAGGAAAAAATGACGAAATTTCAAGTTGTAGGCTTAGTAA
The DNA here is from genome assembly GCA_048264125.1 of Natronincolaceae bacterium. GTDB lineage: Bacteria > Bacillota > Clostridia > Peptostreptococcales > Natronincolaceae > M1-B18. The sequence goes on from JBLXDM010000006.1 coordinate 117,409, forward strand.
TATCACTGGTTGGGGTCTTTATCATATTAACCAGAGGAAGCCTGACAGAGCTTTTGTCAATGGAATATAATCGAGGAGACCTTTTGATGCTGGTGGCTGTAGTAATGTGGACCATCTACACCATTTTAGGCAGAAGGCTAACCAGCGTAAAGCCCATAACGGCGACGGCAGTTGCTGCGCTTATAGCCACTATAATCATGGCGCCCTTTGCCCTGCGGCAGGGGCTGGATTTTGGCGGGATTAGCAGGCTGGCGGTCATCGGAGTAATATATATGATTTTATTCCCATCGGTGGGCTCCTTTGTCTTTTGGAACATCTCCGTTCAGGAAATAGGTGCAAATCAAGCTGGAATATTCTTAAATCTCATCCCTGTATTTACTGCAATCATAAGCTGGGGATTGGGGGAAAGGATAACCGGAGCACAGATTTTTGGAGGGTTATTTGTATTTGCAGGAGTCTACTTAACTACAGGTCTGCTGGAAAAGAAGATGTCTGTAGGTATTAAAGAGGTGGACTGGAATAGAAGACAATAGCATTGAAAATAAATAATAAAACCTGGCGAATTTATTCTGCCAGGTTTTGTATTGAAACCTCTTTTTCGAGACGATTATATATAGAATTAATACCCCTCCACCAGTTTTCATCCTCAGCATATTTACGGTTTATCCATTGAAAGGGGTTCATTTCCTCCGGTCTATCTAATAGAAGATTAATGATAGTTCTGGCGGCTATTCCGGAGGAATCCGTAATATCAGTATTGTAGCTCTGCCAGCTGTTAAATACATTAAAGGGGTTATTGGCAATTTCATATGCAGAGGGATGCTCCATTGGTACAAAGCCCTGCTCATGACCTGCTATTGCAAAAAGTATGAGGGGATTTAGCTGAAACTCCCGGGAAGTCTCTAAAATTGCTGAAAAATAAGGCTCCTGGGCCAATAGCGAGTTCCTAGTATTTAAATATGCCTTGAGCTTTTCCGTATCTATCTCTTTATAGTAAAAATGAGGGGGGAGATGGGTATAGATATATGCCACCGGCTCCTCGATTACTATTTCCTGAGGCGGCTGGCGATTCAATTGGGTTGTATAGATACCTGCAGAGGAAAATAGTATAAGGGCCGCCATTAATAATATTCTTATTTTTTTCTCCTCCACCAGTATCCTCAGGGGCTTTTCCGGAGCTGCATCGATGACGGTAAGGGAGGAGGGAACCCCTTCAGCAGCTAAATTAGCAGGGATCGCTAGCTCAATTTTAGGTGTAGCTTCTATAGGACTACTGATATATCTGTTAACCCATTGGCACAGCTCGGTAGAGAAGCCTTCATCCACCTCCAGCGCAGCAGAGGCTTCATATATGTCATACATAAATAATCCATCGGCCTTAGAAAGCAATACCTCCTTTAAAAGCTTTTCGCGTATCGATTTTTGGTGCTGCTGAGGAAGTCCTACCATATGTTTGTCTAAAATTCGTCGAAGGGAATCAATCAAAATTTGAGCCTGCCTTTTAGTATCGTAGTAGGGAAATTTTTTATTGATATATTGCCTCAGACGAGCAATATCCTCCTTAAGGAATATCTTAATTACCTTAAGCTCTTGGGAAAAATCCTCCATTTTACCATCACCCCCTCACATCTAAATGACTTTTAAATATTATAACCCAAACAGGATTTTATTTCCATAGGACTTGGGTTAAGAATGCTGCTTATGTAAAGGTATTCGCCTGAATTAAATAAATTTTATGTCCTGGGTAAACATATAGGGCTGCTTTACGTATATATAATAGCTAATCTACATGAATTGGGGTGGTCTATGTGAGAATTTCAGGCATATATGCTGAGGAGGATTTAAAGGGTGCTAATAAGGAAACGTCGGTGGAGGGTCTGGTGACGGCCTATGAAGCGCTATGGCTGCGCAGTAGAGCTGTTTTTCCTGTCATTGGTGAAAGGTTCGGATTCTTTACAAAGCTATTAAAGCAAAAAAGCACCAGTCGCTTTTTAAAAAAGATGGAGAAGCAGCTGAAGGACATGACCCCAGATATTAGTCAAGAGGAAAGGATTAAAATACTGCAGGCCTTTGAAGAGCAGGAATTCAGGCTTATAGGCAGTAGGCTAAGGGCCTTTAATTTTTTTGCCGAAAGAAACTATACTGCCTCTACAGAGGACTTTATTAGGGAGGCTAAGGGGTTTGACAGAGATATTCAGATCTATGACATATCACAGGCATTAAGAAATGTTTGGATAATGAATAGTATTCAAATACTCTTTGGAATAGGGGTTCAGCTGACACCCTCGATTTTCGGCTATAGCATGCTATATCCCTACAGCGATAATTACATAGATGACATCGCTATTTCCCTAAATGATAAAATAAGCTTTTGTGAAAGACTAACACATAGGCTGTCGGGAAAATACCTAATACCTTTAAATCATCACGAAGAGAAGGTATATGATCTCATTGGTAAAATAGAGCAGGAGTTTCCAAGGGTACTAAACCCACAGGTATATGACGGACTACTTTTCATACACAGGGCACAGGTAAAGAGCTTCAATCAACAAAGGCAATACTATCCCCAGCAGAGGGTGGAGCCCCTTAGCATCAGTATAGAAAAGGGAGGCACCTCTGTTTTGGCCGATGGCTACCTGGTTAAGGGTAGACTTTCTGAGGAGGAGGCCTTTTTCCTCTTCGGCTATGGCGTTTTCCTGCAATTCATTGACGATCTGCAGGATTTAAGGGATGATATGGATAATAACCATGAAACGGTATTTACAGAGGCCTTCAGAGAAGGTAAACTGGAAGAGGCTAGCAATAGGGTGTTTTCCTTTATTGATGAAGCATTGGTTTACACAGATATATTCAAAAGCCCAGATGCAAAAAGGCTGGTGGATATTATCAGGGAGTGCTGCAAGCAGATGCTGCTGGAGGCCATAGCCAGTAACAGAGGGCTATACAGCAGGAAATATATTAAGGCACTGGAAGAATATTCTCTATATAGATTCGTATATTATAAAAGACTGAAGAAAAGACTTCAAAGAATATTTAATTCTAAGGAGCTGTCTCTGCTCAGCAGAGCCATGCAGTTTAGCATGTAAAGGAGTGATTAAATGAAGGACTTTAAAATAGGAACCTTAAACATTGGGGCTGTTGTAACAGCCGTAATGTCCTCTGCCTGCTGAGTACTGCCATATATTTTGGTGTCACTCGGGATTAGTGGCGTAGGCTTATCATTTTTATCGCATATTGCTCCATACCAGCAGTATTTCAAGCTTTTTGCAGTAGCCTCGATAATGTATTCTCACTACAGGATGGCGAAGGGAAGGGTCAGTAGGGCGACAGAAATAACCATCTGGATATCTACAGTACTGGTTATTCTCGTGCTTCTAGGACCAACAATATTACGCTTGCTTTAAAAATAATTCTCCAATCCATGGGGAATTATTTTTATGGGGGAATTTAATATGATATAATTTTTTTATATAGAAAATTCTTACAATATCATCTAAAAATAAAGGAGGCTAGCAATATGGTATTTAAAGACTATCAATACATAAGGCCTAATATGGAGGAGCTTAAAAGCCAACTGGAGACTCTGTTTGAAGGCTTTGAGAGGGCCGAGAGCCTGGAGCAGCAAAACAGCATTATGGAGGATATAAACAGACTATGCAATGAATTTGAATCTATGGAATCTATTGTATATATCCGTCATACCTGTGATACCAGAGATGAATTTTATGAAGGCGAAAACGATTATATAGACGAGGCAAAGCCAATATTTGAGGGTCTAAAAAGCAGCTACTATCGGCTGCTGGTGAATTCAAAATTCAGAAGCGAATTGGAGGCCCTTTGGGGAAGCCAGCTCTTTACCTTGGCAGACCTAACCCTGAAGACCTTTAAGCCTGAAATTGTTGAGGATCTTCAAAAAGAAAACAAGCTTGCCAGTCAATACACAAAGCTAAGGGCATCGGCTAAAATTCAATTTAAGGGAGAGGAAAGAAACCTTTCTCAAATGGAGCCCTTTACCCAATCTATGGATAGGGACGAAAGAAGGGAAGCTCAGAAGGCAATTATTGAATTTTATAAACAAAATGAAGAGGGCTTTGATGAAATATACGATGGTCTGGTTAAGATACGCCATCAAATCGCCCAAAAGCTAGGCTATGAAAACTATGTTCAGCTAGGCTATGACCGCCTGAACAGGTCCGACTACGGCCCTGCTATGGTGCAAAATTATAGAAGGCAGGTGCTGGAGGATATCGTTCCTGTTGCAACGAAGTTAAGAGCTCGACAGCAGCAGCGATTGGGGCTGCAGCAGCTGATGCACTACGATGAGCCATTGGAGTTTTTGACCGGAAATGCAACACCAAAGGGTGAGCCCGATTGGATAATAGCCAACGGAAGGAAAATGTATGAGGAAATGTCTCAGGAGACCAATGAATTCTTCGGCTTTATGCTGCAGCATCAGCTTTTGGATTTGGTGGCAAAGGCAGGAAAGGCAGGAGGAGGCTACTGCACCTACATTAGCAAGTATCAGTCACCCTTTATATTCTCAAACTTCAACGGAACCTCGGGGGATGTGGACGTTCTAACCCATGAGGCAGGACACGCCTTTCAGGTTTATTGCAGCAGAGGCTTTGGCGTGCCAGAATATACCTGGCCCACCTATGAGGCATGCGAAATACATTCCATGAGTATGGAATTTATAGCGTGGCCCTGGATGAATCTGTTCTTTAAGGAGGATGAGGAAAAGTACAAGTTCTCCCACCTAAGCGGTGCACTGCTATTCATACCCTATGGCGTTCTGGTGGATGAGTTCCAGCATTGGGTGTATGAAAATCCCGAGGTGACCCCAAAGGAAAGACGTGCAAAATGGAGGGAGCTGGAGAAAAAATATCTGCCCTATAGGGACTATGGAGACGATGATTTCTTAAATGAAGGAGGCTACTGGTTTAGACAGGGGCATATCTTTAAGGACCCCTTCTATTATATAGATTATACACTGGCTCAGGTTTGTGCCTTCCAGTTCTGGGTCAAGTCAAGGGAAAACAGGCCAGCAGCATGGGAGGATTACCTGAAGCTATGCAGCGCTGGAGGTAGTAAAAGCTTCCTGGGGCTGGTGGAGCTGGCAGGCCTTAAAAACCCGTTTGAGGATGGCTGCATAAGGAAAGTCATTCCACACATAGAGGAGTGGCTGGATTCTATAGATGACAGCAGGCTGTAAGGTGTTGAGTCAGAAGGGTCAGTGAAGGAGGAATAGGTTTGAATAAGACTACAGAGACAATAATAATGTCCGACGGGAAGGCGCTTTTGCTGCACATTTGGAGGCCTCTGCAAGAGCCCTTGGGACTACTGCAGCTTATTCATGGCTCCTGTGAGCATATCGGGCGATATGACGACTTTGCCAGTTATATGGCAGACAAAGGCTATATTGTCTATGGGTGGGACCTTCGGGGTCATGGCATTACAGCCTCCGCCCCAGAGGAGCTGGGATTTTTTGCGCTGCAGGGGGGCTGGGACTTACTGCTTAGGGATGTTATGGAAATTAATAAGCATATAAAAACTGAATATCCTGACAAACCTTTAATATTAATCGGTCATAGCATGGGCTCCTTTTTAGCAAGGCATTTTGCAATGCTGCATGGAGCTGCCATCGACGGTCTTATTGCCATCGGCACCTCCCATAATCCGAGGCTGCTGCTGAAGCTAGGCAAGCATCTGGCGGAGAGGGACATTAGAAAAAATGGACACTACAATAGAAGCATGCTGTTGTATAAGCTGTCCTACGGCTCCTTCAACAAAAAATTTTCACCCTCAAGGACGGATCAGGATTGGCTAACATCGGATGAGGGAATTGTAGACAAATTCATCGCTGATAACCTTTGCGGCTTTGTATTAACCTCCTGTGGCTTTAGGGATATGTTTTATGGTCTCTTGGAGATTACTGATGACTCCAACATTAAAAGGCATCCCGAAAGGCTTCCTACCCTGTTGATCTCAGGCAAGGAGGACCCAGTAGGAGCTGAGGGCAGGCAGGTGGTCAAGGCCTATGAAGGCTACAAAAAAGCTGGTGTGAAGAGTATAAGCATGAAGCTTTATGAAGGTATGCGGCATGAGGTACTAAATGAGCAGAAGAGACAGCGGGTATATGAGGATATAGCTAGCTGGCTTAAGGGCCTTTAGACATCATTGGTCGCTGAAGGGAGAAGTCATATGGTCAGATATATTGGATATATCATTTTCATGGGTTTGATAGCGCTTGTAACCTTTTTCGGTATGGGGCCGGTACTGTATGCAGACGGTTCAATGCTGGAGAGGGTGGGCACCTTTGCAGTAGTTGTCATCATATATGTAGTGCTAATAAGGCTCTTTGGTAAATGGGAAAGGCGTTTTAGAAAATAAGCTTGTCAATATAAAAAGACGGTGTAGCCTAGTTAAATTGGCTGCACCGTCTTTTTTCCATCAGCTTACATTTCCTCCATCATTTCCAGCAGGAGAAATGCCCCCGGATCGTATTTCATCAGCTCCTCCATGGGAAGCTCATTGCCCTTTCGTATAACATCCGCCGCATATTCGTCAAATATAGCCTGGGGAGAGCTACCCGCTTCCGCAGGCTTATCTTCGTTTCCTAGAATATCACGGCAGACAAGGAGCATTATCCAGCCCTCAAGGCCCTCCTGTTTTCCTTCTAAAAATTTTCTATAAATATATCTAAGGGAAGTATCTCCCCTAGACACCAGCATCGCATACTCCTTTTGATGCAGCTCTATATAAGCATAAGGGTTTGAGGCCGAAGAGGGGCCATCGGCAATTCTTCTTATAAGCTCCTCCTCTGATCTTCTGCTCTTTAAATATTCCTCAGCCTTTAAATCACAGGCTTCAACTTGCTGCTTAGCATATTTTTGAGAATCCATTGCAGCTGCAGCTATGTCGCTTGGAAATCTGGCTCGTATTGAGGTTGCATAGTCGGAGCCATCGGAGGCCCTCCAATAATCCACTAGAGAAAAGCCACCAGCTGCCCTCTTTGAAAAGACTAAGGCCATAGGCATATAGCCTCCTCCCGCCAGCTGAGGCTTGCCGTCGGGGAAATTGTATACTGCATAATAGCCCATAAGATAAGCAGTTACTGTGGTGTCATCCTCTTCAATTTTTAATAATACGTGGGACTCTGTCTGAAATTCTCCAGACCGATAGCTATCAATGTTATGGGAGATTATTGCCTCAGATATATAGGGCTCTAGCCTGTCAGCAAGCGTAGCCGGAGTACTTGCTTCTCCCGTCAGAATTTTTTCCAGATTGGCATAATGCATGCCAGAAACTATGCTGTAAAAGCCATCCTTTCCGCCCTGCATAACACTTCTTCCATCAAGCATATAGGCATAAAGCTCTGACACCTCTGTGGAATTGGGGTATGCTGCCTGTATTAGATAATATTCCTCGACAGCCGTCATATCTTCACCGGGCCAGGCGGCTGATTTTACCATGTAATCAAATATCAACTCCTTAACTAGCTTAGCTTCCTCTGTTGTCAGCTCTATTTTAGAAGCCAGCTCCTGGCCACCCATTCCAAGCTTAAATATACTATAGGTGGTAGACTCCTCCAAAGGAGGCGGAGCTTCCTCATTATTATCCTTGACTCCGGTAAAGGTGCAGGCAGCAGTGATTGAAGAAACTAGAATGACTGCCACCAAGGTTATTATAAGCATTCTTGGCTTTTTGGCAATTAGCGAGATTCTTTCCTTTATTTCAGATCTGCCGCAGGACATGGTGGTGGCACAATTAAGTAGGTTTCTGGGAGAATTATTTGCTGATATCATGCTTATCAGGGTACGACCATATTCCAGCCGATCCTCCTCCCCAAGACGAAGGAGGGTGCCCTCATCGCAGGCCAGCTCACAATCCCTTTTAGATAATATGGCACCTGCCCATACAAGGGGGTTAAACCAATGAAGCACCAGACAGAGGCTTCTCACCAAAGCCCATATATGGTCCTTATGGCGATAGTGAGTGAGCTCATGAAGGATGATATGGTTCAGCCTATTTTCTCCTTTAAGATCACCGGTGTTCAGATAAATTGCTGGCCTAAATATGCCATAAAGACAGGGAGAAGGAAGGCCCTCTGCCAAGTAAACAGGCAAGGGACAATTGGCTACTCTTATTGGCACCGCACGTTCTCTGAGGCTGAGATAAAAGCGAAGGTTGGAAACCACCAGCATAAGAGCCATGGCTACAGCACCCAAAAGCCAGATTATAGCCAGTGGGCTATTGACGGCTGAGGGGCTGTCGGCGCCGATATAAATATCAGATGCATCGGTATCTATGGCTTCTATAGCAGGGCGCTGTATAGGTGAAGTCGGCAGAGGATTGTTAAAGCTATACACTGGTGCTTCAGAAATGGGATCCGACTGTACCAGCCCTTGTAATGACGGCATTTCAAATATATTCAGAACACTCAAGGAGCTAGCTGCTACATTAAAGGGAAATAGAAGCCTTATGGCCACCAGAGCCCAAAGCCCATATTGTAGCCTTAGATTGATTTTTCCCTTAAGAAAATACCGCAATAAAATGATAATAGCTATAAGTATTGAGGATGATATGATAATTTCCATCATTTTTTCGCCTCCTCTGCCCTTCGTAATATTTCGTAAAGCTCTTGAATTTCATCACTTGAAAGACTCTTTTTCTCTACAAGCGTATTCATCATCATGCCGACGCTTCCCTTATAGACCCTGCTCAATAGGGATTCTGTCTCGGAAATAGCAGCATCATCACGGCTTATGGCAGGATAATACTCTCTTGCCTTAGAGCCATCCTTGTAGTAAATGAGTCCCTTTGCCTCCATTCTGCTGACCAAGGTAGTAATCGTGCTTTTAGCCCATCCTACCCTAACCTTAAGGGTTCTTACCAGCTGCATAACGGTAAGGGGGCTTTGAAGCCAAAGGCATTCCATAATATGGCGCTCGCTTTCATTTAAAATAATATTTTGCTTTTCAGTCATATAATCACCTCGTTTGTACTACTACTGTAAACTCATCATATCAATTCGTACTACAGCTGTCAACTGTTAATTAGATTAAAAAGCACCTCAAGTAGCTTGACCACCTTATTTCTTAGTTCAGAAACGGTTAAATTACCTCAGGACTGCGTTGGAGTCAGTCGCAATATAGCCCGATGTTCCTTTTTCCTCCGCTTGTTCTGAAAAAATTTTCTCTCTGCTGCTCCTAATTCTTAAATTGGTGAAGGCACTAGGACAAAATCTCTCCCCTAGTGCCTTCATCTATTGGGTTATGTTAGTTTTAATGACATCAGTCTTCCTTAGGAATAAATAACGCGTACTCCTCTGGTATTTCTGGCGGAGGTGACGGCGGGCCTGCCAGTGGATGTCTGGGGGCATGAACAACCGTTATGCTATTAAGGATAACCTCCCTCTCCACCAGTCGGTTGTTTTCATCATATTTTTCCCGAATTTCCGCCCGGGGGACAATCACCGATACCTCATGGGGGATGGCAGGGTCTGTAATTCTGGACATTTGTATGTTTAAGCCCTCCAGCTGCAGCTGAATATAGTCCGTCTGGGGTCTTTCATCACTATTATTGTTATTAAGCTTGGATAGCAGACGTTTAAATATCATAATACTCCCTCCTACTATAGGCTATTCCTGAAGTAAGAGTTGGTGAGGGGGTTTTGCAAATATATAATGGCACTACCATCTGTCTTGTGTATATGCCGATGTGGTTGTAAAATAAAGGTAGGACATAAGGGGGTAGGGTTATGCTAATAAAAACAAGTAATAAAGCAAGCGCAATTGAGTATTTAAAGAAGGATTATCTTATAAATCTAAACATGCTGGGGATATTGGAGAATGTGCCGGAGGTGGAGATATTTGTAGATGACGAGCTGCAGCCCACCGGAGTTCTTTTAAGGAAAAACTATTTTCATTACATTCATAGCATATCCGACGAGTTTATAAGGGCAGTGTCGGAGGAATTTCTTAGTAAGGAGGGCTTTTACGGTTTTTCAGGGGTTGAGGAGAGTATTGCCAGAAAAATCAGAAGCAAGCATCAGGTGAATTGGGAGTCCTTATGCAGACTGTATTATTTACCGAAGGAAAATTTGGATTTAAAGCTGATAAAGAATAAAGCTGAAGGCGTGAGGCTGGAGGATGCTGAATTAATAGACCTTAAGTATACCTATCGTAATGACCACAGCCTTGAGGCCATAAGAGAGGATATCAAGAATAGACCCTCCTCAGCCATTTACATAGACGGTAAAATAGCCAGCTGGGTGCTGGTGCATGACGACAACTCCATGGGGATTATGTATACTCTGGAGGAGTATAGACGAAGGGGCTATGGGGTAGATGTAAGCATGGCGCTTGCCCAGAAAATAATTGAAGCCGGGAAGACTCCCTTTTTACAAATAGTCAGAAGCAATACCATGTCTCCGGGATTGGCGGAGGCCTGCGGCTTCGTGGAAATAGGCAGTGTGGAATGGTTTGGAATAGTTTCTCCTCCACTCAGCCAGAGTTTAGAGGCAGGTGAATAGGCAGCAAAACCTTGAATAAGGGCAATTAGAATAAAGCATAAGCATTTATTTAATTCCTTCTGTCGATATTGGGTATAATTAAAGTAATATCATTACTCAGGTAACAAGGAGGTGACAAGGGGACGGTTCTCCTGTCGCCAGTGACAGGAGAACCGTCCCCTTGTCACCTCTTCAAATACACAGGAGGAGTTAAAATGAACCTACAAAATTTACCGATCATAGATACGATAATACCGCCCTCTTTGGAAAAGGCCACCTTTGCTATGGGCTGATTCTGGGGTCCGGATGCCCGGTTCGGGCTGGCAAAGGGTGTTTATAGAACAAAGGTTGGTTACGCCGGTGGCAGCAGTTCAAATCCCACCTATTATGAAATAGGGGACCATACGGAAACCCTGCAGCTGGAGTACGACCCTCAGGAGATTGATTATAGAAGCCTGGTGGATATTTTCTGGAACAATCATTGCGCCTCAGGAAGGCCTTATTCCAGACAGTATATGTCTATACTCTTTTATCATAATGAGGAGCAAAGACAGATAGCAGAGGAAACAAAGGCTCAGCAGGAGGCGCTTTTGAAAAAGAAGATAGAGACGGCTATACTGCCCTATACAAATTTCTATATAGCAGAGGACTATCATCAGAAATACTATCTTCAGCTTCACAGAGCTATTGCCGATGAATACAAAAGATGCCTCGGCAGCGTGGAGGCCTTCGTAGCTTCTACTGCTACAGCAAGAGTAAATGGATATATAAAGGGCTATGGCACCATGGAGGGCTTGCATCGGGAGCTGCCTCAGCTGGGATTGTCGGAGGCGGCAGAAAAAAGGCTTGAGCAGATTGTAGAGGGATATGGGAGATAAAGATAGTAAAGCCCTTTCCCTTTGTTAGCGAGGTGACAAGGGACATTAGACCGTGTGGAAATTAATATTGATAGCAATTTAAAAAGTTTTAAGACCAGGTTCCTAACCCAAAGGAGCCACTAACAGGAAAAATCAGCAGCCACAAAAAATAAAACACCCTATGGGTTCGGTTTAGCTAATTACCAAGTCCATAGGGTTTTTCTGTTTTAAAATGGTTTTATTCTGGTTTTACTTCTTCGCCATAGCCTTCAGCTTTTTATCACAAGCTTCCATGGCTTCCATGACAATACTTCTAAATCCTTTTCGCTCCAACACGTAGATTCCTTCAATGGTTGCCCCCCCTGGAGAGGTAACCAGATCCTTTAGCGGGCCAGGATGAATGTTTTTTTCTAAAATAAGCTTGCCGGTCCCAATCAAGGTTTGTGCTGCATACTGGTAGGCTTTTTCTCGAGGCATACCCTGAAGTACACTGGCATCGGCCATGGCCTCTATGAATAATGCAATAAAGGCAGGGCTGCAGCCACTCACACAGGTCACAGCATCCAGCATGTATTCATCCACCAAATCCACTCGCCCAACGCTTTTTAAAAGCTCCATAGTTAAATCCAGCTCTTTCCGCGTAATTTGAGGGCTACAGCACATGGCTATCATGCCCGCACTCACGGTTACTGCAATATTAGGCATAATTCGAATAATCTTTTTAGGCTCATTAAAATACTGCTGAACGTCTTCAATCTGCGTACCTGCCGCCACTGAAATCAATAGCTTCTCATCATTAATATAAGGCTGAATGGCCGAAAGCACCTTCGGGTAAATATCAGGCTTAACAGAAAGAAAAATAATATCGCAAATTTGAGCCAATTCTTCATTGCTGTCTAACAAATGGACCTGGCACAGATCTCGTAGCTCTTCCCCCTTTATTCGGGATCGATTGGTAATATAAATCTGCTGATTAATTCCTTCAAAGTGCTCCACTAAGCCCAAAATCAATGTTTTTGTTACGTTTCCCGCTCCGATAAATCCAATTTTCTTATTCACTTTAACACCTCTTTTTGACTAATTAGCTTTTTCTGGATAAAATAGGGTTGCTTTTGCCTCCATACGGGCAATTTTCGTTAAAATCCCACTGGTTTTTCCATTGGCTAAAATCATAGGTATGCCATATTTGTTGACGATCCTAGCTGCCTCAATTTTAGTAGCAATGCCGCCTGTTCCAAAGGAATTAGAACGGCCTATTTCAACCTGCTGAAGCATATCATCAATATCTGTCACCTTTTCAATTAATGCTGCATCCGCATATTCCTTCGGATTTTTATTATAAATTCCATCAATATCACTTAACAAAATTAATAAATCCGCATTCCACAAGCTGGCTGATAAAGCGGCCAGGGTATCATTATCCCCAATTTTAATTTCTTCCACACTCACCGTATCATTTTCGTTAATGATCGGTATAATGCCCTCGTCCACCAATGTAAATAAAGTGTTTCGAATATTTAAGGTGCGTTTGTCATCAAAAAAATCCTCGCGGGTTAACAGCATTTGCCCAATATGAATACCATAATGCCTAAAATGCTGTCCGTATGCCACCATCAGCTCAACTTGCCCAATAGCGCATAATGCCTGCTTATAATTGATATCCTCCTTGCGAGACCATTTGCCGGTACTGCTGATGCCTGCAATTCTAGCACCAGAGGTGACGATTAAAATCTGCTTCCCCTCTTGAATTAGCATCATAATTTGTTGGCACAGCTCCTCCAAAAATTCTTGATTAATGGTTCCGTCTTCATTTGATAAGGTATTGCTTCCAATTTTGATCACAATTTTTTTACTGTTATTGATCACATCTGAAATCATTGACTTCATCCCTCTACTCTCTGATTTGTCCATTCCCCACCATGACATACTTTGTCGTGACCAGCTGGTTTAGCCCCATGGGCCCTCTAGCATGGATTTTCTGTGTGCTGATGCCCATCTCTCCCCCAAATCCAAACTCTCCTCCGTCTGTAAAACGAGTAGAGGCATTCACATAAACTGCAGCCGCATCCACTCCCTTTAAAAACAAATTGGCATAGGTATAATTTTCTGTGATAATCGCTTCTGAATGCTTGGTACCATACTGTCGAATATGAGCCATGGCCTCTTCTATATTATTAACGATTTTTATAGCCAATATATAATCTAAAAACTCCTCTGCCCAATCTGATTCCGAGGCCGGGTTCACCTGAATTAGCTGCTGGGTCTGAGAGCATCCCCGTAGCTCTACTTTATCCTTTAATCGTGCTGCCACCTGAGGTAGAAATACACCTGCTACCTTTTCATGAACCAATAGGGTTTCGCAGGAATTACATGCACCTGGCCTTTGCACCTTAGCATTTTCAACAATGTTTAAGGCTGCCTCTAGCTTAGCGGACTCGTCGACAAAAACATGACAGTTTCCTGTACCGGTTTCAATGGTAGGAACCGTAGCATTATCCACCACAAATCGAATCAGCTCCGCCCCGCCGCGAGGAATTATGACATCTATATATTCATTGAGCCTGAGCATTTCACCCACCACTTTTCGGTCTAGATCTTCAATGAGCTGAATTACCTCTGGGCTAATTTGACTTTTAGCAAGACCATCTCGAATAACCTTCACCAAAGCTAGATTGGAATGGATAGCAGAAGAGCTGCCTCTTAATAGAATGCCATTCCCACTCTTTAATGCCAACGAAAAAGCATCCACCGTCACATTGGGACGAGATTCGTAAATAATGCCGATGACCCCCAAGGGCACTGTCATTTTATTTATGGTTAAACCATTTTCCAGTGTCCAAACCTGATCACTTTGCCAAATGGGATCCTTCAATTGAACCACTGTTTCGATGGCATCGATCATTCCCTGCATTCTGGCTTGGTTTAAACGAAGTCTGTCAATTAGACTCTCCTTCATCCCTTTTTCTCTTGCCACTGCAATATCCTTTTCGTTTTCTGCCAAAATAAAGAGGGTATTTTCTTCAAGTGCCTTTGATACCAAGATCAAGGCTTGATTTTTCACTTTTGTAGAAGCATTAGCCAGCCCCAAGGTGGCTTCCTTCAACCTTTTACATTTTTCAATTAGCAACGACATGGCGGCACCCCTTTATAAATAAATATTTGTGTATCATTATAGCTTATTTTGCATATATTATCAAACTGAATTCAGGTGACAGGGGGACGGTTCTCTTGTCACCTCTGTGATTTGCTATCATAAAATAAGCAATTAAAGTATGTGACTACACCAATCATTTCAAATACATAAGCTTTGCTTTGGAATATTATGTTTCGAAGCAAAGCTTTTAGTATGTAGCTTGCATAAAAGAGCCAGCTTCGATGTTCGATTAGTGTAATAAATCGGAATCATTGTGGAGCAATCGTTAGTATATGAATATTTAGATATAAATATCAAATAAAGTACGGAAATCAACAATATCAAGAGTGGAAACGATTTCAAGTGAATAGGAACTAAAAGAATATACACGAACTAATAAATATGTATAATAATATATAGTTCGGAATATATACAATAAATACAAAAAAACAAAAAAAATAGTTCGCTTTTTGTCGATATTCATGTATAATAAAAACATAATTGCTCTTTTGGATAATGTTCGAATTGTTCAGGAGACGGAGAGACGGAGGGGAAATTATGAAGGATGAACAAATGATTTATAATTTAGATGGGATACCACCATTAAAGACTGCTATTCCATTAGGTATCCAACACATTTTAGCTATGTTTGCAGGAAATGTTGCACCACTTATCATTATCGCAAATGCAATCAATCTTCCTATCGATGAAAGAGCTTATTTGATTCAATGTGCAATGTTTGTAGCAGGAATAGCCACCCTTATTCAGCTTTATCCAATAGGTCCTGTGGGGGCAAAGCTACCAATCGTTATGGGAACCAGCTTTGGATTTGTTCCTACCAGCTTGGCAATAGCAGGCAAGTATGGACTTCCGGGTGTGTTAGGAGCTTCACTTATTGGTGGTCTTTTTGAAATGGTTATAGGAGCCTTTTTAAAGCCCCTAAGAAAATATTTTCCACCAATAGTAACTGGAACTGTATTATTATCAATTGGTTTATCCTTACTGCCAACAGGCGTGAAGTATTTCGCTGGTGGGGCTGGAACTCCGGGCTTTGGCTCTTTAAAAAATCTATTATTAGGAACCATTGTTTTAGTAACCATATTATTCTTTAAACAATTTACTAAGGGCATCACCAGCAAGTCTGCAATATTAATTGGTTTAGTAGTAGGTTATTTAGTAGCAATACCAATGGGAATGATAGACTTTGCTTCAGTGGGACAGGCAGCATTATTTTCAATTCCTACGCCATTTAAATATGGCCTAACCTTCAAGATGGATGCCATAATAGCAATGCTTTTAATGTATGTTGTTACAGCAGTAGAGACAGTAGGCGATATTTCCGGTATTACTATGGGTGGAGCAGATCGTGAGGCTACAGATAAGGAGCTGGCAGGTGGAGTTATCGCCGATGGCTTTGGTAGCGTATTTGCAGCTATTTTCAATGTTCTTCCGAATACCTCCTTCAGCCAAAATGTTGGTATCGTAGCACTTACAGGAGTAATGAACAGATTCGTAGTTGCATTGGGAGCAATATTCTTAATAGCAGCGGGTTTATTCCCTAAGGTAGGGGCGATAGTAGCAGTTATGCCTCAAAGCGTTTTAGGTGGAGCGGCAATTGTAATGTTCGCTATGATTGCAATAAGCGGTATCAACCTTATTACAAAGGAAGCGCTAACAGGTAAGAGCAGTATAATACTTGCAGTTGCTTTAGGTCTTGGCTTTGGCTTAGGCTCAGTACCAGAGGCTTTGGTTAATCTTCCAGAGTCAGTAAGAATGATTTTTGGTGGTTCAGGTATCGTGGTAAGTGGTACAATAGCATTAGTACTGAACATTATTTTGCCAGAGAATCAAGATGAGAAGCCTGTAAAGAAAGCTGTCACACAAAACTAATATATAATACACTTTTAAATAGCGTATACCAAAACCAGTATATAGAAGCCATGTATTTTGAACATCGTTCAAAGCAGAAGCTGTATGCTGGTTTTTGGTCTGACTAGTGCCTTGATAACTTTAAAAATTAGGAACAGCAATGAGGAAAATTTTTTCAGGACAAGGCGGAGAAGGAAGTAATATCAGGCAATATTGCGACTGACGACAACGCAGCCCTGGAGAAATTTTACCGTTGCTGAACTAAGAATTAAGGTTGTCAAAGTACTAAGGAGCTAAGGAGGAGGACAACGTGTTTACAATAAAAAACTATGTAATGGCGGAAACAATTGAGGAAGCATATCGTTTGCTTCAGGAGGGAAAGAGCAATGCCATACTTGGGGGCTGCGCCTTCCTTAAACTAGGCTCCAAAAGAATAGGGACAGCAATAGATTTAAGCAGATTAGAGCTAGACTTTATAAATGAAACAGCGGAAACAATAGAAATAGGAGCCATGACCAGCTATAGAGCTGTAGAAACAAATGAGTCACTTAATAAATACTTCAGTGGGGTTTTACCAAGGTCTGTCGGCAGCATAATAGGTATTCAATTCCGAAATGCTGTAACGGTAGGGGCTTCTGTGTATTCAAGATATGGCTTTTCTGACTTTATAACTGCTCTATTGGTTTTAGACACAGAAGTGGAGCTATTTAAGGCTGGAAGAATTCCATTAGATAGATTTTTGAGAGAAGGGGCTCCAAGAGATATATTAACTAAGCTGATAATTAAAAAAGCTGAGATGAAGGCCTCATATCAAATGATGAGAAACTCTGCAGTAGATTATCCGATATTAAATGTAGCGGTTTCAAAGGGACCCGAAGGCTGGAAAATTGCTGTGGGAGCCAGACCACAGAGGGCCGCACTGGCTTTAAAGGCAGCACAGCTATTAGCTAGTGGAGAGCTTAATGAGTCAGATATTGAAGCTGCTGCTGCTCTGGCAGCGGAGGAGCTAACCTTCGGCAGCAATACCAGAGGCGGAAGGGCCTACAGAGAGGCAATTGGCAGAGGATTAATAGCCCGTGGCATAAGGGAGGTACTATAATGAAAATTGAGGTTATTGTCAATAACAGAAAAATAGAAATGGATGTAGAGAATAATGAATTTTTAGTGGATGCCCTAAGACGCAATGGCTTTAGCAGTGTAAAGCGTGGCTGTGACACAGGAAACTGCGGACTCTGTACCATCTGGCTGGATGAAAAGCCAACACTATCCTGTGCCACTCTGGCAGTGAGGGCAGCGGGCAGAAGCATTACCACCATCGAAGCCCTACAGGCAGAGGCTAAGGAGGTTGCTGAGTTTCTAGTTGGTGAGGGGGCAGACCAGTGTGGCTACTGCAGTCCGGGCTTCCTAATGACGGTCTTAGCCATGAAGAAGGAGCTTCACAATCCTACTGATGAGGCTATAAAGCACTATTTAGCAGGGAATCTCTGTCGCTGTACAGGGTACGTTGGTCAATTAAGGGCCATTAAAAAATATCTGGGGGTGGAGTAGATGAAGCAGGTAAATCAGCCTATAGCAAAGCTGGACGGACTTAATACCACTACCGGAAAGCCAGTTTATACAGATGATTTAGCGGTTGCAAATGCTTTGGTCGTAAAGATACTAAGAAGCCCCCATGCCTATGCAAGAATTAATGCAATAAATACTGCAAAGGCAGAGGCCTTGGCGGGTGTAGAATGTGTTTTGACCTACAAGGATGTACCAAATGTTAGGTTTACAATGGCGGGACAATCATATCCTGAGCCTTCGCCCTATGACAGGCTTATTCTGGATCAGGTGGTAAGGTATGTGGGGGATGAGGTTGCTATTGTTGCAGCTATAGATGAAAAGACGGCCCTACAGGCTATGAAGCTGATAAAGGTAGATTATGAGGTTTTGGAGCCTGCTTTGGACTTCGAGAAGGCAGAGGGGCATGCCTCAGTTGTACATTCAGAGGACAATTTAGAAATAAATTTTGATATTGGCATGAATAGAGAGCAGAATATAGCTGCCTCCTGTGATATGGGGGTCGGGGATGTGGAAAAGGAGCTGGCTGCCAGTGATGTAGTTGTTGAGGAAACCTACTACACTCAAGCACAGGCCCATGCCATGATGGAGACCTATAGGGCCTTCACCCATTTGGATCATGCAGGTCGATTAACCGTTGTTAGCTCTACACAAATTCCCTTTCATGTAAGAAGAATTTTGGCAAGGGCCCTACAGATACCGAAAAGCAGTATTAAGGTGGTTAAGCCTAGAATCGGTGGAGGCTTTGGTGGAAAGCAGACTGCATCCGTTGAGGTTTTTCCTGCAATCGTCACTTTGAAAACAGGTAAGCCCGCGAAGCTTATATATGATAGGAAGGAGACCTTCAGCTGCACCACTAGCCGTCATGCCATGAGGATAAAGGTACGGATGGGGGCAGATTTAGAAGGAAATATAAAGGCAATAGATATGGAGGGGTTATCTGATACAGGAGCCTATGGTGAGCATTGCTCTACAGTGTTCAGTGTGACAGGCTACAAGACACTACCCCTATATAATCAGGCAAAGGCCACTAGATTTCGAGGAAATGTAGTATACACAAATAAAATGCCTGCAGGTGCCCTCAGAGGCTATGGGGTTACTCAGGGGATTTTTGCTCTGGAATCAGCTATGAACCAGCTGGCAGATAAGCTTAATATAGATCCTGCTGAACTAAGAGAAAAGAACATGATTCGTGAGGGTGAGTCAAATCCGATTTTAAGCGGATCGAAGCCTGGAAAGCCTGCAGTATTGGCCAGCAGCGCCCTGGACAGGTGCATTACAAGGGGCAAGGAGCTAATAGGCTGGAGGGATAAATACCCAAGGGTGGAAATAGATGATAATAAGGTAAGGGCTGTAGGAATGGCTATAACCATGCAGGGCTCCGGAATTGCTGGAATTGACACTGCTTCGGTTGTTATAAAGCTCAACGAGGAGGGCTTCTATACCCTGTTATCCAGCTCAACCGACATGGGTACCGGAAGTGATACGATATTAGCACAGATGGCGGCAGAGGTGTTGGAGACCACAATTGATAAAATTATAGTATACACTGCAGATACTGATATAATTCCCTATGATACTGGCTCCTACGCTTCAAGCACCACCTATGTTACAGGAAACGCCACAATTAAAGCCGCTGAGGATATGAGAAAACAGATAACTGAAACGGCAGCAGCCTTTATGGAGGTGACTGCTGAGGAGGTTGAGTTTAACGGCAGTGCGGTAACAACTATTGATGGAACAAAATCCATGACTCTAGATAAAATCGCTGAAAGACTAACCATGACCATTGGGGAAGGAAAGACCCAGCTGATAGCAACCGGGTCCTTTGGTGGGGACACCAGTCCGCCTCCCTTTATTGCAGGCTTTGCAGAGGTGGAGGTAGACAAGCTAACCGGCAAGGTTGAGGTAGTAGACTATGTCGCAGTTATAGACTGTGGCACTGTAATTAACCCCAACCTGGCGAAAATTCAAGCAGAGGGCGGTTTAGTTCAGGGAATAGGTATGGCCTTATTCGAGGATGTAAGATACACCTCTAAGGGTAAAATGGAAACAAATAACTTTATGCAATATAAAATACCCTGCAGAGGGGACATTCAAAATATAACAGTCGCCTTTGAATCCAGCTATGAGCCAACTGGACCCTTTGGAGCAAAATCCATTGGCGAGGTGGTTATCAATACGCCACCGCCGGCAATTGCCCATGCTGTATATAATGCTGTAGGGGTGAATGTAAGGAGCTTGCCTATCACACCAGAGAAGGTGCTGATGGGGATGATGAATATTAATAAGGCTTAATGTATGGCGGCAGAGAATTGTTCTCTGTCGCCTTTTATCTGTTTTGGTGGCCATTGGGTATGGCTTTTATAAAAATAATGAAGCTCCTTCTACGATTTGTGGGAGAGGCTTTTTTAGTTATTTTTATAGGTGTTCATAAATTCAAACCATCCTTTATTAGATATTATAGTAAGTATACTATAGAAATGCATATATTGGACTTTTTCTCTCTACTTATAGAGGAAAATTATGTATTTATGTTGAAAATATAAAGCTGTAGTATTGTACTTTTTTGTTTATAACAATTAGAAGGGTTGATGGGAAAATGAGTCAGAGTATTTCTAATAAGGCCAATGTAAGTCAGGATGATTCGGGGGATTTTCTTGTTCAAGTAAGTGAGATTAAGATATCAATGGTTAGGATGAGTATATTTAACTTTATCGGTTTTTTTGTCTGCATTTCTATGGGCATATTTATGTTGTTTACAATATTACTTTATTTAGATTTAAGAAAAGATTTTTCAGGAAATCTTATTATGTTTTTTCTTTGGTCATTGCTTTTTTTATATGGATTCAATAAAATACGAAAGGGTATTAGATATAAAAAATATATAGAGATAATAGAATACTCAGAAGAGAAATCCATTAAAAGAATCGCTGAGGCTATACCGATAAAATATGAGGCTGCTTTAAAGGATTTAGATAAAATGATTAAATCAAAAATTTTGAATGGCTTTAAAATTACAGATATTCAGGTTTCAAACGATTCAGGTTATACTGCGATGCCTAAGGAAGAAAACACTAAAGAGCTGTGTAGCATGCCTAATAAAAACTCTAGCATTGTAGAATATAGTGATTATCTTGTTCAAAATGGAAGGGTTGAGGAAAATTTACGTAGTATAAAGCTTAAATATTACGCAGGACTTTTTTTACTATATACATTTGGCACACTACTCTTGTTGATGATTTTTCTATCTATACTGGATGGTGTGATAGCTGATATTATAATATCTTCGGTTATATCAGTACCATTTATTTTATTGGGAAGGCACATAGCTAATAAAAACAGCAGATATATAAGGTATATTAGACTTATAACTGATAAGGGTGAAAGGTCTATAAATAAGCTTGCCGAGGCTATACCAATAAGCTATGAAAAGGCACTAAGTGATATATTTTACATACTAACTAACGGAGCATTGAGTGGTTTTGATGTTGTAGAGAAATCCATGACTCGAGATTCAAACGGCAGTATCGCAGTCACTTCTTCTGCCGAGCCTCAAAAAAACCAGCAGTCAAAAGATACCGTTGCAGCTCCTAAATCGAGCCCCAAGGAGTCAGTAGTCATATGCTGCGGCTGTGGTGCTAAAAATGTTGTTAAGGCAGATGAAGTAGGAATCTGTGAGTATTGTGAAGGGCCAATAAGCTATAAAGAGTAAAGGTAATTAAGGTATCGGTGAAACCTTGTAGCATAATCCATTATTAGTAGATTAAACATTATCATGGCATAGGAACACCCTTTGATTAAGTCTAACAAAGAAAGGTTGATGTAAATGGGAGAGAGCTCAAGTAAAGCCTCTAATATTGTAGAATATCGTGACTATCTAGTGCAAATCGGTAGGGTTGAAGTATCTTTAACAAACAATAAGCTTAGTAACTTTGCAAGTAAGTTTTGGACGATAGCATCAGTCGTTGTCATGATAATGACTATAGTAAATAGTTTTCAGCATGGTGGTGGATGGAGAGAGATTATTGTAGTTGCGGTTTTTACGTCGCCTTTATTTTTTATAGGAAAGTCTCTTGTAGATAGAAACAATAGACAAAAGAAATATTTAGAGTTAATACTTGATAAAGGAGAAAGATCTATTAAAAAGCTATCTGAGGCCATACCAATAAGCTACGATAAGGCACTAAAGGATATACTAAAAATGATAAACGAGGGGGTATTAAGTGGCTTTGATATTGTTGAGAGTTCTGATCCTCAAAAAACTGAGCAGTCAAAAGATACCGCTAAAGCTCCTAAATCGAGCTCAAAGGAGTCAGTAGTCATATGCTGTGGCTGTGGTGCTAAAAATGTTGTTGAGGCTGATGAAGTAGGGGTATGCGAGTTCTGTGAAGGACCAATTAGTCTGCAGAAGTAGGGCATGTTGCAGAGGTACATAGTGGAAGAATTCAGTCTTATATAGTTCTACAGCTTAAGTCATTTAATGTAAAAATAGTCTAAGGGGGATCAGGGCAAGTGCAACAATAGAAATCAAAAAACAGGAAATACCAAGGATGATGGGAAAAGAGCTAAGTTCTGTCCCGAATGTGGATTTAAGGCTGGTAAAGGACAATTTTGCTCCAACTGCGGTGAAAGACTGTAAGCATGAGAAATAAACAAAGCAACCCGAGGCCAATTATAAGGTCTTCAGGTTGCTTTTGTTTAAAGTATTTTAGTTGCTGAATTAAGCAAGCTCAAAGCGATCTGCATTCATTACCTTGTTCCATGCTGCAATAAAGTCGTGAACAAACTTCTCCTTAGCATCATCACTTCCGTATACCTCAGCTAGGGCTCGAAGCTCAGAGTTTGAACCAAATAATAGGTCAACTCTAGTACCGGTCCACTTAAGCTCACCGCTTATGCGGTCTCTTCCTTCGAATACATCGCTATCAGCTGCGGTGGCCTTCCATACAGTATTCATATCCAAAAGGTTTACAAAGAAGTCATTAGTAAGACTCTCAGGATTTTTAGTAAATACACCATGTAGAGAAGCGTTGTAATTGGCATTCAGCACCCGTAGGCCACCAATGAGCACTGTCATTTCTGGTGCAGTTAATCCAAGCAATTGAGTACGATCTACAAGTAATTTTTCAGCAGGAACAGAATATTTTGCCTTGCTATAGTTACGGAAGCCATCAGCCACAGGCTCTAGTACCGAGAAGGAGGCAGCATCGGTTTGCTCCTGTGAAGCATCTGTACGCCCTGGAGTAAAAGGAACCACAATATCGTAGCCTGCCTTTTTAGCTGACGCCTCAATGGCAGCAACTCCTGCTAAGACAATCAAGTCGGCAAGGGAAACCCTCTTTTGCCCAGACTGAGCATTATTGAACTCATCCTTAACCTTTTCAAGGGACTGTAATACAGCATTCAGCTGCATTGGTTGGTTAACCTCCCAATCCTTTTGTGGAGCCAGACGAATACGAGCACCATTTGCGCCCCCTCTTTTATCGGAGCCACGGAAGGTTGATGCTGAAGCCCAGGCAGTTGAAACCAGTACAGGGATAGATATTCCCAGACCCATAATTTTAGACTTCAGATTTGCTATGTCTTCCGCATCTATGACTTCAAAATCCACTGCCGGCACTGGATCCTGCCAAATCAATTCTTCTGCAGGAGCCTCAGGGCCAAGATAACGGCTTCGTGGTCCCATATCCCTGTGGGTAAGCTTGAACCAGGCACGGGCAAAGGCATCGGCAAACGCCTCAGGATTATCCTTAAATCGCAGTGATATTGGCTTATATATAGGGTCCATTCTCAAAGCAAGGTCAGCAGTTGTCATCATTGGTGCATGTCTTTTAGAAGGGTCATGGGCATCCGGAACACTATCTGCTGCGGTAGGATCGGTTGGAACCCACTGCCAAGCTCCGGCAGGACTTTTAACAAGATCCCAGTCATATTTAAACAGAGTCTCTAAATAGCTATTATCCCATTTTATCGGTGTAGGTGTCCATGCTCCTTCGATACCACTGGAGATTGTGTCTACGCCCTTACCGCTGCCCATACTATTTTTCCAGCCAAGGCCTTGTTCTTCAATGTCAGCAGCCTCAGGCTCAGGACCAACATGCTTAGCACTGCCTGCACCATGGCATTTACCAAAGGTATGACCCCCTGCAACCAAAGCAACAGTTTCCTCGTCGTTCATGGCCATACGAGCAAAGGTATCTCGAATGTCTTTACCGGAAGCCAGTATGCTAGGCTGACCGTTTGGACCTTCTGGATTTACATAAATTAAGCCCATCTGAACTGCAGCAAGGGGATTTTCAAGCTCCCTGTCACCGGAATAACGCTGATCACCAAGCCATTCACCTTCTTTGCCCCAGTAAATATCCTCTTCAGGCTCCCAAACATCTTCACGACCACCAGCAAAACCAAAGGTTTTGAAGCCCATTGATTCTAAAGCACAGTTACCTGCAAGTATCATAAGGTCAGCCCAGGAAATCTTATTGCCGTATTTTTGTTTGATAGGCCAAAGCAAGCGGCGAGCCTTATCGAGGTTTACATTATCAGGCCAGCTGTTTAGTGGGGCAAATCGTTGAGTGCCTGAACCTGCTCCACCGCGGCCATCACCCAAACGGTAAGTACCAGCACTATGCCATGCCATACGAATAAAAAGTGGTCCATAATGTCCGTAGTCGGCAGGCCACCATTCCTGCGAGTCTGTCATTAGCGCGTACAAGTCATTTTTTAAGGCCTCAAGGTCTAGCTTTTTGAACTCCTCTGCGTAATTAAAGTCTTCCCCCATAGGGTTTCTCTTTGCAGAGTTTTGATCAAGAATCTTAAGATTCAACTTATTTGGCCACCAGTCTCTATTTGTTGTTCCACTATCAGGTGTCTTAGGCCTAGTCATTCCTGTTACCGGGCATTTTCCCTTTTCGTGCATAGAACATCCTCCTTTATTTTAAAAACAATACCTCTTTACTCATATACCCTAGGGGCTAATTGCAAAACTTTATTATTTGGAATCCTTTAAAGCGGAAGTGCAAAATGTAGATGTAGGGTGAAATAGATTAGTATAATCTAAATACTATATTAAACAAAACTAGAAATCATTTCCATAATATATTATACTAAAAAGTAGATTACAATTAAAGTGTTACGGGACTCTTTCAGTGGTCTTGAACCGTCACCTGGACAAAGTAATTTAAAGCGTTTCAAGTTATGATAAATGCAACACATTAATGATTTAAGAGGTGAATGACGTGAAAAAAATTAATTTTCCACTGTGCATTGGCATTATGCTATTAATTATTCTATTTGTCATATCCTTCTTTCCAAAATCATTCACAGACATAGACCCTACTACAACGAGTCAATTTAAACTGGTAAAGGAAGCAAATGAAAATGGATATAAAACTACTGTAGAAAGTCACCCTGCAAAGCCTGATAAAGAAAATATATTAGGTACGGATGAGCTGGGCAGAGATATTTATGCAAGGCTGATATATGGAACGCAAACAACCCTAAAAGCGGCCATTTTGGTAGTTTTATTCAGGCTTTTATTAGCTGTCCCCATAGGTCTTGCAGCTGGTATTGGAATTAAAATGTTTTCATATACGATTAAACTCTTTAATACAATTTTTACTGCGATTCCGATTTTACTCATATCAATCTTTATTTTAAATTTAAGATATGTTACCAATCTTTCAACAGACAAGTCGATTATAGCCTTTGGGGTAGTCTTATCAATTTTAGGCTGGAGCAAATTAGCTAGACAAATAGAAGAAAAAGCAAGCAAAATTATGAATGAAGAATTCATTGAAGGAGAAGTAGCTGTAGGTAAAAGTAAAATCCAAATCGCTGTACAAAATATGCTTCCTCATTTAGTCTCTTCTCTTATCAGCTTTGTATTTCTAGAAATCGGCCTCGTTATTTTTCTATTGGCACAGCTAAGTATATTTGGCGTGTTTATTGGACCGAGAGTACCGGTAATGGCTTTGGAAGGTAATGTTGCTCGTTGGTACTCGGCTTCAGATCCAGAATGGGCAGCGCTGCTATCTCAAATGCTATTGTACAATCGTGTAGGTAAGTACTGGGTAGGTCTTTACCCTGCTCTTGCCTTTGCAGTGGGTATTTTAGCCTTTAATTTAACTGGAGAAGGTCTTCGAATAGAATTTGAAAAAAGAAACTCTAAGGTAGTATCAAATATAAGGAGCTTTGGATTTGTTTTTTCACCTAAAATATATTTCCTGCAAATCCGTAGGTATAAAGAATATTACAAGCCAGTTATTATAAAGACCCTGTGTATATTCATCCTACTGATCTATATTTTTATGCCTGCAGCGAAAAGCTTATACATTTTTGAAACAGATTATGCTATAGAAAACATAAAGGAGCTGATGAAGCCAGAGTATGAGGGCAGACTCGTTGGCTATGAAGGTAATTATTTAGCAGGTGAGTATATTATTGAAACACTGAAGGCATATGGTTTGGAGCCCTATGATGGAGAAAATTACATACAGACCTTTCCTATTTCAAAGGATCGTGGCGGTTCGGCAGGTGCTGTAGTTATAGAAGAGGCTAAGATCAATTTAAAGCATGAGGATGGCGAAATAAGCACATTTATGCTTCATAAGGACTTTGAAGTAGCAGCCTTTAGCACATTGGACATGATGGGAGCCATATTAGATGAAGAAGGATTTATCACCCTTGAAGGCAATACCTTTGACGATATAGAGCAGTATGCAGAAAGAGTTAAGGCCGGAGAAGCAGCTAGAGGTCTTATGTATGTAGGCTTTTTTGATAGCTATGCATATGTTCAGCGGGGCATCTTTGACCTAAGCTATAGGTCTTATGCACCAACTCATGTATCCTTTTTTATAGTAGATAATTATTCTCAGCAGGTAGTAACAACCTCTCTTCGTACGAGTCATGTCATAATACCAAAGGGGGAGCTGGCAGAAAAGCTAAAGGCAGGTATGCATACTGTTGAAATTAAAATAAAGCTTCCGAAAGCCCCAACCAGTGAGGGAAGAAATATATTTGCAGTTTTACCGGGTAAGGACTGGCATCAACCCAATGACAGCCAAAATAAAAAGGAGGTTATAATTGTAGGGGCTTCCTATGATGGTATAGGCATGTCCAATGGAGATACAAGCGCTATAAGAGCTTCCCGAGCTGCCATTAGTCTTGAAATAGCTAGAGTGCTTTCACAAATGGACGAAAAGCTGGATAAAACCATTGTGTTTGCATTCTGGGATGGAGAGTCTATTTCTAGAAATGGAGCGGACTATTATAATGTTTATGATAGAGTATTTCACCAAACAGACTATTTGGTATATTATTTGGATGTAGGCTATGCGGGCAAAAATGATCGTATCAATGTATATATTGAAAGTCCATCCCTCTTTAAGATAGATACCTTTGATATGACTAAAAGCATTCACGAAAGACTTAAAAAGCAGAATATAAAATTTTCATCGTCACCATCCTACGCTTCTACCTTCAGCAGCATTGGT
Organism: Natronincolaceae bacterium; assembly: GCA_048264125.1. Classification (GTDB taxonomy): domain Bacteria; phylum Bacillota; class Clostridia; order Peptostreptococcales; family Natronincolaceae; genus M1-B18. The sequence continues at coordinate 144,838 of JBLXDM010000006.1, forward strand.
CTAAATCTATATTTAAAACTATCCATAAATACTGCCGATTTTTACTATATGGATACGAATAAAGATACTATAGAAAATATAGATAGAAGGCAATTGAATAATATAGGACAGCTTTTAATCGATCTTATAACCATGAATGAACATTTTAAATAGGACAGTGCCTTGACCACCTTAATCCTTAGTTTAGCAGCGGTTAAATTTCTTCAGGACTGCGTTGTCGTCAGTCGCAATATAGCCCGATATTGCTTCCTCCTCCGCCTTGGCCTGAAAAAATTTTCCTCGCTGCTATTCCTAAATTTAAAAGTGGTCAAGGCACTAGGAAGGGGGATGCATATGAACAAGACAGCATTTAAAAAAATACTTAGCAGGATTGCAATAAATATAATAAGCTTACTTTTAATCATATTTCTAGTCATAGCCACAATTAATATTTCACCAGATTTAGGATTTGAAATCACAGATAACAGAGGAAATATAATAAGCAATATGAATTATGAAGCTTATAAAAGCAATGTCCTTGAATCTATAAAAGGGCTATTTTCAGGAAAATACTTTGAAGTAGTCGTATTCAGGAAAGGTATTGTAGTGACAGAGGCAATGAAAATCGCTTTAGGCAGGAGCTTGAGAGTTCTGTTTATTTCATTTATACTGGCAATGCTCCTGGGTATTCCAAAAGGGATATTTGATAGCAGGAGAAAGAAAAAACAATCCACCCTTAAGCTGCTTCAGACCTTAATCCCTTTATCTGTACCAGATGTATTAATCATAAGCCTAGTGCAGCTATTCGGCTTGTACCTTTACAGAAATAAAATCACTATATTTGGAATAGGTCCAATTATGCATATGGGATATGAGCATTGGACCCACTATTTATATCCTACAATCGCTCTCACCTTAATTCCAGTGGCATATATAGCCAGGGTTACATCGACTTCAATAGAAGCAGTTTACGATAGGGACTATATACTTGCAGCTAGGGGGAAGGGATGCTCGGAGACAAGAATCATATTAAATCATAGCATGAGAAATGTACTGACGGATCTCATCGCTTCATTTCCTGCCATTGTCTCTATCATGTTTTCCAGCTTGTTTATAGTAGAGCGTTTATTTTATTTTCCAGGTGTAACCTTTGAAATGATGGACTTTTACACAAAACCAGCCATAGATGGAAGTACAACCATCGCACTACTATGCTTTGCCGTAGTCTTAGCCATCATATTCTTTTTTCTATATACAGCACTGGATATCCTAAGGCAGATAATAGTGCCTCGTCGCAATTAATAATACCAAACTAAAAACTAAGATAAATATATTCAGGAGGTAAAAATGAGTCTATTACAAATTAAAGAATTAAAAACCTACTTCCATATAGATGGGGAAATAATTCCAGCTGTAGACGGTGTCAGCTTTCATATAGATAAGGGAGAGATACTAGCTATTGTAGGAGAATCTGGAAGTGGTAAAAGCATAACTGCGCTATCCATCATGGGACTAATAAAATCTCCAGGGAAAATAGAAGGAGGAGAGGTTCTATTTAATGATGCAAATCTGCTGGACTATAAAGAAAAGCAAATGCGTCAAATAAGAGGAAATAAAATAAGCATGGTATATCAGGAGCCGATGTCCTCCTTAAATCCTATGATAAGAATAGGGGATCAAATCGCAGAAGTCCTTACCATACATAAAAAAATGTCAAAATCAGAGGCGAAAAAGCAGGCCATCAACGCAATGGAAGCCGTTGGCATACAGGATGCTGGTCGACGTTATAATGATTATCCAGCTCAATTTAGCGGTGGCATGAGACAGAGAATTATGATCGCTATGGCTATTGTGTGCAATCCAGAGCTGGTCATAGCAGATGAGCCTACAACAGCCTTAGATGTAACCGTACAGGCAGAAATATTGGAGCTTCTAAAAGGCTTAATAAAGCAGAACAATATGTCCATACTTCTAATAACCCATGACCTAGGTGTAGTGGCAGAAACGGCAGATCGTGTATGTGTCATGTATTGTGGAAAAATCATGGAAGAAAGTAATAAGGCTGGCCTATTTAAAAATCCACTGAATCCCTATACACAAGGTTTGATTCAATGCATACCAAGAATAGATGATAAAGCAGAGGTGCTATATACCATAGGAGGAAATGTACCCTATCCAACGGATTTTCCTAAGGGATGCAGGTTTTCAACAAGATGTCCCAAAGTGACGGAAAAATGTAAAGAGGAGCTGCCGCCGCTGATGGCAGTGGAAGAAAATCATTTAGTACGATGCTGGCTATATGATAAAGCGTAGGAAATTCCTTAGAAATCGTGGTATATGTAGAGAAGGGTGGGTTCGCCATGAAAATGATAGAGGTAGTTGACTTAAAAAAACACTTTACATTAAATACATCAGTCTTTAATCCAGAAATTGCTCAGGTAAAAGCAGTAAATGGTGTCAGCTTTCATATTGATGCAGGAGAAACATTGGGGCTGGTAGGGGAGTCCGGCAGTGGAAAAACTACCACGGGTAAGCTTATCCTTAGACTATTAAAGCCTACAGCTGGAAAAATATTTTTTGAAGAACGGGACATTAGTGAATTTAAAGATAGAGAGTTTAGGAGAATACGAAAAGATATACAGGTCATATTTCAAAATCCCTATGCCTCCTTAGATCCTAAAATGACCATTGAGGATATACTGACCCAGCCCTTAACTATACATAAAATAGTGCCGCCTTTAGAATTTAAGAAGGAATGTGTCAGATTATTAGATATGGTAGGATTAACTGCAAAGGATGCTAAAAAATTTCCACACGAGTTTAGTGGAGGGCAAAGACAGCGTATTGGCATAGCTAGGGCTATTTCTACTAAACCGAAGTTTATCGTATGCGATGAGCCAGTATCCGCCTTAGATATATCCATACAGTCTCAAATACTAAATTTAATGATGGCGCTTAAAAAGGAATTTAAGCTATCCTATCTATTTATAGCCCACGGACTGAATGTCATAAAGCATGTAAGTGACAGGGTTGCAGTTATGTATTTAGGAAAAATAGTAGAAATAGGAGCTGTGGAAGATCTATATACTTCTCCGAAGCATCCCTATACAAAGGCACTAATGTCCGCATCCCCTATACCGGACCCGGATATAAAAAGAGAAAGGATCATACTAAAGGATGAAATACCAAGTCCAATTCATATACCCTCAGGCTGTGCCTTCCATACCAGATGTCCCTCCTGCATGGATATATGCAAGCATAAGGAGCCAGCGCTGCGAATGGAGGTTGGACATGGTGTAGCCTGTCATCTGTCTGAATAGAGATTTATTGAGATTAGCTTTGATGTGGAGGGAATTGAAGAATAATTAATTAGGGAAAATAGAGGACTTATGACAAATAAACAATATTGTCAGCAGAACCGTCCCCCTGGCAGTGACAGTTTTTTTATAACAAAAATACTTGACCTTAGTCCAGCACCAAGGTATAGAATGATAGACATAGCCTTTGATTGTTTATTTATTATCAAACACAGGCTATTATAGCAAAAATTGATAGGAGGAAGTAATGATATGGGAGGAAAAAAAGGAATTAATAGAATTTCTGCTTTACTCATCTGTATGCTGATGGTTGTATCATTGATGAGCGGATGCACACAGCAGATAACAGGGTCACCTCAAGCCGGTGTATTTACGGCAGGTACTTACACAGGAAAGGGTGCTGGCTTTGGAGGAGAAATAGAATTAGAAGTAACCTTCAGCGAGTCAGAAATCACAGACGTGAATATTTTAAGTCATTCAGAAACAAAAAATATTGGTGATGTTGCTCTTGAAAGAATAAAGGATCAAATTGTAGCACAGCAGACATTGTCTGTAGATGCAATATCAGGTGCCACAAGGTCCAGCAATGCAATTTTAGAAGCTGTTGAAGATGCTGTAAAACAAGCTGGTGGAGATGTTGATGCACTAAAAGCAAATGTAACCCCAAGGCCGGGAGAAGGAAAGGTAGAGAACCTGGAGGCTGATGTGGTTGTAGTTGGAGCAGGTGCATCGGGAGTATCTGCTGCAGTGGCGGCCGGGGATAAAGGTACAAAAGTAATTTTGCTAGAGAAGACTGCTGTTATTGGTGGTGCAAGCAATCTATCCTGGGCAGGCAAATTTTTTAACTCATCGGCTGCGGATGAAAACGGCGTAGTAGTCAATCTGGAAGAAGAGATAGCCGCATGGGTTGAAAAAAATGCTTGGAGGGTTGACGCTGCAGTAATAAGACAATATGTAACTAAATCAGGTGAAACCTTCGATTGGCTGGCAGAGAAGGGATATGCTACACAATTCCTTAATTTAGGCGGAGAACAAATGCACGTTTTACCTCCATATACAGACCGTCAGGAAATACTTAAGGAAATGCTGGCAGCGTCAGTAGAAAAAAATGGAGGACAGGTTATTACCGAAACTACAGCGAAGAAGCTTATTATAAGCGAAGAAGGTGAGATTATAGGAGTAATAGCAGAAAGGGCAGATGGAAGCACGTTAGAAATAAAGGCCAAGAGTGTTGTTTTAGCCACAGGAGGCTATGCTGCAAATAGTGAAATGGTGAAGGAGTTCTTTGGATTTGAAGGGGTTAACGGAGGGCTAGGACAAAATATCGGTGAAGGCCTAGAAATGGCATGGGAAGCTGGGGCAAGGGTTCCAGACAACATTGGAGGCCAGATGCTGCATCAAACCTTGGCAAGGGCAACGAAAGCTTTAAAGGCTCAATATGAGCCCTTCGAAGCCAGCTATCCCCTTATGCTTACCTATCTTCCGAATTTTATGAACGTAGGGGTGTCTGGAGCGAGGTTTAGGGACGAAGCAGCAACATTGAAGGCGGTTGCTGCTGCCAACACTAGTGCATTTCATGGTCCATACCATTATGTGATTGTTTCACAACAACAATTGGATTCCCTAATGAAGGAAGGAATGCAGGGGGTTGAGGCTCCAAGGCTTCCGGGAATGCCACCAGAGTTTTACGCAAGCTTTACACAGCAGTTTACCCTTGACAATCCATGGAATAACGCAAATGAAGTATTTGAAGCTATGGTTAAAAATGGTGATGGATTTAAGGGTGACACAATAGAGGAACTGGCAAAAAATGCAGGAATGGATATAGAGGTCTTTGAGGAAACCTTTAACAATTACCAGGAAGCAGTTAAAACTGGTATAGATGTTGAGTTTGGTAAATCAGCAAAATATTTAATACCTATGGGGGAAAAGGGACCTTACTATGCAATAATTGCTGAGGTAAACAACCTAGGCTCAATTGGAGGAATATTGATAAACAGAAACTTCCAAATTCTTAATCAGGATCGAATTCCTATGAAGGGTCTATACGCTGTAGGAGTGGAAGCAGCAGGTGTTCTGTACAATGATACGTATATTGGAAATGGTGTAGGAATAGGATATGCATTTACATCAGGTCGACTTGGTGGAGAATATGCAGCTATTTATGCTTTAGAAAAATAAAAGGTGAGCATTTGCAAAAAAAGATCAGATTAAATTCTGATCTTTTTGATTTCAACGTGCCCCATCAAGTTGAACCCCTCTAGCTGGTAACTTCAATGGGCTCCACCAGGGGTGGCCATTGGAACGGTCTTGTCAAAAAAGTGTATCAACCTACAATGAAAATTGGAAGATATAATCCAGTATCGTTAATGTTAACTTCCTTAACGATTGTGCCGGATGAATATATCACGAAGAATATTTTTTGGTTAATTCTGTCAAACAAAATATCATAAGGACCTATAGTGAATTTATAGAATCTTGATACCTCACCGATATACATCATTCTATCTATTTCCTTTTTTATGCCTTTAAAATCATCGTCAAATCGATTAGGATTTTCGTTTGAATTCACAAGATTTTCCCTTAAGCTTTTTGAAAAGTTTTCAAGACCTTCGAGACATATTTCCTGTGTTTTTTGCAAGGCTTCTTCTTTTGTTATGGAATCACTAAAATCAAATTTTTCATCAATTATTATATTGGCAAAATTTCTAATTATTGTGTCGGCAGGAGATACTGGCATCTGTGTATCATAATAATATGTAAATTCAGGAGCTAGCCCAGGGGAATAATGAACCGTAGCATCTAAGTTTTCAGCAACAAACCTTAACGGCACATACGTTAAGTCTTTATATATTATCGCTGGATAATCTAAAGCAATTTCTATTCCGTTGACAAAAGCGATATCACTATCAATCGATAGAACAATCTCTTTTTGAGATTTTACAATTGAAACTACCCTATTACTCCCGTTCTCCACAGAAGCGCATAATTCCTGAGCAATTAATCTTACAGGTACTAATGCCCTGTCATTTCTGATTATTATTTCATAATCACTTATTAGGGTTCCGTTCAAAAATAAGAGCGTAGCATATTCGTTCAAATCAACTACATTGCCATTTGATAAAGAAATTCCATCAGGTGAATATATTGCTGTGGGATTTCCTTTTTCTATATCCGAGGCATTTACAAGGCTGAAATTTGTAGAAAGAATAAACATTATCATAATTAAACACGAAACAGTTTTTTTCATAAATACTACCTCCAATTATTTTGTATATCATCAAAAACAATCCATAATATCACTATCAACAGTGCAGCTACAAGGATTACCCTTCCAAAATCCTTATAAATGCTATATTGAATTTCGAGGAGCATCTGGAAAATGTAATAAGCTATGCTGTACAAGACACAATAGCATTACCAATTATATCATAAAAAACTCCAAATTGACCAGTTCGATGCTGGATTTCAAACACAAACAAACCAGTGTTGGATAGATATGATTAAAGAAATGGATGCTGCCTCAAGAATGCATGACCTCTTCCTTCTTAATATTAAAAGTCAGGTAAATAACCCCAACAAATATCCTCCCCCACCCCTTGACTTACCCCCCCATTAGTGGTAAACTAATTCAAATGCCAATATCTTTAATCTAGTACGAGAGACTAGGAAGGTAATGTGTTTGGATACAGCAGCATAGTATGCAAATAAACATGTGTTAAGTGTGATTACTTAGCCCTTCTTGTATCGTACAAGAAGGGCTTTTATAATGCGAAAATTTCACAGCACCTTTAACTCAGTCCTGCGAGACTAAAAAGGAGAGGATATTATGTCAAGGGTAAGACATCTAATCGAGCCAACAGATTTAACGCAACAGGAAATAGAAGAGATTCTTCAGCTGGCAGAAAAAATTATTGAAGCGCCGGAGGCCTATTCAAATGCCTGCAATGGCAAGCTCCTGGCAACACTTTTCTTTGAGCCCTCCACCAGAACCCGTTTCAGCTTTGAGGCGGCAATGCTAAGACTGGGAGGGAGAATCATCGGCTTCTCGGAGCCTAACTCCTCATCAGTAGCAAAGGGAGAGAGCGTAAAGGACACCATCAGAACCATAGCCTGCTATTCAGATATCGCCGTTATCCGTCACCCCAAGGAGGGTGTACCGAGGCTGGCTTCCAAGTACTCCGATATACCGGTAATCAATGCCGGAGACGGAGGTCATCAACACCCAACCCAAACCTTAACGGATTTATTGACCATGAGGGTTCTGAAAAAGGGCCAAAAGCATCCAACAGTGGGCTTCTGCGGAGACCTAAAATTCGGAAGAACTGTACATTCCTTTGTAAAAACCCTAGCTATGCAAGGAGAGGCAAAATTCATATTTATCTCACCGCCGGAGCTGAAAATTCCTGAATATATCAAGGAGGAGCTGCCGGAGGGCTCCTATGTAGAAATAAGCAGCCTGGATGAAGCCATGCAAGAGCTGGATGTACTGTACATGACCAGAATCCAGAGGGAAAGATTCCTTGATGAAGGAGAGTATATGCGGCTGAAGGACAGCTATATACTGAATAATGAAAAGCTGGAAAATGCTAAAGCGGACATGATCATAATGCATCCTCTGCCAAGAGTAAACGAAATAGCCGATGAGGTGGATAATGACCCAAGGGCAGTTTACTTCCCCCAGGCTAAGTTTGGAATGTATGTAAGGATGGCGCTGATTATAAAGCTGCTGGAAAAGGAGGATAAATAGATGATTAGAATAGATACTATCAAAAAGGGAATTGTGATAGACCACATAAAGGTGGGGCATGGCTATAAGATATTCAATCATTTAGGACTGGACAAATACGACTATACGGTGGCTTTGCTGAAGAATGTACCATCAAATAAGCTGGGCAGGAAGGATTTAATTAAGATAGAGAACGATATTCATCTGGACTTAACGGTTCTGGGCTTAATAGACCCGGGAGTTACCGTAAATATTATAGAGAATGGGATTAAAAAGGAAAAGATAAAACTAACTTTGCCTGATAGGGTGAAGGGAACACTAAAATGCAAAAACCCAAGATGTGTTACAACACTGGAAAATATAGATGATGTAGAATTTACACTGGTAAACAGAGAGAAAAAGGAATACCGTTGCGAGTACTGTGATGCCAGAACTTCAATGTAGATAGGAGAAAGCCCATGAAGCTACTAATCAGTAATGTGAAAATGGTGGATGCCTTCAGCAGTAAAAATGGCGGGCTCCTGATAGAGGACGGAAGAATAAGCAGAGTAATAGAAAGCCATAGCTTAGAAGGTCAGGAGGCTATGCAACAGCTAATCATGGCTGACGACATTACAGTTATTGACGGAGAAGGCCAAACCCTTATGCCCTCCTTTATAGACCTGCATTCTCATCTAAGATATCCTGGCTTTGAATACAAGGAGGATCTGGAGAGCGGTCAGAGGGCAGCATTAAAGGGCGGCTATACTACGCTGGCGGCAATGGCAAATACCAAGCCAGTCTGCGATAACCCAGAGCTTCTGAAGAGCATACTTATCAGGAGCAGGGCCTTGAACCTCTGTGATTTGCACCAGGTTGGAGCCATTACAAAGGGCCTAGAGGGGAAGGAGCTGGCAGACTTTAGAGCCATGCTGCCCTACACCAGACTCTTCTCCGACGATGGCAATACGATTTTCGATGAAGAAATAATGAAGGCAGCAATATCGGCAGCAGAGGAAATGGATTTTAAGATACTGGTTCATGCCCAGCCGGAGACGGAAATAATAGCAAGGGATATTAAGCTGGCGGAGGAGCTGAAGGGAAGCCTTCACTTCTGCCATATCAGTAAAGAGGCCAGCCTTAGCCTTGTAAAGGAGGCCAAGGCCAGGGGCCTAAAGATCAGCTGTGAGGTAACGCCACATCATCTCTTTGCTTACGGTCTGGACTATAGAGTAAATCCCTCCTTCAGAGGCGAAGGGGATGTAAAGGCACTGCTAAAAGGGCTTGAAGAAGGCCATATAGACATGGTGGCAACAGACCATGCTCCCCACAGCCATGAGGACAAGGAACAGGGTGCACCGGGGATATCCTCAATAGAGGTGGCCTTTTCAATGGTAAACACCGTATTCAAGGAAAATGGTCTAGACATCAGTACCCTTAGCCGTGTAATGTCCCATGGGCCTGCTAAATTTCTTGGGCTAAACAGCGGACTAATAAAGGAAGGGCTGGAGGCAAATCTCGTGCTGGTAAATCTAAATGAGGAATACGAAATTAGCACGAAGGACTTTATCTCCAAGGGTAAAAATAATCCCTTCAATGGCGCAGCTGTAAAGGGTAGAGTGAAAATGACGATAAAACGAGGTCAGATCATGTTTCAGCATATAAATCAATAATCAGGAGGGCAAGCCTATGATAATAGATGCCTTATATAATAAGGTTCAGGAAAGAGGCCCAATATGTCTGGGTCTGGATACAAGATTAGATTATCTTCCCCAATATTTACTGGATTCAGACATGACGGTAGAGGAAAAGCTATACCAATTCAATAAGAGGATAATAGATGAAACCTTCGATTTAGTTGCCTGCTACAAGCTTCAGATCGCATGCTACGAGGCGCTGGGACTGGAGGGCTTGAGGGCCTACAGCAGAACCCTAAGCTATATCAGAGGGGCCGGAGCCTTGGTGATTGCGGATATAAAGCGGGGTGATATTTCCTCGACTGCAGAAATGTATGCAAAGGGCCACTTTGAGGGGGATTTTGAGGCGGACTTTATTACAGTAAACCCCTACATGGGCTTGGATGCCATTAGCCCCTACTTCAAATACCTGAAAACAGGGAAAAAGGGGATATTTGTTCTGATAAAGACCTCCAACGAAAGCTCTAAGGATTTTCAGGAGCTGGTGGCGGAGGGTATGCCGGTATATCAGCACGCTGCTGCAAAAGTAAAGGACTGGGGCAGTGAGTTTATAGGAGAAAGCGGCTTTAGTTTGGTGGGAGGGGTTGTAGGCCTCACCTACCCACAGGAATTTAAGGAAATAGAGAAAATGGCCCCCAGCACCTTCTTCCTGATCCCCGGCTATGGCGCTCAGGGGGGAACCGGAGAAGCAGTAGCGGAGCTATTCAAGGAAAAAACCTGCGGTGTGATCAACTCCTCGAGGGAAATAATAACCGCCCATAAGGGAAAAACTGAAGGGGAGGACTTCGCAATATATGCCCGAGAAAGGGTACAGCATATGAAGGAGGATATTGGAAAATGGCTAAGATAATATCCAACAGGGCAATTGCTCCCGACACCTATTTGATGGAGGTGCAGGGAAAGTACAAGGGTAGCATGGGACAATTCTACATGCTTCGTTCCTGGAGCTTCTACCCCTTGCTTTCAAGGCCCATAAGCATACACGATATCAACAGTGATGCCATCAGCTTTTTATATCGGGTGGCAGGTGAGGGGACAGTTCTGCTAAGCCAATTGAAAACAGGAGATGAGCTGCATCTGGAGGGGCCCTTTGGCAATGGCTTTCCAAAGCTTAAGGGCAGAGTGGCAGTCGTTGGGGGAGGAATCGGAGCAGCCCCCTTATATTATGCCGCAAAGGAGCTTGGCAGCAGTAATGAGGTAGAAAATCTGGACATATATCTTGGCTTCAGAGAGGAGCCCTTGAGGCTGGAGGCCTTTGAGGCTTTGGCTAATAAGGTAAGGGTACAGCTGGGGGGCAGTGTCATCGAGCTGGTGGACCCCAATAAATATGACTATATCATTACCTGCGGCCCGGAGCCTATGCTGGAGGCCCTTTATAAAAAATCTATAGGAAGCTCTGCAAGGGTGTATGTATCGATAGAAAGGCATATGGCCTGCGGAATAGGGGCCTGTCTGGTCTGCACCTGTGAAACCAAGAGCGGAAACAAGAAGGTATGTAAGGACGGTCCGGTATTCTTAGGAGAGGAGGTTTATCATGGCTAATTTAAAGGTACAATTCGGAAGCATAACCATGAAAAACCCTCTAGTGATGGCCTCGGGAACCTTTGGCTTCGGCAAGGAATATGGACAGCTGTATGATATAGAAAGGCTTGGAGGCATTGCAACAAAGGGCTTAACCCTTGAAAAGAGAAGCGGAAACACTGGCATAAGGATATGGGAGACTCCCTCTGGAATACTTAACAGCGTTGGGCTGGAAAATCCTGGTGTTGAGGATTTTATAAAGGAGGAGCTGCCCTATCTTAAGACGCTAGATATGGTTAAGCTGGTGAATATCGGCGGAAAAACCCTACAGGATTATGTAGATGCCATAGCAATGGTTTCTAACGAGGCCGTAGACATAATAGAGCTAAACATCTCCTGCCCCAATGTTAAGGAGGGGGGGATGGCCTTTGGCATAACGGCGGATAGCACAAGAAGAATCGTCAGAGCCGCAAGAAATGCCACAAAGCGGCCACTGGTGGTTAAGCTTTCGCCAAATGCAGAGGACATAGTCAGGGCTGCGGTGGTGTGTCAGGAGGAGGGAGCCGACGGCGTTTCCCTTGTAAACACCTTCAAGGCTATGGCGATTGATATAAATAAGAGAAAAAGCATCTTTGACAACATGTATGCAGGGCTTTCCGGGCCGGCCATAAAGCCCATAGCCCTTAGAATGGTCCATGAGGTCTGTAAAAATGTCAGCATCCCTGTAATGGGGGTGGGGGGAATAACCACCTGGAGGGATGTCGTTGAGTTTATCATGGTGGGAGCCACCTGTGTGCAAATAGGAACAGCGAATTTTATAAAGCCCACAATCACCTTGGATATGCTGGAGGGGCTGGAGACATATATGAAGCAGGAGGGAATTAAGTCCCTAGAGGAAATAAGAGGAATAATTTAAAGGGAGATGAAGCCATGAGTACTGAAAAAATTCTGGAAATCCTAAAAAAATCTGAGGCTTTGCTGGAGGGCCATTTTCATTTATCCTCCGGAAAGCACAGCAATCGCTATGTGCAATGTGCAAAGGTATTGAAGAATCCAGCCTATGCGGCAGAGGTGCTGAAGCCTGTTGTTGAGCAGGTGAAGGATTTACCTATAGATATCATTGTAGGTCCTGCAATGGGTGGAATTATAGTGGCCTATGAGATGGGGAGACAGCTGGAGCTTGAAGCGATATTTACTGAGCGTAAGGACGGAGAAATGCAGCTGAGAAGAGGCTTCGAGATAAAGCCCGGGGCCAGAATATTAATAACTGAGGATGTAGTGACCACGGGTAAATCTACTCTTGAGGTGAAGAAGCTGCTGGAGGGGCTTGGGGGAACCGTAATAGGCGTTGCCTCCATGGTGGACAGAAGGGCTGAAGGTGTAGAGCTGGGAATACCGGTGTACAGCACTATAAAGCTGGAGATTGAAAGCTATGAGCCCCACAGCTGCCCCCTATGTGAAAAGGGACTAAAGCTTGAAAAGCCCGGCAGCAGAGAAGAAAAGACGAAGAAATAAAAGCCATGCTACTAAGCAGGCTTTTTTTCTTTGGCTTTAAACAATACTAAAATATGATAAAATAGAGATATTATATTGACGGATTGGGGAAATGATTATGGAGAGGCAGATAAAAGTCGGAGGTAAATACAGGCATTTTAAGGGGAATGACTATAGGGTGCTGTACCTTGCCCGTCATTCTGAAACTGAGGAGGAGCTGGTGGTATACCAGCAGCTTTACGGCGACTATTCCGTTTGGGTAAGGCCTCTACAAATGTTTTTGGGTACAACAAAGCTGGAGGGAAGCATAATAAATCGCTTTGAAGAGCTAATAGATTAATGGAATTGAGGAATAGACTATGATTGGACAGAGGGAAATAAGCCTGTCGGTTAAGGGCCTAGTAGAATTTGTGCTGCTGTCGGGGGACCTTAGCTCTGAATTTACAGGGAAATCCAGAGGCATAGAGGGGACAAGGGCCCATCAAAAGCTTCAAAGATCCTATGGCAAGGGCTATACCCCCGAGGTATCTATGAAGCATGTGGTGGAATACAGGGGCTTAAGCTTTAATATTCGAGGTCGGGCGGATGGAATTTTCTCGGAGGAGGACAATATCGTAATAGATGAAATAAAGTCTACAACCCGTGACCTGTCACAGGAGGAGGGGCTGGATAATCGCCTCCACTGGGGACAGGTTATGTGCTATGGCTATTTTTATTGTCTTCAGAATAATATTGACGAGATAGACCTTCAGCTGACCTATTACAATATCAACACAGAAGAAATCAAGAAATACAGAAGAAGCCTGAGCCATCTGGAGCTGGAGACCTTCTTTATGGGCTTGATTGAGGCGTATTACTATTGGGCGGAAGTAACCAGAGGCTGGATTATTGATAGACAGGAGAGTATAAAGGAGCTGGGCTTCCCCTTTGATGACTATAGAAAGGGCCAGAGAGAGCTGGCAGTAACCGTCTATAGGGCTATAAAGGAGGATAAAAGGCTTTTTGCTCAGGCTCCAACGGGAACCGGCAAGACCATGTCCACCATTTTCCCCTCTGTAAAGGCAATGGGGGAAGGCTTGACGGACAAAATATTTTATCTGACGGCAAAAACCATAACAAGGCAGGCGGCGGAGGAGGCTTTAGCAAGGCTTAGGGATAGGGGCTTAAGGCTAAAGTCGGTAACCCTTACGGCTAAGGACAAAATATGCTTTGAAAAGGAGGCCGCCTGTACCCCGGAGGAATGTACTTATGCAAAGGGCTATTTTGACAGGCTAAGGCCTGCAATATCAGATATATTTACGAATGAGTCCGCCATAAACCGTGAAAAAATCGAGGAGTATGCTAAAAGGCATCAGATATGCCCCTTTGAGTTTTCCCTGGAGCTGACTCTCTGGGGAGATTGCATAATCTGCGATTATAATTATGTCTTTGATCCGAAGGTGTATTTAAAGCGGTTTTTCGTAGATATTCAGGATAAATATACATTCTTAATAGATGAGGCTCATAATATGGTGGATAGGTCTAGGGAAATGTTTTCTGCCGAGCTATATAAGTCTGCTTTTTTGAAGGCTAAAAGGAGCTTAAAAAACAGCTATCCTGGGGTTAACAAGACCCTGACCAAGATAAACACAGAGCTTTTGCAGCTTAAGAAGACAACCACCGATGGCGTGCTGCTGCAGCAGGAGCCCCCACATACGCTTCTGAATCATTTGAGGCGGCTGGTGGAGCTTTTAGAGCCATGGCTGTTGGAAAATAAGCAGAACAAGCATTACGAGGAGGCTTTGGAGCTGTACTTTAACGCACTTTCCTTTATAAAGATATCGGAGGGCTACGACGAGGGCTATATCACCTATGTCAATACTGAGGATAAGGATGTGAAGGTGAAGCTGCTGTGCCTAGACCCTTCGAGGCTTTTGAGTACGGCAATGGGAAGGGCCACTGCCAGCATTTTATTTTCTGCAACCCTTACACCGTTGGATTATTTCCGGGAGATATTGGGGGGTAGAGAGGAGGACAGCTGTCTAAGGCTGGCCTCACCCTATTCAAAGGACAACCTGTGTCTGCTGGTGGCCAATAGCGTTTCCACAAAATACAGCAAAAGGCAGGCCTATTATGGTATAGTTGCCGACTATATCTATGAATTTATACAGGGAAGGCAAGGGAATTATCTGGTTTTTTTTCCTTCCCATCAATATTTAAGAGTCCTGTTGGAAATAATGGAAGAAAGATATCCTCATGTAGAAATACTGGTGCAGGAATCCCAGATGACGGAGGAGGAAAGGGAGAAATATTTAAGCTCCTTTACTAAAGAGGTAAGGAATACCGTTGGCTTTGCCGTTATGGGAGGTATTTTTTCCGAGGGTATAGACCTGGTGGGGGATAGCCTACTGGGGGCAATAATCATAGGTGTGGGTTTGCCTCAAATCAATTTTGAAACCGACATCATAAAAAGCTATTTTGATAATAAAAGCCAGCTGGGCTACGAATATGCCTATATGTTCCCTGGCATGAACAAGGTGCTGCAGGCCGCCGGTAGGGTAATACGTACAGAGAAGGATAGAGGAGCAGTGCTGCTGATTGATGAACGCTTTACAACGGCCCAGTATTTAAGGCTCTTTCCCAAGGAGTGGCATCACTATAGGAGGATAAACAGCATATCCGGACTGAGGCATCAGCTACAGGGCTTTTGGCACAAATAGGCACTAAGGCTTGTATGCCCCCAAGCTATTGAAATTAATATAATTTTAATAGTTTGTTTATTGGCGATTTATACAAATGGGATAGAATGATACATAGAAGGAAGAACTAATAAGGAGGAGCAAGCTTGAAGAAAAGATATATTATAATAGCTATCGTAGCAGTGGTTTTGGTAGGGGGGGCCTACAGGAGGATAAGTAATAGAGGTCCTGCCCTTACCAGTGTTAGACTCGGTGAGGTGACGATGGGGGATATCAGCTCCTATTTATCCACCACTGCAACCGTTAAGTCGAAAAACAGCATTGAGTATTACGGATTACAGGCGGTTATAGAAAAGGTGCATGTGACTGTAGGCAGCGAAGTAAAAAAGGGAGATCTATTAATATCCTATGAGGGCCAGGATCTGACCACAGCCGTTAAGCAGGCTGAGCTTCAGTATAGTAATTCCATATTACAAAGAGATGAGCTGATAAAGCAAGGCCAGGAGGTGCAGGAGAGGATAGACGAATTGGATATGCAGATTGCTATTTTAAGCGATAGCGGAGCAGACGTATCCGCCCTTAAGCAGCAGAGGAATGCCCTAAGTCCTGTATCTAACGAACGTTTAAAGCAGGCTGAAAATTCCGTTAGCCTGGCAAAGCTTAGTCTGGATTCTGCCAGACAAAAGCTTTCGGAGGCAAAGGATGTCATTGTGGCTGAAAATGATGGAGTGGTAACGGCTATTAGCGCTGTAGAGGGCTCCGTTGGCAGTAGCATGCAGCCGGCGATTACGGTGCAAAACATAAAAGACCTAAAGGCTGTGGCTTCAGTAGGAAGGTATGATGCCGGCGATATCACTCTGGGACAGAAGGTTAATATCAGGGGAGATAAGGGAGTATATGAGGGTGTAATTTCCTTTATCGACCCAGTGGCCAACAGAAGCACGGGCGCCTCGGGGACAGAGACAATATTGGGAATCGAAATTGATATATTGGAGGAGGCCCCTGAGCTAAAAATCGAATTCGATGTGGACATAGATATACTCATCGGTGAGGCTGTGGGGACGATGAAGCTTCCTGCAGAGGCCCTGCGGGCCAATAAGAGCAGCAACTATTATGTTTATACGGTGGAAAATAATATAGCCGAGGAACGCCAGGTGACAGTCGGACTTCAATCGGATACGGAGGTTGAGGTGCTTGAAGGTCTTGAGCTGGGGGATAAGGTGATTTTAAACCCAGGCAGCACCATCAAGGATGGCGCTCCGGTAAGAGAGGAACAGGAGGCGGCTAGATAATGCTGGAGGTTAAGAAGGTTCTTAAAAAATACCAGATGGGCAATGTAGAGGTGACAGCCCTCAACAATATAAGCTTTAAGGTGGAGACTGGCGAATTTGCCGCAATAATGGGTCCCTCTGGCTCTGGAAAGTCTACCCTTATGAATATTCTAGGCTGTCTGGATAGGATGACGGAGGGGAGCTATTTTTTAAACGATAGAAATGTGGCAAATCTCTCGGATACTGAGCTGGCCTATATAAGAAATAAGGAAATTGGATTTGTTTTCCAGGCCTTCAACCTACTACCTCGAATGAACCTCTTAGAAAATGTAGAGCTACCGCTGGTTTATGCCGGAGTTCCTGCGAGGGTAAGGCGAGAAAAGGCGATGGAGGCTCTGGAAAAGGTAGGACTCGGGGACAGGGTAAAGCACAGGCCAAATGAAATATCCGGTGGACAAAAGCAAAGGGTGGCAATAGCAAGGGCTATAGTCAATTCACCCACCTTTATATTGGCGGACGAACCAACGGGAAATCTGGACTCCAAATCCTCTAATGATATCATGGGGATTTTCCAGGGCTTAAATGATGAAGGGGCTACGGTGCTGATTGTAACCCACGAGCCTGATATCGCTCAGCATGCCAAAAGGATTGTAAGATTTAAGGATGGGAATATTGTCTCCGACACTTCGGTGGAGGATAGGATAATCATTTAAGGAGAGAAGCTGATGAATTTATTGGAAAGCTTAAAAATAGCCATAGACAGCATAAGGGCAAATAAATTGCGCTCCTTCCTTACCATGCTGGGGATAATCATAGGTATTAGCTCTGTTATCACTATTGTTTCCTTGGGTCAGGGGGGGCAAAGGGCTATAACCAGTGAATTTGAAAAGCTGGGGGCAGCCTCAGTAACCATTACTGTGGATGCTGCAAAAGCTCAAACAACGGATTATATAACCCTAGAGGATGTAAGGCAAATAAAGGAAAAGGCTGAAGCTGTTAATTATGCCTCCCCCGTTAGTCAAAGGAGAGGCGTGGCAATAACTGAGAAGGAAACCAGCACTGCAGTAATAAAGGGAGGCAATAGCGATCTCTTCTATATAGACAATGTAGAAATGCTTTATGGGAGATTCTTTAATGAAAGAGAGCTTCAGGAGGGAAGAGCAGTAGCTGTTATAGACAGCAATGCTGCAGAAAACCTTTTTGGCTTTGAGGATGTCGTAGGGCTAAGCATGAAGCTGGGACCAGAGGCGACAGCTAAGAAGGTCACCATAATTGGAGTTTACAAGGGTATAACCACACCCTTTGCTCAGGCCAGAAATGGTATGCCGGTCTTTGTATCAGTGCCAATCACCCTTTTAGATAATCTCTTTTCAGGGTTCAGCTTAGACTCAGTAGCCATCACAGCAACCTCGCAGGAGGAGATGGAGGGCGCAGCAAATGCTGCCATTAATATATTGGAGTCAAGGCATAATAACCGTGGTAAGGAGGTATATACGCCTGAAAGTGTATTTAGCCAGCTGGAGCAAATCAATACGGTCTTGGGGATTTTCACTGCCTTTATAGGGGCAGTGGCGGCAATATCGCTGCTGGTAGGTGGTATCGGAGTTATGAATATCATGCTGGTGTCGGTTACAGAAAGAACAAGGGAAATTGGCATAAGAAAATCCTTGGGGGCTACCACAAGAGTAATTTTAGTGCAATTTCTTATGGAGTCTATTATAATATCTGTTATAGGCGGTTTATTGGGGATGACCTTCGGAATTGTAGGAGGAGCAATACTTGGAAGAATAGCGGGAATAACACCCTCTGTATCATTAGCAGCCGTATTAGGCGCTATACTCTTTTCCTTTGCGGTGGGCTTATTTTTCGGAATTTATCCTGCAAGGCAGGCTGCAAGGCTTAATCCTATAGATGCCCTGCGTTATGAATAACGCCTAGCAATATAATACTATTGAAGGCAGGTATTAAAATGTCAATAAAAAAACGTTTAGTTAAATCCTATATTGCAGTTCTGATTTTGCCAATATTGCTATCGGGATTATCCACCTGGCTGATGGGTATGTACTATATAGGTGATATGTCAAGTGTCGAGGAGATGAACATTGGAGACCATCCAATTAAGGAGGCAAGGGATAAAAGGGCAGCCTTATTTGCCGACATAAGATCACAGCTTCTGAAAAATCAATATAATATAAATGCAACCCCTTTAGAGGAACAGGAGGCTAAACTCAGGACCATACATTCTACAGCTATCATCAGAAGGGAAAATGAGATAGTCTTTATAGGGGGTGGGGACAAGAATGTAGAGCTTATAGCTGAGCTTCCCCCCTTTGGCAGAGCAATCATAGATGAAAACGAGATTCTAAGGATAACAGGAGGAAACTATTGGGTTAAGCAGCACGATTTCTACTTTGAGGATGGTTTAGAGGGCAGCCTGTTTCTGGTGACAAATGTAAATACGATTGTTAAGGCCATGAAGGGGTATAATTTAACGATATTTATTACTGTCATATTAATTTTAATAGCTACAAACGGCCTTCTTTCCTATATAATGTCCCGTAGCATCACAAGACCGATAGACAAGCTAAAGAGCTATGCCAACTCAATAAAGGAAGGCAATCTGGATTTTAAGATAGAAATTGAGTCAATGGATGAAATCGGCGAGTTGAGTATGGCCTTTGAGGAAATGAGGTATAGGCTGAAGCAGTCACTGGAGCTGCAGCTGCAGTATGAAAATGACAGGAAGGAATTAATATCCAGCATATCTCATGACCTCAAGACTCCAATTACAGCCATCAAGGGCTATATCGAGGGTATGATGGACGGGGTCGCAGATTCGCCTGAAAAGAATAAAAAGTATATGCAGACCATATACTCCAAGGCGACGGATATCGATAGAATGATCGATGAACTGTTCCTTTTCTCTAAGCTGGACCTTAGGAAGCTAACATTCCACTTTAAACAGGTGGATATAGTGAAGTATCTGATAGATTGCGTGGAGGAGCTTCAATTTGACCTGGAAAAGAAGGCGGTTGAGCTGGACCTTATTTTGGATGAGGAATCGATAATTATCATGGCTGACCCTGAAAAGCTAAAGCGGGTTATCGTAAATATAATAGATAATGCAGTAAAAAATATGGATAAGGAAAATCCTAAAATACAAATCAGGGTTATTGATGATGGTGAAGAGGTAAAAATAGCTTTTCAGGATAATGGAAAGGGTATTGAGGATAGGGCGATACCATATATATTTGAAACCTTCTATAGAGCTGATGCCTCAAGAAATGTTGCCTATGGTGGCAGCGGACTGGGTCTTGCCATAGCAAAAAGGATTATCGTGGAGCATGGCGGCAAAATCTGGGCTGAGAGCAAGGAAGGTCAATACACTAAGATATTCATTACCTTAAAAAAATATAAGCGAGGTGATTCCATTGAAAAGAATTTTAATAATTGAGGATGACTTAAGCATAGCCGAGCTAGAAAGGGATTATCTTGAGATTAATGGCTTTGACGTGGATATAGAGGTGGATGGAGAAAAGGGCCTAAAGAAGGCGCTGTCTACCCCCTATGATATGATTTTACTAGACCTAATGCTTCCCAAGGTGGAGGGCTTTGAAATATGTAAGCTAATAAGAAATGAAAAAAATATTCCCATATTGATGATCTCTGCTAAAAAAGAGGACATTGATAAAATAAGGGGCCTTGGTCTGGGGGCGGATGATTACATTACTAAACCCTTTAGCCCCGGGGAGCTGGTGGCTAGGGTTAAGTCCCATATGACCAGATACCAAAGGCTGGTGGGAGAGGCCATAGACAAAAAGGAAATAATTGAAATCAGAGGGCTTTATATTGACAAGCTTTCCAGAAGGGTATTCATAAACAATGAGGAGGTCTTCTTGACCACCAAGGAATACGACCTGCTGACCTTCTTAGCCTCAAACCCCAACAGGGTTTATACAAAGGAGGAGCTTTTTGAACGCCTGTGGGGCATGGAGTCCTTTGGGGATATAGCCACTGTAACAGTCCATATAAGAAAGATACGGGAAAAGGTCGAGCTGGATACCTCAAACCCCCAATATATAGAAACTATTTGGGGTGTGGGTTACAGGTTTAAGGTTTAAGGTTAAATTAAAAGGCAGTTAAGCCGCTGGGGCTTAACTGCCTTTTCTGATTATAATAATCTATATCCGTTTAGCTCATGATACTTTGCTACTGCTTGGTCTCGAATATTGAGGGCCTCCTGGAGCCTTTGCTCCCTGCAATATTCGGCTTCGGTGCATTTAGCCTGATTGAGCTCAACCCTCTTGATATTTATATTAATATTAAAGTGACTAACTCTTAAAGTTAAATTAACTAACGACATTATTTATCTACCTCCATTATTGTCATACCTTCATAAGAAGCAAACCTCATTTAATTCCTTTGACCTTCGAATAATTACCATCTAACAAACCCCCTTTATCATATTTTAAATAACCTATAAGTTAAATATTAAAGCTTAGTAGCGACAGTCCGCCAGATAAAACTCTGCTGCGTTTTTTACCTTGGCATTTGTGGCCTTCAGCAATCGGGCTTCATTTTTTACAATTGATGATAAAGCTTTTTTGTTAGCTTCCTCCGCCTTATTTATATTAATGCTAATCTTAAAGGTGCTTATTTTTAATCCGAAATTTAATTCTGACATGTATACCAACTCCTTAATTGTTTAATACTCCACCAACCTCATACCTAAATAAATGCATTTATTTAACCTCCTTTATCGTAATAAAAGCCTGTGACTAGGTGTAAATCACCTTCATGATTTTTTCCTCCTTTCGATGTATTTAAACTTGAATTTAATTTTTTGCATTAAAAAAGCCATAGCTTTATACTATGGCTTGAGGACACAAAAATAGTGCATACCTTCAAATATCCCCAAAGGGATAAAAGGATTTAAAAAAGCCATAGAATGCATATGCACATACTATGGCCCTAAATTTTTAGTTAGAATAATAAACTAAAGGCGAGACATATGTCGTGCATAATAATTATTTAGTTCAGCTGCTAAAATTCCTTTTTCTAACTTGATGGTTGCGATTGTCATTTTGCACGACCTCCTTTACATTTATTTACTTTACTATTATATCCTGCATTGGAAAAAAATACAACAACAAATTTATATTTTACAAATTTGTAATATTTCGCCTTTTAAATAAAGAGCTGCATATTGGAGGAGAGGGCATCTGAAAGATATTCCTTTGCCTCCATTATCTTAACCTCCGGTATAAACTCCTCCTGCTTAAAGCCCATTACATCAGTAGAAAGCTTGCAGGCACAGAATTTTACACCCTTCTTTTGCGCACCCTTTAAGAAAGCGATTAAAGGCGGTGCATTATCCTCCTCCATCATATCCAGCAGCATTTCCTTGCCCAGGCCCGCAAAATTCATTTTAGACAGAGGCAGCTCATTTGGCCCCTTGGGAGTCATCATGCCAAACATTTTCTCGTACATGCTCTTGTCCTCGGTGGTAAATTTCTCGGGGTCACGAACTAAGAATAAACCCCAGAAGGCAAAAAATATAGTAACATCAACCTCTAGCTCTCTGGCACTATTGGCAAGTATCAGGGCTGCCAGTGCTTTGTCATATTCACCGCTAAATAATAAAAGATTCAGCTTTTTATTCTCCAAATCAGTATTCCTCCCCTTGTTAGAATACTAATATTTTGTCCTTAAGAGCAATAATTATCCTAGTACCTTGTGTCACTTAAATCATTGGATAGCTCCCGGTATAATTTACCTCAACGTTTAAATGACGCAAGGCACTAGCACCTTATGTAGTCTTATTAAATTAGAAAAGCTCTGGCATATCAGAATACTTCTGAAGATAGTATTTTTTGTTAAGTATAATTTTGTTCAATTGAAGAGCTAAGGCATCAATTTCTGGAATTGTATTATACAGACCAAGGCTAATCCTAACCATTCCTGGTCTTTCTACCTTAGGCTGGTTAATTCTTTCCTCCAGCTCCTGCTGAGAAATTCCCAGTAGCCTTTGAATATAGGGCTGGGCACAGAAGCACCCGTTTCTTACTGCAATTCCGCCTTCGTAGGATAGGATTTTAGCCACCATATGATGGGAAAGGCCGGCTACATTAAAGGGTACTATCGCCACCCTATCCTCCTTGTAGTCGTTGGAGCAATAAACCTCAATATCCCTCAGCTGGCATAGCCGGTAGATTGTGTAGTCCGCCAGAGCCCTTTCGTTTTCCTCAAGGGTTTTCATCCCCAGACTGTCAAGGGTCTTTATGGCAGCCACCAATGCCACCACCCCCATAATGTTAGGTGAGCCGGCCTCCTCCTTGTGGGGAAGCTCTGCCCAGGTGACAAGCTCCGGTGTGACGATATCGACGGTTCCGCCTCCTACAATGTCCGGTGCCTGACCCTCCAGCATATCATTTCTGGCAATCAGAACGCCGATGCCAAAGGGGGCATACATCTTGTGGCCGGAAAAAACCAAAAAATCGATGTGCTCCGGTGAGCTATGGGGCTTCATATCCACCACTGCATGGGGCACCAGCTGCGCACCGTCAACTAAAATCAGTGCACCGTGCTTATGGGCCAGTGCGGCGGCCTTATGTATTGGGTTTTTATAGCCGGTTACGTTGGAGGCACCGGTGACGGTCACCAGCTTAACCTTCCCCTTATATGCAATGAGCTTTCTTTCCAAGTCCTCCAGCTGAAGCCTCCCCTGGCTGTCAATGGCAACATAGTCAACACTAAAGCCCCTCCTCCAGGGCAAATCATTGGAGTGGTGCTCCATGAAGGTGGACAAAACCACCGAGTTCGGGAATTTAAACCTAAGGTGGTGAGCCAGCTTATTAATTGCCTCGGTGGTGTTTTTAACAAAAATAATACTGTCTTTTTCGGGGCAGCCATTAACAAAGTCGGCAACTATCCTCCGGCTGTCCTCGTAAAAATAGGACACATATTGTGACTTATAACCAGTGCCACGATGCACAGAGGAATATAGGGGGGAGAAATCAGTGATAGCCTTCAATACGGAAAGAAAGGGGGGAGTGGTGGCTGCATTGTCAAGGTTGATTGCTGTTGTTAACTCGCCGTTGATCAAGGGAATTTTTGTATCTACACCTGCTACCAGTCTGCGATAGCTAGAATAACAGTTAACCGTCCTCATAAATGTCACCTACCCGTTTTAATCTTTCAAACTATTTTATTCGGGGGACGGGATATGGGTGTCAAAAAAAGCTGGCAAAAGAAAAGGACCTACAAAAAGTAGGCCCAGTGGGTATATAAATCCCTTTAATTAAATTAATTATAGATTAACCTTCACCTCGTATTTATCCTTTAAGGCACTTACTCTGCCATAGTAGGCCTCCTGCTGCTTCATTGACAATAGCTGCTTAGCCAAGGAATCTCTAACCTCCTGATAGGATTTATGTCCTTCTTCCCTTGCATCGGTAACCTTAATGATATGATAGCCGAAATTTGTCTTAACCGGTTCGCTGATTTCATCAAGGGCTAATTCAAAGGCAGCCTTTTCGAATTCAGGCACCATAGCACCCTTTCCAAAGAAGCCCAGCTCACCACCCTTTTGGCTTGAGGGGCATTTAGAATATTTTTCAGCTGCTTCTGCAAAGGAAAGACCGGACTTGATTTCTTCGATTATTTCCTCTGCCTTAGCGAGGTCCTCAACCAAAATATGGCTTGCATTGATGGTTCTTGGACTCGTGAATTTCTCTTTATTGTCTTCATAATATTTTTTAACATCGTCCTCGGATACCGAAACATCCTTTAACAGGTTGTTTATGGCAAATTGCTTAAGTAAGGCATTCTTAGTTCGTTCCACCTCATCAAGATAAAGCTGCTCCTGATCAAGCTTTAATTCCAGAGCATCCAGATAAAATAGCTCCTGAAAAACCAGCTCCTCGATTAATTTCTTTTTGCCCTCCTCAGTAGAATATTGCTGGGCCTTCATAGGGTCCAGGGTCATCAGCACCATTTCGATATCCTGCTGAGTAATTTCTCTGTCTCCTACTGTTGCAATAACCGGATTATTTTTGTTTGCCTCCATAAATACTCTCCTTTTCATATAGCAGGTTTATAGCATGCTATATATGTTTATTTTTTATTCAGGGGACCCCTTTGGCGCAGTGCACCCTGCCGCCTCGCCGTCTCGTCGGTGTTGGCACCACAATTCCAACAAATCATATCAGAAAAACTAAAAAAAGTCCACCGCTTTAGAGAAAGTACATCCTTGCTATTATGGTGCTTATACACAAAAAAATTCAAGAAAATTCTGTTTACCATGCTAGAATTGCTTGACGATGGAAATATTAATAGATATACTTGTTACATATTTTATTGTATAGGAGTTGGACCATAAGGTGCTATGCAATAGTAGACTTCTAAAGAGGTATCCTCTTGATAAGATAGGGAGGAAACAGTGAAGTCTTACATTATATTCATTGGAAAAAATACTTATGCAAGGAGTAGATGGCATGAAATTACCACCGTTAAAAATTGGGGAACTGGTTGCAAATGTTCCTATCATACAGGGGGCTATGGGTGTAGGAGTATCCCTTTCAAAGCTGGCTTCGGCAGTGGCGAATGAAGGCGCTATTGGGGTGATATCTGGGGTTCAAATCGGCTATAGAGAGGAAGACTTTGAATCAAATAACGGCGAGGCCAACCTAAGGGCTCTGCGAAAGGAAATCAGAAAAGCAAGGGAGCTTAGTCCCAATGGTATTCTAGGAGTTAATCTTCTGGTGGCTATAAATAACTATAGGGAAATGGTTATGGCTGCCGTGGAGGAAAAAATAGATTTGATTATTTCAGGTGCGGGGCTGCCTACAGAGCTGCCGGCGTTGGTTAAGGGCAGCAAAACAAAAATTGCGCCTATCGTATCCTCCGGAAAGGCCGCTGCATTGATAGCTAAGCTATGGCAGCGAAAATTTGATTATTTGCCGGATTTAGTAATTGTAGAAGGTCCCGAGGCAGGAGGCCACCTAGGCTTTTCGGTGGAGGAGCTTAGCAAAGAGCCGAAGCCGGATTTGGCAAAAATAGTGACTGAGGTAATGGAGGCATTAAATCCCTTTGCTACAGCAGCTGGGAAAGAGATTCCAGTAGTTGCGGCAGGAGGAATATTCAATGGCGCAGATATAGCTAAGTTCTTAAAGCTAAAGGCTGCTGGCGTTCAGATGGCAACACGCTTTGTGGCAACTGAGGAATGCGATGCGGATATCGCCTTTAAGGAGGCATATGTCAATGCGAAGCAGGAGGATGTGCAGCTGGTTAAAAGCCCAGTAGGCATGCCTGGAAGAGCAATTAGAAATAAGCTTCTGGAAAGGCTAGAGGTTGGTAACGAGAAAATTAAAAAATGCTACAACTGCCTAAAGCCCTGCGACCCTAAAGTAAGCCCCTATTGTATCTCAAAGGCCCTGATAGATTCCGTAAAGGGTGATGTAGAAAACGGACTGGTGTTTTCCGGTACAAATGCGTACCTGATAGATAAGATAACCACCGTAAAGGAGCTTATAAAACAGCTGGTGGAAGAGGCCGAAGAGGCATATATATAACACAAAGAGACAAAGGGGACGACGGTTCCTTTTGTCTCTTTTAATTGTATATTGTACAAGTAAATTTTTATGCATTGTTTTTGTTTTACATAAAGGAAAAAATAACGCAGAAGCTAAATAAACAATGTAATGATATCAATATTTGTTGTTGTCAAAGTAGGACTAAAGGGTAAAAATATATTGAAACATTAGAATATTTATTATATAATTAAAGATAAAAGTTGTATAAATAAATATTAGAAATAATGCATAAAAATACATTTGTTACTATTATTTAATACAAAATTAAGGAGTGAAATCAGGATGTCTATTAAAAAATTTAAGCGGGTGATGGTGGCTAATCGTGGCGAAATAGCCATTCGTATCTTTAGAGCCTGCAAAGAGCTGGGAATACGTACAGTGGCTATTTATTCAAATGAAGATAAAACCTCTTTATTTAGAACCAAGGCTGACGAAGCCTACCTGATAGGCAAGAATAAGGGGCCCATCGAAGCCTATTTGGGCATTGATGAAATTATTGATCTAGCTCTTAAAAAGGGCGTGGATGCAATTCATCCCGGATATGGCTTCCTTGCGGAAAATCCGGAGTTTGCCAGAAAGTGTAAGGAGGCTGGTATTGTATTTATCGGGCCATCCCATGAAATGATAGAACAGCTGGGGGATAAAATACAGTCCAAAATTGTTGCTAAGGGTGCAAATGTCCCCGTAATTCCGGGGGTTGAGAAGCCCATTAAGTCGGAGGATGAGGCAAAGGAATTTGCTCAGCTCTGTGGTTATCCTGTAATGATAAAGGCTGCTGCCGGCGGTGGCGGACGGGGCATGAGAATTGTCCATAGGGAGGCGGACCTGATTGAAGCCTTCCACAGTGCTAAGAATGAAGCAAAAAAGGCCTTTGGTATAGAGGATATATTCGTAGAAAAATATCTGGAGAAGCCTAAGCATATAGAGGTTCAGATATTGGGAGACCAGCATGGCAATATGGTGCATCTTTTTGAAAGGGATTGCTCTATTCAAAGAAGGCATCAAAAGCTGATAGAGTTCACACCGGCAATATCCATTTCTGATGAAAAGCGTCAGGCCATTTGTAATGATGCCCTAAAGATAGCCCAGGCAGTAAGCTATAGCAATGCCGGTACGGTGGAATTTTTGGTGGATAAGCATGGCAACCATTACTTTATTGAAATGAATCCCAGAATTCAGGTGGAGCATACAGTAACGGAAATGGTTACTGGCTACGATATCGTACAGAGCCAAATATTAATAGCACAGGGCTACCCTTTAAGCTCAGCAGAAGTAGGTATACCCTCTCAGGAGGCAATTACCATCAGAGGCTATGCCATACAATGCCGTGTAACCACAGAGGACCCTGCAAACAATTTTGCTCCTGACACAGGCAAGATAGATGTCTACAGAACCGGCTCAGGCTTTGGTATCAGGCTGGACGGAGGGAACGGATTTACTGGAGCGGTGGTAAGTCCATACTATGACAGCTTACTGGTAAAGGTAACCTCATGGTCCAGAACCTTTGAGGACGCCATAAGAAAATCCATAAGATCAATTAAGGAGCTGGCTGTGGCAGGCGTCAAAACAAACACAGGCTTCCTAATTAACGTGCTGAATCACGAGGATTTCTTAGTAGGTGAATGTCATACAGGCTTTATAGCAGAGAATCCGGAGCTGTTTGATATAGCCCCTAAGACAAATAAGGAGCTTAAGGTATTAAGATACTTAGGCGAGAAGGTAGTCAATGAAACTAAGGGAGTTAAGAAGGACTTTGACGTGCCGGCGGTGCCCAAGGTAGTTAAGCCTGAAAATCTAAGGGGTACAAAGCAGATATTGGACGAAGAAGGTCCCGATGGCTTGGTAAAATGGATAAAGGCTCAAAATAAGCTTTTGTTAACTGATACCACCATGAGGGATGCCCACCAGTCCTTAATGGCTACTAGGGTGAGAACCAAGGATATGACGAAAATAGCCAAGGCCACCTCGGTAATGGCTAAGGATCTTTTCTCTCTGGAAATGTGGGGAGGGGCCACCTTTGATGTTGCATATAGATTCTTAAAGGAGTCCCCATGGGCCCGTCTTGAGGAGCTAAGGAGAAAAATACCGAATATATTATTCCAGATGCTGATAAGAGGCGCCAATGGCGTTGGATATAAGAACTACCCCGACAATGTCATAAGGGAGTTCATCAAGGAATCAGCCACTTCAGGTATAGATGTATTTAGGGTATTCGATTCCCTAAATTGGCTTAGAGGCATGGAGGTAGCAATTGATGAGGTCAGAAATGTAAATAAAATAGCCGAAGCATGTATATGCTACACCGGCGATATTCTAGACTCCAGCAAGGATAAGTATTCTTTAAAATACTATGTAGATATGGCAAAGGAGCTTGAAAAAATGGGAGCGCATATACTGGCTATAAAGGATATGTCAGCTTTACTTAAGCCCTATGCAGCAGATAAATTGATTAGAGCTCTGAAGGATGAAATATCCATACCTATTCATCTCCATACCCATGACACCAGCGGCAACGGAGTTGCCACCTTGCTGATGGCGGCAGAGGCAGGAGTAGATATCGTGGATACTGCCTTCAACAGCATGTCGGGCTTAACCAGCCAGCCGGCCTTAAACTCGATAGTGGCAGCCCTGGAAAATACCTCAAGGGCAACCGGCATCAACATTGATGATATTGAGGAAATAGACAATTATTGGAGTGCCGTCAGACCTGTTTATTCTCAATTTGAATCCGACCTGAAATCCGGGACAACAGAGGTATATAAATATGAAATTCCTGGCGGTCAATACTCCAATCTTAAGCCACAGGTGGAGAGCTTCGGTCTGGGACATCGCTTCAAGGATGTTAAGGTTATGTATAAAAGAGTCAATGACATGGTGGGAGATATAGTAAAGGTTACGCCATCCTCAAAAATGGTGGGGGATATGGCTATATTCATGGTGCAAAATGATCTAACGGAGGAAAACATCTACGATAAGGCGAAGGATATGACCTTCCCGGACTCCGTGGTTTCATATTTCATGGGAATGATGGGTCAGCCTATGGGGGGCTTCCCGGAGGAGCTTCAACAGCTGGTGCTTAAGGGTGATGAGCCTATAACCACAAGACCTGGTGAGCTTTTAGAACCAGAGGATTTTGACAAAATACAAAAGCATCTGGAGGAGAGCTTTAAATATAAGCCTACAAACAAGGATGTACTAAGCTATGCGTTGTATCCGAAGGTATTTGAGGAATACATGAGCTATATCAGTGAATATGGAGACCTAAGCAGAATGGGCAGCGACATATTCTTCCACGGATTATTTGAGGGAGAGACCTGTGAGATTGAAATAGCAGAAGGAAAGACCCTGATAATAAAGCTTCTAGAAATTGGAAAGCTGGATGCGGAGGGACAAAGGACCATTGCCTTCGAGGTAAATGGTAATAGACGGGAAATAAAGGTTCTGGATAAGGCCAGCGGTGCAGAGAAAAAGGTTAGCTATACTCAGATGGCGGACCCTGACAATACAAATGAAATAGGTGCCAGCATACCGGGAACAGTGGTAAAGGTGCTTGTCAACGAAGGGGAGACGGTGACTGAGGGCCAGAGCATTATGGTGGTTGAAGCTATGAAGATGGAGACCAATATTTCAGCCCCAGCAGCGGGTACAATAGATGTGATATATGTTAAGGAAAAGCAGCAGGTTAAGGCAGGAGAGCTATTGATAAAGCTTAAATAAATTAACAGAAGGGAGGCTTTGCCGACGGTAAATTGCCGGTGGTAATGAACCTCCCTTTTTATATGTTGTCACTGTCTAATTTTGTAGCCTGCTGTCGCACAAATTAATGAAAATTTTTCCATAATTTTATATTAATACCATTTGAGTTATTGATTTAATATGCGATTTATAATATATTTAATAGGATTAATGAATGCAGCCAATAGATATTAACATAATATATATAAAATTTGTGCTTATGAGAAAGGAAGTGTAGTATTGGAGGAGTATAGTGTATCTAATTCTTTAGAACTATTTTGAGTATATATACATAATTATTACATAATTATATGATTTGCTAAAAGGAAATTGGCATTAAGTAAAGAAAAATATACCTTTAGTGGGGAATATTTTTAAGGGTGAGGTAGGTTAATGGATAAAAATAATGAGGATATACAATCTATTAAAAAGCAAATAGAGGAAACGAGGCTAAAGCTTAACGATATGACGATAAATATGCCTAAAGGCGTACTTAATTCAGAAACAATTAAACTTAGTCAAAAACTCGACAAGCTTCTAATGGAATACATACGAAAAAGCAAAAAATAGGGGATTGTTTTTTCGGAAAAAGTGAAATGCACAGGCAAGCTTCAGGGGCCTGTGTGTTTTTATTAATAGAGTGCCCCGCGAAGTATGTTTAAAATTTATCAAATTTTATTTAGTAAGCAGGATAATCAGCAGCATTGTAGAAGTATTTATTAAAATTGTAGAATATTTATAATACCATTAGAATTTCAATATAAATTATTAATAAAAAATATTTTTTCAGAATAATGTTGATATTTCAACATTATATTCAAAAATCGAAAAAAAATTGCATTATACCAAAAAATTTCACTATAAAAGTGTTCAAATTTTTTATATAATAATAAAGTATACAAGATACATTTGCTTCATGCAGTTCTATCTTTGATAGATAACAATAAATAATTATTATAAGGAGGATACAAAATGGCAAGAAAGATGAAAACCATGGACGGTAATGCCGCAGCTGCGTATATTGCTTACGCATTTACTGACGTCGCAGCTATCTATCCCATCACCCCTTCATCAAACATGGCAGAAAATGTGGATGAGTGGAGTTCATACGGTCAAAAGAATATCTTTGGCCAAACAGTTAAGGTAACAGAAATGCAATCAGAGGCAGGAGCAGCAGGAGCCGTTCACGGTTCGTTAGCAGCAGGAGCATTAACAACAACCTTTACTGCTTCTCAAGGTTTACTTTTAATGATTCCAAATATGTACAAAATCGCTGGTGAATTATTACCAGGTGTATTCCACGTTAGTGCGCGTGCACTTGCTGGACATGCGTTATCAATTTTCGGTGATCACTCTGACGTAATGGCTACAAGACAAACAGGATGTGCTATGCTGGCTTCCGGTAGCGTTCAAGAGGTTATGGACTTATCAGGAGTAGCTCATCTAACAGCTATTAAAGGAAGAATTCCATTTGTAAACTTCTTTGACGGTTTTAGAACTTCTCACGAGGTGCAAAAAGTTGAAGTGATCGAGTATGATGAACTTGCTAAGCTTTTAGACTGGGATGCTGTAAAGAAATTTAGAAACAATGCTTTAAATCCTGAAAACCCTGTATTAAGAGGTACAGCACAAAATCCCGACATATTCTTCCAGGCTAAAGAGGCATCTAACAGATTCTACGATGCAATCCCTGATATGGTTAATGACTATATGCAAGAAATCACTAAGTTAACCGGAAGACAATATGCTCCATTCAATTATTATGGCGCGGAAGACGCTGAACATGTAATCGTTGCCATGGGATCTGTTACGGATGCTATTGATGAAACAGTTGACTATTTAATGGAAAAAGGCGAAAAGGTTGGGGTAATTAAGGTTCACCTATACAGACCTTTCTCTGAAAAATATTTCTTTAATGTATTACCTAAGACTGTTAAGAGAATTGCTGTTCTTGACAGAACTAAGGAGCCAGGTGCGATGGCAGAACCATTACACTTAGATATCAACTATTTATTCTTCGGCAAGGAAAATGTGCCATTAATCATAGGCGGAAGATACGGTCTAGGATCAAAGGATACTACACCTGCACAAATTAAGGCTGTATATGATAACCTGAAGGCAGAAAAGCCTAAGGACAGATTTACTTTAGGTATCGTTGATGACGTAACCAATACTTCATTACCTGTTGAAGGCGTAGTAAATGCTGCTCCTAAAGGTACTATCCGTTGTAAGTTCTGGGGCTTAGGCTCAGACGGTACAGTTGGAGCAAACAAGAGCGCCATCAAGATTATCGGTGACAACACTGACATGTATGCTCAAGCATATTTTGCATATGATTCAAAGAAGTCCGGTGGAGTTACAATCTCTCACTTAAGATTCGGACACAAGCCAATAAAATCAACTTATCTAATCGATGAGGCGGATTTCGTTGCTTGCCACAAGCAAGCCTATGTATATCAATATGATTTATTAAAGGGCTTAAAGAAGGGTGGAACCTTCCTATTAAACACAATTTGGGATCAAGAGGAATTAGATGCTAAATTACCGGCAGCTATGAAGAAATACATTGCAGACAATAACATCAATTTCTATACCTTAAATGCAACTAAGATTGCTCAAGAAATCGGTATCGGCGGAAGAATCAACATGATTATGCAATCAGCCTTCTTCAAGCTGGCTGAGGTTATTCCGATGGATGATGCTATCAAGTACCTGAAGGAAGCTATTGATGATGCTTATGGAAACAAGGGTGAGAAGGTTCTTAAAATGAACTATCAATCCGTTGAAAGAGGCTTCAGTGCATTAGTTAAGGTAGAGGTTCCTGCTGCTTGGACAAATGCTACAGAAGAGGCTGCTGCAGCTAAAGAAGAGCCAGAATTTATCAAGAATATCTTAAGACCTATAAATGCTCAAGATGGTGACAATTTACCTGTAAGTGCCTTCGTAGGTGCTGAGGACGGAACCTTCCCATTAGGAACTTCTGCATTTGAAAAGCGTATGATCGCTGTAGATGTACCAGAGTGGGTAGCTGAAAATTGTATTCAATGTAATCAATGCTCCTTCGTATGTCCGCATGCGTGTATCAGACCTTTCTTAGCAACTGAAGAGGAAATGAAGTCAGCTCCTGCTAACTTCCAAACCTTAAAGGCTTCTGGTAAAGAGTTTGCTGGATTAGAATATCGTATGCAGGTTAGCCCACTGGATTGTACCGGTTGCGGAAACTGTGCCGACATCTGTCCTTCTAAGAATAAAGCATTAGTTATGACTCCGGTTGAGCCACAGGTTGAAGCACAACAGGATAACTATACCTTTGGATTATCTTTAACAGATAAATCACACTTAACAAATATTGAGACCTTAAAGGGCAGCCAATTTGCTCAGCCATTATTCGAGTACTCAGGTGCTTGCGCAGGCTGCGGTGAAACACCATATGTTAAGCTGTTAACTCAATTATTCGGAGATAGAATGATGGTTGCAAATGCAACAGGCTGTTCTTCTATCTACGGCGGTAGTGCTCCATCTATACCATACTGCAAGAATAAAGAAGGCAATGGTCCTGCTTGGGCTAACTCCTTATTCGAGGATAATGCTGAATATGGCTTTGGTATGTTCTTAGGGGTACAACAAATCAGAAATAAAATTGCTGATTTAATGACTGAAGCATTAGAGGCTAATATCTCTGAAGAGCTTAAGGAAGGCTTCAAGCTTTGGTTAGAGGGTATGGATGAGGCTAAGGCTTCTAAGGCTGCAACCTATAAAATATTACCACTGCTGGATGCTGCTAAGGACAATGCATTAGTTGCTGAAATCATTGAGAAGAAGCAATTCTTAATTAAGAAATCACAATGGATTGTTGGTGGAGACGGATGGGCTTATGACATCGGCTTCGGTGGCTTAGACCATGTGATTGCAAGTGGAGAAGATGTAAACATCCTTGTAATGGATACAGAGGTGTATTCAAATACAGGTGGACAGTCTTCAAAATCTACACCTACAGCTTCAATTGCTAAGTTCGCTGCTTCTGGTAAGAAGACTAAGAAGAAGGACCTTGGTATGATAGCAATGAGCTATGGTTATGTGTATGTTGCTCAGGTAGCTATGGGCTCTGATAAGAACCAAGTATTAAAGGCTATGAAGGAAGCAGAAGCTTATAAAGGACCATCAATCGTTATAGCTTACTCACCATGTATAGCTCACGGCATCAAGGCCGGAATGGGCAAAACTCAAGAGCAATCTAAGAAGGCGGTTGAGGCTGGCTACTGGCATCTATACAGATTCAATCCAGAGCTTAAGGAGCAAGGTAAGAATCCGTTTGTACTTGATTCAAAAGCACCAACAGCTGCATTCAAAGACTTCTTAATGGGTGAGGTAAGATACTCCTCCTTAGCACAATCCTTCCCTGCTGAAGCAGAAGATTTATTTGCTAAGGCTCAAAAAGAAGCAGAAGAAAGATATCAAGGCTATGTAAAGCTGGCACAGGCTTAAAAAATAGCAATCAATTAAAGGGGCGATTTTATCGCCTCTTTTTTTATACTTTTTTAGGACAAAGGAAGTAGTTCATATTTCCATATGAATAAAAACGCCTAAAGGGGATATAAAGAGAAGATAAGAAATATTGTAGCAAGGAACCGGCTGAGGAATATGATATTATAACGACATAAAAGCAGTAAAATAAGCTATTTGATATTTTACATTTGTATAGCTATAATAATCACAGGTACATATAAAAAGTGAGGGTGTTAAATATGCTGGGACTGACCTTAGAGGGTGGAGGAGCAAAGGGCTCCTATCAAATTGGTGCATGGAAGGCCTTCAGGGAGCTTGGAATCGAGTTTGATGGGATTTCAGGCACCTCAGTGGGAGCCTTAAACGGGGCATTGATGGTGCAGAACGATTTTGATGTAGCCCACGAAATATGGTATAACATAGCCCCCAACAGAATTTTAGATATTGATGATAAAATAATGGAGCTTATAGCCGATTATGAGCTTAGTCATGGCAACCTGCAGCTGATTTTGGGAGAAATAAAGAGATATATAAAGCAATTTGGGGTAGATTCTAAGCCACTGGAGGAGCTGATACACAATAACCTTAGGGAGGATAAAATAAGAGCCTCTAAAAAGGATTTCGGAATTGTTACGGTTTGCTTGACGGATATGAAGCCTATGGAGATATTTAAAGAGGATATTCCAGCAGGAAAAATTTCCGATTATTTAATAGCCTCCTCCTACCTGCCTATTTTTAAGTCCAAGAGATTGGACGGAAAGAAGTTTCTTGATGGAGGACTATACAACAACCTGCCAGTAAGCATGCTGTATCAAAAGGGCTACAAAAAAATAGTTGCCATACGCCTGTTAAGCAAGGGCAGGGTTAAAAGAGTGAACTATGATGATTTAGAGCTTATTCAAATTACGCCTCAGCAGGGTCTGGGAAATATGCTGGACTTTACAAAGGAAAGGGCAAGACATAATATAAGTATTGGTTACTATGACACGCTGAAGGCCTTTAAGGGGCTAAGGGGAAGAAGCTATTATATTTATGGAGAGCTAAAGGATCTGGATGCCATTAGGTTCTTCATGTCAATGGATGAGAAGGGCATAAAAAAGCTTGCAGAGCTTCTTAATCTTCCACAGGCACTGCCCTACAATAGGCTGATAATGGAGGGCATTATTCCGAGGCTTAGCAGTCTAATGGGATTAGATGATGGAGCGACCTATAGTGATATAGCAACAGGCTTATTAGAGGCCGTTGCTGCCCATTGCGAGGTGGAAAGCCTTCAGATATATACCTATGGTCAGTTGATGGATAAAATTCAGCAGCAAAGGCCGAAGCGTCAGCAGAAACCAGATGAGGGGTTACTGGCTTCTACTGTGGTAGGGGAGCTGCTGCTGAGGATGGATAGAGAGAAGCAGCTGAGGGAGGCAATCAAAATATTTTTAAACTATAATCAAAGCTTTTACATAGGGAACATTAGATAAAAGGCTCGCAGCATTATATTGGAGCATCACCGACATAAAGGGGCAGAAGGGAGAAATTTCTGTGAATACAACAGTATTGAATGTATTGACTATCTTTTTTACCATACTTACAATTTTTATAAGTATCATAGTTGTGATGGAAAACAGGAACTCCTCCAAAACAGTAGCTTGGCTTCTGGTGCTTATCCTGCTGCCGGTGGTTGGAATATTCTTCTACCTTTATATAGGACAAAACCACAGGAAAAAGAAGACCTTTATAAAAAAGCGGAAGCAGGATTATAGATTGCTGCGACGATTGTTATTAGAGCAGCTGCCCTTCACAAGAAATATCGATATATTTAAACAGCATCAGGATATAAGGAGTAAGCTGATACCTCTGCTGATACATAATACAAAATCCCCCATAACTGTAAATAACAGCTGCAAGGTGCTAAACAACGGTGAGGAAACCTTTGAGGAAATGCTTAAGGCAATAGAGGGTGCCCAGGATCACATACATATGGAATATTTCATAATTAAGGAGAGCGAAATAGGTGAGCTCTTCAGGGAAGCCCTTATTAAAAAGGCCAAAGCAGGGATTGAGGTAAGGCTCATATATGATGCGGTGGGGAGCTGGAGGCTGAAATCAAGCTTTTTTAAACCCTTGCTTGAGGCAGGGGTACAGGTTAAGCCCTTTCTGCCGGTTACGCTGCCCCTCTTTGGCCATAGCCTGAACTATAGAAATCATCGTAAGATATTAATAATTGATGGCAAGGAGGGCTTCCTTGGAGGGATTAATATCGGAGATGAATACCTAGGAAGGAATGAAAGGTTTGGATTCTGGAGGGACCTGCATTTAAAGCTAAAGGGAGAGGCCCTCTATGTTTTACAGGCCATATTTTTAATGGATTGGTTCTTTGTGTCAAAGGAAGAAATCGACGATATGCGATACTTCCCTCCCCAGGGCTATTGTGGTGAGCAGCTGATACAGCTGGCCTCCAGCGGTCCTGATTCCTACTGGCCTGCCATACAGCAATCCTATTTTGCCGCCATAGCAGCTGCGAAGGAGTATGTCTACATAATGACCCCATATGTTGTGCCGGATGAAAGTATACTAATGGCACTCAAAACCGCTGCCTTAAGTGGTGTAGACGTGCGGCTGCTGATTCCTGGAATGGCCGATCACTATACGGTTTTTTGGGCCTCAAGGTCACATTTAATGGAGCTTCTGGAGGCAGGGGTGAAAATCTACGAGTATCAAAAGGGCTTTGTGCATGGAAAAATGATTATCGCCGATGATATATTTACAACCATAGGCACTGCAAATTTAGATATAAGAAGCTTTAGCTTAAATTTTGAGGTAAATGCCTTTATATATGATGAGGATTTGTGTAAGGAAATGAAGACCGTCTTTCTAAAGGACCTGGAGGACAGCCAGCAAATAGACAGACGACATTACAAAAAACGAAGCTTTTTACATAGAATAAAGGAATCACTGGCCCGAATATTCTCACCGGTGCTGTAGGGTGACAAGGGGACGGTTCTACTGACACCACCAAGGTGTCAGTAGAACCGTCCCCTTGTCACCTAAAGCAACTGCCTTTTAGCAAGAGCTGCGAAGACCCCGTCAATTTTCATCAGTTCATCAAAGCTTCCCATCTCCACTAATTTTCCTCTGTCCATAACGATTATTTTATTGCAATTCCTTATGGTGCTTAAGCGATGGGCAATAACTATCCTTGTAGCCTGAAGCTGATCGAGACTACCGCTTACTATTGCTTGTGTATTATTATCCAAGGCACTGGTGGCTTCATCAAAAAAGATAATTTTGGGCTTGTTGACAATGGCCCGAGCAATCATTATCCTTTGTTTTTGCCCGCCTGAAATTGTTCCAGAGCCTTCTCCTATAACTGTATGCATGCCCATGGGCATATCCCTTATGTCCTCATCAATCCCTGCCATAGCTGCAGCTTCCCAGGCATTTTCCAATGTCAGGAAGGGATTAGTACCTGCAATATTGTTAAAGATGGTTCCTGTCATAAGCTGTCCATTCTGCAGCACTACCCCCAGCTGCCTTCTTACAGAGCGAATATCTACCTTAGACAAATCCTGCCCATTGTAATATATTTTACCCTTTTCCGGCTCCTCGAAGCCCAGCAACACTCTGAATAGGGTTGATTTTCCACAGCCTGATGTACCTACCAATGCTATATAATCACCTTCACTTACCTTAAAGGAGATATCATCTAAAATTAGAGGGCCATCCTTATGATAGCGAAAGGTAACATGGCTTACTTCGATGGAGCCTGTTAAGGGCATGGGGCTTACTTTATTTTCATCATACTCCGGCAGGGCATCCAATATAGGCTTAGACCTTTGATACAAAGGGATTACTACATTTACATCAATAATTGAGGTGGAAAGGGAGGTCATTGACAGCATAAAGGTTATAAAGGCAGCATTAAAGGCAATAAATTCTCCTGGCGCCATTGAGTCTGCGCCTTTGGTGTAGCTATAATATATCACCATTGTAGCCACTAGGGGGAAGATAGCACTAAAGGTGGTTTGCCAATTTCCTATGGTCTCTCTTTTGAAGGTCAGCTGCCTTTGTGTGCCGAACTCCTTAGCCCACTGGTAGAAAGCCCTGCCTTCTGCCCCTGCTACTCTAAATTTAGTGACTCCTCCTATAAGCTGCAGCATCATTCCTGAAATTTTGTTGGAGATTTCCAGTACCCTTCTGGCATAGCGAAGCTGCCAATAGCCTAATAGGCTGGTTATTCCAACCGATAGCATTACCAATAAGCAGGCAATCCAAGCCAGCTTTGTATCATAAAAGAAAAGTATGCAAAAGGTAAAAACTGAAAAGATTGAAGATAAAATTGAATTAAGGGTAGCTCCTGAAAGAATAATCCTTATCTGACTAATGCCCATTGCCCTCATGGCCAATTCGCCTGCGCTAAATTGCCTGAAAAAGGGCACAGGAAGACTTAATAAACGATCCCATAGGGCAGGCTGAATCGATGCCTCCATTTTGCCCTCCAGCCTCAACAGTGCAAGAGACCGTGTCATTTGAAAGAGCAAGGCAGCAAAAACACTGGCTGCCAGAAAGAATGCTATTTGCAGCAGTAGTCCCCTTTCTCCTTCAGGAATAATACTGCTGAATACTATTCCAGTAGCCAAAGGAATCAATGTAGCCAATAGTCCTCCCAGAATACCCATTACTGCGACCATTATGATATCCCTCTTCCAGCTGCTTTGAAGTCCAAAGGTCAGCAAATCTTTAAGGGTAATACCTTTGTTTTCAAGTGGACGAAATAATATGAATCCAAATCGCCTAAGACCTTCTGCTACATCTCTATCTACCATCTTTTTCTCTCTTTGCATTGGGTCATACATTGTGTATTTGTTAGGTGATGCCGGAATCAATGCCACAGGCCTGTCATCCTCTGACATAAAGCCTAGAATAGGACCGCAATCCTGTCGGTACCATTCTCTATGTAGTACCACTTCTCTAGTTCGAATTCTTGATGCTCTTGCAACTTCTTGTAAGCTGCTTTGAGTTTGCTGGGAGGAACTATATACAGCAGGTGAGATTATCTGCAGTCCCATTGCCCCTCCTACCAATCGACAGGCCTCCAATAGATTGTCGTTTATTAGTCCTTCAGCCTCTACTTCCTTATCATCGCTACTGATGGAGGATAGCCTGTATAAGGAGCTTGCCAGCATGCTTTTATCGAGGGCGGTCTTCTCCCTTAAACGTATACCTTCCTCCAAGGCACTTTTCTCCCATATTGCTAAAGCTGCTAAAAGAAGCTCATGGTTTAAAGCCTCTCTTGAAGCTTTACTTGTTAAAAATTCCTCATTTGGCATTTGAAGCTCCTTTGTTGCTGCAATCTCTGACAGGCTCTCTTCACTAGCAATTGCAGAGCTAAAGGCTCTTACCCACTGCTGCTGCAAAGCCACAGCCTGCTGCCCTGTCAAATGCTCTGCTAAGGCTTCAATTCTTAGCCGGATAAGCCCGGTACGCATCGTGCCGGTGGCTACAAGGCATATTTTTCTTTCCACCCCCGCAGGCTTTATCCCGAAAATTATATCGCCCGCCTTTACCTCGAATAGAAAGTATCTTCTACCGGTCCTGCCATCCTCCGTTAAATGAGCTAAGAATATCGAAGCCTTTTCCCCTTCAACCATCCAAGCGTAGCTTGGGTCCTCTAAAATTTGAATCCTATTACCCTCGATGATAAACCCTGTGCCTTCTCTATGAAATAGCTCCAGTAGACTTATTTCAATCACCCCCTCTTAGCCAGCCTTGATAAGCTCTGCATATAATCCACCATTTTGCAGTAGTTCCTCATGATTGCCTCTCTCAACAATTTTTCCTCGTTTCAGCACAATAATCTCGTCACAGTCTCTGATGGTGCTTAATCTATGGGCTACTATTATACAGGTGCAGCCCCGTCGTCTAATATTTTCATCCACCAGTTTTTCTGTGACAGGGTCAAGGGCACTGGTGGCCTCATCCATAATAACAATTGAAGGATTTTGAGCTAGGGCTCTGGCAATTTCCAAACGCTGTCTTTGACCACCGCTAAAGTTTTTTCCTCCCTCCTCAACCATATGGTCATAGCCTCTAGGTCTATTGGTTACTTCCTCGTGTATACAAGCATCCTTAGCTGCAGCTAGTAATTGAAGCTCTGACACAGTATCATCCCATAGGGTGATATTGTCCTTAATTGTACCTTGAAACATACATATCTCCTGATCGATCATAGACAATGAATTGGTTATTACAGTCCTTGGTAAATTTTTTACCGGTAACCCATCAAATGTCAGTTCCCCTGACCAGGGAGGGTGGACTCCTGCTACTATTTTAGCTATCGTAGATTTTCCGCTGCCGGAGCCACCCACCAATGCGACACGGGAACCTGGTGTTAAGCTCAAGCTGAAATCCTCGATCAAAGGAGGCTCTAAGGGACTATAACCGAAGGTCAGATTGCGAAGATCTACATAGCCCTCCAGCTTTTGTCCTGCAGGGTGTTTTTCTTCACCTTCAGCTGTAGCAACCATATCTAGAGGATACATCAATACATCATCGAGACGTGCCATTTCCCCCTCAACCTCCTGCAGCTGGCTTCCTAGTGCCACCAACTCCGTAACCGGTGACATAAAGCTTGCCATCAGGCTTTGAAAGGCCACAAGCATTCCTATAGTCATTAGCCCATCTAATATTAGAAAGCCTCCCAGGACTAAAATAACTGTATTATTAATTCCTGTTAAAAAAACAGGAAACACCGTCATAAACTGTGAGGAAACCCCTATCCTCTGTTCTGAAACCAATGCCTTCGCCTGATATCCTGCCCATTGGGCGAAGAAGTCAGACTCAGACCCCGTAGCCTTTAGGGTTTCTATAATTTGCAGCCCCGACATTCCTGTGCCTATAAGCTTGCCGCGTTCTCTCAGCAGCTTTTGGTTTAAGTCCCTTCTCTTACTAGATACTACCCTTAGATAAATTACATTTACCATAGCAATTGCAAGGCCTACTAAAGCCAGAATATAATTGTACTGAAGCATTAAAACAAAATAAAAAATTATCATAATAAGATTTAAGACCGTCGCCGCCAGCTGCCCTGACAAGAGCTTTGCAACCCTATCATTGCTTTGCATTCTTGATGCTAGATCTCCTGAAGAGCGTTGGGTAAAAAACGCAGTTGGTAGCTTTAATATATGCCATAAAAAGCTACTGGAGGTTACGAGGGCAATCTTTGTCTCTAAGCGCAAGAGATAGTACTGCTGTAACCAAGTAAGCAGCCCCCGTAGGATTGCTGTCATTCCCATTCCCAGTATAAGGGGAAATATCCATGAGCCTCTGTCCCCCAGCAATATATCATCTAAAAAAATCCTAGAGAAGGTAGGAATGGCCAAGCCGGGTATTACTAAGGCCAAGCCTATAAGCACTATATAAACCAATGCTACCTCTGACCCCCTTAGCCTTTTCTTCAAGGCTGAAAGCATGCTGGGCTTGTTTTTTTTCTGCTGGAATCCAGGCAATGGCTGAAAGGTTAAAGCAATCCCAGTAAAGGACTCGTCAAATTCCTCCTCTGAAACTGTCCT
Organism: Natronincolaceae bacterium; assembly: GCA_048264125.1. Classification (GTDB taxonomy): domain Bacteria; phylum Bacillota; class Clostridia; order Peptostreptococcales; family Natronincolaceae; genus M1-B18. The sequence goes on from JBLXDM010000006.1 coordinate 186,899, forward strand.
TCTTCCATCGGCGGGGTCGTTTAGAAAAGCCTTTCCCTTATGAAAGCCTTCCAAAACTAAGAAGTGATTAAAATCCCAATGAATTATCATTGGTAACGGCATGTCCTTTAAGGCTGCAGGCTCCTTACGATACCCCCTTGCCTCAAGGCAGTACTTTCTGGCTCCCTTTAATAAGTTGCTGGCCTTGCTGCCATCCCTTGAAACACCACAGGCAAGCCTTAACTCCTCAAGAGGTACATAATTGCCATAATATGATAGTATCATTGCCAAGGAGGCGGCCCCACACTCTACAGCTTCCATCTGTAGTACTGTAGGAACCTTTACTATTTTTGTCTTTATCATCTTATCCCACCCTTACAAATTTTCACTATCGAAAAATAGGAAGCACTTTATTAATAGGTTTTTCTCTTTTGGTTATAATGGAGCCTTCAACAATCGTGCCGCTATGCATAACCATTTGAGGCCCGGTAGGTGACGACCACTGATAGCCACTTACTGTACTGCTGTCAGGAAGTAAATCAACCTTTACCATTAAAGATGCTCCTTGTGTTGCCAACATCTTAACTAGATTTTCATTGCCTAAGGTCTGCAGCATACTTAGGCTTGTAGCGGGGAATTCCGATACAGACATTACCCTTCCCAGCATAAAGCCGTATTCCTCTTTATTTACATTAGCAGGAGATAAATGCACCTCCATGCCGGGCTTTATGTCTCCGCCTTGTCCTGCAGCAACATAAAGGACTGCCTCCAGCTTGACGGCTTCACCATGCTGTTCCATAATAACAAGGGAATCTCCCGGACTTATAATGCTGCCGTTTTCCATGTTTATCTCAATAATACGTCCGCTGATAGGAGAAATAATTTGAGATTTAAATATTAGCTCCTCTTGGTGCTCTAAAATCTGGTCCTTTAGCTGTTGATATTGTTGAGAATCAGCACCTTGATTTGCTGCTTCAGTCCTTAGGCCTGCCTCCAGCTCATTAATCCTTGTGACAAGTTCAGGAACCTCGATTCTGGCTATGACATCACCCTTGTTGACCATATCCCCTGCACTATGCCTAATATTCGTAATCTGCCCTTGGGTGTGATGCTTCAGATAGAAAACGCCTCCATCCCTTAAGAGTATTCCTTGGCCTATTATTTTTGAAGGCAGGCTGCCAAAGAGACTCCAATAAACAGAAGCCATCAATATACAACCAATAGCCAGCAGAATTAACCAGCCTCTTGGGGAGGTTACCTTTATCATCGTATCCAATTGCTCAGGTGATGAAAGTCTCTCCAAGGATACCTCGCGAAACAATTCCTTTTTCAATATTAAAACCTCCCTTCAGAATATAAAGCGAAGGTATTAATCCGCAAGATACTCTAAATTCCCCTTCGTAAAAACCTTAAGCTCCACTATATTACCTACATTATCTCCTCTGTCGTTAAGTCTATGGATTCCTGCTGCTCCGGGCCAATTGCCAAGGCCTTTTAGCGCTGCTGCAATATCGATGGCATCCATTGATTTGGAATTATCTATGGCGGCTGCCATCATTTTAACTGCATCGTAGCCTAAGGCGGCGTGGGCAATAGGCATTTCATTGTATTCTAATATAAAGCTATCTACAAATTTTCTTACTGCAGAATGCTCCAAATTCGGATTAAAAACAGAGCCTATAATGGTTCCTTCCGCAGCCTCTCCTGCTATTTGCCATAGCTGAGGCGTATCCAGTGCATTGCCTGCTACAAAGGGTACCTTGATTCCGGCTTTGTCTGCATCATAGATGAAATTGCCTCCTCCCATCAAGGTATTTGCTATGAAGATTCCATCATAACCGAAGGCCTGCCACTTTTTGTGCAATCTATTAAGATCGGACGGATCATTGTAATAGTTAAATCTATCGACAATAGTTATCCCCCGTGCTTTAGCATGATCCTCAAAGGAATTTGCCAAGCCCTGACCATAGGAATCATCAGAATAATACACCACCATCCGCTTAAAGCCATTTCTGGCTAGGTATATTGCCAACTGTCTTGCTATCTCATCATCACTGGGTATGACTCTAAATACCTGATGATATCCCCCCTTGGTAAGCTCTGGTGCAGAGGAGGCTGGGGAAAGCATAACCAGTCCAGCATCTGCATAAATAGAAGAGGCAGAAAGTGAAATATATGAAGCCCTATGTCCTATAACTGCACTAACTTCTTTATTTTGGGCAAAGGCTTGGGCTATAGCCATTCCCTTTTCAGTATTGGACTCATCATCCAGCTTAAGGAGCTTTAGCTCTTTGCCCTTAATGCCTCCGCCCTCATTTATTTCCTTGACTGCCAAATCAATACCCTCATTAAACATGCTATTATTCGAAGCAAAGGGCCAAGCCACACCAATCAGTATTTCATCAGACTCCTTAACTTTAGTGCAGCCTATCATAAGAGCAATGGTAAGAAGGCAAAGAAAAAGCTGTTGGATTTTACTTCTCTTCTTTATCATAAAAACACACCTTTTCCTTAAATTTAATTATTAATAAAACATAAAACAAAATAATATCTCTACCTTTAATACGATTAGGGAAAGGAAGTATTACATTCCTTTTTATATGATTTTTCTATAAAATAAATTTTTGTATGTAATATAATTGCTGGAACTCCGTATTAACATATGCAGATAACAAAACACGCAAGCCTTTAGGGCATACCAATAACAATGTCTTTCTAAGGAGGTAGTTATATTGTCTAAAGTTTTACTAGTAAGCATGCCCTTTGTAAGCTCTAAGTACCCTTCCCTTGCTTTAAGTGTTCTAAAGCCAGCATTATGGGCAGCAGGCATCCCTTGTGAAGTAAAGTATTTCAATGTGCTTTTTAGAGACTTTTGCAAGGCTCCAATCGAATATGAAACAATCTGCCAATATATGCTGATGGGGGAGTGGGTTTTTGGCCCTCAAGTCTTTGGTCCAGATTGGCCTACCAGCCAACGGGGCAGTGAGGAGCTACTTAATTCCTTCTTAGGTGTTGGAAAGGAAAATGTTGAAAGGAAACAGCAGCTTAAAATATTGACTGACTTTAGAGACATTGCTGGCGCTTTTATAGAGGAATGTATGAAGGCGGTTGAATGGAAGGATTATGATATTATAGGCTTTACCTCCGTTTTTAGTCAGCAAATAGCTTCTTTAGCCTTAGCCAAAAGGATAAAGGAGGAATTTCCCGACAAGATAATTGCATTCGGAGGTGCCAATTGCGAAGGAGAGCTGGGTTTAATCATACTTGAGCAATTTCCATGGGTGGACTGGGTTTTCAGCGGTGATGGTGATGCCTCCTTTCCCGCTGCAATAAAAAGCTGGAGAGGGGGCAGTAGTCTTAAAGAAATTAAGGGCTTAGCCTATCGAGATATGAATCATATAGTCAGTCAGGGAAGCCACCAAATCCATAACCTCGATGAATTACCCTTTCCTGATTTTGATGATTACTATAATGCTATAAAAGATGAAAGCCAGGATATTGATGGTCTTATCTCGTTGGAATTCTCAAGGGGCTGCTGGAAGGGGGCAAAATCACAATGTGCCTTCTGTGGTCTTAATGGACAAGGTATTAATTATCGTAGCAAAACACCTGCAAGGGCTATGGAAGAAATAAACTACATTGTAAATCGCTATAGCTGCTTAGGAGTTCAGGCAACCGACAATATTCTACCTCATGAATACTTTGATAATCTTCTTACTCAACTGGAGAGTATAGGCCTTAAGAGTTTTTTCGTAGAGACCCGTTCCAACTTAAAGTATCATGAGCTCATGGCATTAAAAAAGGCCGGTGCAAAAAAGTTCCAGCCTGGAATAGAGAGCTTGGATACTGAGCTTCTTAAGTTTATAAGGAAAGGTGTAAGTATGCCAACAAATCTCAGATTCTTAAAATGGTGCAGAGAATTAGGTTTAACCCCTAAATGGAATTTCCTCCATACATTTCCAGGAGAAAATCCTGTAGCCTATGAGAGAATGCTGGCTTTAATACCATTGCTTCAGCATCTCCAACCACCAGAAAAGATTGCACCCTTTATCCTTACACGATTCAGCTCTATATATAATAGCCCTGAGAGCTGGGGGATAGATAGCTTTAAAGCAGATCATTTCTATAGCTGTATTTATCCCTTTGATGAGGCTGTGCTAAATCGATTAGCCTATATATTTGAATACAATATGAAGGATAAGACCAGCGCCAATGAAGCGGCAGACTATTTAACACCGGTGAAAAACCAGCTATTTGATTGGCAGCAGCTATGGCAGGAGGGTAGTCCTCCTATACTGGCTTATGAAAAAGACAGCAACCAGCTGATGACTGTTTATGATACGAGGCTTATTTCTAAAGAGAGAATAAATAAATTGAATCAAATGCAGTCGCTTATTTTGAGTTATTGCAATAGCTCTACTGCATATGACCTTATTACCAATAAGCTTTCAGATGCCCTTGGCAGCGGTTACCCAGGAGATAAGATGGTTGAAACAGAGCTAGAGCGGCTTTGCAGCCTAGGCTATTTAATTGTTGAAGAAAATATGTATCTTAGCTTGGTAAATCAGCTGGAGGTAATGCTTGAAAATGGTCAATCACCCCCTCTAATTACATTGATTTATCAAACCTTTAAATAGATGTAAAATGCACTTTAATTTTGTTTAAGTGGTAAAGTCGATGAGTTTTTATTAAAAAGGAGGTCAGTTAAATGAGTATATCCAATATTAAAGCTTTTAACGATAAGATTGCACAGGATGAAGGTTTATTAATGCAACTGAAGGAGGTTGCAGGGGATGTTGAAAAATATCTAGCCCTTGCCAAGGAAAATGGATTTGAGATAAGCAAAGAGGATCTGAATGCTTACGAAAAGGAATTAAAATCTGAAGGTAGTTTAAGCGATGAGGATTTAGACAAAGTAGCCGGCGGAGGAGTTAATTTTAAAACTATTTCTATATAACTCGGTTAACCATTAAGCAAGAAGTTTGAAGGGTTTTTCTCTCATCGACTTTCCATCTTATAATTTAGTAAAGGAGACTGACCATGGAAAATGAAAAAATTAATATTCATAAAAGCTTTTTAGATAAATTTTCCCATGAAGAGCTGAAGCTCATTGTGCAGATTAAGCGATTTTTTGAGTGCTATGAGGGGGACAAGGCCTTTAGATCCTCAGTTAATTCTGGAAGCTTTAGCTCTAAGGAGCTAAAGTACATTAAAGCTGTAGGTGTTGAATTTAATCCTCAGGAAATGGCTTTATTTTGGGAAAGACCTGAGTTAATTGACGAATACATCACCTCCTACCAAAAGGCCAATAAAGGTTATCCTAAGCTGTCTGAACCCCTTGCTCAGCAGCTATCAAAATACCCCCTCCTTAAGCTCTGGCACTGTTATATGGTTGGTAAATCCAGATATCGTTATGAGGAATGCATCCGCAGCCTCCCCATAGTAAATCCTAACCTAGAGGCCTGGCGCAATAGAAGAATTACTGCTTGCCAAAGTGAATTGGGAACTTTTAACCACTACGTTCGACACCCCATCCTCAGCTTTGAGTTAAGCGAAGGCTGTAGTATTCAGTGCTGGTTTTGCGCCTTTAGCTCAAATAGACTAAAGGGGGTTTATAACTATAACGAGGGTAGAGACTTTTTTAGGGGAATTGCTCTTGTATGCAAAGAGCTCTTTGGTGCAGAGGCCGCAGGTGTAGCCCTCCCATATTATGCTACAGAACCCTACGACAATCCTAACTATATTGACTTTTTAAAGGACTATCATGATATTACAGGAGCAATTGTATGTACTAGCACAGCTGTTTGTACCGATAAAAAATGGATAGATTCTTTGATAGAATTTTACCGGCATTATGATAGACCATGGCCAAGGCTCAGTGTATTGTCCACTGAGATTCTGCAACATATCCATAAAAATCATTCCCCAGATGCTCTAAGGGATGTTGAATTGGCAATGCAGATGAAGGAAAGCGTGAATCCTAAAATTTCTGGAGGAAGGATATTTGATTTAAAGAAAGAGGACATAAGACATAGAGATAGTACAAACTACTTGAAGGGAATAATACCGCAGGGGACCATTGCCTGTGTCAGCGGCTTCTACATAAATTTTGTCCGAAGGGATATTAAGCTGGTGAGCCCATGCTATGTATCCGAAAAGTGGCCTTATGGCTACCGAATATATGATGAAGCTTCCTTTGATACTGTTGAGGATTTCCGTAGGATTATGCTGGAAATGATGCAGCGGAATATGCCAATGACACCTCAAAAGGATTTTCCCCTGCGTTTAAGGGATGATTTAGTATTAAAAAGAATGGAGATGGGTTTTAATTTGGTATCCCCCTTCCAAATCCATCATTTCCATAATAAAGAAATTTTCGCGGCATTGGGAGATCTTTTAACAAAGCCAGCTGTAACCTATGGAGAGGCTGTAAATTTATTAATAGATCAATACCGACAGAATCCATTTGAGGTGCATGCTGTTCTAAAGCATCTCTTTGAGGATGGCTTTATGGATGAAGTGGGGGTTTAGCCCCACTTCATATATTTATTAGATTATTATCTGTTGCAATTGGAGCATTTCCCTGTTATTGCATTGAATGGAGCACCGCAATAGGGGCAGGTGCTATTTTTTTTATCTCTTGACCCGATAAATCCGGCTGCTGCTACTCTGTCTAGGTCTTCCTCCTCTAGCTCTCCTGTGTCCAAGTCATTCCTGGTAGAAGCTGTTTCCATGCCCTTAGTCAGCTTTAGCAAAATCCTATCCTTCAACTCTTCTCCTATCCTTTTATTCAGTTGTAAGTTACCTGCCACCATAGATTTAGCAAGCTTAATCAAGTCCGCTAATTCCTTATCCTCGATGGGGCCTGAGGTATCCTTACCCGAGAGAATTTCGTCTAAAAGCTTTAGGTATATATCTGCTTTAGCTCTATCATTCATATATTTTTATCCCCTGCTCTTCCAGAGCCTGCCGCAATCGCCGCATTGCTCTAAATAATATAATACCGGCATTACTCTCACTTATGGAAATAATTTTTGCAATTTCTCTGTTGGTATGTCCACTCCAAAATTTCAACGCTATAATCTCCTGCTCCCTATAGCTTAAGATAGAAAGAGCCCTCAGTAAATGCTTATGGGTATCATTTAATGCGACTATATCTGCAGGATTAAGCCTCATATCCACAAGTTCCTCCGTTTCCTCCAGTGAAAAATAGCTTATTCGATTCTTGCTGCGGTAGTAGTCGGTAATAGTATTCCGGGCAATGGTAAAAAGCCATGTTGAAAAGGAAGCCCTTCCCGCTTGATAATAATCAAGTCTTGATAGAACTTTTTCAAAGATTTCACTGATTATATCATCGGCAGCATAGGAGTCTGTCACACGATAATGGACATAGTTATATATCCGATTAAAGTAGCAATTATAAAGCTCTGAAAAAGCCTCGCTGTTTTCCTTGGCCTTAAGAGCCAAAGTGGTCTCTTCGGCGGAGCTGAGATAAGGCATACCTTTTTTACCTCCTCTAATTAGTTTGAAAGATGTGTAATTTATCCCAAAAAGTCATGGAGAAATTCATAATCAAACTAATTATAAGAAACAGGCTACCACCAAAACCGCCACCAAAACATATATTTCTACAAAAAAATACAGAGGAGATATTCCTCTGTATCAGATTGGATTTCTACTATTACTAACCTGCTGCTCATATAAAATCTCGTAATGGTAGCCTCGGTGGCTTAGTCCTTTACATCTCCTCAGCAGTTCTAGGGCCTTTGTCCCTTCTCCAGACTTGCGATAGCTCTCCAGCAGAGTCTCTGCTGCCTCAAGGAAGCTTTCCTCCAAGCTAAGTCTAATGCCTTCGGCCCATAGCGCCTCCATGTCATCTAGATATCTTCCCTTATAGATATCCACTACCCTTTGAGCTCTATCAACAGTGGACTCCTTCTTAAATTCAGCAGTTGCCTTTTGTAAGATATCATAATCGCAAATAATTTCTTCCATACTGAGGCGATAATTGCCCTTTACATTTAATATAGGATTTTCTGCCTCTAATATTTCAAAGGCCTTTTTAATTTCCCCTCGGCGAGTGTGGAATAAGCTAGGGACATTGGCTTCGCTATCACCCCATAGGTCGGAAAAAATTCTCTCTCTAGCTACTCCTCCTGGATATAGAAGTAGATATGCCAATAGCTCACGGGCTTTTTGAGTGCGAATTTTTATAGGCTTATCTCTGTCATGGGCTGGAGCAATATAAAAGCTTCCCAACGTGTTGATATAAACCCTTTCCATAGCATATCCACCATAGGATAGAATTTCCCTAGTATATTCAGGGGTTATGTTGGCCTCTGCCGCAAGCCTTAATACAGATGAATAGAGGGGCTTGAAGCGTAGATAATATTTGTGATTGTACCGTTTGCAGTTTTCCATTAGGTGTTGAGTATACTCCAGTGCTTTTGCTTTCTCTCCCTCCTGTAGATACATATTTGCCAGCCTTCCATAAGCAAGGGGGGCATAGGCATAGCTACCAACAGCCTCACCGATTTTAATGCATTGCTCAAAGTAACTCATACACTCTTCTCTATTAATTCCCAAGGTATCAATAGCATTGGCTATCCTGCCATAGGCAAGGGATTGAAAAAAAGGTGTAGCGTCCTTTATTAAAGCTATAGCCTTATCAATATTCTCTCTGATGTTGTCTTTACTATCTAAAAGTCCTGCGCAAAGCCTCCATATCTGGGCAGATATTAAAAGGTCTCTTGTGCTTCTGTTCAGAAGTGCGTACTCCTCAGCCACTGCTATATAATAATAGGATTGAGAAAAATCATGGGGCTTTCCGCGATATAGCTTTAGTAGCTCAGTAGCATGAAGGATTTCGGCATACAACAAATAAATAATGCTGAATTCTTCGTGGATTTCTAGCTGCTGCATTCTTTTTAGCTCTGACTCCAAAGTAGGCAAAGCTTTTTCCTCCTGTCCTACTACTTGGTATGCCTTTGCTGCATAGGCTCCGGCACTATGTCTCATCAACCAATCCTGCTGCTCCTGAGGAATAGAAAGAGACCTTTCGTAAACCTCTACACAGCTCTTATAATCACCCATGTGAAAATAAATAGCTGTTAGATAGCGTTCGAACCATGCCTTTACATAGGAGGCTCCAAAGGCCATAGCTTTTTCCATCATGGAGACCGTCAGCTGACGAGCTTCGAATAATTGTGAGGTCATGGTGAGGTTATGGATTTTTTCTATCATTATTAGATATTGAAGCTGTATGGGAGTATCCTCTGGCAAAGGCAGCAGCTTATCTATACACCTGCTGCTTTCCTCGTAGGAAACTCTGTTTCTCAAAACCCTAGCCTTGTGGGCCATGGCATAGTAATATATCGTCTTGTCCTGGGGGCCTAGCTTTTTAAGACCAATATTTAAGCAACGCTCAGCCTGGTAAAAATCCCCCCGGTCTGATAGATTCATACCCTTAGCCAGTAGAACCCGTGATTGAAGCTCGACATCAGAGCGATCTAGAAAATCAAAGAATTTTTTTAGATTGCGATAACGGCCTCTGTCGAAGGGATTCTCTACTAAAGCTCCGATACAGTCCTGCAGCATGTTTTCATCCTCTAAAATTAAGGCATAATCAGCAGCCTCCTCATAATGCCTCCTACTGTAGCATTCCTTCATTAGCCTAGTGAGACTGCTTCTACCTAAGCCTGAATCAATCTTCCTCAGGAAGGATTGAAACAAGGCATGATAACGGTAGCTGGTGGTAGAAATCTGTTGGGTAAAAATATTGTGGGTAACCAATTCATCCAATATTTCCTGAGCATTATCAATATCTATTATATTGTTGCAGATTTCGGCCTCAAGCCTTGGTAGCCAGGAGGTAGCCTTAAGAAAATGCTGAATTTCTATGGTAAGCTTTAAAAATATTTCCTTCAGTAAATAACGATTGAGATTTCGGTGGGAGGTTAGCTTTGCTATGGGTGCAGCATCTCTGTTCTCTGATGCAATCCTATAGGATTGCATGGCAAGAATCCAGCCCTCGGTGGCAACATAGGCAGCTTCATCGAAAAATCCCCAGAAGTCTTCTGCCTCCTCTCGGTTAAAGAGAAGATCCTCCTTTGTCAATTCCACAACTTTACCATCAGCCTTCAACCTAAAAAGACTGCTCCACATCTCATGTCGGCTTCCTATAATTATTGAAAGGTTTTGAGGGCAGACCTTAACTAGGTAAATTAAAAGGTCGATTATCCTGCTATCGGTTATATTATGAACATCATCCAAAATAAGGGTAAGCTCATTATCTGCTACGGCCCTCAGCAATCCCGTTATTGTATATTTTTCAAAGGAAGGGTTATCTAAAAAAGGTATGTAATCAATAGAATAAAAATCAAATTTCTTTTCTTTTTTTCTGAATTCTGTTTCCAGCTTTTTTAAAAAGGTGACTACATCATTGTCACCTTCTTCCAAGGTAAACCAGATTACATCATTACGTTCCTTAGCAAACTGTATAAGTAATGTGGTTTTTCCATAGCCGGCATCGGCATGTATATAAGTTAAGCTACTGTACTTGGGAGCTAGTTTACTAATTAGACGTGATCTACGGAGAGTGCTTTGGTGAGCGGTAGGAATAAAAGTGTCAATTTCCAATTTGATTTTTTCATTATCCTGTACACAAGGGAAGGTTTTTACCCTTGCATCAATAGGCTTATCTTCATCCTCTGGAATCACCCAAGCCCAGCCATGCCGCACTGCATTTATTCTTCCCTCCTTGCAGAGAGTATGTACACGACGCTGTGATATTCCCCATTTTTTCGCCGCTTCCTTCGGAGTCATATACTTCAAAGTAATCCCCCCTTTATTCGCCCTATTTCGCTATATATAGGCACTCTTCTAGTTTTTCTTAAATTATATGCCAAGTTTCGAACAAAATCAATTAAGCGTTTCTTTATTTTACCCCGAAATTAGGTGACGAGGGGACGGTTCTACTGACACCACCGCGGTGTCAGTAGAACCGTCCCCTTGTCACCTAAAAAATATATAATAGCATATTGACAGTTCGGAATTGTTTGAATATAATAATATTCAGATAAGTACAATTTTTCGATAACAATTATATATTTTTTAGAGATTCATAAATAGAGGTGCAGTCCCAAGGGTAGCTGAAAAATGTTAAGAAGAGGTACCTTCGAGGTTTTCAGTAAAGGGTGGGGTTGCCGAAAGGTAGACAAAGGACCTTTTGTTTTGCCTTGACAGTTGAGGTTATCCTTATCTGTTGTCATGCTAAGCATGGAGAGCTATTTATGTAGTGATTTATTTCATTACATAGATGGCTTTTTTTAGTGCTCATGAAAACATGCTTTTATCGATTTTCGAGCACTTGTCCCCAATAGGACAATTGACCAAGGCATTTCTACAAGTATTTACTGGTAAAATATGTAAATTATGAATTGTGGAGGGTGATTATTATGCACAGCAAACCAAAACTGAAGCTGGAAAATTCAATGAGGCTTTATGAGGAGGCGAAAAAGCTTTCTCCGGGAGGCATGATGGGAATCAGGCGGCCCTACAACTTTGTTGAAGGAGAGTATCCCATATTTATCGACAGAGGCTATGGAGGGCATATCGTGGATGTCGACGGAAATGACTACATAGACATGCTATGTGCCTATGGACCCATAATACTGGGCTATAATGAGGCTGAGATAAACCAAGAGGTAGTAAAGCAGATGGATAAGGGCTTCTGCTTTACCATGGTACAGGAGCTGCAAAACACACTGCAAAAAAAGCTGATTGAGCTGATACCTTCTGCAGAAATGGTAGTGCTGGCGAAAACTGGCTCCGATGCCACCGGTATAGCAGTGAGGGTTGCAAGGGCATATACCGGCAAGAACAAAATTATGAGAAGCGGCTATCATGGCTGGCATGACTGGTGTGTTGAGGTAAAGGGCGGGGTTCCTAAGCAGATTACCGAGCTGACCCTTGAATTCCACTATGGCGATTTAGAGGAGCTGGAGGCAATGCTAAAGCAGCATGCTGAGGATACCGCCTGCATAATACTAACGCCTGTAGGTCATCCCTTGGCATTGCCGGTGATGGCACCGCCGGAGGGGTATCTGCAGGGGGTAAGACAGCTGGCGGATAAATACAATGTCATACTGATATTTGACGAAATCAGAACTGGCTTCAGGGTTGCTCTGGGGGGAGCGCAGCAGAGATATGGTGTAACTCCTGATTTATCCGTGTTTGGTAAGGCTATGGGTAATGGTTATCCAATAAGCGCCTGCGTAGGTAAGGAGGAGATCATGCGGGTGCTGGAGTCTAAGGCCTTTGTAAGCTCCACCTTCTTCCCTAATAGCCTAGAGATGGCGGCGTCATTAAAATGCATTGAAATTTTGGAAAGGGAAAATGTATTGGAGGATATATGGACCAGAGGCGAAGCCTTCCTGAAGGAAACCATTAAATTGGTTGAGGAATCCGGTGTCCCTGCTGCTGTTTCAGGAATTCCGCCAATGCCTTATATTACCTTTGACAAGGTGGATGAGAAATACAAGGAAAGAAGGAGCTTCTTCTATACAGAAACCATTCGAAGGGGTCTGTTTATACAGCCTTATCATCATGGCTATATCTGCTATAGACATACCAATGAGGATTTGAAAAATGCACTCACAGTCATTGAAGAAGCCTTAAAGGTTACGAAGAAGGTATATCCGTATTAAAAGTGGGGGTGATTAAATGGAAAAGCTAATTATAACGGCTGCAATATGCGGTGCAGAGGTAACCAAGGAGCATAACCCGGCTGTACCCTACACGGTTGAAGAGATAGGCAGAGAGGCAGAGGCGGCATACAGAGCAGGAGCCTCCATAATACATCTTCATGTTAGAAATGATGACGGCACCCCCACGCAGGACAGGGAGCGCTTCAGAAAATGCATGGAGGAAATCAGAAGACGATGCCCCGATGTTATCATACAGCCCTCCACCGGCGGCGCTGTGGGAATGAGTAACGAGGAAAGGCTTCAGCCCACAAGCCTAAGGCCGGAGATGGCGACCTTGGATTGCGGAACCTGTAATTTTGGCGGGGATGATATTTTTGTCAACTCTGAAAATACAATAATAGCCTTTGCCCAAAGAATGCTGGCTCTGAATATAAAGCCTGAGATCGAGGTTTTTGACAAGGGAATGATAGATACAGCCCTTCGACTTGCTAAAAAGGGTCTCATCAAGGCCCCAATGCACTTCAATCTGGTGTTGGGGGTTACCGGAGGCATTGCAGCTACAGTAAGGGACCTTTCCTATATGGCAGCCTCCTTACCAGTAGATGCCACCTTTACCGTTTCAGGAATAGGTAAAAATCAGTTTCCGATGGCCGTCACCGCCATAGCCATGGGGGGCCATGTGAGGGTAGGCTTTGAGGACAATGTATATATATCGAAGGGTAAGCCTGCAGACTCCAATGGCGAGCTGGTGGAAAAAGCAGTGAGGCTTGCCAAGGAGCTAAGCAGAGAGATAGCCACTCCTGAGGAGGCTAGAAGAATACTGGGAATGAGGGGATTGAATGAATAAGCTTGTCAATTATGCCAGCATTAAGCCCCTGTTAAGGGATGGAATGACTTTGATGATAGGAGGCTTTCTGGGCTGTGGTACACCGGAGGGCTTGATAGATTTAATCGTAGAGCTGGAGCTAAAGGAGCTAACCATAATAGGAAATGACACCAGCTTTGTCGATAGAGGCATAGGAAGGCTTGTGGCTAATGGCAATGCCAAGAAGGTAATAGTCTCCCACATTGGCACTAACCCCGAAAGCGGTAAGCGGATGACGGAGGGAACCATGGCGGTGGAGCTTTCACCACAGGGAACCCTGATTGAAAGAATTAGAGCAGGGGGCAGCGGCCTGGGTGGTGTCATTACCCCCACGGGTGTAGGAACAATAGTAGAAGAGGGGAAGAAGAAAATCCTGCTGGAGGGACAGGAATACCTAATAGAAATGCCTTTAAGAGCTGACGTAGCCTTAGTATATGCCAGCACAGCCGACACCTTTGGCAACTGCTATTATAGGGGAACGACTAAAAACTTTAATCCCATCATAGCCCTAGCAGCGGATACAGTAATAGTCGAGGCTGAAGCGATAGTGGAGGCAGGAGAAATAAACCCAGAGGTCATTATGACCCCCGGTGTGCTGGTGGATTATGTGGTTAAGGGGGAGTATTAATGGCAGTGGATGCGAATAGCGCAAAGGAAATAATAGCAAAGAGAATAGCAATGGAGCTAAGGGACGGACAGCTGGTGAACCTTGGCATCGGCCTACCTACAATGGTGGCAAACTACATACCTGAGGGAGTAAGCGTAGTGCTGCAATCAGAAAATGGTATGGTGGGAATGGGGCCAACACCGGAGGCAGGTAAAGAGAATAAATACATTACCAATGCCGGTGGTCAGCTGGTGTCCATACAGCCCATAGGAGCCTTCTTTGACACCGCCATGTCCTTCAGCCTCATAAGGGGTGGGCATGTGGATGTTACTGTGCTGGGAGCTCTGGAGGTGGATCAGGAGGGGAATCTATCCAACTGGATAATACCCGGAAGGCTGGTGCCCGGCATGGGGGGTGCAATGGATTTAGTCACCGGTGCTAAGAGGGTAATAGTAGCCATGCAGCATACGGCAAAGGGAGAGCTGAAGATAAAAAAACGCTGTGAGCTACCGTTGACGGCTAAGGGACAGGTCAATATGATAGTCTCTGAGCTGGGGGTTATGGAGGTGACCTCTGAAGGCCTAGTGCTGAAGGAGATACACAGGGATACCACCGTTGAAGAGGTTATAAGGCTGACGGATGCGGAGCTTATTATAGACGAAAATATAAAGCTTATGGACATATAGAAATGGGAGTGAAGAGGATGAAGAAGGGCTGTAAATATGGAACCCATAGGGTAGTTGAGCCTGCAGGCATTTTGCCACAGGGGGCAAAGCGGATATCTAATGACATGGCGCTCTACTCAAATGAAATTTTAATAGACGTAAAGGCCTTAAATATAGACTCCGCCAGCTTTACACAAATCAAGGAGTCTGTAGGAGGAGATATCGAAAAAATCAAGGAGAAAATCCTTGAAATAGTAGGAGAAAGAGGCAAGCTGCAAAACCCTGTCACAGGCTCAGGCGGCATGCTAATAGGGACCGTTGAGAAAATCGGTGAGGATATTGAGGGCGCCATTGACCTTAGGGTTGGCGACAAAATAGCCACCTTGGTTTCATTATCCCTTACACCACTGAGGATTGATGAAATAACAGATGTAAAGGTGGATATAGACAGGGTGGAAATAAAGGGTAAGGCCATACTATTCGAAAGTGGTATATATGCAAGGCTGCCAGAGGATATGGAGGAAACCCTAGCCTTGGCGGCATTGGATGTGGCAGGGGCTCCAGCCCAAACGGCAAAGCTCTGCAAGGCGGGAGATAGTGTATTGATTTTGGGAGCAGCAGGAAAATCTGGGATGATGTGCTGCTACGAGGCTATGAAGAAGGTAGGTGCCTCAGGCAATGTCATCGCACTGGTAAGAGGGCAGAAGGATATCGAGGTTCTCCATAGACTTGGTATATGTCACAGGGTGGTTTTAGCCGATGCTAGAAATCCAGTTGAGGTTTTAAACAGGGTTCTAGAGGCCAATGAAGGCAAAGAGGTGGATATCGCAATAAACTGTGTCAATGTCACGGATACAGAAATGTCCACCATATTGCCGGTAAGAGAAGACGGAACTGTATATTTCTTTTCTATGGCAACCAGCTTCACCAAGGCGGCACTGGGGGCGGAGGGCGTAGGAAAGGACGTTAACATGATTATAGGGAATGGATATACAAGGGGTCACGCGGAGCTAACTCTGCAGGTCCTCAGGGAGAGCAGTGAGCTTCGTAGCGTATATGAGGAGCTCTATTTATAAATTTAAAGCAGCTAAAGGCATAGCACCTTGTCACTTAAATATGGGATAACTCCTGGGGGTTCTATCTCAGCTTTTAGATAACACAAGGTACTACACTGCTTTAGAAGGGGGTTTATTAAATGAATGAAAGACGCCATCAATTATTTAAAAATGTAAGCGATGAGGAATGGAATGATTGGAAATGGCAGAATAGGAATAGAATTCAAACGCTTGAGGAGCTTAAGAAATATATACATCTGACGGAAGAGGAGGAGGAGGGAATTAAAAAGTGCCTGAGTGTATTGAGGATGGCTATTACGCCCTATTATCTTACGCTTATTGATCCTGATAATCCTGAGGACCCTGTCAGGAAGCAGGCCATACCCACCGCCCTTGAAACCCACAAAAGTGACTGTGATCTTGAGGACCCCTTACATGAGGATGTGGATTCGCCAGTTCCGGGAGTCACCCATCGTTATCCCGACAGAGCACTTTTTTTAATCACCGACCAATGTGCCATGTACTGCAGGCATTGCACCAGAAGGAGGTTTGCAGGCCAGAAGGATGCCGCAGTAGGTCAGACCAGAATAGACAAGGGAATCGAATATATAAAAAACACCCCACAGATAAGGGATGTGCTGCTTTCCGGTGGAGATGCCCTTCTGATGTCGGATGAAAAGCTGGAGTATATCATCAGCAGACTAAGGGAGATCAGCCATGTGGAGATCATCAGGATCGGCTCCAGAACCCCTGTGGTAATGCCCCAGAGGATAACGGAGAATTTGGTCAATATGTTTAAAAAATATCATCCTATATGGCTGAATACCCACTTTAATCATCCGAAAGAAATCACAGCGGAGTCCACACAGGCCTGTGAGCGTCTGGCCAATGCAGGGGTGCCCTTGGGCAATCAATCGGTGCTGCTGAGGGGTGTCAACGACTGTGTCCATGTAATGAAGCGGCTGGTTAACCAGCTGGTTAAAATACGGGTAAGACCCTATTATATTTATCAATGTGATTTATCCATGGGCTTGGAGCATTTCAGAACCTCCGTTGCCCAGGGTATAGCAATTATAGAAGGCTTAAGGGGCCATACCTCCGGCTATTGTGTTCCCACCTTTGTGGTGGATGCCCCCGGAGGCGGCGGTAAGATACCCGTAATGCCGAATTACCTCATATCTCAAAGCAATGATAAGGCAATTCTAAGAAATTATGAGGGTGTCATCACCACCTATACAGAGCCTGAGGGCTACAAGCACCAGTGCAGCTGTCCTGACTGTAGAGATACTACCAAGGTGCCTACAGGAGTGGCAGGTTTGATGTATTCTAACAAGCTGTCTATGGAGCCTGCGGATTTAGACAGAAAGCTTAGAAGCAAGCATTAGACCGTTGCTGGAGCCTTCGCCGGAGGAATATTGAAGACTATAAATCAAAAAAGCAAGGGATTGATATGAAGGAATTTCTAGATAGAGCTTTACAGCTGGAATCCTTAGCAATTGTAGGGATGGAAAAGAATGTAGGAAAAACCACCGTCTTGAATTATATCATCGAAGGAGCCAGAGGCAGAAGGCTGCTGGGGCTGACCTCCATAGGCATAGATGGCGAGATGGAGGATTTGGTCACCGGCACCGAAAAGCCCAGGATATATATTTCTAAGGGGACCCTGCTGGCAACTGCCAAAAAAGCGCTGGCTTCCTCCGATATAACAAAGGAAATTCTGGATACCACAGGAATACAGACCCCAATGGGGGAGGTAATAATACTCAGAGCCCTAAGCGACGGCTATATAGAGCTAATGGGACCCTCCTTTAATGCTGGACTTAGGCTTGTATTAGATAAGCTGAAGGAGCTGGGCTGTGAGACAGTCCTCGTAGATGGGGCCTTAAACAGATGCTCGACAGCGGACCCCTCAGTTTCGGAAGGAATAGTATTGGCTACGGGGGCAGCTGTGGCGGCTGACATTGAAGGAGTGTCTACAGCTACACAGCATAGGCTGCAGCTTCTAAGCATAGAAGCAGAAACGGACCCCAGTATCTTGCCTATACTGAAAACTGGATTTCAACAGGGAAAGCTGGCCTTTATAAAGGATAATGGGCTGGAGACAACCACGGAGGCTACTGCCTTAGGGGCGGAGGCTCTGATCGTTAATAGCTTGAACTCAGGGGCATCGGCTGTAATCATCAAGGGGGTTGTGGTAGATAGGCTTGCACAGCAGCTGCTGCGGCAAGTAGAGAAGCCTGAAGGAAAAACCATATATGTTGAGGATGGAACAAAGCTCTTTCTAGATAGCGAGGGCTATACACGGCTGCTAAGGAAGGGCTACAGAATCAAAGGACTAAATTCAATAAAGGTTATGGCGGTATCCGTCAATCCTTTTTCGCCATTGGGCTTTAGTCTGGATTCCCGTAGCCTCTGCTGGGAGCTTTACAATAGGGTGGGGCTGCCGATTATTGATGTCGTAAGTAATATAGGAGTTGGTTTATAGTGGAGGCTTTAATAGGTTTGGACTATATTTTTCAACAGCTGAATATAATGACACCCTACGGAAGAGAGTCTCTTAAGGGGTTGAAGCCCTTCAAAATACCGGAGGCAGATGTTCTTTTGAAAAAGTTGGATGATCTGGAGTTGGTAATAAAGAGCCTAAGGGATTATTCGCTGTTTTACAACAGGCTAGAGAGAGAGTTTTGCCGGCTTAAGGATATACGAGGCAGCATAAGGAGATGCAGAGGTCGGGAGGTACTGGATGTCATTCAACTATTTGAGCTTAAGCTGTTTGCTATGGGGGCTTTAGCCATCAAGGGCTATTATGAGGCTATGGAGCTAAGGATAGAGGAGGTTGCCTTTGGTGATTTGGAGCCTATTGTAGATATATTGGACCCTGATGGACAGAGAATGGGAACCTTTAGTGTGTATGATGCCTATTCGGATGAATTGAGGGCTGTAAGGGAAAGAAAGCGTGAGGTGGAAAAGAGTCTATATCATGCAGTGCTTCCTCATTGTGCAGAAGAATTGAAGGAGCAGCGGCAATGCCTGGTAGCATTGGAGGAGGCACTGGAGGGTGAGCTACTGGTGGAAATATCTTCTCGGCTGCTGCCCCATATGGATATACTGGAGAAGGCCTGCCATTCCATAGGGGTTTTGGATTTGACGATGGCTAAGGCTAGACTTGCGGTGGATATGTGCTGTGTAAAGCCTGTATTTCAGTCAGAGGTAAGCTTAAAGCTGGTGAAGGGGAGGCATCCCTATGTTGAAGAGCTTCTAAAGAGTCAGAATAAAAGCTTTACACCCATTGATATCCTACTAAAGCCGGGTGCAAATGCAATTACGGGCCCCAATATGGGGGGTAAAAGCCTTACCCTAAAGACCATTGCGTTAAATGTATGGTTGGCCCATCTAGGCTTTTATGTCTTTGCCCAGGAGCTTGTTCTTTCTGTCTTTGATTTTATTCATATATTGGCAAATGATTACGAATCCTTGAAAAGGGGCCTAAGCAGCTTCGGTGGGGAAATCATTCAGCTGAATAAATATCTGGAGGATGTGAAGAAAACCAGAGGATTATTGCTGCTGGATGAGTTTGCCAGCGGTACGAATCCGCAGGAGGGCAGGCTGCTGGTAAAGGCACTATTGAAATATATGAAGGACAGGGCTACCATATCCCTTTTCGTTACCCACTTTGATGGCGTTGTAGATGCCGGGATTAATCATTATCAGGTGGTGGGGCTAAAGCATCTGGACCTGCCGCAGCTGACGAAAAGCCTTTCTCACGATCCTCAATACGGACTTTCTATCCTGCAAAATCTCATGGATTACAGGCTTGAGCCAGTAGAGGAGGAGATTGCCGTTCCGAAGGATGCATTAAAGATTTCCACACTTTTAGGCTTGGATGCAGAATTGGTAGCAGCAGCAGAATTGTATTATGGTCAGGAGGTGTAGTCGTTGGTTAAAGAACCAAAAAATAAGCTTAATTTGGATTTTAAGCTGGTGGAAAAAATACGAGACTCGGCAAGGGATATTGCTGAGGAGACACAGGAATTTATCGAAGCCCACACAACTGTTGCGGTAGAAAGAACGGTGGCCAGACTATTGGGGATAGATGGTGTGGATGCCTATGATGTACCGCTGGCAAATGTCGTTGTGGAGAATATAAAAAAAGGTAACGGTATCGGAATAGGTACAGCGATATATATAGGGAATGCTATGCTGCGGACGGGGATGACACCTCAGCAAATTGCTGAGGCAGTTGCGGCGGGAGAAATTGATCTGACAAAGCTTCCAATGGGGGATTTATTTGATATTAAAATGCTGGTGGATAAGGTAGCTAATGATATGGTAGCCAGAATCCGCAATAACCGCAGAGATAGAGAAGCCCTTCTAGATAAATACGGGGACAAGGAGGGACCTTATCTGTATGTCATAGTTGCCACAGGTAATATTTATGAGGACATAACACAGGCGGTGGCTGCTGCTCGACAGGGGGCAGATATCATAGCGGTAATAAGAACCACAGGCCAGAGCCTGCTGGACTATGTTCCCTACGGAGCAACAACAGAGGGGTTTGGCGGCACCTATGCCACTCAGGAGAACTTTAGGCTGATGCGGGCAGCTCTGGATGAGGCAGGAAGGGAGCTGGGGAGATACATACGCCTCTGCAACTACTGCTCCGGCCTTTGTATGCCGGAAATAGCAGCTTTGGGGGCTATGGAGAGATTGGATGTCATGCTGAATGACGCCTTGTACGGAATTTTATTTAGGGACATAAACATGAAGAGGACAATGGTGGACCAGTTTTTTTCACGGGTGATAAACGGCTTTGCAGGGGTTATTATCAACACAGGAGAGGATAATTATCTGACCACCGCCGATGCCTACGAGGAGGCCCATACGGTATTGACCTCTCAGTTTATCAATGAACAATTTGCCCTAAAGGCTGGGATTCCTGAGGAGCAAATGGGCTTAGGTCATGCCTTTGAGATGCATCCCGGCCTCAAAAATGGGTTTTTATATGAGCTAGCTCAGGCCCAAATGGCCAGGGAGATATTCCCCAAGGCTCCCTTGAAGTATATGCCCCCCACAAAGTTTATGACGGGTAATATATTCAAGGGACATATTCAGGACGCCCTGTTTAATATGGTAACCATCCTTACGGGACAAAAGCTTCACCTGTTGGGAATGCTGACGGAGGCCCTCCATACGCCCTTTATGTCGGACCGGGCCTTGGCTATAGAAAATGCCAAATATATCTTTAACAGCATGGAGGACCTGGGGGAGGAGATTGAGTTTAAACAAAATGGTATTATCCAGTCCAGAGCTGAGGAGGTTCTCCATAAGGCCCAGCAGCTTATATTGGAAATTCATAGGGATGGCCTATTTAATACCCTGGAAAAAGGCACCTTTGCTGGAGTAAAAAGGCCTAACGACGGAGGCAAGGGCCTGGAGGGGGTATTCCCTAAGGAGAAGGACTATTACAACCCATTTATCGCAATGATGCTGCAGGAAAATCAGCAATAGCTCAAAAAGGAGGGGAGAAGAATGTCTGGAGGATTATACTCAACCGATAAAAGGGAGTTTGATAAGACCCTTGACCTTACAAGGCTTAAGCCTTATGGCGACACCATGAACGATGGGAAGGTGCAGGTGAGCTTTACGCTGCCGGTTAAGGATGATGACAGGGGCATAGAGGCCGCTAAGGAGCTGGCGAAGAAGATGGGGCTAACGGAGCCTGCAGTAGCCCATCATGGAGGCCTGGATACTGAATTTACCTTTTATGTTGTATACGGAAGCCTGACCCATTGCGTGGACTATTCTCAGCTGCATGTAGAGACAGTGGATATCGAGATAATGGATATGGGGGAGACGGATGCCTATATAAAGGAGAATATCAAAAGGAAGGTCGTAGTAATAGGGGCCAGCACCGGGACGGATGCCCATACCGTTGGCATAGATGCCATAATGAATATGAAGGGCTATGCAGGGCATTATGGTCTGGAGCGGTACGAAATGCTGGAGGCCTACAACCTGGGCAGCCAGGTAGAAAATGAGGACTTCGTAAGAAAGGCGATAGAGCTGAAGGCAGATATTCTGCTGGTTTCTCAAACCGTAACCCAGAAAAACATTCATATACAAAATCTCACCCATCTGGTGGAGCTGCTGGAGGCTGAGGGCATAAGGGATAAGGTAATACTCATATGCGGAGGCCCTAGAATCAGCCACGAGCTGGCAAAGGAGCTGGGCTATGACGCAGGCTTTGGACCGGGTAAATATGCCGACGATGTCGCCAGCTTTGCGGTGAAGGAGCTGTATAGTAGGCAGCAGGAAAAGCGGCAAAGACTGTTAGGGCGACAAGGGGACGGTTCTCTTGTCTCCTAAAAAGAGAAAAATGATGCAGCTAATTAGCTTGCCTTTATTAAAGGGCTTCTTAACTAAACGACGGAAGCCAAACTTGTGGGTAAATTCTTTAATCGAAAGCACCTATAAACTCAGTGAAAATCTGGTAGTTAAAAGATAACAGCCTAATAAAACAGCCCCCTATCCAACGATAGAGGGCATTTTTACTACTCTACAACTATTTCCTGACTGCTTTCCCATACGCCATGGATATTGCAGTAGCTTATAGCATGAATTGTACCGGACTTGCTTAGTTTTAAGGTGGTACATCCAACAGGCTCTGTGAAGTTTTCGCCTTCTCCATGGGCTGAGAAGTTAAAGGTAGCCACTTCAACCGGGAATTTTGCTCCTTCAGCGTGGAAAAACACCTTGAACCAGCCTATGTAATGCTCTAATGTATTAGGATGGCCTATTGCATCGCCTATAGATACCTTTAAGTCAAACTTTTCACCTGCAACAACCTTTTCAGGGGCATGGATTACAGGAACGTGCTTTTCACCCTTCCAATCTCCGGACTGTAAAAATCCACCAAATGTCTTCATAATAACAACCTCCTCCTAATTTGCAAAGCTCTCAAATATATTTATAACCAATAAACTTAATTTATAACATAAATTTTATAAATTTATAGGGGCAATATAAATTGCATAGCTAAGCTACATAGCTGTGCTTATTATCTTACATAGCTTTGAAAATAACTATACTGAATAACTCCCTTCCTTATTGCCATTGTAAATGCATAAGTTTTATAATATAATCTAGAAGAGAAAAACGAAACAAAGGAGAATCGTCGATGAGCTTATATAATGAATGGAAGCAGATAGCCTATGAGGAATCAGATCAGGCTGCAGCAACAGAATTCTGGAAGAACTATTGCAATTTAGAAAAGGGAATTTATGAATCTATTTTAGGTTCAAAGGAAGAAAAGATTAATGGCAAGCTTGGAGAGCTGGCAAAGCAATATGGTGTAGAGGAAACCTATTTTATGGGATTTTTGGATGGAATAAACAGCAGCCTTACAGAGCCATTGGACTTAGAGGACATGACTGCAGATAGTGAAATAGATGCAACCATAGTTTTTGAGAGGCTGTACTTCAATATGCTGGATGCAAAGGCAGAGTGGTTGTATACCTTAGAGGAATGGGACAGCATTGTAACTGCTGAGAGAAGAAAAGAAATTAAAAAGGAATACAATGCTACAAAGACAATAGTAAAGGAAGACAAAATAGGAAGAAATGATCCCTGCACCTGTGGCAGCGGTAAGAAATACAAGAAGTGTTGTGGAAACAATTAATAGCGAAGACTGCCGGTGAATATATCGGCAGTCTTTACTATTAATGGGAACATTGTCTGTGCTTTTAGGGTCATATTACTAGTATAATAGAAGAGTAAACTTCTTCAAATATAAATGCTTTGGGGGGATGGGCTATGAAGCTAGTAACAGGGGAGGAAATGAGATTAATAGATAGGATAGCCATAGAGGAATACGGTATTCCGGAAATACTTTTAATGGAGGCAGCAGGCAATGCAGTAGCTGAGGAGCTGGAAAAGGAGCTTAACAGCTGCAGAAAAAGGAAAATAGCTATAGTCTGCGGTAGAGGTAATAATGGCGGAGATGGCTTTGTGGTGGCAAGAAGGCTGTTTTTGAAGGGCCTAAGGGTAAAGGTATACCTGCTGTCACCAATAGAAGGGGTGCAGGGCTCCGCTAGGATTAATTTGGACATATTGCTGAAGATGAAGTGCCCTATAGAAGCGGTTAATGGTATTGAAGCACTGAGGCTGGAGGCCCTAGAGGCGGACTATATAGTGGATTGTATACTGGGAACAGGCTTGGAGGGAGAGGTGGGTCCGCTGTTTGCAGAGGCTATTGAAATAATTAACAGCAGCGGCGTACCGGTAATTTCTGTGGATATACCCTCGGGGGCCATCGCCGACAATGGAGCTATTTCACAGGCAGTTGTCAAGGCAGACAAGACAATATGCCTACAGCTGCCAAAGCTGGCAAATATCAATTATCCAGCAGCAGAATTTAATGGGGAGCTTCTCATTAAAGATATAGGAATACCCTCTTCTGCTTATGAAGGAAGGGAATTTAGCAAAAATATGATAACTAAGGAAATGGTAGAGGCGATATTGCCTAAAAGACAAGGGAATACCCATAAGGGAACCTATGGAAATACCATTTTGGTGGCGGGGTCAGCAGGAATGACAGGGGCTGCCATACTGTCTGCTACTGCTGCCATGAGAGTGGGAGCAGGAATCGTACGTCTTGCGGCACCGGAGGGAGTCAATGGTGTATTGGAGAGCAGGCTAACGGAGGTAATCACAATACCCCTAAGAGAAACCAAAAAGGGATATATGGGGATAGAGGACATTGATAAGGTAACTGCCCTGCTGAAAATATCCAATTCAATCGCAATTGGTCCCGGTTGTGGAACCACACTGGAGCTGGAGAATCTTTTAAGAAATGTACTGGAGCTCTCGGGTATACCTGTTGTAATTGATGCCGACGGTCTTAATGTATTGGCACAAAAAATTGATTTGCTGTCCTTGTCAGGGGCGCCTGTTATACTGACCCCTCATCCTAAGGAATTCAGCAGACTGACGGGGCTTTCGGTGGAGGAGATAAACAGCAATCGAATTGAGACCGCCGTAAACTTTGCCCAAAAGTGGGGCGTATTTTTAATACTTAAGGGTGCTAAAACTGTTGTGGCATTTCCCAATGGTGAGATATACATTAATAATACCGGCAATCCCGGTATGGCTACTGCAGGCTCAGGAGATGCTTTAACAGGCATGCTGGCAGGTTTTCTGGCGCAGGGCATTGTGCCGGAAAAGGCAGCTCTGGCGGCGGTATATCTTCATGGTAAAGCAGGAGATTCTGCAGCAGCAGAAAAGGGAGAATACAGCATGATTGCAGGAGATATGGTGGAGGCCATACCAACTGTGATGAAGGAATTACACCATAGGGGCAAGCTTTAGATTAGAGAATGAATAAAAAAAGAGGCAGAGTATATGTCTGCCTCAGTCTGTAGCTAAACCTGCTTTATGTCATTACAGGTGCTAAAGAAGAATCTATATTATTGAATCAATACGATTCTTCGACTTATAAAGGAATTAATGATAGTTAAATATACCTTTTAATCAGTCTCAGGCAAATTATACTGCCTGAGCTTTATTTTTCCAGCTGCACCAGCAATTCCTTACCAGCTTGAATTTGCCTTAAAACCTCACTTCTGGCGGTGCCGCCGAAGGTGCTTCTGCGATCAACAGCAGACTGAGGAGAAAGGATGTCGAAAATATCATTTTCGAAGGCGGAATTGTATGCTTGCCACTCTTCAATAGTCAGTGCCTCAAGGGTCTTGCCGTTTTTTATACAATATTGGACTAGGCCCCCCACAATCTCATGGGTCTCTCTAAAGGGTATTCCCTTGATTACCAGATATTCAGCAACATCGGTTGCCAATAGGAAGCCCTTTTGAAGATGGGGCTCTATTTTTTCTAGCTTTGGCTTAATGCTGCCAATTAATTGAGTGAGAACCTCAAGTATCATGTTGACGGTTGTTAGAGCATGAAATACCGGTCGCTTATCCTCCTGCAAATCACGGTTATAGGTTAAGGGCAAGCCCTTTATGTTCATCATCAAATCCTGTAGACCGCTGATAACACCACTGGTTTTCCCCCTGGTCAGCTCCAGAGCATCGGGATTTTTCTTGTTTGGCATCATGCTGGAGCCTGTACAGAAGGCATCCGGCAGGTCCACAAAGTCAAATTCGGAGGTGCACCATATTATGAGGTCCTCGCTGATGCGGCTGGTGTTCAACACAAAGGTTGAGGCTGCAAAGAGGAATTCCAGCAGATAATCTCTGTCGGAAACGGTATCCAGGCTGTTTTCTGTATTGGCTCTGAAATCCAGCTCTCTTCTTGTAAACTCTCGGTCCAGAGGTAGGGTGGAGCCTGCTAGAGCCCCTGCCCCCAAGGGATTTACATCGGTGGTATAAAGGGCGTTTTCAAAGCGGCGATAATCGCGGGAAAACTTCCAGAAATAAGCCATCCAGTAATGACCTAGTGAAATGGGCTGGGCATGCTGAAGGTGAGTAAAGCCAGGAACGATAACATCTACATCCTCCTTGGCCTTCTTTAATAAAACCTCCAAAAAGCCCATTAGCTTTTTCTGTATTTCCGCAATGGACACCTTCATATAAAGTCTATAATCCGTAGCCACCTGATCGTTTCTGGAGCGGCCGGTATGGATTTTAGCCCCCATAGGACCAAGCTTTTCGATTAGCCTGCTTTCGATATTCATATGAACATCCTCCAGCTGAATTTTCGGCTGAAGCTTACCCTCTGCAATTTCTATCTCAATTTCATCAAGAGCCTTCAAAATTTCGCCAAGCTCATCAGCCGTCAATATTCCAATGGAATTCAGCATTTTTGCATGGGCACGACTCCCCTGTATATCCTGCTTATAGAAGCTCCAGTCCATGTCTATAGACTGGCTGAAATGCAGCATTATTTCAGCCGGGGAGCCTGAAAACCGACCGCTCCATAGGGCTTTATCCTGGTTATTTAAATTAATCAAGGCATAATCCTCCTTTGATATGTAATTAATATACATAAATAATGAATAAATATTTATAACATACTAATAGAATAGTTGAAATTCAGCTTCAAGTCAATAAATAAATATGCAAAATTCATAGGATTTTCATAATTAGAATGCAGGTAAAGATAGTTTTTTATGCACCCCTATGATAAAATATTGTATTAAAAGAAGATATAGAGGAGAGAAGGACCCGTGGACATAAAGGAGCTATTTAGAATACAAAAACAACTGGACGATAAGATATTGATCGAGCATGGGCTGGAGGAAGTAAATCTGCTGCAGCCAAAGACTCTAGCCCTTTTGGTGGAGCTAGGGGAGCTGGCAAACGAAACCCGTTGCTTTAAATATTGGAGTAAGAAGGGGCCTTCACCAAAGGAGGTAATCTTGGAGGAATACGTTGACTGTCTACATTTTATATTGAGCATAGGTCTCCATGAGGGCTATACTGAGCTTGCTTTGGAGGAGATGGACTCAGAGCTAACGGAAACCGCATTGTTTTTGGATATATATAATAAAACCAATCAGCTACAGAAGACCAGTACACTGGAGGGCTATGTAGACCTATTCGAGGGCTTCCTCAGCCTAGGCAAAAAGCTGGGCTTTTCTAGGAAGGATATCAATGAAGCCTATTTAAAGAAAAATGAGGTTAATCATCAAAGGCAGGCAAATGGATATTAATAGCTATAACACAAAAGCAGACTCCGATTTAGGAGCCTGCTATATTTATGTAATTTATGCTAAAGCGCCTTCCTTGCTGTCGATAACCTTCCGCTGCCAGCTACCCTGAAGATATATTGCAAAGCCTAGCATACAAACAAACAAATTGCTTAGAACCATAGCATACCAAACGGAGCTGGAGCCCCAGGAGGCAAACCGCTTAAACAGAAGGATCATGGGAATTCTAAAGCACCAAAGCCGCCCGATATCCATTGCCATAGCATATATTGTATGCCCTGAGCCCTGGAAGGTGCCCACCAGAATTTGAAAAATACCCATAAGGGGAAGACCTAAGGAAATTAAATGGGTGTATTGTATGCCCTCCGAAAGGACCAGTGGATCTGTTGCAAAAACCCCCACCGTCAGTCTTGCAGCACTATATAGGAGAACTGTTCCGGCTGACATGACAACAGTCGACATGATGATACTTGTCTTGAAGGCCTCCTTTGCCCTTGGAATATTATTCGCTCCTAAATTTTGTCCTATGATGGTGGCGATGGAGCTGCCGATGCCACTTGCTGGCATAAGCACTAAGGAGTTGATGCGGTTACCAATGGTAAAGGCCGCCAATGTAGCTTCGCCATAGGAGATAACAAAGCCGTTCAGTATTATAAATCCAAGGGCTGAAGCAGATTGGCCCAAGGATGCAGGAAGCCCAACCTTAATAATCTTGGCTAAAAGCGCCTTGTTTAGCTTAAGGCTACTTCTTGTTATATGAACACCGGCTTTATCTGCAAAGAGTGAGTATATGGCGTATAGAGCGAAAATGGCTCTGGATAATATCGTGGCATAGGCGGCTCCCTTTATACCCAGTCCAAATCTAAAGATAAATATTGGGTCCAGTATGATGTTAAACACAACACCACAGACATTTAAAATGGTTGGTGTAAGGGTATCCCCTTGACCCTGCTTAATTGCGTTGTATACGAAAAAGAGGTACATAATCGGCATATCCCAGAACATAATGCTTAGGTAGTCGGTGCTGGCCTTTAAAAGCTCCCCCTTGCCACCGATCATGCGTATAAGGTAAGGTGTCATAAAATAGCCTGCAACCCCTAAAACTACGGATAATATTAAGGAGAAGGAAAATAATTGTCCAGCTATTTTTCCGGCCTCCTCCTTGTTTTCAGAGCCTATGTATTGGGATATCAGGGCAGTTCCTGCTACATTCATACCCATGCCAAGGGAAATAATTAGATAGATAAAGGGGAAGACAAGGCCCATTGCTGCCAGCTCCACTGAACCTAATTTACTAACCCAATAGGTGTCCCCCAGATTGTATAGGGTTTGAATTAGGTTGTTGGCCATTAGTGGTGCTGCTAGGGTTAGTATTACCCTCCACATTTTTCCTTCTAAAATAAATTTTCGCTTACTGATGTGCTTCATATAGCCCTCCATTTATTTATTTAGATTTACTAAATATATTATATCATCAAATCAAATGAGAAGAAAAACCTTTTCATAATTTTTTAAATAAAAAGAAAAAAACCATTTTTCTATTGAAAAACGGTTTTTAACCAAAAGTGGGGGGGCCACTTTTTATTTGTTTGTACTATAATACCTTAGAGGGAAAAGGATTTCTGTGATTCATATCACTTTCTTAGTGCTATTCATTTTTCAAGCTCGTAGGTAAAGGGATATACTTCATCTGGCTCCTTCTCCAGCCTTGACGCAAAGCTGTCGGCTTTGATCTCCTCAACAATGCCATTTTGGCTATGGATTTTTACATTCCAAACCTCGCTGTCCCTTTCAATAAGCAAATCCGCTTTGTAAACAGAGCCGTCTGCCAGCTTGATTTTTCCTTTTTTCCATGGCATAAAAATCACTCCCTTCTGTATATATCTTTTCCTTGCTTGAAATTAATATAAGTTTTTTTCTAAAAGTGTAAAATCTTATACAGGATAAAGAAGAGCAACAAGACAAAAAATATGGTTGGAGGCGATGAATATGACTGAAGAAAATTTTGAAACTCTTAATGAGGTATTAAAGGGGGAGCATATGGCAATTGAAGGCTATGAAACTGCCATGGCTGCCATCGAGGATAAAAAAATCATTATGGCTTTGGAGGAAATTAATAAGCAGCATAAAAAGCACGCTCTGGAGATAACCGATAGAATCGTCCAAATCGGTGGAAGACCTGAGGGCGGAACAGGGTTGGCGGGGATTATGTCGGGAGCAATGCTGAAGGCAAGAGGAGCCTTTCAGACCGACAGGGAGCTTTTGGAGGAGCTTTATCAGGGAGAGAGCCTAGGAATCAAAAGTGTTAAGAAGGTAATTAGGGAGGAGCTGGATACTACAAGCCTGAATATGATGAAAAAAATTCTTAAAACCGATGAATCCCACCTCGAAAGGCTTTTTAAGCTAATTAACTCTCACAATTAGTAAAACCACCATTTAGGTGGTTTTACTAATTGTTTATATACTATAACCTTTGGATTTTACAGAAGCAATGATTATATATAGCCTGATTTCCTATATCTGAAAAGCCCTTAGGAGTCAAATTATTTATTCCCTGTGTCTTAAGCCACCAGCCCTCATAAATATAGATAACGTTCCTCCGTACATCGGCGGTTGCAGAGGCTATACATTTGATTTCGCCGTTTATGGACCTTACCTTCACAATGTCACCTTCCGATATCATCAAATCCCTTAATAGCTCCGCATTGCAGTAGACCTTGGGTAGCCCCTCTGCTTTTTCTCTATAGTGCTGTGAGTGCAGGGAATCCTTAGGATGGAGGGTTAAAAGCTGTAAAGGATATTCCTCTGCAGCTGCCACAGTTTTTAAGGCCTCAATATTGGGATTAATAAATTGATATTTTCTTGAGGCAGTGGCAAAGACTCTGTTTTCCCAGGGGATATCATTGCCCTTCAGCTTTAAATTCTTACCCTTCATTTCCTCCAAGGTCATGCCTATATTGTTCAAAAGAGGTGCCAAGGCCCTTTCGAGATAATATACTTCATCGGGGTATCTTTTTGAAAACGCATAAAGCTTCATGTGTTCGCTCAGGCTTTTAAATATTTGAAACTCACTCCTGGCCTCACCCATAGGTGCCATGACCCTCTCGGAGAAATTGAAATACGAATGCCACATAGAGGAGAAAAGGAAGTCCTCCTCCTCGAATATATGGGTACAGGGAAGGAAGTAATCCGAATTATCAGCGGTATCCGTCATAAAATGATCGATAGTAACCTTGAAGGGAATACTCCTAAAGGCCTCCAGGCTCTTTGTGGTGTCCGGCAGCTGTACAAGGGGATTTCCCCTGGTAATGAATATTGCCTTAATTTCCTGAGGTCTTTCATTAAGTATATAGTCTGCAAAGTTGGACTTCACAAAGGTGGGTCCTTCTGCAGAGGGTGTGTTATTGGCATACTGCCAGTCTATCCATTGATTGATGTACTGATTTGCATAGCTAACACCGCCACCTGCAATGCCTATGTTTCCCGTCAGGGCACCTAAGGCATCTATAAGCCTGATATTATTTCCGCCATTGGGATAACGCTGAAGGCCATAGCCTAAAATGATGGAGGAGGGGCCTAGACCTGCATAAAGCTCTGTTAGCTGGTTAAGCTCTGCCTCTGATAAGCCTGTTTCAGAAAGCAGCTCCTGCAAAGATAGACTATCCAGTTGAGCCCTGTACGCTTCAAAGCCTTCACTATACTTTGATACAAATGCAGGATCGGACCAGCCCCTATCCAGTACCAGCTTAGCCATTGCCATTGCCAGAAGGCCGTCGGTATGTGGCTTAATCTGATAATAATGGGTTGATAGGGAGGCAGTAGCGGTCTTAACGGGGTCTATTACTACGATATTGCTGCCTCTCTTTTTAGCCTCCTGAAGAAAGGGTACAAGATGTACGTTGGTGTAAACAGGGTTTCTGCCCCATATTATAATTGTTTTTGAGTTTAAATGATCGGTGGGATCATGGCTAAGAGCCTTGCCAAAGTCAGAAAGCTGAGCCTCTATACCTGCACCCCAGCAAAGGCTACCGACAGATTTTGTAGTACCCCCCAAGCTGTTAAAGAAGGCCTTATCTATATTTTTTAGAAGTCCACAATGGCCTGCATCACTGAGGTGGATGATTGATGAGGGGCCCTCATTATTTAATAGTTGAATCAGTTTATCACCTATTTCCTTTATTGCCTCCTGCCATTGGATAGGCCGCCACTCACCGTCAACCTTTTTCATAGGTCTGGTTATTCTCTCGGGACTGTTTCGCTGAGACAGGTGCTGCAGCCCTTTTTGACATAGAAAGCCTCTAGTTATAGGATGCTCGTGATCGCCTGCAATAGACGCTTGGTTTTTGTCATTTATAGAAACAATAATACTGCACCGATCCCAGCAATCTAAGGAACATACGCTTTTATATTTTTTCATGGTTTATCCCCCTCGAAAATTACATATGCTAATTTTAACATAATAAAATTGCATACAAAAGAGATAGGATTAGTTAATAGAAAAACTATTATGATGATTGAGGAGAAATTTGCTGGGTAAGCATAGTAAAAAGATTAAACAAGCGAGGTGTCATTATTAAATGATGAGAAGAGAAGGATTGGTCACAATGAAGGGTAATGGAGTGACTTTGCTGGGGGAAGAGATAAAGGTCGGGGCTAAGGCTCCAGATTTTGAGGCAACCACAAAAGAGCTTAAGCCCTTCGGATTAAAGGACATTGCAGGCAAGGTTAAGCTGATTAGTATCGTCCCATCTATTGATACGGGGGTATGTGATTTGCAGACCATGACCTTTAATGAGGAGGCTGCAAAGCTTAAGGATGCAATATTTGTTACGATTAGCATGGATCTTCCCTTTGCGCTTAATAGATATTGTGCAGCGAAGGGAATAGAAAATATCATAACCGTGTCGGATCACAAATTGGCCTCCTTCGGTTTAAACTATGGCTTCCTAATGGAGGAGCTTAGGCTTCTGGCAAGGGGAATTGTGATTATAGACCAGGAGGATAAGGTCACCTATGTGGAATATGTAAAGGAAGTATCTACCCATCCAGATTATGATAGGGCACTGGAGGCTGTAAAGCAGCTGCTGGAAAAATAATAGCAACAGTGTATAATGAGAGGGGAAGGCTAATGGTCTTCCTTTTTTCTATGTCTAAGAGTTATGTCTTTCAAAATCTTAGATATGGGATTTCTTTATAAATATATCGCTTTAAAGGCTTTAAATACAGCGCCAGACTCAAAAGAATTTAAACAATTGAGGAGTGAAGGGCAGGCTAGAGATACATTTTAGTCGGAGGATTATCTATTTTTTAACGAAAACTATACGAGAAGGAATATAATCATTATAGTAGAATAATATTAATTAGTCATAAATTTCTGAATCTAATAGAGAAAGATTATTAACTAGAATAATGACTTAAAATATAAACCCACTAAAGTTAAATCTATATGAATGGAGTTGGTGATTATGGAGAAGAAACCTTACATTCAGAGATCCCATGAAAGATGTAAACAATTAGGGGTTGAGTATTCCAGAATTTATAGCTCTAAAATTTTAAAGGATGAAGCCCTGAGAAAGAGGATGGAGGACAACCGAGAGCTGATTATAACCGCAGGACCCTTTATGGAGCAGCTATATAACTTTGTTAAGGGCTCGGGTTTTTTTGCCATACTGACAGATGGCGAGGGCTGTATATTAAACGTAATAGGCGACGAGGATGTGCTGGAAATCGCCTTTCGTCTGGAAATGGTGCCCGGTGCCTTCATGGGGGAGGAGCATATCGGTACCAACGCTATGGGAACTGCACTGGCAGAGGGGACTCCTGTTCAGGTTTCGGAGGAGGAGCATTTTGTTACTGCATACCATCAATGGACCTGCTCTGCCGCTCCTATCAGGGATTCCCATGGAAAAACCATCGGCACATTGGATTTAACCGGCTCCAGCAGCCTAGTTCATTCCCATACTCTGGGTATGGTGGTGGCGGCGGTAAATGCCATAGAGCATATGCTTAAGCTGAAGGATATAAACAGTAAGCTGGTGGTGGCAAAAAACTCTATAGAGACCATTGTAGATTCTATAGCAGCGGGTATTTTTACCGTTGGTCCGAGGGGCTACATTAAAACAGTGAACAAAACTGTGATAGATATGCTGGGCTATACCCAGGAGGAAATGGTTGGCATGAAGATTCACGGAATCCTAGAGGGCTGGTCCGTAATTCAAGAGTCTGTGGGAAAACGAATACATTATCTAGAAGAGGAGTCTTACATCAAGGGGAAAAATGAAAAGGTTCATAGTGCCCTTAGTGCGTATCCCATATGGGATAAGGAGGGGAAGATGCAGGGGGTTGTCTGCATTATAAAGGAGCTGAAGCGTATGCGGAAGCTTGCCAACAAGATGATTGGAAAGCAGGCCATCTACACCTTTGATAACATAGTGGGACGCTGCGAAAGGTTTGAACGGATAATAAGCTATGCAAAGAAAATAGCCGACAGTCCTTCCACCGTATTGATTACAGGCGAAAGCGGTACGGGAAAAGAGGTTTTTGCTCAGTCCATACACAACTATAGCAGTAGAAGAGATGAGCCCTTTGTTGCCCTTAACTGTGGAGCCATACCCAGAAATCTCATAGAGGCGGAGCTTTTCGGCTATGAGGACGGTGCCTTTACGGGAGCAAAGCGGGGAGGTCATCTTGGAAAGTTTGAGCTGGCAGACGGAGGCACCTTGTTCCTTGACGAGATTGGTGAAATGCCATTGGATATGCAGACCCGTCTGCTGAGGGTTTTGGAGGAGGGCAAGCTCTTCAGAGTCGGAGGGAATAAGGAGATAGAGGTAAGCGTAAGAATCATAGCAGCCACCAATAAGGACCTGAAGAAGGAGGTAGAAAAGGGCAGCTTCAGAAAGGACCTATATTATCGCCTGAATGTACTGCCTTTAAAGCTTCTGCCCCTGAGGGAAAGAAAAGATGATATCATTTTATTGATCGATTACTTTATGATAATTAAGGCACTAAAGGTGGGTAAGACCCCGGTTACTCTGCCTCAGCAGGTTGTGGAACGGATGGTAAACTACCCATGGCCGGGAAATATAAGAGAGCTGGAAAACAGAATTGAGCATATAATAAATACTCAAAACTATTCCTTCATATGGGAGTTTGCAGAGCAGAGCACCAGTAGTCCACAATATCCCAGCTTCAGCATAGAAGAGGAAAAGCTTGATGATATTGAGAGGAAGCACATAGAGTTTATACTAATGAAGTACGAGGGTAATATCAGCTCGGCGGCAGAGGCTCTGGGGATAGGAAGGAATACCTTATACAGGAAGATGAAGAAATATCATATTAATTGTTCTGAAATGGCGCATTGTTCCGAAACGGAACAGCAAAATAATGAGAAATTGTATCGTTTTGGAACATAGCTTTGTTTGCCACCATAATTTTTATGGTGGCTTTAATTTTTGCAGATTTCAGTTGTTGGAATTGCTCATATAAAACCTCGGCTCTTTAATTGTGGAAATTTTCATTCAATGGCATGGATATTGCAATATAATAGCTTAATTAATAGATAAGGGGGACAAAATATGTACGGATATAATAATAAGGTTTTAAGAGTCAATCTTACTGAAAAAAGCTTTAAGACCGAAGAATTGAATTTAGATTTGGCTAAGAAGTTTTTAGGAGGCAGGGGCTTAGGGGAAAAATATCTAATGGATGAAATCGATCCCAAAATAGATGCCCTTAGTCCTGAAAACAAGCTAATATTTGTAACTGGACCCTTGAGTGGTACACCTACACCTACAGGTGGAAGATACATGGTTGTTACAAAGTCACCTTTAACAGGCACAGTCGCCAGCTCAAATTCAGGAGGACGCTGGGGTGCAGAGCTGAAAATGGCAGGCTATGATATGATAATTATTGAAGGAAAGGCCGACAAGCCAGTATATCTATACCTTCAGGACGATGAGGTTACTATTAAGGATGCAGGGCATCTTTGGGGGAAATACACCTCAGAAACAACTGAAATCCTGACAAAGGAACTGGGAGATAAGGTTAAAATAGCCAATATTGGTCCAGCGGGTGAAAAGCTATCAAGAATTGCAGCAGTAATGAATGACCTAGATCGTGCTGCCGGAAGATCAGGGGTTGGAGCGGTTATGGGCTCTAAGAATCTAAAGGCAATTGCTGTAAGAGGCACAGGTAAGGTTGCAATTGCAAGCCCTGATAAATTAAAGGAAGTCGTTGCCAGCTGTAATAAGAAAATCAGAGAAAATGGGGTTACAGGACAGGGGTTGCCAACCTATGGTACTGCGGTGCTTGTAAATATAATCAACGAGAATGGCGTATTTCCGAAGCATAACTTCCAGGAATCAAGCTTTAGTGAGGCTGAGGCCATCAGTGGCGAGACATTGGCTGACAAATATTTAATCAAGCGTGTTGGCTGCTATGGATGTCCTATCGCCTGTGGTCGTCATTGTAAGGTCGATGATATTGAAAGCGGTGGACCTGAGTATGAGACAATTTGGGGCTTTGGCGCGGATTGTGGTGTTTCGGATTTAGGTATGGTTATAAAGGCCAACTACTGGTCAAATGAGATGGGCATGGATACCATATCTGCATCAACCACTATAGCTGCAGCCATGGAGCTATATCAAAAGGGCTACATTAAAGAAGAGGACACCGATGGAATGCCTTTAGAGTTTGGTAATGCTGAGGCAGTTTTAGAATGGACCAAGAGAATGGGACTAAGGGAAGGCCTCGGCGACAAGCTAGCGGACGGCTCCTACAGATTATGTGATTCCTATGGGGTACCGGAGCTTTCAATGTCTGTTAAAAAGCAAGAGCTGCCAGCCTATGATCCAAGAGCTATTCAGGGGCAGGGTCTGGCATATGCAACCTCCAACAGAGGCGGATGCCACGTAAGAGCATACCTAATCTCACCTGAGATTTTAGGATTACCAGAAAAGCTGGATAGATTCTCCTTAGAAGGAAAGTCAACATGGGTTAAAATATTCCAGGATTTAACAGCTGCTATTGACGCTACTGGCCTTTGCCTATTTACCTCATTTGCCCTGGGAGCAGATGACTATGCTGAATTATACAGTGCTGTTACGGGCATAGAGATAACCGGTGAGGATGTATTGATGGCTGGTGAGAGAGTATGGAATATAGAGAAGATATTCAACCTAGCTGCGGGTATTTTGCCAGCTGAGGATACGCTGCCTAAGAGATTGCTGGAGGATGGTATTACCGACGGACCTTCTAAGGGCAATGTTGCAAGATTAAGTGAAATGCTGCCAGCATACTATGCTGAAAGAGGCTGGAATGAAGAGGGCATACCAACCGATGAAAGATTACAATTATTAGGTATTAAATAAATAAATCCACCACAACTGAAGAGCTTCCTAGGAGGCTCTTCAGCTCTATTAATTAATATTTAAGGAGACTACAATATGAAGGCCTTGGGCTATGAAATCAATTATAGGGAAAGCAAAACCATTAAAAAGCTCTATCTTGAATTGACCGACAGATGTAATTTAAACTGTGCCTTTTGCTATAGGAAGAGCTGGGATAAATGCTTTCAGGATATGTCGCCGGATGTTTACCGGAAGCTTCTGGGGGATATCAAGGAGCTGGAGGGAATTGAGAGAATTGTATTGGGTGGTATAGGTGAGCCTACCTTTTTTGTTGGCTTCGATAGGGTGCTGGAGGACCTTAAGGAATACAAGCTGCATATTACAACAAATGGAACCCTATTGACGGATGAGCTGGTGGAAAAAATAGTTGATACCGTCAGCTATATAACGATATCAGTTGATGGCGTAGAGGATTACTTCGAGGCCATAAGGGGAATTTCCCTAGACAGAGTTTTAGATGGCATTAGAAGACTGCAGGAGGCAAAAAAGAGGAAAAAATCCAGCACTCCAGAGCTGCAGCTTCAATTTGTGTCCTCTAAAACCAACATAGACAGTCTTTTTCAGGTTATTGACCTGGCAAAGGAGCTGGACTGCTACCAGCTGATTATCTCCAATTTAATACCTCAAATTGATGAAAACAAAGATAAGATTTTATATACCAACGAGGGTAATAATAAGGAAATGAAGGATTTATGGAACCGAGCAAGGAATTATGCCTTTAGAAAGGGAGTTACAATATATTTACCCAATATACAGCTAAAAACCGAGAGGGGCTGCAACTTTATTGACGATGTAACCACCTATGTTTCAGCTGAGGGGGATGTAATACCCTGCTATCGGTTATCCCATGATTATGATGAATATGTTTTCGGCAGGAAAAAAAGGGTTACAAAGCATACCTTCGGAAACATTATGGATTCCTCCCTTTTGGGTATTTGGAACAGTAAGGAATATCAGAAATATAGGTATGTTGTCCACAACAATCTCTATCCCTCCTGTATGGATTGTGATTTAGTGGAGGGCTGTGAGTTTCCTAAGGAGACCCTTGAGGATTGCTTTGGCTGCCTGCCCTCCTGTGCCGATTGCTTGTGGGGGCGAAAATTTGTAATGTGTCCTTAGGAGGTGATTTAATGGAAATAAAGGTCCGGCTTTTTGCAACATTAAGGGAAAATAGGGGCAAAGAGCTGATGATAAAAATATCCGACGGCAATACAGTCAAGGAGATTATCTCTGAGCTGGGGATTGCTAAGGAGGAGGTGGCAATACTCCTTATCAATGGTAGAGATGGTCTTTTAGACACCCCTCTAAAGGAGGGGGATGTTGTGTCAATTTTTCCACCAGTTGGAGGGGGTTGATTAAATATATATGACCATCACTTGACTAAAGGTACATTATTATGTACCTTTATTTATGTATAGAAAATTATGGTACGGCGAAGCGTCATAGGGCGAGTAGTGCCACGAATAAGTGGTACTGAGGTACGAGCGCCGCCGAGATGGTGAGGCGGCAGGGTGCTTGCACCGCATGGGTTCCCTGGAAAACAAACGTGGCGGAGACACTTTGTTCTAGGAGGTGATAGGTTGCGATATATAAATAGCATTAAGAAAAGTCTTTTATTATTGTTAAACATCCCCTATATTCCAGAGGAGCTTTATACTAGGGGAAAGGGGCCCTTTTTACTGCATATAAGTGACACTCCGGAGGAGATACATGGATATATATTTAATACGATAAAAAAAATTAATCCACAATATATTGTGCATACTGGGGATATCGTAGACAATATAAAGTTGGAAACATATAAAAATAAAAAAATGGCATATGCAAAGGCCTTAAAAGGTCTGGTGCATAATATGGAAAATACGGGTGCTAGGGGAATATATTATGCAGTTGGAAATCATGATGATGTGGATATCTTGAGGGAAACCATAAAACAGGGTAGAATTTTGGGCGGAAAAGAAACCTTTACAATAGGTGAATATTCCTTCTATGCTACCCATTACTACCAAGAAAAGAGACCGTCAGCCAGCTTTCATTTGTTCGGACATTCCTTTACTCCGGGGAATAAAAAGGATGATGGAGAAATAATATTAAATGGCACCTTAAATATGCATGCAATAGACTTATCCACAGGGGAGGTCTACTACATCCCGTATCCTTTAGGAACCAATCAATTTCGAAAAATGGAAAGAGCAAGAATAGGTATTTAAAAGGGGGCGATTATATTGCTGTATTTAAGAATGGGACCGAGATTTTTATTTATAAGGACAGAGGCTGTGGAGGGCTTAAAGGACTATCTGATAAAGGAGCTGGAGGGAGAGCTTGTCAGCTTCCATCAGGGACTGGACAATGCCTCGGATGATTGTACTCTTTGCTTTTTAACGGATGCAGATAAAATAAAGACCTCCATCGAGGATGCAAAGGAAATTATTTTAATTAAGGAGGTAGCCTCCGTATGCCTGGCAAGCATGATCAACAGCCATATTGGTCAGATGCTGCACCGTGTAGATATGGGGCCCGCCTCTATGGTCATGCGGATTGCAGGGAACGAGGCAAAGATCATAGAAAGGCTGAAACGGGACTTTAATGGAGAACCTGTGGACTGGGAGGAAGGCATAAGAAGAGGAGAAAAGGGAGATACAATATTATCCCTGACACAAAAGCCAATAAATGCAAGGATAAGGGAAAGGGATTTTATCGTACCAAATATTTTGCTGCCACATCCTGCCTCCTATGTGCAAAAGAAGCTGCGGAATGAAGGGCTTTTGTATATTACCCAAAGCCTGGACAGTGGTGAGTGGTATGAGCTTAGGATAAATATCTATGACTCCTATGGGAAATATAATCAGCATTATCAAAGGCTTATATTTATATTATCGGTTCTGGAAATAGGAATGGTGCTGGGGGAATCTTGGACTAAGGACCATGCCCTTATGCTCTATTCGGTTCTTGCCTTTCAGATAAGGCTATTCACCTTTTATACGCCTGTGGAGATTAAAAAGCTACTGATGAGCCTGGAATACGACCTAGAGGGCAAGCGGCTGGTGGATTTCGACCTCTATTATAGAAATAAGAAGATATCATGGAGGGATGTTGATAAAAGCAAGGGGAAAAGATATAAGGAGGAGGACTGCAAAAGGTATAGGCTGGAGCTGTTTGAACGGTTAACGGATAAGGATCGAGAAAGGCTCTTGGAGATGGAGGCCGCCTTAGAGCAGGATTAAAATTATGCAAAAAATAATGGTGACAGAACCGCCTGTTGGGTATATATGTTTAAAAATATATTGATAAGGGGGTAAGTAGAATGAGGTATAAGCAGCTACTGGAGGAAAGGAGATCCTGCCGAAGCTTTAGGGATGAGGCAGTTGATTCGGTAATAATAGCAGAGCTTTTTACCTACGGACATTACATTAAAAAGCTGGAGGACACGATTCACACCAGCTTTGCGTATATTGATAAGGGCTCAACGAGGGAGGAGGCGTTATCAGGAAGGGTCGGCTACAACGGATACTGGATTAATGCACCCCACTATGTTGCCCTGTTAAGTGAGGAGAAGCCAGGCTTTTTAGAAAATGCCGGCTATATGATGGAGGAGTTTTTGTTAAAGACGGTGGAATTGGGTCTGGCCTCCTGCTGGCTAAGCATAGAACGGGAGGAGGAGCTTAAGGAGGAGCTAGGCATAAGCGCTGCAGGAAAAATTGTTGCTCTAGCTGCAATTGGCTATCCCAAGAAGCCTTTACCCTATATGCCAAAGGACACCTCCTACAGGGAGGCAATATCCGACTTTATATATCAGGAGGTCTGGGATAATAAGCCGAAGCCTGAGGAGCTGGAGTCGAGGGGCCTTCTGGATGTGTTCCTTCACGTGAGGAAGGCTCCATCCTGGAAGAATCACCAGCCATGGCGATTTATAATAAGGCAGCAGGAAATACTTTTATGCCTAGGAGGCAGGGATGCCGGAAGCTCCTTGAGCTTGGATGCCGGCATTATGAAGCTCTATATGGAAAATGTATTCAAGGACGAGGGTATAAATGCAAGCTGGAAAAAGGACTTCAATAGTGATGATTATTCCGACTGTAACATACCTGAGGATTATAGGCTTTTAGGAGTATTAATGATATAAAAGTCAGTCATTTATATAGAATTTGATGCTGTAGTCAAACCCTAAAGATTTTTAAAACTACGTCAATCTGCTCAATTATTTTATTGAGTTTCAAAATTTGGGTTTGCGGGTTGTTGATGAAACTTTTATTTTCAGTATATAAGCCCTTTCATAAGGGCTTTTCTGTTTGGTATAATTATGCATACAATATTCATTATAAATATTGAAGTCAGACTAAGATTATGTTACTATGTACATAGCACAAGCACATATGTATTTAAGATAAACATAGAAGGGAGAAATAGTGTGAATACTGAAAAGGATCGATTTTATATTGTTCATGCCAGAGTTTTGCCGGAGGTCTTTCATAAGACCTTAGCAGTTAAGGAATTGCTTCAAAAAGGAGATGTCGATACCATACAGGACGCTGTAGAAATCGTCGGAATGAGCAGAAGCGCCTATTATAAGTATAAGGACTTTGTTTTTCCCTTCCATGAGATGAGTAAGGGCAAGATCATAACCATTTCCCTTCAGCTTCAGCATACGCCTGGCGTATTGTCATTGGTTATCAATGAAATTGCAAGGGAAAGGGGAAGTATATTAACTATGAACCAAAATATTCCCCTTCATGGAATTGCAAATGTAACCATTACCTTTGAAACAAAGGAGATGAAGATAGATATTGAAGAGCTGATATTGCAGCTAAAGCTAATTGTAGGAGTTATGGAAATAGATATTGTAGCAAAAGAATAATAGGGGGTTTCTGAAATGTGGACTGGAATAATCAATAATTATAAGAAGCTGCTGGAGGTAGGCGAGGAGGAAAGGGTAATAACCCTTTCAGAGGGCAATACGCCTTTAATACCGGCTGAAAATATAGGAAAAGCTCTGGGGGGAATCAGGCTTTACCTAAAGTATGAGGGATTGAATCCCACCGGCTCCTTTAAGGACAGGGGAATGACTATGGCGGTAACAAAGGCCGTTGCTGCCGGAAGCAAGGCGATTATTTGTGCCTCTACAGGCAACACCTCTGCCTCCGCTGCTGCATATGCTGCAAAGGCCGGTTTGAAATGCTTTGTCCTTATACCCGATAATAAAATTGCACTTGGTAAGCTGGCTCAGGCAATAGTTTACGGTGCAACGGTCATACCCGTCAATGGCAATTTTGATGATGCCTTGAATATGGTTAAGGAAATAGCCGAGGAAAATAGGGTTACTCTGGTTAATTCCATTAACCCCTATAGGCTAATCGGTCAAAAATCCGGTGCCTATGAAATATGTGACCAGCTGGAGGAAGCGCCGGATTACCTTGCAATTCCAGTTGGAAATGCAGGAAATATATCCGCCTACTGGGCAGGCTTTAAGGATTATCATGCCCAAGACAAAATTAAAAAGCTGCCAACAATGCTAGGCTTTCAAGCCGCCGGCGCTGCTCCTATAGTGGAGGGGCATCCCATTAAAGACCCGGAAACAGTTGCAACGGCTATTAGAATTGGAAATCCCGCCAGCTGGGAGAAGGCTGTTGCCGCTAGGGACGAGTCCGGAGGGGTAATTGAGAAGGTAAGCGATGAAGAGATTCTGGCAGCCCAAAGGCTTTTAGCCTCCTCAGAGGGAGTATTTGCTGAGCCTGCCTCAGCAGCTAGCCTTGCAGGCGTTATCAAAAAGGCTCAGGAGGGCTTCTTTAAGGCGGGGGATAAGGTGGTATGTGTCCTTACTGGAAATGGGCTGAAGGACCCCAGTATTGTTCAGCCGGAGGAAGCATTAAAGGTTTATGGCGTGGATGTTAAGGAAATTAAAGAATTGATATATAGCAATCTTGGAGGCAACAACAATGTTTAAGGTGAAGGTCCCGGCTACAACCGCCAACATCGGGCCGGGCTTCGATAGTCTGGGCATTGCCCTAAGACTCTATAACACGATTGAAATTCAGGAAATCTCAAAGGGACTTGTCATAGAGGCCACCGGCAGAGATGCAAAGCTTATTGAGACAAATGAAGGCAATCTTGTGTACAAAAGCATCATGAAGGCTTTGGAGAAGGTAAGCTATAGCCCTACGGGACTCCATATAAAGCAGCATAACGAAATACCCATCAGCAGAGGTCTGGGCAGTAGTGCCGCCTGCATAGTGGGGGGGCTGCTGGCGGGAAACCTGCTGGCAGGCAATAAATTATCTCAGCAGGAGGTACTGGAGCTGGCGGTAGAGCTGGAGGGGCATCCTGATAATGTTGCTCCGGCCCTTCTAGGGGGAATGGTGGTTTCTGTAAAGGGCTCCGAAGCCACTGAGTATATAAAGATTCCTATTAAGGATACCTTGGAATTTTATGCCGCTATACCGGATTTTGAAATGAGTACAAAAATGGCAAGGGAAGCCCTGCCGCAAAGCATTAGCTTGAAGGATGCTGCCTTTAATATAGGCAGAGCAGCATTGCTGGTGTCTGCCTTTGCCACTGGTGATTATGAAAAAATCACTATAGGATTGGAGGACAGACTACATCAGCCCTATAGGCTGCCCCTATTAAAGCCCCTTAAGGAAATTTTTCAGGAGGCAGCGGATAAAAGGCTAAAAAATATTTTCTTAAGCGGTGCCGGACCAACGATTATATACCTAAGCTGGCGAGAGGATAAAACAGAGGTTGAGGAATTTAAGAAAATTGTAGCAAGGCGCCCAGAGGCATGGTGTGTACAAAGGCTTATGGTGCATGACGAATAGTGAATAGTGAAAAAACACCTGTGACTGAGTCCGAGTCACAGGTGTTTTTTATACTAAATTTTAAATTGCTCTATCTCTGCTGCCAGCTTATCCGCCAGTAGGTTTAGCTCCTCTGCTGCTCTGGCTACCTCCTCTACTGCACTGGAGGTTTGCTCCATTGAGGCTGTTACCTGCTGTGAGGAGGCGGCTGTTTCCTCGGAAACCGCTGAAATGTTTTCTATGACAGCTACGATTTCACTTCCGTCCTTGGTCATTTCCTCGACATAGGTGTTAATGGCTTCTATCTTACCTGTAATTGTGGAGATTGCCTTGGAAATGTTCTCGAAGGTATGAGAAACATCCTTAACGGCCTCCGTCTGTTGGTTGGTCTGATTTTTAACCTCAGCCATTATTTGTACTGTATTGTTGCTCTCGCTTTGGATATCCAGTATTATTTTGCTGATTTCATCGGTGGATTTACCGGATTGCTCTGCCAGCTTCCGTATTTCATCTGCCACAACAGCAAAACCACGACCGGCCTCACCGGCTCTTGCTGCTTCAATTGCTGCATTTAAAGCCAGAAGATTTGTCTGCTCTGCTATCTCGCTTATGGTATTCAGTATCATGCCTATAGACTGGGCCTTTGAATCCAGATTGAAAATTGCCTTCTCTATTCGTATAATGGATTCAATGTTTTCTTCGGTTTCTGAAATAAGGCCCTCAACCACCGCAACGCCCTTTTTATTGGCCTCTGCCACTACACCAGAAAGCTCATGCATTTCATTGGAATTAGTGTTTAATTCAACAAATCTACCTGAAAGCCTATTTGTCATGGAGGCTCCCTTTTCTGCCTCCGATGCCTGATCTGAGGCTCCCTTGGCAATTTCCTCTACTGTACGGGTAACCTCCTCGGTGGAGGCACTGGTTTCTTCTGAGG
Organism: Natronincolaceae bacterium; assembly: GCA_048264125.1. Taxonomy (GTDB): domain Bacteria; phylum Bacillota; class Clostridia; order Peptostreptococcales; family Natronincolaceae; genus M1-B18. The sequence goes on from JBLXDM010000006.1 coordinate 231,577, forward strand.
TGGCAGCTAGGGTATCGGCAGCATGGCTTACCTCAGTGGTAATGCTTTGTATCGTTCCGATTAAGCCCCCCAGCTGTTGAATCATTTGATTCAAGGTCAGGGCAACAGCACCAACCTCATCCTTTGACTTTACCTGGGTGCGAATGGTGAAGTCACCGTTTCCTATCCGCTTCATATCCTCTGCCAACAGCTTCAAGGGCTTTGTTATAATGCCGGAGAACAGAAAGCCTATGATTATGGCTATAGCCAAGCCTATGGCACCGTTCTGCATTGTACTCTTTAATATATTCCCTGTATTTTCAGCCAGCTCCTCATATCGAAGAGTTCCAATCAGACGCCAGTTGGTCTGGGGTATGGTAGCGAAGTATGCAAAACGAGGGTCCCCCTCTACCTCATATTCCACCAAATCACTTTCATTTGCTATAACTGAGTCCTTTAGGTTTTCAACAGGAATAGGTGTATCAAATTCATAGTCATTGTGTATCAGAAAACTACCCTCCTGGTTAACTAAGGATGCAAACCCCTTCTCGCCTATCTTTATACCGTTGACCAGAGCCGTAAGCTCCTTCAGAGAAATATCCAGAGCCAGCACTCCTACAAACTCATTATTATTCTGGGTGTTGTAGATAGGTGAAGCCACTGAGATTACCAGCTCGCCAGTACCGTCGTCTACATAAGGAGTGGTCCAGATTACCTGCTTTTTATTAAAGGCGTCCTGATACCAGGGTCTACTGGTGGGGTCAAAGCCTTCCGACAACGAAGTCTCAGGATATATGTACATTTGTTTTTCCTTAGTGCCTACATAGGCATGCATTACATGTGAATTGGCATCTATATAGGCCTCAAAGGCATTAAGCATCTCAGGTATTCTAGCCGCATCCTGCATAATATGCTCGGTGGCATCATTGCCGCTTAAGGCTACAGTATCCCTTTCCAATGAGGACAGGAAAAAATCCATTGACTCGATAGATTTATTCACCACTTGAGTAGTGGTAAGCTTTAGCTCCTTTGCAAGTATATCGTTTGCATAATTATAGTTCCTATAGCCTAAAAAAGCCGTCGGCAGGGTTATAAGAATTATTAAAAGAAGTATAATTTTTGAACGTATAGACATAAAATTCCTCCTGTTTTTTTATTTAAAGACATAATTATTCAGCTACCAAGTTAATGTTATTCGACAATTTAGCCTATTTTCCTGCATAAAATGTCATATGATAAAAGATTAACATAAGATTGTTACATATACAATAAATGTTGAATTTAAACTGTTTGACGGATATATTATTTAAGATTAAAGTTATTGGATAAATGATTGCAAGAGGGAAAAAATAAGTTCAACTAGAGTAAAGAGGTGAAATAATGAGAAAAACTAGGTCTGTGGCACTATTATTAATTATCTTAGTTTTATTCTCCTGCAGTCCCCTAAGACGGATTGAAGAAAATGACGGCGTCGAGAAGGATTTGGTGGTGATAGAGGAGACCAATAAGTTTGAAAATCTCAATGGCTTTAAGGCTGAAAAGGGGAAGTTTTATTTTAGCGGAATATTAGAGGAAAAGCTGGGCTTTTTTTCTCTAAGCCTTATTAACGGGAAATTAGAAAAGGAGGATTGGGATATAGGAGAATTCGACCTCTATGTTCCGTTGAAAAATCAGGAAAGCATCATTGTCAATTTTGACGGCCAGCTGATCCATAGGAAGGAGGGCAAGGATAAAAAAATAGATGAGGATATCTCCGGAGAATATAGCCCGAATATATCATTGTCCCCCGACAAGAAGCTGCTCCTTTATACGAAAGGACCTAGAGAGAAGGCAGCATTATACAGATATGATATAATAAAGGGAGACAAAAAGGTAATAAAGGAAAAAATATCTGATGAGGCCTTTTATACCTTCCATTACACAACCCTGTGGAGCAACACAGCAGGCTATTTTGTATATAACAATGAAGAGATTTATGACGATAAGGGAGTCCTTTACGGCAATATTTCAGCCACCACCTCCAAATGGTCCCCGAAGGATGATTATATCGCCTACATTCAGAAGCCCCAGGAGCTAGAAGCCGCCGAAATACAAATAGGTGACTGGAAGTCCAGTATAGGGGAGGTCTTTAATATTTATGAGCTTAAGAGCAAGGAATCAAAAGCGCTCTTCAGCAGCGGGGAGGGCTTCATTGATCCCGTCGACAGTATTCAATGGAGCAAGGACGGCTCAAGAGTTGCCATTTCTGAAGGGAAAATCATTATGACCACCGGCAGGGAGCTGGAAGAAATTCAATATAAGAAGGTATTGGTCTATGATATAGAGAATAATAAAAGCTATGAGGTTGACGACATGAAATACAATCATTACCAATTCATATTTAATAATATCCTCTATGGCAACAATTTTGGTGTTCGGGAGCCTATGGAGATAATTAATTATGAGGAGGATGTAAGAAATAGCTATGACAGTCCGGTGATGCTTAACAGCAAGGATATATTTGTGATTGATCATGGTGGCAGGGGGTATTTTGTTAATGGAAAAAGCTTAATGGAAATTGCTCCCGATGGAGGCGTCACCACCTTTTTAGGTCTGCCTTGGGAAATTGATGAGATGTATATAGATCACGACACAGAGCAGCTAATAATAATTAACGACGCAATGGAGCTATATCTGCTTAAGCTATAATATTTTAACTTGGTCAAGGCAATAGTGCCTTGACCAGTTAAAATTCAGGTTAAGTCTAAGGGGAATTTCAAAGGAATTAATTGCGTTGAGGCACTTGGCTCACTCCGGTGAGCTTTTTATCTTAAATAAAATATAGGCGGTGAGAGGGTGAATTACATATTCGGTGTGCTGGTGGGAGGTCTTATTGCCATAATGGTAAGTGTCAATGGACAGCTGGCGGTACATACAAATGTCTATTTCAGTGCTGCTGTAGCCCATTTGGTTGCAGCTGGGGGCTCGTTTTTACTAACCTACATCTATCCCGAGGGCACGAAGGAAAAAAGAAGTCTTCCCATTTATTTTTATCTTACAGGATTATTAGGGGCAATAATTATTGTATTAAACAATGTTACTTTTAAGGCATTGGGGGTATCTATAACAGTAGCTCTGATGCTGCTGGGGCAATTGCTTGCAGCTTTGATAGTGGATAGCTTTGGCCTATTTAATATGAAAAGAGTGTCCACCGGTAGAGAGAAGATACCGGGACTATTCATAATTATCATCGGAATAATTGTGATTATGCTGAATTAGGGAGGCTGAAATGATAATAGTATATGGATTATTAGCGATATTGGCCGGCATCATTATCACTGCTTCATCTACCTTAAACGCACAACTGGGTAAGGGTATAGGAACCTATAGGGCGGCCCTTTTTCATAACGGTGTAGGAGCATTATTAGCTACAGCAATAGCTCTTGCTACTAAGGGAAATACATACAATACTCTAAATAATCTAAGCAGGGTCCCACTGTACTTATTCAGCGGCGGAATAATCACCGTTGCGGTGGTGGTGGGAACCATCAAGCTGGTGCCTAGAATACCGATTATTTATACTACCCTTTCGGTTTTTGTAGGACAATTTTTTGTAGGCTTTGTTATTGATTGGTGGCTGGGTATTAAGTTCTCTTTGGGTAAAATTATTGGCTTCTGTATAGTATTTATAGGACTTATATTAAATATTTATATAGAAGGACAAAAACAAAGGAATACATAGCGAAATTTTCTGCAATTTATAGTATAATTTTAAATTATATATCGGAACACGAAATTTATTTAAACGAATAAGGTGGGAGAAAAATGGAATATCAAGATAAGCTAAAAATGCTGACGGAGATTTTAGAATCTGGTGAAAAACCAAGAGAGGACTTCAGAATAGGGGTGGAGATTGAACATATCGTAGTTGATAAGACTACCTTTGAATCAATAAACTACTATCAGGAAAATGGTATCGAGGTAATCCTTAAAAAGCTGCTGGGGTTTGACTACAAGCCCAAATATGAAGGAGATTACTTAATAGCTCTGGAAAGGGAGGATGCCATCATAACATTGGAGCCGGGGGGCCAGCTGGAAATAAGCATCATGCCCTGTAGCTCCCTTCAGGAAATAGAATTTATATACCTGCGCTTTTTACAGCAGCTTGTTCCAATATTGGAGGAGCAGAATCAGCTATTGCTGGGTATAGGCTATCATCCTAAAAGTAGTATTTTAGAAATCCCCTTTAATCCTAAAAAAAGGTATGAGTTGATGTCTGCCTACCTGAAGGAGAAGGGCACCCATGCCCACAACATGATGAAGGGCACAGCAGCATTGCAGGTTACAATTGACTATTTGGATCATGAGGACTTTATTAAAAAGCTGAGGGTTGCAAACTTTTTATCTCCTGTTTTGGCATATATGTCCGACAATGGGCCTGTTTTTGAAGGCCAGCTATTTGATAAGCACAGTATAAGGAGTCTTATATGGCAAAATACCGATAAGGCCAGAAGTGGGATCATACCAGGCGTAATGGATAAGGCAGCCTTTGGATATGAGGAATATGCCGATTATCTTCTAAAGGTGGAGCCTATTCTAATAATGAAGGATAATGAAACTATATCGACAGAGGGTGCTAAAACCGCTGAGCTGATGGAAAAATACAGCTTTACAAAGGATGAGCTAATGCACATTATGACCATGGTCTTTCCAGATGTCAGGGGTAAAAAGTATCTGGAAATAAGGATGGGAGACAGTCTGCCATATCCCTTTAATTTTTCCTACGTTGCTTTAATAAAGGCAATATTCTATAATGATACTGTTTTAAATAGGCTCTATGAGCTTTCAAGTGGATTGGATTCAGAGGGAATGGAGGAATATAAGGAGTCCATGATGAGCCTCGGTGCAAAGGGTAAATTCCTAAGTGGAGAAATTCAGGATTTTGTTGTATATCTACTGGATTTAGTAAAGGATGGATTATCGGATAAGGAGCTTCAGTATTTGGCGCCTTTGGATGAGCTTCTGAGAAAGGGAAAAAATGTAGCACAGCTGTCTAAGGAGCTTATACAGGAAAAGGGGATAGGTGCCCTTGAATGGTGCGGATTGAATAGGATAATACAGGAGGGGGAGTATTATGCAGACAAGAGAATTATTTGAGGATTATAAAGACCGAGTTCTGAAGGATAAAGCACTGTACTATGATTCCTACAAAAGTGTGCTGGCGGAGGTAGCAAAATCCACCGCACAGTATAAGGGGAAGCCAGTGGAGTTTTTATATCAGCCTATGTTTTTAAGGGATGAGGATTATCAACGCTTTGATAGGCTGACATCAGAGCTTTACTCAATATTAAACAAGGTGATTAAGCAATACCTAGAGGATGCTGCCTTTAGGGGACATTTTGGCTTTTCTCCTCTACTGGAGGAGCTTATATTGAAGGACCCGGGCTATAGCACGGCTGTACCCATTGGTAGATTTGATATTTTTTATCATTATGATACCGGCAGCTTCCAATTTTGTGAGCTGAATGCCGACGGCTCTTCCGGAATGGTGGAGCAGCAGGAGCTGGCTAGGATTTTCAAAGGCTCTACAGCTCTTAAGGAATATGAAGAAAAATTCAGCGTTAGGGATTTTGAGCTATTTGACTCATGGGTGCAGATATTGCAGGAAAAATATAAGGAATTCAGCGGGACAGATGACAAGCCTCAGGTAGCCATAGTAGATTGGCTTAAGGGGGAGCCTCCAAGCGAATTCACGGAATTTCAACAGGCCTTTGAGCGTAATGGCTGTAAAGCAATAATTGCCGACCCCAGGTGGCTGGAATACAGAGAGGGTAAGCTGTATTATAAGGACTTCAGAGTCGACTGTATATATAGAAGGGCGGTAACCTGGGAGATAATTGAGAGGGCCAATGAGGCAAGGCCATTGATTGATGCCTACATGGATGGTGCTGTATGCGTGGTGGGACCCCTGAGATCGCAGGTGATACACAATAAAATTGTCTTTGCCCTCCTTCATGATGAAGCAAAAACCCCCTTCCTGACAGAGGAAGAAAGGGCATTTGTAGGAAGGCATATACCATATACTAAAATATTTGATATTAATGATAAGGCGCTTGTGGCCTATACCATAGAAAATAAAGACCAGCTTGTGCTAAAGCCAATGGATAAGTATGCCTCAAAGGGAGTGAGAATAGGCGAGGATTACTCCATTGAGGAATGGAAGGACATTATTCAGCAGGAGGCAAAGGAGGAATATTTGCTTCAGGAGTTCTGCAGGGTGCCAAAGATTCCGATGGCCTTTTTTAACCAAGAGGTGCAGGAAATAGAATTTAAGGATACCAACTACATCATAGGTCTTTTTATGTATGATGGAAGGCTGCAGGGGGTATATACAAGGACGGGTACAAAAAACATCATCGGAAGCATAGTAGAATGCTTTACGGTACCGAACTTTATTTTTTCAGAGAAATAAAAAATAGCAGTCGCGGGGCATAGCCTCTGGGCTGCTTTCTGTTTATGGCTGGCTGCTTTGAAAAAAATATACTGGCGACACATAAAATAATACGGACATAAATAAGAGGGCAGATATTATGGTAATATAATTATAAATAAACCGCCAAAAAGGAGAGCTGTGCTTGAAAAATATACGAATGATAATAGAATACGACGGCAGCCGATATAAGGGCTGGCAAAGATTGCAGGGAGGAGAAAGCACTATACAGGGAAAGCTGGAGGATGTAATAAGCCAGATGCTGGGGGCCCCTACAGAAATTATCGGCTCTGGGAGGACGGATGCCGGCGCCCATGCCCGTAATCAGGTTGCAAATTTTAGTACATTTAGTGATATGAACCTAAAGGACATGCTGGAATACATCAATCACTACCTTCCCCAGGATATTGTGGTTAAGAGACTGGAGGAGATGGATGCCAGGTTTCACAGCAGATACAATGCGAAGGGAAAGCAATACGTTTACCAGATATGGAACAGTAAAATCCCCTCAGCCTTTCAACGAAAGTACAGCTACCATGTGCCGGAGGAGCTAAGGCTGGAGGAAATGAGAAAAGCCGCCGACAAGCTTCTAGGAAGCCACGATTTTAAAGCCTTTTCCTCTGTTAAAAAATCCAATAAGTCCACCGACAGAAGCATAAGTGCTATTGAGATCATAAAAGAAAATGAGATGCTGCTGATTACCATAAAGGGGGACGGTTTTCTGTACAATATGGTGAGGATAATCGTGGGGACACTTCTGGAAATAGGCTTGGGTAAAAAAAATGCAGACTACATAGATGAAATATTTAAGTCCGGTAAAAGAATGGAAGCAGGCTTTACAGTGCCAGCCCAGGGACTTTTTCTTCAGGAGGTATATTACCGGTAGGACAAAGAAAGAGCTTTTAATTAGGCTCTTTTTTGTTGTTTTTTGGCAAGAATAAATAATAGTGAGGAGGAGTGATTTGAATGGAGGATTATCTACTAGTGCTTTTTAGGATCATTACTATTATGCCACTTCTGGTCTTTGTTACCATATACATTATGGGGAAAAGGCCCATTGGTGAGCTTCCAGTATTTGACTTTTTAACTGTTGTTACTATGGGGGCGGTTGTGGGAGCAGACATAGCAGAGCCGGATATAGCACATGGCCCTACAGTTTTTGCAATTATAGCCTTGGCTCTCTTTCAGTACTTTGTAAGCAATTGGATTATTAAAAACAGGAGATTCGGAAGACTGATAACCTTTGAGCCAACCTTGATTATGGAAAATGGTAAAATCCTTGTAAAAAATCTGAAGGGAATCAGGTATTCAATCGATGAGGTTCTGATGCTGCTTAGAGAAAAGGATATATTTGATTTTGATGAGGTGCAATATGCCGTCATAGAATCTAATGGAAAGCTGACGGTCTTGAAAAAAGCTGAGCTAATGCCAACTACACCAAAGGATCTAAACCTTCAGGTAAAGCCTAAGGAGCTGCCGATGGTGGTTATTATTGAAGGAAAGCTAGACCATCACAGCATCACAAGGCTTAGCTTGACGGAGGAAAAGGTAATAGCTATGACTAGAGAGCTAGGCTATGTCAGCATAGCAGATATATTTCTGGCCACATACACAGCTGAAAAGGGCCTGATCGTATCACCCTATGACGTAAGCAAGGGTCATATAAATATTGAGCATTAGTATTGATACTTATTGAAGCTGCCTCATAAAATATATATAATATAACTAAGGACAGTAAATTACAGAAAAGGACAAGGATGAAAATATGAAGCTGAGATGGGATAAGCAATATCTTAAATATTCTTTATATGGCTTTTTGACTGTGGCGCTATCAATTTTATTTTATCTTCTGCTAAACAATGCAGGCTATTTATATCAGATATTTAGCAGCAGCTTTGCTGTTGTCAGAAGGCTCCTGAGCCCCTTTATTATAGGAGCATCCATTGCCTATCTTTTAAATCCCGGTGTAAGATGGTTTGAAAGAAGGATTTATAGCAGAATAGAGCTTTTAAAGGGCCACAAAAAGCTGACAAGGCTCATAAGCATTCTTTCCATGTATCTCATATTGATCAGTGGAATAACGCTGTTGATAGTCTTTGTAGCTCCGCAGATAACTAATAATATACGTGATATCATCGATAATGTAGACAATTATTATACCTTCACTACAGAGTATATAAACCGATGGATGGACGATATTGAAGCCTTTAGCTCCTATAATATAACCGAGCTGGTGGATGCACGTCTAAATAGTCTGTTTCAGAATGCCGAGGAAATTCTAATTTATGTTCTGAATAATCTAATCAATAGTATCGTTTCCATAACCTATGGATTGATGAATTTTATAATAGGCCTTATAGTCTCCTTTTATCTGCTTATGGATAAGGAGTCCTTCAAGGAAGGAATCATTAAAATTCTAAGGGTTATTTGGAGGGACGAAAAGGTAGTTGGTATAAGAACCTTTGGAAGGGAAGCGGACACTCTCTTTGCAAGGTTTATTGTAGGAAAATCAATTGACTCCTTCATTATTGCATGCATTTGCTTTATGGGCTTAAAGCTCATAGGCATACGATATGCATTATTGCTAAGCGTTATAGTTGGAGTCACCAATATGATACCGTATTTTGGACCCTTTATCGGAGCTGTCCCTGCAGTCATCATAACCCTCTTTGATAGTCCATTGAATGCTCTGTGGCTTATGTTATTTATCTTGGCACTTCAGCAATTTGACGGGCTGATTTTAGGCCCTAAAATATTGGGGGATAGTGTCGGTGTTACTCCCTTTTGGATAATATTTTCCATAGTTGTTGGCGGAAAGCTCTTTGGTGTTTTAGGAATGTTTTTAGGAGTGCCTGTAATTGCCGTCATTAGGCTGGTGGTCAATAGGTTCATAGATAAGCAGCTGGAGCTTAAGGAAACCAGGCAGAAGGTTAATAACAATAATATAGGTACATGATAAAGCCAATAGATAGGCACCCCTTGTATTCTTTCTTTTAATGGAGAAGCTATATATATAGGAGGTGCTTTTTTATGAGGCTATGGAAGCCAGATAGAGTATATTTTGAAGCAGCAGCAAGAGAAACGGAATTGGGGAAAAGGGTTCTGGAATATTGCAGGATGAATGATGTCCAGATTTTATCAACCACCTCTCATAATCAGGTAAGGGATTTGCCGGGAAAGGATGAAAAGGCTAAATTTGCAGCAGCCAAAAAGACCCTGATTGTTGGGATAAAAAAGAGTCAAAAGCTAGAGGTCTGCAGACCATCGGCGGATTATCAGTTTTCCCTTATGACCAATTGTCCGGGAACCTGTGAATATTGCTATTTGTTTACAACGCAGGGGAAAAAGCCCTTTGTAAGGGTTTATGGGAACTTAGAGGAAATATACCAAACAATAGACAAGTATATAGAGAAAAAGCTGCCGGAGACAACGGTTTTTGAAGCCGCCAGCACAGGTGACCCATTAGGTATTGAGCATATTACCGGGGGATTAAAAGAAACTATAGAGCATTTTGGAAGACTGGAAAAAGGGCGGCTGAGGGTGGTAACCAAATATTCAAATGTGGACACGCTGCTGGATATAGCTCATAACAAGCATACTCGCTTTAGATTTAGTATAAATTCAGGCTATGTCATCAATAATTTTGAGCACAATGTAGAGGGCCTAGAGGATAGAATTGAGGCAGCCGGAAAAATGCAGGAGGCTGGATATCCACTGGGTTTTATAATAGCACCAATAATGCTTCATCAGGATTGGCAAAGGGAATACCGAGAAATGCTGGAGAAGCTTTATGAGGGTATTGGTAGAGGTAGAGACAGCTTTTTTACCTTTGAGCTGATCCAGCACAGATTCACAATGAATGCAAAGGACATCATCGAGGCGAGGTTTCCAAATACCAAGCTGGATATGAACCCAGAGGAGAGGGAAAAAAAGTGGGGAAAATACGGTAGGGTCAAATATGTTTACAAAAAGGAGGAAGCATTGGAGCTTAAGGCGTATATAGCCGCACAGATAACGAGGCTATTTCCTCAAGCTCAGATTCAATACTTCACTTAAGCATAAAAATAAATACTAAGTTAAACAGAAGTCTATATTTGCAGTAGTTGGCGCATATAATTGTATTGAGGCCGACTATAGGGTATAGACCCTACCTCCATTACCCTTTAGGAATAGAAGCAATTCCTCAAAAACATTTTTCCTTAAGCAAAGCTAATGAAGAATTAACCAAGCATTAAAGAAAAATTAATATTAAAGTGATATATTTAATGCAGGAAAATTATCCTAAAGCATGGAAAATAGTTATAGGATCTAAATTTGGGGTAATTTTTAAATAGGAGGTGAGCTTATGGGTAAAAGAATTGTTATTATGACTGCTTCAATAGGCCATGGTCACGATCAGGCTGCAGAGAATATAAAAAGAGCCATAGCAGCTATTGATGGTGCAGCAGAGATAGAAATAATGGATTTTATGAAGCTTTTGCATCCCACCATCAGTCAATTTATTATCAGTACCTACTTAAGAATGATAGATGTGTTTCCTAGTGGATACCATTTTCTATATCAAATGACCAAAAGGCTAAATACACAGAATAAGGTAAGTGACTTGATAAGCCATAGGTATAAAAAGAAGATAGCTGTTATAGTAGCAGAAAAAAAGATAGATATGATTGTATTTACTAACCCCTTTGCCTCGGTACTGGTATCCTCCATGAAGAAAAAGGGAAAGCTAAAGCTTCCTACAGCTACTATTATTACCGACTATACCGCTCACCCTGTTTGGCTGGATGAGACGATAGACATGTATTTTGTGGCTTGCGATGAACTAAAGCAGGAGCTTATAGAAAGGGGGATAAGCCCCCATAGGATATTTGTATCAGGTATTCCTATACATGAAAAATTTGATTTGTCAGTGGATAGAGATAAAATAATAAGGGAACAGGGTCTTGATCCTCACCTGCCAACATTGCTGGTGATGGGGGGCGGCCTTGGCCTTGGACCTATAAAGGAAATTTTGGATTCCATAGGAAGCATTAATCAGCCATTGCAGCTGCTGGTTGTGGCGGGCAAGAACTCACAGCTGCAGCTGGAGCTGGAGAATAAGAGATACAACAGCCTTCATAAGGTTAAGATATATGGATTTTGCAATAATATCAACGAACTGATGGGAATTTCTCATCTGCTGATATCTAAATCCGGAGGGCTGACTATGACAGAGGCCATCAGCAAGGGCCTACCGACAATAATAGTTGATCCAATACCCGGTCAGGAGGTTATAAATGCTAGATATTTCTCCAGCATAGGAGCAGCAAGGCTGGTGGATGAACTGGAAAATTTAAAGGATAGCATAGAGGATTTATTGTTTAATAATCCCGATAAACGTAATGAAATGCTATTGATAGCCAGGGCAGCAGCGAGACCGAGGGCTTCCAGCAGCATAGCCCTAAGACTGGTGGACTATCTAAGTGCATATAGCAAGGAGCAAAGATCCTCTATAATGTGAAGTAGAGGCTTTTAGACTGAAGACAAACTATGATTATTGTATTTGTCATTCTGAGGCGCAGCTGCTAAATAATAGATTTTATAGATTAGGTAAATAAGGTGCTTATTTACCTAATTTTTTGTGTTTTTTCATAGACTTAACCTAAAATTAACAAAGCTTTAATTAGCCTATAAAGATAAAAGTGTATGTTTTTTACTATGTAGGAAAAGTATGCTTATATCTGTGTGGGCATTATTTATTTTTATCCTAAACATAATATCTTCATAATTGGGGGAAAGACGATGACATTAAATTTAGGGTTAATGGGTAAAAAAAAGAAAACACCTAAGGTCAAAGCTAAGACAAATAAACAAGGAAAGAGGATAAAGGATTTCATAAATAAATTATTGATTAGGCCCTTTAAAAGGCCTGCCGGGAGGATAAAGACGAAGATAAGTACGAAGAGGGTCCTTATGCTGGATGATTTAAGGATTCATAACAAGCTGTTGCTCTTAGTGCTTATCGTTGGATTGGTGCCGATAATCATTTTAAGCGGAATAAGTATAAATAATGCCAGTAAGGAAATACAAAGAGAAATAATTAAAGGGAATCAAGTATTTACAACCCTAACAATAGATAGAATAAATGAGTATTTCTTCAATAGAGAAGGTGACGGCAGCATATTAGCCGGCTCAAAGACTATAGCGGAAGGAATAGAAAGACTGAATAGCTTTGATTTCAGCGATATGACAAAGGATGAGATATTGGAGGAGTTTACAGAATACCTCAGTGATACTATAGAAAAATACGAGTATACAGATATATTCCTCACTAATATCTATGGAGAAGTGGTTTTTAGCAATAAATATGATAGAAATGATATCGCACCCCTAGTGTTTTCAGGGGATTTTGTAGGTAAAGCCCTTGGGGGACAGCAAAATTGGTCAGGAGTTTTTTGGAATAGCTTTATAAAGGACAATCTTATGGTATTATCAACCCCAGTATACTCACCAGCCTCCCAGAGCCCTATTGGCACACTAAATATTGTATTAAACCAGGAAAGAATCAACGAAATTGTTCAAAATGGCATTGATAAGCTGGCTAAAACTGCAGATGCATATTTAATCAATAGCGAGGGTTTATTTTTAACAAATACAATGAAGGGGAGCTATTCTGAAGGAGCGGTATTGAAGGAGACTTTGGAAACAGAAGCAGCAAATATTTTAAAGGAGCCTATTAACAATGGAAGCTTTGATTATAATGACACCAGAAATTACATAGGACATAACGGCAACAAAGTGGTAGGCACACTTTCGGTGGCGAAAATAGGTAATAGCTATGCAGGACTTATTATAGAAGTGGAGGAGTCGGAGGCCTATGGGGGAATAGATGCACTCCGACAAACCCTCTTGATTATTGCGGCTGTAATTATACTGATATCCGCCACAATTGCAGTAAAGCTGGCACAAACAATTACAAGGCCCATCAGGGAGATATTGTCTATTACAGGTGAAATAGCAGAATACAATCTAAAGACACCTATAGAGCCGGAGGAGATTTCAAGAAAAGACGAAATAGGAGACCTAAAAAGGGCAATATTGAAGATCAAGAATAATCTTAGAAGTATCATAACAGAGGTGGAGCAAACAGCAACTGAGGTGGCGGCCTCGGCAGAGGAGCTGAAGCTTAATTCCCAGCAGGCCTCCTATGCTGCTGAAGAGGTTGCCCTGAGAATCAGTGAAATTGCCCAGGGGTCTTCGGAGCAGGCAAATAATGCAGAGGAAAGCAGCCATAAAACCAAGGAATTAAACCTTACGTTAATTGATAATTTTAAAAGCCTCGAAGAGATGACCTATTCCACCTGTGAAGCCTCCAAGCTGACAGCTTCGGGTCTGGAGGTGGTGGAGGTTCTCACCAATATAACTGAAGAAACCAGCAATGCCAATAGAAGGGTGCAGCTGAATATTCAAAAGTCATATGAGAATTCAATCGAGATAGAGAAGGCCAGTCAGCTTATAATGGAAATTGCAGATAAGACAAATTTATTAGCCCTAAATGCAGCCATTGAAGCGGCTAGAGCAGGAGAACAGGGAAGGGGCTTTTCGGTAGTTGCCGAGGAGGTAAGGAAGCTGGCGGAACAGTCTAAGGAGACCTCTAAGGCCATTAATGTAATAGTAGGTAATCTATATAAGGATTCTACATTGGTGGTAAAAACCGTAGAGGAGCTTCTGAAAATTGCTGAAAATCAGGCTGAAAGTGTTGCTTTGACTAAGGCAAAATATCTTGAAATAGCGGAAGCCATAAGAGCTGCTGAGGAGAGGGCAGGGGCTTTAAATGAATCCAGCATAAGTATAGATAAGCTGAGGCTTGAGGTTGAGGACAGGATTCATAGATTGGCGGAGGTATCGGAGGAAAATTCTGAAAAAACCGAAGAGGTATCAGCAACTATTCAAGAGCAAACAGCTTCGATGGAGGAGATATCAAGCTCCAGTGAGGGGCTGGACTCTATGGCTCAAAAACTCAGGACATTAGTCAGTAGCTTTAAGCTCTAGCAATTAACATTCACTTAACATAAGGCTAACATTCGTATAACACTCAACATAAAACGATGATGTAGAATAATAAATGTAGTACAGCCGAAAAAAATACCGATAGGGGGATTTAAGTAATGTTTAAAAAGTTCTTATTATTGTTGTTAATCGCAAGTTTAATGATCACTGCAGTCGCATGTGGAAGCAACACCGAGGATCCAGCAAATGGCGAAGAAGTTGGAGAAGTTGAAGAGGTTGAGGAGACTCTTGAGGGAACAGTTATAGTAGATGGTTCCGGTACGGTATATCCTTTAATGGCACATATAGCTGAGGAATACATGACCAATGCTCAACCAAATGTGAGCGTTCAGGTAGGTAGAGCAGGCTCAAGCGCAGGTATTAAAAAGTTTATCCCAGGTGAATTGGATTTTGCCGATGCTTCAAGACCTATGAAGAGTGAAGAAATAGCTGAATTAGAAGCAAAGGGATTAAAGATGGGTGAAGATGTACTTGAGTTCAAATTAGCATTAGATGGTTTGACTATGGTTATCAACAAGGAAAATACATGGGCAACTGAAATGACAAAGGAAGAAATAATCAACATGTATATCTCAGGCGCAATAAAGGCTGACGATAAGGTGCTTTGGTCAGATATAAGAGCTGATTGGCCACAAGAGGAAATCAAATTCTTTGGACCAAATGAAAACCACGGAACCTATGAATTCTTCTGGGAAGTAATTTTAGGCAAAAAGGACCTAGTAAAGACAGCTAATCTGCAACAAGAATATTCAACACTAGTTGATCTAGTATCTAAAGACAAAAATGCAATTGCCTTCTTCGGATTCGGATACTATGTATCAAATACTGATAAGCTGACAGCAGTTAAGGTTGACTTCGGAAGCGGCCCGGTAGAGCCTACATTAGAAACAATCGGTGAGACCTTACCATATTCAGGCTTTACAAGACCAGTATTCACATATCTGAATGCAGTATATGCTAAAGAAAAGCCACAGGTGCTGGATTATGCAAAGTATGTTGTTTCACCTGAGGGTGCTGCAAGACTGGCAGGGGAAAATGGCTTCGCACCATTACCAGCTGCACAATATGCTGGATATGTAAAGCAATTAGATGCTTTAAAATAATTCTAATACTATAGATAAGCATGAACCTTAAGATGAGATACTACTTCTCATCTTAAGGTCGTTTATCAGATGACTTATACTGAGGATATTTTCAGTATATTTTAGAAAGGGAAGGGTTATATGGACAAATCTATGAGCGTCAGAGAAGTGATAAAGGACAATTTCAATAATAAAAGGAATCGAAGCCTTGAGAAATTTATACCTAAAATATTTCTCCTTGCAGCTTCAATATCTGTAATCACCACGGTTGGAATTGTATGCACCTTGGTATTCGATGCCTTCAAGTTTTTCAGCAGGGTCCCTCTAGGGGAGGTATTCAGCACAAAGCTGGCTCCGCTCAGTGCTAATCCTTCCTTTGGTATTTTACCCTTAATTAATGCAACAATTATTACATCCTTAATTGCAATGTGTGTGGCTATTCCGATAGGATTGACAGCAGCACTGTATCTCAGCGAGTTTGCCTCAGAGGGCATAAGGAAAACCCTTAAGCCGTTAATGGAGCTTTTGGCTGGAATACCGACGATAGTTTACGGTTTTTTTGCCTATTCCTTTGTGACACCTATTCTAATGAAGCTAATACCCAGCTTAGAGGCCAAAAACGCCCTTAGTCCCGGTATAGTTATGGGAATTATGATAATACCTATGGTAGCCTCCTTATCGGAGGATGCTATGAATTCAGTACCAAATGCCATGAGGGAGGGGGCCTTTGCCCTTGGTTCCACTAAGCTGGAGGTGGCTTTTAAGGTAGTTATTCCGGCAGCCTTTTCAGGTATTATGGCCTCCTTTGTACTTGGAATATCAAGGGCTGTTGGAGAAACCATGATAGTGGCTATAGCCAGTGGCAGCTCAAAGAACTTCACCTTTGACATCACTCGCTCAATGCAAACCATGACGGCATATATTGTTGAATTTACCAGCGGAGACGCCGGAAGCGGAACCACGGGCTATTATAGCCTATACGCAGTTGGATTAATACTTTTTATTTTTACATTGCTAATGAACCTACTTGCACAATATATCACACGAAAGTATAGGGAGGAGTACTAAAAAATGAGCTATGATGTTATGCAGGAAAATAAAGATAAGCATTTTTATAATACTGCAGCCCTTAAGCGGAGAATGAAGCGCCGTATTATACTGGATAAAATAGCAAAGTATATTTTTATATTATCCACCCTCTTTTCGCTGCTGATACTAGGTGTATTAATATACAGAGTTTGGAATCAAAGTACTGGATGGCTTAGTCTAAAATTTTTGAAGAATAATTTATCTATCTTTCCCGAAAAAGCCGGCATATATGGTCCTATATTAGGAACTCTTTGGCTAATGGCAATAGTAGCTCCTGTAACTGTAATTTTGGGAGTAGCTACTGCAATTTATCTTGAGGAGTATGCAACAAAGGGTAGCGTTCAGACCTTTATTAAAGTAAATATATCAAACCTTGCGGGTGTTCCTTCAGTTATCTTTGGGTTGCTGGGTTTAACTGTATTCGGTAGACTCTTAAAGCTAGGCTCAAGTATTTTCGCAGGAGGCCTGACTATGTCACTGCTGGTGCTGCCGATAGTAATCGTTGCCAGCCAAGAGGCGTTGAAGGCGGTGCCGGGTTTTTTAAAGGATGCCTCCTATGCATTGGGAGCCACCAAATGGACCACAATCAGAACGGTTGTATTGCCAACAGCTCTGCCGGGGATTATGACAGGCTCAATACTGGCATTGTCTAGAGCAATAGGTGAAACGGCGCCTTTGGTTGTTTTAGGCATACCCACACTTATTTTAAGGATACCGGATAGCATCATGAGTGACTTCACCGCTTTGCCGATACAAATATATTATTGGACATTGGATACAGTATTGAGGCCTGAGTATGCAAATCTTGCGGCTGCCACTATAATCGTTTTGCTGTTTATGCTATTTATTATGAATTCTATCGCTATATTGATTAGAAATAAATATCAAAAAAGATATTAAAATGGGAGGACTTAACTTGATTAGTCAAAACAATAATAAAGAGGATGCTAAGAGGATAATCTACAGGGTTAATAATCTTAATCTCTGGTATGGTAAGGATCAGGCATTGAAGAATTTAAACTTTACTATTGAGGAAAATGATGTAACTGCAATTATTGGACCCTCCGGATGCGGGAAGTCAACCTTTATAAAAACCCTTAACCGAATGATAGAAATTATACCGAATGTAAGAACCTCGGGAGAAATCATATATAATGACAGAAATATATTCGATAGCGCCTTTGGAGTAGAGGAGCTGAGGACAAAGGTGGGAATGGTATTTCAAAAGCCCAACCCCTTTCCTAAATCTATATTTGAAAATGTTGTATATGGCCCTAAAATTCATGGCATCCGCAACAAGAAAAAGCTCATGGAGATAGCAGAGGCCAGCTTAAGAAATGCAGCACTGTGGGATGAGGTAAAGGATCGTCTAAACAGCAATGCCTACGGTCTCTCCGGTGGACAGCAGCAAAGGCTGTGTATTGCAAGGGCGCTGGCTATGGAGCCGGAGGTGCTATTAATGGATGAGCCAACATCCGCCCTTGACCCAATAGCCACAGCCAAAATAGAAGAGTTGATTATGGAGCTGAAGAAGGAGTATACTATAGTTATAGTTACCCATTCAATGCAACAGGCAGCAAGAATTTCAGATAAGACCGCCTTCTTTTTGATGGGGGAGCTAGTTGAGCTGGATAAGACAAAAACGATATTTACTACGCCAAGGGATAAGCGTACAGAGGATTATATTACTGGAAGATTTGGATAATAGGAGGATAGGCCATGAGAAATCAATTTATAGCACAGTTGGATGAATTGAATATTAAGCTTTTGAAAATGGGAGCAATGGTTCAAGAAATCATCGAGGTTGCCACTAGGGCATTAACAGCGCAGGACTTAGGGCTGGCAAAACAAGTATATACTATGGATGACAAAATAGACGAGCTGGAGCTGGAAATAGAGATGGAATGCATGAAGCTGATAGCCCTCCAGCAGCCTATGGCTAAGGATTTAAGGGTAATAGGCTCTATTTTAAAGATTATAACAGATCTAGAAAGAATGGGAGACCATGCAGTTAATATAGCTAAGGTGACGCTGGAGATAGGGGATGAGCCCTTTATAAAGCCACTAATCGATATCCCTAAAATGGCAAAGCTAACTCAGGACATGGTGAATAAAAGTCTCGATGCTTTTGTTAAGTCCGATATAGAGCTGGCAAGGGAAGTTGCAAAGGATGACGATGAGGTGGATTTGCTCTACGAAAAAATCTATATGGAGCTAATTAATAAAATGCTTGACAATCGTGAGATTGTTAAGCAAGCGACAAATCTGATATTTATAGGAAGATTCCTTGAGAGAATAGCAGACCATGCCACTAACATCGGCGAAAGAGTCATTTATATGGTGACGGGGGAGCTGCAGCAGATTAATTAAAAAAAGGCCCGTGGGATTTTCTCCACGGGCTGTTAATTTATTACTTAGAAATAAAAAAACCTCGGATCAAAGCCCGAGGTTCTAGTTTTATTATTTTGCTTGGTTTACAGCATCTTTTAAAGCTGCAAGAGCACCTTTACTAGTCATAGTAGCACCGGATACTGTAGCTACATCAGCAGATTGGCTGCTTTGAGCGGCAGAAGCAATTTTCTTAACAGCTTCTCCACCAAACTCTGGTGTATCAGTTGTGTCAAACTTAACGTTTGTTATTTTTCCACCTGCTACAGTAACAGTAACCTTGATGGCTTCACCATAGAAGGTATCCTTGTTAGTAGCTGTATATGTTCCATCCTTATATTGTCCAGCTGGTGCTGCTGGCGTTTCAACAGGCTTCTCTGCTGGTTTTTCTGCTGGTTTCTCAGCAGGTTTCTCAGCAGGCTTTTCAGCAGCAGGCTTTTCAGCAGGTTTCTCGGAAGGCTTTTCAACCGGAACCTCTGCAACCTCTTCACCCTCTAAAGCAGCCTTGATAGCATTAATAGTACCTTCGCTAGACATAGAAGCGCCAGATACAGCGTCAATTTCAGTTGACTGAAGCTCGATAACCTTAGCTATTATTGTATTGATAGCCTCGTCGCCTAAGCCTGCTGTTTCGCTTTGCTCAAGAACATCAATAGCTGTAATTTTTGTACCTTCAACTACAACCTTAAGCTTGATATCACCCTTGAAGCCAGCAGCAGCTCCTTCATAAGTACCATCAACGAAGGTCATTGGCTCAACAGTAACTTCTTCTTCCACTGGAGCTTCTACCTCTTCTTCTAAGCCTAAAGCTGACTTAACTGCTGCAACAATACCTGCGCTTGATTTTGAAGCACCTGAAACAGCTTCTATGTCAAGCTCTTGAGTTTCCTTCATAGCTTCGATGATAGTTTCCATAGCTGTGTCACCAAGACCAGCAGTTTCGCCGTGCTCGACAAGCTTGATATCTGCAATGTTACCGTTTTCCACAGTTACCTCAACCTTTATATCACCTGCAAAGCCGGCTCCTACACCTTCATAAACGCCATCTGTATAAGCTCCTGTTGGAACCTCTTCCTCTGGCTTTAAACTAGTGCAACCAACTAAAATTGCAAATGATAGCACTGGAAGCATAACTAGTGCAATTTTTTGTTTTTTGTCCATCATTTTTAAAACACCCCCTAAATTATTTACTTGTATATAATATCACAAAAAATAATATAAATAAATAGCTATTTAACAAACAATCATAAAATAAAATAATTATTATATAATAATTATTTAGAAAATAAGAAGCAGCCGTATATACGGCTGCTTCTCTTATGCTGACATTTGTAATAATTTATTTTACTATTTAGCAATTGCTGCTTTCGTATCATCCAATTTCGTAATTGTTATTCCAAGATATCCGTAGATAATGTTGATTATAGGAACAAGGAGATTAAAGAAGGCATATGGTGCATAGGCAAAGGGGTGAACGCCTAGTGTAGTCCACATAAAGGCTCCACAGGTGTTCCAAGGGATTAGTGGAGAGGTTACTGTACCTGAGCCCTCTAAAGCCCTAGATAGTACCTTAGGATGAATACCTCTTTCAGCATAGGCATCCTTAAACATTCTACCGGGAACAACCAATGATAAATACTGCTCGCCTGTTAATAGATTAACTGCTAAACAAGTTAAAACTGTAGCTACTATTAAAGAACCAGTGCTGCTGGCAAAGCTCAGTATTGTTTTACCTACTGCATGCAGCATACCTGTTTTTTCCATAACACCACCGAAGGCCAATGCTATAAGAATCAAGGACACTGTCCACATCATATTATCTAAGCCGCCGCCTGTAAGCAGCTCGTCGACGATAGCATTACCAGATTCTAAGGTAAAGCCATAATGTGCAGCATCAATAATGCCTCCTAGATTAGCTCCCTGGAAAATTGCTGCAAAGAGACCGCCAAGCAATGTTCCGGCAATTAAGCCTGGGATAGCTGGAACCTTTAAAACCACTATGATTATAACAACAAGTGGAGGTATAAGCAATAGTGGAGATATTACAAAGCTTTCAGATATTGTAGTTAAAATCTGATTAACCTGGTTGATGTCAAAGTTATCACCTGCATATCTTGCACCTATTATTGCATAAAGAACTAAGGAAATTAAAAGTGCTGGTGCTGTGGTATAAATCATATGCCTTACATGCTCAAACAGAGTAGTTCCTGCCATAGCTGGTGCTAGGTTAGTGGTGTCTGAAAGTGGTGACATCTTATCACCAAAGTATGCACCGGAAACGATTGCACCTGCTACCATTCCTAGAGGCATTCCAAGCCCTGTACCAACGCCTAAAAGCGCAATACCTACTGTGCCGGCAGTTGTCCATGAGCTACCTGTAGCCAGAGAAACGATACAACAGATGATTGCTGTTGCCACAAGGAAAATACCGGGTGATAATATTTTTAAACCATAGTAAATCATTGTAGGAACAGTACCGCTTAAAATCCATGTGCCTATTATGCTACCGATTACCATTAGGATAAGCACTGCCTGCATGGCCATTTTGATGGTATCAATGATACCCTCCTCTAACTCAGACCAAGAATAACCAAGCACGAAAATCGCCATTGTAGCTGCAATAATTGTTGAAAATATCAGCGGAATGTGTGGTGATGCTTCATAAACTAAAATTGAAAAAGACAGGGAAGCCACTAGTACGATAATTGGAATTAAAGCATGAAGAAGTGTTGCTTCCTTTTTTGTTCTTGCGTTCATTTTCCTTCCTCCTTTTTAAATATATTATTACTCCATGAACCGGAGCATAAATACTGGTACTGATAACCTAATAGATGTGGGTCTCTGTTCCCATATACTAAATATAATAGCACAAATAAACAGAAAATTCAAATTGTGTATAATTTTACCACGTAAACCGGAGGTAATAAACATCAAATCCCCTGAACTCAATAAAGCCTGTCAATGTATATATTAACATAAAAAGTATTATACAGCACTATGAATATTAATTCAACCAAGATTAGCTAAAAGGAAAAAATAAGCATGAACATTGGAAATTACAGCTTATGAAGGCAATTTGAAATGTAGTCAAATTCAAAAAATTTTTATAATTGCAAAAATATTTTAGTTAAGGGGAGTTGTAGCTCTTCGGAGTGTATATGGGCGTTATTAGGGCCAGCTGTTAGAGGGGTACTAATTTGTGGTATAAATGAAATAAAATTGACTATTTTTTATATCTATCATATAATGAAATTAGACCCCCCTCTAGGAGGGGTAAGGAGGGAGAATTATGGATATAAAGGTTACTTCAGCAGCAAAGGAAATAATATTAAAGCAGTCGGAGGGAACTAAATCCGTACGTATTTATGTAGGTAGCATAGGCTGAGGCGGTCCACGCTTTGTGATGGTTCTGGATGAACCAAAGGCATCGGATATTGTTAAGGAAATAGATGGTATCAGGTTTGTTGTGGAACAAAAGATAGATAAACAGTTTGATGCAGTCAAGGTTGATTATCAAAAAACGATGTTTTCCAGGGGCTTCATAATCACCCTGGATGGAAGAAGCACCAGTTGTTCTTAGGTCATATAAATAAAAAATGAGGGGCATACCCAAGGTATACCCCTCATTTTTTATTTATATTGCTGTAGCAGCTCCTTTACCTCTGTTATCGAGGGTATTCTGCCGCTTGTGGCTATTTTGCCGTTTATCATTAAGGCCGGTGTACTCATAACGCCAAGGGTCAAAATTTCCACCATATCCCCTATTATTTCATAGTCGTCATCCCAAGCCAGCTCAGTTAAAGCCATATCAACGATAGGCGCTAATTTGCTGCCGCCTCAGCAGATCTGCTCCAAAATTTTGATTTCCATAAAAAATTCCTCCTATCATAATAATTTTCTTTTATTCAGTTTTACCAAAAATGTAATTAAAAAACCGCCAATAATATTAAGTACACAATACAGGTATGTATGATATATAAGTAAATTATTATATTAGATATTTATAATTTACTCATAATTCTATAGTATTACTATTTTTAGATATTGACAATACTTTTTTTAATAGCTGGCTAATTCTATGTTATAGTTTAATTATGCTGTAATAGGGAATTAATAAAATAAATATTAGGAAGGGGAGAAGCCTATGTTAATGAAGAAGCTATTGATAGCAACGGATTTTTCACCTCCTGCTCAAAAGCTTTTAAATTGTATTGACGAATTTAGAACCATGGGGCTAGAGGAGATTGTATTGGTACATGTAGTAGATATACGACTGGGAGAGGGTCTGAGTATATCACTAAAGCAGGAGGCGGAGGAAAGACTTAAGCAGGTAGAGGATACGTTAAAAAACAAGGGCTTTAGGACCAAGCTGTTTACACCTATTGGATTTGCAGCATCCGAAATAGTCAATATTGCTAGGCAGGAGGAGGTATCCCTCATTCTTATTGGCTCCAAGGGAAAGGGTGTCATCAAGGAGGTATTCCTAGGTAGCACAACCTTTGATGTTATAAGATTGGCAGAAACTCCGGTTTTAATTGAAAAATACATAAAGAATGAAGAGGACCAATATGTAAATGTATGTATTAGTAAATTTGACAGAGTCCTATTACCAATAGATTTTTCTGATTGCTCAGAGCTGATTATTGAAAGGGCTAAGGCATTATCAGGCACTACAAAGGAAATAGTCCTCTTAACTGTAGTGGAGCAGGGGGAAAGTCAACAGGAGATTGAAGCCTCAAAGCAGGAATATCAAAGATTGATGGCGGAAATCGCCCAACCATTGGAGAAATTAGGGATAACTGTTAAGGTTAGAATAGAGGAAGGAACACCCTCTCAGAAGATTGTAGCTACTGCTGAGGCAGAGGAGGTAGGCTCTATCCTTATGGGGACCAGAGGAAGAGGCATCATAAAGGCCCTCCTTTTAGGAAGCACCTCTGACGCAGTTGCCAGAATATCAAAACGTCCTGTTCTTTTGATACCCTGCGGCATGGATGAAAAAATATTATAATGAGTATAAAAAGACCTCACCTGATTCGTCGGGTGAGGTCTATGCTTTCAGAGGGATTGCACATGTGCTGCCGTCTTCTAATATTTTAAAAATCTGCAGAATGGACTGCTTGCTATACATGAATTCTATAAAGCAATTACTGCAAAAATATCTGGATTTACTAAGCCTTCCTGTATTAACATTCCCGCAAATAGGACATTTCATTCGTATACCCCCTATGATAAAGGAAATTGTATTGCTCAATACATATGGGTCACATTACTACATTTATATGATAATTATAGAAGAAAAGAAAAAAAATGGCAAGAAGATATTTCGAATTACTAAAGATTTTCGATTCCTCCAGCAGGCGTATTTACCTTTTCCTCAAGAGCACAAGCTAATATTATATGCATTAAAGACGGGGATTATGCACAAGGATTACTACATATTCATATACTATAATTACACTACATTATTATATCGTTTTGCCTACTGTAGTATTCAAAAGAATAAAGGAGGTAAAGGAGTTGAAAGATGGAAAGGAAATCTTTTTAAATATATATAATCCCTTTAGTAATGTTGTTGAGTGTAGACCCTTGGAGGATGTTGTTAAGGAATTAGTAGCCTTAAGCATGCCACTAACCTTTCATATAGAAGCTTTAAAATGTCAAAGCATAATAATGAGGACGAATCTTTTGCGGCAGATGAAGGCCCAAGGTGGCGTGGGGGTAGAGTGCTGTCCGGAGGCAGATGTATCCCTGAAGCCCTTTGAGGGCTATAGGCCATTGGAGGAGTACCGAGAGATATGGGGAGAGGCCTATGAGGATAATCTTCAGCTGCTGAAGCAGGCCAGTGAAGAATCCTCTGGTGAGATTATAATATATAAAAACAAGCCTATAGATGCAAAATATCATGCGGTTTGTGGTGGTGCTACGGAAAATAGTGAAAATGTCCATGGTAATATCGTAGTATATTTAAGAAGAGTACTCTGTGACTATTGCAAAAATAGTCCCTATTATGAAAGCAATAAGGAGCTAAGCATTGAAGAAATACAAAAACGCTTAGAAATCCAGTTTCCAATGGAAACCTCTGAAAAAAATCTAAATATTGACGATATGTTTACCAACATCGTAAGGGATGATGCGGGGAGAATTGTTAAGGTAAGCGTTGCAGGCAAGGAATTCAAGGGTCATCAGCTCATGGAGCTTCTTGAAATAGATTCTACGAGATTTAGCTGGTATCCTGTGTCAATTCGTTTTACCTCAAGGGGTAAGGGAGATGGCATTGGCTTTTGCCAGTATGGAGGTAATCAGCTGGCAATCGATGGAAGGCTGGCAGCAGATATATTGGGCTATTATTATACAGGTGTAGAAATTGATAAAATCACAAATTCATGTATAAGAAATCCATTATTGGGCAAGGTAATAGTGATTAATCCAGCATGCGGTGGTATTGATTCGCCTGGACATATCGGAATTAATGGGCTGATGGAAAAGGATATCAATTTAAAAATTGCACTTTTTCTTGCGGAAATTCTAACGGAGCAGGGAGCAAAGGTACACCTAACTAGAGATAACGATAGCTTCATACCCTTGAGTGAGCGTTCGGGCATGGCAAACCAATTAAAACCACACTTCTTTATTAGTATTCATCAGAATTTTATAAATCAACCCACTATTTCAGGAACAGAAATATATTTTTATAGGGGTGATAAGGAAGCTGAAAAATTAGCCTCTTGCATAATGGATCACTTGGTTAAAGCCATTGGCACATTAAATAGAGGGATAAAAACTGCGGATTTTTTCTTGCTAAGGGATGTAAGGGTCAGCTCTCTACATGTAGAGCTAGCGTATCTTTCTAATCCATTGGAGGAAGAAAAGCTAAAGGATGAGACCTATGTCAGAAGGATGTCTCAAGCAATAGTCGAAGGAATAAATGGATATTATTCCAGTCATATTATTTAAATTCTGCGAAAAAATTATTATAATACGATAAAAACCATTTGACAAAACCGTATGACAAATTATATAATGAAGTTTAAACATTTGACAAGATAACAAATTTATGTTATTATAATACTGTGAAAATGTGAAAGTAGGTGATTTTTTGGCGACCAAAACCACCCTTAATGAAATCAGGAGAAATATCGAGGGATACGTAGGACAAAAGGTTACGCTTAAGGCCAATAAAGGCAGAAAGAAAATTATGGTTCGAGAAGGCATTTTGGAAAATACGTATCCAAATATATTTGTTGTTAGAATTGACGGCGGATATGACTCGGTGAGGAGAGTATCCTATAGCTACTCAGATATATTGACTGAAACAGTAGAAATAACAGTTTGCAAGGATAATCAAAGAATAAAAGTAAGTTAGAATAGCCACCTTTAATAGGTGGTTTTTTATTGCTTAAAAACAAAAATACGTATGCATAAAATTACAGTGTTGCTTAAGAGGTTGCGAAGGGCAGAATGAGGGTTAATTATAGTGATATGTGCATATAGCTTAGAGGATTTCTTATAAAAATATGTGTATTTTAATAAATAATACTTTATTTTTATACAAAAACAGTTTATTATAAATATTATAATAAAAAGCTACTATTTATTTAATGACTCATGGTAGAAGTAATTAATTTCCTGTAATTAGGCAAAATAAATAGGTGCTGCCATGATTTTATACAAACGATGAATAAAAGCCGTGAGACCAAGCAAATATCTTAAACAATTATGCATAAAACCTAGTGGTTAATAATAATATACAACATATGGACTAAATGATGTCTATTAGGCAGAAGGGGGATGATGATTATGAATGAGGGTAAGCTGAATATAACATCTGAAATTGGCAGTCTGAAGGCCGTCCTGCTCCACAGGCCTGGCCGAGAGCTGGAGAGATTGACCCCTGAGTTTCTACATGAGCTATTATTTGACGATATACCCTGGCTTAGAAGGATGAGAGAGGAGCATGACAGCTTTGCTAGGGAAATGACCGACAGAGGCTGCAGGGTTTTGTATTATGAAGGTCTTCTGGCAGATATATTGCAGCAGGAGGAGGTCAAAAGGCAGTTCGTAAAGGATGTTATCAAGAGCTGTAGAATAGCAAACCTTCAGCTGGAGTATATTATAGAGGAGTATTTGCTGGCCAAGCCACCTGAGGAAATAGCTGAAATAGCTATAGCAGGCCTCCACAAAAATGATTTACCTAGAGTAAATAGAAGCTATCAGCTGGTGGACTATATAAAGGAAAGCTACCCCTTTTATATAAATCCTCTGCCGAATCTTTATTTTACCAGAGATGTGGGAGTGACCATCGGTAGGGGGCTGGCAATCTGTAAAATGAAAACCCCTGCTCGGGAAAGGGAGACCATGTTTCTGGAGTACATATATCAATATCATCCCCTTTTTGCAAGGGGAGACACGCCTCTTTGGTACAATTTCAGAGATGCCAATAGCGTAGAGGGTGGCGATCTGTTGGTCTTAAGCAAGGAGGTTGTTGCCATAGGCTGCAGCGAAAGGACCTCCGCAAGGGGAATTGAGGTAATCGCACAGCGGCTGCTGGAGGAGGGGACCGTTAAAAGGGTGTTGGTTATAGAGATACCCTTTACCAGGGCTTACATGCATCTGGATACGGTTTTGACCATGGTGGACTTTGATAAATTTACAATTTTTCCAGGAGTGGAAAGACTGCTGCGGGTTTTTGAATTAACCTATGGCAGGCAGGCACCGAAGGTCAAGCCCATGAAGGGCTTAAGGGATGCCCTGCTGCGGGCACTGAGACTGAAGGAGATAACCTTTATAGAAAGCGGTGGAGGGGATGCAATAACCGCCGCTAGGGAGCAATGGAACGACAGCACCAATACCCTTGCAGTAGCGCCTGGAGAGGTCATTACCTATAATCGTAACGAGGCCTCTAATGAAACCCTGAGGCAGCATGGAATTAAGGTTATAGAGATCGAAGGCTCGGAATTGGTAAGAGGGAGGGGTGGACCTAGGTGTATGTCAATGCCCCTGATTAGAGCTTCGATTTAGTAATTTATGATAAAGTGATAAAGCTATTATTAAAAAATTTATGAATAAGAAACAAAGGAGGATTAGCTCATGCCGACTAATATTAAAGGTAGAAGTTTATTAACATTAAAGGATTTTACACCAGAGGAAATTAAATATTTGCTGGATTTGGCAAAGGATTTAAAGGCTAAAAAACGTATGGGGATAAAGGGGAAATTGCTGGAGGGTAAAAATGTTGTTCTGTTGTTTGAAAAGGCTTCAACAAGAACAAGATGTGCCTTTGAGGTGGCAGCCTTCGATGAAGGAGCACATGTTACTTTTCTGGGAACCAATGATTCGCAAATGGGTAAGAAGGAGTCTCTTGAGGATACAGCTAAGGTTCTAGGGAGATACTACGATGGCATCGAATTTAGAGGCTATAAGCAGTCCACTGTGGATTTATTGGCTAAGCATGCCGGTGTACCAGTTTGGAACGGACTTACTGATATGTACCACCCCACTCAGATTCTTGCAGATCTGCTGACCATTACAGAGCATGTGAATAAGCCTCTGAACAAGGTAAAGTTTGCCTATATAGGTGATGCACGAAACAATATGGGCAATTCATTGCTCATAGGCGCTGCAAAAATGGGAATGGATTTCAGAGCGGTTGCCCCTAAGGAGCTTTTCCCAGCAGAGGATCTAGTAAAGGAAATGATGGCTGTTGCCGACGCCACTGGTGCTAAAATCACCCTAACCGATAGCATAGCAGAGGGTGTAAAGGATGCAGATGTTATTTACACCGATGTATGGGTGTCTATGGGGGAGGAAGAGCAGTTTGAGGCTCGTATCAACCAGCTGAAGCCCTATCAGGTAAATATGGATATGATAAAAATGACAGGAAATCCAGAGGTTATTTTTATGCACTGTCTCCCGGCCTTCCATGACCTAGAGACTAAGGTTGCAAATGAAATATACGAAAAATTTGGCTTAACCGAAATGGAAGTTACGGACGAAGTGTTCAGAAGTAAATATTCAGTTGTTTTCGATGAGGCAGAAAATAGAATGCATACGATAAAAGCAGTTATGGTGGCAACGCTATAAAGGGTTGCCTTACGTAATTTAATCCTGTCTTTATGCAAACGTAAATTTGCCTTTTTGATGACAGCTATTTAAGGAGGATTTTGAGAATGGTAAATCACAAAAGCAGAATCGTAATTGCATTAGGCGGAAATGCTTTGCAGGCTGACCCTAAAGACACTACAGCCGAAACTCAGCTAATGACCTCGAAGGCAACCGCAAAGCCCTTGGTTGATTTGATTGAAGCGGGACATGAATTGATTATTGCCCATGGCAATGGTCCTCAGGTAGGACAAATAGTCGCAGCCTATGAAACAGCAGCCCATAGTAATCCGAAGCTCTCGGTTATGCCCTTCCCTGAATGCGGAGCCATGAGTCAGGGTTATATAGGCTATCATCTGCAGCAAGCCATTAGAGAGGAAATAAAATGCAGAGGCTTAAGTAAAGAGGTAGCCACTGTAGTGACACAGGTGGTGGTGGATGAGGCCGATGCTGCCTTTGCTAATCCGACTAAGCCGGTGGGCTCCTTTTTCACAGAGGAGGAGGCCCGGAAAATGATTGCTGAGAAGGGCTATACTATGGTGGAGGATTCTGGTCGAGGCTGGAGAAGGGTTGTGCCTTCTCCGATACCGGTGGATGTGGTGGAGGCGCCGATAGTGAGGACTTTGGTTGAAGCAGGCCATATTGTAATTACCGTCGGTGGCGGCGGAATACCTGTTGTAGAAAAGCAGGGAAGACTTGAGGGTGTACCTGCAGTAATTGACAAGGATTTTGCCTCTGGAAAAATAGCGGAGATGCTGGATGCTGACTACTTAATTATCCTCACCGCCGTAGAAAAGGTTGCCATCAACTTTAATACCCCTCAGCAGCAATCCCTTGAAAGGATAACGATTGAGGAGACGGAGCAATATATCAGCGAAGGGCATTTTGCACCAGGCTCAATGCTGCCTAAGGTTATGGCAGCGCTTAAATTTGTTCAGTCTAAGCCCGGCAGAAGGGCCTTGATCACCTCTTTGGAGAAGGCAACAGAGGGTATTGAAGGAAAAACCGGAACAACGATTATAGGATTATAGACATACGGACAGCTAGTGCCTCGTCGCAGTTAAAACTTGACGAGGCACTTGTGCTGTCCTTTATTTTGTTTTAAAGAGATTAAGAATATTACAATATGGTTAAATATAGGAAAAATATGAAACTTTTTCTATTTTATAGCGTCTATATATAATGTACAACTATGCTGTTTTATCCTTTATTACAAAATCAAGACAATTTGAGTATGGGGTGCTGGATACTTGTAGTAAGGAATATATTCATTAAAGAATAAGAAAAGGAGTGGTTTTATGAAAATTCAAAAGGTGGTCGGAGGCGTTCTGATCACGGTCCTTTCCCTGACAAATATAGGCTTTGGCTTTGCGGCCTCAAGTGTGGTTACTGTTGAGGAACGGCCTGCTGCCTATACCGAAACAATAAATCTGCCTCAGAACACAAACCTAAGTGAAGCAGAGGCCCCAAAAATAATAAAGGAAAATATCAATAGGTACTTTGGTATCAATGTTGATCAGCTTGACGGTGATGTACAAACCCGTATGGAGTATAGGGAGGATTGGAATTCCCCCGGCAGCTATGTGTGGAGCATGAGCGTTTATCGGTATGCCAGAGATGAAAGCCTCAGCATAGATATGGCTATTTCCGATAAGACCTTTAAGGTTGTTCAGATGTACATAAATGACTACAAATATAATCAGCAGGAACTGGTGGCTAAATACACTAAGGCGGAGGCCAAAGCTGTAGCCGATGCCTTTTTAAAAAAGGTTAACTCAGACCTTCTGGATAAAATCGACCTTGAATCTGAAAACCCATACTATTATGATGTGTATTATTCCAATGGCATAAGACCTACGGAATATATATTCTTCTACAACAGACTTGAGAATGGCATCCCTGTGGCGGGAAATGGTATCAATATCGGTGTCAACAGCAGAACTGGCACGGTTAGCAACTATAGCTTTTCTTGGTCTGAAGCGGAATTGCCAGTTAAAAACGACATAATTTCGAAGGAAGAGGCTGTGGTTAAGTTCGATCAGGGCTTGGATGTTAAGCTGATGTATGTCGCTATTCAGAATAGGTACTATGCATCCTCTCAAAAACCTACTGACATAAAATTGGTTTACATACCCAGTTATGAAGCTGGTAATATGGTGGATGCTAAAACAGGTGAGGTTATAAGGGGCTATGGGATGCCTTCCATAAGCGTTAAAGAGCTAGATGTTTCGCCTGCTGAAAAGGAGGATTTTAAAAAACTGACGGATAAAGCGGTACGCACTAAGGAGATGACTAAGGAGGATGCCCTTAGGGTGGGACAGAATATATTGGAAAAATTGTATGGAAGTAAGGTTGAAATTGTCAGAAGTAATTATTACAGCAGTCAGAATTATAGCGAATTCAATGGCAGAAAAGTCTGGCAGCTGGGCTTCAGGGTAGGAGACAATCAGCATGAGGGGAATATATCAATAGACGCCCTGACGGAAGAAATAATGAACCTAAGCCATTATGACTACTACAAAAATGACATGATGAAGGAGGGGGAGGCGCCCAAGAGCCTATTGACACAGGAGGAGGCATACGATAAGGCTATCGGCTATCTAAAGGAGTATTACCCCGGTAAATTGAAGAGCATAAATACTGAAATTAGCTTAAACAACATTGTTTCTGCTGAAACTTACTTCTCGTTCCAGAGAATGGAAAATGATATTCTGTTCCAGAACAATTTCATCAGTATAGGTCTAGATCCTGAAACCGGCTTAGTGACAAGCATGTACTATAGATGGGATGATTTGCAGCTGTCGAAGACAAATGCAGCCATAAGCAAAGAAGCTGCAAAGGAAAAATATATGGCTGCATTAGATGTCAAGCTTCAGTATCAGTCTATATACCTTGAATCAAATACAGCGCCAGACCTGAAGCTGGTATATCAATTACTGCCAAAGGAGCCCGTGACACAGTATATCGATGCAATGGATGGAAGCCTGGTGGATTACTATGGTAAAAAGGTTGTAAGCATCAGGGAAAGACAATCGAATATCACTGAGCTATTAAAAGGACATTTAGATTCTAAAGCGCTTACTATAATGTACGATAATGGGGTGCTGGACCTGACTAGCTTTAAGCTGGAGGATAGTATTACTAAATATGAAGCTCTAAAGATGATGGTGCTGGCAAGGGGTTATCATCAGTCTGTGGGCTATGATGTGGGTAAGTTGAATTTTACTGATGTCAGTGAGGATGATGCATATTATCCTTATATACAAGCAGCAGTTGCCAATAGGATGATAGAAAATAAAGCGGAGGCCTTCAATGGCGATGAGATTGTAACCAGAGAAAAGATGGCAGCTATGCTTATTGGTATGACATATTTAGATACTGCTGCTGAGGCAAAGGATATTTTTAAGCCACAGCTGGAGGATATTTCCGATATCGATCCTGAGCTTCTGGGGTATGCAGCCCTTGCATATGGTCTGGATATTATCAAGGCCGATGAAAATGTCTTTAAGCCAAAGGAGAGCATTACACTTGGCGAGGCAGCTGTAGCTATATATCGAACAATGGAGCTTATGGGGAATTTAATGAACTAGGTGCTGCCAATTATTTATTTCAAAAAGGTTGGTTTCCAAGGTCCTGTAAAAATTGATACTAAAGAAGTGAAAATCTAAGAATTTTCACTTCTTTTTTTGTTTTGGGACACATATACATATATAGATTTAGAAGGACGAACTAAAGCCTGACAAACTTTCTAACATATTTTATTTGTTGCTAAATATTAATATAATAAGATATTTAATCATTGTGGAGGGAGGAAAACAAATGCTTGTTGAGTTAGTTAAAGAATCGATCACTTCAGACCTTATTATTGGTCAAGATATGACCCAGACCATTATTGAAGGTGATATACTGGTACCGGACTCAAAGCCGGATATTTCAAGAGTAATATCGGTTGATGGACTTATTCAAATGACCAAAAAGGAAATTACGGAAAATAAAATTGGCGTAGAGGGTACAATAAAGTTTAAAATTCTGTACGTTTCAGACAAAGGGGAGGAGCCTCTTTATAGTATAGATAGCAGCACTGTGTTTAAGCAAAGCATATCTGTTCAGGGGGTCACCTCAAGGATGAAGGCTGAGGTAGATGGAGATATCGAGCATATCGACTTCAAGATCAATAATGAGAGGAAGATTGCTGTTAAGGCGGTTATCAATCTGGCGGGTAAGGGAATTTTAGAGGACAAAAAAGAAATAACCAGAGATGTAGCAGGCCTAGAGGATGTCGAGGTATTAAAGAAAAATGTATACTATACTGAGCTTATAGGGGATAGCAGCTCGGAGGTCTTAATAAAGGATACCTTTGAACTGGAGGAGGAGGCAGCGGGTATTAAAGAGGTTCTAAAGTGGAATGCTGCCGTAATTGAGAAGGAAACAAAGGTTACAGAGGATAAGGTAATAGTGGGGGGAATGCTGACAGTAGAGGTGTTTTATCTGACGGAGGAGGAGGAAAGCGGCCTTAATATTATAAAAAGGGAAATTCCTTTTACCCACTTTGTGGAGATACCGAATGCCTATGGTGATATGAAGTATAAGCTGAAGCTTCATGTAGATGAGCTCTATACTGAGGTTAAGGAAAATCTGCAGGGGGATAGAAAAATCCTTGAAATAGAGGCAATCTCCAAGGTAAATGTAAAGGTTATGGATACTCAGGTAATGGAGCTGGTGGTAGATGCCTATTCGCCAAGCAGGAGACTGAAGCTACAAAAGGAATATATAGAGCTAAAGGAAAATATAGGCATGAACCGTGCCCATATGATTGTCAGGGAGTCTCTTGATAAGCCTTCCGGTCACCCGGCTCTGCACAAGCTATTTTCAATCCATGCCAAGCCAATTCTTACGGATTATCATATTCTTGATGATAAAACTGTTATTGAAGGGGTGTTAGAGACCAATGTAATATATGCATCTGAGGAGGGCATACAGCCGTTATATAGCTTCTCAAATGAGATTCCCTTTAGGCATTTTGTTGACATTGATGGTATAAGGAGCGAAAATGAGGCGTATGTAGATTTGTTCGTGGAGGAGATTGACTACGACATACTAAACAATGATCAGGTGGATATCAGAGTAAATATTGGGGCTACATGTGAAGCCTACAAAATAAAATCAGTGGAATCCATCAAGCAAATTGAGGAAAGTGATGAGCCTGTAGCCATAGGCGCAAGACCAAGCCTAACCCTATACTTCCTACAGCCCGGTGACACCCTCTGGAATGTGGCAAAAAAGTACAACACGACGGTAAAGCAGATTGTAGAGAGTAATTCCATAGAGGATATATCCGCTGTAAAGACGGGGGATTATATTATCATAGAAAAAATCCACCAATTTAAATTCTAGAATAGAAGAAGAGGTCCTATGGGCCTCTTTTAACGTGTGGTAAATTTAAGGATAAAAATAACATAAAATTAGAGGAGGTACAAAATCTTTGCAGGAATATCTTTGTTTAATATATAATATATACAGTATGTAATTTACAGCAGGCTTAAATAATTAGTCATCAAAGGATGTGATAGGGATGGAAGGTATAGAAATTAAAGCGCGAGCAAAGATTAACTTATCCCTAGATGTATTAGGAAAACGATTAGATGGTTACCACGAGGTTCAGATGATTATGCAGCAAATTGACCTTTATGATTTAGTTTCAATCGAGGAGATGAAGACTGAAGGAATCACTATAACCTCCGACTGTCCCTTTATACCGGGAGATTGCAATAACATAGCATATAAAGCCGCAGACTTGATTAAGGAGACCTTCGGCATAAGCAAGGGCCTTAATATTAATATTCAAAAAAATATACCGGTGGCTGCAGGGCTGGCTGGTGGCAGCAGCAATGCTGCAGCGGTGTTGGTGGGCTTAAACAGGCTTTGGCAGCTGAATATGACTGAACAGCGGCTGATGGCTTTAGGTGCAAGGCTAGGAGCTGATGTGCCCTTTTGTCTTATGGGAGGTTCCGCCTATGCGGAGGGTATAGGTGAGGTACTGACACCAATAGAGGGTCTGAAGAATGTTTGGCTGGTGGTGGCCAAGCCCTCAATATCCATCTCAACAGCAGAGGTATATAAACATTTGGATTTGACAAAACTCCCAGAAAGAAGGGATACAGAGCTGCTGCTGAAGGCGGTTGAAGCCGGAGACATCAACACCCTGGCTAAAAACATGTTTAATGTTTTGGAGACCGTCAGCGAAGCTAAATACCCTGTTATCAGAGAAATTAAATACAAGATGCTGGAGTATAATGCAATAGGTAGTATGATGTCCGGCAGTGGACCAACGGTCTTTGGCATATTTAAGAGCTATGAACGCGCTAAGTCGGCTTACGAAAATCTGTCGATCTTATATAAACAGACCTATTTAGTACAAAGTTATAGTAGGAGGAATAATAATGAGTAATCTACAAAACCTAAGAATCGAAGGCTTCAAGCCTTTAAGGGAAATCGTTTTTGAAAACCTAAGGGAAGCTATATTAGACGGTAAGTTAGAGCCTGGTCAAAGACTAATGGAAATTCAATTGGCTGAGCAGCTTGGTGTAAGTAGAACGCCTGTTAGAGAAGCCATTCGCAAGCTGGAGCTGGAGGGTCTTGTTATCATGGTCCCCAGAAAGGGAGCCTATGTTGCCGATGTATCCTTGAAGGATATAATGGATGTATTGGAGATACGTAGCGTAATTGAAGGATTGGCTGCATCTCTGGCTGCAGAGAGAATGACGGATGAGGAGCTGGATAAGCTGGAGATGGTATGCTATCAATTTAAGCAGTGCTATCAGAGGGATGACCTTGAAGGAATGATTCAAAAGGATATAGAATTCCATGACATCATATTTACAGCCACCAGGAATGCAAAGCTTAATTCAATAGCCCAGAGCATTATAGAGCAGATATATCGATTTAGGGTGAGGTATATATCAGAATACAATAAGGCTAAGGAGCTGGTGGAGGAGCATCAGGCAATATTAGAAGCAATTTCCCTTAGGGATGCAGACAAGGCCTACAGCATGGCGATAAAGCATATTGAAAACGTTGGAAATCATATGATAGAAACAGCTTTAAAATATGACGAAAAGTAGTGCATTGGGGAGGAAGCTATAATGAATGCCATTATATTGGCTGGCGGAAATGATGGAGTAGATGATAGGAGCTTAGGCGGCTGTAAGGCTTTAATACAGCTAAAGGGAAATCCCATGATACAATATGTTATAAACGCCTTGAAATCCTCTCACATCATAAATAAGCTGTTGGTTGTGGGGAATGTTAAGCTGCTGCAGCCTATCATAGGTGATGAAGTGGATTATATCATTGAGGACAGACATAGTATAATGGATAATCTATTATATGCTTTATCGTATTTTTCAAAGGAAGCCAATGTCTTGGTGGCCACCTGTGATGTTCCGCTGCTAAAGGGAGAAATGGTTACGGAATTTATAACCAAAGGGCAGTTGCTTAATGCAGATATACTTTATCCGATAGCTGAACGCAAGGATTGTAGCCTCCGCTATCCGGATGTTAGGCGGACCTATGCAACCTTAAGGGATGGAGACTATACCGGAGGAAATTTGTTTGTTTTATCTCCTGGCTCCATCGACAGGATAGCTCAGATTGGCCGACATATGATAGAAAATAGGAAGAAGCCCTTAAGAATGTGCAGATACCTTGGAATGGGGATTATCATTAAGTACATTTTTAAAAGCCTTACAATATCAGAGCTGGAGGCGTATATAAAAAGTCGCTTTAAGGTGGATGCAAGAGCCTATATATGCAAAAGCCCAGAATTATGTCATGACTTGGATCGTATTGAGGATATAGAGGTTTTTGAGCGTTATTTATAAAAATATTATTTACTAAGGACTTGAGCTTTTGCTCAGGTCTTTTTGTTGTTTTTGGCCTCATAAAATAAATGGCGCATGGGGAAGATATTGTATATTGAACCGTAAAATTGTAAAAAGTATAAAAAGATACAGAGAAAGAAAAGGGTGTGAAAAAATGAATATTGTTCTGCAGCATATAAGGGATCTGTTTACCTTCGGCATATTGGTTACCTGTATCCTCATTGGCTTGTTTTTACTGCTGGTGGATGCGCCTAAGCTGGGAAAGCAAAAGTATAAGAAGGAGTCGCGGATGGCAAAGGCTATTGGATATATGTATGTCTTCGGCAGCATTGCGGCTTATGTAGCTTTTAATATTTTCTAATCATAGGAGATGGTAAGATGGGACTGTTTGATAAGCTATTTGGAAAGAAGGATAAGGAAAGCTCCGAAGGAATAAAGCCCGATAAAAGCTTAGAAAAAAATATCCAGTTTATGAAGGAAGCCTTTGAGGACTGTACAGATATCGTCTATAGAGAATTCGAGGTTGGAAATAAGTATAAAATTAAAGCTGCTATTATATATACCGATGGCATGGCAGATAAGTTGCTTTTAAACAAATTTGTTCTGGATAGCATGATGATCAATACCAGAATCGCTGACAGTCATGAGCTGGAGGGGCCGGAGATCATTCAGCAGATAAAGGACCAGGTATTGACTGTAACGGAAATGAAGGAAGTTGAAACCCTGGAGGAGGGTATATTAAATATCCTAAGTGGCGAGACCGTGCTGCTTCTGGACAAATATGAAAAAATAATAATCGTATCCTCAAAGGGCTGGGCTGCCAGAGGCGTATCGGAGCCTGTAACGGAAGCGGTTATCCGGGGGCCAAGGGATGGCTTTACGGAGACCTTTCGTGTCAACACATCACTAATCAGAAGAAGGATCAGGGATACAAGGCTGAAGCTGAAAACCTATCAAATAGGCGAACGGTCTAAAACCGATGTTGCAATCATGTATATGGAGGATTTAGTGGATGAAGAGGTGCTTAAGGAGGTGGATAAGCGCCTCAACGGCATCGATTTTGATGTAATTTTGGACAGCGGCTACATAGAGCAATTTATAGAGGACGATTGGATTTCTCTATTTCCTCAGATTAAAAACACTGAAAGGCCTGATGTGGCGGCGGCTGCAATTTGTGAGGGAAGAATAGCCCTACTGGTTGACAATAGTCCCTTTGTGCTTATTGTCCCTACCACCTTCAACATGCTGATGCAATCTGCAGAGGATTATTATGAAAGATGGCCTATAGCAACTGCTGTCAGAATACTGAGGTATTTTGCAGCCTTTCTGTCTCTGACGGCACCTTCTCTATATGTAGCAATCACCTCCTTTCATCCACAAATGATTCCATCTGACCTGGCACTGGCACTGGCAGCCAACAGACAGGGAGTGCCCTTTCCTTCAATAGTGGAGGCACTGATCATGGAGACCACCATAGAGATACTGAGGGAGGCAGGCATAAGGCTTCCAAAGCCAATTGGTGCCACTATTGGTATCGTTGGTGGTTTAGTTATAGGACAGGCGGCAGTTGAAGCCGGAATAGTTGGACCAATGATGGTTATTGTTGTTGCTGTAACCGCTATTTCCTCCTTTGCCCTACCCAGCTACAATGTTTCAATAGGCTTTAGGCTCCTAAGGTTTGCCTTTGTACTATCCGCTGGGTTTTTAGGGCTATATGGCGTGTCTTTAGTTGCACTATTACTGTTAGTGCATTTAAGCAGCTTAAAGAGCTTTGGAATTCCATACTTATCACCATTTGTAACCATTGTGGACTATTTTGGAGATATGAAGGACACTATCATCAGAGTACCACTGCTGTCTATGAATAATAGAGGCATTACTGCAAGAAAGGGTAATAAGAATCGTCTAGATGATAAAAAGCCTGAGGATTTCGGAAAAGGGGAGGAGTAAGCATGTTTCAAAATAATGAAAAGATATCTACCTCACAGCTGGTAAGTACATTAATATTAACGATAGTAGGTACCGGAATACTGACATTGCCGAGGGTTTTAGCGGATGAGGTGGGCGCCGATGGATGGCTGGTGATTTTAATGGCAGGAGGAGTATCAGCAGCGCTGCTGTATATAAAGGGCTATATTGTAAAGAAGCTGCCGGGGAAAAGCTATTTGGAAATATTAACTATAACTCTGACGAAGCCAATAGCATACATCATAGTATTTCTGTTCATTGTCTACAGTATAATACTTAATGCCTTTCTCATTAGAATTTTTGGTGAAGTCATTAAGATGTTCCTGTTGTTTTATACTCCCATAGAGGTGATAATGTTCAGTATGCTGCTAACCACCATATATCTGGTGAGGAGGGGTATAGAGACAATGGGACGGCTGGCGGAGCTAATGTTACCTATTGTGATACTTTTTAATATCCCCCTTTTTCTCTTAACTCTGCAGGGAACTGACTTCTCCAATCTGCTTCCTGTTTTTCAGACTCCAATTAAGGACTTAGTAATGGCCATCCCCACACCCCTCTTCAGCTTTCTGGGCTATGAGATAATTTTGGTCTTTGGGGTGTTTATGAACAAGCCCAGCAAGGCAACAAAGGCAGGGGTTTGGACAATAGGCATAGTTACTTTTTTTTATCTGTTCTTGAATGCTATGGTTTTGGCCAGATTTGGGGTAAAGCAAACAATCCACCTCATTTGGCCAACTCTGAGTCTCTTTAAAACCATTGAGTTTCCGGGGCTCTTTATCGAAAATGTTGAGGTTGTGGTTATGACCATGTGGGTTTTTATTGTATTTATGTCGGTGGCCCCCTTCTATCTTTCGAATGTAGTGCTGATAGCAAACCTTACCGGAGCTAAGAACCATAATATGTTTGCACTGCCGCTATTGCCGTTGATTTATTTTATTGCTCTGTTTCCCGACAGCATGGCAGCCACCTACTATTACCTAGATATCTTTGCAAAATATGCGGCCACCTTCATAATTATTATCGTGCCGATATTGGTGCTCATAGCATTGCTTATAAGAAAGAGGGGGAAGGAGGAAAGTAAAAATGCTTAAAAGACTGATATTGATGCTGTTGATAATTTCCATGCTTTTAACATTAACCGGCTGCTGGGACCAGATAGAGATAGAAGAAAGAACCTTTATCTCCTCCTTAGGGGTAGATATTGCTCCGGAGGAGGTAAGAAACAAGTCAAATAGATACGAAATATCCTATTCCTTTCCAAACTATGGCGGAGGAGTAGGCGGTGAGACTGAAATTACCAACATTTTTTTAAGCGTAGTTGCCAACGACATGTTTAATGCTGAACGGATTTTGGCAACCCGTAGCAGTAAAAATATTTTTCTGGGACATATGAAGCTTGTGATATTAGGAGAGGAGGCAGCAGAAGACCCCATGCTCCTAAGGGAGACGCTGGACGCTCTAGAGAGGAATCCCTTGATAAGTAGAAAAGTGAGCCTAGGTATAGCTGAGGGAAGCGCTAGGAGTATATTGGAAACCGAACCTAAAATGGAGGGCAATGTAGGGGTATTTCTGGTGGATACCTTCCGTAGAAGGGATAGAACTCAAAGGGCACCTACAATAGATTTGGGAGAGGCTTTGATCTCCCTCCACCAAAACGGGACGGCCCTATTGCCGAAGGTAGTGGCGGGAAAGGATGAGATTAAGCTGGATGGATCGGCGGTATGCAGAGACTACCAGCTGGTGGGCTGGCTGGATGGAATAGAAACCTCCGATGTGATGATGGCTAAGGGGGATATACAGTTTTTGCTAATAGAAATACCCCATATGGATATGATGATTCCCTATAACGTGACGGATGGAAAGTCAAAATATGAGCTGGTACAGTCCAATAATGAATTGACTATTAAGATAGATGTGGAGCTGGAGGGGGATATTCAGCATTTATACCTGGAGGCCGAAGAGGATATTATGGACCCGGAGTATTTGAAAACCCTCCAGGAGCACTCAAATAAGCTGCTGGAGGAGAGTATGCTTAAGACCTTTGAAAAGCTACAAAAGGAATATAATGCAGATGTGCTGCAGTTTGGTGCCTTCATTGAGAGATATCATCCAAAGGTGTGGAGGGAAATTAAAAATGATTGGCCTGAGGTCTATAAAAATCTAACCTTTGACATAAATGTGGACTCTAAAATCAGAAGAATCGGTTTGGCGAAATAGAAATATATATCGAAGCTGTATATTTTTTCCCATAAAAGTACATACTGAAAATATACCAATCAAATGGATAAGTAGGGGGAAAATGCTATGAAAAACAAAAAAACAGTGGGTATAATTTTTTTAGCAGCAATATTGTCAATCCTTGGAGTTGGCGCATATGCCTTCAACTCCTTAAACGAAAATGCCAGTGATCTGGAGCTTATAAGATTTCATGTATTGGCAAATAGCGACTCGCCTCAGGATCAGGAGCTTAAGCTTAAGGTAAGGGACAGAGTTATTGCGGACATGGAGGAAAAATTAAAATTCTCCACATCTATTGAAGAAACAAGAGACATATTAATGAAGAATATGGATTTTATGAAAAATACTGCAAAAGAGGTTGTTGGAGATAATAACAGCAGCTACGATGTCGAAGTCATGCTGGGAGATTTCAGCTTCCCCACAAGGAAATATGGAGATGTTGTATTGGCTGCCGGTAAATACGAAGCATTGAGAATAGTAATTGGTGAAGGTGAAGGACAGAATTGGTGGTGTGTTATGTTTCCGCCTCTATGCTTTATAGATATAAAGAATGGCCTGGTGGACGAGGCCACCCGCAGAGAGCTGAAAAATGTCCTTTCTGAGGAGGAGTATCAAATAGTTAGTACGGTAGATGACAACAAGGAGCTTTCCTTACAGCTTCGATCAAAAATTTGGGATATATTAAAGGCATCGAGGGATCAAATATATAGGCTTGCGACAAGGCCATAAAATGCATGGGAGACCATGCATTTTTTTCTGTCAATATCATATATTCCCAGCGGCTTATGAAGCAATAGAAAAGAAAAAAATACATATAATATAATAGAGGTATATTTTACTTCCAAAGGATAGGAGGATTTATATGGCGAGAGGCGGACGCAGTATTCCGGAGGCAGTAAAGCAGGAAATTGCTAAGG
The DNA here is from genome assembly GCA_048264125.1 of Natronincolaceae bacterium. Classification (GTDB taxonomy): domain Bacteria; phylum Bacillota; class Clostridia; order Peptostreptococcales; family Natronincolaceae; genus M1-B18. The sequence goes on from JBLXDM010000006.1 coordinate 273,737, forward strand.
AGCTCAATATTTTTGATACTGTTCAGAGGGACGGAGGCTATGGCAATGTATCCTCCCGAGATTGCGGCAACATAGTAAAAAAGGCAGTTGAAAGGGCAGGAATGAAACTTAAGAGCTAAAGAGGACAACTGATGGCATAGGGCTGTCAGTTGTTTTTTATTGTTCTTGATTTTTTCCAATTAAGTTGTATAATCCCATAAACAAGAGTAAAATATTAATAAGCAAAGAAAGAAGGTGTTGGAATGGTTAAAAGGAATGTCATGGTGGTTTTCGGAGGTAGGTCGGGGGAGCACGAGGTATCCCTAATGTCTTCTGCCTCTATACTAAGGTCTATAAATAAAGAAAAATACAATGTGATAACTGTTGGAATTACAAAGGATGGTAATTGGAAGCATCACGATGGTACTATAGATGAAATAGAGTCCGGGGAATGGGAGGGAGTGCCTAATCTACTGGCTGAAAAGGCTGAAAAAAGTGCAACAATCATGCCCAAGGCTACTGGAGAAGGCGTACTGGCAATAGGCGATGGCAGGATGGAAAAAATTGATGTGGTATTCCCGGTATTGCATGGACCTATGGGGGAGGACGGAACTATCCAGGGGCTGCTGGAAATGATGAATATACCCTATGTTGGAGCAGGCGTATTGGCATCGTCGGTGGCGATGGATAAGGCCGTTGCTAAAAAGCTTTTTCAGGCTGAAGGATTGCCCCAGGCAGACTTTATTGTTTTATACAGAAGAAAATACGATGATGACAAAGAAAAATACATAGAATTGATAGAAGCACGCTTTGGCTATCCGGTCTTTGTAAAGCCGGCAAATCTTGGCTCCAGTGTCGGAATATCAAAGGCAAAGAATCAACAGCAGCTGCAGGAGGCAATAGCGCTGGCAGCTAAGTATGATCGTAAAATAGTGATAGAGGAATTTATAAATGCAAGGGAAATAGAATGCTCGGTGCTGGGCAATGATGATCCGATTGCTTCCCTGCCGGCAGAAATCATCCCCTCCCATGAATTCTACGACTATCAGGATAAATATTTTGACGGTAAAAGCCAATATGCTATTCCGCCGGACCTACCGGAGGAATTGATTAAACAGGTAAGGGAAATGGCAGTAAGGGCCTACAGGCTGATTGATTGCACCGGCTTGGCAAGAATAGATTTCTTTGTTGAAAAAGGCACCAATAGAATACTGCTGAATGAAATAAATACTATGCCGGGCTTTACCAAAATTAGTATGTATCCGAAAATGTGGGAGGTAACTGGCATATCCTATGAAACATTGATAGATAAGCTTATTGAACTGGCTATAGAGAGATTTGAAGAAAAAAACAATTATTAGAAGAGGTTGGATATATGAAGGAAGAACGAATGATAAAAGTACATGGTCTGCAAAAAAATCAAGAGGGTGAAGAAAATAAAATAGAGCTTTCTACAATGGGAAGCATATATGAGAAGAACAATAATATTTATGTGGTATACGAGGAAACAGAGATATCTGGAATGGAGGGAACCACCACCACCTTAAAAATCGAAGGAAACGATAAGCTTTCAATGAAACGATATGGAAGCACCAGCTCGCAGATGGTATTTGAGATGGGAAAACGTCACACCAGTGATTATCGTACCCCTTATGGTGATTTTAAAATGGAGGTTGTAACCAACCAGCTAAGCATAGATATAGATACACAGAGCCTTAAGGGTAATTTAAGCATTAATTATAAGCTCAGCATTTCTGGATTGATAGAGACGCAAAATCAACTTTCCATCAGCTTTTAGCAATATTACCTGCATGGAACCTTTTTTTGTAGCCCACGTCTAATAAATACACAAGAAGGGAGTGCTTAAATTGAAAAAGGTATTAGCTATTATATTGATGGGGTTATTGTTGACGGGCCTTATTGGCTGCAGTCAGGAGAAACCAGCACCACAGCCTCAGGAGGATAAGCCGGCGGAAACCAAAGAGGTTACGCTACAAATAGAGGGCAATGATGAAGAAAAGCTTTTTAAGCTTTTATATGATAATGAACTGGGCTTTTATACTTATTATCCTGAAGACATGCTGCCTGAGGCCATAAGCTCAGAGGCAGTAAAGGGCTATAGGATTGTTGCAAATTTTGGAGGCGTTAAATCTGAGGACGTATTTACAGAAATACTTTTCCTTTCCGAGGCTGTAGAAACACAGCAGGAGGCTATGGCACTGTTCATCGGTGAAATAGAGGCTAGAGGGCTGGAGCTGGTGGAGGAAGCCATTGATCTGGGGCAAAACAGCTGGGCTTTGGAGGGCGTAAGGCTGCAAAAGGGAGATATCATGATGACGGGCTATCTTGCAGAGGCGCAGGAGGGCTTTATGTGGATTTCCAAGCAGCTGGTTCCGGAATATGCTGATGGCATGGGCCCAAGATTTGCTAAAATAGCTGATGAATTGGTGCTGCTAAAATAAGGCTGTCATAAAAAAAATTAGATTATTGTAATATCAGAGGCCGAGAAATTATTTTCCGGCTTCTTTTGTTTTTGAAGGAAAAATATAGTGCGAAGTAGAAAGCTTTAATAAATAAAAAAAAAACTGGGGGGATGTAAATGAAGCTGGTTATTGCGATGGATTCCTTTAAGGGCTGCATGACGGCAATGGAGGCCTCTGCTGCCTTTGAAAGGGGATTCAAACGGGCTATAGAGTCTGCTGAGATAATAAAGCTGCCTATGGCAGACGGGGGAGAGGGGACTGTACAATCACTGGTGGACGCCACAGGAGGCGAAATAATAAGAGAATGGGTGAAGGGTCCCTTAGGAGATGAGGTTGAGGCCTTTTATGGCGTGCTGGGGGATGGAAAGACAGCAGTGATAGAAATGGCAGCCGCTTCAGGTCTGCCATTAGTACCGAAGGACAAAAGAAATCCACTGATAACCACTACCTATGGCACCGGACAGCTACTAAAGGGAGCCCTGGACAGAGGCTGCAGGGAGTTTTACATAGGAATAGGTGGCAGCGCCACCAATGATGGTGGGGGAGGAATGGCTCAGGCTTTGGGCATAAGACTGTTGGATAGTGAAGGTCAAGAGCTGCCCTTTGGGGGAGGAGCCTTGAGGAAGCTAAATAGAATCGATATGAGCAATATGGATAAAAGGCTGCTGGAGGCAAATATAACAGTGGCCTGCGATGTAGATAATCCACTATGTGGGGAGAGGGGAGCCGCCTATGTATATGGTCCCCAAAAAGGTGCAGATTCAGAAATGGTAAAGGAGCTGGATGAAGCACTATTGCATTTTGCCAGTATAGCGAAGCGGGATTTGGGTAAAGACATTCTTGATATAAAGGGCGCAGGAGCAGCAGGTGGCTTGGGTGGAGGCATGATCGCATTTTTGGAAGCCAGCCTTAAGCCCGGCATAGAGATGGTGATAGAAAAGGCAAATTTGACAGCAGCAATTGAAGGAGCAGACCTCGTAGTAACCGGAGAGGGACAGATAGATCAGCAAACCGTATATGGCAAAACCCCCATTGGTGTAGCCAGAGTAGCAAAGCGCTTGAATGTACCGGTCATAGCCATTGCCGGCACTAGGGGAAAAAATGCAGAGCTGGTGCATTCCCATGGTATTGATGCCATATTTTCCCTTATTAACAGGCCCATATCACTGGAGGAGGCCATGAAACGGGAAGTAGCAGAGGATATGTTGGAGAAGCTGGCGGAGGAAATTGGCAATCTGATAAGGGCTATAGGCCTCTGGAAGAACAAAAATTAAATTTTCGTAAAAAATCTATTGTAATATTTTTAAAAAGAATATATAATACTATATAAATAAAAACACGCATTAAATGCATTGATGGGGAGAGTAAATACGATACGGATTGTAAGCGAGTTGGGGTCGGTGGAAGCCCAATATGAGGTATGTATTGAAGAACACCCCGGAGCAGCTAACCGAAATTCATCATGAAGAGTAGACTTAGCCGGAGGCTCACCGTTAGAGGAGCTAGGTATCGACTGCATACAGTCCGTACTGATTAGAGAAGGCTTTTTTTAAGCTAATTAGGGTGGCACCACGGATAATAATATCCCGTCCCTATACCATTTGGTATAGGAACGGGATTTTTTATTGCCATAAATTTTATAGCCCGCTTTAAGAAAGACTACAAATACAGGGATATGATAATAAACATTTTAAATATATAGATCAGGAGGAGATTCATTATGAGAATTTATGTAAATGAGGTAAAGGCGGCGACTGAGGAGCTCATAGCCATGAAGGGATGGGTCCATAGGATATATGATGTTGGTCAAATCAGCTTTGTTCAGCTAAGGGATAAGACCGGTATCATACAGCTGGTTTTGGATAAGAACCAGAGGGAGGGCTTAAGGCTGGAGGCGGCAATAAGCGTTAAGGGAATAAAATCAGAAAACCCAAAGGCACCCGGTGGAATAGAGCTGCAGGTACAGGAGCTGGAGATAGTAGGCCGTACCGATTATGAGGTTCTGCCCTTTTCTATTAATCAGCAGGAGGTGGATGCTCATCTAGAGACCCAGCTGAACTATAGAACCATAAGCCTAAGGGCACCAAAGATCAGAGCCCCCTTTAAGGTGCAGGAGGAAATTGTTGAGGCCTTTAGAGGGTTTTTCAAGAAAAATCATTTTTCAGAGATGCATACGCCAAAGCTGATTGCCTCAGGCACTGAGGGAGGCTCCGAAATGTTCACCGTCAACTATTTTGACAGAAGGGCCTTCTTGGCCCAAAGTCCACAGTTTTATAAGCAGATGATGGTGGGAGCAGGCTTTGAGAGGGTATTTGAAATAGGGCATGCATACCGTGCCGAGCTACACAACACCTGGAGGCATCTAAACGAGTACGTCAGTCTGGATGTAGAAATGGGCTTTATAGACAGCGAAGAGGACATTATGGATATGGAGGAGGCCTTTTTAAAGCACCTTTTCCAGCATATAAAAACCACCTGCAGCGATGAGCTGAGTCTACTTAATATAGCGCTGGTTGAGCCTAAAGAGATACCTCGGATTTCCCTTATGGAGGCCCAGCAGATATTGTTGGATAAATACGATAAAAAGTCTCCTGTCGGCAATCTGGATGCAGAGGGTGAGGTCTTTTTCTCCCAATATGTCAAGGAAACCTATGACAGTGAATTTGTATTTATAACAAAGTACCCAATCTCCAAGAGGCCGGTATATACAATGCCGGATGATAAGCTGGAGGGTATGACCAGAAGCTTTGACCTAATATACAAGGGTCTGGAAATTACCACAGGAGGTCAAAGAATCCATGACTATCAGCAGCTTAAGGATAATATGCTGGTCTTTGGACTAAAGCCTGAGGATTTTGATTTTTATCTGGAAACCTTCAGATATGGTATGCCCCCCCATGGCGGCTTTGCAATAGGTCTGGAGAGAATTACCATGAAGCTGCTGGATTTAGATAATATTCGTCAGGCAACGCTATTACCAAGAGATTTAAAGCGAATCACACCATAGAAGGAGGTAATGATATGAAGCTGGATAAAGAGGAAGTAAAATATATAGCTAGGCTGGCAAAGCTCAGCTTTACGGAGGATAAGGCAGAAAGGCTGGCGGAGGAGTTTACTCAAATACTGAGTCATTTTCAAGCCATAGATAAAATTGATTTAAGTGATATCAGCCTTGAGCTTCCGCTGAATGAGGTGAAGACAGTATTAAGGGCCGACGAGGCTAAAATATTTGAGAACAAGGAAAAGCTCTTTAGAAATACAAAAGCTATGAGGGATACCTATATTCAGGTACCAAAGATTATCGAATAGAGGGGTGAAGAAAATGAGCTTAGCAGCAATGACGATAGAAGAAATACAAAGAAGCCTCACAGCAAAGGAGATTACGGCAGTGGAGCTGGTGAAGGCGGTATTTGAGAGGATAAAAGAGGTGGAGCCTCAGGTTCAGGGATATATTACCCTGTGTGAGGAGGAGGCCCTTATACAGGCAGAGGCTATTGATAAAAAGCTGGAAATGGGAGTACCACTAGGGAAGCTGGCGGGTGTACCGATTGCCCTAAAGGATAATATATGCACCGACGGTATTAAAACCACCTGCGCCTCAAAAATGCTGGGGGATTTTATACCTCCCTATGATGCAACAGTTGTTAAAAGGCTAAAGGAGGCAGATGCTATTATTATAGGCAAGGCAAATCTGGATGAATTTGCCATGGGCTCCTCCACAGAGAATTCTTCAATTAAAATAACTAAAAACCCATGGGATTTAAATAGGGTCCCAGGAGGCTCCTCCGGAGGGTCTGCAGCAGTGGTTGCGGCAGATATGGCGGTTTTAGCCCTTGGCTCAGATACAGGAGGGTCAATAAGACAGCCGGCAGCCTTTTGTGGAGTTGTGGGATTAAAGCCAACCTATGGCTTGGTTTCCCGTTTCGGGCTTATAGCCTTTGCCTCCTCGCTGGACCAAATAGGCCCACTGACTAAGAATGTCTATGATTCTGCTGTGGCGCTAGAGGTTATACAGGGCTTGGATCCTATGGACAGTACCAGCAAAGAGCCGCAGGAGAGCAGCTATGTAGACGGAATTAAGGATGGCGTAAAGGGAATGCGGATAGGTGTTCCTAAGGAATTTTTTCAAAAGGGCCTGGACCCCGAGATTGCAGCTGCTATTCAGAAGAGCATTGAGGCCTATAAAGGGCTGGGGGCAATAGTCGAGGAAGCCTCCTTGCCAATCACCGAGGAGGGGCTTTCAGCCTACTACATCATATCCTCAGCAGAGGCCAGCTCCAATCTGGCCAGATTCGACGGACTTAGATATGGATATCGCCCACAGGAGTTTGAAAAGGTTGAGGAGCTGATGGAGAAATCCAGAACCGATGCCTTTGGCGAGGAGGTTAAGAGAAGAATTATGCTGGGAACCTACGCCCTTTCCTCCGGGTACTATGATGCATATTACAATCGTGCCCAAAGGCTTAGAAGGAAGATACGGGAGGAATTCAAGGCAGTATTTGAAAAATATGACCTTATTCTTAGCCCCACAACCCCGGCACTACCCTTCCTATGCGGCGAAAAAAGCGACAATCCTCTGGAAATGTACCTTGAGGACATATACACCATAAACATAAATCTGGCAGAGCTGCCTGCATTGTCTATGCCCTGCGGCTTCAGCAGCAGCGGATTACCAATAGGAATACAAATTATAGGACCACATTTCTCTGAAGGAAAAATCCTGAAGGCAGCCTATGCGCTGGAAAAGGATTTAGCCATTACAGATAAAAGACCCCTATGGAAGGAGGAGGTATAAATGAGCTGGGAAACAATAATCGGAATTGAAATACATGCAGAGCTAATGACTAAATCAAAGATATTTTGCAGCTGTCCTACGGATTTTGGTGCAGCCCCCAACCACCATACCTGCCCCGTGTGCATGGGTCTGCCGGGGACACTGCCGGTATTGAATGAGGAGGTTGTGAAGCTGGCCATAAAGGCGGGCTTGGCCTTAAATTGCGAAATAAACCTCTTAAACAAAATGGATAGGAAAAACTATTTCTATCCTGACCTGCCGAAGGCCTATCAAATATCCCAATATGATCTGCCGATATGTAAAGACGGACATATAGATATTGAGGTTGACGGTGAGAAAAAGAGAATAAGAATCAATAGAATTCATATAGAGGAGGATGCCGGCAAGCTGATGCATCTTGAGGAGGAGCCCTATTCCCTGATTGATTATAACAGGGTTGGAGTTCCATTGGTAGAAATCGTATCTGAGGCAGATTTAAGATCACCTCAGGAGGCGGTAGAGTATGTTAAATCCTTGAGGGCAATACTTCAATACGCGGAAATCTCCGATTGTCGTATGGAGCAGGGCTCTCTTAGGTGCGATGCCAATATCTCCATTAGAAAAATAGGTCAAAAGGAACTAAATTCAAAGGTTGAAATTAAAAACATGAACTCCTTTAAGGAGCTTTTGAAGGCTATGGAAAAGGAGGAAAAGCGTCAAAGGGAGCTTTATCAATTTGGCGAGGGCTTCAAGGTGGTTCAGGAAACCAGGCGATGGGACAGCGCAAAGGGTAGAACGGTATCCATGAGAAGCAAGGAGGATGCCCACGACTACCGATATTTTCCTGATCCAGACCTAACACCTATCCTATTAAAGGAAGAAGCGGTAAAGGAATTAGAAGGACAGCTGCCAGAGCTTCCGGCTGCAAAGAGCATTCGATTTATCAATGGGTATGGTCTTACGGAAAAGGAGGCCGAAATTTTGGTTGGAGACAAGGCGCTTGGTGAATATTACGAGGGTGTTGTGGGTCTAGGTGCCGCTCCAAAAGCAGTGTCTAATTGGATGCTGGGGGACCTCCTGAAGCTATTGAAGGAGGAGGAGCAGGAGAGTTTAGCCATACCAATTAAGCTGCAGGACTTTAAGCAGCTGCTAGACCTAATAGAAGAGGGTAAGATAAGCGGTAAGATTGGTAAGGAGGTCTTCACTGAGATGTTCAGGGAAGGCAGATCCCCAAATGAAATAATTAAGGAAAAGGGCCTGGAGCAAATAAGCGGCTCCGATGTTATTGAAAAAATAGTAATGGAGCTAATAGAGCTAAACCCTCAATCGGTTGCTGACTACAAGGGCGGCAAGCCTCAGGCTGTAGGCTATCTGATGGGTCAGGTGATGAAGGCTACCAAGGGTCAGGCAAATCCACAGCTGGCGAAGGAGCTGCTGGAGAAAAAGCTGAATTCAATATAACCCACAAAAATCCCGGATTCCGGGATTTTTTTCTTTAGCTGCAGCTACCGGTATTAATTAAAAAATATTGGGGTATTACTATTAGACAGGGAACCTTTATTTTTTGATGCATCTAAAAAGTAAAGCATGTAGAGGAGGAGAAGATAATGAAAAAAATAGCAGCTCTTTTAATGATAATTGCCCTTTCGATAATTAACATAGCAGGCTGCAGTCCAGAGCCAGTGGAGGAGACCCCAGTAGAAAAGGAGGAATACGGATATGGCGAGCTGGAGACAAGAGATATTAAGGCAATAGAAGTGACGGAGGAGGGCGTAAGAACACCCGTCATCGAGGAGAGAGAAGCCTTGGAGAAGGTGGCTTTATATATAAGCGAGGCAAAATTTATTGAGGTGGTCAATGACCCCAGTAGGGTTGAAATTGCAGAAAGAGGTATTAATGTATACTTAAAAGAGGAGCTAAAGGGCAGGGACAGTATCATGGTTACCCATCGAGAAAGCGACGGCGATCAATTATATCTGGGGGCTAACGGATATGAGTACTTGGTGGAATCGAAGGAACTGGTGGAATATATCAAAGCCAATATGAATGCTAAGGTTCTCATAGTGGAGGAGGAAATATTGCCGAAGGTAGTAGGTGAATGGTTTGCCTCCTTTGAAAATGAGAAGGGTGCCTATGCTTACCAGCACCCATATGGTAGCTATATAAAAATCAATGCCGGAGAAAAGCCCACCGGAGGCTATGGCTTAGAGTTCGAGGAGCTTGTTGATGAGGGATATTCTAAGTCTATCCTTCTGGAGCTGAGGGAGCCTGAGGAAAATCAGCAGGTTACTCAAGCCCTCACCTATCCGCAGATAATTATAAGGGTGGCATCAGCGGAGGTAAGCGACTATCAAATTAAAACAACAGCAGGTGAGGAATTCAAGGTGGAGGATGAGATTATACTGGCAAGCTTTGAAAGCCTTAAGCAAAAGGATGCGATATCAAGCCCGTTAAGTATAAAGGGCAAGGTGGTGGCCTTCGAAGGGTCCTTCGGTATTAGGATCTTAGATGGCGATAATAAGGAGGTCCACGTGGAGCAGCTGCAGTCAGACGCAGGAGGGCCCAATTGGGGTAATTTTGATGCTGAGTTCACCTTCCCAGCTGTGGATACTGAAACGGGCTTTATTGAAATAGGTGAGTTCAGTGCAAAGGACGGAAGCTGGGTGATGTTGGAGCGGCTTGAGGTAAGCTTCAAGAAGTGATGGAATGATAATGATAGGGCTGGCTGAAGTGAATGCCAGCCCTGCTTTATGCTTATGGGTGCTAAGGAAAACAAAGAGCAGAAGTATTTGTTATTATTTTTGCAGTAGCTGAAAATCGCCGGATACCGAACGAAGATATAATTTCTCGGTGCTGGCTGCTATTAGCTCAGATGCTTTATGAACCCCTTCGGGGAGCTGTATCAGTCTCCCAGTGGCGGTGATTCCGTCCAGCAGAGGCTCAGTCTTGAAGGGAAGCTTTATTATCGAGTTGCCGGAGGTGGTGTTAATGCTTATATTATTCCCTATAGAGGAGGAGTCGATGGCAATATCTCCGGAGGTGCTGAAGGCTTCTATGCTGCCCTCGGTATTTGATAGGCTGATACTGCCGGAAATGGTTTTTAATATATGTCTGTTGGCTCTTAAATCCTCGATTTTCAAGTCGCCTGAAATGGTTGACAGCTGCAGCTCCTCCAGATTCCCACCCTTAATATCTAAAGTGCCAGAGGTGGATTTTATATTTATACTATGCTTATAGCTGTTGGGAATATAAAGCTTTATCAGCAATTGACAGTGTATAGGCTGCAGGGTAGAAGGAAACTCTAATGAAACCCTCTGGAGGGAGCCTTCTCTTTGCGCTTCAAGCTTTGGAGACGCCTGATTTTCAGGGGCCTTCAGTTGTCCCTGCAAACTTATTCGAGCCATCTCGTCATTAATAAATTCCACCCTCAGCAATGCAGATTTGGAATTTATATTTAGCTTATGAATATTCTTCAGATTCAAAGGAAGCTCTTGGTTAATTAAGGTTTCAACGATTATAAGCGCTGGAGCTGACGGTGTTGCTTCCTCAATTGCCCTGCCCTTAAAAAGCAATGCCGGAAATTTTCTTAAATGATTCACCATTTCCATGGAATTAACCCCCTATTAAACAAATAATAATAAGAATACAACCATTGTATAGAATCTACAATCGGATTTCCTATACAATAGGCAGGTGCAAGCCGTGATTTTATGCTATTATATATATTATAAATAAAATCGGAAAAACCTTTAAAAAATAGTAAAAAGTACCTATAAATTTTATTTTTTCTAGGACTTTTTTCCTAGTGGTTAATCGACTATGGGAAGGTGAGTACATTTGGCCAATTTTCGTATAGCAATACTTCAAATGGATATTAAAACCGGTGATTATGAAGCTAATATAAAAAAGGTAAGGGCCCTGCTGGACAGCAATCAGCAGAAGCTGGATATCATTCTTCTGCCGGAAATGTGGTCTGTGGGCTTTGATTTCAGCAATATGAAGGAGCACGGGAAAAGAGCTTCTGCAGTTGTGGGGGATATGTCTCGGCTGGCAATGGATTATGGGGCCATGATAGTAGGTGGAAGTATACCTCAGGCTATCGGAGATCATCTCTTCAACACCCTATATGTCATCAATCGAGATGGTAGCCTGCAGGACCAATATTGGAAAATGCATTTGGTGTCGGAAAATAATTTAGAGGCAAGCATCTTCGACAGAGGAGAACGTGTCAGTAAATTTTTCATAGAGGGCACAGGCTTTGGAGCTGTAAACTGTTATGATATACGGTTTCCGGAGCTATTTAGAGGTATCGCCTTTAATGGAAGCAAAATGATATTTATGGTGGCACAGTTTCCCGATCCTCTATATGAGCATTGGGTTACTCTTTTGAAGGCAAGGGCGATAGAAAACCAGATTTATATTATAGCTGTAAATAGGGTGGGCAAAAGCTTTTTCGGGCATTCTATGATTATAGGGCCCACTGGGGAAATAGAGCTTGAGGCCGATGACACGGAAGGAATATATGTAGCTTCAGTAGATACCGATAAGGTAGATGCCCTTAGGGCCGTTAGGAATGATCTAAAGGCCATTAACCGGTCTGCCTACAGTAGATGGGTATATCCCAGCAACTTTATAGGCGTCGGAGGTCTGGTGATAAGAGAAAAAAGGATTCTTATGGTAAAGCAAAACTATGGTAAAATGAAGGGAATGTGGATGCTGCCAGGAGGTCATTTGGATCAGGGTGAAGCACCGGATGTAGGGGTTAAAAGAGAAATCCACGAGGAAACTAAGGTAATTACTGAGACAGAGGGCATAATAGCTGTAAAGAGTCAGCAGCTGGAGAAGGTTACCGATGTATATATCGTATTTATGATGAAATATATTGAGGGAGAGCCAGTATCCGATGGCTTTGAAAACACGGCAGCAGAATTCCTTTCATGGGAGGAGCTTCAGGCGGAAAGCAGCAGGATTTCTCCGCTGGCCTATGAAATAGCAGTAAAATATTTTACTGAGGGTTTTTCCGGTATTTCAAATACAAGGAACTTCTATAATGATGATAAAAGGGTAAGTGTCTATCTATAGGCACTAACCATGCAAAGGAGGAGTAAGGTTGCTGGACAATATGGAAAAAGACAAGATAAAAAGTATATATTCTGCCGGTAAGGCCCGATACATATTACGACATGGTATGCTGAACTGGGGCTTAAGCACAGGAATTATCTTTAGAATTCTTTCGATTATAAGTAAGGTGGGCTGGAATATAAGAGAAATTGCGGCAGGTATTCCTACTCTGAGCACATTGGTAGCAATGCTGGTATTTTCAATCTTTGGAGGGATATGGGGGGCCTTTTTCTGGAGGTGGATTGAAAAGGAAGCTATCAGGCTGTCGCAGGACCCCGGTAAGAATAATAAAAATAAAAAGAAAAAGTAGCATATTAAAGGCTGAGGAAATTGCATAATAAGGTAAGCCGTATGTTTATACAAAGTTAAAGTTTCCTGCTTAGTGTCCCACGGGCTAATTCATTGGATTTTAATTGCAATACGCGATAAACTTTTAGCTTTGTATAAACTAAAATATATAAGCATTCCTATGGTAATATGCAATTTCCTCAGCTATGTATAAGCAGCTATATAATGCTGAAATAATAAAAAAAGCACGAGACATTTAATAGCAAAAGAAAGAACAGGAGCGATATGATGAATAAAATAGAATTGATTGCTACCGCCGCCTTTGGCTTAGAGGCCTTGGTGGCAAGAGAGGTTAAAAACTTAGGCTATGAGGAGGTTAAGGTGGAGGACGGCAGGGTTACCTTTACTGCAGATTTATCTGCAATTTGCAGGTCAAACCTTTGGCTGAGGACCGCCGACAGGGTGTTAATAAAGGTGGGAGAATTTAAAGCCCTTACCTTTGATGAGCTATTCGAAAAGACCAAGGCCCTCCCTTGGCATGAATGGATTCCGGTGGATGGCGTATTTCCAGTGGATGGAAAGTCTATTAAATCTAAGCTTTTCAGTGTGCCGGATTGTCAGGCTATTGTAAAAAAGGCTGTTGTGGAAAAGATGAAGCAAAAGCACAAGGTGGAATGGTTTCAGGAGACGGGAGCCAGGTACAGAATAGAGGTGGCTCTTTTAAAGGACATTGCCACCCTTACCATAGATACCAGTGGGGATGGTCTGCATAAGCGGGGCTATCGAACTCTGTCCAACAAGGCGCCACTGAAGGAAACCCTGGCAGCTGGCCTGGTGCAATTAAGCTACTGGAACCCAGAGAGGGTGTTGATTGACCCGATGTGTGGCTCAGGCACCATACCGATAGAGGCTGCAATGATAGGGAAAAATATAGCCCCTGGCATGAATAGAAGCTTTTCAGCAGAGGAATGGGGGATCATTCCTAAGGCACTGTGGAGGGAGGCTAGGAGAGAAACCCACGACTTGGCCCAATATGAACGAAGGCTTAGAATTTATGGCTCCGATATAGATGGCGAGGTATTGAGCCTTACGAGATTCCATATAAAGGAGGCAGGACTGGAGGAGGATATCCATGTTCAGAAGCTGCCACTGGAGGAGCTGAAATCCCGGTTTGAATATGGCTGTATCATCTGCAATCCGCCATATGGGGAACGACTGGGGGATAAATATGAAGTGGAGGAGCTGTATAAGAAGATGGGCAAGGTCTTTGGCGCTTTGGATACCTGGTCGCATTATATTATAACCTCCCATCCCGAGTTTGAGCAGCTCTATGGCAAAAGGGCCGATAGGAAAAGAAAGCTATATAATGGAAGAATCGAATGTAACTATTACCAATACTATGGACCAAGGCCTCCTAAGCGGCAAGAAACGGAAGCTGACGAAACATCAGCAGAATAGGCAACAATCATTAACCGCCTGATTACCAGTTGGTTTAGACTGAAGACAAAGCAATAAGTACAACCTACAAACCCAAGTTTTTGAAACTTTAGTAAATAATTAGCGTAGTTAAAATAAAAGAGCGTAAGCTAATCCGTTAAGAATTTCCAACTGTTTGAACGAAGTGAGTTTTGGAAATTTAGGATTAGCTTTAAGCCCATTCTTACCCTTTGTGATTTCATAGGTTGTTTTTAAAGTTATTCCTATGAAATGGGGGTTAATAAGGGGGTAGCCCCCTTATTATTAATGAGGAGGCTACAGCGAAGTGCCATAAGGAACGCAGGGGTTCCTTGGAAAACAAAAGCATTTTTTCATTGTGTTAAATCATAAATGCTTTTGTTCGAAGCGGATTTGCGTAGTTTTGAAAATCTTAGGGTTTGTTTACAGCCTCAACCACCTATTATCAGGTGGTTTTTTGCGATCCCTTATATAATTAAGCTATATGTATAAAATATAACCCTATGGTAATAATTACTAAAAAAAAGCATAGGGGTGTAGCTATGAACCTAGAGCCAATGGTAAAGCAAATTATTCTGATTACCGATGGAGAGTCCAATACCGGAGGAAATCCTATAGAGGCGGCAGGAAGGGCTAAGGCAAATAATATAACGGTAAATACCATAGGGATATTAAGCCAAAGAAATCAACAGGAGAGCTCCTTTGAGGAAATTGTCAGTATAGCACGGGCGGGCGGAGGAAACTATGAGCTTACATATATTAACGACCTCTCCCGTACCATACAAAGCGTAAGCTATAAAACCGTATCCACCACAATACAGGAGGCGGTTGGAAAGCAGCTTCAGCAGATATTGGGTAAGGGCTTGAATGAAATTCCTCCGGAGGCCAGGAGCAGTATATTGGATTATATAGATACCTACTCTGATGAGGTAGCAGTTTGCTGTTGTCTGCTTCTGGACTGCAGCGGCAGTATGCTGACAAAAATACAGGCGGCTAGACATAATATTATAGATATGCTGTATTCCATTAAGGAGAGAAGCGGAGGCTATAAAATCGCTCTAATGGGCTTCTCAGGCGATGCAGATGGCTATTGTCAGCTGCTGCATGGCTTTGATGATAGCATCCAGCAGCTGGAGAGAAATCTTTATAAGCTTCAGCCAAAGGGAACAACACCAACAGCTATAGCAATTGACCGGGCTTCCACCTTAATTGAGGATTATGACAGAAGGAATAGACAGCAGATGGAGTTAAGCGAATTTGTGGGTTAGGTAGGTTTAGGCCTACCTTTTTTATGTTGTTTCGGAGGAATTTATGGAGAATATTAAGCTTCCTAAAGGGATAATAGGAAAATGGAATAAGCAGAGCTATTTGCTGCTAAAGGAGCTGGGGAGGGGTGGTACCGGAAGCATATTTCTTGCTAAGGGTGACAGCTCTGCTCCTTATGCAATCAAGCTAAGCAAGGACAATATTTCATTAAATAGAGAGTTTCGATATTTAAGGGAGCTGTCGGATATTTCCTCTATTGTAAGGGCCTATGAACTAGATGATTTGGAGGAGGCAGGTGAATCCTTACACTTTTTGGCGCTGGAATATATTGAAGGGGTCAGTCTGAGGCGCTATATAGACAATCGCAGGATTGGCCTGGAGGAGATTGTAGGCCTTATGCTGGTTATCTTTAAGCTACTGGAGGATATACATAGCAGGGGCTACATATTGGGGGATCTAAAGCCAGAAAATATAATGGTTGATGAGGGAACAAAGGCTATAAGACTGGTGGATTTGGGAGGAGTCGTTAGAACTGGTGAGGCCATCAGGGAATATACTCCCGCCTATGACAGGGCCAGCTGGAAAATGGGAGACCGAAAAGCGGAGGAGACCTATGATTATTTTTCCGGGCTGATGCTGATGGTACATTTACTCCTCAGAAAAAGGATGGACCCAACAAAGGACAATGCTGCCTCGCTGAAGGCTGGCATTGCCACATCCACTTTATACCCGGAGATAAAGGACTTTATACTAAGAGGGTTGAATTATAAGGGAGTG
Organism: Natronincolaceae bacterium; assembly: GCA_048264125.1. Taxonomy (GTDB): domain Bacteria; phylum Bacillota; class Clostridia; order Peptostreptococcales; family Natronincolaceae; genus M1-B18. The sequence goes on from JBLXDM010000006.1 coordinate 289,880, forward strand.
GAAAATAATTTTATGAAAGAATTAAAGGATTTATATAAAATAGTGAAAAATTATAAAAAATATGAAATAATTAGGGGGAGAGATAAAGTAATAAATGGTTTGCTTACGGCAAGTATTTTTATATTTATAGCCACTACTATTATGCTGATGATTTGAATATAGTGAAGAAGGAGCGCACGGCAAGCCGGCTGCGTATAGGATGAGGGATGATAAATGCTGACGATAATTGACAAGATAAAAAAAACAATTGACAGACATAATTTACTGGAAAAGGGGGACCGGGTGGTTGTAGCCATATCCGGGGGGCCGGATTCAGTATGTCTGCTTCATATATTACATAGGCTTTCTAAAGAGTATGAGATACAGATCTATGGTGCCCACCTAAACCACAATTTCAGAGGGATGGAGGCTCAAAGGGATGCGCAGTATGTCAATAGGCTCTGTGAGGAGCTAAATATAATGTGCTTTATTAAGAGCATGGATGTGGGAAAATATGCAAAGGATAATGGTTATTCCCTTGAGGAAGCGGGAAGAATATTACGGTATCAATTTTTCGATGAGGTGTCTGATCGGGTAGAGGCTAATAAAATTGCTGTCGCCCATAATCAGAAGGACCAGGCTGAAACCGTTTTAATGAGACTTTTAAGGGGAACAGGACCACAGGGGCTTTCAGCGATCCGGCATAAGAGGGGTAGAATCATAAGGCCACTTTTAGAGGTTGCTCGGGAGGATATTGAAGGGTATTGTCATGAGAACAGCCTAAGTCCGAGGATAGACCATACAAATCTGCAGACGATATACCATAGGAATAAAATACGGCTGGAGCTATTACCTTATCTGGAAAAGGAATATAACCCCAATATAATAGAGGCACTGGTCAGAACGGCGGATCTAATAAAAACAGATAATGATTTTCTGGAGCTTCAGGCCAGAGACTCTTATAATCTGCTAAAAAAGGTGGAAAACGGCTGTTTATACCTTCCTATACTAGGTATAAATAAGCTACACATGTCTTTAATAACCAGGATGTTTCGTTTAGCTGCTGAGGAGCTGGTGAAGCGGGAGGCCTTGGAATATAAGCATATATGCAGTATATTGGAGCTTATGGAAAACTCAGAAACCGGCAAGCGGCTGATGTTACCAGAGGGAATAATAGTAAGTAAAAGCTATAATCAGCTGATATTCTCACTACGGGAAGCTGAGGAGGATAACTCCTATTATTATATGCTGAATGTAGATGATATTACATATATACCTAATTTATCGGGAGGCTTCAGCCTTAGGCTGGTACCGAGGCAGGAGCTGACGGAAATACCGAAGGAGCCCCATATAAAGGCCTTTGATTGGGAGAGAGTGAAGAATCAGCTTATTGTCAGAAACAGGAGACCGGGGGACCGCTTCATGCCCTTGGGTCTTAAGGGACATAAAAAGCTGAAGGATTTCTTTATAGATTTAAAGGTGGAGAGGGGAGAAAGGGAGAACATACCTCTTATATGCGATGGTGAGGAAATCATGTGGGTAGTGGGGTATAGAATCAGCGAGGAATATAAAATCAATAAGGAAACAAATACTGTACTTATAATTGAGTTTATAAAAAATTAATATTGAAAGGTTAAAGAAGGTTAGCATAGAAGTTGTTTTTAAATGTATAGTATGGTAAAATATTAAAATGCAGATCAGGCTAGGACTGAGCATTAGATGAGAGGAGGACTTTTGTTGAGGAAATTTTTCCGAGGAGCAAGCTTTTATATTTTAGTCTTCATTGTATTGTTGATTCTCGTACAGCAATTTAATGGAAGACCACAACAAACAGAAGCAATAGGCTATACAACCCTGCGACAGGAGCTGGTGGCTGGTAATGTAAAAGAGCTTATAATTGTTGGAGATCGTTCCTTAAATGGGACTTTAATAAGAAATAACGAAGAGGTGCAATTCACATCCTATTGGCCGGTAGCCATTAGTGTCGATGAGATGACGGAGCTATTGGATCCCGAAGTGAATCCAAATCTTAATGTAGTAGGAACACCACCTCCAAGTGTCCCATGGTTTATTGATTTATTGCCTTCGTTGTTTATGATATTAATCTTCATCGTATTCTGGTTTGTATTTATGCAGCAGTCTCAGGGCGGCGGCAACAGAGTAATGTCCTTTGGTAAAAGCAAGGCAAAGCTTCATAAGGACGACGAAAGAAGAAGAGTTACCTTTGATGACGTAGCAGGTTTGGATGAAGAAAAGGAAGAGCTTCAGGAGCTGGTGGATTTCTTGAAGAATCCGAGAAAATATATTGAGCTGGGAGCTCGTATTCCAAAGGGTATATTGATGATAGGCCCTCCGGGTACAGGTAAAACCTATATCACCAAGGCGGTTGCAGGTGAAGCGGGGGTTCCCTTCTTTAGCATAAGTGGTTCCGATTTCGTAGAGATGTTTGTCGGAGTAGGAGCTTCAAGGGTTAGAGATTTATTTGAACAGGCAAAGAAAAATTCGCCTTGTATTATTTTTATTGACGAGATAGACGCCGTAGGACGCCGAAGAGGTGCCGGATTGGGCGGAGGACATGACGAGAGGGAGCAAACCCTCAACCAGCTGTTGGTTGAGATGGACGGCTTCGGTATAAATGAGGGTATCATCATAGTTGCAGCAACAAATAGGCCGGATATTCTTGACCCTGCCTTACTAAGACCTGGACGTTTTGACCGTCAGGTACTGGTGGGAGCACCAGATATAAAGGGCAGAGAGGCTATATTAAAGGTTCATTCCAAGGCTAAGCCATTGGCAGAGGATGTAGACCTAAAGGTATTGGCTAGAAGAACCCCAGGCTTCACACCTGCAGATATAGAAAATCTTATGAATGAGGCAGCCCTTCTTACGGCTAGGAAAAACGAAAAGAAGATAAGAATGGCTACAATAGAAGAGGCTATAACTAAGGTTATTGCCGGTGTTGAAAAGAAGAGCCGTGTAATAAGCGAGAAGGAAAGAAGGCTGACTGCCTATCACGAGGCTGGTCATGCAGTGGTGTCAACGGTGCTACCAAACTTGGATCCGGTGCATCAGGTTACAATTATTCCTAGAGGTAGGGCCGGAGGCTTTACAATGACACTACCGACAGAGGACAAGTACTATGCAACGAAAACAGAGATGGAGAATAGCATCATACGCCTGCTTGGAGGTAGAGTTGCAGAAAAGCTGGTATTGGATGATATCAGTACTGGAGCATCAAATGACCTTCAGAGGGTTACTGAGACCGCAAGAGCGATGGTTACTAAGTATGGTATGAGTGAAAAGCTTGGACCTATGTCCTTTGGTGGCGGCGAAGATGAGGTGTTTCTAGGAAGAGACTTTACTTCAAAAAGAAACTACTCAGAAGAGGTAGCTGCTGTGGTGGACAATGAGATCAAGAGAATAGTAGACCATGCCTACGATTCCGCTATACAATTGCTGCAGGACAACATGGATAAGCTGCATATCATTGCTAAAGCCTTGTTAAAAATGGAAACCTTGGACGCAGATATCTACGAAAGGATATTTAATGGACAGCTGGTTATAGAAGACGAGGATACTTTAGAGGATATAGAAAAGAGATATAAGCAAATGCTAGAGGAGGCAAAGCTGGCAAAGAAGAATGAAGAGGAAGATAAAGCGCCTTCTCAAGAGGATAAAGCAGAAACCTCCTTTGTAGACAGCCAGAATCCAACGGTTACAGTTGAAGATAAAGAAGATAAAGAAGATAAAGAAAATAGCTAAATACTAAAAACGTCTTGAAGATTACTTCAAGGCGTTTTGTTTTTAACCCATAGCTTAAATATTTTATAGTGTGGGAATCTGGACAAAGGAGCAATAAAAGCGTTTCAAGGCTCTTATATGACAGACTTTTAAAATTTTTCAAAAAATAACAAAAAAATATAAAAAAATAGAAGGTATTTTTATGTATATATTGAATATAATTTCTAAATGAGTAAAGCAGGCATAATATTTTGAGCCTACAAGTAAATAAAAAAACGGTATAGCTGGGTTTTTTACCGAGAAGCTCCCACTTCTCCTTCTAAAAAATCATTTAAGCCATAGCAGATTGCTTATGGCTTTTTTTGTTGGTAAAAATTAGTGTTAATGATGCTGCAGAAATTAACAAAGTATAGGACTAACGTAGTTTTGAATGTTAAAAAAATAACCAGTTAAAATATTGTATTTGGAGCTATGACCTATATATATGGGCTTCAAGCATTAAAGAAAAGAGAGAAGGAGGAAGAAGATATGCCAAACAAGCTATCTAGCAAAGGCTGGGGGGTAACATTGGCGGGCATGGGAGTAAACTCAATGCTGGGAATATTGTATGCCTGGGGGGTTATTTCTGCGGCACTAATTGATCAATTAGGCTGGACTGCAACGCAAACTCAGATACCCTATATGGCTGCATGCGCTGTATTTTCCTGGTCCATGGTGCCGGGAGGAAGGTTTCAAGACAAGCTGGGCCCTCAATCGGTACTGACGGTTTCGGCCATACTGGCGGGGATAGGTTTTTTATTTTCGGGATTATATCTGGGGGTCGCATCACTAACAGTGTTCTTCGGAATTGTTTTTGGTGCAGCCATGGGGCTGGGATACGCAGCGCCTACTCCGGCAGCGGTTAAATGGTTTGATGCAAAAAAGAGGGGGCTTATCTCCGGGATTGTTGTCAGTGGCTTTGGGCTGGCGCCTGTATATATTGCGCCACTAACCACCTACCTATTAAATAGCTATGGTATCAACAATACCTTTTACATCATTGGGGTAGGCTTCTTTGTTGGTATAATGGTGCTTTCAAGGTTTATTGTTAATCCACCCGAGGGGTACCAAGAGGAATTAGCTGCAAGGGGATTGGCGTCTGCATCTATTGAGGAAAGACAGGGCAACAGAAAGGTTGATTATAGCTGGCGGGAGGTTTTGAGAACAAAGCAATACTACATGCTATGGACGATGTTTTGCTTCGGCACCTTTGCAGGGCTCCTTATAATCGGACAGCTTTCAAAAATAGGCCTGGAGCAGGCGGGTATTACAAATAGCTTTATTTTGGTGGCTATCTATGCCTCCTTCAATGCCCTGGGGAGGGTAGGCTGTGGTGTCATCTCCGATAAGCTGGGAAGAATGAAAACGTTATTTATAATGTTTATATTTCAGGTAATCGTGTACATCGCTTTTCCTTATCTTACTAGCCCACTCGCTTTAGTCTTAGGCGTAACCATTGTTGGATTTACCTTCGGAGGCATGCTGACCATTTTCCCCGCCACCACGGCAGATTACTTTGGTTTAAAAAGCTTTGGTATTAACTTTGGAATGGTTATTACTGCATGGGGTGTGGGTGGCGTATTGGGGCCCTTGCTGGGAGGTATGGTTAGGGATGCTACGGGGACATATGTCATAAGCTATATTGTTTCCGCTGTGCTAAGCGGTCTTGGGGCTGCCCTCTGTCTATTCACCAAGGCTCCGGAGGTGAGTATTGAAGCTGATGGGGCCTTGGCAACAGAGGCGATTGCGCATTAGGCAGAAAAATATTAATTGGAGGAGGTGGAGGTCTACCTAAGCACTGATTCTATTGATCAAAGCATTAAACAATATTATGAAAGCAAAGGGGAGTAGAGAAATGGCAGAGTTAATAAGATTTGATTTTGTTGGTTGGATTACAAGCCCTTACATTCTAATGTTTACAGCAGTGTTTACTGGTATAGTCCTAGGAAATATTAAAATTGGGAAATTTAATTTTGGAGCCTCCGGTTGCCTGTTTACCGGTTTATTAATGGGCTGGCTTATTTACGGTTATGGAATGGGCATCCCTGAAGGGGAAAAGGGCTTTGCCGCCGCCCGCAGCATGATCTCCGCCGGGGTGGTGCCCTCCATGTTTTTTACGCTGTTCTTGGTCTTTTTCGTCGTGGCAGTAGGACTACTGGCGGCTAAGGATTTAGGTGCTGTACTGAAGAAATATGGAGGAAAATTTGTTGTCCTAGGCTTTTTAATCACTCTTTCTGGCGCAATAGCCACCTATGGAATGGTGCTAATCAGCCCTGCGGATAATCCCTATGAGGTCTCCGGCGTCTATACAGGCGCACTGACAAGCTCGCCGGGACTGGCTGCAGCGCTTGAAACAGCTAAATCTCATGCTACAGCAAGGGTAAATGCCTTTGAAGGAGCAGGTGTGGAGGAAAAGGAAAAATTCATTAAAATTCTAGACCCGTCAGGAGAAATATCACAGGAAGGCTTAACAGCCTTGACAAATGATCAGCAGAATCAATTTGTTAAAAACGCTGAAGCTGGAATAGGCTTAGGCTATGCGGTGGGCTATCCCTTCGGTGTGATTGTAGTTATTATAGCTATTAACTTTTTCCCTAAGCTATTTAGAATGAACCTAGAGGAAGAAAGAAAACGATTTGATACGGAAATGCAGGAAGCGAGGACAATGGTAAAGGGCGGCAGAGTAATACCAGAGGCTGGCTTTGATATTGTTGCCTTTGCATTAGCCTGCCTCTTCGGCTACAGCATTGGTCTTATAGAAATATATTTAGGGCCTATATTGGGATACTTCAGCTTGGGAGCAACGGGTGGAGCCCTTATCGGGTCGCTGATTTTAGGGTATATAGGAAAAATTGGACCCTTTAAATTTAGAATGGATAGTAAGATATTAGGAATCATCAGAGAATTATCCCTCTGTTTTTTCTTGGCAATTGTAGGCTTAAAATATGGCTATGGGGTCTTTGATGCAATTCTTGGAACCGGTGGCGCTTTGGCACTGATTTCATTGTTTGTAGGTATGGTCAGTATTTTGGTGGGATACATTGTAGGCCGTTATGTCTTTAAATTAAATTGGATTATGCTGGCAGGAGCAATCTGTGGTGGGATGACCTCTACACCCGGTTTGGGTGTAGCTATTGATTCCTTAGAAAGCGATGACCCTGCAGCAGGCTATGGTGCAGTATATCCCTTCGCCCTATTGGGTATGGTTTTATTTACGATAATACTGCATAAATTACCCATGTAGAAGCGCTGCAAAATAACCTGCCTAGTCATATTTTTGGTAGAGCATAGAACAAAGCAAGGCTCAACTGAAATATAAAAAGGAAATGGTGATGCTATGGAAGTTTTTGAAATTTTTATCAGTGGATATGCAAAGCTGCCAATAGGTACGACGGCGGAGGAGCTTTATAAGGTCATAGCAGTGGGAATATCGGTGGATAAAAACACCGGGAAAATTCTCGAGGCCGACTGCTCCTTGGTAACAAAGGTGGCAAAGGAGCATGTAAGGAGGATATTGATAGGAAGAAACCTTCTGGATATCGATGAGATAGAAGGGGCCTTCAATGAAAGATATTATGGCACAGCTAAAAAGGCTTTGATATCCTCCACAAAAAAGTGTCATGAGAAATTTAAGCACCTATTGGCAGAGGAGAAAAATATTTAACTCTATTGTCTATGAAAGCAAAATTCCCCTTTTGTTTTTTCAGTAGATATCACAAGGTTAGATATATTAATTCCAAAGGAATTAGTATATCTATTTTTTTCTCATTTTACTAGCCCCTTGGGCAGTTAAAACTTAGGTTTGGCCTATGGAAAACTTTCATATTAATTTGACCAGGGATTACCAAGAATTTAATTGCATGAGGCACTAGGTAGACGTTAAGGAAAAAGAGCGACACTCTTTAATATTGATAATGGGAGGGAATTATTTGATGGAAAGAATAAGAAGGGAAGATCTTAAAAAAAGAATTATGTCTGCAGAGGAGGCCAGCCAATTCATTAAGGACGGTATGGTTGTAGCCACCAGCGGATTTACTCCTTCGGGATACCCTAAGGCTGTGCCTTTGGCTTTGGAAAAAAGAAGCAGCAGCGGAGAAAAAATTGGAATAACAGTGATAAGCGGTGCATCGGTAGGAGATGAACTGGACGGGGCACTTTGTCGTTCGGGAGTTATGAAGCGGAGATATCCTTATCAAACCCACGATGATGTTAGAAATGCGATCAATACCAGGTCAATTGCATATCAGGATATGCATCTAAGCCATGTAAGCCAATATATAGATTATGGCTTCTTTGGTAAAATCAATGTAGCATTGGTGGAGGCCCTTGCAATTACTGAGGAGGGGGGTATTATTCCAACTACATCAGTTGGCATTATGCCCCAAGCAATAAAAAATGCAGATATTGTTATCGTTGAGGTCAATACCAGTCAACCTATGGAATTGGAGGGAATTCATGATATTTATATGACGGAGAAGCCTCCCTTTAGGAAGCCTATCCCTCTGGTGAGCCCCGGTGGCAGAATCGGCACCTCATATATTCCATGTGACCCCAATAAAATAGTCGCAATTGTCTTAACGGATATATCCGACAAGGTAAGACCCCTAGGCCCTATCGATGAGCCCTCTAGATTAATATCCGGACACATTATTGACTTCCTAAAGCATGAGGTGAAGATGGGCAGATTGCCTAAAAATCTATTGCCCCTTCAATCGGGGGTGGGCTCTGTGGCTAATGCGGTATTAGGGGGCTTGCTGAGTTCGGACTTCGAGAGCCTCACCTGCTATACGGAGGTAATTCAAGATTCAATGCTGGATCTTATAGATGCTGGCAAGGTGAAGATTGCATCAGGAACAGCCCTCACACCCTCGGAGGAGGGTCTTAAAAGACTACATGCCAATATGAGTCATTATGCAAAGCACTGCATTCTAAGACCAATGGAAATAAGCAATAATCCTGAGATAGCCAGAAGACTAGGGGTAATTGCAATGAATACCGCCATAGAGGTGGATATTTACGGACATGTAAATTCTACCAATATAATGGGCTCCAGGATGATGAATGGTATTGGAGGCTCAGGAGACTTCACCAGAAATGCTTATATTTCTATATTTACGACGGCATCTACAGCTAGAAACGGCGATATATCCTCCATAGTACCTAAGGCATCTCATATAGACCATACAGAGCATGACGTTTCGGTGGTGGTTACGGAAATGGGCTTGGCAGACCTTAGGGGAACTACACCTGGTGAAAGAGCCAGAAAAATAATAAATAATTGTGCGCACCCCGACTACAGAGATCAATTAATGGATTATGTAGAGCGGGCTGAAGGCGGTAAATTTAAGTATCAGCCCCATCTATTAAATGAGGCTCTGTCCTGGCATGCAAGGTTTATGGAAACAGGTAGCATGAAGCCGGAAAAATCAAACCCGGACGGAATGAATGAGGTGGCTCCAGCAAAGGAATAGATGATCAAACGGCTTTGCTGGAATCCAGATAAATAGAGGATCGGAGGTTATAGCCTGAAAATGTATAAATGGCTGTAATTCTCCTTTTCATCTGTGGTATTATATACTTAAGGAAAAAGAGGAAAAGGTGATAAAATGAAGCAGGTAGATTGTAGTGAGGTCATAAGGCAGGTAAGGGATTTGTGTGTAAATATGAATGTGCGGATGGATACCGGGGTACACCAGGCCTTGGAGAGGTCCCTTGAGACAGAGGATTCACCGCTGGCGAGGGATATTTTGCTGGATCTTATAAAAAACAAGGAAATAGCTGAGGGTGAAAATATACCCCTCTGTCAGGACACCGGCATGATCTTTGCCTTTGTTGAGCTGGGGCAGGAGGTTAGGATTACAAATGGCCTGCTGTCGGAGGCCATCAATGAGGGTGTAAGACAGGGCTATGAGGAGGGTTATTTAAGAAAGTCCGTGGTTGCCTGTCCCCTGAGGCGTAAGAATACCGGCGACAACACACCTGCAATTATAAATTATCAGCTGGTGGAGGGAGATACCTTCAAAATTAAGCTGGCGGCTAAGGGCTTCGGCAGTGAGAATATGAGTGCAATAAAAATGCTGAATCCTGTAGATGGCTGGGACGGCGTAAAGGCCTTTGTGCTGGATACCATAAAGCGAGCAGGCGGTAATTGCTGCCCGCCTATCATAGTCGGCTTAGGCATAGGTGGAAGCTTTGACAAGGTCGCTGGTCTGGCGAAGCAGGCTCTACTGAGGGATATCGGAGGCTTCAATGAGGATGAATATCTTGCGGGGCTAGAGAAGGAGCTGCTGGCGGAGGTAAATCAGCTGGGGGTAGGCCCTCAGGGCTTTGGAGGAGCCACTACGGCGCTGGCTTTGCATATAGAGACCTATCCTACCCATATAGCTGGGCTACCGGTGGCTATCAATATCAACTGTCATGCGTCAAGGCACGGGGTAATTGAGTTTTAGAGGAGGAAGGGGGTTTTTTTGATGAATACAATAAATATAACCACTCCCTTAGATGATAATACCATTGCAGGGCTGAGGGCAGGGGACAGGGTTTTTATTGATGGCATTATTTATACCGCCAGAGATGCGGCCCATTCACGACTAAGGGAATTGATAAACAATAATGAGGAGCTGCCCATTGACTTAAGGGGGCAGGTAATATATTATGTTGGACCAACACCTGCTGCGGAAGGTAGGGTAATTGGTTCAGCCGGACCCACCACCAGCACCAGAATGGACACTGTCACCCCTATGCTTTTAGAAAAGGGGCTAAAGGGGATGATAGGTAAGGGGGATCGCAGTAAAGCCGTCATAGATGCCATCATTGGCAACAAATGCATCTACCTTGCAGCCGTAGGAGGAGCAGGGGCACTTATAGCCAGCAGCGTTGTTGAATCTGAGCTTGTGGCCTTTCCCGAGCTGGGGACCGAAGCCATAAGGCGGCTGACGGTTAAGGCTTTTCCTGCAATTGTAGCGATTGATTCCTATGGTAATAACCTCTATATCAACGGTCCAAGCCAGTATTTGAGGAGTAAATAAATATAATCCATATGCACTATTTATTAACAATCATATGATGTAATTACAAGATCAATGGATAAATTTCTTGTGATGTTGTTACATATTAATATTGATATTTACTTGGAAAAATAATAAACTAGTAGTAGCTGCTAATAGACAGGATAAAGGTGGAGGGTTATTGGTGAAGACCTTTGAAATATTTATAAGCGGCTATGCCAAGCTTCCCAGTGGCACAACCGCTGAAGAGCTATATAAGGTTGTGGCAGTAGGAGTCATAGTCGACAAATATACCGGCAGAATAATGGATGCCGATTGCTCCTTGGTCACCAGTGTGGCAAAGGCGCATGTAAGGAAGCTGCTAATAGGTAAGGACCTCAATGATTTGCAACAAATCGAGAAGGCGATAACAGATACCTATTTTGGATCGGCTAAAAAGGCATTAATTACATCTGTTAAGAAATGCCATGAAAAGTATAAGCAGATCATGGACAACAAAGTAATTGATGATTGATTAAAAATAAATATTACCGCTATTTAACCTTTTATCGATAGAAGTAAATTCCCTTTACTTCATAAGTGGGTGATGCAAGTTAGATATGCTAGTCTATCCAGATCAGTATATCTAATTTTTTTTGTGAAATATTCAGACTATTAAAAAAACAATAACGATTTGACGAGTGAATGACATAAGGATTGGAATTAATTTGTTAAAACAGTTAAAAATAACCTCAGAATATCTAAAATACATTTATTTAAGAAACTTAAAAAATATCTTTAAAATTGGTTGTGTTTAAGCAAAACCCTTGCAGGAGATTTCAAAAAACTGTAGAATAATGTAGAGTGCAATATAAATTTCAACGAATGCAATTGATGAAATAAAACTTGCATTTTATAAAATGCTTATAGTGCCCCTCATATGGGTTATTGCAGCTATATACAGATACGATGTACTAACGAACCTAGCTCTGGAGGCTTTATTTGAAGGATTTTGTTGGAAAATTTCAAAAACAAAACGAATCGTACTTAGTAAAAGAAGGAGGATTTTAAATGTTCGAAAAAGAGAAGCTGGACCAGCAAAAAGAGAAGGACAAAGGCTGGAACGAGAACAAGGTTGAGAAGGTTCTTGACAGATTTCCAGAAAGAAGGAAGCAGTTTACAACTGGTTCAAATCTAAAGGTGAAAAGACTTTATACATCTGCAGACGTTGAGACTCTAGACTATGATAGAGATCTGGGCTACCCGGGGCAATATCCCTTCACTAGAGGCGTTCAGCCCACCATGTTTAGAGGTAAGTTTTGGACCATGAGACAATATGCAGGCTTTGCAACAGCAGAGGAGTCAAATAAAAGATATAAATACCTGCTGGAGCAGGGTCAGACAGGGCTTTCCGTAGCATTCGACCTTCCTACTCAGATTGGTTACGATTCAGATCATGCATTATCTGAGGGTGAGGTTGGAAAGGTTGGAGTTGCCATAGATTCTCTAAAGGATATGGAAATTTTATTTCATGGTATACCCTTGGATAAGGTCAGTACATCCATGACAATAAATGCGCCTGCTTCTGTTTTATTGGCAATGTATATCGCTGTGGCAGAAAAGCAGGGAGTTGCCGCCGACCAACTGAGGGGTACTATTCAAAATGATATATTAAAGGAATACATAGCAAGGGGAACCTATATTTTCCCTACGGCACCTTCTATGAGGCTAATAACCGATATTTTCGAGTATTGTTCAACAGAGGTCCCAAATTGGAATACCATCAGTATTTCCGGATATCACATAAGAGAAGCCGGATCTTCAGCAGTACAGGAGGTTGCTTTTACTCTTGCAAACGGTATCGCATATGTGGAGGCTGCAATTAAGGCAGGTCTGGATGTCGACACCTTTGCTCCGAGATTATCCTTCTTCTTCAATTCCCACAACGATTTATTGGAGGAGGTTGCAAAATTCAGGGCCGCCAGAAGATTATGGGCAAAAATAATGAAGGAAAGATTCAAAGCCAAGAGCGAAAAGTCAATGCAGCTTAAATTCCATACACAAACCGGCGGTTCAACCTTAACTGCTCAACAGCCGGACAACAATATTGTTAGGGTTGCGATTCAAACTTTGGCAGCAGTACTTGGAGGCACACAATCCCTTCACACCAACTCAAAGGATGAAGCATTGGCTCTTCCTACTGAGGACAGCGTACGTATAGCCCTGAGAACTCAGCAGATAGTTGCATATGAGAGTGGCGTTGCTGAAACTGTTGATCCGCTGGCAGGCTCCTTCTACATTGAAAATCTAACTAATACAATTGAGCAGGAAGCTATGGCCTATATTGAAAAAATAGATTCATTAGGTGGATCACCACAGGCTATTGAAAAGGGCTTTATACAAAAAGAGATTATGGATAGCTCCTATGAGTATCAAAAGCAGATTGAAAGCGGAGACCGAGTTGTGGTTGGTATGAATAAATTCCAGGTCAAAGAGGCTGCTCCTAAGGGATTATTAAGGGTGGACCCATCAGTTGGAGAGCTTCAGAAGGATAAGATTAGACAGCTGAGGTCTGAAAGAGACAATTCAGCAACGGAGGCTAAGCTGATTGAATTAAAGAAGGCTGCTGAGGGAACAGAAAACCTAATGCCCTTTATCATTGATGCAGTTAGAGCCTATGCCACCTTGGGTGAAATCTGTGGCGTGTTGAGAGAGGTCTTTGGTGAATATCAGCAAAGTGTAATTTTATAGATCCTACGAAAAAGATTGAGGGAGGTTTATTCTATGGAAAGACCAATTCGTGTATTAGTTGCTAAACCTGGACTGGACGGACATGATAGAGGGGCTAAGGTTATAGCAAGAGCTTTAAGGGATGCAGGTATGGAGGTTATATATACAGGCTTAAGACAAACTCCAGAGCAGATAGTAAATGCAGCGATTCAAGAGGATGTGGATGTCGTTGCCCTAAGCATATTATCCGGAGCTCATAATCATTTGCTGCCAAGGGTTGTGGAGCTATTAAAGGAAGAGAAGGTTTACGACGAAATACTGGTTATAGGTGGAGGCGTTATTCCAGATGAGGACATTCCATCCTTGAAGGAAAAAGGACTGGCAGAAATCTTTACTCCCGGAACTCCAACACAGGTGACTATAGATTTTATTAAAAGCAATTTAAAGAGAGCATAAGTTTAAATAGCCAGCAGGGAGGCAAGCAAATTCCCTGCTGTGCAAATCAAGCTTTAAGGTGGTGGAGCAATGGATTTGGCTAATAGACTACTTAATCAGGACAAGAGGGCTGCAGCACGTTTAATTACAATGATAGAAAACAATGCTCCGGAGGCAATATCCATTATTTCAGAGCTGTATAGCCATACCGGCAGGGCCCGTGTCATAGGAATAACAGGACCCCCGGGAGCAGGCAAAAGCACCTTGACGGATAAGCTTGCCAAGAGTCTGCGGAGGCAGGGAAAAACAGTGGGAATAATCGCGATAGATCCCACCAGTCCCTTTACGGGTGGATCAATATTGGGAGACCGGGTCAGGATGACGGATTTATATACGGATCCTGGTATTTTTATCAGGAGCATGGGAGCAAGAGGTCATCTGGGGGGCCTGTCAAGGGCAACCTTGGGAGCCGCTAAGGTCCTAGATATATATGGCTTTGATTATATTTTTATTGAGACAGTAGGAGTAGGACAGTCGGAGGTAGATATTGTAAAGGCAGCCGATACCGTGCTTATGGTAATGGTACCAGGACTGGGTGATGATATACAGGCTATTAAGGCCGGAATAATGGAGATAGGAGATATATTCGTCATCAATAAATCCGATCGAGATGGAGCCGACAGAACTAAGGTGGAGATTGAAATGATGCTGGATTTCAATCATTCAGAATGGAGGCCGCCGGTAACAAAGGTAGTGGCATTGGAAAATAAGGGGATAGATGAGCTTTTAGAAAATATAGAAGCCCATATGGCATACATGCACGACGGAGGAGGATTTTTAGAACGAAGAATAAAAAACCTTCAGACTGAAATTATCGACTTGATTCAGCAAAGTCTGCTGGAAAGGCTGTTGGGCAAGGAAGAAAACAGGGCTGAAATCAGGTGTCTTGCAGAAAAAGCTGCCACTAGGCAGTTGGACCCTTATACAATAAGTAATCAGCTTTTAAAAAAAATGCTGTAGAGTTAAATTATAGGGAGGTGCTGTTATGAAGGTATTAAAGCTAGATCATATTGGAATAGCTGTAAAGGATCTTCAGGAGTCATTGAGGTTCTATGAGGAGATATTGGGTCTGAAGTGTGAAGGTACCGAGGTCGTAGAGGAGCAAAAGGTAAGGGTGGCCTTCTTGCCTGTAGGAGACACAGAGGTGGAGCTATTGGAATCAACCGATGAGGATGGTCCTATAGCGAAGTTCATAGAGAAAAAGGGAGAGGGCATTCAACATTTAGCTTTCAGGGTAGATAATATTGAGGCGGCAATTGAAGAAATGAAGGAAAAGGGTATGAGGATGATCGACGAAAAGCCAAGATATGGCGCTGGTGGAGCAAAAATCGCCTTCTGTCATCCGAAGAGCACCAATGGCATATTGGTTGAATTAAGCGAAAGAAATGGGTAATCACTATTTTAAATAGTCTACTATATACTATTTTATTACAATAGGAGGGTTCATAATGGCGGGAAACAAGTTAGATCAGCTTAAGGAGCTGAGGGGTAAGATTGAGCTAGGCGGAGGTCAAAAGAGAATTGACAGCCAGCATGAAAAGGGCAAATTAACAGCCCGAGAAAGAATTAATTTATTGTTTGATGAAGGCACCTTTGTTGAACTAGATGCCTTTGTAAAGCACAGATGCGTAAACTTCGGCATGGAAAAGGAGGA
>JBLXDM010000007.1:0-298984 GCA_048264125.1 Natronincolaceae bacterium
TACGGCGCGCGGGTTCGAATCCCGCCTTCTCCGCCAATATATATCCGGGTGTAGCGCAGTTTGGTAGCGCACATGGTTTGGGACCATGGGGTCGGGAGTTCGAATCTCTCCACCCGGACCAGCAGTATATTGGGGCCTTTAGCTCAGTTGGTTAGAGCGTCCGGCTCATAACCGGTAGGTCCGGGGTTCGAGTCCCTGAAGGCCCACCATTATTTTAATCATTTACTAAAGGTAGATGACTAAAATAATGGTAATGAATTTCTAACACAGTCCTCTACGGAGGACTTATCTTTTTTTTGAGAGTACAATAATTGCCCAGATAGCTCAGTCGGTAGAGCAGGGGACTGAAAATCCCCGTGTCGATGGTTCGATTCCGACTCTGGGCATCAAACTGAAATAAGCCGGTCCAATAGGATCGGCTTATTTGTTTATATTATTTATTAAGGATATTAATCAGCAGCTGTTTTTTTAGCTCAATTACTGCAAGAATACTGGCAGGATGTCGGCAATCTATAATTAAAAAATGCTGGTGAATAATGGATTTATCTGCAAGGGCAGAGACAAAGTCGGGACCTTCTATAGGAAAATCATTAATATCTACATAATAATATTTCTCCTTAGTGGCTAGCTTGCCCATTAGTAATGAAAGCTCAAACTCAAATACACCGGCTGAAGGCTTCCACTTGAAAGAATAATTGCTGTGATAATGAAGCTCCTCTTGAAGTAATTTAAGCCTAGTAGCTCTTCCTCTAAAGCGTAGCTTCCCCTCTACAATTGAAAAATCATATGGGTTGTAATAGAATTCCAATGGTTCAGGGCTTTTCTCTATATGGAGCCGACTGATAAAGCTATGCGCCATCAGCGGTAGAAAATCGAATATCTTCAGGAGCTTTGATAAATAGTATATATCTTCAAGATTGTGGAGAAGTATTTTTTCCTCCAGCTCAGATGCCCTCGTGTTCACATATTCCTTGTACAGCTCTATGCTATCCTTACCGCTGATGGTATCCTTACGATTTATTCCGAGTAGTCCCTCAACTGTCTTTAGCCTGTAGTTATCCAGCCCAAGAAACTCCTGATACCTCCGAATATACGTCAATAGATCCATGTGAAGGCTCTCCTGAATATCCCAGCTTAAGGAATGCTCTAGCATACGGGCTTGTATAAAAGGAATGTCGAAGGCATTTCCATTATAGGTAATATATGTATCAAATTGCTGTATATCCTTTAGGAACAATTGAAGTATATCCCGCTCCTCAAGCGAATTTTCAGCCAAGAGCTGCTTAATTATAAGCTGGTCCCCTGCCCTATATAAATATCCTATAAGAATAATTTTATGGAACTTTCTGCTTAGTCCAAGCGTCTCTATATCTATACAGCAAAAATTGCTATTGCATAGAATATCAAATACAGATTTAGGTATAAACAAATCTTCATTAAATTCCTTTGTAATCACCTTCATAATGACCCTCCAAATAAATTTCTAACTATATGATATCAAATTATATCAAAAAAACAAAAGAAAAAAATGTTGATTTTTGTTTAGTGGGGGTATATAACTCTTAAGCGTCACAAGGTTAAAGGTGATAATAGGAATTACATACAGTAAAAGCTTAGGAAAAGGGGGAGTTTGATTTGAAAAGAAAGTCTACCAGAATTATATTGAGTATTTTAGTATTAATATTGAGTTTACAGACCTCCTTTGGTTTTATCATGTTCGGTGATGTGGAAAATCATTGGAGTAAGGAATATGTAAAATGGGACTCCAGCCACCTACAGCTAATAGATGGTTACGAGGATGGCACCTTTAGGCCGGATGAAAGAATAAGCAGAATGGATTTTGTAACAGCCTTGAACAATCTTTTACATGCAAAAGAGCTATATGATGACTTGGATACCATAGAATTTAAATATGAGGTAGATTACTCAGATATTGAATTATATTCAGATGAGCATATTCATCTATGGGAGCTAAGCAATTACATAAACGAAAAAAATAATACCGGGATTCGATTTATGGATATTTTCGTTGGGGAAGAATTTTTCCCAAATGAAACGATAACAAGATATGAGGCAGCGCTATTAGCAAGGGCGGTTACGACAGCACCTATAGTTAAAAGTACTGCTGTGTATGAGGATTTTAGTGAAGGAAGGACATATTATAAAGAAATCAATGAATTGATAAGCAACGGAATAATGACCGGCTATGATGGATATTTAAACCTTGATCAGGAAATGACCCGTGGAGAATCTGTCGTAATTTTAAGTAGAATCTATGAGGATATGGTGTATATAGACTATGATGAAATAGAGCTGATTCCAATAAAGCTGACGAATGAATATTACAATCAGCCGATATTCCAAAAGGATACCGGAGAGAGATCACCTGTACAGGAAAGACAGTTTATAGATGCTGTTACCTCACTTGAATATATTTCGTTTGTGGGATATATCCCTTACAACGAAAGACATCTATATGATCCTCAACCATTGCAAACACTTCTGCGCTTAAAGCAAGAGGGCTATGAAAATGTTATAGGGCTCAACTACTATCTTATAAAATATGATAAAACCCTAGAAATACAGGAGGCACTGGAGCTAATACAGGAGGGCTTGATTGCGATAGAGGGAAACAGCATGGCAGATATTGAAGGTATCGATGAGTTTTTAGTTCTGGCAAAGGATTATACCACCTCACAGGAGGTGCTTAGAACTGCAGAGGTATTATTTCAGCAGGCCAACGATATAGATTCAATGCTTTCCATAGGACTATATATTGCAGAGCAATATGAAGCAGCGAATAATACAGAAAAGCTGTTGGAAATATACGAATTACTATATTCTAAAACTGATAATATGGATATTAAATCAGAGCTATTAAACAATTATATCTACTATATGGTAAAGCAGAGGGGGACAGCTTCAGCACTTGAGGAGCTGAATTCCATTAAGACAGTGGCAGAGGCTGAAAATACAACCGCCGAGCATCTGAAGATAATAGACGCACTTATAAAACTACTGCTAATGCAATAAGCACTTACTGGAGATAAGCCAATGGTTTATCTCTTTTCTTTGTTCTCTTGCCTTTTATAACCGCTGAAATTATGATAAACTTAATAGGGTCAAATTGTTTAATAAACTTATGAGGTGTAATTAATGAGCTTTGAAAATATAAAAAATTATAATACCCAGCAGCAGGCAGCTATTGAGCATCTAAAGGGTCCTTGTCTGGTTTGTGCAGGACCTGGCTCAGGAAAGACAACAGTAATAGTTAATCGAGTGCTTAATTTGATTTATAAGCATAGGGTTAACCCAGCAAATATTTTAGTAATAACATATACGAAGGCTGCTGCAGAGGAAATGAAGAGCAGATTTCATGAATTGGCTGCATACAACGGTCACAGGGCGAATGTAAGCTTCGGTACCTTCCACTCGGTATTTTACAGGGTATTGAGGGAAAGGTATCACTACGGACTGAACAACATAATCAGTGATTACGAAAAGCAGAATGCCCTCAGAAATATTATCAGAACCCTCGGGCTGGTAAATTATGAGGACGCAGAGGTCTTGAAGGGGCTAATAAATGACATAAGCAGCCTTAAGAGCTCTGTGGATAAGGGTTCCTTTCAGCCCGTCTCAATGGCTGCTGAGGACTTTAAGAGGGTATATGGCTGTTATGAGAATTATAAGCAGGATTGCCATAAGATTGATTTTGACGATATGCTGGAGAAATGCTATGGACTGCTGCTGGAGGAGGAAAATGTACTTAATGGGCTTCGAAGACAATATCAATACATATTAATAGATGAATTTCAGGATATTAATGAAATCCAGTTTGCTATTGTTAAAATGCTTACTCATCCACTTAACAATATATTTGTAGTGGGAGATGACGACCAATCAATTTATAGCTTTAGGGGGGCCAGACCTGAGTTTATATTGGATTTTACAAAGGAATTTCCAAAGGCTGAGAAAATAATTATCAGCAATAACTATAGGTCACAGGAAAAAATCATCAGTGCAGCAAATTTATTGATTGAAAACAATTCCTCTAGAATCGAAAAGAGCATAGCTGCTACAAAGCCACCGTTGGAGGATATTCGGTTAATATATCCAGAGAATAGGGGAGAGGAAAACCGGCAGATTGTCGAGCTGATAAATAATTGTATTCAAAATGGCTGTAGCTATAGGGACATAGCAATTGTATATAGAACGAACCTACTGGCAAATAGTATTATTAATTCTCTGCTGGAGAGTCAAATTCCCTTCCAATGCAGAGATCATATCAGCAATATATATGAGCACTGGGCTGTGGAGGATATTTTAAGCTATTTAAAGCTGGCGGTAACAGGCGACAATCCCCATTTGCTGGCATCAATAATCAATAAGCCCACAAGATATATCTCAAGGAAAATGGCGGAGGCCGCTCATGGACCAGAGGGCTGCTCCTTCACAAATATTATGATGAAGGGTGAGCTTAAGCCCTATCAGCTGAAGCGATTGATACAGCTGAGGCAGGATTTATCGATTCTGAAAAGCAAGAGCTCCTATGAGGCCATTGCTTATATCAGAAGGGAAATCGGCTATGACAAGCATATTGAGGATTACTGTGTAGAAAAGCAGCTATCCAGTGTGGATTTATTTGAGGTTCTGGACGAAATTCAAGAGCTTGCTTTAAAATATGATAAAATACAGGATTTTATAGATTGTGTCAATAGCTTTAAGCTCAGGCTTAAGCAGCACAAGGCAGCCAAGAGCAATGATAATGAGGTGCTGCTTACCACCATGCATAGCGCAAAGGGACTGGAATTTAGAGTGGTTATAGTAATAGGTGCTGTAGAGGGCTTAATACCCCACTATAAATCAGAGGCCAATGATGAGACCCTTGAGGAGGAACGAAGGCTGTTTTATGTTGCAGTTACCAGGGCTAAGGAGCTGCTGGTTATAAGCTCCCCCCGCTTTCGATACGATAAAAAAGCCGAGATTTCAAGGTTTGTTGACGAAATGGCGCTTCGGGAGAGGCTGTCGGGGAATATTTCAAAGGGGCAGGAGATTTTACATAGAGCCTTCGGTAAAGGCATCGTGGAAATGATAAAGGACAGGATTATGACAGTCAGATTTATTAAAGGTGATCAGATCAAAGAGCTGGATATTGAAATATGCGTAAATAACGGGCTCATAGAGAAGCTATAGCGTACCATTCAGGCTCTAGGTAAATAAGCAACCCCCCGATATTATTTGAATACCGGGGGGTTTATTTATTTATTTTCTTTTATATTGAGTCAACTCTATAATTTCCTTCAGACCTTCTGTATCGGTGGTAACGCTTAAGGCCAGCATCAGCTTAATCCTTGCTTTTTGACCGGGTAAATCTCCACCTAATATAACCCCAAGGTTTCTTAGGGTTCTACCGCCACCTACATATCCATAGGTGTCCAGGACCCTTCCTGTAGGGCAACGAGATACCATAACCACCGCCACCTTATGGTTGATGGCATATTCAATTCCCTCTATCATACTAGGAGGAACATTGCCTCTACCAAGGGCTTCAATGACAAGCCCCTTTGCGCCTGTATCAACACAATATTTAACCAGTCGAGAATCCATACCTGCAACGCACTTTATCAAATCAACCTCCGGTACTATTCTGTCGGTTTCTATATGCTGGCGAATCACTATGTCCCTATGAAAAATAACCTCGTCGTTGTCCACAATTCCTAAAGGCCCGAATTCCAAAGACTTAAAGGTGTCAAGGCTCAGGGTATTTGTCTTTGTAACCTCACTGGCGGCATTTACCTCATTATTCATGACCACCAGCACCCCCTTGTCCTTAGACTGGGGAGATATGGCTGTACAGACGGCTGCCGCAAGATTACTGGGGCCATCATAGCCCAGCTCTGAGCTGTTTCTCATGGCGCCTACCACTATTATAGGCTTAGATGAGGATATGGATAAATCCAAAAGATAGGCGGTTTCCTCCAATGTATCGGTGCCGTGGGTTATTACTATTCCGGTTATATCCTCACGCCCAAGGATTTCTACAACCAACTTTCTTAGATCCACCATAAGACCTAAATCGATATGGGGGCCCGGTAGCTTTGAAAAATTATAGGTTTCAATTTCAGCGTATTTATCAATATTTGTAACTAAAGAAAGTATCTCCTGGCTTGACAGGGAAGGGATTGCTGCACCTATTCTAGGGTCAACCGACATTGATATGGTACCACCGGTAAAAACAACTGCAACCTTTGGCTTATCCATCTTAAACCTCCTAATGAACTTTATATGAGCAATGATGCTGCAACAATATTATATATTATGCTGCTGGATTTGTGAACAGCAAAGGCAGAAAATTAATCAAGGAAATTGGATAATAAAGATGAGCAGTAGATGGTGATGCGCTATGCCTTTCATAATATTATAGGATACTAGGGACTTTGGGAATATAGGAAGACTATTGTAAATATGATAGAATATTTTATGGTTTATTTTGAATATAGCTATAAATATGACATAAATTTTAATAAGTAAAATATTATCGAAATTGCTTATTAGGAGGGATGCATTTCAAATATATAAAAAAAAGCAAAAAAAAACTGGGTCGCGGACCCAGTGTCACATCCTTTGATGTGATTCTTTCAAAAGGGGTATTGGGAATAGAGATTATATAATCGAGGTTACCAGGGGGATAACCACAGACTAATTATAACAAATTTCGACAAATTACGCAACCTTTTTGACAAGAAAAAAATTTTTAATGACTGAAACCAATTTACGGTAATTACATAAATATGGTATGATACATATTAAAGCATACAAGTATATACAATTTTTCATAAAGGAGACGGGAATTATGGAGAAAATTGATGTCTTAATTAAAAATCTAGAAAAAAGAAAAATACCCGCAAGGTATTTTGAAACCAAGGAAGCTGCCGCAAAGGCAATACTTGAAGAAATTTCTCCAGGGGAAACTGTTGCAATCGGCGGCTCAATGACTATTAAGGACATGAACCTATACGAGGACTTGAAAAACGCAGGAAATGAAGTGCTATGGCACTGGATGGTGGAGCCTGAAAAACGAAAGGAATTGTTAAAGGAGGCTGCCTTTACAGATGTATATTTATCCAGTACGAATGCAATAACAGAGGGTGGAGAGCTGATTAATATTGACGGTGTAGGCAATAGAGTCAGTGGCATGTATTTTGGCCATAAAAAGGCAATCGTTGTATGTGGCATTAATAAAATCTGCACCGATGTGATATCAGCGATGGATAGGGTGAAGCAAAGTGCCTGTCCACAAAATGCAAAGAGGCTGAATTTAAAGACCCCCTGTGCCATAACCAATGAATGCACTGACTGTCTGACTGCTGAGCGCATGTGTAATGTCACTACAATAATAAGCCATAAGCCAATGTCCACAGAGCTGAAGGTATATATTGTGGGTGAGGAGCTGGGGTATTAGCAGTGCAATTAATAACGAATAATGAATAATAAAGGGCGAGGCTTTGGGCTTCGCTTTTTTTCGTTCTAATTGGACATACTATTTATCAGGAAAACTTTACAAAGACCAGATATTTAGATATGATATTAGCTGTAAACATAATGGATTGAAGGTGAACTAATGGAGGTTTATTTAGATAATGCCGCCACTACTCCTGTTAAGGAGGAGGTTGTTCAGGCGGTGGTCAGAGCATTGGAAAGGGAGTATGGAAATCCTTCCTCATTACATAGAAAGGGCGTAGAGGTGGAAAAGAGCATAAAGGCCATCAGAAGGTCTTTAGCTAAGGCATTGGGCTGTACAGAGCAGGAGCTTTACTTTACCTCAGGAGGCACTGAGGCCAACAATATAGCAATACGTGGCATTGCAGAGGCCTACAAACGGGCCGGGAAGCATATTATAACCACAAAAATAGAGCATCCCTCCGTATTAAATACCTTCAAGGAGCTGGAGGCTAAGGGCTACGAGGTGACTTATCTTAATGTCGACGGCAGAGGCTTTATCTCCCTGGAGGAGCTGTCCGAAAGTATCAGGCCCGACACAATACTGGTCAGTATAATGCAGGTCAACAACGAGGTGGGCAGCATTCAGCCAGTGGCAGAGGCAGGAAGGCTGATAAAGCAAAAAAATAAGCAGGCACTATTTCATGTGGATGCAATACAGGCCTTTGGAAAGCTGATCTACAAGCTGGAGGATATGCAGGTGGACAGCCTCTCCATAAGTGGGCATAAAATTCATGCCCCAAAGGGAATAGGGGCCCTATATATAAGAAAAGATACCAAAATTGCCCCCATAGTAACAGGCGGGGGGCAGGAAATGGGCCTTCGTGTAGGAACTGAAAACGTACCGGGAATTTATGGCCTAGGTGCAGCTGTTGAACTTATTGCAAAGGACCGACAGCTGTATATAGACAGGCTTGTGGAGGCCAAGGCGTATTTTTTATCAGGGCTAAGGGACAATGTTGAGGATATTCACGTACTGAGTCCACTAGAGGATAATTTTGCCCCCCATATTATAGCCGTTTCCTTTTTAGGTGTAAAGAGTGAGGTGCTGCTCCATAGCCTGGAGCAGGAAGAGGTCTATGTTTCCTCAGGCTCTGCCTGCTCATCAAAGAAGAAGGGCTTTAGTCATGTGTTAACAGCCATGAAGCTTAAGGAAGCAGTAATAGACAGCACTATAAGGTTCAGCATCAGCGATAGGACTACTGCTGAAGAGCTGGACTATGCAATAGATAAAATAATAAAGCAGGTTACTCTGCTGCGAAGGATAATGAAGAGGTGATATGATTTGGAAAAGATAATAGTGATACGTTATGGAGAAATCATGCTGAAGGGTGATAATAAGCGATTTTTTGAGGATAAGCTGGTAAAGCATATAAGGCATGCGGTAAGTGACTTAGGAAAACTAAAGATATATAAGAAGGACAGCAGAATATATATAGATGTTGAGGATTACAGTGAAAAGCAGATCATTGATAGAGTAAGGAAGGTTTTTGGTGTTGCCTTAATTAGTGTAGCCAAAAGATTTCCTGTCGATTTTGATGTCATTAAGCAGGTGGCATTGGAGGAGCTAAGGGAGCAGATCAGTCTGCATCAATATAAGAGCTTTAAGGTGGACAGTAAAAGGGTGGATAAGAAATTCCCTCTGACCTCGCCTGAAATAAGCAAGGAGATCGGCGGCTACCTACTGCAAAATCAAGAGGATATCAAGGTTGATGTTCATAAGCCTGAGGTTACAATTTATGTTGAGGTAAGGGACGAGGCATTTGTCTTTGCGGATAAAATTCATGGTCTTGGAGGACTGCCTATAGGCACCAATGGTAAGGCGCTATTGCTGCTTTCCGGCGGCATAGACAGCCCTGTAGCAGGCTGGATGGTTGGTAAGCGGGGCGTAGAGGTGGAGGCGGTTCATTTTCATAGCTATCCCTTTACCAGTGAAAGGGCAAAGGAGAAGGTTCTGGATCTGGCAAAAATCATCTCTGTTTACGTTGGGAAGTTTAAGCTGTACTCAGTGAATCTTTTGCCGATTCAGCAGGAGATAAATGAAAAATGCCCTGAGGAGGAAATGACAATCCTCTCCAGACGCTTTATGATGCGGATTGCTGAGGCCATAGCTGAGAAAAAGGCCTTCAATGCATTAATAACAGGAGAGAGCATAGGGCAGGTGGCAAGTCAGACGGTGGAGAGCCTGCATGTAACTAATTCTGCAGTATCCTTGCCGGTATTTAGACCCCTTATAGCAATGGATAAGGTGGACATTATAGAATTAGCAAAAAAGATAGGCACCTTTGAAACCTCAATACTACCCTTTGAGGATTGCTGCACGGTATTTTTGCCTAAGCGACCAATAACCAAGCCCCGACTGGAAAAAATTCTAAAGTCCGAGGAAAAGCTAGAGGCACAGAGGCTCATTGATGAGGCCCTGGAAAATATGGAGATCGAAGAAATCACATTATAGATAAGATTGTAAAAGGGAGGAATTATAATGGAGCATACAGAGGAATTTACGCATTTTAATGATGCTGGTAGAGCAAAGATGGTAGAGGTGGGAGAGAAGCTGAATACCCGCAGAGAGGCTGTGGCAACCGGCAGCATCTATATGAAGGCCGAGACCTTAAAAAGGATAATTGACAAAAGCATAAGCAAGGGAGATGTGCTGGCGGTTTCTCAGGTGGCAGGAATTATGGCAGCCAAAAAGACCAGTGACCTTATACCAATGTGCCATAATATATTACTTACGGGAGCCGATATTAATTTTGATATAGACGAAAAGAACGATAGAATCGGTATTGAAGCTGTGGTAAGAACTACAGGAAAAACAGGTGTTGAGATAGAGGCTCTAAATGCAGTCTCTACAGCGGCTTTGACCATATATGATATGTGTAAGGCAGTGGATAGAGGTATGACGATTACAGACATTAAGCTGGTTAAGAAGACCGGCGGTAAATCAGGGGACTTTGTAAGGGAAGAATAGAATAATCAGCACCTCGATAAAGGTATATTAACTAAGACAGGTAGTCGCTTATTGACTATCTGTTTTTTGTATGTAAATTAACTTGTATATAAATTAACAATCTAGGCGGATAGTGCTAAGGAAAATTCTATAAAAATTTATTATGTTTGCAGGAGAAATAATTGAGTATTTAAATAATAAAGGAAATCGCTGATTAGGGAACTTGTGTAATTCATACAAAAGTATATGGGCTTTTTTATTAATTTAAACTAATTCATACAATCTATAAATATTGTATAGTAATATTAAGGCAAAGCTGATGAAATATTTTGATTATTTGCTTGTACATATTGGATAATCATAAATAGTGTGATACATCTATTGAAGCTTAGCCAAATAAGCCGTATACTTAATAATAAGGAATGAAATTTTTAGATTGATATATAATTATCAAAAATATAAATTAACATCAGAATCTATTATACAAGGAGGTTTGCTATGTTAAGTAAATTTGATTATCTTAGGCCTAAAACCCTTGAAGAGGCCCTAAATTATTTAAGCGAGAAGGACGGCGCAAGAATACTTGCAGGTGGAACTGATATAATGGTGCTGCTGCGCCGGAACATTGAAGGCATCAAGCATATCGTTGATATTAAGGACATACCGGAAACAAACCGATTGGAGCATGTAGAGGGGGAAGGGCTCTTTATTGGCGCTTCAATCAATGTAAATCAGGTGGCAGAGGCAGAGGCTGTAAAATCAAAATATAAGGCCCTCAGTGAGGCTGCTAACTCTCTTGCTTCCTATCAATTGAGAAATAGAGCCACCTTGGTTGGAAATATATGCAATGCTTCCCCGGGAGCTGATCTGGCAGGCCCCTTGCTGGTATTTGAGGCCTTGGTTGAGATCGCAGGCCCTAACGGCAGACGGAGAGTAAAAATCAATGAATTTTTTACAGGAGTAAAGAAAACTGTCCTTCAAAGGGATGAAATTGTTCTGGGTGTATTGCTACCAGAGGTGCAAACGGGTGATAAGAGCAAATATTTAAAACAGGCAAGATTAAAGGGGCATGATTTGGCTACAGTGGGGGTTGCTATAAGAATAGATGCAGCTAACAAGCCCTATATCGCTATGGCTGCTGTTGCACCAACGCCCATTAGACTCTCCAAGCTGGAGGAGGAATTGGCTGCTAAGGGATTATCTGCTGAGGCGGCTCTATGGGCTGAAAAAGAGGTACGCAGTCATATTAAACCGATATCTGATGTCCGATCCTCTGCCGAATATCGTCTGCATGCGGCAGGTGTTCTATTAAAGCAGGGATTGCTGGAGCTATTAAAAAAGGAGGGTAACTAAAATGTGCGAGGTGCATAAAAATAATTGCTTTATACATGTTCCTTCCGGTATGCAGCCTATAGCACTGAGCTGCACTGTCAACGGTGAAGCTGTTGCTGCGATGGTGGACCCTACAATGACCCTATTAAACTTTCTTCGCTCTGAGCTGAAGCTTTTTGGAACTAAGGAGGGCTGCGGTGAGGGTGAATGTGGTGCCTGCACCATCATAATGAACGGTGTGGCGGTGAATTCCTGTCTGATATTAGCGGCAGAGGTTGAGGGTGCCGTTATTATTACAGTAGAAGGTCTGGCTCAAGGGGATAAAATTTCTATTCTTCAGGAGGAGTTTATAGAAAAGGATGCTTTGCAATGTGGCTTCTGTACGCCTGGTATGCTGATGTCGGCTCGTGCGCTGCTGGACAGGATTCCGAATCCTACAGTTGATGAGGTAAAGGAGGCGATTGCAGGTAATTTCTGCAGGTGTACTGGATATTTTTCAATTATTGATGCAGTTATGGCTACAGCAGCAAGGGAAAGAAGGGAGCTGAAAAATGATGGAACAGCAATATAGACATATAGGCAAGCCCTATAATCGTAAAGAGGCACAGGAAAAGGTAACCGGTCAGGCTATTTATACCCATGACATGGAGCTGCCGGGAATGCTTCATGCAAAATGCCTTCATTCTCCCTATGCAAAGGCCAAAATTCTGTCTATAGATGCTAGCGAGGCAAGGGCGCTTCCGGGTGTTAAGGCGGTGCTATTAGGCGAGGATGCCCCCTATCTTTTAGGTCTATACATGGTGGATAAGCGAATCATTGCTAAGGGAGAGGTTCGATATCAAGGAGAGGTTGTGGCGGCTGTAGCGGCTGTAGACGAAGCAACCGCAGAAAGAGCAATTTCCTTAATAAAGGTTGAATATGAGGAGCTTCCGGCTGTTCATACAATAGATGAGGCTTTAGAGGGTAAAATCCTGGTGCACGAGGATATCAATGAGCTGGAGTATATGCAGGGGGTATTTTTCCCGCAGCCGGATTCTAATATCGCCAGCTGGAATAAGACGAAAAAGGGAGATATTAAGAAGGGCTTTGAGGAGGCAGAGGCTATCATAGAGAATGAGCTTTCACTGCCAGCAGTTGCTCATGTTCCGATGGAGACCCATGTGACGATAGCACAGGCGGACCCGTATTCAAGTAAAATAAAAATATGGTCCTCTGCACAGTCTCCCTTTGCAGTTAGACAGCTGCTGGCTAAATCCTTTGGCATTCATAAATCCGATGTGCATGTCATCGTACCCTATGTAGGAGGAGGCTTTGGCGGCAAGGCCGGCATACATCTGGAGCCACTGGTTACCTTATTATCCAAGGCAGCCAAGGGCCGTCCTGTAAAGCTGAAGGCCACTAGGGAGGAAGAATTCAATCAATTGCCTACCCGTGCAGGCATGAGGGGCAGGATTAAAACCGGGGTTAAGCTGGACGGTACCATTACAGCTATGGAGGTATATTATGACTGGGACAGCGGTGCTTATGCCGACTATGGTGTCAATGTAGGTAAAGCAGCGGTTTACTCTGGGGCGGGACCCTATGAAATTCATAATATAGAGCTACACTCACGGACACTATATACAAATAAGGTGTTTAGTACAGCCTACAGGGGCTTTGGTCATTTAGAAACCCACTGGACCATAGAGCGTCAGATGGATTTAATAGCCCAAAGGCTTGGCTTGGACCCCTATGAGGTTCGTATGAAAAACATATTGAGGCCCGGCTCCCGCACCCTGAGCGGGGAGCTCATATATGAAACCTCTGGAAGCCCCTCCGACTGTCTAGAGGCTGTTGCCAAGGAAATAGGCTGGAGCGGCTATCAATCTGAGGAGGCTCGTGAGGCTCAGATGAAGACCGGCAAGGTAAGGGGCAAGGGCTTGGCTATGCTGCAGAAGGCCCCTGCAATGCCTAGCTACACCTCTACAGCTGCAATAATGCAGATGGATGAGGATGGAAGGATTAAGGTAATGATCGGTGCCATAGATATGGGACAGGGAGCTAATACCGTAATGGCACAGATTGCCGCAGAAGCCCTAGATGTTCCAATGGAAAATGTTGAGGTGGTATGGGAGGTTGACACCAACAAGCATCCCTACGACTGGAACACAGTAGCCTCGAAGTTCACCTTTATGGGGGGCAATGCGATCAAGAAGGCCGCCAACAGCATGATCAAGCAAATGAAGGAGCTGACGGCACAGGTTCTGCGCTGCCATACCGACGAGCTGACTCATGGCGGAGGCTATATCTATCATGTGCATCACACCCACAGAAGAATTGCCTATGAAAAGCTTTCAAGGGGCTATGTCTATGAAAATGGAAATGGCATTGGCGGGCCACTAATTGCCCACGGCGTATATATGGCGGATGGACTAAGCAATCTTCATCCAGAAACCGGGCAGGGTATGCCGGCTCTGGACTGGACCTTCGGTGCCCATGGTATAGAGCTGGAGGTTAACATAGAAACCGGAGAAATCACTATAATGAAGGTGGCGTCTGCCTTTGATATCGGTCAGGTTATTAATAAGAAGCTGGTGGATGGTCAGGTAATGGGAGGGGTTCTGCAGGGAATTGGATCAGCAATACTAGAGGGCTATAAGTTTGCCCCTAATGGAAGGCTGATGAACTCATCCTTTACGGATAATAAAATACCAACGGCAAAGGATCTGCCAATGGAAATTGTGCCTATATATATTGAAAACCCACAGACCGACGGACCCTATGGGGCCCGTGGCATTGGAGAGCATCCTATGATATCAGTACCCTCAGTCATCGGAAATGCCCTCTACGATGCATTAGGCATTAATTTCTACAGACTTCCGCTGTCACCGGAAAATGTTGCCTTGGCTGTTGCAAATAAAAACCGATAAACGTATTGCTTAAGATTAACCACAGGTGCTGCCTTCTTCAGTATTAGATTGCAGCACCTGTAGGCTTATTTCAGCATAATGAGGTGGTGGTGGATGAAGGTGGATAAAAAAAGACTGGCTGCGATAATCATAGCAGGGGGCTATTCCTCTAGGATGCACGCCTTTAAGCCCCTATTGCCATTGGGGGGCAAAACGGTTATTGAAAGGTCTATTGATAATTTTTTAGAGGCTGGAATTGGTGATATTTTAGTAGTCATAGGCTATAATGCTGATGGCCTTAGGGCAATATTGGATAAGAAGGGCATAGGATGGGTCTACAATAAAAATTATATGGAGGGTATGTATTCATCAGTATGCACCGGAGTAGGAGCCCTTAAGGAGGATGTCGAGGGGGTATTCATACAGCCGGTAGATATACCCTTAGTTAAGGCGTCTACTCTTACGGAGCTTCGCGAGGCATTTTTTCAGGAGGGCGGAAAAATCATATTTCCTTCAATGGATTATAGAAGGGGACATCCACCACTTATTCCCAAAGCACTTTTCAAGAATATTCTTGAATACAAAGGCGAAGGTGGCCTAAAGGGCTTTTTCAAGGGCTATAAAGAGTATGCGCATTATATTACTGTTGAGGATGAGGGCATACTTTTGGATATAGACACCTTCGAGGACTATCAAATGATTTGTAATAAATTTATATAGAATCCTTAAATCTGTCATTCTGAGTGTAGGGAGGATTCTAGCATTTATGAGCTTAGAGATTTTTCTTTCACTTCGTTAATTTAGGACGTCAAAATCCGATTTTTTCAGTGGTTTAGGACGTTTTTTGTCACGTGTATAGGATCATAATAAAACAGGTGGAAGGCTGCTTCCACCTGTTTTATTGAGTATGAGTAGGTAACAAGAAATGCAAAAAAATAATTTGCAAAAAAGGACCGTC
Source organism: Natronincolaceae bacterium (assembly GCA_048264125.1). Lineage (GTDB taxonomy): Bacteria > Bacillota > Clostridia > Peptostreptococcales > Natronincolaceae > M1-B18. The sequence continues at coordinate 15,629 of JBLXDM010000007.1, forward strand.
CCCTTTTGCGTTCATGATTTAATAAAACAAGCACTCAATTAAATCCTCTAGGGTAATAATGCCTAAATAATCATGGAGCTCGAAGTCCTTTAGGGCTTCGTATATTTCAGACTCCTCATATCTTAAACCTATGATTTTATTTTCAAGCTCTGCTACATCTCTGCGGCTCAGGAAATCTCCATATATTTTAAGCTGATCTATAACACCCTTTGCAACATCAAAGCGGATATCTAATAGTCCACCGTCGAAGCGTTTTGATTTCTGAATAGTAAAATCTGGGGAATGACCATAGTTCCAATCCCAGGTGGCATATCGGGCCTCCATGATTTCATTGATTTTTTTGTAATCCTCCTCCGTCAGCACATATTCCTGACCAAGGGAATCGAGGCCACTTTGAATATGCTGCAGCAGAAGGCTCTTAAATACATTGATATCGTATACCTCCTGTAAATAATCCGCTATATTTGTCACCCTGCTTCTTACTGATTTTATACCCTTCGAGGTGATTTTATCCATTCGTACCTTTAGGGCCTCACCAAGTCGAGTGAGCTCTGAGCTATAAAGCAAGGTGCCGTGGTGTAAAAGCCTGTCACGATAATAGTATTGGGCATTTCCTGAAAACTTCTTACCCTCTATGGTGATATCATTACGTCCGCTGAACTCAGCAGGAACCCCCATTTCATTTAATGCTCTGATAACAGGCTCGGTGAACTTTTTGTAATTGCTGACATCCTTTTTATCATTATGTACGATGAAGGTGAAGTTCAAATTACCAAAGTCATGATAAACGGCTCCACCACCGGATAGCCTTCTGACAACAGGGATACCGTTGTCCTTTACATACTGCTGATTGATCTCCTCTATGGTGTTTTGGTTTTTTCCTATTATGATTGAAGGTCTGTTCTGCCATAGAATGACATAGTCTTCCTTAGGATCAAGCTTCTTTAAAACATATTCCTCCAAAGCTAAATTAAAATGTGGATCGGTGCTGGTGTTGTTGATATTGATCATTTGAAAACCCCCTAAGTGCATTTTAGTTAAATAATACCCTAAAACTATATTCTTTAATATGAATTTTTAGATATAATATAAATGAGGAATTTCATATTACCAAGGAAGTGCATATATATATTTTAGTTTATACAAAGTTAAAGGTTTATCGCGCATTGTCTAGGGCTAATAACATTTAAAATTTAATAAATTAGCCCGCAGGACACTAAGCAGGAAACCTTTGACTTTGTATAAACATACACTTATCTTTATAATGCAATATCCTCAATTAAAACAGAATTGGATGCGAACCATATGAAAAATAAATTAGACAGGTGCTTTTACCATCGCCCCACCCTTGAGGTTGCAAGGCAGCTTCTGGGTAAGGAAATAGTGCATGAGACGACTAAGGGAATTATGAGAGGCAGGATAGTGGAGGCTGAGGCCTATATCGGAGCCATTGATAAAGCGGCCCACTGCTATCAAAATAAGAGGACCACAAGAACAGAGGTCATGTTTGGACCACCGGGCCATGCCTATGTCTATCTGATATATGGCATGTATCATTGCTTCAATATCGTCACCCAGGCTGAGGGGGAGGCAGCGGCGGTGCTGATTCGAGCAGTTGAGCCAATTGAAGGCACGGAGCTAATGGTACACAATAGATACGTCAAGTCCATAGGTGATTTAACAAGGGCTCAGGTAAAAAATCTAACCAACGGGCCGGGAAAGCTTTGTGGTGCAATGGGTATAGATAGAGGCTTGAATGGAGCAGACCTTTGCGACGACAGCTTTTATTTGACGGAGGGGGCTGATGAGCCCTTTGAAATGATAACCAGCAAAAGGATAAACATAGATTATGCAGAGGAGGCAATTGACTTTCCCTGGAGGTTTTATATAAAAAACAATCCCCATGTTTCAAGGAAATAAATATAAAAGGGACGAAATCGCCGGATTCAAATTCCGAAGGCTTCAGTCCCTGTTTTATATTGCACTAGTCGCGATATTTTATTAAGTTTTCCTTGATGATCTCATACACCATAACAGTAAGGTCTGTTGATTTTTCGGTGTTGGCTGTCTCAATCGGTGCTGAGAATATGACCTTTACCTTAGCCGGCTTAACTCGGTTATTGCCTTCCTCCAGAATTCTATAGGAGCCTATGATTGTCACAGGGACGATAGGTGCTGAGGCTCTGGCGGCCATCTTCAGACTGCCGGGCTTGAAGGGCTGCATTTCCATACCCTTGCTTCTTGTTCCCTCTGGAAATATCACCATGGATTGCCCTGATTTCAATATTTCTATGGCCTCTGTGATTGCCCTGAGGGACTGCCTCATATCCTTTCTATCTATAAAGACACAATCCAACAGCCGCATCCAGGTGCTTACCATGGGTAGCTTCTGCAGCTCGGTCTTTGCAACAAAGCCTATAGGTATAGGGATATTTGCCAACAATATCGGTATATCAAAATTCCCCTGATGATTACCAGCAAACAAAACAGCTGTGTCCTTCGGAATATTTTCAAGACCTATTATTTCAAAGGAGCTACCGGTTAAGGCAATTAGTCTTCCGGCCCATCTAGAGGCAATTCCATTTATGTATAATCTTGCTTCTTTAATAAGACCCTTTTTCTTTAAGGCCTTAGCCCTTGGTATAAATAATAGTGTGTAGCAGGTATTAAGCCAAAAAAAAGCAAACCAAATAATAGTACGCATTATGAACCCCCTTTATTTACATATCGCTATTTTTATCTTATCATAAAAATAGGGGGATTTAAAGCTAGCGTTAGTTCATATTTTCGAAGGGGGTTTAGTCATGAGTATATTAAAAATTGCTGTTTGTCAAATGTCAGTGGTGGAAAACAAGGAGGAAAACCTCAATAAGGCTGAGGAAATGCTGAGGAAAGCGGCTGCCGAATATAGCCCGGAGATAGTAGTGCTGCCGGAAATGTTCAACTGTCCTTATTCAAATGCTTTTTTTCCGGCCTTTGCTGAGGAGTTCCTCGGTGAGTCCACCAACAGGCTCTCCAAGCTGGCGAAGGAGCTTGGGGTCTATATCGTAGGGGGCTCTATCCCTGAGAGGGATGGGGACAGTATATACAATACCTCCTTTATATTTGGTCCGGAGGGACAGCTGCTGGGAAGGCATAGAAAGATGCATTTATTTGATATAGAAATTGAAGGCGGTATAAGCTTTAAGGAATCCGATACCCTTGGTGCAGGAAATCAGGTAACTGTTATAGATACCCCCGTCGGCAGACTGGGCATTGCAATATGCTATGATATGCGATTCCCTGAGCTTATGCGCTTGATGGCGGAAGCTGGAGCAGAGGTACTAATCATCCCTGCTGCCTTCAATATGACCACCGGGCCTGCTCATTGGGATTCTCTGATCAAAATCAGGGCCTTAGATAATCAGGTTTACTTTGTAGCTGCTTCACCCGCCAGAAATCTTGAGGCAGCTTACCACGCCTTTGGTCATTCCACAATTGCAGGGCCATGGGGTGATGTGGTTTCAAGGGCAGGCGAAGGGGAAGAAATCATTTACGGTGAGCTGGATTTGGAGTATATTAATAAAATAAGGGATCAGCTGCCGCTTTTGAAGCATAGACGCAAGGATGTGTATGAGCTAAGGGAGCTGCTATAAAATTTGAGGAGGAATGGCTATGCAATATTCTGATGTTATTAAGAATGCAAAGGATTTAAAGGGCTTTAAATGTAAGGTCTGTAGGGATTGTAACGGTGTTGCCTGTCGTGGTGAGCTGCCGGGGGTAGGAGGAAAGGGAAGCGGAGCCTCCTTTATAAGAAACCGTGAGAAAATAAATGAAATAAAGGTTAATCTGGATACAATAATTGAGGAGGCGCCGATAGATACCTCAATTGAGCTCTTTGGCCAAAAATTTAGTCTGCCGGTTTTTGCGGCGCCTATAGGAGCCCTGCCGATGAATTATGGAGAGCAGCATACAGATTTATCCTATTCAAAGGCTATTATCGGTGGCTGTATAGAGGCCGGAACAATTGGCTTTACAGGTGATGGTGCCAAGGATGAATTCTACGAGGGCCCACTGGGGGTAATCGGTGATAATGATGGAATGGGGATTCCAACCATTAAGCCCTGGAAAAATCCGGAAATATTGAGAAAAATCAAGATGGCAGAGGAAAAGAAGGTATTGGCGGTTGCCATAGATATAGATGCTGCAGGCTTATTATTGCTTAAGCTACAGGGTAAGCCGGTGGCAACAAAATCTGTTGAGGAGCTAAAGGAGCTGGTGGCTGCCACCCATCTGCCGATAATATTAAAGGGTATCATGACAGTTGAGGGAGCAAAAAAAGCTCTGGAGGCAGGGGTATATGGCATTGTTGTGTCGAATCATGGCGGCAGGGTACTGGATCACACTTCAGCCACAATAGAGGCATTGCCAGGTATAGCGGCTGCAGTTGGCGGTAAGCTTAAGATATTTATTGACGGCGGCTTTAGAAATGGTATTGATGTGTTCAAGGCACTGGCACTGGGGGCAGATGCAGTACTGATTGGCAGACCCTATGGTGTTTCAGCCTATGGTGGTGACCAAGAGGGGGTTGCCCTATACACCAAGAAGCTGCAGATGGAGCTGGAGGAGACAATGACCATGACCGGCTGTCATAGCCTTAAGGATATAAATAGAGACCATATATTTATATAATGGGGGGATACAAATGAAAAGGGGTATTGTGGATCGCTTTGAGGGGGGCTATGCAATTGTTGAGCTAGAAAGAGGCTTTGAGAGGATCGCAAGGAGCAGGCTGCCTAATGGGGTTAAAGAAGGGGATGTCATATTGATTCATAAGGATGAGATAACCATCGATCATGCTGAGACCTTAAATAGAAAAAATAAAATTAAGGGGCTTATGGATAAACTATTCCAATAAACCCAACAAATTGCCAAAACTTACATCCGGCCTTTTCGTGTACATTCCATAGTAAATGTGTTAAAATTTCTCTATGTTATGTAAACATGAAAGGTGGGAGACTATGGTAGGTAAGGCAAATAAAAAGCTTACGTTTTCTATTATTGCGTTATTAATTATAAGCTGCAGCTCTATTGTCCTGGCAGCTGACTACTTCCTTTTGAGGGATAGGGTTCAGCCGTCGGATCAGGTGGTTATGGAAATGACACTGGAGGAAGAGACCCCTCAGAAGGATTTAGATACCGATACATATCCTGCTGAGGTGGATATGGATATTGAAGAGGCAGATGAGGCTGATGTGAAGGAGGAGGCTCCTAAGGCCTCTGAAGAAAAAGCCACTGAGGAAAAGACCGAAGAAAAGACTGAAGAAAAGACTGAGGTAAAGCCTGCAGTCACAAATACAGCAAAGAGCAGCTACGTGGTTAAGGCAGGAGATACACTCTATTTAATTGCCCAAAATCTAAAGCTGGATGTAAATAGCCTTAAGATTATCAATAAACTGAATTCCGACAGGCTATTAGTAGGACAGGTGCTGATAACAGAGGGTGCTGCAAAGAAATCAGGAGTCACACAGGAGGTTGCATCTCGGGGAAGTAATAGAGAGGATGATCTCTATTGGTTGAGTCGAATCATCCATGCTGAGGCCCAGGGTGAGTCCTATGAGGGAAAAGTAGCAGTAGGTAATGTGATCTTAAACAGGGTAAAGAGCAGTGATTTCCCCAATACCGTTTATGGTGTGGTTTTTGATAAGCAGTTTGGTTATACTCAATTTTCTCCGGTATTGGATGGAAGCATCAATAATACACCAAATGCAGACAGTATAAATGCTGCAAAGGCTGCTTTAAATGGAGAAAGACCCATAGGAAATGCCCTTTACTTCTTGAATCCTTCAAGGTCTACAAACTTTTGGATTGTAAAAAATCGAAAGTACTTTATGACAATAGGTGACCATGATTTCTATCATTAAGACATAATTCAATTAAAAAAGCCCAGCTTTTCCAAATGGAGGAGCTGGGCTTTCATTTTGTAAAAATGCTTATTTAGCTGGCAATAACACTGGTATCTATCTGATTTAAAAGAATATTTCTTGCGTCGCCGATCAAATAAAGGGAGCCTGTAAATATGGTAACCTCATCAGCTCCGGTGGTTTTCAGAGCCAAATGCACTGCCTCCTCCAAGCTTTCTGCTATCAGAATATCCTTCCCAAGGAAGGAAACCTGCTGAGCCAGCCTTCCGGCCTCCATGGCCTTTGGATTATTTGGGGTTGTAAAAATAACACGATTGCAGAGGGGAACCAAAGTGTTTAAGACGCCGGTCGTATCCTTATTGCTCAGCATACCTATCACAAGGTTTATTCTGCGATCTGAAAAATTCCTTTTTAGGGCCTCCGCCAGAACCTCTGCCCCCTGTAGGTTATGGGCACCATCTACAAAGATAAGCGGATTATCCTGAAGCCTTTCAAGCCTTCCTGCCCAAATATTTGAGTAAACACCCTTATAAATTGAGTCCTGGGGGAGATATAAAAGACCCTCACGCTGCAGCAGCATCAAGGATAAAGCAGCTAAGGAGGCATTACAGGCCTGATGAGGACCTATCATTTGAAGCTTTAAATCCTTCAGAGCAAAGCCATTTGAGCTTAAATCAAAGCTCTGGCCCCTATAGCTTTCCTCCTTAAGGCTGATATCACCTCTGTCCAAAAAATGCAGTCTGGCATTGTTTTCTAAGGCCACCTCTGTAAGCACCTCAGTGACATCTGTGTCCTGCCAATGGGATATTACAAGTCCATTGCGCTTTATGATCCCGGCCTTATGGCGGGCAATCTCTCTGATGTCATCCCCCAACACATCTATATGGTCGATACCTATGGGCGTAATTATTGAGGCAATAGAGCTCTCAATGATATTTGTGGCATCCCTTAAGCCCCCCAGCCCTACCTCCAATACCACATAGTCCACGTTTTGGTATTGATAATATATAAAGGCCATAAGGGTCATTATGTCGAACATAGCCGGATAGGGCATTTCAATGGGTGCAAAGGAGGTTATTATGCTCTGAAGATGAGCAGTAATATTTGTAAAATCCTCCTTGTCCATATTCACGTTATTAATACGGATACGGTCGGTATAGCAATTAAGATGAGGCGAAGTATACAGGCCTACTCTATAGCCCGCTGCCATTAGGATGCTGCTTATAAAGGAGGATGTGGAGCCCTTTCCATTGGTTCCAGCAACATGAATGAACCTGATATTTTTGTGAGGGTCTCCTAAAAGGGATAATATTTTTTTCATATTGTCTAAGCTTAAACGGGTACCACGGGAGTGGCATTCTTCGATAAATGTTATAGCATCCTCAAAATACATAAAAAACCTCCTCTTCATTTATAGTAAAATAGGTCGATAGTCATAGATTTAGTACGATTAATTATACTATTTTAAAATTACCGTCAGCAATAGCGAAAAATGCAAAATACAAACTTATTTTTCAACAATTTTCGCTATTGAAAAATAGTAGAATTAAGTGAGGAAATTGTATAATAAGTTGAGTGTTATGTTTATATAAACTAGAATATATATGCGCTATAATGGTATTATGCAATTCCTTAAATAAATAATATAATACAAATGTTAAATTTGTGCTTCACTAATATGATATTTTTGATAAAATAATATCTAGAGTGATAGAAGCTCAAAAAAATGGGTAATGTATCTAGAGATAACAAGAGAATGAGGAGGTTTTTTATTATGCCTAGTTTTGCAAATCCCTTTTCAGGGAATATTCCAAGAAAGATTTCAAAGGAAGAATTAATTCAGGCAGTAAGATTGGACATCGCAGGAGAGCTGGAGGCAATATTTATTTATGATGCACACGCAAAGGCTACTGATGATCCAAGGGCTAAGAAGATATTAGAGGATATCAGGGATGAGGAAAAGGTTCATGTAGGAGAGTTGATGGCTCTGCTGAAGATTCTTGATCCTGCTGAAGGCGCCTTCTTTGAAGAGGGGACTGAAGAGGTTAGAGAGCTTATGGAGGAACTGGGTGCTGAGGGTGAAAATATTCCTGTTGAGAAAAAAGAGCAGGTTTTGAAGACGGTAGGAAGTTTATTAGATAAATAAGGAGGGATACTGATGGATTATTTATTAAGAGATGATGCTCCCTTTAGCGAAGGGGATTGGAATAAAATTGATCAACTGGTGGTTAAGGTAGCTTCTCAGCAGCTGGTGGGAAGACGAATTATTTCACTTTTTGGTCCCTTAGGCGCCGGTGTTCAAAGTATAAATTTAGACACTGTTAACTATAGTGGATCTGGCGAGATGGATCTTTTCGGTGATAGTGAGGCCTGTGAAATAGTTGCTCATTCTAGAAGATATGCTGCTATTCCTATGATATATAAGGATCTTATAATTTCCTGGAGAGATGTAGAAACCAGTAGACAGCTGGGTCTTCCCTTAGATTTATCTCCTGTAGCAGCAGCTGCAGCAGCCTGCGCTAAGAAAGAAGACTATTTAATCTTCAATGGAAGTGAGGAGTTTAGTTACCCTGGACTTCTGACGGTAGAAGGCAGAGAGGTAATTAAGAAGCAGGATTGGTCACAGGGGGAAAATCCCTTCAATGATGTGGCAAAGGGAATAGAGGCCTTGATAGCTAAAGGGGTTTATGGACCTTACGCTTTGGTTGCTAGCCCTAAGCTGTATGTTCAGCTGCAAAGGATACAGGACGGAACAGGAGTTTTAGAGCTGTCAAGAGTTAAGGAGTTGGTAGACGGAAAAATTTATCAGTCTCCTGCAATACCTGAGAATAAAGCTGTATTGGTGGCTATAGGACCACATAACATGGATTTGGTTGTTGGGCAGGATATGGCAACCGGCTATATTGGACCAGAGCAGCTAAACCACAAAATGAGAATTCTTGAAACCATTGCATTAAGAATTAAAAGACCTGAGGCTGTTGTTACCTTTGAGTAGGTAAGTGGTCTTTGGCTACATATTAATGACCTCCTGCGTAGAATTAACGTCAGGGGGTCCTTGTTTTTTCATATTTTTAATGGCATTTATCGAGGCATTGAATAGTATATTATTAAGCGCGGTTTCATAAAACTAGTTGACAGGTTGTTTGATATTATGATAAACTACGTACAACGCAAATTTAATACAGGATTAATAAGTAGAGGCGCACTGATGATGAGTATATAGTGGGTGTTAAGAGAGAAAGCTTGCTCAATACCACTATAAAAAGGCTGACGTGCCGAAACGGTTGAAGTACTTTCAATTTAACCGTTGGGTGTCCGGTGAATAACCGTGCAACTGTCATAGAATACTCTATGGAGTGCTATTTGTTGATTGTACAGAGGCTGAAGCGGTATGGATATTTTAATATGTCTTATGACCAATTCTTAGCTTTTTGTTGCATGAACAAAACTCCTAGAACTATTCCTAGGGGTTTTTTTAATATAATCAAAGGCAAAAGGGCTGAAAAATAAATTTCAGCATAAAATATGCATTAATCAATTGATGGAAGGAGAATGGAAATGGGATTAACAATTGGAGTAGTTGGTGCAACAGGTGCCGTTGGCAGAAAGATGCAGGAGGTATTGGCAGAAAGAAAGCTCCCTATCGATAAGCTTAGATTATTTGCCTCAGAAAAATCTGCAGGAACAACGCTGGAATTTATGGGTAAGGAAGTGACTGTAGAGCTATTAACCGAAGAGGTGATGAAGGATAAATTTGATTATCTGTTATTCTCAGCCGGAGGAAGCATTTCTGAAAAATATGCGCCTATAGCAGCTGAGGCAGGCAATATCGTCATCGACAACTCCTCACAATGGCGGATGACTGAGGGTATACCATTGGTTGCTCCTGAGGTTAATGCCCACGTTCTAAAGGGCTACAGGGGAATAATTGCAAATCCTAACTGCTCTACAATACAAATGGTGGTGGCTCTGGCACCCCTTCACAGAAGGTATGGCATTAAGAGAATCGTTGTATCCACCTATCAGGCTGTTTCCGGTAGCGGACACAAGGCAATAGACGAGCTGGAGAAGCAAATAGCCGATGACAGCTATCCTAACAAGGTTTATACAAGAAAAATTGCTAAAAACTGTATTCCTCATATAGATGTATTCAACGACAATGGCTTTACTAAGGAAGAGCTGAAGATGGTATACGAAACACAAAAAATACTGGAGGACGAAACTCTGGAGGTAAATGCCACTACTGTAAGAATTCCGGTTTTCTTTGGTCACAGTGAATCCATATATGTTGAATTTAAAGAAAAGCCGGAGCTTGACGAGGTTTATCAATTGCTGGAGCAGGCAGCAGGTGTGGTTGTAATGGATGATCCTAAGGAAAACAAATATCCTACTCCATTGGATATTCAAGATACTGATGATACCTATGTTGGTAGAATAAGAAAGGATTTATTCAACGAAAATGCACTATCCCTTTGGGTCGTTGCGGATAACCTAAGAAAAGGTGCTGCTACAAATGCAGTTCAGATAATTGAGGCAATAGAAAATTTGTAGAATGGGAGTGGTTATATGTTTACAGGTTCAGGCGTTGCGATAGTAACTCCATATAAGGATGGGCAGGTTGATGTGGCCGGTTTGGAAAAGCTGGTGGATTTTCATCTTGAAAATGATACTCAGGCCCTTATAGTGTTAGGAACTACAGGAGAAGCCAGCACTCAATCCTATGAGGAAAGGGAGCTTGTGATAAAAACAGCAGTAGAGAGGGTAAAGGGAAAAATTCCTGTAATTATTGGAACCGGCTCAAACTGCACCGAGACATCAATTAAGTATTCCAAGCAGGCGGAGGCTTTAGGAGCTGATGGTCTGCTGCTGGTGACACCCTATTATAATAAGGCCACTCAAAAAGGCTTGATTGCACATTTTACTGCAATCGCTAATATAACAAAGCTGCCAATAATACTTTATAATGTACCTGGAAGAACCGGACTCAATATTGCAGCAGAAACAGTTGCCGCCCTAGCAAATGTAGAGAATATCATAGGGGTTAAGGAGGCCAGCGGTAATATATCTCAGATCTTAGAAATTAAGAGATTAGTGCCGGCGGACTTTAAAATATACTCAGGAAATGATGATCAGGTAACACCTATTTATGGCTGTGGGGGCAATGGCGTTATTTCAGTATCAGCAAATGCAATACCTAAGGAAATGCAGGAAATGTGCAGACTGTTTGAAGCTGGTAAGGTTCAAGAGGCAATACAGCTGCAGGTTAAGTATAAGCACTTTATAGATTTGTTGTTTGTGGAAGTAAATCCTATTCCAATTAAGGCCGCCTTAAGCCTGATGGGCTATATCAGCAATGAATTGAGGCTCCCATTAACTCCTATGGAGGAGGCAAACCTTCTGAAGCTTAAGCAGGAGATGACTCAGCTGGGAATTATTTAAAACTTAGAGGAAGGGATTGATTTATTTTGAATATACTAATTTGGGGTATTAGTGGCAGAATGGGACAAATGATCGAAGGGACAGCGAAGAATGATGCCTTCTGGAGCTCCATCGAGGGTGTAGACATGAAGAAGGGTGTAGATGATATTGCTAACAGCCCTGATGCTGTAATAGATTTTTCGCATTTCAGCTCAACAGAAGGCGTACTGAAGTATTGCCTAGAGCATAGGCTTCCTTTGGTCATCGGAACTACAGGCCATAGTCAGGAGCAGCTTCAGTTAATTAGTGAGGCGGCTCAGGAGATACCAATACTTAAGACCACCAATATGTCTTTGGGGATGAATATCGTGTTCTCAGTTGTTGAGCAGGTTGCCAGAATGCTGAAGGAAAAAGTAGATATTGAGGTTATAGAGGCCCACCACAACCGAAAGAAGGATGCACCCTCCGGAAGTGCAATATCTATAGTCGAGGCCATCGAAAGAGGACTAGGAGAGGCTAAGAAGCATCAGCACGGCAGAGCAGGTGAATGCCCGAGGGAAAAGGGTGAAATTGGCATACATGCAATTCGTGGCGGCAATATCGTAGGATACCATGAGGCCAGCTTTATCAACGATTTAGAAACCGTTAAGATAGTGCATGAGGCCCATGATAGAGGTGTGTTTGCACTGGGTGCCCTAGAGGCAGCAAAATATTTAATTGGAAAGCCAAGCGGCATGTACAGTATGAAAAATGTATTAGGACTAGACTAAGGAGGAATTACAAATGGACGCGAATTATATTATAGAGTACATTCATAAAAGTGTGAAAAAAACACCTGTTAAGGTTTATGTAAAGGGGCAGCTGGAAAGCATAGAGTGGTCTAAGTGGGATATTAAGAGCTTTATCAACGGTAGCACTGGAGTACTCTTTGGAGAGTGGAAGGAGCTTTCAGCCCTATTAGAGGAAAATAAGAGCTTGATCGAGGATATGGTAATTGAAAATGACAGAAGAAATTCTGCCATACCAATGCTGGACTTAAAGAATATTCATGCGAGAATTGAGCCCGGAGCAATCATTAGGGATCAGGTGGAAATAGGAAAAAATGCAGTTATAATGATGGGGGCAGTAATAAATATAGGTGCAGTCATAGGCGAGGGCACAATGATAGATATGAACGTGGTTGTAGGCGGCAGAGGTATGATAGGAAAGAATTGTCATATTGGAGCAGGAGCAGTAGTTGCAGGGGTTGTAGAGCCTCCGTCAGCCAAGCCGGTTGTAATAGAGGATGATGTCATCGTTGGGGCAAATGCAGTTATATTAGAGGGTGTAAGAGTTGGAAAAGGTTCAGTTGTTGCAGCTGGTGCGGTAGTTACTGTGGATATCCCTGAAAATGTTGTTGTAGCTGGCACTCCGGCAAGAATCATAAAAGAAATAGATGACAAAACTAAGTCCAAGACAGAAATTGTTAAAGAGCTTAGAACAATACTGGAAGCGTAAGTATGAAAATAGTTGTTCAAAAATATGGGGGAACCTCAGTAGGAAATACAGAAAGAATTAAAAATGTTGCCGATAGAATCATTAAGAAGAAGGAAGAGGGCTATCATGTAGTCGTAATCGTATCAGCAATGGGGAAAGCAACCGACGGATTGATAACATTGGCAAAGGAAATCACTGATTATCCCGCCCCCAGAGAGATGGATATGCTGCTGACCACAGGAGAGCAGGTTTCGATATCTCTGCTGTCGATGGCTTTAATAGCTAAGGGATATTCAGCTGTGTCCTTTACCGGTTATCAATTAAGCATTCAAACCACCTCCCTTCACCAAAAGGCAAGAATTAAGGATATAGATACAAGTAAGGTTATGCAGGCATTACAGGAAAATAAAGTGGTGGTAGTAGCAGGCTTCCAGGGGGTTTCGGATGAAAATGATATCACCACCCTAGGAAGGGGCGGCAGCGATACCTCAGCCGTAGCTCTGGCAGCAAAGCTGGGAGCTGAATGCGAGATTTATACCGATGTAGACGGAATATATACCATGGACCCAAGAAAGCTAAAAAAAGCTAGAAAGCTAGATGTAATCAGCTATGAGGAAATGATGGAAATGGCCAGCCTAGGGGCAGGAGTTATGCATTATCGTGCTGTAGAGCTGGCTAACAAATACAAGCTTCCGTTATATGTAGCTTCTACCTTTGAGGATAAAAGGGGCACTATGATAGAGTATGGAGGACAAAAAGAAATGGAAGAGACATTAGTGACTGGAATGGCATCCAGCTTAGAGGATATGCAAATAACCATTTTAAATCTACCAGCAGCTTCATCCACCCTGTTTAAGCTCTTTGGTGAGTTTGCAGAGGAAGAGATAAATGTTGACATGATTTCTCAGATGATTTCAGATGCTGGAAATATGCATGTAAGCTTTACGATACCAAAGGATGATTTAAAAACAGCAGAAAAAATCCTAAACCGATGGCGTGAGGAGAGCCCTGGCATTCAATGGGAGACCAATACTGAGATAGCGAAAATTTCTGTAGTTGGCTTGGGGATGAGGACTCATGCAGGTGTTGCAGCTAAGCTGTTTGAAGTGATGGCGGAAAATAAAATTGAAATAAAAATGGTTACTACCTCAGAGATAAAAATCTCCTGTGTGATAGATAAGGCGCTGGAGCTTGAGGCCATCAATCTTATCGGTAGCACCTTTGGATTAGATTCAGAGCTGGAGTAATGGGAATATAGCCTGCTTTAATACGGCAAATGAAACCTAAGCAGAATGGAAGGATTAAAATGATAAAATACAATAATAATCTTCTGCATGTAGAGGATGTATCATTAAAGGAAATTGCAAAGGATAAGCCAACGCCCTTTTATTTATACTCTCTTCAGCAGATGAGAAGAAACATCGAAAAGATCAACGAAACCTTTGAAGGATTAAGCTATCACATTTCCTTTGCCGCAAAGGCAAATAACAACCTCTATATACTGGAGGCCCTAAAGGATATGGGGGTAGGCATCGATATTGTTTCAAAGGGTGAATTTGAAGCAGCCAAAAGGGTCGGCTTTACCAATGACTATGTGGTTGTCAATGGTAATGCAAAATCAGATGTCTTCTTAAGGGAGATGCTGGAATATCAGCCAAAGGGCTTGAATATCGATTCGCCAGAGGAGCTGGAAAGGCTTTCTGATATATGCATGCAGACAGGGAAGGGCATAAAGGTCGCCCTAAGGGTTAACCCAGATGTGGACCCTATAACCCATCCCTATATCTCCACCGGTCTTAAAAAGAATAAGTTTGGAATGGATCTGGAGACTGCTGCAGAAGTTATAAAGCAATACCATAGCCACCCATATATTCAGATTAATGGACTACATCTTCATATCGGATCACAGCTTCTATATATTAGCCCCTACGAGGATGCCTACAGTAAGGTCTACGGCTTTATAAACAGTCTGGAGGCCCATAACCTTACCTATATCAATATAGGCGGCGGATGGGGCATAGATTACCACAAGCAGGGTCAGGATTTCCCTGTAGAGGAATACAAGGAAAAAGTAATTCCAATATTAAAGCGCTTTAATATGGAGCTTATATTGGAGATGGGAAGATATATTATAGGTAATGCCGGTGTTTTGGTTAGCAAAGTGGAATATATCAAGAAGACGCCCTTTAAGAGCTTCATTGTAAGCGATGCTTCTATGGCAGATTTGATCAGGCCTAGCCTTTATGACGGCTATCATCATATTTATCCCGTCACAAAGGCTGGAGAAGAGGAGCTTCCCTTTGATGTTGTAGGTCCTATTTGTGAAACCGGAGACCGTTTTGCAGAGGATAGAATAATGACTACCCCTATGGTAGGAGACTATATCGCCATCTGCGACACCGGTGCCTATGGCTTTGCCATGAGCTCCAATTACAATTTCACCCTTAGGCCTGCTGAGTATTTTATTATGGATAAAGGGCTTGTAGAAATCCGTCCCAGGGAGGATTTCGAAGAGCTTGTAGATTATTATAAACCCGAAGTATTATAGTATTAGGCAAAAGCTACCAAGGAGAGATCTCTTTGGTAGCTTTTTAGTTGTTCGATTCGAGATGAATATTTATGCATAATAATGCTGCTTTTATCGGTATTGCTGAAAGGCAGCTAATGAAAATCAAGTTATTTTCTAATGCAAATTTCAGTATAAAACCTACTCCTCTACAGAACTCTGTATCTTTATAAAAAAATGTAATAAACTCCCCATTTCAGGGGCCTCAGTTAACAAAAAATTCATTTTGCTAATCAACATTTTTGATGTATGATGATATTTATAAATAAGCTATTAGAGGAGAGAGGTTCCCTTGATTTCAATGAAGGAAAACAAAGCTAAGAAGCTGCTGCTGGATTTTTTATTTGTCTTTACCGGATGTTTATTATTGTCCTTTGCCATTGCCTCCATACTAAAGCCCAATGGCTTGATGACGGGAGGTATTACTGGAATATCCATACTAACGGAACGTCTTTTGGGTATAAATTATTCCTATGTCTATTATTTTCTTTCACTATTGGTATTGTTGTCTGCATGGCTATTTATGGGAAGAAGGGATGCCTACAGGATAGTGCTGCTCTCTATAGCCTTTCCTTTTATGCTGGTGGTTATGGAGAAGTTTCCCTTTCCTCTGGTGGAGAATGATACATTTTTAGCTACTGTGTACTATGGCATTATATCAGGGGTAGGCTGCGGCTTAATAATGAAGAGGGGCTTTTCCGTTGGAGGCACCGACACAATTGCTAAAATCCTTCAGAAAAGGCTATTTCCCTTCATCAATATCGGACATATTTTGCTTTGCATAGACAGTCTTATCATCATATTTTCGGGCTTTTTATTCAACAGAAATGTAGCCCTATATGCGATTATAACGCAAATAATCTTTATGAAGTCCATGGATACCGTCCTCTTTGGGATGGCATCAAAATCAGTTAAAATAGAGATTATAAGCAATGGCTTTGAGGAAATATCCCAGTATATACTTAATCAAGTAAGCCGTGGTATCAGCGTTTATAATATAACCGGTGGCTATACAAACGAAAGCAAGAGGAAAATCGTGTGCATATGCACTCCTAGAGAGGCAATGCTTATAAGAATGTTCGTATCCCAGATGGATAAAAATGCCTTCGTAGATATCCTACCGGTAATATCCGTATGGGGCAATGGCATAGGCTTCCAGAGCATTGCCGAGGGTGAGAATGCATAGGAGTAGTGTCAGGCTTTAATAAGCTGCTATAATTACTTTATGATATACAAAGGTCCTATGGGCAGCTGCCCTTAGGACCTTTTATAGCTTAATCAAATTTATCGTAATAAATTTTTTCCTCAGGAAGTCCCTTCCTCTTTAACGCTTCCACGGTAGAGTTAATCATGGGAGCATTGCCGCATAGGTAGGCCTCTTGGTTGGAGTCCTCCTTAAGATGCTTCTGTATTGCATCCGTAACTCTTCCTACCTCCCCCTGCCAGTTATCCTCTGGTTGAGGCTTTGAAAGGGTGGGAATGAATTTGAAATTAGGCAGCTCCCTTACAAACATCTCCATTTCCTCCAGCATAAACAGGTCGTCAATTGTTCTGGCACCGAAGAAGAAGGTGGTCTTACGATTGCTTCCCCTATGCTTAAGCTCATGGAGAATGCTTAAAATAGGTGCCATACCTGTGCCCACCGCCACCAGCACGATTTCTGCATCTGTGTCCTGAAGGTAGAAGTCGCCATAGGGGCCGTTAAAGGCAACATTGTCTCCCTCTGATAAATGCTTATGAACATAGGTGGTTAATAAACCGCCTTCAACATAGCCGATGACCAAATCTATAAAGCTTAGATTTCCCGTATAGGAGGCTAGTGAATAGGCCCTGTAGACCTCCTCCTGATTTCCTGGATAAGGTGGCGCTATCAGCTGAATGTATTGTCCTGCCTTGAATTTGATTTCTTGTCCATCGGTCACCCTCAATCTCAGGAATTTTATCTTAGGGGTAACATCCTTAGATATCTCAACAACAGCTTTAAATTGCTTAACATTGAAGAGCTCCTCCGGCACCTCTATTTCCATGTCCTCCTTAACCTTAACCTGGCAGGAAAGACGTATGTTATTTTTAATATCTGATTCACTTAAATAGGAAAGCTCTGTTGCCAATACCGGGCCTCCGCCGCTGTTGACCTTGCATTTGCAATATCCGCAGCTTCCCTTGCCACCGCAGGCAGAGGGTATATACAATTGATTGCTGACGAGGCTGGAGAGCAATGTGCTGCCTCCCTCCACCACCAGCTCCTTTTCCTTGTTAATCTTAATCCTTCGTTCCCCATAGTCGGCTATAAAGGCATCAGCAAGGGTCAGTAATAAAGCCAAAACCGTTGCTACACCTGTAATAACCGCAACTGTTATCCATATATTCGTCATCTAGATACCCCCTGCCGATTATTGTATTCTAACAATTCCTGAAAACCCTATAAAGGCCAAAGCCATAAGTCCTGTAATAATGAGTGTAATGCCTGGGCCCTGCAGTCCCTTTGGTATAGGGGCTTTTTTCAGTTTTTGGCGTATTCCAGCCATAGCAACTATTGCCAAGGTCCAGCCCAGGCCAGAGCCTATTCCAAAGGCTATAGACTGTACAAAGCTGTAGCTTCTGATTACCATAAAGAGGGATACCCCTAAAATAGCACAGTTTACAGTTATCAAGGGCAGGAATATTCCTAAGGAATAATACAGATTCGGCAGATATCTTTCAACGATCATTTCGACCAGCTGAACAAAGGCAGCAATGGTCATAATAAAGACGATAAAGCGAAGGTATTCTAAGCCAAAGGGCACTAATAGGTATTGATAAATCAGATAATTAATGATGGTGGTTCCTGTAAGCACAAAGGTAACCGCCTCACCTAAGCCGAGGGAGGTTTTTATTTCCTTTGATACCGCTATAAAGGAGCACATACCTAGAAAGTTGCTCAATATCATATTGCTGGTAAAGATTGCTGCAAAAAAGATTACAAAAGGGTTTATCTCAGCCATTACTTTTCACCTCCGGCTAATGCTGTTGGATTTTCTTTATTAATTGATGCAAATGAATTGGAAACCCAGATTAATATTGCCAGCATGAAGAAGGCGCCTGGGGGCATGATCATAAATATCCATCTTGGCCACCAGCTGCCTAAAACAGTGAAGCCAAATACACTGCCGAAGCCCAAAAGTTCTCTGAAGAAGGCAATTGTCAGCAGCACCATAGTGTAGCCCATGCCTGAGGCAATACCATCTAAAAATGAAGGCAGAGGCGGATTTTTTTGTGCGAAGGCTTCGCAGCGACCCATTATAATGCAATTGGTGATTATAAGGCCGACATAAGGGCCTAGAGCCTCACTCATTGTAGGATAATATGCCTTTAATACAATATCAACAATAATAACATATGCGGATATAATAAGGGTTTGAACCATCATACGAATATGCCTTGGGGTGTATTTTCTAATGATGGATATGGTTAGGCTGGAGAAGGAGGTAACAAATATCAGTCCCATACCCATTACCAATGAATTCATCATTAGGTTAGTGACCGCCAGTGCCGAGCAAATACCCAATATCTGTCGGAATACAGGATTGTCCTTAAGAATACCCATGCTAAAGATGTTTTTTATGTCCTTAAGCTTCATCATTTATATTCCCCCCTTCATGCTACTGAGTATATCCCTTAGATTGCTGTTTAGAATTCTTCTGACGGCATTGGATGTGCCAGTTGCACCAGTAATAGAATCCACCTGACCATTTTCACTTGGTCTGTAGTTAATATAATTGCTTTCCTGGTCATTGATATCTATTGTTATACCTCTAAATTGCTCCTTAAACTGCAGCTCGTCTATTCTTCCCCCTAAGCCGGGAGTTTCACTATGGGAAAGGAAATATACCCCCAGTACCTTGTTTAAATCTGTATTAAGGCCGATATAGCCCTTCAGGTTTCCCCAGACAGCATCACCCTCTATCGGAAAGATATATCCCAACAAAGCGCCATCTCTATAGCCCTCATAGTAGGCGATGCCATCACCGGCAACCTCTTTGATGGTGCTGCTATAAAGGGCACTGACCTCTACTGCATCATTTTTAGGAGTAGATAGATTCAGAATATAAAGCATTGCCTGCTGAGATTTCAGCTCCTGATTCATAAGAACCCTATCCTTGGTGGCCTCGTTTATTGTGGCAAGGGCTCCAGTAAAGATAACAGTTATTATAATCATAAAAAGAACAGAATTATAGTTTATCTTTTTCATACTGTCACCTGCTTTCTCTTCTTGTAGCCCTCATAATATTTAAAGCCTGCGTCCATTATAGGAGCGAAGGAATTCATTATTAGGATGGCAAACATTGCACCTCCTATAAATATTCCAAAGGTTCTGATTGCAGTTGCTATTATCCCAATTAGGATTCCATATACCCATTTAGCCTTATTATTTTTAGGTGCCGTTATAGGCTCTGTAACAAAGAAGACGGCAGCAAACAGAAAGCCCCCGGAAAATAGACTGAATAATGGGTCGGGGTAGCCGCCGGGGCTTGTCATATATAAAATGGTATTAAGTCCAGTAAAACCAATAATAGATGAAGCCATCAGCCTCCAGTCGGCGGTCTTAGTATATATGAGGTAAATTGCGGCTATAATTATTAAAAGGCCGCTGGTTTCACCCAATGAGCCTGAAACATTACCCAGAAAAAGCTTTTCGATGGGCAAAGCAGCACCTGTATTCCGTAAAATCAACATAGGGGTTGATTGAGATACAGTGTCTATTGCTGGTGTAACATATCTGGCAAAGCCTCCAGGAAAGCCTGAGGCTGCTACATTCCACTTTGCGGTTAGATACTCCGGAAAGCAGACATAGAGAAAGGTTCTAGCTGCCAAGGCCGGATTAAAGACATTATAGCCGAAGCCTCCAAAAACCTCCTTAGCAAAGGCGATTCCAAATATGATACCTATTATAGCAACCCAAAAGGGAGTAGCTACAGGAAGGGTAAGGGTGAAGAGCACGCAAGAAACCAAAACAGCCTCACTAACCGGTTTGTTTAAGCGTTTTTCAAAAATATATTCGGTAAGGACACCGAAGGCTGTAACTACACCCATAAGGACAAGGGTACGCCAGCCAAAAAAATACACCGCCCCCAAGGTTATGGGGATTAGGCTAATTAATAATTTCTGCATAAGCTTCTGCTTCATAAAATATTTTCTGTAGATTTTCTTCATACTTTGACCCCCTAAATTAATGCAAGATAATTATTTAGTACCCACAGCTGCAAATCTCAAAACATAAAGATCCTATGCATGCCGGATACACTACTTTAATAATATCAAAATATTAGGGATAATAAAAATTTTTTTAAATTCTACATTAATATAAAGTTGAGAAGCGTGTGTAAATGTAAAAATAATCTTGAAATTATCAAGTAAAGATGGTAATATAGATAAGTAAATGCGGGCAATTAACTCAGCTGGTAGAGTGTCTCCTTGACGTGGAGGAAGTCAGGGGTTCGAGTCCCTTATTGCCCACCAAATAAATGAAGTGAAATAGTCGTTTGCAAGGTTTAAATTAATCTGGCAGACGGCTATTTTTTATTGCTGTTAACAAACTGCTAACAAGAGAATAACTTGTCTATCTTTTTAGAGGCTTCATGCTGCGTGTTGGAAGGAGTACATACCATTTAGACCCAGTTCGGCTATTTACAAGATATGATTGACAAGAAAAATAAAATACTATAGTATTAAGAAAGGGCTATATAATAATGATAATCATTATTATATAGCCCTTTAAGTTTATAGATTAAAAAACAGAATACTTTCACTTGGAAAGGGGGATGACATTGTTTTCTACAGCTTACCATAAGCAAAGATATATTTTTTCTCTAAGAAAAACATATCTTGTAAGTCCGGAGCAGGAGAAGCAGCTTCGGCGTAGATATATTCGTACCTATGCCATTGCTTATTTTAAAGAAGGCACTGGCGCTATTACTATTGATGATAAGCACTTTAAAATCGATGGTAATCAATTGTTTCTGTTGGCTCCAGGAATGATAATTGAAGGCATGATGGCTTCAATGGTGGCCTACTTTTTATTTTTTAATGTGGGTATTGCAAAAAAGGACAATCAGTCTATGGTTATAAAGACATGTGATGATGTGGGTATATTTAAGGCAGGTGCAATCTCAATCCATGGCAGTGCTGAAGCAGAGCATTTTATTAAGGAGATACATCGGGCAAATAATAGTATTGGCGCTTTGGCGGAATGGAGGAAGCAGTTAACCCTTGAGCAGCTGATATATGCTTTAATAAGTGAACTGAAGGAGGAAAAAAGTATGGATTCTGGCCAAATTGTAGAAAACGTCCTCCAATACTTAAATAAGCACTATACTGATAATATTAATCTATCTAGCTTGGCTGAAACCAATGGCTTAAGCCCCAGTGTTTTCTCACGAATGTTCAAAAGAGCGATAGGCATTTCACCCAGCGATTATATTACTCAATTACGTATTAAGCGGGCAAAGAAGATGCTTTATACATCTGCCAAAATTAAGGAGGTTGCTGAAAAAACAGGATATTGTGATGAATTCTATTTCAGTCGTACCTTTAAAAGGGTAGTTGGGGTTTCACCTACGGTTTATATTAAAAGCAGGGGAAAAAGCACCTCGGTAACCAATGGAATAGAGACTGACCTACAGGAAGAAAAAATTGCAGTGACATATATTGATGAAATTGACCATCTAATATCGTTGGGAAAGGTTCCAATAGCCATTCCGCAGGACCCATATGAAAAAAATGTCGATGGAACAGCCTTCTATTTAAATAATTATTTAAAGAATACGATGAAGCTGGGATCATCAAACGAAATAGATAGGTTTAAATTGTTTAAATCAAATCCGGATATGATTATAGCAGGTGCATTTATCAATGACTGGGGGATTAGAGACCTGGATAAAATCGCCCCTACCTACTATTATAATTGGGTGGTGGATTGGAGAACAATACATCGAAAAATTGCTAAATTATTCGGTAGGGAGGATGTAGCCGCGAGAAATATTGATAACTATAATAAAAAAATAATTGAGCTGAGGAGTAGGCTAAATAAGGAATTGGCCAAAAAGAAATTTGTTTTTTTAGAATGCACCCAGTGGGGTATTCGGGTGAGTCCATATACAAGCAATGGTGGCTGGCTACTGTTTAACCAATTGGGGCTTACTCCCTCTCCAGAGGTGCCGGAGGTGAATTGGGAGTATTATGTTAGACCGGAGGAGCTGGCTTTAATAAAGGCTGATTATATATTTATGGGCAGGAGAAGCAATTCGGAATTTGTTTATAAGCAGCTGATTGAAAAGTCTAAGGTAGATAGAAGTAAAATATATGAGGTTTCCCGTTACCCATGGGCAAAGGGGGGACCTATGGCCTTTTCCCAAGGCATAGATCAGCTGGCCTCATTTCTCATTAAATAATAATGAGGGAATTGCATAATAAAGATGAGTAGTGTGTTTATACAAAGTCAAAAGCTTCCTGCTTAGTGCCCCACGGGCTAATTATATAATTTTAAATGTTATTAGCCCTAGGCAATGGGGGACAAACATTTAACTTTGTATAAACTAGAATATATTTGCGCTTTTATGATATTATGCAATTTCCGCTAAATAAGAATTGTCATAGCAATGAAAATAAGTACAAGAAATAAAACAAAATCGTTAATGGATTATTGGAGCAAATAAAGATAATATATAAATATAAATGATAATTATTATTAATCGAAGATGGAGGTCTATCATGAAAAGTAATAAAAAGCTTGTACTTATTTTCTTAGTTCTTATGTCTTTATTTCTTGCTGCGTGCGGAGACAAGGAGGCTGCTATAAACCAGCAGGATACAGAAGCTGCAACCAAAGTGATTCAGGATTTATATGGGGATATTGAAATTCCCACAAAGCCCGAAAGAATTGTTACAACCTACGATGACGATGCAGATCATTTATTGGCATTGGGAATTGTGCCGGTGGGTGTACCCACATTTAATAGAAGGGATAACGTCAACGGATATATTCCATACTTAGCAGACAGGCTTGAGGGAGTAGCACAAATTGGTAATGAAGCGTGGGAAAATGCAAATTTTGAGGCGATCGTAGTGCTGGAGCCGGATTTAATACTGGCAGGAGAATGGGCGGATAAGGCAATAGAGGGTTTGAAGAAAATTGCACCTACTGCCGTTTATAAATGGGAAGCGGATTGGCGTGACCGTCATTTGGAGTTTGGTCGCTTGCTTAATAGGGAAGAGGAAGCTCAAAAAAATGTTGCAGCCTATAACAAAAAATTAGCTGAAAAACGTAAGCTGTTGGAGGAAAAGGGCTTGACCGATTTAAGCGTTGCCTTCATACGTATCGTTAATGATAAAAGAATTATTGTCTATACTGAACAACCCAGCGATATAGGCAGCTTGCTGTATGATGGCTTAGGCTTTAAGCTTCCTGTAGGGCTCCCTGCTGATGAATATCAGGTGGATATGATATTAGAAGGGTTAACTACCATTGAGGCAGATGTTTTTTACCTTCTGGTTAATGGGACAGACGAGGCAAGAGCTGCACATACAGATATAGTTCAAACTGAGGTTTGGAAGCAGCTGCCAGCGGTGGCAAATAGCATGGTTTTCTATGTTGATAATGAAACCCCTTGGGCAAGAGGTGCCGGCCCTATAGGCTTTATGGATGGCATTGATCAGCTGGTGGATGCAATAATAAATGTTAAGTAGTAGATATGCTTATTAAAGTAGGGGGCTGCATTTGGTGCAGTCTCCTTTTCCGTACATACTAACATTTGGAAAATATAACTAACACTATTTACTATTAAAGAGGATGATGTCGTCATGTTAAATGAAAAGCTTAAAATGTCTCAATATCAATCTAAGGAAAGCTTGAATAAAAAAAAGGATATAAGCTCTAGGCCTATTATTGCGGCTATAATTCTAGTTGGTGGGGCTGCAGCACTTATATTAACCCTTGTATTATCAATCTTGTTGGGGGTAGCGGATATAGATTTTAATACAATCTGGTCTGCGCTTTTTAATTTTAATCCGGATTTAATGCTGCACCAGGTTATTTTTGAGCTTCGTATTCCGAGGGCCTTAGTTGGAGCCTTGGTGGGAGCTGGCTTTGCAGTGTCTGGTGCCATTATGCAGGGAATGACAAGGAACCCTTTGGCTGGTCCAGATATCATGGGAATTAATGCTGGTGCCGCCTTTGCTATTTCCATTGCATTTGCTTTTCTGCCGGGACTGCCCTACACATATTTAATGCTGATTTCATTTATAGGGGCAGCTCTTGGCGCCTTTATGACCTATATGATTGGCTCTATGGCCAAGGGAGGATTGACTCCTGTGCGCTTGGCTTTGGCAGGAACCATAGTGGGAACACTATTAAGCTCCATTGCCTCCGGTATATCTATTTATTATGGTACCGCCCAGGATGTAAGCTTTTGGTTTATGGGGGGAATTGCAGGGGCCAGTTGGACAAGCGTATACGGCTTGGTTGTGTGGATAGCAGCAGGACTTTTTGTAAGCATGCTTATATCTAGGTCCATTACAGTATTAAGCCTAGGGGAAGAAACCGCCGTTGGATTAGGCATTAATATTGTACTCGTAAAGACTATTGGTATAGTAGTTGCAGTTGTATTGGCGGGGGCTGGCGTATCGGCTGCAGGGCCTATAGTCTTTGTAGGTTTGATGATACCGCATATTGTACGGTTTCTTGTTGGGACGGATTATCGCTGGATTATTCCCTGCTCTGGCATTATGGGAAGCGTGTTTCTGGTTTTCTCCGACATTCTTGCCAGAATGGTGAAGCCCCCCTATGAAGCACCTATAGGGGTTATTACTGCTTTAATAGGAGTGCCATTTTTTCTATATCTTGCGAGACGCGAAGGGAGGGAAATTTGATGGAGGCTATAAAGAAATTTTCCTATAAAGAAATGCTAAGAAAAAAAACCAACAAAATGCTTAGGCTAATGGGGATTCTGGTTATCCTTCTAGCTGTGTTTTTCATTATTAGTATGAATCTGGGGGCCAGCAGGCTTTCGCCTATAGAGATTGCTAGAACCCTTCTAGGAGCTGGAACCGCAAGACAAAGCCTTATACTATTTGAGTTTAGGCTGCCAAGAATTGTGATGGCAATCCTCATTGGTGCAGGACTTGCGGTTTCGGGGGCGATACTCCAGGGGATTTCAAGGAACCCCTTGGCAGATCCTGGGATATTAGGGATAAATGCCGGAGCAGGCCTTGGTGTAGTGGTATTTATGATGTTCTTTACTCAAGCAGCGGGAAAATCCATTTATTTGATGCCTATAGTGGCTCTGGTGGGTGGTTTTGCAGCAGCAACTCTCATATACCTTTTTTCAATTAAAAGAGGCTCGGTATCACCGATCCGTATGATTTTAGTGGGCATAGGCATGGGACTATTATTTAATGCATTAATTTTACTAATATTGTTGAGGATGGATTATCGTCAATACATGAAGGCATCAATATGGATGACAGGCAGTATTTGGGGAACCGATTGGAGATTTGTAGTGGCTCTTTTACCTTGGATTTTAATATTGCTGCCCTACGCATACATTAAATCTAGTATTTTAAACGTAATGAACCTGGGGGAGGAAAATGCCACAGGCCTTGGAATGAGGATTGAAAGAGAAAGGCTGCTTCTATCTGCCACCGCTGTAGCACTGGCCTCCTCCTGTGTTGCCATCGGTGGGGGGATATCCTTTGTGGGTTTGGTGGCTCCTCATTTATCAAGACAGCTGGTGGGTCCTCGTCATCAGCATTTATTGCCCATTACTGCTCTTTTGGGGGCGCTGCTGCTTTTAGTGGCAGATATCCTTGCGCGTCAGCTGTTGGCCCCAATGGAGCTTCCTGTAGGAATTACTATAGCTGTGATAGGAGCACCCTACTTTTTATATTTATTGGTAAAATCAAATGTTTAAAATAGCTATGTAAGAATAGAAGGAGATTGAATATGAGCATGATTAAAACTAAAAATTTAAATATAGGCTATGATGAAAAGACAATTGTAGAGGAATTAAACATTGAAATTCCAAAGGGGAGGATTACAGCCTTGGTGGGAGGCAATGGCTCTGGTAAATCAACGATATTTAAGACAATTGCAAGGATTTTGAAGCCACAGAAGGGGAGGGTTTACCTAGATGGTGAATCGATACATGAAAAATCAACCAAAGACGTGGCCCTAAAGCTGGCGATACTGCCTCAGAACCCGACGGCACCGGAGGGCTTGACGGTAGCGGAGCTGGTTTCCTATGGGCGCTTTCCCCATCAAAAGAAATTTGGGACTCTGGGGGCTGAGGATTACGATATCATACAGTGGGCATTGGATGTTACAGGCATGACGGTCTTTGCTGAGCGACCCCTTAATTCATTATCAGGCGGTCAGCGGCAGAAGGCATGGATTGCCATGGCCATTGCCCAAGGCACGGATGTAATTCTACTGGATGAACCGACCACATTTTTAGATATGTCTCATCAGTTTGAGGTTTTGAAGCTATTGAGAAAATTAAACAAAGAGCATAAGCAAACCATTGTCATGGTGGTGCATGACTTAAATCATGCGACAAGATTTGCGGATTACATGATTGCAATCAAGGGCGGAAAAGTAGTGAAGGAAGGAAATACGATAGATATCGTTACGCCGGAAATGATAAAGGAGGTCTTTGGGATTTTTGCCGATGTCATTTCCGATGGTCATATGGGTGTACCACATGTGATACCCTATGATGCAGATGAGGCTTAATTACGCTTAACAAGATGCATAAAGCTTATTTAAGGATGGGTATTAGAGCTTAAAGCTTCTGATACCTTGCTTTTTTATTTTATAAAATTTTCATTATAATTTATAATTTATTAACACTTCTTTTATTACCAGTTAAATACTTCCTTATATAATAAAAAGTAGCAACAGAGGAATTTATACCAATCAACTAGGAGGAAATTGAATATGGATGAAGCAATAAAGGAAGAAAAAGCTGGGTTTTTAAGGAGCTTTATGAAAAGAAGGGTAAAGCTACAGCTGAAGCTAACTGTAGTTATGGTGGCATTGGTTTTTATAATTTTAGCTTTGTGGACAAACTTTACTACTATATATAATAGCTATTTAATTAAATTTGTCGATATAAGATTTTTCAATCATGTAAGAGCATTGGTCAGCATAGTTTCCGGTGCTGTCGGTGCCGGCTTCATTGTAAGGGTATTTATCAAAAAGCCCTTGAAGGCTTTGGAGGAGCTGGCGAATAATCTGAATAACAATGATTACAGCAAGGAGATAAAAATTAGTACTAAGGACGAATTTGAGACGCTGGGGGATTCTTTGAATTTAGCCATATCAAATACCAGGAATTTATTAAGGGATACTGCAAGCACCTCTGGGAGGCTGGAGAGCTCCAGTCAGGAGGTTTTAAGCAAAGCCAACGGAACCGTTAAGCAAATACATACTACAAACGTGAGACTACAGGAAATATCCGGCGGTCTGCAGGAAAATAGCGCCGCCATCGAGGAAATAACAGCTGCCACAGAGGAAATAGTTTCTTCAACCAAGAGCTTTGTATTAAAGGCAAAGGGAGGGCAAGGCTTTTCAGAAGCTATGAAGCTGCGATCAAAAGAAATCAACCATAAGGCTGAGGAGTCAACAAGGCTTTCTAGAGCCATCTATGAGGAGAAGCAAAAAAACATACTGGAGGCTATCGAAAAGGGTAAGGTGGTGTCTGAAATAAACCAAATGTCGGCCTTTATAAATGGCATTGCGGAGCAAATCAATTTACTGGCTTTAAATGCAACCATTGAGGCAGCGCGGGCAGGAGAGCAGGGAAGAGGCTTTGCAGTCGTAGCTGAGGAAATAAGAAAGCTGGCGGAGGTGTCAAAGAATACTGTTTCTGATATACAAAAAACCATTGCAGCTACACAGGAGGCCTTTAGCATGATATCTGAAAACTCAGAGGAAATATTACGCTTTATGGTTGACAAGGTTGGAGAGGATTACAAGCTGCTGTCAGAAAGCAGCCTTCAGTATACTGCGGATGCAGAGGAAATAAATCTGCTGATCAATGGCTTTTTAGTCAACAGTGAGGAAATCCTTATGGCCTTCGAGAATATAAATCAGGCGGTTACCTCTGTGGCGGCCACTGTCGAAGCAGGGGCAGTTAAGGCTAACGATATAGCCAAAGAGGTAAATGAAATAAGCAAGGCCACCGACATTGTTGCAGAGGTCGCCAAAGGCCAAAAGCGGCTGGCGGACCAGCTGTCTCAGAATACGCAAAGCTTTAAGGTATAAAAAATAAATGGGAATACGATGATTTATTGGTATAAAAGGGGGACTAAAATACCGAAATCATTGTATTCCCATATAGCTATATTATTTACAGATAAGTTTGTTCTATACATATATCATAAAATTTTTATTTGAATCGCAGGGCACCACGGTATCTTCTGCTCCAAAGCCGATCCATAGGACTAATGCTAAAGCCAGTTTTAGGGCTCATATGAACGAATTCGTAATGATTAATCATAATACCGGTGTGGGTTATTATATTGTGGCTAATTGCAAAATAGACAAGGTCCAGGGGCTGTAAATCATATATGGAAACCGGTTTTCCTCCTATGGTTCGTATTCCTCTGATGTATCTATCAGGATCTGTTTTATACCATTCCTCGTGAATATGGCCACCATCATCGCTCGGAATATATATACCAAATTCTTTATAAAAGAGTATTATAAACCCAAGGCAGTCTACACCCGTCTCTAGGGAACGACCATTGTGGACAAAGGGCACATTGGTGAACCTATCAATTAGCGTCTGAAGCTTTTCCTGTATCTGGGATTCCAGCATCCCATATAACCCCCTTTGGAAAGAAAATTATTTTCTGTTGTAATATCATATGAAGATATTAAATTTTAGTGCTTAGGCTATACACGATAGTTCATTGAATTTCATATGATATATAAGGATAAATAGGGTCAGCCCCTTGGGAAAAGCATTGGGATGAAAAATCTTATAGGCTAGTGAATCGGGGTGTCATATATGGGCTTCGGATATGGAGATGGATTATTTGGATGCGGAAACAATTGGATAATCTGGTTGGTATTAATAATTTGTTTATGCAGCTGGGGAGGAAAACGAGGCGGCTGTGGTTGCTAATTAACAAATAGGATACATGAATAAGGAAATACCCTTCGCTGATAACGAGGGGTATTTCTTTAGCTAATTGCGTACTATATATTTTTCTTTGGGTAGGGTTGTGATATACTAGGTCTAATAATGGCTTATAGTATATTTATACATACTAGTACCCTGTATATTGCTAATGCAAGGTACAAGCATCAAGGATGGAGGCGGAAAAGTGGATTGTTTTTCAAGAAATGTAGAAAAGATACAGATATCTGGTATCAGAAGGTTTTTTAATAAGGTGGCACAATATCCTGAGGCTATTTCCTTAACGGTGGGACAGCCGGACTTTAAGGTGCCGGAGGAGATAAAAAGGGCCATGATAGAGGCCTTGGATAAGGACCTGACGGGATATACCTCCAATATCGGCATTATAGAATTGAGGACAGCTATATCGGAGTATTTAAAAGGCTTTGGGATATTCTATACTGCAGAGGAAACCTGCATTACAGTAGGGGGAAGTGAAGGTATTTTGGCAGTAATGATGGCTCTGTTGAACCCTGAAGATAAGGTTCTAATCCCTGGTATAGCATATCCTGCCTACGACAGCTGTGTTAAGCTGGTTGGAGGAACTTCAATTGCATATCCGTTGAAGGGGGACTTCTCTATAGATTTTGAAGCTCTTGAGGAGCTAATCAACACTCATAAGCCGAAGGTATTGGTGGTTTCTTACCCATCTAATCCCACTGGTGATACCCTATCGAAGGCAAATAGAGATAGGCTGTATCAGTTGATAAAGGATAGGAATATCATTGTTTTGAGCGATGAGATGTATAGCGCCCTAAGCTTTGAGACTGCTTATTATTCCTTGGCTCAGCTTGAGGATATAAAGGATAGGGTAATCGTGGTGGGAGGCTTCTCCAAGACCTTTTCTATGACGGGGCTTAGAATAGGATATCTGTGTGCCGCTCCACACTTGATGGAGCAATTAATTAAGATACATCAATATAATGTAGCCTGTGCTCCCTCAATAGTACAGTGGGGAGCATATAAGGGGATAACCGAATGTCTTGTAGAGGCTGAGGAGATGCGTCAGGAGTTTATAAAGAGAAGAGATTATGTGTACAAAAGACTTTTAAAGCTTGGCTTTGATGTAAATTATCCCAAGGGGGCCTTTTATATATTTCCTTCCATAAAAAGCTTCGGTATCAGCAGTGAGGATTTTTGTGAAAGACTGCTGAAGGAGGGGCAGGTGGCTGTAGTTCCGGGCTCTGCCTTTGGTGATGGTGGAGAGGGCTATATTAGAATTTCCTTCGCCTATAGCATGCAGCAGTTGGAGGAGGGTCTAAGCAGGCTGGAGAAATGGATGAAGCAGCTTAATAAATAAATTATAAATCCCCTAAGCAAGAGCTTAGGGGATTTAAATTTGATATAGATTTATTCTTCTTTATCTCTATCGGAGCTTTCCTGAAGCCTATTTTTTAATAATACGACACAATCATCGAATTTAGCCCTCTGCATAACTACATCCTCTGCTAGGGCTCTGCAGGAGGGTGAGCCACAGGCTCCGCAGTCGATATTGGGTAAAGCAGCTAAAACCTTCTCAATTTGCTGCATTTTCTTTATGGCCTCTGATAGATCATCATCCAGCTTTGTTACCTGAATTGGAGTTAGGGGCTCAGTTAATAAAAATTCATCGGTGTTGACCTCGATATTAGTTACCTCATTGTCGAAATATGCCTCCGCCAGCTTTCTAATCCTATTTCTTGCCACAAAGGAATTTTCAATATTAAAGCTTCCGCCTACACAGCCATTTGTACAGGCATGGCATTCAATAAAGGTCAGATCATGAATCTTTCTGTATTCAATCTCCTCAAATACGCTTATTACATTCTGTATGCCGTCTACTGCAAGATATTCGCTTATTGCCAAGGCCTGGCTCTGGCCTCCAGCCCTAGCCCAGCCGATTCCCTTTCCAGAGGGGTAGAAATCCTCATGGGGCTCAGGGGATTTATCTATATTTTTGCTGATTTCAAGGAATATGGCTTTAGAGGACAATGTTCCGCTGACATGGGTTTTCTTTATACCAACAGGCTTCTTAAAGCTGTAGATTCTTGCGGGACAGGGTGATATATAGAAAACACCCACCTCTTCCTCCTTTAGTCCATGGGTCTCCATTGCTCTTTCCCGCGCTATATGGGCAGATATTTCCACTGGTGAATCTATTGGAAGTATATTATCTATAAGGCCGGGAAAATGTATTTGTATTAACCTGACGATAGTAGGGCAGGAGGAGGAAATTATGGGCCCCTTTGGTCTGCTATCCAAATAGCTTCTGGTGTATTGGGTTATTATATCAGCGCCATGAGTGGTCTCAAAGCAGCTATCAAAGCCTAAATTTGTCAGACTGCGAAGTATCTGTGATGGTGTAATGCTTTCGTGAAACTGGCCGTATAGTATAGGGTCTATTAATGCGATTTTATATTGGAAATTAAATATATTACTAAGCTCATCAGTTATTCCGTAACGAGCATGCCTAGGACAGACCTGTATGCATTGGCCGCAGTTTATACAGCGGTCCTCAATGGTTAAGGATTGTCTGTTTTTAACTCGTATAGCTTCAGTCGGGCACTTCTTAAGACAATTTGTGCAGCCTACACATTTAGAAGGATCTAGTGCAATTGCATGAATTTGTGAATGCATAATGTTTCCTCCCAAAGTTTGTACTAAAAACAGCTTAGTAGATTAATATTATTATACAACGAAAACGATGTCAAAGAAATGGAATTATTTAAATTTTCATTTAATGCGACTTTTATCATAGATATCTATGCCTAAAATATTTAAATAATGCTATTGTAATATTTTATCTATAAATAGAGAAAATATTTAGGAAGAGGAGGTTTTAAACATGAAAAGGTTAGGATTATTGCCCAGGCTTGTATTGGGGATCGTTATAGGAATACTGATAGGAACACTAAGAATCACCTTCTTGACTAGGATTTTAGCAACCTTCAGCGGTATTTTCGGAAATTTTTTAGGCTACATTATTCCCCTGCTGATTATAGGCTTTGTGGCACCGGGTATAGCTGAGCTGGGGAATAAGGCTGGTAAGCTGCTGGGTATAACCGCCGGCATAGCATATCTATCCACCATTGCTGCAGGCCTGCTGGCATATCTCGTAGGAAGCATAATTATCCCCAATATCATTAGTCAAGGTGGAGAGCTGGCAGGGGAGGCCGCTGCAGCAGAGGCGTATTTCCAAATACAGATACCTGCGATAATGGGTGTAATGACGGCCTTAGTGACAGCCTTTCTATTTGGTCTTGGCATGGCAGCTATAAAAGGCAAGGCACTGTATAATTTTATGAATGAGTTCCAGGAAATCATAAATAAGGTTATTAAGAACGTAATAATTCCACTACTACCTGTACATATAGCAGGGATATTTGCGCAGATGGCCTATACAGGTGAAGTCATGAGTACCCTGTCTGTTTTTGGAAGAGTCGTTGTTTTAGTTTTTATTTTGCATGTCATCTATATTCTCATACAATATGTTATAGCAGGCGGCATTTCGGGGAAAAATCCAATTGCTTCATTAAAAAATATGCTGCCGGCATACTTTACGGCAATAGGAACACAATCCTCAGCAGCCACAATACCCGTAACAGTAAGGTCTGCTAAGAATAATAAGCTTTCAGATGAGGTGGTGGACTTTGCGATACCGCTATGTGCCACTATCCATCTTGCAGGTAGTACAATTACCCTAACTACAACGGCTATAGCTGTAATGGTATTGGAGGGGGCTGATTTGAGCCTAGGAATGTTTTTCCCCTTTATTTTGATGCTGGGGGTTACGATGGTTGCGGCTCCAGGGGTTCCCGGAGGCGCTATAATGGCGGCGCTAGGCCTGCTGGAAACTATGCTGGGCTTTAATGAGGCTCAATTGGCACTTATGATGGCAATATATATCGCACAGGACAGCTTTGGTACCGCAGCAAATGTAACAGGAGATGGAGCAATTGCAATGGTGGTGGATAAGCTGGCTAAGAATCAACGACTAATGTGATATAGTCCTAAAAGGGAGCTTCTACAGAAACTGTAGGACTCCCGTATTATTTTTTTGATAACCTTTTAATTAAAATATGTTAATTATAGAATATAATGGATATATAAAGCTATAGAAATTTTTACTTTAAAAGCCCGTAGAAAATATATTTCTACTTTAATGATAATAATATATATTAAATAAAACCTGGGAGGAAGGGGACTATTATGTTGGATGAGAAATACAGTAGATCGCTGGAAAGGTCTGATATTGAAGAGCAGTACAAATGGGCCATCGATAAGCTGTACCAAAATGATCAGCTGTGGGAGGAGGACTTCACTAAGGCAAAGGCTTTGATTAATGAGTTTACAAGCCTTCAGGGGAGGCTTATGGATGCAAAGACCCTATTGAGCTCACTGGAGCTTTACGAGGGGCTACTGGCTATAGTGTATAAGCTTTACTCCTATGCCGGTATGAAGAGGGATGAGGATAATCGCAATAGCAAATACCAGGCCTTGGCGGATAGGGGGCAGAGCCTGCTGGTAGAAATGGAAAGCGATACCTCCTTCTATATTCCAGAGCTGCTGCAGCTTAGTGAAGAGGACCTGGAGGTTTTCTACAGGGAAGAAGATGGACTGGATAAATACAAGCATTTTTTATCCGATGTCTTTAGACAAAAGGCCCATGTAAGATCCGTTGGGGAGGAACAAATACTGGCTCAATTGGGAGAGGTTGCTCAAACAGCACAGAATATTTTCGGAATGCTGAATAACGCCGATATTAAATTTCCAGAAATTAAGAATGAGAATAACGAGTGGGTTGAGGTAACAAAGGAGAATTTTGTACAGCTATTGATTAATCCCGACAGAAGGGTTAGAAGCGATGCCTTTAGGGCTGTTTACGGTGTATATCATCAGTTTAGAAATACCTTTGCTGCTGCACTTATTTCCAATGTTAAGAAGAATACTTTTTATGCAAGGGCTAAGAAATATGATTCACCTAGAGCTGCTGCATTGTTTGGCTCAAATATACCTATTGATGTATACGATAATCTGGTGGAAACCATCAACAAGCACCTGCCGCTGATGCATAGATATGTAAGTCTTCGTAAAAGGCTTTTAGGCCTAGATGAGCTTCATATGTATGATTTACATACGCCTGTTGTAAAGGATATTGAATTAAGATATGACTACCAGGAGGCACAGGAGCTGCTGGCTCAGGGCTTAAGTCCCTTGGGACAGGAGTACATAAGTATAATGAAGGCAGGCTTTGAAAATAGATGGGTTGACGTATTTGAAAACAGGGGCAAGACCGGAGGCGCCTATTCATGGGGCACCTATGATTCCTATCCCTTTATATTGATGAATTATAATGGCACCATTAACCATGTATTCACTTTAGCTCACGAAATGGGTCATTCCCTGCATAGCTATTACACCGGAGAAAATCAACCCTTTATCTATTCCAATTACAAGACCTTTGTGGCGGAGGTGGCATCTACAGTAAATGAAGGAATTCTAATGGATTACATGATTAAGAAATCTGACGACCCCAAGCTTAAGATGTACCTTATCAATCATTATCTTGAGCAGTTTAGGGGTACGGTATTCAGACAGACTATGTTTGCAGAATTTGAAAAGGTTACCCACCAGCTGGTTGAAAAGGGCGAGGCCCTTACGGCGGATAGACTCAGCAGCATCTATCACGATTTGAATGTAAAATACCACGGGGATGATATTGTGGTGGATGAGGAAATAGATATGGAATGGGCGAGAATTCCACATTTCTATAACAGCTTTTATGTATATCAATATGCAACAGGATATTCGGCGGCTGTGGCGCTTTCAAAGCGGATACTGCAAAAGGAAGAGGGCGCATTGGAGCGTTATCTGGGCTTTTTAAAAAGCGGGGATTCCGATTATCCAATAAATGTGCTTAAAAGAGCAGGTGTTGACATGACAAGTGAAGAGCCAATAGTGGCGGCGATGACGGTATTTGAGGGTCTGCTGGATGAATTGGACGCTCTTGCTGAGAAATAAGGGAAATTAAGGGATGGTAGCATATATTTAAGTGTATATGTCTGCCATTCTTTTTTATTTGAGGAAAGTGCATATATGCACCAAGCAGGAAACTTTTGACTTTGTATAAACATACTGTCCATCTTATCTATGCAATCTCCTCATTCAAAAAGCTTCATGCTATTATTTAATTTTTCGTATCAAACCGATGGGGGTAACATAGAATTTACAAAGAGCAGTATATTGTTAATTGGGATAATATTGAGTATAATAGAATCCATAGATAAAGAGGGTGATAAATATTATTGCAAAAATAATTGAATTATTGGAAAAAAGTCAGCTGTCAGACTTATTAGACGGAGATTTTCAGGATAATCGCTGGGTTTGGTTAAATAAAGATACCTATCAGGATTTGGTATTAAACGTAATGGACTATTCCTTAGAGGAGGAGCTTGAGGTTTTTTCTGCAATTAAGGGTATAAAGGATTCGGTAATTATAGATATTGTTAGAGCCAAAATGAAGGATATCGGATGGATTGAAGTAAATCAAAGAATATTCCAAGAGCTGGAATCGGGCTTCAAGCCTACCAGTGATATTGAAACCTATGTTTTTGTTGAAAAAAAGCACTATATGTCAATGATGATATCTAAGCTAAAGGAGCTTCAATGGATTTTAAAGGCTATGGCTGTGGATTATTATCAGCACATTTCGCCTGAGGGCAGTAGCCTACAGCGGATATATGATGAGTTTTTTAACAACAATGATATGATAATTGAGGAGCTGCTGCTGACAGGAGAATATAGAAAAACGCCTGCATTATGGAAGTTCAACAAGAAAACAAATTCAATCTACTTCTGTAAAAGCGGCAAAATCCATAGACAGTGGGCTGAGGGTAACGCCAGCTTTGTGTTCTATGAATTAAATAAATAGTGATGAACAAATAAATCCGGGAATGCTCCCGGATTTATTTGTTGTACTAGTAAGAAATTTTG
The DNA here is from genome assembly GCA_048264125.1 of Natronincolaceae bacterium. Classification (GTDB taxonomy): domain Bacteria; phylum Bacillota; class Clostridia; order Peptostreptococcales; family Natronincolaceae; genus M1-B18. The sequence continues at coordinate 52,183 of JBLXDM010000007.1, forward strand.
TATACATTTAAAAACTATATTTATTTTCACAAAGTTATACTATAATTAATTTAAGTAGGAAGGAAACTTTTAACTTTGTATAAACATACTACTCATCTTTATAATGCAATTTCCTCAAGTAATAATTAAAGTTTCGGGAGCTGAAAATATGCTACATATTTCCTCTAGATTGAAAAAAATATTACTAATATGTGCAGTTACCACCTTTATGGGTCAAATATATTTAAACCCCTTCGGCAGTGATTTTAGATTTTCTCTAAGCGTAGTAGCCTTCTCACTCTTCGTATTTTGGTATAAGGAACTGGAATTAATACCTACAGCCTTTTTAACGGGGATTATTCTATTTATATTTAGGAGCTTTATAGAGGTGCTGCAGCATGGACCTAGCATGCTGTCTAGTATAATGTTTATACATTATCCTACGATCATCTTCTACACCTTTTTTGGTATTTTTTTAAGCATAATACGCTTCAGAACCATATTAAGCAATAAGCTTATGTTTTTAATACTACTCACAATATCCGACGGAACCTCAAATGTAATAGAAATCATAATCAGAAGTGATAATATACCCAAGCTGCAGGGCTTTATGACGATTTTTTTAGTGGGCTTCATCAGAAGCTTTATTACTCTGTTTATCATTGAAATCTTAAAGTATTATGAAATGCTGCTGATGAAGGAGCAGCACGAGGAAAGGTACAAGCAGCTGGTGCTTTTAACCTCTAATCTAAAGTCTGAGGTGTTTTTCCTAAAGAAATCCATGGAGGATATTGAATATGCAATGGAAAAAAGCTATCAGCTGTATGGTAGGCTGAAGGCCTTTAAACCGGATGAAGCAGAGGAGTATTCCTTTCAGGCCCTTTTGATTGCTAAGGATATCCACGAGATTAAAAAGGACTATCTGAGGGTCAGTGCAGGGCTGGAACGAATTATACCCGAAATAGATTTACATGAGAATATGACCATAAAGGATATTTTTCAAATAATAGAATCCAATCTTATGAAGAATATCAGTAGTATGGCAAAGGATATTAGCTTCGATTTTGTTTGTCAGGATGATATTTATATAAAGCATTCCTATGATTTGATATCAGTCATCAACAATCTTATCATCAATGCAATAGAAGCAATTAAGGATCGGGGAAAAATAAGCGTGCATGCAAAAATTAATGACAAGCATTTTGAAATAGAGGTAAGGGACAATGGTGTTGGTATTTCACAGGAAAACTATAGCGTAATCTTTGAGCCCGGCTATACTACAAAGTTTGATGCTAAATCAGGAAAGATGAACGCCGGAATAGGGCTGACTCATGTGCTTCATATAGTAAAAAACCAACTGCTGGGAGAGATAGGGCTTAGGTCACTCATGGGGATAGAAACGGTTTTTACTGTAAGGGTGCCTATCAAAAATATCTAAGGGGGAGAAAAGAATATGGATTTAAATATATATATTGTTGATGATGATATCAGCATTAGGCAAATACTTAAAAACATAATTCTGTCCAATAAGCTGGGTAATGTTGTAGGGGAAAGCAGCAACGGGGACGAGGGACTGCAGAAAATAGCCCTCCTAAAGCCTGATATCGTCATTGTGGACTTGCTTCTGCCCTATATAGACGGCATAGAGCTGGTGACAAGGGCAACGGAGCTGAAGCTGCCGGTGCTGTATGTCATGATTTCACAGGTAAGCTCAAAGGATATGATTGCAAAGGCCTATGAAAGCGGGATAGAGTACTTCATCAATAAGCCCATAAATGTTAACGAGGTTGTTTCAGTGATAAAGAAGGTTATTGAAAAGCACAAGCTTACAGAAACCCTCAGACATATTGAAAGCGCCTTTAAAATATTGAAGGAGCTGAATGGTCCCGCTGCTGTGGAAAAAACAAAGGTAGTGAGTATTAAGGAATCGGCAAAGCTGGTATTGTCTCAGGTTGGCATACTGGGGGAGGCCGGTAGCAAGGATATCATCGATATTATTGACGTTCTCACTGGTACCAGAATGGATACCAAGGAGGTCTTGCCCAGATATAAGACCTCGGAGCTATATAAGCTTTTGAGCGACCATCACAGCAGCACCAAATACACTGGAGAAAGCAATGAAAAGGCAATTGAACAGCGGGTTAGACGGGCGATATCCAAGGCCATTAGAAATATAGCCAGCATTGGATTGGAGGACTACAGCGATTATACCTTCACCACCTATTCAAATACACTATTCGATTTTCAAGAGGTTAGAATGGAAATGGATTATTTGAAGGGTAAGACAAAGTATCATGGGAAAATAAATGTCAAGAAATTTTTAGAGGGTATCATACTGTTTGCAAATCAAAACATAAACGCATAAATAAATTCACTGCCTAGATGCGGCAGCATAGGAAGCTGCACTTCCTTATAGAATGGCACGGGATATTTTGGTATCCAGTGCCATTCTGTTATGTCGCTTACATTAGCCTATATTGCATTATCGCAGAGTATTGCATTTTGTGAAGCTGTTTGCTGCAGCAGTCAGCTTTTTATAAAAAATAATATATGTTGTAACAAAGCTTAAAGATTTAACACTAATCTTATGAAAGGGGGAAACGTATGGCTAAAATAACCATCCAAACCATTTACGAGCAGAATAAAAATGATGTTTATTCTTACATACTGAGCCTTACGCATAACAAGTCCCTTTCAGAGGATTTGACATCAGATGTTTTTCTAGGTGCAATAAAAGCATTGGCTGCGTTTAAGGGTAATTCGAGTATAAAAACATGGCTATTTTCTATTGCTCGGTACAAATGGTATGAACATTTAAGAAAAAGTAAAAAGGAGCTTGCCCCCGAAGATTTAATGAGAATCTATTTATCGGAAGACACAAATTTGGAAACTACCATGATGACAAAAGAGCTGGTAGGTAGAATTTATGAGTTGTTAGAACAAGAACCTAACAAAAACAAGGAAATCGTATTGATGCGAGTGGATGGATATTCATATTATGAAATTGCACAGAAACACAATATCTCAGAAAGTTCAGCAAGAGTAATTGATTTTCGTACCAAAGTTAAAATCAGAGCAAATCTATTAAAGGAGGGATATACCAGTGAATCAGATTTCTTGTAATGTTTGCATAGACTTAATACCGCTTGTTAAGGATGGCATCGCCAGTGCAGATAGCTGTGCTTTGGTAATGGAGCATATTTCAACTTGTAAACACTGTTCCGTTGCCTTTGGTGGAGAAATGGCAGCAAACGCAGCTATGGATGATGTTATCGTATTGAATAAAATCAAAAAGCAGTTAATATTGTTTTTATTAAGCATTATTTTTCTTGGAACGCTGATTGGAATGGTGCTCTCCGATGGTATGGGAATGTTCTACAATGCACTGATTATGCCCGCTATTGGTGGATTTGGTTATATATTACTTAAGAAAAAATCATATTGTGTACCGTTAGGCTTGTTTCTGTTTTCATTTGTATGGGTAAGCATCCGTGAAATCGTAAAAGGTTTTTTAACCTACTCGACCATAGTTGACTTACTCATTATGTCAGCATGGTGGTCTGGAATTTTTGCGGCATTTAGTGCCGTTGGTGTTCTGATTGCCGGACTTTTATACTACGCATTTAAGAAGGAGAGATAAAATGAATTTGAAAATAAAAAAGACATTAGCCGGTACCTTTGGTGTTGGGCTAATTATCTTATTATTGCTTTTTGTAAATAGCTTTGTTGGGAATCCAGTATCAAATGCATTGGCAAAAAAGGCTGCGCAGCAATATATTGACGCCAACTATAGTGAATTAAATCTGCAAATTCAAAGGTGCACTTACAATTTCAAGATTTCTTCCTATTCTGCACTTGTGCAATCAAACACAAGCCAGGACACTGTTTTTAGGATTGATGTTGACAGCTTTGGAGGGGTCTTGCGTGATGACTATGAATACGAGGTCGCAAACAATTTTACGACGTTTCGGAGATTGGATGAGGAACTGGGGAAAATTGCAGAGGAAATAATTGGAGGCAAGCTTGATTATGACTTTGAGAATATTTTTCTGCTATTTGTGAAAGAAGCGGACATTATGGAGCTTGATCGGGATATGAAGCTGGATATTAACAATCCCCCGCTTCCTCTCATGGTAGATGTTACCGTGTTTAGCAATGACGTTTCCTACAACAAAATTGCAGAAATCGCAAAAGCTTTGGAAAATGTTTTGGGGGAACAGGACATCCCGGTTGATGAGTATAGCGTCCGCATTTTGCCGCTATCAAATAAGCCGAAAAATGAAAACCAAGCTGCCTCATGGGTCAATGCCCTCAAGGTTTCATATTTTCCTGCAAATCGAATGGCTGAGGAGAATCTACCCCAGGTCATGGAACATTTTGCGACAGCTGGCGTTTCCAAGAGGAACGAAGAAAAGGATAAAAAATAAACTTTATAAAAATTTCTCTATTACCTTGTTCCAAAACTCATAACCCTTTAACCGTAGCATCCGTACCTTTATATCCGAGAGATAAAGGCCTACCTCGGAAATTCCGGCATAACGATGCTCCATGCCATCGCTTACAATTACTATTGAATCCTCGAAATGATACTCCGGATTGACCTTAATATTTGCAGTATGTGGCAAAATAACGCTGGAGGTAAAGGAGCGATATGCATTGGTATTTATAGGAGCAAGGGGTGTCACCTGTAAGGTCTTAATATTTGGATCGATGATACTGCCACCAACAGAATAGTTATAGGCAGTACTGCCTGTGGAGGTGGATACTAATATACCATCTCCGCTAAAGCGTTGTATTAGTTGGTGGTTAACCGAAATATCCAGATGTATGGTACGTGATTTATCACCCTTTATTACAATTTCATTAAGGCCATAGGCTTGAATACAGTCTGTTCTCGTACAAATGGAGGCTTCTACAGGATTAAGGTCCTCGATTGTAAATTTATTGTCAATATACTTCTCTAAAAATTTGTCGATTTCACTAGGATTAATTTCTGAAAAGAAGCCCAAATGACCTGTATTAATGCCTACTATAGGGATATCGGGAAAATTGTATTGGTGAAGGCATCGAAGAAAAGAGCCGTCGCCGCCTATGCTAATGATTAATTCGGCATTATAATCAAAGCCATCAGCTACATAGTAGCCCAGAGTAACCAGCTTATTCCTTAAGTAATCTGCCGTATCCGCAGAAAATTTGGCTTCATTACGCACTATGTTGATTATCTTGTTATTTGTGTTTGCCATCATAGAAATTCTCCTTTATGTTTCATATAAGAAATGACTGTATATTATTCTATTTTGATTATTACCCCGATTATTCTCACATATCCACTAAATTACCATAACTTTTAAAAATATACAACTACTGCAATGAGAATATTTAGACAACTATATGTTAATTCTCCAAAATCCCTTAAAAATCCTCCATTAGTATTTGATTATCGGTAAATAATATTGATATAATAGAATGATCATTGCGTACAGGAAAGAAGGTGGCTTAATGCTGGTAGAAGGACAACAAAGCGAAGGATTGATTACCTACGAGGTTGAGGCTGAGGATGAAGGAAGGTCCTTAAAGGATTTATTAAAAAAAAGACTATCTGCCTCAAGTAGGCTGCTGACAAGGCTTAAAAAGGAGGAGAATATTTTATTAAACGACTCCTATGTAAAATACTACGAGCTGGTTAAGGGCGGAGACATTATAAAGATTAAAATGGAGGAGGGGCCTAATCAGTTCATTCCTCAAGATATACCCTTTAATATCGTATATGAGGATGTTGATCTTATTATTATAAATAAGCAGCCGGGGATAGTATCCCACCCAACAAAAAGTCATCCAGATCATACCATTGCCAATGCGGCGGTCTATTATCTGACGTCAAAGGGGGCAGAGCATAAGATCAGATTTGTAAACAGGCTAGATATGGATACCTCTGGACTATTGATAATAGCTAAAAATCCCTATTCTCATCATATTTTATCTGAGCAAATGCAGGAGGACAGGGTGCGGAAAAAGTACATAACCTATGTCAATGGTGTGATTGCAGAGGATAATGGGGAAATAGAGGAGCCAATTTACCGTGAGGCAGACAGTGCCATAAGGCGGACGGTGGATGAAAGGGGACAGTATTCCCTGACAAAATATAAGGTGCTGGAGCGTTTCAAGGCTGCTACAAAGCTGGAGGTAGAGCTGATGACCGGCAGGACCCACCAGATAAGGGTACACATGGCTCATATAGGGCATCCGATATTAGGAGACAGCTTATATGGACCTGAGGAAAACCCCTATGAGGTAAAGCGTCAAGCTTTGCATTCCTACTACCTAAGGCTCTTTCAGCCTAGGTATAACACGGAAATGGAAGTAGTGGCAGAGTTACCTCGGGATTTACAGGAGCTGGAGGAGAAATTAAGATAGTGATTGAGCCTTTTATATCTAATGCATTAATAAAACCAGCAGTTGAATTTTATAATTCAGTTGCTGGTTTTTATTTTTGGGTATTTTACATTATAAAGCTATTGCAGCTGACGGAAAAAATACTGTAGTGCATCATAGGTACTCATATCCTTGACCTCGTCAAATTCATAGAGTACTGATGAAAGCGCCATGTCATAATAGTCCTCGATTGCCACCTTGACCAGGCCTAGTTCCTTAGCATAATAGTTCTTTACTTGAAGGGTGTTGCCGTTGGAGGAGCAGGTCATAAAGCCTTATAATTATAATACTACAATAAAATGGAAACGGAAGCCACCATGTCTGTTTTATAAATCATCCCTTTTTTCTAGCCAGTATTGTGAACCATCCTTAGTTCTTGCAAGCAGCTTAGCATCAATAAGCCCTCTTCGCAGCAGAAAATAATCATTGAAGGTATGCCAGCTGCTAATAATTGTATTGACTTCCTTTTCGGTGTAGGATTTCTCCATTTCGAATTTTTCTGACAGATATTTAAGAATCTCAAGCTTTAAGGCCTGTCGTGCAGGCCACTGATTTATTTTGCCTTCATCATCCAAAAATCTTTTGATATCCATATTCATTTTAACCAATACTCCTTACAGTCATTTGTTCTATCCATAAAGCCATATTCAATCATATAGCGTCTCAGGGTAGCATAATCCTCATATATTTCCTTTAAAATCGCATTTACCTCAATCTCACTGTAGCTTCTGTCCCTTTCAAATTCCTCAGAAATTCGCCTTAATATAATAATCTTTTTCTTCTCCTTGGTTGAGAAGGTCTTTAGTCTCAAGGGTGACAAGGAAATAAACATGTTTTGGAGGGTTTTTTCCTCCTCAGCCTTGGTGACAAAATATCTGTCATCCACCATGGTTGCATTTTTGTGAACCTCCAGCAGCTGATCCTTTGTGTTATACTGCTGCTTTTTGCTGTCCACACCCTTCAAGGCCAGCTCATAAATAGAAAGATACAGCTTAGCTTGCTTGGCCTTTTCACGGAATACGAAGCGTTGATGCCGTATTGTTGCGGGAGCCAGTCCGGTTTCCTTTGAAACTTCGTTGTCGCTCATGCCTAGATACATCATGGTCAATAGATTTTTTTGATTTTCCGTCAGTCCGGTATATTTTTTGTCGTAGGAGGACAGTAGGTTAAACATATCGCCATGCTCCCTTTGAATGTGGAGCTCTATCATTTTGGAAGCGGCATAGTACCTATCATCTACCTTAAAGATTTCACCCTCCTCAAATTCCTTTCCACATAGGCTGCAAATATATTTTTTCTTTTGTCTATCATAGGAAAAGCCGCTTTTAATTTCCTCCAGGCTGGAGTCGATAATATTATCTAGCATAGTACACACCTGCCAATTTAGTTTAATTATATTATAAACATAGTTTATAAAAGTTTGCATAAAAAGTCAACGGTAATTTGAATTTATTATGCTCAGCTTAGAGAGAAACTTATAAGAACTATTTAGTGGGGCTTGGGGAAAGGAGAAGGAAGGTAACGTCAATTATTGAGGTAGTGGTGGATAAGCCTACGAGGTACAAAGTAAAAAGCAGCTGAATATGTGCATTCAACTGCATTACTACAAGATGCCTTATAAAAGGTGGTGACTACTTCGGATTGCAGATGATACTGAGACACACCACCTTGGAAATAACTAGAAATTATCCTCGTTTAGCCAGTGATACTAGGAAACTTTAGGGAATTGTCTACGCTTGATAGGTTAAGTGGTCGGAATGTAGGTTTGTAGAGATTACTTGACCACTATAAAAAACTAAAAAAATAATGTTCGTATAAAAAAACAAAACGACCTAAATCATTAGATTTAAGTCGTTTTTATGTTTTGGTGGAGACAAGGGGGATCGAACCCCTGACCTCTTGACTGCCAGTCATAATTCATACACTTAACAAATGTTGAAAATAAGGGATTGCAATGTTTTAAAACACGTATCAAACTGTAAAAAACGACTTAAAATTACGGCAGTAACTAACAAGTAACTAACAAAAACTAAATCATTTCTATTGCCTTTTTCAGTTCCTTAACTTCCGTATGAGTATAAACATTCGCCGTGAGAGCGTAGTCCTCATGACCAATAATTTCTTGAATATATTTAGTATTTGCTCCTGCTTTAGCCATCATTGAAGCAAAGGTATGACGGCAAGAGTGGGGGGTCAACCGTCTAATATCCAATTTCTCAAGACATGGGAAGTAATATCTTTTTCTATAGTTATCAGGGTTTATACCATTTCCATTTTCTCCACAAATAAGATAGTCGCCGCCCTTTTCGTACCACTTTTTTATAAATGGGTAGATTTTCGGATGGATTGGTATAATACGGTCTATTCCAGCCTCGGTTTTAACCCCGGCACGCATAATTCCAGTTTCTAAATCAACGTTAAATCGTGTAAGACCTAACATTTCAGATATTCTCATACCGCTATAGATCATTATCAATATGGTATCCACCCACGGTAATTCAGTGTTATTGAAAAGCTTTTGAATCTCCAGATCGTTAAAAATCTCTTTTTCTGACTTATGTGTTTTGGGTATAGTTATAAATTCCGCATAGTCCTTGTTGATTATGTCATTTTCCATGGCGTAGCTGTAAAGCAACCCTACCAAGACCTTAATTTTTTGCATTGTAGATTTGCTTTTGCTGTCTTGGTGTAGGTCATTTATAATAATTTGGAAATGTGCTGTTCTAAGTTCTCTAAATAGAATCTTGGCATGTCTAGATAAATAGTTCCATGCAGCTCTATAGTTATCTGCCGTAGATTTTTTTATAGTTTTAAATTTAATATTAGACCACTCTTCATATAATTCCCCTAAAGTTATATTTGCCTTTAGAGGTATCGGATTTACTTGGTGTTCCATTAGGGCTTTGTTTGCAGCTTCTTCGGTTTCAAAGTACCCTAGAGTCTGATAAAGTTGCTTTGCCTTCAGTCCTTCCTTATCCATCTCCCAGCCTACTGTGGCTCTAGCAATCCATGGCCTTCTTCGGTTCCCCGATAGTTTGTATACGGTGCCCATGCCGTTTGCCCGTTGTACCTTTTGGTTTTTCTTCTTTTTTGGCATTTGATCGACTCCCTTCTGTTAGAACATACGTTCTTGAAAATGAGTAAAAAAATTTAATCCAGGCTCTTATAAACCCAGAGAGGGCTGAAATAGATTATGTATTTTCCGATGGTGTGTGAATGGCCGTAGATGCCTTTGAAGTGGTCTATTGCCATATCTACAAAGGATTCCGTAACACCTAAAAATTCTGCCAGCTCAAATTTATTACTTACCCCTGCTTCATAGGCCCGTATGATATCCTCTATGCGAATGAGTATTTGGACTGCCCAGCGCCGGGCTTTAAGTTCTTGTTTTCTGTTCTCCACCTTAGATTGGTCTGTAATATCCCCGACTGTGGTGAAGTAGTGACCAAGTTCCTCTGCAACAGTACCCCGTTTTTCTGCTGTAAGTAAGTCTTTTTTTATTGCTATCCGATTGCCTTTTATCCTACCCTTATTCCCCAGCAGGGGTTTTTCCTTTACTATTAAACCGTTGTTATCCGCTTCTCTTAATAATTCATCATAGGTCATATGGGCCTCCTAGAAATTATCATCGTCCATAATAGCATCATCGTGAGCCTTATCTTCATCGGTTGCACCTTCGATTTCGTGGGCTGCGTTAGGGAGAAGATGCGGTTTAACAATCTCCATAATCACATATTTGTCTATCTGAGTAAGTTCTTCTACTCTTTTTACTGCTTCATTCTTTCCTAGGTTATTTAGTTTTTTAAAATGGTACAGTAAATCTCTATTCGTAATATCATTTGAAACATATTCTTCAAATGATTCACTAGCAAAATCTTCCACTATATTTGATACTGGACCATCGTAAGTTGGAATCTCTTGTCTTGCAAAAGCTAGTCTTAACTCACTCCCTGGAATACCAAGAACCCAAGCGATACTTGTTATGTATGAATAACATTGCTCGCCTAAGTCAATTTCATAATCAGGAACAACATTATCTAAATTCTCAAGAAAAGTTAAAGGGACTTGAGCCTTTAAAGCAAGTTCTGTCATAGTCATAGTTATTTCCTTTAACTTATTTTCGATAATACTGCTAGCTGATTCACCAGTCAACCGATCGACATAAACACCAAGAGCATCAGAAATCTTTATTAATGTATCAAAATTCGGATTTTTATTTTTACCATTTAGTATATCACTTAATGTTGATTGAGCTACTCCAGACTCTTTAGACAATTTATACACAGTCCAATTTTTACCATCTAATAGTTCTTTAATTCTATCCCTTATTTGCATATCTCTTCATCCCCTTTTATTAAATTACTTCGGTATAACTTATTAATAAGTTTAAACGAAATACTTCGTTATGTCAAGCTAGTAAGAGAAAAATTTAGCAAATGAGAGCTAATACTCTTATATACTTCTATTTAGCGTTATACGACGATTGAAATACTACGTTATTACGAATATAATTTAATTACGGTATAATACTACGTAATCACGGAGGTGAAAAAATGTCAGTTAGTGAAAATATAAAGAATTTAGTAGAAAACAAGAAAATAACTCCTTACAGGCTTGCAAAAGATGCAGGTGTATCCAACGCATATCTTAGCGATTTGATTAATGGTAAGTGCGATAATCCATCTGTAGAAATTTTACGCAGATTATCAAATGCTTTAAATGTTCCTATAGAGGAGTTAATTAAGTAGGAGGGGATGTGAATGGGAGAATTAACAGTTGACATCTACGGAGTAATTGAACGTAAAGGACAGCCAATGGTCAGCAGTCGGAAAGTGGCAGAAATATTCAGCAAAGACCATGACAACGTATTAAGAGACATCAGAAATCTTGATTGCAGTGAAGAATTTTTTCTCCTCAATTTTGAGGAGAAACATTATCAAAGTAAAAGGGCAAAGCAACCAGAATTTCTTATGACCAAGGATGGATTTACATTCTTAGCTATGGGATACAGGGGCAAGAAGGCAGCTCAATTCAAAGAAGCCTATATCTGCCGATTCAACGAAATGGAAACCTTCATAAAAAACTTATACGAGGCTAAAATTGATTTTCCTGAATTTACAGATGCAATCATGGCAGCTCACGATGAATGTAAACCCTACCACTTTAGCAATGAATGCAACATGATCAATGCCATTGTCACCGGGATGACCGCGAAGCAATTTAGAGAGGCTCATGGGTTGGACAAGGTATCTTCTATAAGACCCTATCTAAACTCAGAGCAAATAGAAATGGTCAGAACGCTTCAGCGGATTGATATAGGGCTTATAGTGGCTGTACCTGATTATCAGGAAAGAAAGAAAATACTGGAGCAACAGTATAGGCGGCTTAAAGCTAAGCGGCTGACTGCTTAAAAATTAAGGGGGTGAGAGGGTTGTCAAATAACGTATCTGTCAAAGAGGCAGCTGAAATATTAGGTAAGTCTTATCAATTCGTCAGAATAGGCCTTCAACGGCAGCTGCTCCCTATAGGGACGGCTATCAAAATGAGCAGTAAGTGGACATACCACATAAGTCGGAAACTGCTGATTGACTACATCGGTGAAGGAGGTCAGCAATGACCATAGAAGAAATCCGACTACTGGAGGAACTGGACAGGGCTAAGCAGGAAGTTAAGCGCCTTAGAAGCGAGAAAACCGCTGAGGCCATACTAGAAGCGCTGGACGAGGTTCTGCAAGTGAACTGGAACCTCAGGGATATTTACGTAAGGGCCATTATGAAGGGCCTTAGAAAGGGGATGAAGGGTGTGGAAAAATTATGAAAAAAAATAGCAGTGGAAAGTATGCAGTGACCACTATTTTTTACGAAAGCGGAGATATAGAAGCCAGAGAGACCAAGCCAGACGACGTTGAGGGGAGTTTTGAGAATCTTGACTTGTACATCCATGAGTTTTGCACGATAAAGTCAGCTAAGATGGCATTGGATTTTATAAAGGTACTCACAAAGCATGGATTTGAGAAAGCAAAAGAATTGGAACTTATTCTCCTTGGAGAAATAGAGGACACACCATGAAACACGGCCGCAGACTAACCCGAAAGCAAAAGTTATACCTGGCCGCTCAGGGGCTGGACCCGAGGGACTGGCTGGTGGTGAAGGATACCAGCACAGAAATTGAATTTGTACATCGTGTAACAAAGGAACTGAAGATATTTGGGAAGGGGGAGACAGATGGAGCAATGGCAATTCATGCAAAGGCAGAGCCTACCATATGAGGCAAAGAAGGCTCATGCTGCAAAGGTGGCCTATGAGTTTCAAGACTGGGCCACAGAAAACGGAAAGAACCTGTGCGTCAGCATTGGTGGACTGGACAGCATTACATTGTACTACTTTTTAAGGAGCTTAGGTATTGACGTAACACCTGTAACGGTATCGGTACTGGAGGACATAAGCATACAGAGGATACATAGGCAGATACCCGGCATGGTTTTCTTAAAGCCTTTGAAAAACAAGGTGGCTGTGATTAAGGAGTTTGGATTCCCTGTGATCAGCAAGGAGAAGGCTGGCAAAATATCAATGCTGCAGAACCCATCGGAGAAGAATCAGACAGTACGCCACGCTATTATGACCGGGGACACCGGCAAACAAGGGGGATACCGAACTGGTACACGGATGAGGCTGCCTCAGAAGTGGTTGAACCTCTTTGGTGGACCTGAAAACGAGAAGTACGGTACCGAATATCAGACGGCCTCTTTTAAGGTTTCAAACAAATGCTGCTACTACCTTAAAGAGAAGCCATGCCAAAACTGGCAAAAGAAAAATAGTATGGTTCCTTACCTGGGGTTAATGGCAAGTGAGGGAGGGCAAAGGGAAAAGGCACTTACAAAGCACGGTTGTAACTACTATGGAAAAACCACAATTAGAAGTGCACCTTTTGCTATATTCCACCGACAAGACCTGCTGCAACTTGCTATAGAGTTGGACGTGCCGGTGCCGGAAATATACGGTGAGATAGCTCAGAAGGAAGATGGTACCTTGTATACTACGATGGCCCAGAGAACCGGCTGTACCATGTGTGGTTTTGGTATACATATAGAGAAAAGGCCCCATAGATTTGATAGGCTTCGGGAAACCAATCCAAAGGAATGGGAGTTCTGGATGTATACCATAGGCTGGGGAGAGGTGCTGACATATATAGGTGTTGGTTGGGAGGACATACCGGAGGAAAAGGAGTGATACTCTATGCCCCGCAAGAAGAAAAATGCTCGTACAGTACCTAAGCGGAAGCGAATACGAAAACGACCACAGTCTATAGTGCTGCCGCTACATGGACAGGATGACGGAGTTAGTCCTGGGAGGCTAATGGCTGTGGCAGAGTGGAGGAGGTGAACGGAATGAATAGCTTAATGGAAAAGTTTGCTGAACTGGTTGACAACTTGGGCATGGAGGCTGCATTTGACTTAGTGAATGAAATGATAAAAGAGCAAAATATTGAGAGATTTGAAGAGCTAGAAGATGCAATCGAAGAAGAATTGATACTTATGAAGGAGGCCGATTAAGTTGAAGGACGAATACCAAGCTGCTATTTCGGAATTAAAGGACGCCTACAATATCCTAGATAATGCGGCTCCAGAGTATGCAGATGCAGCCCTGTTAAAAGTAATTGCAGCTAGAAAGCGTGTAGATGGGCTATACAAGGAACTGAAAGGAGGTGCGACTATTGAGAAGGATAGCAGCCTTTAGTGGCCCCAATAAGGATTTTAAGCTATATCTCTTAGCCATGAAAGTATGGCTGGAAAATGAAAAGGGCCTACCAGCGGGAACTGGAATGGCCCAAAGAAATACTTAGTCAAGAGTAGTATAACCTATTTAACTTTAAATATCAAGGGAGGATAGAAATTAATGGAAAGTATTAAGATTAATAAGCTTGAGATAGAAAATGTGAAGCGTGTTAAGGCAGTCAAAATAGAGCCCACAGGAAATGGGCTGACAATAGTAGGCGGTAAAAACAATCAAGGGAAAACTTCTGTATTGGATTCTATAGCATGGGCTCTTGGTGGAGAAAAATATCGACCTTCAGATGCAGCAAGGGAGGGGTCAGTAATTCCTCCATATCTCCATATAGTTTTGTCAAATGGGCTGATAGTAGAGCGAAAGGGAAAGAATAGTGAACTTAAGGTCATAGATCCCAGCGGACAGAAGGGAGGCCAGCAGCTCTTAAATGACTTTGTAGAGCAGTTAGCTATTGACCTACCTAAGTTCATGGCAGCTACCAACAAGGAAAAGGCAAATATCCTTTTACAGATTATTGGTGTGGGGGATAAGCTTTATGAGTTTGAAAAGCAGGAGCAGGAAATATATAACCGCCGCCACGCTATAGGACAGATTGCTGACCAAAAGAAAAAGTTTGCCAAGGAGCAACCATATTATACGGATGCTCCGAAGGAGCCTGTATCTGCATCGGAGTTGATCCGGCAGCAGCAGGACATACTGGCCAGAAATGGTGAGAACCAGCGGAACCGTCAGAATCTGCAATTCTTAGAAGGTCAGGCCAGCGATATTCAAAGGAAGATTGATGAACTACTGGAAAAGCAAAAGGTTATTTTTGCTGACCTAGATATTGCAAGAAAGTCAGCCTTAGACCTTCACGATGAATCCACAGCTGAGCTGGAGGAGAACATAGCAAATATTGAGGCCATCAATCGTAAAGTAAGGGCTAACCTCGATAAGGACAAGGCAGAAGAGGACGCTCAAGAGTATGTTAACCAGTATAATGCTCTAACGGCTCAAATAGAGGATATTAGAAAGTCAAAAATGGAGCTACTGACAAATGCAAGTCTACCATTACCCGGCTTATCTGTTGTGGAAGGTGAGCTTACCTATAACGGCAAGAAATGGGACTGCATGAGTGGTTCCGACCAGCTGAAGGTTAGTACAGCTATTGTACGAAAGCTTAATCCAAAATGTGGTTTTGTTCTCTTGGATAAACTGGAGCAAATGGATTTAGAAACATTAGCAGCTTTTGGGGCTTGGTTGAAAGAAGAAGGACTACAGGCGATAGCCACCAGAGTAAGCACAGGGGAAGAGTGTAGCATCATTATAGAAGATGGTTATGTTGCCGGAGAGGAGAAGGTAGAAGAACCAAAGACTTGGAAGGTAGGTGAATTTTAATGCAGATATCAAGGGGTAAAATTCAAGGTGCTCAGAAGGTTGTTGTATATGGTCCCGAAGGCATAGGGAAGTCAACCTTTGCTTCTCGGTTCCCTAATACAATATTCATTGATACAGAGGGGTCTACTAAGCATATGGATGTAGCCAGAACCCCTAAGCCTAGCAGTTGGACTATGCTAATACAGCAGGTTAAGTACTTTAAGCAAAATCCCCATTTATTAGGCACCCTGGCACTGGATACTGCAGACTGGGCTGAGCAGCTTTGTATGGATCATATATGTGCTAAAGCTGATAAACAAAGCATTGAGGATTTTGGATATGGCAAGGGATATATATATTTAACAGAAGAGCTAGGTAGACTACTTAATCTACTTGAGGAACTGGTTGAGATTGGTATCAATGTAGTTGTAACAGCCCATGCACAGATGAGGAAGTTTGAACAGCCTGATGAAATGGGGGGCTATGATCGATGGGAGTTGAAACTTCAGAAGAAAACAGCACCACTTCTGAAGGAATGGGCTGACATGGTGTTATTCGCAAATTATAAGACATTTGTAGTAAAGAATGACGACAAGAAAAACAAGGCCCAGGGCGGTAAAAGGGTTATGTACACAACCCACCATCCTTGCTGGGATGCAAAGAATCGCCATAATTTAGCTATGGAATTACCATTTGACTTTATAGAGATTGCCCATTGCATTATCACAAGGGAGAATAATCAGCAGCCGGTGCAGCAGCAACAACCAATACAACAATCGTCACCACCAAAGGTTGAGACTCCTCCAGTGGCTCCACCCAGTACCACCCAAGAACCTCCTAAGGAGCAGCCACAGCAGCAAGTTATAACTGTGCCTTTAGCGATAAAGCCGCCAAAAGCTACAGAGCCTATAAAAGAGGACTTAAGCGGAGTTCCTAAAGCTTTAGCTGATTTGATGCTTAAGGATAATGTAAAGGTAGGAGAAATTAAGAAGGCAGTAGCCAGCAAAGGCTATTACCCTGCAAATACCCCTATTGAGAACTATGATGCAGGTTTCATATCGGGAGTATTGGTAGCAGCATGGCCGCAGGTTTTTGAAATAATTCAGCATTTACGTGAAGATGATATACCATTCTAAAACAAATAAAGGAGGACAAAAACAATGAATCAAGGATATGAATTAGGCTGGGATAGCCCAATAGAGAATGATGGACCGGAGTACGTGACACTTCCGGAAGGTGACTATGAATTTGAAGTTGTGGAGTTTGAGAGAGGTAGGCACAACGGCAGTGAAAAGCTGCCGCCATGCCCCAAAGCTACGGTTCATTTGAGGATTACCGCACCTGAAGGTACCACTACAGTAAAGCATAATCTTTTCTTACATTCCATCACTGAAGGTATGCTATGCGCCTTCTTTACAGCTATTGGCCAGCGCAAGAAGGGTGAAAAGGTGACTATGAATTGGAATGCTGTAATCGGCTCCAAAGGGAAGGCCAAAGTCGGCATAAAGACATGGAAAAATGATGATGGTAAGGAATTAACATTTAACGAAATAAAGAAATTCTATGAGCCTGCTGAACCTACAAGGTTTGAGGCAGGAAGGTTTTAGTTATGAATCTGAGGCCCTATCAGCAGGATGCCATGACGGCAGTTCTTTCTGAGTGGGAAAAGGGCAATCAAAAAACCTTACTGGTACTACCTACAGGATGCGGTAAAACTATTGTATTTTCAAAAATTACCGAGGAGTGTGTCCGTAACGGTGAGCGGGTTTTAATCCTAGCTCACCGTGGGGAGCTCCTGGATCAGGCTGCAGATAAATTGAATCAATCCACTGGATTAGGCTGTGCCGTTGAAAAAGCGGAGGAGAGCAGCCTAGGCAGCTGGTTTAGAGTAGTAGTTGGTTCCGTACAATCCCTTATGAGGGAAAAAAGGTTAAATCAATTTAAGCCCGGCCACTTCGATAGCATAATTGTAGACGAGGCTCATCATTGTATATCCGACAGCTATCAGAGGGTACTGCAATACTTTAATGAGGCTAAGGTGCTAGGGGTTACAGCTACCCCCGACAGGGGAGATATGAAAAACCTAGGACAATACTTTGAATCCTTGGCTTATGAATATACTCTGCCGAAGGCCATAAAGGAAGGCTTCCTTTCACCTATCAAAGCGCAGACGATACCCCTTAAGCTTGACCTTACCGGGGTAGGACAGCAGGCAGGAGACTTTAAGAGCAGTGATTTAGGTACAGCCCTTGATCCATATCTCCATCAGATAGCAGATGAAATGGCAAAGGTTTGTTTCGATAGAAAAACTGTTGTATTTCTTCCGCTGGTTAAGACTAGCCAGAAGTTTCGGGACATTCTAAAGGCTAAGGGCTTTAGTGCTGCAGAGGTAAACGGCAGTAGCTCTGACAGGGCTGAAATACTAGCAGCATTTGACAAGGGAGAATACAATGTCTTATGTAATTCAATGCTTCTTACTGAGGGCTGGGACTGCCCTAGTGTAGATTGTATCGTGGTGCTTAGGCCGACAAAGGTCCGTTCATTATATAGTCAAATGGTAGGTCGCGGCACCCGGCTATATCCCGGCAAGAACCACCTTTTATTATTGGATTTTCTATGGCATACAGAGCGCCATGAGCTCTGTCATCCAGCTCACCTGATTTGTGAAAATGAAGAAGTGGCTAAGAAAATGACAGAGAATATAGAGGCAGCCGGTTGCCCAGTTGACATTGAAGCAGCTGAGAAACAAGCGACGGAGGATGTAGTAGCCGCTAGAGAAGAGGCTCTAGCCAAGAAGCTTCAGGAAATGAGAAAGCGTAAGCGGGCCTTAGTCGACCCCTTACAGTTTGAAATGAGTATTCAAGCTGAGGACCTTGCCAGTTATGTGCCGGCCTTTGGTTGGGAAATGGGACCACCTTCAGATAATCAAATTAAGACTTTGGAAAAACTGGGAATCTTCCCGGATGAAATTGATAACGCCGGTAAAGCTGCCAAGCTTCTTGACAGACTTGATAAAAGGCGCACTGAAGGCCTAACTACACCTAAGCAAATACGTTTCTTAGAAGGCAGAGGGTTTGAACATGTAGGAACATGGCAATTTGAAACAGCAAAAAAATTAATTGATAGAATAGCAGCTAATGGCTGGAGAGTACCAAGGGAGATTGATCCAGTATCATATAAACCAGAGTGAAATAGTTGCTATTTTGAGGGAAATATATCTTTCAAAGCACTAAAGAAGTCAATTAGATTATCAGCAAATTTCATTTTTCTTTTGGCTTCTCTTTTGCTTTCTCCAGATAAAATGGAGTGGAAATATATAAAGCGATTAGTGCAAAGCTTGAATAAACCGGCAATAACACTGACTATCATAATTGGTATTAAGATAGGGGACATAACTGGCCATAAGTGATTTACTATAGTATCTACAAAAATATCAAAAATCATTTCACTGGTTATATTCATGTTCATACCTCCCTTATACCAAAATTATACAGCATAAAAAGTAAGTAAAACAAGGGGGACAATTCCATGGTAGAAACTAACCTACTGGAAATATTAGAATATGTTGACCCAGCCCTACTAGACTACCAGGAGTGGGTCTCTGTGGGCATGGCTATGAAGGATGCAGGCTATACGGCTGCTGACTGGGATGAATGGAGCAGACGAGATTTTAAAAGATATCATGCCGGTGAATGCTTCAGGAAGTGGGATAGCTTTCATGGCTCTTCCGCTCCTGTTACCACTGGTACTATAGTTCAGCTGGCAAAGGACCAGGGCTGGGAGCCTTTTAAAAAGGAGCAGGGATATGAATTAGACTGGGACGATGTAATTGGTTCAAAGGATAGTCTTGTGATTGTCGATAAAAACTGGCTGGAAGGTAGGGAAGTAGTTGAACCCGATAGCTGGGACCCAGTAGGGCAATTGGTAAAATACCTTGAGATACTATTTGAAGCCTCTGAAAATGTAGGGTATGTTACGGAAAGCTGGGAGAAGGAAGGGAAGTATCTGCCTACGAAAGGAGCCTGGGACCGTACTGCTGGGGAATTGATTCAGCAACTCAATCAGTGCAATGGCGATATAGGAGCTGTCTTAGGAGATTATAAGCCTGAGGTAGGGGCATGGATACGTTTTAACCCCCTTGATGGAAAAGGCATCAAAAACGAGAACGTGACGGAGTTTCGCTATGCATTAGTAGAGTCGGATTCTATGGATATTGATCAGCAGAATGCCATCATTCGTGAGTTGGAGCTGCCGGTGGCCTGCCTAGTACATAGTGGAGGAAAAAGCCTTCATGCCATCGTAAAGATCGAAGCCGGCACCTATGACGAATACCGGAAGAGAGTAGATTATCTTTATAATGTCTGCAAGAAAAATGGGCTTAAGGTAGATAACCAAAACCGTAACCCCTCCAGGCTCAGCCGTATGCCGGGGGTAATGAGAAGTGGTCAGAAGCAATTCTTGGCAGATACCAATATAGGTAAAGAATCATGGAAGGAATGGCAGGAGTGGATTGAGGGCATCAATGATGATTTGCCGGAGCCTGAGAGCATTTCAGAGATATGGGATGATCTGCCGGAACTAGCGCCACCTTTAATACATGATGTCCTTAGACAGGGGCATAAAATGCTAATTGCAGGGCCTTCAAAAGCAGGGAAGTCTTATGCACTGATAGAGCTTTCTATTGCGATAGCAGAGGGTAAGAATTGGTTGGGATGGGAATGTGCCAAGGGGCGTATTATGTACGTCAACCTGGAGTTGGATAGGGCCAGCTGCTTGCACCGCTTTAGGGATGTATATGAGGCCCTTGGATGGCAGCCTAAGAACCTCCATAATATTGATATCTGGAACCTCAGGGGTAAAAGCGTGCCTATGGATAAACTAGCGCCTAAACTCATCAGGAGAGCTGCTAAGAAGAATTATATCGCCATAATCATAGACCCTATTTATAAGGTTATTACCGGGGACGAAAATTCAGCTGACCAAATGGCCAACTTCTGTAATCAATTCGACCTAGTATGCCATGAACTTAATGCTGCAGTAATCTACTGTCACCATCATTCTAAGGGTAGCCAGGGAGGCAAGCGAAGTATGGATAGGGCTTCTGGCTCTGGAGTGTTTGCCCGGGATCCGGATGCACTAATTGACCTTATAGAGCTGGAACTCAATGAGGACATTTTAAAGCAAGAGGCTAATAAGGCAATCTGTAAGGTATGTGAAGCATGGCTGAGGAAGTATGTGCAAGGCTGGGAAGATGAGGTATCGCAAGACGATTTGTGCAGCCAAAGGGCTATGTTGGAGGCTTGTGAGAAGCTTCTTTCTAAGGAACAGTACAAGGCTATGCAGAAGGACCTATTCACCGCTGACAAGGCTGTACAATATCGGACAGCATGGCGAATTGAAGGGACGCTAAGGGAGTTTCCTAAGTTTTCCCCTAAGAATCTATGGTTTGCTTATCCTGTGCATTATGTGGATACTGTGGATATCTTAAAGGATGTTGAAGCGGAAGGGGAAGCGCCTTCATGGAAGAGGGCAATAAATAAACGCAAACCTAAAGAGGCTAAAGTAAAAGAGAGAAAAATTGCCGTTGAAAATGCTTATGAGGCATGTGGTTTTGATGGCGAAGTAACTATAGCAGCTTTAGAGGAATATATGAGTTTAACTAAAAATTCTGTAAAAAATAGGTTGAAAGAGCATGGTGGATTTGAGATTGATAATGGAGTAGTGACTAAAAAGCAAGGTGTCAAAAAACAGAAAAATGACACTGGCAGCTAAAATTGATAGGGTGTCAAAAATGTCAAATTTATATTTTTGACACCTACTGACAAGGTATCAAAAAACGTATTTCATGTTTTTTGACAGGTTAATAAAAAATGGCTATCAAAAAACGTATTTTGTGTATTTTGATAGGTGTCAAAAAAGGGTGTCAAAAAACGCTATATAAATATAAACTTTTTTTTCTGACACCCTACGGGCGTAGTCAGAGCTTGTTGTCAGTAGTGCGTTTACGTTCGCACTACGACTACTGACACGCTTTGCTCTGACAAATGAAGATTGATAGATAAAATAAATGTAAAAATATAGGAGGTGTTAAAATATGGGAAGGTATCCTGAGCATTTAAGTGAGATGATTAACGAGGATGTTAATAACTCTGATTTTTATGATGAGAGTCTGGATGAGATGACTGAAGTAGATTTTAAAATAAAAACTGAATTCTTCCTACCCATGAAGCCCCCGACAAAAACTCATCAGCAGAAAAAGGTATCTGTGGTGAATGGTAAGCCAATATTCTACGAACCACCAGAACTGCAGGCTGCTAGGCATAAGCTTATGGCATATTTGGCTAAACATATACCTGCAAAGAAATATACCAGTGCAGTAAGGCTGACGGTAAAGTGGTGCTTCCCTCTCATCAAGGGAAAGCATCATGGACAGTACAAAACCACTAAGCCTGATACGGATAATCTTCAAAAGCTGCTGAAGGACGTTATGACGGACCTAAGGTATTGGACTGATGATGCACTTGTGGCCAGTGAGGTTGTTGAAAAATTCTGGTCAGAGAAGCCAGGTATCTATATAGCCATTGAAGAGGTGGGTTAAATGGGATTAGTTCAACAAACCTTATGGGGGACGGTAGAAAATCTAAATGCGATTCCTAAAGGCAACATAGATAGAGGTAAAGCAGCACAAAGTATTGATCCAAGGCTGGACCTTCACGAGGATTCTAAGGATTGGGATAAGTTCTTGAGGAGAGCTCAGGAGAAAAATAAGTCACTGGCTAATATACTTCATGGCTTCAGGTGTGGCGGGTTAAGGCTACAGAAGGACATAAAGGGCGATACAGTAAGACATCGGCTAAGACCAGACTTCAGCAACTCCTTGTGGCAAAGCAAAGAGGAGTATGATATCGATAAGAAAAAGTGGTTAATGCCATATCATCAGCAGATTATACACCTTCTGGAGCAACAGGATTATTTGTATGGCTTTGAAGAAGTCCAGAGTTAAAGGCGGGATGAGGATGTTTGAAATAGGAGAACTGTATGAGCTTCATACAAAAATACCTCGAAAAAATACCTTCCAGCGTAGGGATTGCACAATAGTACAGATATGTGAGCGGTTCATTGTAGTGAATTTTGGGAACTACAAGGATACCGTAGACTTTCAAGATTTAAAGAATCGAACTAAATTGCTTATTAAGAAAGGGGAAAAGGATATGCCAAAGGAACCTAAAATCACAAAAGAGCAGCTCATTCAGGAGTGCCATGACAATGGAATAGATAAAGAGTCACTGGAAGAGATAGCTAAAAAATATAATATGTCTCACATAACGATAAAGGCATATTTCCATAAGTGGGGCATCAAAGAGGAACTAACTGAGAAGAAAAATAATGGTGTTAAGACTACGGATGAAGGGCCTAAAGAAGAAATTAAGTCCTCAGCAGAAGAAATTGACCCTGAGACTAGATACCACCTTACAGAAAAAGGAACTGCTGCAGCTGCAGTTCTCGGCAAAAGCAAGCCTGTGCTAAAGCCATACGTTTTTGCCGGCAGATGCTTCGTTTATGAGCTCTTAGCTGAGAATCAGGTGGCTATTACTATCGACAAAGAGAATCCATATACCTTTGAGGACATAGAAAGCATCATCCTAGAGCTGCAGGAGCTGAAGGGGTATCTGGTGTAGGTCGCAATATGGTGAAATTTTGAAGGAGGAAAGTGAGAATGTGTAAATTTTGCAAACCAAATCATAAGACGGTAGATGGTAAAGCAGTGCATGGAGATGACCTTATAAGCGATGATGGTATTGGAGCAAACGGAGGCATGTCAGCATGTATATGGTTTGATGGCACACTAAATATTGAAACACCTATTGATAATGTTTTTGCAGTAATACCTATAAAATATTGTCCTGTATGTGGTTTGAGAGTATAGGTAGAGTAAGGGGGAAGCAGCGTGATTGATATAAAACTACCAGTACTGGAGAAGGATCATCCATGGTGGATGCACTTTACAAAACTTGAAGAAGAGTCCAGGGAAGTCATAAGCGCCATACAGACACTGGATTACACTGAGAAGTATCCTGGCAGATTACCAAAGCTAAGCGATGAAGCAGCGGCCAATGTCGTAGCAGAGACCTTGGATCTCATACAGATGTGCGTAGGAATTCTGGACAAGGTACTAGAGCAATACCCGATCCTGAAGGAAGCAGAGCTGCAGCATATAGAGAAATTGTATTCCCGGGGATGGAAGTTTAAGAAGTGGCTTGCGATTAGTGAGGACTAAAGGGGGCGTAGACGTGAGTAAAAAAGACGAAATGAAAAAACTGGTTAAGGAGGCTATTCAGGAATTCAAGAAGGAGAATCAGCTGCAGCAAAAAAAGCAGGTTTATCATAATACTAGGTTACTGCTTAGGAACTACAAGGAGCTTATGGAGCATGTTTTAGGGGGTATAGATAACTTAGGCCAGATTGATTGCAATATGGATATGACGGGGCTGGATGAGGATGAGCTTTACATACTCAGCATTAAGCGATCAAGAGCAAAGACACTTATAATGCTGGCCCATGTAGATGTATCACTAGAGAAGTTACAAGCTAAACAAGCAGAGCTAGGGACACCTGAGAAGTATAAAGCTTTGGAGATGTACTACTTTGAGGGTAAGACCTACGAGGAGATTCAGGAGGGATTACACTGTGGTACAGGGACTTCCAGGAGATGGATTAATCAAATGGTAAACCAATTAAGTGTGTATTTGTTTGGGATTGAGGGACTTAGCGCAATGCAAAATCAGTGCTAAAAAGATGCTATTTCCGTGCTATTTCAAATGTGTTAATATGGTAGTGTGGAAAATTATATAAGAATCCCCTTTTCAAGAGCTGCCGGAGAAATTCGGTGGCTTTTGTTTTGAAATAACTTATGACGTTTTTATTTTGATACAGGTGTTTTTAAAATTTTAATGCTGTAATACAATGAACCTATTGCAAATAAAAGCATTGAAATACTATCATTTATTAGAGAATAGTATAATATCCATAGATCAAACATAATTTCTGCAATTACAACAAATTTTACTATTAACTTAAATCTTATAGACAAAACAATTACTGCTCCAGAAGAAATTATAAATATAACAATTGGAAGAAATATACTTAGTATACCTGAATTTAAATAATCATTAGCTATCGATAAAAGCCAAATTAAATAAGCCATAAAAATCATCCACTATCAACCTCCACTTACTTATATAAATATTTAATATAAAATTTTAATATCCTGCAAAATGTCGAAACTTGCGACCGATTGTTGTAGGATTTTACCCCACCGCGTCGAAATGTATAACTTAATTAGGGGGGGATAACTTTGAGCAAAACAATAAATTTTTATAACATTGCAATATTTAAGAATGGAATTAAAACAGATATAGATTTATTAAGATTTATCGATCAAATAGCTGGTTTTAATTGGGATCAAAAGGTGAGAAGAATTGATAATAATTTAGCTGCTATGTTTCCAATGCATCTTAACGAGACTTATAGAGATAAACGCATTATTCCATTTGGTAAGTTTAGGAGAGATTATAAACCTTTTTTAGGAAATATATCAAACTCTGCATTAAGAGCTATTCAAAATGATGATGATGTAGTTGAACTAGTAACTATGGTTTTTGATCAACGTTACAGAACTGCGGTTCTAGACTTTAATATTCAAGGCCTTAAGGCTAAAGATATTGAAGCATATTTTAATTCTTTTTTTCATAGAATTGAAGGCGAAGAATGGGAAGTAAAATTTGTTCCCGTTAAATCTGCAATCGGAAGGGAAAATATTGATCGTTCTAGACAAATTAGGTATCTAGAGATTAAGTTAAAATTAGATAGGTATAATAATAATATATTAAATCAGGGAATGGAAGTTGATAATGATGATAGTAGACTCATTCTAAATGTATTAGATAGCTTTAATGCTAATAGGACAAATCTAGATGCTAAAACACTAAAACTAGAATTTAATGTAGGTCAAGGGCAGCAAGCAACCATGAACTTAGATACGGTTAAACAATTACTTGATTTATTAAATTTGGATGCAGAATACATAGAAAGTGTTAAAGTAAAGTTTAGAGATAATGCTACGAACAAATTAGATACAATAGATTTAAAGAACGTAGGAAAACAGTATAAGGATAAAATTCTAGAGAATGATGATATTAAAAATCCAGGATCTGAGTATGTTGGGCATACAGTATTAGTATCATACCATAATTATGAGGGAACACTTTCTAGTAGCCATCGAGAATTTTTAAGAGGTATGATTACGGTAGAATTTCCGAGATTAAACAGGGAACCACGACCAGAACATAGAGTTGAAATTGAATAAAGAGAGAGTGAGTTGGTAGTATGGAAAATGAAAAGAAAAAGCTCAAAAGGCTTTTAAATTGGTTGATTGAGAAAGGTCTTAATTGTTTACCAATGGCATTTTTTATATTAGCAGTTAGTTTAATGTTGGGCTCAATATACAATGATACGTTATTAGAATACTATAATTTAATACAATCATTTATGTCAGATAAAATATTTACTAGCGCTAGAACCGAAGCACTTAGTACAATTGCTGTAGTACTCATTGGGTTTAATGTTACAATAATGTCTGTTTTTGGATCAAGTTATTCAAAAGCAATAGTTATTATATCCCAAAATGATGGGACTAAAGATTTTACATCATATTCTAAATCATCTCTGTTTTCATCTTTTATTTTCTTTATCTGTACTATATTTAGTGATACATTAGCTGTCGATTTCTTTACATTTATTTATACTTCTATATTTATATGGGTAATTACATCGTTTGTTCGTTTTACAGTAATAGTCTTAAAAATGTATGACGTAAATATCAAGGAAGCTGCTCAAATAGCGGGAGAAGAAGCGAAAGAAAAGGGTGAGTTAATCAATAGTTTACGTGAACTAAAAGAAATAATGAGAGTCAAAGAAACACTCGCCAATGAGGATTACTTTAATAATATCAAAGCTACTGCTGAACTACAAAAAAAAGAAGCTACCCAAAAAGCAGCAGGTGCAGGTAATAATAAATAGTATAAAATAAGTTTATTACTATTGAGGGGCCATTAAAGGCTCTTTTCTTTTGCCAAAACAGACAATCAGAGAAAGTTGCATGTCTGAATTTGTCGAGCATTTGTTGTAGGACTTTAGGCCTTCTTGAAGAATCTAATAGGAAAAGGAGGCGATTACGTTGAAAAATAAAATTAAAGGCTTTATATTTGGAATTGTTTTAATGCTGCTACTATCTAACCTTACTGCTTTTGGTTTAGGGCCGTCACAGCTTATTGAGGTTATAATGAACTCAGTAAATCTAACCGTCAATGGACAAAAGGTTGCGGCAGATACAATTTTATACAATGGTACCACATATGTACCATTGAGGGCTACCGCAGAAATGCTAGGTAAAGAAGTAGGCTGGGATGCTGCAACTAGCACAGCGAGCATAAACGATAAAACAAATGCGACTGCTCCAAGTACGGGAAGCTATAATAGGGCAAATCCAGCGCCAATTGGAACAAAGCAATCTGTTACGGTTTCAAATTTCATGGAAGAATATTCTGTTGAAATTAAGGTCAGCGAAGTTATTAGAGGAGAGGCAGCCCTAGATATGATTTTAAAGGCTAATCAATTTAACGATAGGCCGGCTGCTGATGAAGAATATATTCTCTCAAAAATCTATATTAAAGTTCTTGATTCTAAAGATGATAAGAGAGTTAGCATAGGTGCTTATTCTTTTGATTTATTTAATACAGGGAATACAAAATATGATGAGTTTTACAGTGTAGTTATTCCTTCACCCCAATTATCGACAGAGCTATATGCTGGGGCAGAGCATGAGGGGTATGCTGCATTTAAGGTTAAAAAGGATGATCTGAATCCTAAAATTAATTACGGTGCTAACTATGATGGTACCGGGGGAATTTGGTTTAAGTTAAGCAAATAGTATTGAATTACACGCACTTACTTCGGTAGGTGCTTTTCTTTTGGAGTTGATTATTATAAAAGCTTTTGCAGAAAAGTTCTATAAATCTAAAGCATGGCGCAAATGTCGCGATGCTTTTTTCGTATTCAAGCACGGCTTATGTGAACGGTGCGGTGACCCGGGAAAGATAGTACATCATAGAATTGAATTAACACCTGACAATATTAACGATCCAGACATTACATTAAACTGGGAACTGCTAGAGCTGACATGTCAAGACTGTCATAATAAGGAGCACCATAGTTCAGATGTTGTGGCAGAGGGATTGATGTTTGATGCAAATGGAGACTTAGTGAGGAAGTAGTACACTCCCCCCATAAAATAATCGATATTTAATCTTCTAGGGACCGAGGAGGGGGCAATCAAAGAACACACAAGTTAACCCTATAGGGGGTGTGGTATATAAGCGGAGGTGATAATTAATGGGAAATACTGAAAGTAAAGAACCGGTATCTATCGATGACCGAATTAGCAACGAAATAAAGAGACTTAATAGGATTTTGACTAAGGTAGATGCTAAGACAAAAAAAGCAGTTAGCTCATTAATAGAGAACGCCGCTTTTATGTCAGTGACCTTAGAGGATCTTCAAAAGTTTATTAATAAAAATGGGGTGACAAGCGAATATCAGAATGGTGAGAATCAGTGGGGGACTAAGAAATCTCCTGAGGTAGAAATCTATAACGTTATGATAAAAAATCATATGACCGTTATGAAGCAACTTACTGAACTATTACCTAAAAAAACACAAAAGGACACAAGTGATGGCTTT
The DNA here is from genome assembly GCA_048264125.1 of Natronincolaceae bacterium. Classification (GTDB taxonomy): domain Bacteria; phylum Bacillota; class Clostridia; order Peptostreptococcales; family Natronincolaceae; genus M1-B18. Next base: position 80,535 of record JBLXDM010000007.1, read on the forward strand.
GAAGCTTTCGTGAATAATAGATGAGTGCTCTAGCTAAACACGCGGCAATGAGAAGGAAGTATGACCCAGCATTTAATCCTATAATTGAGTATTTCAACTGGATAAGCAGTAATCGTAAAAAAGTCGGTTTGAAAATTTACAAGGTTTACAAAGAACTAATAAGAATCATTTACGACCCTAACAGCGAATGGGAATTCAGCTCGAGTAGATCCAATCACGCTCTAGAATTCATCGAGAATTATTGCAAGCATAGTAAAGGCAAAATGGGCGGTCAGCCTTTCATACTTGAACTGTGGCAAAAGGCTCTAGTAGCCGCGACTTTCGGAATCATCCATAAAATTGACGGCACCCGCAAGTATCAGGAAGTACTGCTGGTGGTAGCTAGGAAAAATGGCAAATCGACACTTGCTGCAGCTATAGGATTATATCTACAAATTGCCGATGGGGAACCGGGAGCTGAAATATATGCCTGTGCTACTAAGAAAGACCAAGCAAAAATAATATGGCTTGAAGCTAAAAGAATGGTTAAAAAGTCACCGGTTCTACACAAGCGGATTAAACCTCTTGTAGCAGAAATGAGCAGTGATTTTAACGATTCTTTTTTTAAGCCTTTAGGGTCTGACAGTGATACCCTTGACGGACTCAATGTACATGGCGCTTTGCTGGACGAGATCCACGCATGGAAAGACAAGAACCTATATGACGTTATAGTGGATGGTACATCATCTAGGGAGCAACCCCTTATATTCATTACCACCACAGCGGGTACAGTAAGGGAATCCGTCTATGACCTAAAATACGATGAGGCAGAACAGACCATAAACGGCTACGAGGATGAAAATGGATATAAGAATGAGCGATTCTTGCCTATTATATATGAGTTGGATAAACGCTCTGAATGGACAGATATAGAAAATGCATATAAAGCTAACCCTGGGCTAGGTACTATAAAGAAAATTGACCAGATTCAGGCTAAGATTAATAAAGCTAAAGCTAATCCTATGCTTATAAAGAACCTTCTTTGCAAAGATTTTAATATTAGGGAAACCTCATCGGAAGCATGGCTAACCTTTGAACAGATAAATAATACCGCCACCTATGATTTAAAAGTAATAAAGCCAAGGTATGGTATCGGTGGATCAGACCTTTCATCCACTACAGACCTTACTTGCGGCACTGTTGTTTTCATGGTGCCAGAGGATGAAACCATTTATGTTAAGCAAATGTACTGGTTGCCGGAGGATATACTGGAGCAGCGGGTAAAAGAAGATAAAATACCGTATGATATTTGGTTAGAGCTTGGTATGTTAAGAACCACACCAGGCAATAAGGTCCATTACAAATACGTGACAGAGTGGTTCTTAGAAATTCAGAATGAGTACGATATATACATCCCTTGGCACGGCTACGATGGATGGAGTGCCAGCTATTACGTGGAAGAAATGAAAAACAACTTTGGCAAAGAAGGGATGGAACCCGTTATACAAGGAAAGAAAACCCTATCTGGACCGATGAAAAATTTAGGGGCTGATCTGACAGCAAAGCGGATTAATTATAATAATAATCCAATTTTAAAATGGTGCCTAAGTAATACAGCCATCGAAGTAGATAAGAATTTAAACATACAACCGTGCAAAACTAATAATCAGCGAAGAAGAATTGACGGCATGGCCAGTCTATTAAATGCCTACGTGTGCTTGGAAAGGCACTATGAAAATTATCAAACTATGATTTAAGTGAAAGGCGGTGATATTTTGGGGTTCATAAGTAAATTCTTAAATAAAAATCCTACGGTAACTCGGTATGAACTCATAACCGATAAGGGTAATGGATTTTATGCTTGGAATGGGAAACTCTATCAGAGCGATATAGTTCGCTCATGCATAAGGCCACTGTCAAAGGCAGTCGGAAAGCTTATAGCTAAACATATAAGGAATAACAGTACTGAAGGCTTGAAGATTAATCCTGAAGCCTATATTAGATTCTTGCTTGAGGAGCCTAACCCTTATATGTCGGGTCAGATGCTTCAGGAAAAGATGGCTATTCAATTCGCACTAAACAATAATGCATTTGCCTATATAAATCGTGATGAATTTGGGTATCCTATTGAAGTTTATCCAATCCCAGCTTTGACCATAGAAGCTATCTATGATAAAACAGGCCTATTATACCTTAAATTTACTCTAAAAAATGGTAAGACTGTAACCTTTCCATATTCGGACATCATCCATATCAGGCAAGACTTTAACGACAATGATATTTTTGGGGACAGCCCAGCTAAAGCGCTGACTTCTTTAATGGATATTGTAATTACCACTGATCAGGGAATAGTTAAGGCTATTAAAAATAGCAATGTAATTAAATGGTTACTTAAATACACACAAACTCTAAGGCCTGAAGATATGAAAAAGCAAACAAAGGACTTCATCAGCAATTATCTTTCCATGGAGAGCGATGTGGTAGGAGCTGCAGCCACAGATGCTAAAGTTGATGCTAAGCAGGTTGATCCAAAGGATTATGTACCTAATGCAACTCAGATGGATAAAACGGTCCAAAGAATTTATTCCTTCTTCAACACGAATGATAAAATAGTTCAATCAAAATATACAGAAGATGAGTGGAATGCATATTTTGAGGGTGTTATTGAGCCTTTATCAATGCAATTGAGTAATGAGTATACTAGAAAGCTATTCTCTAGAAGGGAAAGAGGTTTCGGTAACAAGATCATTTTTGAAGCATCTTCACTGCAGTATGCTTCTATGTCAACAAAATTGAACTTACTGCAGATGGTGGACCGCGGGGCTATGCTTCCTGATGAGTGGCGCCAAGTATTGAATATGGGTCCCATTGAAGGTGGAGATAAACCTATAAGAAGGCTTGATACGGCCGTTGTAAACAAGATGATGGAGGAGTTTAGTAATGCAATTTCAAGGTTAAATGAGATTACAAATTCACTCAAAGGAGGTGATTAAGAGGTGGCAAAGGTAATACAGGACAATTTAAAGAATCTGTTAGAGCTCAAGAACGTCACCAGTGACAGCGCGGAGCTCTATTTTTATGGGGATATTGTTTCCAACTGGTGGGGTGCATGGGACGATACCGATCAATACCCTGAAACGGTAAAGAAATTTCTAGATGGCGCAAAGGGTAAAAATCTTAACATTCACATTAATAGTGGAGGAGGTTCAGTGTTTGCTGGAATTACCATATACAACATGATTAAAAATCACAAAGGGTATAAGACAGCGTACATAGACGGAGTAGCTGCAAGTATTGCATCTACCATTCCGTTTGCATGCGATAAAGTCATTATGAGAACAGGCTCAGCATTAATGGTTCACAAACCTTTGTATTCGCTATGGGGTATGTATAACGCAAATGATTTTAGAAAAATGGCCGAAGACCTTGATGCGGTTCAAGCTTGTATCATGCAAGTCTACAAAGAGAATGTAAAGTTGGGTGTTGATATTAACTCAATAGAAGAGATGGTAAATACAGAAACCTGGCTAACAAGTGATGAAGCAGAAAAGTATTTTAATATTGAGGTTGAGAGCACTTTCCAAGCAGTCGCATGCTCCAGTGAATACCTTGAAAAGTTCTCAACCATTCCTGAAAGCTTAAGATTGGAGAATAAAAAGCTCTCGAAGCAGTATCAAGCACAATTAAACTTATTAAAATTAGGAGGTATAATCAATGACTAAGGAAAAATATCTGCAAAATAGAAAGGCCCTTATGGAAGAGGCGCAAAATCTTATCAACGAGGGTAAGTTAGAAGATGCTAATGCAAAGATGAAGGACATAGAAGCTTTGGATCGCCAATTTGAAGACGCTGCTAAGGCTCAGGCGAACATTAATGCCTTAAAAGATAAGGCGGTAGTTACTGATATATCAAATAAGTCTGTACAGGTAGCAGGTGGTACCACTGTAGCCGTATTTGATACTACTGACGATGTTGGAGATGAAAAGAACCAAGATAAGGTATACCTAAATGCTTGGGCCAAGGATATGTTAGGACATAAGCTAACAGAGGATGAGCAAGGAGTATTTAACAAGGTAAATGAAGCATTCAAAATGGATCCGAGAAACGAAGCCTTTACCCATACCACAGGTAACACCGGTATCGTGATTCCACAGACAGTGGTCGAGGGTATTTGGAAAGAAGTTGGGGAGACATATCCGTTATGGGATGATGTTAGTAAACTCTATGTTGGTGGCAATTTATCAATGATTAAAGGAGAAACCTCCACTGATGCTGGATGGTATGAGGAGGAAAATGAAACAGAAGACGGTCAAGAGACTTTTGGAATACTCAACCTAACCGGTTGCGAGCTTTCAAGAAGCATAACAGTTTCATGGAAATTGAAGGCTATGTCAATTGAAGCTTTTCTGCCTTATATCCAAGGCCGTTTAGCTGAAAAGATGGGAGCAGCATTAGGATATGGTGTTTCTGTGGGTAAGGGTAAGCCCGGCGAAGGTGATAGCTTTAAACCAGAGCCTAAAGGTGTTGTAACAGCACTAAAAGCTGAAGAGGAAACACCACAGGTAATTACCTATGATACTGAGGACCCCTTAGCATTCGAAAAATTTACCATCGCGCTATCTAAAATAAAGTCAGGATATTTAAAAGGCGCTGTTATATATGCTGATAGCAAAACAATATGGACACAAATAGCAAACATAAAAGATGGAATGGACAGACCATATTTTGTGCCTGACGTAAGTTCTGGTGGGGTTGGTAGGATTTTCGGTTTAACCGTCAAGGAAGATGACAGCATCCCGACCGGTAGCATTCTGATCGGTAATGCACAAAAGGGGTATTTGGCAAATATCAATCAGGCCATTACTCTAGACAGCGAGGACCACAAGAAAAAGAGAGTAACTGATTACATCGCTTACGGTATCGTAGATGGTGATGTTGTTACCACTAAAGCTTTTGTTTTAATTGAGTTTGCTACAGAAGTCGAGGAAGGCTAAGAAAGGGTGAGTTCCAATGTATAAAGTCATAAAAGCATTTAGGGATAAATATAGTAAAAAGCTTTATGTCATTGGAGACAGCTTTACATCTGAGGACCCGGTTAGAATAACTGACTTGGTTAATCGTAAGCTTATTGAGGGCGTATCTGATAATGGTACGCCTTTAGTTTACGAAACTATGACTAGAAATGAAATAGTAGAGCTGATAGACCAAAAGGGCATTGAGTATAACAAGAGATTTACAAAACCGGAATTAATTCAGCTGCTCATAGGCGGTGATTAATATGCCAGGTATGACGTTGCTGCAAAAAATAAAAATAAATATTAGGTTGAGTTCAACTGCATTTGACGAGGCTGAAATAGAACCGTTGATTGCTGCAGCAAAAACCGATTTAAAGCTTGCTGGTATATTAGAATCAAAACTAAATGACGATGAAGACCCTTTGATTTTTGAAGCCGTTCGCTGCTACTGTAAAGCTCGTTTTGGTTACGATAATAAGGATGCTGATAGATTCCAAAAAGCATATGACCTTCTAAAAACCAGTTTAGCGTTATCCATAGAATACACAGTAGAAGTAGAAGGTGATTCTGATGTTTAGTGATGTAATAGGTCTCATACCCACATCCCCGGGCAAAAATGAATTAGGTAAGGCCACAGAAGTTCAGGGGGAGCCAAGACAGGTTTTTGCTAATAAAAAATCAGTCAGGGAGAGCGAATTCTACCAAGCTGCAGCCGTAGGCTTGAAACCTGAAATAATGTTTGAGGTTCGGAGCTTTGAATACCAAAAGGAAAACCTATTGGTCCATGATAACAAAATACACAGGGTTATGAGAGCCTATACAAAAGGGGAACTCACTGAACTAGTTTGCTACGGCTTGGTTAACGAGGAGAGTTGCTAATGACCGTAAAATTCGAGTCTAAGGCTGAGGATGCCAAGAGAATCATGGCAGAGTTGGAGCGAGCTGCATTGAAAGAGGTTGCCAAGTTTTTACGAAAAGAAATAAAGGCGAGAGTGCCGGTCAAAGAAGGGGTATTAAAAAAGAATGTAGGTTCTTGGGTCAGGAAAAAAGACACTAGTCTGCAGATTGGTACTTATACCCGGGAGAGGGCGAAAAAGAAAAAATACACATATGCTTATCACGCCCATCTTATTGAGTTTGGTACTGTGAAAACAGCTGCAAAGCCATTTTTAAGGCCATCGGTTATGGAGAATATTGACAAAATAAGACTAATTCAAGGGCAGTTCCTTAAGGAAATAGAGAATGAAAACAGGGCCAAAGGGCTAATTAAGGAAGAGGAGGAGATTGCGGATGATTAATACTATAAAGCTTTTATTAGAGCACTTAGAAACTATTCATCCAAGAGTATTCTTCAAGAAAGCCCCGAAAAAGGTCAAGACACCTTATATAGTTTTCGATTTGCCTAATACTCAGGATGATGGAGAGGGCCAGCAGGTAATAACCTTAGATGTAGACGGCTGGGACGACTCAGATACTACAGTTTTAGAGGAGCTTATGGAAAATATTAATACAGCTTTAAATAAATGTACACTGACTGCTGATACTTTAGCAGTCACTTTTTATCTGGATACCATTCTTCCCTTGGATGATGATGACCCTCGTATTAACCGGTGGAAATATATCTACCAAGCAAGGCTATTTGAAAGGAGTTGAAGAAAATGCCCGGATTAACAACGCAGCAGATGGAGAATATTCAAATTGATTATGGCATCGTATTTATAAACTATGGTGAAACTTCACAAAGGATGCTAGGGCCTACTCGTGGCGGCGGCGAGTTTACCGCTCAAAAGGTTCTTAGGGATATAGAATTTGATGGAAGAAAAGGTAAAACTAAAGGCATGCAGATAATTGATGAAATAAATGCTATGCTAAAGGTATCTACATTGGATATGTCTATGGATAACTTAGCGCTGGCTCTACCCTATGCAGATTACACGGAAGGGAAGATCTCATGTAAAAGCTCGAATATAGGGATTATCGACAATGAAAATTATCTTGAAAATATTACGATGTTCGCGAAAGTAGTAAAGGGCGGATATAAAAAAATAACTCTCTATTCCGCCATGTCGGAGAATGATCTAGTGTTGGCTGCAGTACCTAAAGGAGAAGGGACAGTTGCATTGGAAGTATATGCCCATTGGGATCCAACAGATGATACTATAGATTTGTTTGACATTGAGGATGTTGAAGATTTGACACCTGAAGGTTAAGGGGCAGAGCTTAAGCTCTGCCTATATTTTTATAAGGAGGAGATTAAATGTTTACCAGTGAACAAGCTTTCGATATGTTACCACACGCAGTGGATATATACGACAAATTAAACATGGATGCGTATCGAAAAGAGGTAGTAGAGAAGCACCAAAGCCAGAAGCCCGACCAAAAAGAAGTGGGTATTGAGGTTATTAAATATATCATTAAAAATAGCCCTAAAATCAAAGAGGAATGCTTTCATATTATAGCTGTAGCTGAGGGCAAGACCGTTGAGGAAATTAAAAAACGCCCGGTACTAGAGACCGTTAAAGTATTTAACTCAATAATCTCTGATGAGAGTTTAATGGATTTTTTCAAGTCGGCTATGCCATAGGAGGTCTTTCAGAAACCTTAAGCCTATTGCATAGCCATTATAATTTTGATTATCTTATCAGGCTTCCAATTGTCCAGGTAACTAAGTTGCTCGTGAAGAGCTTTGAGAAACGTCAGGAGCAGGCTATATGGGAAGGGTGGTTAAGTCTTTACCCTTGGATGGAGATGGGTTATTTGAAATTCCAAAGCTTTGATGAATTTAAAAAATCTAAAATCCATAACCACGCCAGATATACCTTAAAAACCAATGACGAGATAGTTGAAGAGTTGGTGAAGGTTGTAGCTGCTTATGAAGGGCGGTGATTAATGTATGGAGATATTTAAACTCTTTGGAAGTATTTTTATAGATAACGAGAAGGCAAATAAGTCTATAGATGATACAAATAAAAAAGGTGAAAACACTGAAGGCACTTTCACCAAAATGATAGGCACAGCAGCTAAGTGGGGTGTGGCTATTGGGGCAGGAGCTATTGCGGCCGGTGGTGCTATGCTGGCAATAGCTACAAAGGCCGGAAATGCCGCTGACAGGCTTTTAGACTTAAATAGTATAACTGGTATGACTACAGATGAAATACAGCGCTGGGAGAGGGTTACAAAAGTTGCAGGGGTATCTACTGATGCGATGACTAACGCTTCTCAGAAACTCACCAAGTCCCTCAATGCTATGGACAGTGAAGGTAATAAGAGTCGGAAGGCAATAGAGCAACTAGGGCTATCCTTTACAGACATAGAAAAAATGTCGGCAGATGAACGGATGAATGCAATCGCTCAAGCGCTGGCCGGGGTAGATGATAAGACGGAGAGAGCTAGACTAGGTACGGACCTTCTAGGAGGCTCATGGAAAGAAATAGCCCCTATAATAGATTTAGGTACTGAAGCAATGGATAAAGCGAAAGATAGCGCTAATATAATATCTGAGGAAGATCTACAAAAGGCGAATGAGTTCAGGATATCCATGGAGGAAATGAAAGACAAGGTAAGCTATTTAGCGATGGAGTTAGCCATAAAATTACTTCCTATAGCTGAAAAAGTGTTCGAATGGGTTGATAAAGCTATGCCCACTATAATGGAAATTGTGGATTTCGCGTTAACAACTATAGGCGAAGGAATTGAACGGTTAATAGGTTGGATTGAAAGAATCATTGAATGGGGTAAAAAATGGTACGATGAAAACAAGGATACAGTTGACGGTATTGTGGATTCATTCATGGAATTTTTCTCAATCGTACAGGAATTTTTTAAGTCTTTCATAGACATAGTAAAACAATTATGGGAAAGATACGGGGAGGATATACTTAATATAGCTAAAAAGTATTTAGGGTATATAAAAGACCAATTTGAGTTAGCCTTTGATATTATTAAAGGCATATTTGAGTTCTTTACTGCTCTTTTTAAAGGTGATTGGGAAGGAATGGGTAATGCTCTAATAGACATAGTAAAAAATGCACTCAAGCTCATAGAAAATGTATTTGATAGCGGTTTAGATATAATTTTCGACATCCTAAGACTTGCAGGGAAAGTAGTGTTAGATCTTGGCAAGGATATGATGAATTTCTTATGGGATGGAATCAAATACGTTTGGGACAGTATTGCTAATTGGGTATCAGAAAAAGTAGGCTGGCTTGCTGACAAGCTTGCTTTCTGGAAAACAAGCAGCGGACAAATGGCAACTACATCAGTACCTGGTATTTCAAACAGCAACTCTATAAACACAAGTAAAGGGCTTGCAGGCCTAGCAAACGGAGGCACTACTTTAACCTCAGGAAGAGTACTTGTAGGTGAGAGGGGCCCAGAAGAATTATATCTACCTGCAGGGGCTACAGTTAAACCACTTGGCGGTAGTGGGTCAGCTGACATAACAATTATTCTAGATGGTAGAGAAATAGGTAAGGCAGTAGCACAACCATTAACAAATCAAATAAGGGTAGCAACAGGATTAAAGATATAAGGAGGTGGAACGGTTGCATGTAAGGCAAATAGACAGTTTGATCTTAGATAGTGAAGTATTACTTGACAGTGATGAGCTACTGGGTGGAGATTTTATAGACTTATTAACTGCTAAGAACAGTATTAAAATTAATGATGCTATAGAAAACCGTTCTACTGCTTCCTTTACAGTGATTGATATGGATAACTCAAAGAGCTTTAAGAAAGGCCAACCAATATACATTTATGATAATGAGGATGAATTAATCTTTTCAGGAGTAATAGATTCTTGTAAAAAATTAAGGCCCTTTACTAGTAATAGCATTTTTTATCACTCAATAGAATGTGTAGATTGGCATTACTTAGCTGATAAAAGAGTTATTGCTAAGGCTTATGTTGAGCAGACTGCAGATTTTATTATAAATGATATATATGAAAACTATCTTAAAGATGAGGGTGCAGAGATTGGTGAAATACAAGAAGGTGTTGTAATCCTTGAAGCTGTTTTTGCGTATATTCCAGTATCAGAAGCCATAAACCAAATAGCTGAAAAGACGGGTTACTGGTGGAGAATTGACGAAAATAAAAGACTTTATTTTGTTGAAAGGAGTACAAATGTAGCTCCTTTTTCAGTTTCTAACAAAGATATGCTAAAAGGGTCTATTGAGGTTGAGAATAGCAATGCACTCTATAGAAATAAACAGTACATTAAAGGAGCCACAGATATAACAGATCCCCAAACAGAAACCTTCGTTGGAGATGATGAGAATAAAACTTTTACTGTAGGTTTTCCTATAGCAAAGGTACCTACTGTTGAGGTTGATTTAGGTGAAGGGTTTGTGGAGCAAACAAGAGGCATTAGAGGCCTTGAAGAGGGTAAACAGTGGTATTGGTCAAAGGGAGATAAAACAATTACTCAAGATACTGAAGGCACTCCGTTAAGAAAGGCTGAAATTGGCATCAATGGCTCAATAATAAGGCCAGCTGATAGGATTAGGATAACATATCAAGGTGAATTTTCAATAATAGCTATAACCTTTTCTCCTGATGAGATAGAACAAAGAAAACTAATCGAAGATGGTGGGACTGGATTAGTTGAAGATGTGGCTGATGATCGTGCAGCTTCATCTAGAGAATCAGCTTTTGAGTCTGCAAATGCTAAGATTAGAAAGTATGGAAAGATTAGCAATATAGTTAAGTTTACAACACTAAAAAAAGGCCTAAGACCGGGACAATTACTTGAAGTCCAACTACCGGAATATAATATATACGGAAATGAGCTATTAATTGACCAAATCGATATTTTCAGTGAAGGCAATCAAGACCTTTATCAAATAACAGCAGTTGAAGGACCAAGTCATCAGTCATGGTCAAACTTCTTCTATAGTTTAGCATCTCAAAGCAGAGAGTTTGTAATAAGAGAAAATATCAGAGAGAATCAGATATTAATTCTATTAGAACAATTCTCTAAGACCTGGAACGAATCAGAAAAGCCAAACATATTTCAAGGGACCTATGCGGGAGAAGAAACATTCCCAGGAGTAAATACATTTCCAATGTTTCAAGCTCAAGACAGAGTAAAATACTTAGCATGGTATAAAAACAATATTGAGATTGGTAGAAAGCCTGTAACGAGAAGAGTTGATACAGAGGATAGCATTTTTTCTTTAACCTATTTAAATCCTAATGATGCAAATATTGAAATAAGCCATATAGGATGGATAGGGGGAACTTTTGCAACTGAAACAATTGGCACAGGATTTACAATAGATAAGCAAGTATTTAATAAAAATAAGACTCAGTTAGAGTCTTTGCAAATTGAGAAAACAGACTATAGGAACTTTACTATAACAGCAGGGGACTTAGAAATATCAGTAGGATATTTGAATCAAAGAGAGCTGCGGATAGAAAGTTTGAATAATAAAGCAATAAATAAAGTAAATGGTTTACTAGCTCTATCGAGTTAAGGGAGTGATTATGTGAGTTATGATAAAACAATTTGGACGGAATCAACTGCCGTAACTGTGGCTAGATTACAAAAGCAAGAAGATGGTATTGCTGATATTGAAGCCTTTATAAATACTGCAATAGCGCAAGCAGAGCAGAATGTATTAGAAGCCAAACTGCCTATTGTAAATGCAATAAAAAGCACAAACAATAAATTAAATGCACAAATAGCTAACACATGGCCACAATTAGCAGCTTTTATACAAGGTTTAAAGGGTTTTGAAACTGGCACAACTATGGTTACTAGAACAGGAGCGGATTATATCCTTAGGTTAGAAAACTTAGGGTTTACACCAAGTGCGGTAATTGCAACAGCAATAAATGAAAATCAAAATGGTTTCATTTTTAACAATAAAAATTACTACTTCACAGTAACCCAATTTGGAGGATTTCCCAATAGTAAAGCTGCAGTAATATTCCCTAATGGTTGTGAATTACTGACGTGGACTGATCAAACAGGAAACCCCCCATATATTTTAAATTACACATGGATAGCAATAAAATAAGGTGGTGAGACAATGCAAGAGCTAAAAGGTACAGATAAACTTAGGGAAGCCTATCCTAAAGTCAATCAAAACTTTGTAGAGTTGGATGGAAAGATCACAGACCATATTACCATAATAGCTACAGAAGACGAGGAAGGACATATTAAATTATCAGATATACCAATTCCACCTCCACCTACTAAAGAGGATATAGGACTAGGTGATGTAGACAACGTAAAGCAAATGCCAGCTACTTATGGCTCTATCATATCTAAAAGTGCTAGTTTTACTCTGGCATTAACTGATGGGGATAGAGTTTTAATTTGCACAAATTCTACTGCCATAATCATAACTGTGCCGGCTAATGATTCAGTCGCATTGCCTGTAGGCTCACAAATACCTGTCATTAGGCAAGAGACAGGCACAGTTACCTTTGCACCATCAAGTGGGGTTACTCTTAGTAGTAAAGATACTAAAAGGGCAATAGATGGTCAACATGCCAGTGCCACATTAGTTAAGACAGCCGCAGATACATGGCAGCTATTCGGAGCATTGGCTTAATGGAGGTGGTTATATGTTAGCTTCATTAGGTAGTATAGCAAGTCAAAGCAGTATATTTAAAGGTGTGTTGTGGGATTTCGGTAATAATATATTCAATTTGCCTTTAACTGTTACAGGTGGTACATTAACTCAGTCGGGTGGCTTTTTTTATACAACTGCAACTGAAAGTGGCGCAGAAGCACGACTAAATTGTAGTTCATTGGGGATTAAGGCAAGTAGTATACGTCTAACAACAAGAGGCATGAGAGTAGACGGTACAGCTTCGATAATAATTCGTTACACTGACGGAACTTCTGTATTCCGCACAATTCCATCAGGTAATGGTAGTTACACACAATCAACTGCAAATTATGCCATAGACCCAACTAAAACTATTGCATTTGTATGTACATATAATTATGAAGCATATGATGATTATGGTTGGATGGTGTCTGATTCTCAAATTGGATATATTGAAATTATTTAAAGTGAGGTGAGTTTGTGAAAATACAAATAGTAAAGCAAGAAGATGACTTAATAGAGTTTTTAGTTGAACGTGAAGAGGGTACTTACAACAACTGTAATTTAACAGCTTTACTTACTTCAGATGAGATTGAAGGCTTAACAGAAGGACAGATATTACAACTAGCCTGGAATAAGGTGAAGCATATAGCCTATAGGGTATTTAATCAAATTGAGCCTCTGAATGAAGATGAAAACCCTATAGGTTTTCATTTTGGAGATTTACCGCCAATTCCGCCACCTCCACCTTCTCAACCTAGCGAGATAGAAATACTGCAACAGGCTATAGCTGAGTTATCAATACTAATTGTGATGATGGGAGGGTATTGGATGTTTGACGAGAATAGCGGTCTAGTTAAGGTTTGGGTTGATTTAATAAGAAATAGTAAATATACAATTGAAGAAGTGCCAAATTTGCACAATTTAAAAGAGGTTGTGGAAAATGTTGTTAATAAAAATAATTAGGAGGTTGATGAGAATGTTTAATAAAAATAGTGGTTTAGTAAAGGTTTGGGTATCTCTAATTTTAGCTGGTACATATACTTACGACGATGTACCTAACATCTCGAATCTTCGTGAAGTAGTTAGAGAGGTATTAATTGAATTAGGTATGGAGTTGTAGCAAGCACCCACAGAGGTGTTATTTTTATGCCCAAAAGGAAGGAGAATTGAGATGGCAGAGTACAACGAAAGGCTGTGCAGTAAAACCCACGAGCGTATAGACGAAAAAATAGAGACCGCAGAGAGACGGTTAAATGACCATTCTAAGAGACAAGACAAAACAGAGTTGGTTGTCGGAAGGCTGGAAGAAAGAATGGACAGTCTAATAAAACAACTTACGTCATTGAATACTACAATGCGGTGGTTTATGGGCCTTCTAATAGGAGCTCTTGTAAGCTTCTTTTTTTATGCAGTTCAACAGGGGGTGTTTAGATGAATTACATGGTAGATCACATTCCAAAGTCTAGGGAGAAAAGACCGGGAACCAAAGCTGTAATGACCATTATTACAATTCACAATACCGGCAATCCATCATCAACAGCAAAAAATGAGCGGGGCTGGCTCACTAACCCTCTCAACAACAGAACAGCTTCCTTTCATATTGCCGTGGATGATAGGGAGGCTATTGAGTGTATTCCACTGGATGAGGTGGCCTATCATGCTGGTAATGCAGAGGGCAACAGGACCAGCATAGGTATAGAAGTTTGTGAGTCAGGCGACCAACAAAAGACATGGCAAAATGCTGTCCAGCTGGTAGCTAAAATGCTGCATGAAAGGGGTTGGGGGCTCAGTAAAATAAAAACCCATAAGGATTGGAGCGGTAAAGAGTGTCCGAGACTCTTGTTACCCAAGTGGAAGGAGTTTACAGCAGACATAGAAAAGGAGCTGCTGCTCCTGAATGGTAGCGGTGTAGAAGAATGGAAAAAGGCAGGAATAGAGTATCTGGCAACCAATAATCTTATGAACGACCCTGCAGGCTGGCTGAAAAAAATAGAAGAGGGTATGCCGGTATGGGCAGCTATGATTATAATGGCCAATATACACAAAGACCTAAAAGGAGGAAATTAAGATGTTAGAAGTTATTTTAGTATGGGTGAGGGCAAACTATCTTGAAGTTATTTCCGTTGTTCTGTCGGCTATTGTGGGGCTTCTGCTGTACAAGAAAGGCAAGCAGGAGTGGCTGAGGAAGATAATACTTGCCTTAGTAACAGAAGCAGAAAAGAAGTTCGGCAGCGGAACTGGAGAACTGAAGTATGCCATTGTGGTAGAGCGGCTGTATGAGGTGCTACCGTGGATTGTTCGAGTGTTATATACCAAACAGCAGATCGATAGAATGATAGAGGATGCAGTAGAGTATTTAAAAAGATACCTAGCAGAAGGGAAAAACCTTCTAGGCTACGGTGAGTAGGTTATAAATAGATCCCCAGGGCTTAGGCTCTGGGGTTTATTGTTTTTGTATGAATTCTTAAAATAGTTATAGTAGGATTTTTATATTTTTTGTTGAAATATACAGGTGGTAAACTATTTATTTTAAATGCTAAATAAGGGGGATGCAAATTTGAAAAAGAAGATACAGGTTATTGGTATAAATTTATTTTTATCAGTTATCATTATTTTTATAATTCCATATTTACTCGGATTTAAGTTTGCGTATTTTACTGATATTGATTACGATTACGATGCAATTGCAGCAGGAGCACAGGTAATAGGTGTTATTTTTACTTCTATCCTTACCGTTATGATTATTTTACAAACAAATATAACTGCAAAAAATCAGTTGGAATTTGAAAAAATATCATCGTATAATCAATTGGAGTTTCAAAAATTTTCTGCACTAAGCCAGGAAGCGATTTTGAGACATCAGATAAAAATGGATTTATTTGAACGTAGAGTTGTTATTTTTGAATGGATTTTCAAACTGTTTACAAACATATCAATTATAATACAATTTAAAAATGGGGAAGAAAACTTAGAAAAAAATCTTAAACAAATCATTAGAATATTTAAGTTCATGAAAAGTGAAGATAAATTGGACATATATTCTTTACATAGAGCAGAATATCTTTTTCCAAAAGAACTGGCAGTAAAAATGAGAAAAATTTTTGAATTGTATACAGAAATCGGCGTGCTGGTTAATATATCATCACCAGAAATGGGGCTTGACTTAACTAAATCTAATCGAGAATTTTATGTTGTAATACTCACAAAGTGTCAAGAAATTTTGAAATACCAAGACTGTGTACTTAATGCATGTGATACTTTATTAAATATTAGTGAAATTGATTATATGGATTTAGAAGAATAGTCTTAAAAGCAGACTACGACCCTTTAAAAGCACTAAAGTTGTGAGAAGTAACTAACAAGTAACTAACAAAAAGATATACGACAATAATAAAAACAGCCTTCAGATCTCACTCTAAAGGCTGTTTTTCAATGCTTTGTTTTGGTGGAGACAAGGGGGATCGAACCCCTGACCTCTTGACTGCCAGTCAAGCACTCTCCCAGCTGAGCTATGCCCCCGTATATTTTAGGGCTGTTTAAACCCCACATAAATATATTATAAAGACTTTTTCAAATAAAGCAAGAGAAAATGCTATAAAATTATTAGCTTTCTAAAATAAAACCGTATCTGATATGGCGTAAAAGCATTAAGTATAGGATTAGAAGAGAGGATAAAAGCAGTCTGGATGCCTTGCTTAAGAAACATATTGAGGAGTGCTATGCTAAGTAATGAAATGGTAATAGAATTTAAAATACTTTGATTACCGGAAACCCCAAAACATGGGGTTTTTTCTTTTTAAAAAAATAATGTAAACGTTTGAAAAATTTGTATTAATTTGATATTATATACTTAATGAAAATATTTAGATTATCGAAATAAGGGGGACGAAATGACTACAGAAAATGTATCGACCTTAAGTGTAAATCTAACGGATAGAAAAAAGCTTAGAAAACAAGTAATTTCCATAGCCTGGCCTGCTGTAACGGAACTGGTTTTAGCATCGCTCTTTGGGGCCATAGATATGATTATGGTAGGAAGCTTGGGAGCAGCAGCTATCACCTCAATCGGACTGACAAATCAGCCTATATTTTTAATAATGGCGGTATTTCAGGCCTTAAACATTGGGGGAACGGCTATTGTTTCCAGAAGCATCGGCTCTAAAAACTTAGCGGAAGCACAGAATACTACCAAGCAGCTACTTATAATAACCACAGTGCTTTCCTTCCTTATAGTCATTCCATCGCTGGGCTATTTAAAGGAGATTTATCTATTTATGGGGGCAGAGGAGGAGGTTGCTCTTATAGGCCTGAACTATTTTCGTTTTGCCATGTGGGGTGTCATCTTTCAAAATCTAAATCTGGCAATTGCAGCAGTACTAAGAGGAACAGGCGACACTAAAACTCCTATGAAAATAAATGTAGCATCAAATGTAGCAAATGTTATTATGAATTATATTTTTATATTTGGAAAGCTGGGTATGCCTCAAATGGGGGTTACTGGAGCAGGAGTAGCAACCTTTGCATCAAGGGCAATGGCCTTTGCAGCCCTTATAGGCTTTATGTTTTTGAGTAAGAGTGTCATAAAGCTCTCATCTAAAAACCTGTTTAAGCTTGATTTGGGCTTAATAAAGCGTGTATTAAGAATTGGCTTTCCATCAGCGCTAGAGCAATTGGTTTTAAGAACAGGCAATTTATTTTTTGTAAAGGTGGTAGCTGGTTTAGGTACGGTTATTTACGCTTCTCATCAAATTTCAATAAATATTCTCTCTCTATCCTTTACGGCGGGAATGGCCTTTGGGATGTCTGCATCGGTGCTTATCGGTCAAAGCCTTGGAGCAGCCAAAAACAAATTGGCGGAGGAGTATGGGAAAGAGGTAAGATATTTGGGGACAATTGTATCTACTGCAATGGGTATTGTCATATTTATCCTTGCAGAACAGATTGTAGGGCTTTATAGTAATGATCCCCAAGTAATTAAAAACGCTGCTATGGTTTTGAAAATGATAGCCTTTATTCAACCATTTCAGTCAGCTCAGCTTATTTTGGCTGGAAGCCTTCGTGGAGCAGGCGACACAAAATGGCCCCTCTACTCCACCATGGCAGGCATATGGGGAATTAGAATTAGCTTCGCATATTTTTTTATTAATACCATGAACCTGGGACTGATCGGAGCATGGCTGGCAATTTGTATCGATCAGATAATAAGGTATATCATATTATATCTTCGCTTCAAAACCAATAGGTGGCAGTACGCAAAAGTGTAAATTAATCAAATGGAATTATATTACAAGAAATAGAAGGATTTTTCAATTGAATTTAGAATAATAAAAGGGTGTGATTACATCCTTTTTTCTATGTAATAAAAAAAATATTAGTAAATGGAATAACTACGGAAGATTTACAGATTTCGACCCCAAATTTAAAATTTAGGAAAAACTGGTATATTTAATTAATTTATTGCATAAAATTAGTCGAATCTTATAGTTTTATAGGATTTATATATTCGGAGTAGAATAAGAGGATTTGAGGTGGGTTTATGCAGGTGGATTCATGTTTTATCAATGATGCTGATTATCAGATGGAGCTTAAAAATGTGGAGGCGGATCTAAAGCAGCTTTCAATTGAGGCCATTGAGATCTTTCAGCAATTAAAGCTCAGGGGAATAATAACAGAGGATCAATATCAGCAGATGGTAAAGGAAAAGCTGCAGTTTCTTTCTGGCATTAGTTGAAGCATATATCAGACTCTCCTCATACAATGGTATGATAGGGGAGGGGATTGTGATGACGGAGGAAATAACATGGATAAGTATTGAATTCTTAACTACCTTGACAGGAGCTGTTTTTGTCACCAACATCATTACTCATTTTTTAAAGGATTATATCAGTGAGGTTCTTGACAGAAAAATACTTACGCTTATTGTGGCTTCGATTGTGGTCATATGCAATCAGGTGATCTTTGGTGTTATCAATGGCAAAGCCATTTATCTTGCTGTTATAAACTCATTTCTGGTTGCCTCTGCGGCTATGGGAAATTATGATATTCTCACCAACAAGATGCAGAAGAGGCTGATTAAGGAGACTAAACTGGATGAGGGCAAGGAAAAGCGTATTCTGTAGAACTGGTAAATACCAAGTAATAGAGGCATAAATTGCCATAGGATTATTAAAAAAGCTCATGTTAAGGGCTTTTTTTTTATTCAAAAATATGTTATCATATTATGTAAACTGCCCTTATGACTTTCACATACATAGGAGACTATTAAAGTCCCCATATGTGCTTAGGTAATGGATAATTTCATGCTTAGGCTATAATGACATAATACGCATCCACTCGTGTAGCTTAACATATTTTAGGGGATGGCTATATAGATAAGGGGGTTTCATAATGGAAATGCTTAAGAACAAAAAATATATAAGTATCGGTATTATTATTGTAGTCTTAGTTGTAGCAGCTACTTATTTAGTTATACAGCAATACAATAATAAGGAAGAAATTGTAGAAATACCCTACCAGGAATTTATGAGGAGGGTAGAGGCCGGTGAAGTACATCAGGTTTTTCTCTCTGAGGGGCCGCAGCTAAATGGTACCTTCGCAGATGGTGAAGCCTTTGTAACCGATAATCCGAGAAATAGTCAGCTAAAGGAGCTGCTTTTATTAAAGGCAGTGGAGGTTGAGGAGGTTAGTCAGCAATATACGCCCTCTCAAATGGTTACCTTTGTAGCTGTTATTTTAGTTTTTGGAATTCTGGCGATTTTCTTGTCACGACAAAGCTCAAGGCAGACCTCTAAGGAATATGACAAAATGTCTGCTGTGGAATATTCCTCCAATAACGAAAAGAGAATAAGCTTCGGAAATGTAGCGGGAAATCAAGAGGCAAAGGACAATCTAATGGAAATGGTTGATTTCCTGAAGAATCCTGATAAATATGAAAAATATGGTGCCAGAATGCCGAAGGGGGTAATACTCTATGGCCCTCCCGGAACAGGAAAAACACTTATGGCAAAGGCGCTGGCAAGTGAAGCAGCCGTAGATTTTATGGCGGTTTCCGGCTCTGACTTTGTGCAGATATATGCTGGGGTGGGGGCTGCCAGAATTAGAAGTCTGTTTAAAAAGGCAAGAGAAAAGGGTAAATGTGTTATCTTTATAGACGAAATAGATGCCATGGGTAAAAAAAGAGACAGAGGCGGTATAGGCGGAAGCGATGAATCCGACAGGACTCTGAACGCGCTTCTTACTGAAATGTCAGGCTTTAAGGGCAGTGAGGGAATCATAGTTCTGGCGGCAACAAACCGTCTAGACACACTAGATGATGCCCTATTAAGACCTGGAAGATTTGACAGACAAATTGAGGTTGGACTGCCGGATATAAACGCCAGAAGGGAAATTCTGTCCCTCTACTGTAAGGACAGACCCGTTGCAGCCTCACTGGATATAAATGCACTGGCTCATCAAACCGTATTTTTTAGCGGTGCTAAGCTAGAGAATTTAATGAATGAAGCTGCTATTTTTGCTGCAAGAGAGGAAGCCGGCTATATAACCCAACAGCATATAGACAAGGCCTTCTATGTGGTAATTGCAGGTGAGGAAAAGAAGGATAGAAGCAGTATCGAAGACCTGGATAGAAGAATAACGGCCTATCATGAAGCTGGACATGCTGCGGTTACTAAGCTGCTTTGCCCTACAAATAGAGTAACCAAGGTTACCATCATTCCTAGTACGAAGGGCTTTGGGGGCTTTAGCATGAATATACCTGCAGACAAAATGTATCAGACAAAGCGTGATATGATTAATAACATTAAGGTGGCCTTAGCAGGCCGTATTGTAGAGGATATCATGTTTGGTAGCGATAATATCACCACTGGCGCCAGCAATGATATTCAAAAAGCTACAGAGATTTTGTCAGCGATGATTAAACGCTTTGGGATGAATGATAGGACAGGTATGATAAACTATGAGGTACTTCTGGGCCAGCAGGGTACTGATCAAAGGCTGATAGAGGTATGTAATGATCAGATGAATGCACTTTTCATAGAGACAAAGGAATTGATTGAAGCAAACATGATTCTGGTAAAAAGGGTTGCTGAGGCACTGCTGGATCAGGAGACCTTAAATGAGAAGGATATAAATACGATGTATGACGAATACGCTAAGGAAATATCTTAGGTGCTTGAAATGAACCTTCCCCTAATTCATAGGAAATAAAACGAACTTTCTACGAAATAAAACAGCCGGAGGCCCTGGGTCTCCGGTTTTTATTCGGGTAATTGTTAAAAAAATAACGAAATATTGCCTATAATTAGAGTAAAATTATTGAATTGTCAAAAAAAATATGCTAAGATTAAGAAAATGAATAGAACATGTCCAAATTTCCGAGTGAAAAAATCTAAGGCAGCTGCTAGGATTTATCACCGTTGGGTAAATAGAGAAATTTATTTACCTCCCTTACCTGGAAAGGAAATTTGCTTTACATCGTTATATGTTACTTAGCACCAATAAGAGTAATAGAATCTTTGATAAAGCTAATCCTTCGGGATTAGTTATTTTTGTTTTTTTGTGGAATTATAGATTTCAGAGGGGGATGGGAATGCAGCTATTAAGTACCTTATCAATTGAAGAAGCAAAGGAACGGATTAAGGAGAGCTTTCAGGATTTTCTTCTGGAGGTGGAGGAAGTACCTATTATTGATGCGGTGGATAGGATAGTAGCAATTGGGATAAAATCCGA
Source organism: Natronincolaceae bacterium (assembly GCA_048264125.1). Taxonomy (GTDB): domain Bacteria; phylum Bacillota; class Clostridia; order Peptostreptococcales; family Natronincolaceae; genus M1-B18. The sequence goes on from JBLXDM010000007.1 coordinate 101,822, forward strand.
TATAAATGTACCGGAGTTTAACCGCTCTACGGTGGATGGCTATGGGGTTAGGGCAAAGGATACCAATGGTGCTGGTGAAGCATTGCCCTCCTTCCTGAGCAATATAGGTGCCATAGAAATGGGAAAAGAGGCTCAGCTTTCTATCAAGGCTGGGGAATGCTGCTATGTTCCCACCGGAGGCATGCTGCCTGAGGGCTGTAATGCTGTTGTAATGGTGGAGTATACAGAGCTGCTGGACGAAGGGACAGTCTGTATTCAAAAACCTGTAGCACCCTTGGAGAATGTGCTTCAAAAAGGGGACGATATTGCAGAAGGACAGCTGCTATTTGATACAGGACATAAATTAAGAAGCCAGGATATTGGTGCCCTAGCAGGTATTGGCATATCTCAAGTAAAGGTTTTTAAGCCTATAAGAGTCGGAATAATATCCACCGGAGATGAAATCGTTGCCCCAGATGAGGAACTGAAAATCGGACAGATTAGGGATATGAACACCTATAGTCTGGGGGCTGCAGCAGAAAAGGATGGATGTAAGGTCGTATGTCGTGCCGTTATTAAGGATGAAATTGGCCTGCTGAAGGATAAAATAGAAGAATTTTTGGAAGCTTGTGATATCCTTTTGATTTCCGGAGGTAGCTCAATGGGTACAAAGGATGTTACAAAGGATGCCATAAACATGGTGGGGGAGCCTGGGGTTTTCATACATGGACTGGCTGTTAAGCCCGGGAAGCCTACGATAGTCGGAAGGCTAGGCAAAAAAGCAGTATTTGGTCTGCCGGGACAGCCTGTTTCAGCTTTAGTTATATATCATGTTATAGTAAAGGATCTCATCAACTGTCTGTATAAATATCGTCAAGCAGAGGCATACATCGTAGGGGAGCTGTCGGTGAATATCTCCTCTGCTGCCGGTAAGGAGCATTATGTCATGGTGAATATTTCCCAGGAAAACAGCAAAAATACAGTGGTTCCCGTCCATGGAAAGTCAGGTATGCTGACCATGATGACGAAGTCCATAGGGTATATAAAAATTGAGCAAAATCAAGAGGGGCTGTATAAGGGACAGGAAGTAAAGGTATTTTTATTTTAGGGGGGAGAAGATTTGAAGGATTCTAGAAATGTATATCTAACGAATATACCGCTAAAGGAAGCACAGGAGAGATATTTACATGCAGTAGATTTTTCGGGGGTTTATGGTGAAAGGGAAAGGGCTTTAACTGTGGATGCCTTAAATCGGATTACAGCAAAGCCGGTTTTTGCAAAAAAATCCTCCCCCAGCTACAATGCTGCTGCTATGGATGGTATTGCTGTAATAGCGGAAAAAACCCATGGCGCAACGGAAATAAACCCACTAAGGCTAAAAAAGGGCATTGATTTTGAATACATAAATACAGGGGGGCATATAAAGCACCCTTTTGACGCGGTTATAATGATCGAGGATGTTGTTGAGCTTGATGCTGAAACGGTTGAAATAATGGACCCTGCTAAGAATTGGCAGCATGTAAGACCTGTCGGAGAAGACATTGTTGAGGGGGAGCTGATTATTTCTGCTAATCATCAGATCAGACCCTTTGACATAGGTGCATTGCTGGCGGGGCAAATTCGAGAGGTGGAGGTTTACAGGCAATTAAGGGTTGGGATACTTCCCACTGGCTCAGAGATTATAGATGTCTCCGATGAGCTTCAGGAGGGGAGAATAATAGAATCAAATGCCAGTATGTTTGCGGCCTTGGTACAGCAATATAATGCTCTGCCCCGAAGGTATCCCGTTGTTAAGGACGACTACGGTCTGATTAAGGAGGCCATATTAAAGCTGGCTGAAGAAAATGATGTCGTCATAATAAATGCCGGCTCCTCAGCCGGTTCTAAGGACTACACTGTAAATGTACTTAGGGAAATCGGTGAAGTGGTCATTCATGGTGTTGCCACTAAGCCCGGTAAGCCTGCCATCTTGGCTTTGGTGAAGGGGAAGCCTGTAATCGGAATACCCGGATACCCAGTGTCAGCTTACTTTGTGTTTGATTTCTTCGTTAAGCCCCTGATTTTTAGCTACAATCATCAGCTTAACCTACAGCTGCCAGTGGTTAAAGCCACCTTATCTAAGCGAATTGTGTCCTCATTAAAGTATGAGGAATTTATAAGGATAAAGCTGGGGAAGGTTAAGGATAAATTGATTGCCACCCCCTTAGATAGGGGTGCAGGGGTTACAATGTCCTTGGTGAGGGCAGATGGCGTGCTGGTGGTGCCTCAGCAATCTGAGGGCTACGAGGGCAGTGCCGAGGTGGACATACAATTATATAGGCCAATGGAGGAGATTCAGAATACCATTGTTTCCATCGGCAGCCATGACATGGTAATGGATTTATTGGGGGATAAAATGAAACAGCAGTACAATGACTTGTATCTGTCCTCAGCCCATGTGGGAAGCCTTGGGGGGATTATGGCAATGAAAAAGCAGGAATGCCATATCGCTCCAATACATCTGCTGGACTCCAAAACCGGCGACTATAATGAGGCCTATGTACGTCAATATATTAAAGAGGTCCCAATGGCCATCATTAAATTTATTCGAAGAAACCAGGGTCTAATGGTTCAAAAGGGTAACCCCCTAAAGATTAAGGGGATAGAGGATATTTTTAACCAAAAACTCCAATATGTAAATCGTCAGAGGGGTGCAGGCACAAGGCTATTGCTGGATTATTATATAGAGCAGCATCAGGCTGACCCTGAGGCGCTAATGGGCTATGAAAGGGAGATGACGACTCATATGGCGGTGGCTGCAGCTATTGCCAGCGGAACAGCTGATTGTGGGCTGGGAATCCTCTCGGCAGCTGAGGCAATGGGGCTGGATTTTGTTCCTGTGGCCTGGGAGGATTATGATCTTTTAATCCCTCAGGAAATGCTGAAGGATACTAAGATTATAAGGCTGCTGGAGATGATTAAGAGTCAGGACTTCATAGCTACAGTAGAGGGACTTGGAGGCTACGATACAAATAGGATTGGTGAAATTATTTTACTATAAAGGAGGAGTTAAGATGGCAAGAGTTGTATCAATTAACATCAGCAGTCAAAAGGGAATACCAAAGGATGCTATAGCTGAGGGGGTATTTGTTGAAAACTTTGGATTAAAGGAGGATTCCCACGGTGGTGACTGGCATAGGCAGGTAAGCTTGCTGGGGCAGGAGAGCATTGAAAAAATTAAGGCAATGGGCATTAAGGATCTGGAGCCGGGAAGATTTGCTGAAAATATAACCACAGAGGGCATCTGCTTATATGAGCTTCCCGTTGGCACTAAGCTTAAAATAGGTGAAACTCTGCAGGAGGTTACACAAATTGGAAAGGAATGTCATAGCCGCTGTGCTATCTTCCACACCGTAGGGGATTGCGTAATGCCCAAGGAGGGCATATTCACCATCATATTAAAGGGTGGTCTGGTGAAGCCAGGAGATGAAATTGAAATAGTTCAGGGGTAAATTTTACTAGGGGGGAGGGGTAGCCCTCCTTTTTTGTGCAAATTTTTAACAGCTATTTTACAATGCCATAACAATAATGCAATATTCATTTTTTAGAATGAATCTAGAGAAGGGGTGTTTAAATGATAATAGATCACCAGCCAAAGGATTTAGAAGATGAATTTTATGATATATTAAAGAATAAAAGAATAAACACATACTTTCAGCCGATCATTTCCTTGAAAAACGGCGACATTATAGGCTATGAAGCCCTCAGCAGAGGACCGATAGAGGGGCTGCTGCATTTGCCTGAGACTCTGTTTGACTGTGCAAAAATTATGAATAAGGTCTGGGAGCTGGATTTATTATGCAGAATAAAGGCAATTGAAAGGGCTAAGGAGATTATCGGGGATAAATACCTATTCATTAATATTGAGCCGGACATCATCAAGGACCCTGAATTTAAGAGGGGCTTCACGAAGGAGTATTTAGAGGCCTATCAGATATCCCCTGAAAATATTATATTCGAAATCACCGAGCATCAAGCGGTTTTGGACTTTAAGGGCTTTAGGGAAATTATAGACAACTATAAGGGGCAGGGCTATAGAATTGCAATAGATGATGCCGGAGACGGCTATTCTGGGCTAAGGATGCTGGCGGAGATAAGACCTAATTTTGTAAAGATAGACATGGGCCTTATTCGTAACATAGATAAGGACATGATGAAAAAGGAGCTGCTGAGAAGCATGCAGAGCTTTTCAAGGATAACCAATATTAAGCTGATAGCTGAGGGAATAGAGACCATTGATGAGCTTAGGACCCTGATAGAGATCGGTATTGAATATGGTCAGGGCTATTTCATACAGAAGCCTAAGCCTTCCTTTATACAGCTGAACTCTGGAATAATGCAGACTATATTGCAAATAAATGAAGCCAACACCGAGGCAGGCAGCAATGGAGGCAGCAGACCAATAGGAGCTCTTGCAAGAAGGGATACGGCTGTATTTGTAAATGACAGCTGCCATAGGATAAATGATATCTTCAATGAGAGCTACAATCTTCAGGGTATAGCGGTGCTGAAGAACAATAGAGCTGTTGGTCTGATCATGAGGCATAAATTCTACTACCAAATGGAGAAGCATAAACGACAGCTGGATTTCCTGTCTAAAAGTATAAGCGAAATCATGGATAGCTACCCGTTGGTGGTGGAGGCTGACTGTATGCTTTCAGAGGTTTGTCAGATGGCTATTTCCAGAGAGGAGAAAAGTGTCTACGATTATGTCATCATCACCGACAAGTGTCAATACATAGGAATTGTACCCTTCGCAGGTCTGTTGGAGGCTCTGCTACCAATTAAATGATCATAGTGATATAGAATTGTTACCCTGAGAGATATCGAGGGGTCTGGGAATGCCTTTACCGGTATTCCTTTGTTTTTATGTCTATATTTAGGCTATAATAATATAAAGAGCTGCTAAGGGAGGGAGATTATGGATAAACGATACATAAGTCAAGTGCTGGAGGAAATTGGAATGCTTTTGGAGCTGAAGGGTGATAATCCCTTTAAAATAAAGGCCTATTACAACGGGGCACGAATTGTGGAGCTTATGGAGGAGGACATCCTTCTCTATGTAAAGGATAAAAGGCTGGGGGAGATAAAGGGAATAGGCAAGGCGTTGGAGGATAAGATAACGGAGCTGGTGGAAACCGGAAATCTTCAATATTATCAACAATTGAAGGAGGAGGTTCCGGCAGGGCTTATATCTTTGCTTCAAATTCCGGGGGTAGGAGCAAAAAAGGTTCGTGAGCTTTATCAAAAGCTGGATATAAAGAGTATAGAGGAGCTGCAGAAGGCCTGCAATGAAGATCGCCTAATAGACATTAAGGGCTTTGGGGAGAAAAGCCAGAAAAAAATCCTTGAGGCAATTGATGGGATGAAGACCTATGAGGGTCAGCATTTGATTTCCACAGGTCTGCAAATAGGTGAACTGATTGTTGGACATTTGAGGACCCTTCAGGAGATTAGGGATATAAGCGTAGCAGGCAGCATACGACGTCGCAAGGAGATCATAAAGGATATCGATATAGTAGCCAGCTGCCGTGACGAGGACAGGGAAATGATAATGGACTTTTTTACAGAGCTGCAGGAGGTGGCTACAGTAGTTGCCAAGGGTAATACCAAAACCAGCATTGCATTAAAAATGGGCTTGAACGTTGATTTGAGGCTGGTGAGTCTTGAGGAATATCCCCATGCACTGCAGCATTTTACCGGCAGCAAGGAGCATAATACAGCCCTGCGGCATAGGGCTAAGGGTATGGGGCTGAAGGTAAATGAGTATGGCATTTTTCGTGACGACGAAAGGCTGCTGGCGGAAAACGAAGCAGACCTCTACAAAATTTTGAAGCTTCAATACATACCGCCGGAGCTAAGGGAGAATAATGGAGAGCTGGAGGCTGCTGACGAATACAAAATTCCTGCCTTGATTGAGCTGGAGGATATAAAGGGCGTGCTGCATGTCCATAGCCAATATAGCGATGGCAAAAACAAAATCGAGGAGCTTGTGGTGGCGGCCATTGCAAAGGGCTTTCATTACATTGGAATATCAGACCACAGCAAAAGCGCCTTTTATGCTGGGGGTCTTAACGAAGCCGATATTGAGAGGCAGCATCGGGAGATCGAGGAGCTTAGAGAAAAATACCCAAATATAAGCATACTGAAGGGGATAGAGTCCGACATACTGAATGATGGGGCCTTAGACTACAGCGATGAGGTTTTAAGCAGCTTTGATTATGTCATAGGCTCCATACACTCCGGCTTTACTATGGATAAGGAGGCTATGACGGAGAGGATTTCAAAGGCTATTAAAAATAAGCATATGAATATCCTTGGACATTCTACTGGTAGGCTGCTGCTCTCCAGAAAAGCCTATGAATTGGACATCGAAAGAATAATAGACCTATGTGCAGAGTATAGGGTGGCTATCGAGATTAACAGCAATCCCCACAGGCTGGATTTAGATTGGAGGAGCTGCAAATACGCCAAGGAAAAGGGGGTCATGCTGACGATAGAGCCGGATGCCCATAGGGTAGAGGGCATAGATGACATATGCTACGGCATAGGAGTGGCAAGAAAGGGCTGGCTGGAGGCAAAGGATGTGCTGAATAGCAGCAATATAGATAGGTTGAATGAGTTTTTAAGAAAGTAGTACAAAATACAGTCATTGTGTAATGAAACTGTAGGAATACATCAAACAAGTAAATTTCGACATTCTTTGCGGTTTTTTTATAGTATAGTATACATAAATAAACTTTAAGAGGCTTAAACAGATGCAGCATAACATATAGTAGCAATGCTGATAAGCTGCGTCTGATGCTTTATTAGAGGGAGTGAGCCGTATTGTTTAGAATAATTAGTGTTATCACAAGTATAACCGTTCTGTTTTTTTTCTTTAAGGGCTTTAATAAGTCAAAGGATAGCAATAATGAAAAAAGGTGGGTAAACGCTGTCTTTATCCAATACATGCTGGTCTTCGGCTTAAGCCTGGTGGCGTTATTTGTATTGATTTACAGGATGGTAACAAATCAATGATATTAAAAATAAAAACCTTCAGATTGATGCTAAAACAAAGCATCGATTTGAAGGTTTTTTCCTACCCCTTAATTGCCCCTATAGCATGCTTTAAATCAATGGTCTTGGTAAATATCAGCCCCAGGAAATATAGTATCCCTCCAACTACCATGGCTACTATAGTGCTAATTCCTTTGCTGTCTATAATATATGAGGATAATTTATAGACTATCAGCATTCCTAAAGTCATAAGGGCCGTTGCCAGAAGTGGCTTTATCAAGCTATCCATTAGCTTCAGCCTGACCTTTATATGTCTTCTTAGGGTAATGGCGTTTAAAATAAATATTAACACTGCAGATATAACATAGCCCATAAAAAAGCCATTAATGCCGTATTTGGGGTTTGGTATCAGAAAGTATGTGCAATACAGCTGCACTGTCATACCTAAAATAAAGTTAACGGTGGTGATAATCTGCTTACCCATACCGTGAAGAATTCCTGACAGGGTATGATTGAGGCATAGGAATATTGTTGCATAGCTGATTATAGCTAAGTAGCTCCCTACGTCCTTTTGATTGTATATAATATTTGCTATGTGGTCTCCGAATACGATAAAAAGGACTGTAGTAGGTATTGCCGTCAGCATCGTCAGCTTTAGGGCAATGCTAACCTTGTTTTCTACATCATGAAGGTTATTTACCGCCATTTGCTCAGATATATTTGGGATGATATTAACCACCAAAGCGGAGGTAACCGTAAAGGGTAGGAACAATAGCGGCATTGCCATACCGGATATTTTTCCGAAAACCTCAAGGGCTTGACCTGCTGTATAGCCTGACACCTGCAGCCTCTGAGGAATTATAATAGAATTAACCGATTGCATAAGAGTAGATATCAGTCTACTGATGGTAATGGGTACAGAAATAAATAAAATGCTGCCTAAAACCTTGTAGGAGCTCTGATTTATAGCTCTGTGAACTATGCCTCTTGAAAGAACCTTCTTAAAGTTAAACCTTAGCACAAGGTACAATAGTCCAAAAAATTCACCGATTGAAACGCCAATGATTGCGATTGTGGCAGCTGTTACTGGATGATTAGGTTTCTTTATATACAGATACACCAGCACAAAGGAAATTCGAGCAATCTGCTCCACTATTTGGGCTGCAGCCGCTGGCTTTATATCCGTCATTCCATAAAAAAAGCCTCTTAGAATACTGGAGAAGGTGATTAGGGCAATTGCAGGAATAGACCATAGTAATGGATAATATAATTGTTGGTTTTTTAAAACACTGGTTGTAATATAATCTAATTTAAGAGAAACTATAACGGTTATAATAAAAGATAATATACCCCCCAACAGCATGGAAATTGAGAGGGTTTTGTAAACTCCCCTTTTGTGGCCGAGGGAGTTTTCCTTTGCCACCAGCTTGGAAACAGCGATTGGTATACCAGCAGTAGGTATGGCAATCAGAACCATCAAAAAAGGAAATACCATCTGATAAAGCCCTATGGCCTGTGGACCAATGATCCTAGATAAAATGATTCGGTATACAAAGCCTAGAGATCTTACTAGAAAGTTGATCAATGCCAGAATTACGGTGCCGAGAATAAAGGAAGTTTTTTTCAATGTCATCCACCTCTATTGTTTATTTGATATTCCATAGATATTCTTAAAAAACATAGATTATTACAGGTGTCCTTCCATTGGCAACTCAATTAAATGGACAATTAGGCCCTTGGCTATATACCATCAAGGCATGAGGAGGGAGTCGGTGGGGCAAATAAAATTCTTTTATTTTGGCTGTGAATATAACATAAAGATGGGTACATATATATGCATATGGAAATAATGTTAGATACGGAGATGATGTATATGATCGAAAAAATTTCTGGAATTTTACAAAAGGAAGAGCTGGTGAAAATAGTTGAAGAAAGGCTTCAGAAGGGCAGTGAAAGCCTAACGCTGGCTACTATAGACATGGATAATTTTGAGGCTGTCAACAGCTATTACGGAGAACTGGTGGGAGACAGTGTTATTGAAAAAATCGCATTGGTGCTGAAGCAGAATTTGAGGTCAGTAGATTTGGTGGGCAAGGGGAAGAAGGATGAGTTTAATATTATTTTTGACAACACGCCGGCTGAAACAGGCTTTATAATGATTGAGGAGATACGAAAATATCTAGATAACAATACCTTCCAGCTGGGAGATAAAAGAAAGGATATATCAATAAAAATAAGCGCAGGGGTGGCGAGCTTTCCAAAGGATGCAAAAAATGCCATTGAGCTATTTAGGGCTGCCGACAGCGCCCTCTTCAGAGCAAAGCGTGAGGGAAAAAATAGAGTTTGTCTAGCGGAGAGCGAAAGCATGACATTAAAATCCAACTATTACACAAAAACTCAATTGGAGAGATTATCTGAGCTTTCTAAGAAAACCGACAGAACGGAGGCATTTCTTTTGAGGGAGGCTCTGGATGATTTGTTTGAAAAATACAGTAAATAGAAGGGAGTACGACTCTCTTCTTATTTTTTTGCCCTCCTTTCATGGGATTGAAAAACCTTAAAAGGAAACAATAATACCATTAAGCATAAGGAGGGGTTTTATGGCAAAAAAATCATTAGTGATAAAACAAAGGAGAAGACAAAGATATTCATCGAGGGAGTATAATCGTTGTAAAATATGCGGCAGACCGCATGGTTATCTTAGTAAATTTGGAATATGCAGAATCTGTTTCAGGGAGCTGGCATATAAGGGACAAATTCCTGGTATTAGAAAGGCCAGCTGGTAGGAGGTGGTGGAATGGAAAGCATTTGTCCAATATGCAATAGTCTCTCCAGCTATATCGTTAAATGTCCGAATTGTGGAAGTCAAATGGAGGATATGGGGGTTATCCAGGATTATTTTGATGATTATAGTCCCTATCTCAGCATGGATATAACCAAAAGGGTGGATGGAGCGCCTGCTAAGGCCTGCACCCATCTGTTTTATTGTAAAGAATGCAAAAACGATAAAAGGGTAGCAATAGACAACATTTTCATTTAAAATAAAGATAACGAAAGGGGGATTATATATGGACCAAATCACCAAAAAAGTTAAATATGTTCCCGAAATAAAAGGGGTGCTAAGGAGTAAGTTTATAGAGCTGCCCCAATGTATTGCCAATGCCAGCGGAATTAAAATCTTTGGCAGGCGAATTAAATCGATTCTCTTCAGCACTGATGTTGCAATTATAAAAAATACAAATGCAGATGCAGTAATAGCAGTATATCCCTTCACACCTCAGCCGGTTATAACTCAAGCCATTATATTAGCTTCAGATGTACCAGTTTTCTGTGGTGTCGGAGGTGGACTAACCATGGGGGATAGGGTAGTCAACATAGCAGTTCATGCTGAGTTTCAAGGGGCAATAGGAGTCGTAGTCAACAAGCCAACACCCAATGAAACAATAAAGGCAATAAAAAAGACAATAGATATACCAGTGGTCGTAACAGTGGTATCGGAGAATGAGGACATAAAGGCCAGAATAGATTCAGGCGTAGATATCATAAACGTCTCCGGCGCCGCAAGAACATCACTGATAGTTCAAAAAATAAGAGAAATATCATCGACAATTCCCATAATAGCCACAGGTGGAAACACTGAGGAAAGCATCAACAGAACAATAGAGGCAGGGGCAAATGCAATCACCTTCACGCCCCCTAGCATGGGGTCGATTTTTAGTGATGTAATGAAGCGTTATCGCGAAGAACTTTAGAGACTGTTGAAAAGGCCTCATCTGCTTCGTTGCTTAAAAAATTCCTTCGCTTTACGTATGTTTGTATACGTGCAGCTCAGGAATTTTTTTGCGCCTCGCATCTAAGGCCTTTTGAACAGTCTATTTTAGAAAAGCCTACATCTACGTCGTTGCTTGAAAAAACTCCTCGCTTTACGTATGTCCCTATACGCGCAGCTCGGAGTTTTTTCTGTTGCATAGGAATGCACTATTAAAGTCCTATGCAACAGGGGGGTGTTTATCTACAATAGTTTTTCTATTGGATGAAGCTCTGGCTTCAGCTGGCTGAAGGTGGTAACATATTTGAAGCCCATCTGCTGTAGAAATTCCAGTGCATTTTTGAAGTCAAAGGCTACATGGCCTGTTTCATGGGAATCTGAGCCTATGGTTATGATTTCGCCCCCCAGCTTTCGGTACATCTGAATTATGTCCCTGGAGGGATGGTAGTCGCCAACCCGGTAGCGAACACCGGAGGTATTAAGCTCAATTCCCTTGCCGTTTTTAATTAGGGCCTTTAAAACCTCCTCCACCATGTCCTGGTAGCTGTGGAAGGGAAGGATGATATCATATCCGCCATAGCGCTTTATAACGTCCAGATGTCCAAATACGCTGAAGCTATGAAAGTTTTCGGCAATATCCTTCATTTCACTGTAATAGTCTTCGTAGGCCTCCCGTTGATTTCGTAAATCAAAGTAATTGCCTGAATACAAGTCGGTTTTAGCCACACTGTGGATGGAGGATATTATAAAGTCAAAGGGCCAGTCGGCTGCATCCCTTGAATATCGTTGATACAAATGGGGCTGTAGGCCAAATTCCACCCCTGCACGTATATCTATCCTATCACTATAGTGAAGCCTCAGTCGATTGATCTCCTGAAAGTATTCATCATAGCTTATGCTGAAGTCATTGCCGTTGCCATCAAAATCATAATCCACATGGTCCGTTATGCAAATGACCCTTAAACCCCTGCTTATGGAAGCCTCAACCGCCTCCTGCATGGTCATGGAAGCATCCGGTGAAAAATGGGAATGCATGTGAAAATCAAACATAGTGCCGCCTCCTTAGGAAAAATATTCTAATGCTATGGATAAATTTTATATTTTTATCTATGCAATGTCAAAGTCTTTATTATATTTCTTCTCTAATAAGGGGCATGCTCATGCATCTAGGGCCGCCTCTCCCACGGGAGAGCTCATAGGATTCAAACTCCAAAACCTCTACACCGCTTTGACTAAGGGCCTCGTTGGTGACATAGTTTCTGTTGTAGCAAATAACCTTTCCGGGTGCAACCGCTAGGGTATTGCTGCCGTCGCTCCACTGCTCTCTGCCTGCTGCTATCGGGTCGCCGTTTCCGCATCTTACTAGCTTCACTGAGGGGAGCTTTAAATATCTTTTTAAAATCATAGACAGCTGGTCGGTTTCGTAGGATATACGGAGACCATTATTTTTTGAAGGATGAAGGCTATATACATCCAAAGGCATTTCGATTCCCGGGAAAATGGTGAATTTATCATAATCCACCATAGTAAATACGGTATCAAGATGCATGAAGGCCCTGGTTTTTGGAATATCGAAGGCCAGCACCACCTCAAAGCCTTCATCTGACTCAAAGAGATTTTTAGCTACCTGCTCAACGGCAATTGGATCTGTTCTGTCGCTGATGCCGATGGCAACAACCTTAGGAGAAAGCACCAGCTCATCGCCACCCTCAATAGGATGCGTTTTATCTCTGTTATACCATCTAGGGACATTTGAAAATTTGGGATGGTGGTTAAACAGATACTTGGCAAAGATAGTCTCTCTATTCCTGGTTATGGAGGACATAACATTTAAGGTGACACCACTGCCGATAGAAGCGAAGGGATCCCTTTGAAAGTAAAGATTGGGTATAGGGTCTATGTAGAAGGGATAAGGATTCTTCACCAAATCTGCAAGATTTTTAATTTTTATGTCAGTAAGCTCCGATTTTCTTACTCCAGAAATACATTTGCTGATGAGCTGATGTGGAGAAAGCTTTTCAAAAAATGCCATTAGAGCCTCTCGGAGACCCTCAGTTGCAATTTTACCCTCTGTCAAAAACTCCACTAGAAACTCCTCTCTAATATTGGGCATTGATAAAATATCCGCCATTAGCTCTGTGAGATAGTTAACCTCTACACCTTGATTTTTAAGGATTTCTGCAAATTGGTCATGCTCTCTGCGTGCCTGCTTTAGATAGGCTATTTCATCGAAAAGGAGGCGATTTAGATACTCGGGAACTATATTCTCGATTTCCTCGCCGGGTCGATGAAGGAGAATGCTTTTCAAGGGACCTATTTCATTATATACATGTATGTTGCCGGTTTTGATCATATTTAACAGCCCTTTCATAGTAAAGTTTATTGCGAGACAATTTAAAATATTTAGAAAATATGCAAGAAGAATTTGGTAAACTTGTGAAATTTGATTAGTGAAAAATTGCACAAGTAAAATAAATTTCTATAAGACAAGCTGGGAATCACGAAAATCCACGGAATGAAAACGTTACCAAACAATTGGTATTTCAATACTGCTTTTAATTAAGCCTTATGCTTTATTATCTCTCTTTTTAAGAAAAATAAACAAAATAGCATTATAGGGCTTCTTCAGGGATTACAACAAAAATGAAATAAAAATTTTCAAAATTGCAATTGACTTACAAATGAAATGATGCTATACTCAAATTGTAATTTGAAAAATCGATTGGGGGTATATCACATGGAAAATAAAGCTAAGGAAAATAACAAGGTTCAGGTAACAAGGGAATGCGGGGCTTACACATGTATTCATTGCGTGATAAACACCTGTATGCTTGATGAATGTGAGATGTTCGAAAGAAAGTTCTCGCAAGAGGGATATTAATATATTGCAAATGAAAAGGCCTGCTAATTTAGCAGGCTTTAATAGTTTTTTGAAGGGCTGACGAGACTTTAAGCCTCGGTTAAGCACCCTTAACGCTGTATTGAAGCTGATAAAGCTTGTAGTATATGCCTTCCTTCTGTAACAGGCTTTGATGATTGCCCATTTCTCTTATTTCTCCCTTATGAAGAACAATGATTTTGTCGCAATTCTGGATGGTTGACAGCCTATGTGCAATGGCTATTGAGGTTCTACCCTTAATGAGCTTTCCTATGGCATCCTGTATAAGCTCCTCTGTCTCGGTATCTATATTGGAGGTGGCCTCGTCCAGTATAAGTATAGAAGGCTCAAATACCAAAGCTCTGGCAAAGGCTAGAAGCTGTCGCTGTCCTGTGGAAAGATTTGCACCCCGCTCCATAATGGCCTCATCATACTTATTTGGCAGCTTATCAATAAAGCTATGGGCATTAACGTATTTTGCAGCCTCAATAAGTCTTTCCTCAGAAATATCATGGTTGTTTAATATAATATTGTTTTTAATGCTGCCGGTGAAGATAAAGACATCCTGCAATACGATGCCGATATTCCTTCGTAGCTCATCCAGTGGCAGCTCCTTGATATTGACACCATCAATTAAAATTTCTCCTCTTTGTATCTCGTAGAAGCGGCTGATCAAATTTATAATAGAGGATTTGCCTGCACCGGTGGCTCCTACAAAGGCGATAGAATCTCCAGGTGAGATTTTAAAGCTGATATCCTTTAATACCCAATCCTCATTCTTGTAGGCAAACCATACATTTTTAAACTCTATTTCACCCTTAAAGGTCCCTAAACTTCGAGGTGCTGCTGCTTTCTTTATAATTGATTTTTGATCCAGCAAAGCAAAGATTCGTTCGGAGGAAGCCATAGCCGACTGCAGGATATTATATTTTTCCGTCAAATCATTTATTGGCTGAAAAAAGAGCTTTATATAATTGATAAAGGCAAATAATACGCCGAACTCGATATTTTGCCTTAATACCTGACCACCGCCATACCAAATGATTATAGCCATTCCCAATGCTCTTAAAATCTCCATAGAGGGCCTGAATACAGAGAAGACATATAGCTCTCTGTTATTGGCTGCCAGCAGCTCCTTGTTGGTTTGGTCAAATTTATTCATTTGCTGTAGTGCTCTACGATACACATGTATTGTTTTCATGCCTGTAATATTTTCGTTCAGGCTTGAATTGATTTTAGCCAGCTTCACCCGGACCTCTCTGTAGGCATCCCTTATTTTAATCCTGAAAATCATAGCTGCCAGCAGTACCAGCGGAATAACTGTAAATGAGATTAGAGCAAGCTTTAAATTCATCCTCATCATGATGATAATAATTCCCAGCAATAAAAATATGTCCTTAAAGAGATTGACAAGCACTGAGGTATACATTTCGTGTAGGGTTTCGGTATCGTTGGTTACCCGAGTTACCAGCCTGCCCACAGGGTTTCTGTCAAAAAAACTTAGAGACATGCTTTGGATATGTGAAAAAAGCTCCTCTCTGATATTGTAGATAATTTTGTTGCTGGCATAGTTCAATAAATATACCTGAACAAAGTTGACTAAAAAGCCCAGTATTACTACCACCAGATATACGAGGCTTAAGGATCTTAAGCCCGAAATATCCTCCTGTCCGACAATATATTTGTCTATGGCCAGCTTTATGATGTAGGGCTGAGCCAGCTCAATACCTGCAATTGCCATTAACAGGACTACACAGAGCACCAGCCAATGCCTGTAGGGCTTTGCATATTTCAACAGTCTAGCCATCAATTTAGAATCGTAGGCCTTGCCTAATATTTCTTCCTGATGTAAATTGTCCATTACGTCACCTCCTAGCTATTCCTTCTGTATTTTTTCTTCCAGCAGCTGTTTTTGATATATATCATTATAAATACCATTAATACCTATTAATTCCTCATGGGTACCTCTTTCGACGATTCTGCCTTCCTCCAGAACAATGATTTCATCGCAGCTCAGTATAGTCGAAATACGATGGGCTATTATAATGCTGGTTCTATCCTTCATTTCGCCTTTTAGTGCCGAGAGTATTTTTTCCTCTGTATCGGTGTCGACAGCAGATAAGGAATCGTCCAGCACTAAAATTTTAGGCTGCTTTACCAAAGCTCTTGCGATGGAAACCCTTTGCTTCTGTCCACCGGATAGAGTTACACCTCTTTCCCCCACAAAGGTATCATAGCCCTTGGGAAACTGTATGATATTTTCATGCACCTGGGCCAGATTTGCAGCAGCTATTATTTCCTCCCGGGTATATTTGTCCAAAGCAAAACCAATGTTATCCTCAATAGTGGTGGAGAATAGGAAGCTATCCTGATCCACATAGCCTATGTTTTGTCTTAGATAATCCAACGGCAATTTTTCTATGCTTACCCCATCAAGCTGGATTTTTCCCTCTTCAAGGTCATATAGCCTTAACAAAAGAGTGGCGATGGTGGTCTTTCCGCTGCCGGTTCTGCCAATAACCCCAAGGCTTTTGCCGGCGGGTAGGTTGATGGTAAAGTCCTTCAGAGCATAGCTGCTGCTATGGGGGTACTTAAAGGAGACATTGTCAAAGGAAATGCCTCCCTTTATAAAGGATGGCTTGATGGTATTAGGTAAATCAACGATTTCGGCAGGCTCCTCCAGGATTGTATTAATTCTCTTCATGGAGGCGGTTCCCCTTTGAAGTACGTTTATTACCCAGCCCATAGCCATCATTGGCCAAACCAGCAGCTGAAGATAAGCGTGGAAGGCAATAAAGTCTCCCAGTGAAATACTACCATTTATAACAAGACTGCCGCCATAGCCGATGACTATTAAAAAGCTGATGGCGGAAACAAATTGAACGAAGGGAAGGAACATACCGTACACCTTAACCAAAGACATATTTTTGTCGAAGAGCAGCTGGTTGCTTTCATTGAATTTCTTTAGCTCCTCCCTTTCCTGAACAAAGGACTTTATAACCCTTATTCCTGAAAAATTCTCTTGTACGGTGTCGGTGAGTCCTGAAAAGGACTCCTGTACTGCTTTAAATCTGTCGCCTATGGTCTTGCCGCCCCATGCCATGGTGAAAACCAGAAGGGGTAGAGGGATTAACGTGAATAGGGTCAGCTTAAGGCCTGTGGTTGTAATCATCATAACAATTGCAATTACCGACATAAATACGGCATCCGTCACCATTACAATTCCCATGCTCATGGCCATTCTTACAGCGTTGATGTCGTTGGTTGCATGGGCCATTAAATCCCCGGTTTTGTTTCTTGTAAAATAATTTGTGGAGAGCTTCAGTAAATGGGAGAAAAGCCTATTGCGAAGCTCGTATTCCAATCGTCTGGAGGCACCTATGATACATATCCTCCAGAGAAAACGAAAGACTCCGATTCCGATGCCCACCAGCAATATATATAGGGCGTACCTTATGATGCTATCAAAATCAAGGCTGTTGCTCTGTAGCTGGTCGGTAAAGCTCCGCAGTATTTCCGGCACCACCAGCTGCAAAACATCCACTATTAGCAGCCATATTATTCCAAAAAAATAATACCACTTATTTCGTTTGAAAAAATCCTTCAATGTTAATAAACTAGACAAGCCCTTCACCTCAATTAAGTGAGTAAAACTGCATTATAAGATGAGTGGTGTGTTTATACAAAGTCAAAAGTTTCCTGCTTAGTGTCCCACGGGCTAATTTATTAAAATTTTAAATGTAATGTTATTAGCCTTAGACAATGCGCGATAAACTTTTAACCTTGTATAAACTAAAATATATCTGCAATTTCCTCAAGTATTTTTAGACACTAAGTAAATATTATTCTATACATAATCCGACATTCCTTCAAGCTTTTTTATTAAAGGCTGCACCCTATTTTGCTTATTGTGGGTTCAAGATAAGTATATTAGGGGGATTTAAGGAAAATAATAGTTTGTAGCCTTTTAAAATGTCCATTGGAGGTTGAGCTGGATGACTGAAAGGGAGCCGGAGGTATTGGCAGTTAAAAATATTGGGCAATGTATAGGTTGTTATTCCTGTATGCTGGCCTGTAGCACCAATATTCATAAGAGCTTTTCGCTGCTTAAGAGTGCAATTTTGGTAAAGACCAGCGGTGGCTATCAGGGGAGAATGGTGGTCAACATATGCAGAGGCTGTCTGACGGCTCCATGTGTAGAGGAATGTCCACATAATGCCCTAAGCCAGCGACAGGGTGGGGGAGTGCTATACAGGCCGGAGAACTGCACGGGCTGCAGGAAATGTATCGTCGGCTGCACAGTAAATGCAATTGGCTTTGATGAGGAGGAGAAGAAAATAATAGTATGCAGACAATGTGGCGCATGTGCTAGGCAATGTCCCCACGATGTCCTTGGAATGGAGGTGAGGGAATATCTCTAGAGCACCTGCTGTGCTAATAATAGATTTATCAAGTCGGGAAACAATGCTTCAGGAGAGAACGGATTTAACTCCTTATTTGGGGGGAGTGGCCCTCGGAATTCAGCTTATGAAGGAGCATTCTCTGTTTGAGGAGGAGCCTCTGTCACCACAGCAGCCAATGATACTGGCGAAGGGGCCATTAAATACAATCTTTCCGGTAGTTACAAAGACCTGTGCGCTTTTCAAATCTCCCTTAACGGGGGAGCTGGGGGAAAGCTATGCTGGCATGAGGCTATCGATGGCTATGGGAATGGCGGGCATCGATGCAATTGTTATCAAGGGCAGCAGTGCTGGGCCAATCTACCTTCATATAGATGGGGATCACGTGAAATTTAAGAATGCAGAGCCACTATGGGGCTTAAATATCGACGAGACCACCAGGCTGCTGCACGATGCCCCCGGTCGCAGAGGTCTCCGCTCTATTCTTGCAATAGGTCAGGCTGGGGAGAGGTGTATAGCCTACGCCTGTGCTACGGTGGATACTTATCGACATTTTGGAAGGCTGGGTCTGGGTGCTGTGATGGGAAGTAAAAAAATAAAGGCAATGGTTATAGAGGGCTCCAGCAGCCAGCCCATCGCTGATATTAATGCCTATCAGAGGACCTATAGGGAAATATATAAGAAAGTAACTGAAACTGATTTAATGGAAAAGTACCATGGTCTAGGAACCTCGGTAAACATTAAGCCACTGAATGACATGAGGGCTTTGCCCTCCTATAATTTCAGCAAAAACCAATTTCAGTATAGTGAGGAGCTGTGTGGCGAGGCCATGGCCGAAAGGGAGCTTATCAGAAAGATTGCCTGCAGCGGCTGCCCCATAGGCTGTATCCACATTGCGCTGCTAAGAAAGCAATTCGATGACCCCTATGAGTTCGAAGCTACAACCCTGGCCTATGACCATGAGCTAATTTATTCACTGGGAACAATGCTGGGGGTGGACACTCGTCAGGGACTGCTCAGGCTTATGGAGAGGGTGGAGCTTTTAGGCTTTGATGCCATAACAGTGGGGGTTTTGCTGGCATGGATAACGGAGGCCTTTAATAGAAGCATCCTCAGTGAGGAGGAGCTGCTGGTGGCTCCTGAATTCGGCAAGGTCGAAGGATATCTACAAATTATGGAGCTATTGCTCCAACAGCCAAATGCATTTTATAAGGCAGCTGCTAAAGGAACCTACTGGGTGGCAGATAAATACAAAAGTCTGGATTTTGCTGCGGTATTGGGAAAAAATGAGGTGGCAGGCTACCACACAGGCTATGGCAATGTGTTGGGACATGCGGTAGGGGCAAGACACTCCCATTTAGACAATGCAGGCTACTCCGCTGATCAGGAGCTGGAGGACCCCACAGATGAGGAGCTGGTGAAGAGGCTTATTAAGGAGGAAACTGAAAGGAATCTTTTAAACAGCCTGACAATTTGTCTGTTTGCCAGAAAAATATATGATAACGCGACGGTTGTAAAGGCCTTGTCTGCCATAGGTATTAGCCTGACGGAGGAGGAGCTGACGGCATTTGGTATAGCCACATTTGTTGAAAAGCTATGGATTAAGGAAAAAATGGGCTTCTCCTTTAAGGCCTTGTATTTTCCAAAGCGTTTTTTTGAAACCCCTGCAAGAGATATTAGGCTAAGCAAGGATAGGCTGGATAAAATGCTGGGTTTATATATGGAGGAGGTAGAAAAGCTTAAAAAGCAGTATTCCTCCGAGGCCGGTGAGCTTTTTGCATATAGTGAAGAAGATAAGAGCCTCATTTGAAATAAGATACATATTCGTGCGGGAATTAGGAAAAATAATTTTAAAAAGGAGGTGTCAGTATGAATTTAAACAGTAAGGATATGGTTACTAAAAAGCTTTTAGATGCTCAGGAGATGGTTAGGGACTATGAAATGTTCTCAAAGCAAACCGATGATAAGGAATTGGCAAGCCTTTTCAAGGGTTTAGCAGAGGAAAGCGGTACTCAGGCCAGAGAGCTTCAAAGAATGGCAGATAAATATAGAAGATCCTAGTATGTAGGCACGGTATACGTGCCTTTTTATTTGTCCTTTTTTACTGATTTTCTTCCCTGTTTTCTTAGATAATAGCGTATGCTATAATAATTGTATGGCTACAATTTAATGAGGTGATGTTTTGAATAAATACGAGACTATTAATCTAAATAAAGAGGATTCACAGCATTTATACATACAATTATATACCGCCATAAAGGAAATGATACTGCTGGGAGAGCTGCTGGGAGAGGAAAGGCTGCCCCCCGTTAGAAAAATGGCGGAGCTGCTTTCAGTCAATAGTGTTACCGTAGTAAAGGCTTATCAGCTGCTGGAGCAGGAGGGGCTAATCTACAAAAGGATCGGAAGCGGTACATTCATTTCTCCTGCAATAATTAAACAGGCTCAGCTTCCTACCGGCATGGCAGCTATGGTGCCGGAGGAGGGCTTGCTGAATCAGGGTCATATTAGACTTGAGAGGAATATGATTAACTTTGCCAGTGCCACGCCTTCTGCTGATTTGTTTCCCGTTGAGGATTTTAAACAGGTTATAAATGAGGTGCTGGATAGGGATAAGGGTAATGCCTTTACCTATCAGGAGAGTCAGGGCTACTATCCCTTAAGATGTATATTAAAGGAATATATTGGAAATCATGGTATTGAGGCAGATGTCGAGAATATTCAGATTATATCCGGGGCCCAGCAGGGTATAGATATCATAGCCAAGGCCTTTTTAAACTATGGTGATTATGTAATAATGGAAAGTCCCTCCTATACTGGAGCCATAGCCGCATTTCAAACGAGGGGAGCAAGGATAATCGACATTCCCTTAGAGGAAAATGGCATGAACCTCGAGATGCTGGAGGCGAAGATAAAAAATCATCAGCCGAAGCTGTTGTACATTATGCCGAATTTCCAAAATCCCACCGGTATATCCTATAGTAGAGAAAAAAAGCAAAGGATTATGGAAATCTGTAAAAGGCACAAGGTTTATATCATTGAGGATGACTATTTAAGTGATTTAAGCTTTTACTCCAAGGATAATACCACCTTAAAAAGCATTGATAGCATGGATCAGGTGATATATATAAAGAGCTTTTCAAAAATATTCATGCCGGGCTTAAGGCTCGGATTTCTGGTGATACCAAAGCTGGTTTACAATAATCTACTAGTCGCCAAGCATTCTGCCGATATATCCACCTCGGGCTTGATACAAAGGGCATTTCAGCTGTATTTAAGCAAGGGAATCTGGAGGAGACATCTGGAATATATAGAAGTCAGCTACAGAGAAAGATTCGATAAAATGGTGGACTGTATAGAGCGGTATATTCCCAGTGAGCTTCAATATAATTTACCCCAGGGGGGCTTAAACTTTTGGTTTAAGCTGCCGAAAAATATTTCTATCAAAATGCTTAATGAGGCAGCATTAAGGGAAAATATAGCTATAGCACCAGGATATTTATTTTTTTTAAATAATAATCAGGCTAATTATTTCAGGCTAAGCATAGCTTCACTAACCACTGCAGAAATAGAGCAGGGCATGAAAAAGCTATCGGAAATACTTAAGGGCTGCTTATTAAATAGTGAAATGCAGGATTCAAGGGAAAATACATTAAATCCAATACTTTAACATTTGGGAGTGAAGGGCTTGAATAAAATATTGATTATTTATAATCCCAATGCAGGGAGAAAAACCCTAAGTAAAAAAATACCTAAGCTTCAGGAGCTTTTGCTGAGTCGCTATAGTCTAAGGGCAGATATTGCTGCCACCAGCCTGGAGGTGCATGCTAAGGATTTGGCCTGTGATGCTGCTAACGAAGGCTATGAAACCATAATAGCTGCCGGTGGAGACGGGACTGTAAATGAGGTTTTAAATGGGATTATGAAGAGCGGAAAGTCGGTAAAAATGGGTATATACCCTGCTGGTACCGTCAATGACTTAGGCAATTATTTGAGGATTTCTAAAAATATATATCATTTTGCAGCGCTTATTAACAGGGGTAATAGCAAAAGGATTGATGTGGGGCTGGGGGGAGATCGCTATTTCTTAAATGTAGCGGCTGCGGGGCTTTTAACTGATGTCGCCTATAAGGTGTCCCATGAGGCTAAGACGGTTTTGGGGAAATTCGCCTATTATATAGAGGGCTTAAGGGAGCTTCCAAAGCAGTTCTTCCGTCCTTTTAAGGCTGAGCTTCAGTACAATGGAATCACTGAGGAGAGAGAAGTATTATTCTTTATCTTAGCTAATAGCTCACATGTAGGGGGCTTTAAAAACATCATACCGGCTGCCACTCTTGATGACGGAAGGTTTGATTTGCTGCTGGTGGAAAAAAGTCAAATGATAGATGCCGCCGGGATATTTGTATTGTCGTTGACAGGTGAGCATATGAATCATCCCAATCTTAGGTACCTACAGGTGGAGGAGGTTCACATTAAGGGAGAAGGCAACCCAAGGGTTGACATTGATGGAGAGCTGGGGGGTCAGCTGCCTATGAGCTTTAAGGTCATCAAGGGGGGCATTACGCTTTTGGTGCCTTAGGGGATACGAGACAGAGCAAAAGCAGTTCTGTGGACACTTCGCTTAATAAAAGCCACATGAGTATTCTCAGTGGCTTTTAGATGTCTAGAAATCATGCTGATGCTTGTGAGGAGGTAAGCCTTTCTTCTGTTGCTGCCTGCTTATGCATTTTACAATTTCCTTCGAAGGTGGCATCCTCGTCTAAGATAAAGGTTTTAATGTGAACATCTCCATATAATCGACCTGTGGTAGATATACGAAGCTGATCCTCGCAATAAACATTGCCCTGAACCTCTCCAGCTATAAAAGTATTCTGACCCTTAATATTTCCTAAAACCTTACCCTTTTCACCTACATATAGATTGCCGCTTACCTTGATTTCGCCCTTTACAGTACCATCGATACGTATGGCGCCGCTGGAGGTAAATAGACCTTCAAAGCTGCAATCCTCACCTATTATTGTATTGACGTTGTTATACTCTACCGGGTTTTTCTTGTTAAACATAAACTTCCTCCTCAGTACATTAATTTTCTAATATCGTATTTGGATCTACAGCCTGTCCATTTACTCGTATTTCAAAGTGAAGGTGGGGCCCTGTGCTCCGGCCGGTGCTGCCCATTTTAGCAATGACATCGCCCTTGTTTACCTTATCCCCGACACTTATAAGCAGCTTATTGTTATGTGCATATACTGAGGTGTATCCATATCCATGTGATATAATGACCATACGACCATAGGCTCCGTTATAGCCTGCAAAGGTAACAATACCACTGCCGGCAGCAACTACGTCGGTATTTGATTTATTAGCGATATCAATACCCGAATGGAACTCACGTCTTCTGTTGATAGGAGAAATCCTGTAGCCATAGGGTGAAGTGATTCTGCCGGTTGCTGGCATGAGGTTTGGTTGTGAGTCTATATATTTCATCTGCTTTTCAACATCTACAATTAGCTGCTCCATGCCCTCCCGTTGCTTCTCTATGAGTTCGTTTAAAAGCTCCATTTCCAGCTCATAATCGAAATCATCCTCAGGGTTTATACTTGTTCTCTGATCTGAACGAGATACCAAAAAAGTAGAAATCATTTTCGGCTCATCTGTCTTAGCTTCCAGACCAACCATGTTAAGAACCTGATTTTGCAGCTCATTTAGTCCTGCAAGCTTTTCTTCAATAGTAGTGGATTTGGTTCTCAGATAGACTATTTCATCGGCCTGAATATTGTTTTCCTCTGCCAGCTGATAGAGCTCTTGATTGACATGAGTCAACTCCTGATTAGTGATGATTAATCTATATGAGAAATTGGCTGTTCCGATTATTAGTGCAACTATTAAAATACTAGAAGTAATAACCAGCCATTGGGGAATTGAAAACTGTATTTTTTTGTGGGTTTTACTTGATATAATTATAAAGGATAGCTTTTTTTGCTCCTTAGCCGATAGGTGAGAGAATCCTTTCACTTATATCAACTCCTTCTAAAGGGTATCAAAAATATTAATTTCTACAAATATCTAAGAAAACCTTTAAAAATCAGAAATAAATATAAAAATAGTTATATTTTACTAAAAAAATTATAATTTTAACCTTAATAAAAGAGGATTTTAGTACTAGTATTTAGAATTGTAACAGTATAAAACAGTGTGAACTATGGGAGGGCAATATGGAGGAAAAAAACTATGACGATGCAATAATTGAACTGGAGCAGGAGCTTAGGCATCTGTGTACTGTTATAAAGAAAAAGGGTAGAGAAATATTAGCAGATTTTGAAATAACGCCACCGCAATTCGAAGCCCTACAATATCTGATAAATGAGGAAAATCTCACTATTGGTGAATTGAGCAATAGAATGTTTTTAGCCTGCAGCACGATAACTGATTTAATCGATCGGATGGAAAAAAATGCATTGGTTAAGCGTCTGAGGGACGAAAAGGACAGAAGGGTTGTCAGAATTATAGTTCTGGACAAGGGACATGACATTATTAATGAGGTTTTACATGTGCGAAGAAGCTATCTCGGTGGAATCCTAAAGGACCTTAACATGGAGCAAAAGGATTTAATTCTAAAGGGTATCGCTATGGTATATGACAGAACGGTATAATAAGCAATAGGGAAGTGAGTAAGTTGGAGCTAATAAATAATAGATATAAGATCGAGGAATGCTTAGAAAGCGATCATCAATACAGTAAATTTTTAGTTACGGATTTGTTCAAAAAGGAGCAAAAATCCAAGGTTCTTCTGTATCTGATAGTCGATAGTCATTTTACTAAGCCCTTTATTCACTATTGCAATAAGAGTATATATGAGATCTCCTCCCTACAGCAGCCCAATATCATAGGTGTTCATAGCTATGGGATAGTGGATTCAATAGACGACAAGAAAACCAAGGAGCTTTATTATTTTTATACAACGGAATATATAGAACAGGAAAAGATAGTTTTTTTTAATAGTCCATTGACAAAGGAGGACTTTCTCAATATTTATTCTCAATTGTCGAGGGCATTAGACTATCTGCTTTTTCATGGCATTGTTTATAAATTCCTCAGCATGGAAACCATTACAATCTATAAAGAAAACAACCAATTTAAAGTAAAGCTTTTAGATTTGGTTTCCACTAAGCGACTGGAAATAAGCAAGAAATTCATGGAGCCCCTAAACAACAGCTTTAAAGCACCGGAGCTAACCTATGACAATATCATAGGCAGCTATACTGACATATACTCCTTAGGCTCACTTCTATATTATCTTTTAACATATGAGGAATTTAATGTAAATAGATTGAGGCATAGGCTGGAGGAGCTTAAGGCTGCAAATGATGATAATTGGAAGAAACGGCTTCTGGAAATAATTATGAAGATGACTCAAAATGATTTTTTGGAGAGATATCAGACGGTTCATGAGATAAACGGAGCAATAGAAGAGGTTTATGGACTGGGCTACAAAATAGAGGACAAAAGCAGCATGGAGTGCCTGAACTTTAGAACACCCTTGGTGGGACGAGAGATGGAGCTTAATAAAATCATCAACACGATAGATAAGGCTGAAAAAAGCCTGATATTGATACATGGCGATAGGGGTATCGGCAAGACTAGGCTTATAGGTGAAGTAAAGCATCTTTTGAGGTCAAAGAAATACGCAATATTGAATGCGGGATTATCGACGGAGGAGTACACCTTTGAAAAGCTGGCTACCCACCTACTGAGGCCCCTGCTTAAATCTGCCTCCGTAACCTCCTTTGAAAGATATGCAAAGGAGCTGGTAAAGCTAATTCCCGAGATTGGGATAAACCGAAAGATCACGCCTTCAAAGGTACTATCTGAGGACAAGGAGCTTTTAAGGCTATACGACAGAGTATCTAACTTTATGATAGAGGTGACTGCCAATCAGCCCACAGTTATAACAATAGATGATTTTCATCTGGCGGATCAAACGGCAATTGAGTTTATTGACTATTTATTAAAGATAAATAAGGTGAAAAAATCCCCCTTAGTAATTATTTTGGGATTTGTTACAGAGCTTTATGGTGTTGAGGATATTAACAGCTTTATCAGTCAATGGCAGATGGACGGTACGGCACTGGACTTTAAGCTCAGCAGACTTACGGTTGAGGATACTGCAGAGATGATAAAGCATATTCTAGGCTGGAGACAGGAGCCTTTAAATTTTGCTGCAAAAATCCTTAAGGAAACCGATGGTATTCCAAGATACATAGAGGAGATCATCAGGGAGCTTTTTGCGCAGAAAATTCTTTATGTAGACTATAGCTCAAAATCTAAGGTGTATACATGGCATATCTCCAACGACACCTTTGCTAATCTAAAGATAATGGAAAATATTGACGAGGCCATCGTCAGACAGCTGAATACCTTTGACAGCAATACAAGGAAAATATTAGAGGCGGTATCCCTCTTCAGCAGTGCTGTCTCACTTGAAATAATTTCTAAAATAATTGGTGGGGATATTAAATACTCAGAGTATCTAGGGCCATTGACACAGTTAAAAATATTGGATGAAAAGCTGGAGGACTGGGGCTACACCTATAGCATATACAGAAAGCAGCTGAAGGAATATATATACAGCAGCATTCCCCACAAGGAGCAAGTCAGGCTCCATAAGCTTATCAGTGACATATTGGAGGATTTATATATAAGAGAAGGCAGGGAGAATAAGGATGAATTAATATATCACCTGCTGAAGTCCAATCAAAAGGACAAGGTCATAGATTATTGCATCGAGGCCGGTGACAGCATGCTGAGTTTAAGAATTTACACTCAGGCATTGGTGTTCTTTACAAAGGCCCTCAATCTAATGGAGGACCCGCTGGATGAAAGAAGGCTAACCCTGCTGATGAAGGTGGCGGATATCCATCAAAACCAAGGGAAAAATAGAGTCGCTATATCCAATTACATAGAGGTTATATTGCTGGCACCCAAAATGGGGAAACAGGAAATAATGATTGATGCAAAGATTAAGGTTGGACATATTTATCTTAATAGAAACGAGCTGGCCATTGCGGAGAAGAACTTTGAGGAGTGTATTGAGCTGTCAAGGGGCATCGATTACCACGAGGGCTGTATGATGGCAGGCTATTTGCAAACCAGAGTCTATATGCACCAGAAAAATGTTGATGCTATGGAGGAAACCGCAAACCGTTATATCCAACTATCCCGAAGGCTTGGACGCATAGACCTTTTAGGGATGTTTATGAGTCAATTAGGAGTAGTGGAATACTATAAGGGCAACTACCATAGTGCCATGGAGCATTTTCAAAGCAGCATAACCCTGCTGGAGGAAGGTAATAAAATTGAAGAGACCTGCAGGCCGATCAATAATATCGGTGTAATACTACAGGAAAAATTCCAAAATGTAAATGAGGCCAGGATTTATTTTGAAAGGGCCTTAAAGCTAGCACAGCAGTACCATAGGATAGAGGACATTATACGCTATCATAATAATATTGCCGATGCCTATATGTTTGAGTACAATTATGAAAAGGCTATAGATGTGCTTATAAAGAATCAGGAGCTTACGATTGAATATGAGGAAGAAACTGCAAGACTGTTGGGCTACAGTAATCTGGTAGAATCCTATATCAATCTGGCGGATTATAAGAATGCTTATAAATATCTAATGAAGGCCCTTAAGGAATGCCAGCCACAGCTGAAGATTAGCCTCTATACAGAAGGCTTTGTAATCAGCTATGCAAAATTCTACATAAAGATGGGTCTTTTCGATAGGGCTTTGGAGATATTTGAGGAATATGCCTTTGTATTTAAGCAAAAGGACTCCAAGGAGTATCTGTCAATGAAGAGCTGGACCTTCTTTTGCAGATTGAATATCGGCGAAAAGGTGGAGGCCTCCGAGCTTTTATCGGTGCTGGATTTATTTAGAGAATCAAAGCTAATCAGAGATAGAAGACTTAATCTACTAAAGGCCGCCAGCTATTTTTATAGTAGGGGAGATATGGAAATAACCCAAAAGCTATTGGCTGAGGATGAGGCTTTAATATCGGAGTATGACAATGAATTCCTAGAGATAAATAGAGGAATTACATTATACAGGACTATAGATAAGGACAAAAGCAACAGCATTCAAAAGCTGGAGGAGCTGCTGCTGAAGGTGATAAACACTAAGTATAAGGAGCTGACCTGGAAAACCTACAACCTTTTGGGCGAGGCTTATTTGCAGATACAGGATTATTACAAGGCCACCAGCTGCTTTCTGGACGCACTGGAGGCAATTCAACAGCTTTTAAATAAGGTGCCGGATGAGTTTAAAGGGAGCTATTTAATAAACGATGAGAAGTATAAAATCAAGCAGAGATTGTTGCTTATGGAGAATGCAATACGAGGCAACCAGCTGGAGAATTGCGGCCTATTGGATATAGCAGGCCAGCAGGAGGATAATCTGGACTTGAATGACTTTTTTGACAATACCCGCTTCAAGGAGCTATTCCAAAATGAGACCTTCTACAATTTGGCTCTGGAGCAGTACAAAAAGATGTTCCCTATAAAGGTGGATAATACCGGGCAGCTGCTGGAATCCTTTACCAATGATCCTGTATACAATCTGGATCTATTGCTGAGGCTTTCTGGTAAATACGTTTTGGCGACAAAGGGAGTGTTTTTAGGGGCCACGGAGGAGGGACTTGAAAGAATAGCCTCCTTTGGTCAGGATGTTAACATTGACGAAATTACCCATATCATCGATAAGCTGTCAACCTCCTCCTTCGGTATACTGGTGGACAATTCTACCGATAACGGTGGCGAGCCATTGGTCAATGATGCTAAGGCTTTGATTTGCATACCTATACAGGAAAGGCATAGTAGGCCCCAAAGAATAAACAATGATCAGCGACGCTGGACACCGAAGGATCAAAATAGAATTGAAGGCTATTTGTATTTAGAGACCAATAAGGTTTTTAACAATTTTTCCTATGAGGCCTTTTATGAATGTAAAAAGCTCACAAATTTATCTATGCTGCTTTTGGAAAACTACTTCCTTAAAATATATTCTTCGATAGATAAGCTAACGGGAGCTTATATCCGAAAGCATTTTGAAAAGGTTTTTAGGGAAAAGCTGGAGGTAGCTAAGGAAGCAAATCAAACCTTCTCAATCATAATGGCGGATATAGATCATTTTAAAAATGTAAATGACACCTATGGGCATCAGCGAGGAGACCTGGTGCTGGCGGAGGTAGGAAGGGTTGTGAAGGATAACATCAGGAGCACCGATTATTTTGGTAGATATGGTGGAGAGGAATTCATTATATTGCTGCCAAATACCGACAAGCAGGACGCCTTTCTGGTGGCTGAAAAAATCCGTGAAAGATTCAAAAAGGCCAACCTGCTGGGGGAGGATGTGGAGCTAACCATCAGCTGTGGTATATCCTCCTTTCCTAAGGACGGTATAAGCAAGGAGACAATTATAGAAAAGGCCGACAGAGCCCTTTATACAGCAAAGGAAAAGGGCCGGAATAAGACCATTATCTGGGAGGAGGGCCTTGGCTTCTCCGACAAGAGAATCGATAAGCTGGCGGGGGTTGTTACCGGAAATATCGTGCAGGACCAAAGAAATGTATTGGCACTGGCGGAGGTCATAGAGCTTCTGACCGACAATAAAAGCCTGGAGGAAAAGGCCTTCAACGTCATGGGAAGACTTATTGAAATCCTTGAGGCAGATGAATGCATGCTTTTCGTATTAAAGGATGTGGAAGTAGAAAGCGTTTTATGCAGAAGGCGTTTTTATGATGAATGGCTAAATCAAATGAGCTATAATGAAAAGCTTCTAAATAGGGTGATACTGTCAAAGCAGGGAGAGTATTTAATAGACTGGGAGGACATCAGCCATATTGATATTTTGACGGGAACACCCAACTGGAAATCCGTCATGCTGATACCGATATTCTATAATGGGATATTGAAGGGTATTATGTACTTTACGGTCCCTGCTAAGGAAAAGGAGTTTGATTTTGCCAGCTACAATTTGGCCAAAATCGCCAGCAATGTTATGGGGGCCTTTATTGCTAATAAATAGCATAATATTTTATACAACACCAAATAATATGCATAGGAGGTGTTGTTATGAAGGCAAAAGTAGCGGTAGAGGGCAATTTAACAGGTGTAAAGGATTATCTGCAAAAAAAAGGCTGGGATGTAAGCAGTCTGCAGAGCACAGGTAATCTGGATTCCTTTGATGCCATTGTGGTAACCGGTCAGGATTCAAACATTTTGGGGATTGAAAAAACTCAGACAAAAACCCCCATTATAACAGCAAGAGGTCAGTCGGCTGAACAGGTTTATGATGAAATAAGAAAAAGATTGCAATAGAAAGGCTGAGACTTAGTCTCAGTTTTTTTGTTGTATAAGAAAGTCCTATTTTTTTACTATGAATTCTTATACAATGGGGGGTTGTTAAGGGGGGTGTCTCCCCTTATTAAAATAAGGAGGGTACAGCGAAGCGTCCTAGGGAACGCATGGGTTCCCTGGAAAACAAACGTGGCGGGGCCACTTTGTTCTTGTATTACTTTAGCATAGTACAATTGCACATTACTAAATTTTGTTGAAGGTTTAAAAAAAATTAGTAAATAATTGAAGGAATTTTCATATTATTGTTGAAATGAATAAATAGAATATTTAGGTCATCATATGATATATAAGCAATGATATAGGAGAGTGAATTAAGTGAGTAGAGTATTAATTGATGGTAACCATTTGACGCTAGAGGACTTTATCCGGGTAGCCCGAAATGGCTCAGAGGTTCAATTGACAAATGAAGCATTGGAAAGGGTAAAGGCTAACCGAAGGGTAGTGGACCAATTTGTTAATGATGAAAAGGTGGTTTACGGCATCACTACCGGCTTTGGTAAATTCAGTGATGTCGCTATTTCAAAGGAGGATACTGCACTTCTCCAAAGGAATCTAATCATCAGCCATGCCTGCGGTGTCGGCAATCCCCTAGATGAGGAAATAGTTAGGGGTATAATGCTGCTTAGGGCAAATGCTCTATCTAAGGGCTATTCTGGCATCAGACCGGAAACCTTGATGACATTGGTGGAAATGCTGAATAAGGGGGTTCATCCAATCATTCCTGAAAAGGGCTCCTTGGGTGCTAGCGGTGACCTTGCTCCTCTATCCCATATGGTTTTAGTGATGATAGGTGAAGGTGAAGCGATTTATAAGGGTAAAAGTCTGACGGGGGCTGAGGCTATGGAGGCAGCAGGGATTCCAATAGTTCAGCTGACCTCGAAGGAGGGCCTTGCATTAATAAACGGAACACAGGTTATGACGGCGATAGGGGCGTTGACTGTATATGACAGCAAAAAGCTCGTCAAGCTGGCGGACATAGCAGGTGCATTAACCATTGAGGCGCAAAGAGGGATTACAGATGCCTTCAGAGAGGGTGTCCATAGGGTAAGACCTCATAGAGGACAAAGACAATCTGCGGCTAATCTATTAAAGCTTCTAGAGAACAGCACTTATGCAACCAGACAGGGTGAAATAAGAGTTCAGGATGCCTATACCCTAAGATGTATCCCTCAGATTCACGGAGGCAGCAGGGATGCTGTAGATTATGTGCTTGAAAAAGTAAATATTGAAATGAACTCTGCAACAGACAATCCCTTGATTTTTACGGAGGAGCAGGAGGTAATATCCGGAGGCAATTTTCATGGGCAGCCAATGGCTTTGGCCTTTGATTTTCTAGGAATAGCCCTTGCAGAGCTGGCAAATGTTTCGGAGAGAAGAATAGAGCGGTTGGTTAATCCTCAGCTTAGCGGATTGCCTGCCTTTTTAACCGCCAAGGGAGGCTTAAATTCAGGCTTTATGATTACCCAATATGCAGCTGCCTCATTGGTATCTGAGAACAAGGTATTGGCACACCCCGCCAGCGTCGACTCCATACCCTCTTCAGCAAATCAGGAGGACCATGTTTCTATGGGTACAATAGCCGCAAGAAAGGCAAGAGAAATTTATAAAAATACAGTCAATGTATATGCTATAGAGCTAATGGCGGCAGCACAGGCCATCGACTTTAATAAGCAATATACCCTTGGAAGGGGGACTGAGGTTGCCTATCGTGAGGTTAGGAAGACAGTGGCCCAGCTTCATGAGGATCGTGTAATGTACACTGATATCAATGCATGCAGCAGATTGGTTCTAGACCATACTATAGTAGATAAGGTCGAGGCAATAGTTGAATTAGATTAACAAAAAATAGCTGATTTAGTCCCGCTTTTTTCTTATTGTCACCTGTGTATATTTATGCTATACTATATCAAATATTATAGTGAAGTGGGGCGATTTGCTTGAATAGAAGCTATTGGGGAAGCTTTTTGGTTTTATTATCAGCACTGGGTTTTGGAGTTATGCCAATATTCGCCTTATATGCCTACAGAGACGGAATGAATACTATTACATTGCTGACCTTTAGATTTTTGATTTCAGCAGTGTTTTTATTTATCTATATTTTTCTTAAAGGTATTAAAATCAATGTGACTAAAGAGTATTTAATATCGGTTTTTATTCTGGGGGGAGTTTTTTATACCCTTATGTCCTTCGGATATTTTACAGGAATTAAATATATAAGTCCCTCCTTAGGGGTACTATTGCTCTATACCTATCCCTTCTTTGTAAGTCTGATAAGCTTTATCTTTGAAGGACAGAGACCTAGCAGGAGAAACATACTCTCAATGCTGATTTCCATAATGGGCTTGGTGCTGGTTTTATACCAGGGACTGGAGGCCTCCAGCACCTTCGGAATAGTAGTAATTCTCTGTGCTGCTCTGATTTATTCCTGCTATATCGTTTATGGAAATAGAGTAGTTAGACAGCATTCCTCAATTTTGACCAGCGGCTTTGTGTCGATGTTCTCGGCCCTAGTGCTGGGAAGCGTAGGAATTATTACAGGCTCAATAGGTGTTGCATTTACACCAATTACATGGATATCCATCCTAGGGCTTTCCTTTATCTCTACAATAATGGCTATATTGGCTTTTTTCAAGGGTCTTGAAATCGTAGGCTCAACAAAGGCCTCCATAATCAGTATGGTTGAACCCTTGTTTACAATTCTGCTGACCTCCCAGTTTTTTTCTGAGGGGTTGACACCATTGCAATGGGTTGGTGCAATAGCAGTATTAGGTGGGTCTATATATGCAGCCATAGAAAAGGATGCTGTGAAGGAAGAAGCCCCCCAGCAGGAGCAAGCTGGAGAGCTAGTGAATAACGAATAACGAATAACGAATAGTGAATAGTGAATAGCGAAAGACCGTTGGAAAATTTTGGATTTTCCAACGGTCTTGTGTTTTAGGTATATATTTATTCATGACCTATGCACTTTTATAGTAGTTATACTAAGAGCTTTACAATTACTCACTAACTCATTTATTACTGCTGATCCAAATACTCCAATACTCTTTGAAGCTTTTGTTTTTGCTCTTCATTTAAGAATGGTATTATTTTGTCTATGATCTCCTGCTGGTTGGGAACAGCGTTCTTAAGCTTTGCCAGCTCCCTCATAATTTCTGCTTCTGATTTTCCGCTATATTCATTGAATAGTCTAAGGGCCTTTTGATAATCATCGTCCGACACATAATTCTTTATTTCCTCTAATTTTGAATAATCACCTGCTTTAGCAGCAGCAACTAATTCACTTAGCTTTCTAGAATCCATTAGCTTCCCTCCTTAAATTATGCCATCAGCAAAGCCAACAGCCATTATATCTATCCTTATAAAGTATGCAGCTACATCGAATTTTGCCACTACTTTTTACATGAGGAAATTGCTTATTGCCATATATTTTAGTATATACAAAGTTAAAAGTTTATCGCGCATTGCCTAGGGCTAATAACATTTAAAATTCAATTAATTAGCCCGTGGGGCACTAAGCAGGAAACTTTTGACTTTATATATACATACCACTCACCTTTATTATGCGATTTCCTCAGGTATTTACAATTTAAGCACAAAGTTTTAATATTTGCATACTATAAACAATATATTATTAATGAAGAAAAATGGCTGTAAAGGGGGAAGATGATGAATAGCGAAAATCAAAATACCGTAAAAGATAATAATATATTTAATTTTTCAAGTCAGAGCATACTGATATTTCTATTGCCTATATTGTTTTTGGGAATGAAGAAGGGTGCAGGCGCCCTTAGCTTTACCGAAATAGATCACGTTTCTCTGGAGAAGAAAACAAAGCTCCTGAATAGGATAAAGGGCTATATGAGTCCTGAGGAGCAGTCCATCGTGCATAGGGCAGAAACCATTTTACTTACAGTTGCAAAAGTAAAGAGCATTTTTGAGGGGCCAGAGGTTAGAGGTGCAGAAACCCACTACAATTCCTTGTCGCTGGATGACAGAAAGAGAAATATGCTTATGGATATCAGCGAATTTGTAGATAATGAAAGAAGAGAAGCAATATATAAGGCAGTAGAGCTTCATTCAAAGGCAAGGATGATGGAGGACAAATTAGGCAGACTGCAGGCCTTGAACAATAAAGAAGTGACAATTGATACCATAGAAGGCTATATAGATGCCTTTAACCCGATACTAGAAGGTGAGCTAAAAAACAAAGTAGGAGAGCTTAGGAAAATCATCGGTGTATTAAAGCTTTTAAAGACCATTAATAATAAGAGTGGCATGAATGAATTGGATTTAATTGATGCAGTGAAATCCTTCATTCCATCCGAACAGGCTGAAGGCATAGGAAGGATGCTTCAGATAGTTAAGGCTGTCAGCACTATAGGAAATGAAGCAAATAAAAGCACCGAGGACAATGCCTCAGCTCCAGCAGCGTTGTTGTCCGATGCATTAGCTCAGGCAAATTCAGCAGCTGAGGAAAAGGCTGAAGGCAGTGGATTTAATTAAAGCAATGTTGAAGGATGAATCATTTTATGATATATTTGATTACATAAGATTTGTAAGGAGTGTTCAAAGTGCTATCACAGGAAAAAATATCAAGAATAAACCAGTTGGCAAAGCTTGCTAAATCAAGAGAGCTTACAAGAGAAGAAAAAGCTGAGCAGGAGAGCTTGAGGAAGGAATATATAAAATCCTTTCGAGCATCCTTTAAAAAGCAGCTGGACAATATTGAAATTGTAGATTAATGTAGGGTTTAGGAGCCCGACACAAATAGGAATTAGATTTTCTTCTAATTTCTATTTTTTTTGACAAAATAAGCTAACTAAAAAGGAGATTTATATTTTATATAGAATACATATTTAAAGTTAGTATTTGAGGAGGTATATACAATGGCTGAAAGACAATATGTTATTTTTAAGCTGGATAAAGAGGAATATGGTGTAGATATAATGCATGTCAAAGAAATAAGTGAGTTTAAGGACAGTGTTAAGATTCCAAGTGCACCGAGCTTTGTAGACGGTATCATCAACTACAGAGGTGTTATTACCCCGGTTATTAACCTTCGTCGAAAATTTGCTCTTGAAATAAAGGAGGCTACCTCCAACACCAGAATCATCATCATCAATCTAAATGAAAAGCAGGTAGGCTTTTTGGTTGACGATGCATCACAGGTTTTAACCATAGATGAAAAAGATATAGACCCGGCTCCGGAGCTTATTACTAATATCGAGGACAAGTATATTGATGGAATTGCAAAAATTAGTGATAGAATGGTTATCATTTTGGATTTGGAGAAGGTGCTAAATGATGATGAAAAGAGGAAGCTGAAGGAGATGTAGTTTGCTTTGCGAATTTTATATCTGTTCTAAGAAAAATGACAGGTTATGTTGTGGGAAAATTTAAAATGGTAGCAAAATAAAGCAAATTTTTCAAGCGCTATTGTTTATAATTGATTTACTATTATAGACAAGCAAAGGAGGCGCCTATGAAAAAGATTGTAACAGCATTTTTGCTGATTATATTGCTGTCAACACAATATCCTATAATATTTGCTGCACTGCAGGAGCAGGAAATTGATAATGAAATACAGCAGCGCTTGCTGGAGATATTCGATAAGCGGGCAGAGGTTTGGAATGATTTTCTGCTATACAATTACGAAGATGAAAAGGAACTGATAAAGCGACTTGAGAATACTAGCACAGAGCCATTGATATCCGATGATCGACAGCTTTTTACGGAGCTGTTGGACCAGCCTTCCTCCTATGAGATGATAGAAGGACTGCAATTTGAAGGGATAAGGAAGGTAAAGGGCGATGGTGATGAGCTGACACTTAAGGCCGACATCATATGGCAAATTGCAGGCTATAGCGGAAGCTACATTGAGAGGGCCAGCTATACCATAAGCCTTAAATGTATAGAGGATAAATGGTTGTTAAGTAATTACAGCATAATTAATTAGAAGGCAGATTAGAGAGGCCTTCTTTTTTCATTGTATACAACTAGGTATATAGAATCATATTGTGATTAGCTAGTTATTTCCTTGTCAAAAATAAAGGATATTTGTTTTATAACGAAGAAATACAATAGGATTATTTATGCTCTTAGGCGGGATTTTAAATAAATTGAGGTGTGATAATGGCCAATGAAAGCTTTAAGCCTGAAAATATAAATGTTATTTTAAGTAAGACCATAGTGGCAATAGAGGAAAGCAAGGAGGCTATCTTTGAAATAGCCGAAAATGCCAGAAAAGAATGTGCCAAGGTTAAAAAGCAGCTGGAGGATATAAAGCAAAGAATTTTGCAGTCCATGAAGGAGGTTGAGGAGCTAGAGGCTCATGAAAAAAATAGCCGAAGGAGGCTAATTGAGGTCAGTAAGGATTTTAATAAGTACAAGGAAATAGATATTAAGATAGCGTACGAGAGAGCCAGCGAGCTGCAGATAAAGCTTTTATTCAAAAGGCAAGAGGAAAGCGATCTGATGAGGAGCAGAAGCGAGCTGGAATTGAGATACAAAAGCTCTGAGGACATTTTGAAAAAAGCCGAGGATTTAACCTCCAAAATTGGAGTAACGCTTGAGTATTTAAGTGGAAGCCTACAGGGCATCACAAACACCCTTGAGGATATACAGGAAAGACAGGCAATCGGCAAAAAGATCATTCGAGCTCAGGAGGAGGAGCGTCAGAGGGTTGCAAGAGAAATACATGACGGTCCGGCTCAATCCCTGGCAAATGTATTGCTTAAGGCAGAGCTCAGTGAAAAGCTTATAGATATCGATGTGGAAAAGGCAAAGCTGGAGCTGCAGGATCTAAGAAAAGTATTAAGGGAAGGCGTAAAGGATATAAGGAAGATTATTTACAACCTAAGGCCCATGTCCCTCGATGATATCGGTTTTGTGCCTACCATGCAGCGCTTTGTGGAGACCTTTCAGGATGAGAATAAGGTTAAGGTGGACTTTACAATACTCTCCCAGGTGCCTTTGGAGGACCCTATAAAGAATCTTACTATCTTCAGAATCATACAGGAATCACTGAATAATGTTAGGAAGTACGCAAAGGCAAACTCAGTTAAGATTACTTTGGAGATAAGCAAAAAAAGCATCATCCTCAATATCATTGACGATGGTATTGGCTTTGATATAGAGGAGAGTGGGTATCAGCTGAGGGAGGATGGCGGCTTTGGATTATTAAATATTAAGGAAAGAGTCGAGCTTTTAAAGGGCTCAGTTCAAATTAGCAGCGAGGTTGATAAGGGCACACAAATTTTTGTTAATATACCAAATGAGGAATAAGGAGGCAACACAAATGAAAAAGATAAGTATTTTAATTGTGGATGACCATTCTCTGGTTCGACAAGGGCTAAAGCAAATTTTAGAGCTGGAAAAGGATCTAGAAATAATTGGGCAAGCCGGTGATGGTGAGGATGCTATTCAGAAGGTTCAGCAGCTTAAGCCAGATATAGTGCTATTGGATATTAATATGCCTAAATTAAACGGGATCCAGACGCTAAGAAGACTGAAGGATATTGATAAAACCATTAAAGTTATAATGCTGACCTTCCATGAGGATCAGGAATATTTATATGAAACGATAAATCTTGGAGCCAATGGGTATGTTCTAAAGGACGCTGAGAGCGAAGGCCTAATACAGGCGGTAAGAGATGTATTTAAAGGCTCCTCCTACATACACCCAAGCTTGGCCTCAGGTCTTGTTAGGGAATTTAATAAGGTGGACAATCTTAAGAGTGAGTCCGACAGTACCAAGCTAACCAGAAGGGAATACGAGGTATTGACCTTGATTGCAGAGGGCTTAAACAACAAGGAAATTGCTAATAGCCTCTTTATAAGTGAAAAAACGGTTAAAAATCATGTATCAAATATTTTTAAGAAAATCAATGTTAATGATAGAACACAGGCAGCAATATATGCATATAAGCAGAATATAAAAAAGATATAGGCAGATAATACTAAGGTCACTCTAAGGAGTGGCTTTTCTATTTTATATACTTCTTGACAAAAAATGCCACCAAATATAAGATTAATATAACATAAAGTTTTTTTTATACAGTGCCGGACTACATTAGAGAGGAGAAGATATAATGTCAGAAATTAGCGGTAAGGAGCTGCAAAAGCAGCTGTCTAAGGAATTCAATAGTGCTTGGGATAAGCTGAAGGAAAATGAAATGGCAGAGGTTTTTAACCTTTCAGAGGACTATAAGCTATTTATGGACCGAGGAAAAACCGAAAGGGAAAGTGTTAGGGAGATTATCGGTCGTGCAAAGGCAGAGGGCTTTATTTCTTTAGAGGAGGCAGTCGCAAAGGGCTCTATTGCAGTAGGAGATAAAATATATGCAGAAAATAAAGGGAAGGCAATTGCACTATTTATAATTGGTGAGGAGGAGCTTCATAAAGGTATGCGTATCGTCGGTGCCCATTTAGATGCACCGAGATTGGACCTAAAGGCTTTTCCGCTTTATGAAGACGGAGGCTTAGCCCTACTGAAGACCCATTATTATGGAGGCGTGAAAAAATACCAATGGGTAGCACTTCCCTTGGCCCTTCATGGCGTTATAATCAAAAATGACGGCGAAAGGCTTGAAATAGTCATCGGAGAGGATGAAGGCGATCCTGTATTCTATATCACTGACTTATTGCCTCATTTGGCATCAGACCAAATGGCAAAAAAGATGTCTGAAGGAATCACAGGAGAGGGCTTGAATATACTTATAGGAAATATTCCCTATGACAGCAGTGATCTAAGCGATAAGGTGAAGCTGAATGTATTAAGGCTTTTAAATGAGAAGTATGGCATAGTGGAGGAGGATTTCACTGTAGCAGAGATAGAGGCTGTTCCTGCAGGTAGAGCAAGAGACGTAGGTATAGACAGAAGTATGGTGGCGGCTCATGGCCACGATGACAGGGTATGCTCCTATGCTGCGCTTAAGGCGGTGCTGGAGCTTCAAGCTCAGAGGTCAACGGTTGTGGGACTCTTTGTGGATAAGGAAGAGGTAGGCAGCATGGGTAACACTGGTATGCAATCTGCATTTTTTGAGAATGTAGTTGCAGAGCTGCTGGAGCTACAGGGGCATACAAGCCATATGCAGCTTCGTAGAGCCATGATGAACTCAAGGGTATTATCCGGTGACGTTATGCCGGGCTTTGACCCGAATTATCCCGATGTATTGGATAAGAGAAACGGAGCCTTTATAGGAAAGGGCGTCACAATTGCAAAGTATACTGGAGCAAGGGGAAAAGGCGGCACCAATGATGCTAATGCAGAGTTTGTAGGTGAGATAAGGAGCCTGTTTAATAAAAATGATGTCGTATGGCAGGTAGGAGAGCTTGGAAAGGTTGACCAAGGGGGCGGAGGCACCATTGCCTATATGCTGGCAAACTATGGCGCTGAGGTTCTGGACTGTGGCACCCCAATGCTGAGCATGCATGCTCCGGTTGAGCTGATAAGCAAAGTGGACCTGTACATGACCTACAGGGCGTATAAGGCATTTTATGTGGGATAGGGAAAAGAGCTTAGGGAATAATGAAAAGTGAATAGTGAATAGTTAAAGAAAAGACCAAAAAAGTAAAGGCCAGTGGAAAATCTTAAATTTTTAACTGGTCTTTTTTTTATCTCCAAATCTATTCACTAATTTTTTGAAATGTTGTATTAAGTTTAAAAATTAAGAAAATATAATATTAGGATTGAAAAATTAATTATGCATAATGAAGGATATTGAGGTTTTACGTTGAATTTTATTCTTAAGAAATTTTAGGGGGTTTAAAATTGATGCAAATTATTACTGATAGTTCCTGCGATCTACCAAAAGAATTAATTGAAAAGCATGACATTATTGTGGTGCCATTAAACATTGAAATTGATGAGAAAAGCTATCTGGATGGAATAGAATTATCCCATCACGATTTCTACAATAAAATGGCAGAGTCACCTACTTTGCCGAAGACTTCGCAGCCTTCGCCCCATAGCTTTATTGAGGCATTTAAAGAGGCGGCGAAAAAGAAAAGGGAGGTTCTAAGTGTACTTCTATCCTCGAAGCTGAGCGGTACCTTTGAGACAGCTGTGCTGGCCCGAGAGCTATTAGGTGAGGAGGTACAGATATTCGACTCCTTGAGCGGCTCTATGGGCTTAGGGCTACAGGTTTTAAAGGCCTGCAAGCTAATTGAAGAGGGACTGGATCTCAATGGTGTAATTGAAAGGCTGAAGGAATACAGGGACCAGCTGAAGGTATATGTGTATTTAGAGACCATTGAAAATGCTGTAAAGGGCGGAAGAGTCAGCAGGACTAAGGAAATTATCGCAAACCTACTGAATGTAAAGGTGGTTGTCCATGTAGAGGATGGATATGTAAGGATCTTAAAGTCCTTAAGAGGAAAGAGAAAGGCAATTAATTTTATGCTGGATAAGCTGGCGGAGCAGCAGGAGACAATAAAGGATAAGGTTATCGGCATAACCCACTGCGATTGTCTTGAGGATGCCATAGCTCTTAAGGACGAAATAGTTAAGCGTTTTAATCCTGAAAACGTTATAATTACAACAATGGGTCCTGTAATTGGTACACATGCAGGCCATGGGGGCTTGCTGGTAACCTTCTAAGGTATTTCAAAATAGAAAAACAGATGACGATATGATTTATTGTCATCTGTTTTTGATTATATGCCAATGCTATGGCTCCCTTGATAATATTGACAGACAAAATCCTGAAAGGTTTTTTCCAGAGGTGAGGGGGTTCTATATTTGTGGAAAACAAAATAAAAGCTTCTGCTAAGTCTTACGCCCTTTATCCTTAGGGCCCTTAGGGCTT
This sequence comes from Natronincolaceae bacterium, assembly GCA_048264125.1. Classification (GTDB taxonomy): domain Bacteria; phylum Bacillota; class Clostridia; order Peptostreptococcales; family Natronincolaceae; genus M1-B18. The sequence continues at coordinate 143,114 of JBLXDM010000007.1, forward strand.
TAAGCTTAATTTCGTCCTCGACAGCCCTTTTAGAAAGGAAGGATATGCCCATTCCCCTTCGTATGCATTGCTTTATGGCCTCAGTGCTTTCAATATGGGCAATAATATTCAAATCGCTTATACTGAGCTTATTGTCCACTAGGACCTGCTCCACCAGATGTCTGGTGCCAGAGCCCTTTTCTCTGAATATAAAGCATTCCTGAAGAATATCCTTAAGCTCAATTTCCTCCTGCGTATTATAAGGCGGCTCCTCAGGCGTAATCAAAAAAAGCTCATCGGAAACCAAATCAAAATAGGTCAGCTGGTTGTTTTGAAGCTTAGCGCCAACTATTCCAAAGTCTATGTCCCCCTGTGTGATACCCTCCAAAACCTCCTGAGAATCATAATGAAAAATACTGAAGGTTACCTCTGGATAGATTTTATTAAACTCACATATTAATTCCGGGACTATGTATTGCTCAGGTATCGTGCTGGAGGCAATTTCAATGTTACCCACCATCTTACCTCGATACTCGTTTAATCTAAAAAGGGCATTTTCCTTTAGATTCATTATATTCATGGCATATTCATATAATATCTCCCCTGCCTTAGTTAGAGAGGTATTCCTGTTGGAACGATTTACAAGTATCGTGTTTAGCTCCTTTTCTAAATTCAGTATATGACTGCTGACTGTAGGCTGAGTCAGATAAAGATATTCCGCTGCCTTTGAAAAGCTTTTAAGCTTTGCAACAGCCACAAAGGTTTCTAGCTGTCTGAAATCCATATAAATTCCTCCAATATGTAGATAATTCTATATATACTATAATATATAATAATTAAAAAATAGTCCATTACTTTGGACTATCTTTGAGGTATTCATCAGCATCTGGGCAATCTCCGCAGTTCTGCTTATCATAGTGTACAAGACAAGGATTTACATGAATTAGGACATCCACGACATCCGCATTTTTCTTTATGATATTTTCCTTTGCTCTGGCAGAGGCAGCATGACCCTCTTCCACTGTTATTTTGGGATTTACGCAAATTTTCATATCAACAAATAGCTTGGAACCGTACTGTCTTACCTTTACATCCTTCACGGATTTTACTCCACTAGCCTTCAGAGCTGCAGCCCTTATTTCATCTAGCACCGCCTTTTCAGGTGCCTTATCCATAAGGCTGTTAATGGCCTCTATGTAAATGGTTATCCCCGTTTTAAAAATCAAGAGGGATACAATAATACCGGCAACTGGGTCCATAAAGGGAAAGCCATAGATTGCTCCGGCTATACCTATCAGAGTAGCTGAGGAGGCCAAAACGTCGGATCTGTGGTTCCAGGCATCTGCAATCACAGCAGAGCTCTTGATTTTCCTGCCTATTCTAACAGAGTATTGATACATTCCCTCCTTCATAATGATGGATATTATAGCAGCATAAATTGCAACGGATTTCGGAGGGCTAATGGAGCCTGCTATTAAAAGCTGTAAAGCCTCATAGCCTATGCCTAAGGCAGTAAAGCATAAAATAATTGCTAAAAGCTTTGAAGTGATGTTTTCAGCTCTATGATGACCATAGGGATGGGACTCATCCGGCGGTTTATGGGCTATCCTAAGGCCTTGAAGCAGTACAACATTACCCAATAGGTCGGATGCTGAATTAAAAGCATCTGCAATCAATGCTGTACTTCCTGACAAATAACCGATGCTGCCCTTTAGAATAGTCAATACTACATTTCCCATTATACTGACTAAGGATACTTTTTTTATTTCAAGAAATCTGTTCTGATCTTCCATAAAACACCTACCTTTATAGAAAATTATCAAGCGCATTACTATTATCTGAATACGATTAGGAGGATATGCAAATACTTTTGATTATAAAAACAATATCCAGATAATTTAGGAGGCTTATACATGGCAGAAATTATAGAGCTCCACGATTACAGATTAACGAAGCAGAGGGAGTTTTTCATTAATCTTTATCGATTTTTAAATAACAATATGAATCAAAGCTTTGATGAGCTTCAAATAAAGCTGAAGGAGGAGCTGAAGCAGCTATTTGAAAGCCAGTCCTTTGATACCCTATACATACACTATTTTAATATACCCATAATAACCTTTATCGTAACAGTCTTTGTAAAAAACAGTGATCTAAGCTGTTTTTTTCCAAAGATTATTAAAATAGATAACGAGGATAACATTCAAATGTTTAAAAATACCCTCGTAAAGATTCTGGATACCTTTGTTGAGGGGTATACAGAAAAGGATAATAGGCCAGCGTTAGAGGAGGGCTTAGATCTCGTTATCAATAATTTATATAAGGATTTATTAGAAATGATACCGGATGAGATAATCATAGTTTAATAAAAATAGCAGGAGGCCGCGCCTTCTGCTATTTTTATTTTATAAACCAATGCAGTCCTAATCAATGATTCCTTTGAGCATTCCCCGAATACTATATAGTACTCAGTGTCATCTCTGCCCTCATATGGCTATATGCATAAAATCTCCCATTTCATTCGTAGAAAACAAAATTGTTATAAAATATGGGTATATAGGACTATTATTGTACCAAAATATGGAATAATTGTTAGCTTTTATGATATAATTACTTGTCAGTAGCTTTGTATTGGTTATAAGGGATATTTCGAATGTCGAATTATAAGTAAATTTGTCGAATTATAATAAGAGGTAAAAATAATAGTATATAGAATATTATTATTTACGAAATATTTCACGCTTGCCAAGTAGTCACATGCAGCTGGTTGATTTGTAGCAAAAGGGCATATTAAAATCGTGGATAATGATTATAGGTATTTATAAACTCTATGGTGAAATATCGAAATTTATCGAAATTGAAAGATAGGAAGGGGTTGAATGAGGAAGCACTTAACTATGGAGAACAATGAAAGAAAAATATTTATTAAGGATATCCCAAAAGGATGAATTATATAATACAGGAACCTGTGTGAAAAGTAATCCTTAGATTTTACAAATACTTTTACGCCTTGAGCATTCAATTGCAGCCGGTAAATAAAAGCTTATAACAGCTTTTAACTGATGCTACATATGATTTGGCAATTACTTGTGAATTATACGCATACATACACAGTTTAGGAAGAGACCTAAGCAGAGCTACTTGATTGAAGCAAAGGTCTGTTTTACTTCCGCAACCGGTTTTAGCGTAGCTCTGGTCACTTTTTAAGAGCATTTTAATATTCGATCAATACATAAAAAGGACAGAATTGAGCTTTCTTATGCTGTAAACAAAAATATAAAAAATAATCTTCACTACAACAAAGGAGGAAATAAAATGCGTAATAAAACAATGCTTAGAATGTTAATAGCAGTCCTTATGATTGCCAGCCTCGCGATTATGCCTGTAAGCGCAGCACAGGAAGAAACTTTTCATTGGGGAGACACTGCCTACAAAATTATCGTACCAGGGTTTATTGAAGTTAGAACAATGACAATTTATGATCAAGAAGTAGAAGTAATTGTTGCTGAAAAGCCAGAATTGAAAAGTAATATGAGATATGATTTTTTTGAAATCGTAACAACGGATACTTCTGCTACTATGATTACTTCAATGGTGAAAACCATGGAGGATGAGTTAGGTGATTTAATGGCTGATTTAGAGAATGGTCGACTTGTATTCAGTCCATCTATGTATGCTAGTTTAGATGAAGTAGAAGGCCAACCACTATATTTAGGTTTTTCTTTCCGTAATGCAGGTTTCGAAGTAATATATGATTTCCCAGTTTGGTTTTTATTTGAAGAGGCAGGAGCTTCTACTCCTTCAACAGAGCCAGCTCCGGAGCCAACACCAGAGCCAGCACCAGCTCAAGAATCAGTATCAGTTAAGGAAGTCAGCGCTGTGCCTACAGCTTCTAAGGTAATAGTAAATGGTCAGCAGGTTGCCTTTGAAGCTTATACTATTGAAGGATATAACTACTTCAAGCTTAGAGATCTAGCTATGGCAGTTACAGGCTCAGAAAAGCAATTCGAAGTGACCTGGGATGAAGCAAAAAATGCCATCAATCTTGTATCCGGAGAAGCCTACACCTCTGTTGGAAATGAGTTAGCTGCAGGAACAGGAACTGCTGCAGTTATGGGAAGCACCAATCAGTCTACAATCTATTTAAATGGAGAAGTGATTGCCCTTGATGCTTATACAATTAACGGAAGCAACTACTTTAAGCTGAGAGATGTAGCAGCAGTTTTCGATTTTGGCGTTGCATGGGACGGCGTATTGAATCAAATCGTAATTGATACAGCTGCTGGTTACGTAGCAGAATAATAGTAGTATATTTACCATGAGGGTGTCCAAGAATTGAAGGCTTAAGCTTTTGAGGAGGGGCACCCTCTTTTGGTATAAAAATCAAAGCTAGAGCTCCAATCATGCATAACAAATACCGTAGTTGTTTAGTTATGAGAATAAAGATGCAAATAAGGATATCGGAAAAATTTATTTGCTATAGAAATGTAAAAATTGAAAAATAGCAATTGATAAACGTAATTTGTGATATATTTTTTTGCTATACGTATCAAAGATTTTAGAAAGCTCCATCTGATAACTCATTAGAAAGGATGTGCAAGCCGTGAGAATCGAGCATGTTGCTATATGGACCAGAAATGTAGAGAAATTGAAGACATTTTATACAGATTACTTTGGCGGAATCGCTGGAGAGAAATATATAAATTCAACGAAATCCTTTGAATCATACTTTATTAGATTTGATTCAGGTGCAAGGCTTGAACTTATGCAAATGCCAACAATTCCTTTGAATTTGAATGATACGATTAAACAATATATCGGATTAACACACCTTGCCATTTCAGTAGGGAGCATTGAGAAGGTTAAAAGCCTTACTGATGAATTGATGAAAGCGGGTTATAGGGTAGTCAGTGAGCCTCGTTATACCGGAGATGGCTATTATGAAAGTTGCATATTAGACCCTGATGGAAACAGAATAGAGTTAACAGAATAAATAAAACAGAGCATGATATAGTTATATGAAATAAGCAGTTGGAATTCGTGAATTAGACTGTTCTACGGATGAGGATGAGGTGAATAAAAAATAGACCATACTCAGGCCTATTCAAAAAATATTATATGGTTCTATTTAGCTAATTTCAACTTAGCAATATCATACAAATTTTCTTTAGTAACTGCTTCAATTGAATTAATTTTATTTGCGATATCATCAAGCTTTGCGGAAGTGGTGGTTCTAAATTCAATTAGTTCAGCAGTTTGTTCAACAACGGAATTAAGATTTTTTTTGATTTCTACTTGACCTTGCTTAAGCTCTTTAAGTTCGTTTAATATTTGGTTAAGAATTTCATTTTCCATAGTATCACGCTCCTTGCTATTATTATACAGGATAAAAAGACTATTTTAAAGTCTTAAATCGTGTGGTGGTTAAATGATAACAAAAAAAGAAAAAACCCTCAAAGTAAGCTCAGGAAAGCCTTTGAGGGACCTTATGTATTGGTGCCGCGGAAGGGAATCGAACCCCCATGCCCTTACGAGCGGCAGATTTTGAGTCTGCTGCGTCTGCCAGTTTCGCCACCGCGGCATATTTAGTACGAAATTTATCTTACCATATCCAAGTAACAAAGTCAACACTGGATATATAGAAAATAATACAAGTGTTTTCAAACATCTTGATTTGGTATAATGGTGCAAACAAAGGATTTAAGGAGGAAACACCTGTGGACCCACTTTCTCATGCCTTAATTGGCCTGTCTACCTTCAGTCTGTTAAATCCCCCCGCCCTCAGCAATCCTGCCTGTCTAGGGGCAGTGCTTGGCTCAGTAGCTCCTGACCTGGATATTATAGCCAGAATAAAGGGAGATTATGTATATCTCAAGCATCATAGGGTTGAAAGTCACTCGATTCCCGGAGCAATATTCATAGCTCTTTGTATAACATTCCTGTTGATATTATTTTTTGGACTTCAAAGCCTGAAGGAGACCTTATTCTGGAGCCTGATCGGTGTGTTTTCCCACATAATAATGGATTATCTGAACTCTTATGGCGTAGCACTGCTCTACCCATTTAGCAGACGAAAATACACCTTGAGTCTGTTGATGATATATGACCCTATAGTAATTCTTATCTGTACCTATATCATGTTCTTCAAAATGGATAGTGCCCTTGAATATATAATGCTTCCGGGGATTTTCCTAGGCTATTTATTAATTAAGGCATTGGAAAAGAATAAACTCAAGAGTAGACTTCGTATGCATTTCAACGAGGAATATAGAATTGAGGCAGTAGATATAATGCCCTCTACGCTGAACCCCTTTAAATGGGATTATATCGTCAGCACCAGCTGTAGGTATATAGTAGGGGAAATCTATAGCGCTAGAGGAAAAATTCACCATTTTAGGAGCTTGAAGAAGGTATGGAGTCCAATAATCGAAAAGACTCTTAAGGAAGAATTGGGTATCTATTTTAAAAGCTTCTCTCCAATTTTTCATATTGATGTAGATTTTAGGGAAGATCTAACTATTAAATTGACGGATCTTAGGTATCGTATAAAGAATGAATTTATGCATTTTGCATACTTTTATTATGATGAGGAGCAGCAATTAATTTCAAGTGAGTTTCAGCCCTTTGGCCTAAAGAGTAGAATAAAAATTTAGTCTGTCATAAAAAATAAATTATAATAGAGTTTACATTAAAAATGGTATCATAATGAACAAAGCCTTCATATTATGAACTGGGAATAGACGAAGTTGACATAACGCCGTTTATGCCTATGTTGATATAATAGGAGGATAACTAAATGGCTAAGAATGTAAGAATAGATTATTATCCTAAAAGCAGCAAAAAGGATGACTCAGCATGCTGGGGCAATAACTTTAACGGTAAAGATAATCATGCAGGAATATGTACAAATGTTGAAGCAGATACCCATGGCCAATGTACAAGTGTACCAACAGATATTGAAGCGATTTCCAGTGGCGTAGTAGCAAGGATTCCTGTAGTATTGGCTGAGCTGAGGATACAGGTAAACGTAAATTCTACTATCGAGCTACCAGAATATGCATATGAAATTAAAAATATTAAGAAAAAGGTTAAGATCACACAATGCTTCCTTATAAGAGAAACCGGGCTTCTCTTTATTAAAGGCTTCATTAGAAAGAATATAGATTATTCAACAAGAGTAAATTCAAATTCCTGCAGCTTCCATGGGGATTTAAGGCATATAACAGTAGATGTTCCGTTTACCTGCACTACTGATGTATTCTTTAACGGTATAGCCCCAGCAGCCATAATAGACAACACATCTAGAGAATTCACCTATCAAACCCATCAGGAGCTTCATGGGCCTGAATTCGGAACTAAGGATAAGCTTATTTCAACTGACGGAACAGAATACAATCAAATAAGCTCTGAAGAGTTCAATCAGCTGCCATACTGCGAAGTAATCAGGGCAGAAATCGTTGAATTCGACGAAGCATTAAATCCACTTGGATTCGACCACAAATATATGCCTTTTGAGGAAAGAAAATTCAAGAGAATTCAAGAAAAAATGGTATTGTATTTGACAATTAAGCTTTTACAAAATCGTCAGGTTGCTATTCCTCCAGTACTATTTGATGAGTGCTAGAAATACCACTGAGGGCTCTGCCCTCTTGACCCAAAAGTCCTCGGCCATGCCGGGGGCTTTTTTTAGTTATTATAGTGGACAAATATTACAAAAAGGTTAATATGATTTCAATAATACAAAAAAAGGTATATAATTTATACATCTGAATTTATGGAACAAATAAAATAAAGCTACGTCTAACTGTATAGGAGGACGGGGAAGGGAGTGGAACTTTTGAATCAACAGGAAATCTCCTTAATAGAGAAATCTACTAAGGGTGATGTAGGAAGCTTTGAGGAGCTTATACAGCCCTATCAGAAAAAAGCTTTCAATATTGCCTATAGGATGCTGGGTAATGTTGAGGATGCCAGCGATGTCACCCAAGAGGCCTTAATAAAAATATTTAAATCCCTGGACAAATATCAGGGGAAAAGCAGCTTTTCAACCTGGGTATATTCGATAGTAAACAACACCTGTATAGACTATATCAGAAAAAATAAAAAAACGAATGTGGTCTACTTAGATCAAGAGCTTCAGGCAAGGGATGGCAGCTATAAGATGGAAATAGCTGATGAAATGAATACTCCGGAGTATTTATTCGAAAAACAAGAGACTCAAAAAATGGTACAGGATGCAATTAATCAATTAAATGTTGATCATAGAGAAATCATAGTATTAAGGGACATAAACGGCTTTAGCTATCAGGAGATAGCAGGAATGCTGGATTGTTCAGAGGGTACGGTTAAGTCTAGAATTAGTCGTGCCAGAGCTCATCTAAAATTATTATTAGAAAAAAAGCTAAATGCGTGAAAGGAGGGGTAGAATGAATTGCACAAAATTTTTAGAGGATATGTCATTATATTTGGACAATATGCTATCAGAAAATGAAAGAATTGAATTTGAAGGACATTTAGATGAATGTGAAGCCTGCAGATTGCAGCTTAACAATTTAAAAATAATGCTTGAATGTATTAACGAAATAGATGAAATAGAGCTACCGTCAGATTTTGAGGCTACCCTTCACGACAAGCTCATTGTAGATACTACAGCTACTACAAAAAAGAATAGATTCCCCTTCCGACTAAAGGTTATCACCAGCATTGCTGCATCTATTGCAGTGGTGGTAATAGGAGTTACGGTTCTTAACCAACTGCCCGGAAATTTCGGCATAGGAATGAAATACGCAACAGAGGATGTAGCTCCTATGGAGAGGTCAGAGGCTGAATTTGGTGTAGCAAGTGAGGAAGCACAGGATAACGCTAAAACCAAATCCTTAATTACACCCGAGTCACCTTCAGCAGCAAGCGATGGTTTAACCGGAAGGGGTCAGAATGAGATATTAAACGACACTACTATCATGTTAACCTCCGAACGAAAAATCATCAAGCAAGGCAGTCTTAGAATGGAAACAGATGCCTTCGACGAAGCCTATGGAGATATCATTCAGCTGATAGAGGGCAGTTCAGGATTTATTCAGCACTCACAGACTTATTTTAGCCATATGGACAGAGAAAACCCAGAAAACTCTCTTAGATTCTCAAATATGACCTTAAGAATACCCAGCAGCCAATTTACTCAGATATTCAATCAGATAAAGGATATGGGAAAAGTGACGAATGAAAATATCGGCGGAGAGGATATTACTGAAAGCTACCGTAATATTGAAAGAGAGCTAGAAAACCTGGAAATTCAGGAGGAACGCTTTCAGGACATTTTGAGAAAGGCTGAATTGGTTGAGGACATTTTAAGAATTGAGAATGAGCTTGCAAGAGTCAGAAATCAGATAAATCACCTTCAGGCAAGCTTAATTAACTATGATAAGCTGGTAGATATGTCCACCCTGACCCTTGAGCTGGAGGAGGTCAAGGATCTATCCCTTAGGATTCAGGTAACAAACGAGGGCGTTTGGAACAAGGCCAAGAACAATTTTATTGAGTCTATAAACGGTATAATTGCACTAACACAAAAAGGCTTTATCGGACTGTTTGGCCTGCTGCCTGTATTAGCTATTCTGGGTGCCATCGGCGGCCCATTAAGTATATATCTTTATAAACAAGCTAAAAAGAGGAGGAATTGAGAATGGATCATAAAATATTAGGAAAAGGCTTAGTCGTATCATTATTAACACTTGCCATGTTAGGATTTTTCTTCCTAGGGGGACACTTTACATCACCGGTAAGTGCTGAGCTAGAGTCTAGAAACGAGATTGCAGTTAATGGAGCAGGGGTTATAAAGGCTAAGCCGGATACGGGAATTGTAAATGTGGCTGTAGACACTACAAATGCAGACCCTAAAACGGCTCAAGCTGAAAACACCAAGCTATCAAACCAATTGGTGGATGCCTTAAAAAAGGCAGGCATCAAGGAGGATGATATCAAAACAGGTCATTACAACATGTATAGAGAGTACGATTACTATGAGGGCAAATCGACAGAAGGCAACTACAGGGTTACCCACAGCTATGAGATAACAGTCAGGGATATCAATAAGGTGGGCTCAATTATAGATGTTGCAACTGAAAATGGTGCAAATCAGGTAAATAACGTTCGCTTCACAGTAGCTGATAGCAGCAAGTATTATCAAGAGGCTTTAAAGGCAGCTATAAAAAATGCTGAGGAAAAGGCCAATACAATAGCTTCTACAATATCAGTAAAAATAGGCAAGCCATCTAAGGTTATTGAAGCTGGATACTATGAACCGACTCCAGTATATATGGATACAGCCTTTGTAAAAGGTGAAGCACAAAATGGTTCAACTCAAATTATTTCAGGTGAATTGGAAATAAGAGCAAATGTTCAAGTAACCTATAACTACTAATAGGACAGAAATAGTCGGGATAATGCCCGGCTATTTTTTTGCGCTTACTTCTTAATCAAGTCGATAGTTTTAGCAGCTTTTGCCTATAATAAATATATATATTGCCTGTAGGGTTTTACTACTGGTAAAATAAGTGATAAAATAATCCTAAACCGTATTGAGGGGATGAATACATATGATAAAGGATAGAATTGTAATTATAGATGGCAACAGCTTGATTAATAGGGCTTTTTATGCTCTTCCTCCGCTTACCACGAAGGAGGGACAGCATACAAATGCCATGTATGGCTTTTTAACTATGCTGTTTAAGGTATTTGATGATTTTGACCCGGAGTATATTGGTGTTGCCTTTGACCTTAAGGCCCCTACCTTTAGGCATATAGAATACGGAGACTATAAGCTGGGAAGAAAGAAAATGCCCAGTGAGCTGGCACAGCAAATGGAACCACTGAAGGAATTATTAGATGTATTAAATATTTTCAGAGTAGAAATTGAAGGCTATGAGGCGGATGACCTAATCGGCACACTTAGCAAGTATTGCGAGGCTAGGGGAATGGAAAGCCTGATAGTTACAGGAGACAAGGATGCTTTGCAATTGGCATCAAAAACTACTAAAATACTTATCACCAAAAAGGGGATTTCAAGCCTGGAAATATATAATGATGACAGGCTTTTAGAGGATTTTGAGGTAACACCTCAGCAGTTTATAGACCTTAAGGGACTCATGGGGGACAAATCCGATAATATCCCAGGTGTACCGGGGGTAGGTGAAAAGACCGCCATTAAGCTGATTAAGCAGTTTGGTAATGTAGAGGCCCTTATTGAAAATACCCATCTGATAGAGGCAGCCAAGCTAAAGGAAAAAATCGAAAATCATATTAGCGATATTACCCTTAGCAAACGACTTGCTACCATTATCACCGATATACCTGTAGAAATTGACCTTGAAATGCTCAAACGGAGAGATGCCAAGTACCACGAGCTTATTCAGCTTCTTAGGAAATATGAATTTAACAGCTTGGTCAATAAATTTAGCAAGGCAGAAGATATTAAGGTGAATAGGGTTGAGGAATGCAATGCAGTAAATATTAGTGATATTGAGACATTTACGACGCTTGCAAAATCCATAAAAGAGAAGGGCTCTGTTGTCATACACTCGATAACCGATGGAAATAATACCATAACGGATGAGATAGTTGCCATCGCCCTTACATACGATACATCAACCCAATACTATATAGATTTTCGTAGCTTTAAGGAAAAGTCTGAGCTAATTGATAGGCTTAAGCTTCTGATGGAGGATGCTGAAATAAGGAAAATTAGCCACGATATTAAACGAGAGGCTGTACATTTTTATGTCTATGGAATAGAAATTAAAAACATTGCCTTCGACACTATGATTGCAGAATATTTAATAGATGCCTCCAAGTCCTCCTATGGTCTAAAGGAGCTGGCTAATCTCTATTTGGAGGAGTCAATTTCAGATCTTGAGGAGCTTATAGGTAAAGGAAAAAGTCTTCGTCCTATATCTGAAGCCTCGGAGGAGGAGCTGCAAAATTATCTAAGTCAGCAGGCTAGAACAATTCAAAGGTTATACGAAGTATTAAAGGATAGGCTGATGGAGATGGGTCTGGAAAGGCTATATTATGAGGTGGAGCTGCCACTGACTCAGGTCTTGGCCTCAATGGAATTCAGAGGAATTAAAGTTGATAAGAATATGCTGCAGATATTAGAAATAGAATTTAAGGATATGATAGATAAATTAACCGCTGAAATATATATGCTGGCAGGAAGGGAATTTAATATCAATTCGCCTAAGCAGCTGGGAGAAGTATTGTTTGAGGATTTAGGACTGCCACCGATTAAGAAGACCAAAACCGGATATTCAACGAATGCAGAGGTACTTGATAAGCTGGCGGACCGTCACGAGGTTATTCCTAGGATTTTGGAGTATAGACATGTTACGAAGCTTAAATCCACTTATGTTGACGGTCTCCTAGGTATAATAAATCCCGTTACCAACAGAATTCATTCCAGCTTTAATCAAACAGTAACCACCACCGGTAGAATATCCAGCACCGAGCCAAACCTTCAAAATATTCCTGTTAGGCTGGAGATGGGACGACAGCTTAGAAAGGTCTTTATAGCCGAAGAGGGCTTCAGGTTTATCGATGCCGACTATTCGCAGATAGAGCTTAGGGTTTTAGCCCATATCTCCAAGGATGAAAATATGATTGATGCCTTCAAACGGGATCAGGATATACATATCAGAACGGCCTCAGAAATATTTGATATACCTATGGAGGAGGTAACTCCTCAGATGCGTAGCAGTGCTAAGGCGGTAAATTTCGGTATAGTCTATGGTATAAGTGATTTCGGTTTATCAGAAAACCTCAAAATATCGAGACTAGAGGCTAAAAAATATATAGACAGCTATTTGGATAAATACCAGCAGGTTAAAAAATATATGCAGGATATTATTGCAGACGCAAAGGATAAGGGCTATGTTGTAACGTTGCTGAATAGAAGAAGGTATCTGCCGGAAATATACTCCACAAATTTTAACATCAGGTCCTTTGGTGAACGCTTGGCATTAAATACACCGATTCAGGGAACTGCTGCCGATATTATTAAGATTGCGATGGTGAAGGTATACAATCATCTGCAGGAGCATAATACCTCTGCTAGCCTTATTTTGCAGGTTCACGATGAGCTTATCGTTGAAGCGCCGGCTGAGGAGGCAGAAATGGTAGCTGGTGTGGTGAAAAAATCTATGGAGGAAGCAATGACGCTATTGATTGATCTTAAGGTTGATTTGGCTATTGCGGATAATTGGTACGATGCGAAATAAAGGAGAAAAATATGAAAACCATTGTAGGACTCACTGGTGGGATAGCCAGTGGTAAAAGCACAGTATCTCAAATATTAACAAAGCTTGGGGCAATTGTTATAGATGCTGATAAGGTTGCAAGGCAGATCGTTGAGAGGGGATGTCCAGCCTTAGAGGAGATCAGAAGCTGCTTTGGTAATGAAGTCCTATTTGCGGACGGCGGGCTTAATAGAAAAAAGCTGGCCCAGCTGGTATTCAATGATGCCTCTGCCCTAAAGCAACTGAATGAAATTACTCACCCCCATATTATCGAAGAAATAAAAAAGGAAATATATTGGCATAGCCACAATTCGCCGGACTCTGTTATAATTATAGATGCTGCTTTACTGATTGAGATGGAGCTGACGGAAATGGTGGATGAGGTTTGGCTTGTTGCTTTGCCCCTAGAGCTACAAAGAAAGAGGCTATATGAAAGGGAAGCTATTTCACCAAAGGATGCAGATAAAAGAATAGCGGCACAAATGAGTTTGGAGGAAAAGCTTGCTTTTGCTGATTATGTTATCGACAACTCAGGTGGTCTTGAGGAATTAGAAGGAAGAGTAATGGAGCTATGGCAGAAACTGACTATGAAATGATACTCGGAGGGGTTGTCTTTGATTATTATACTTGGAAAAAAATTTCGTCTATTTGCTAAAATGATATTTATACTAATAATCCTAGCTCTAATAGCCATTAATTCAAAATGGATTTTTGAGACAATCTACCCTATGCACTATAATGAGCTAATAGAGAAATACTCAGCAATTTATAGTGTCGATCCCTATTTAGCTGCTGCTATAATTCGAAATGAAAGTAAATTTAATCCCAATGCTCTCTCAAGAAAGGATGCTAAGGGCTTAATGCAAATAGCACCTGTAACGGGGCAGTGGGCTTCTGAAAGGCTGGAAATAAAGAACTACAGTGAGGAGCAGCTTTATGAGCCAGAGCTTAATATTCAGATCGGCACATGGTATTTAAATGTTCTTCATAAGGAATTTAACGGTAGTTTGGAGCTTATGGTAGCTGCATACAATGCAGGAAATGGCAATGTCAGCAAATGGCTGGAAAACCCGGAATATAGTCCGGATGGTAGGCAGCTGAGCCACATTCCCTTTCCAGAAACAAGGCTTTATTCTAAAAAGGTTCTTAGGGACTATGAAATTTATTCCCGGCTCTACCAAAGCAGAGGCGGGCTAGCCTTTGTTCCAGAAGCTTGGGAAATTATGTCTATATATTTTAGAAGCTTAGATATTTAAAGGTAGCGATAAATGGTTTATAATTAAGTGAGGAAGCTGCATAATAAAGATAAGCAGTTTGTTCATACAAAGTCAATATGTATGGATTCCCTTACAAATATGTGCTAAAGGATGCAGCAAGCAACAGCAGTAATTAAAAGGAGGACAAAGGATGAAGGCTTCGAGAATCGGTATACTTATAATGCTTATAATTGCTCTATCCTTGACAGGATGTAGTACGCAAATTGCAGCAGAAAATGACGTAGAGCAGGAAAATATATTAGAGGAGCTAGAGCCACTGGTGGGAGGCACCTTAAGGCTATCTGTTACACGCTTCAACAATTTCAACCCTCTTATTAACAATAACAATAGCTTATATCAATTACAAAGGCTTATATATGAGGGACTAGTTGCCTTTGATGAAAATAAGGATATAAAACCGGCACTGGCGGAAGCATGGCAGATTTCTGCGGATGGACAGAGCATTGAATTAACCCTCCGAAGAGATGTTACATGGCATGATGGGGAGCCCTTTACAGCTGAGGATGTTATCTTTACACAGCAGCTGATTAATAGTAACAATCAAATGCAGGGTACATCCATTTACAGGACGAGCCTTCAGCAAATATCTGATATCAGAGCTGTTGAGGAAAATGTATTAAGGATTACTTTTAATAGACCCTTTAGTAACGGCTTAGAGGTACTGACCTTCCCAATATTGCCTAAGCATCTGTTTCAGGACTCAAATGCCGAAAAGCTTATAAATGGTGATTTTCCAATGGTTGGCACAGGGATGTACAAGGTTTTGGAATATGAGCATATGCAGCTGCTGACATTGGCTAGAAATGATGGCTATTGGGGTAGTAAACCCTATATTGATAATATAACAGTGGCGATAGTACCTGACAGAGAAGCGCAGCTGTCGCTTTTTGAGAATGGTGAAATTGACGCAGCTCAGCCTCTTGCAGTGGATTGGGCAAAGTATACCGATGGCAAAAATGAAAAGGTCTATGAATATATATCCAATCAATATGAGTTTCTAGGCATTAACTTTAATAAGCCTGCTTTAAACGACAAAAACTTAAGACAAGCCTTTGCATATGCTATTGATAGACACACGATAGTTAAAAACCTTTATTTAGGTCATGGCACTGTCGTTGATGTACCTATCCAACCAATCTCTTGGATTTTTGACGATGAAAACATTACCTATGGCTTTGATTCAGAGAAGGCGAAGAAGCTGTTAGCGGATTATGGCTATGAGGATAATGGCAGCGGTGTTCTAATAAGCCCGGTGAACTCATCAGAGCTTAAGCTAAAGCTAATCACCAACAAGGATAATTTGTTAAGGGAAAAGACAGCGTATTATATTCAAGATGAGCTACAGAAAATTGGTATTGAAATTGAGGTTGTGCTGCTGGAGTGGGATGAGTTTAATCAAGAGCTGGCAGCGGGAAATTATGATTTGGTTTTAGCCGGCTGGGATTTAGCCGATATGCCTGATTTTTCCTTTGCATTTCATTCAACACAGCCAAAAACTACTAATTTTATAAGCTACACAAATGAGGAAATGGACAGTATACTAGAGGATATCTTTAAGGCGCCAAGTAGAGAACAAAAGCAGGAGGCCTATAAATTATTACAAAATCATATAACGGAGGAATTGCCATATATAAGCCTTTTCTTCAAGAATAGTGCTGTTGCAGTAAGAAGCAACATTAAGGGTAATTTCCACCCTCAGTCCGATAATCATTATAATGGCATTGAAGAATGGTTCATTAACTACAATGTAAAGGAAGAGGAAGCTTCAAATGAGTAATTAATACTAAGCGATGGGGGAAAATAACCCCTGTCGCTTTTATGCTTTATTCGACCTGCTGACAAAAAAATCAATGGATGGTACATTGACTTTTTTAGATTAGGATATTATAATAGATAAGTATCCAAAATGCGGATGTGGTGGAACGGCAGACACACTATCTTGAGGGGGTAGCGAGGAATCCTCGTGCGGGTTCAAATCCCGCCATCCGCACCAATACAATACCGATTAATAACAATTCCGCATAAATTAAGGGTTTATGCGGTATTTTTTTAAGAGCTAGAGCAAGTTTGTTTTGCCTCAGCTCTTTTTTCTTGTCTAGATTTATAGCTAAAGATATATAATTGCAAGTCATATCAAGCTTAATATATCCGATAATGATATAATCATTGTAAAGGGAGGGAAGCGTATGTCGATTAAGACTATAGAAAATATGGTTCAGTGGATTGAGGATAATATAGCGGATAGTCCGACCCTTGCAAGCATGTCTGATTATGTTGGATACTCTCCCTATTATTGTTCTTCAAAGTTTCATGAAAATGTTGGTATTACATTTAAGCAATATTTAGCGAAGCGGAGATTGGCTTTGGCTTCGGAAGAGGTTAAGACCACTAGAAGCAGACTTTTAGATATAGCTTTGAAATATGGGTTTTCCTCACAGGAGTCCTTTAGCAGAGCCTTTTCTGTTGCCTTTGATTGCACACCTTCACAATATAGAAGAAGTCAAATGTCTATCAATCTATATGCAAAACCCGAAATAGCCCCGGATAAAACATCATAGAATAAGCTATGATAGTATACTACTAAGCATTAAAAAAGAAGGGAAGAATTGATTTGACCGAAAAAACAAGAAGAAATGATATGTGCTGGTGCGGTAGCTGTAAAAAATATAAGGACTGTCACTATGAAATTGATAATAAAATAAGGCTGTTTCAGCAGCAGGGGCATAGGACTCCACCAAAAGCTATACTGAAGACCCCAAAGCAGATCGCAGCTATAAGAGAAAGTGGACAAATAAATATAGCTGTTTTAGATGCAGTAGCTGAATATATAAAAGTTGGTGTAAGTACTGAAGATATAGACCGATTGGTTTGCGAAATAACTAAGGAGCTGGGGGGAGTGCCGGCACAGCTGGGTTATAACGGATTTCCTAAAAGTGTATGCACCTCCTTAAATAATGAGGTATGTCATGGTATTCCCTCTAAGGATGTAATACTGAAGGAGGGGGATATCATTAATGTCGATGCTTCAACTGTATACAATGGATATTTTTCCGACTCCTCAAGGATGTTCTCCATTGGAGCTGTCCATGACGAAAAAAGGCGGCTGGTGCGTATTGCCAGAGAATGCATCGATTTAGGGCTTGAGAAGGTAAGACCGTGGGGTTTTCTTGGGGATATAGGGCAAGCAGTACAGGATCATGCCAGAAGAAATGGATATACGGTGGTGAGGGATATAGGAGGACATGGTATTGGATTAGAATTTCATGAAGACCCCTGGGTAAGCTTCGTTTCAAAGGAGAATACTGAAATGCTGATGGTACCCGGTATGATATTTACTATCGAGCCTATGATCAATATGGGAACCGATAAGGTTTTTTTAGATGAGAAAAATGGTTGGACTGTTTATACCGATGATGGTCTAAGCTCAGCACAATGGGAGGTTATGGTATTAGTTACCGAGGAAGGGCATGAGGTTTTAGCTTACTAATATCTATAATTTAAAATGTAAATATATTAAAATAGTAGGGTAGTCTACAATATTATATATATCTAAGCTAATAATGAGTCAAGGAGCTATGTCCTTGACTCATTATAGCTTTAGCACAATATTTTAGCTGTCTAATCTTTGAATCAGAATTGAAGCATTAATATTAGGCTGAGTTCCGCCAGCGGTTTGAGTGAGTATAACTGCTGAGTCGCTGATATGGTTCCTCAGGGTTAATACATCACCTGCTTCAATAGATATGATTATAAAGCCCGGATTTGCTCCTGTGGATATGACACCATAGGTGCTGAACTCTATAGGATCAGAATCGATGAATAGCGTGAATTGATTTGGTGAAGTTCCTGAAACGTAGAACCAGATTGCATACTCACCTGTAGTTCCGAATACAATATCGGTGGTTCCAGGAGTATGAACAATATTACCTCGGATTATACCGTTATTGCTAAAGGTGACTGTTTCTGATATATCCACTGTTTGGGCAGCGATATTATAAATATAGGCGTATTCAGATAAACCTTGTGAACCGGCTGGGCCTGTTGCACCAGTAGCTCCTGCAGGTCCGGTAGGCCCTTGAACACCTTGAACACCTTGAACACCTTGAACACCTTGAGGCCCTTGAGGACCAGTAGGCCCTTGAACGCCCTGAATACCCTGAGGTCCTTGAGGACCAGTAGGCCCTTGAACGCCTTGAATACCTTGAGGCCCTTGAGGACCAGTAGGTCCTTCAACACCCTGAATACCTTGAGGCCCTTGAGGACCAGTAGGTCCTTGAACGCCTTGGATACCTTGAATACCTTGAGGCCCTTGAGGACCAGTAGGTCCTTCAACACCCTGGATACCCTGAGGACCTTGAGGACCAGTAGGTCCTTGAACGCCCTGGATACCTTGGATACCTTGAGGACCTTGAGGACCAGTAGGTCCTTCAACACCCTGGATACCCTGAGGACCTTGAGGACCAGTAGGTCCTTGAACGCCCTGGATACCCTGGATACCCTGGATACCTTGGATACCTTGAGGACCTTGAGGACCAGTAGGTCCTTCAACGCCTTGTATACCCTGAGGCCCTTGAGGACCAGTAGGTCCTTGAACGCCTTGGATACCTTGAGGTCCTTGAGGTCCGGTAGGCCCTTGAACACCCTGAATACCCTGAGGTCCTTGAGGACCAGTAGGTCCTTCAACGCCTTGAGGTCCTTGGATACCTTGAGGCCCTTGAGGACCAGTAGGTCCTTCAACACCCTGGATACCCTGAGGCCCTTGAGGACCTGTAGGCCCTTGAACACCTTGAGGCCCTTGAATGCCTTGGGGTCCTTGGATACCCTGAGGCCCTTGAGGACCAGTAGGTCCTTGAACACCTTGGATACCCTGAGGCCCTTGAGGACCAGTAGGCCCTTGAACACCCTGGATACCCTGAGGTCCTTGAGGACCAGTAGGTCCTTGAACGCCCTGAATACCTTGAGGCCCTTGAGGACCAGTAGGCCCTTGAACACCCTGGATACCCTGAGGTCCTTGAGGTCCAGTAGGCCCTTGAACACCTTGAATACCCTGAGGTCCTTGAGGTCCAGTAGGTCCTTCAACGCCTTGAGGCCCTTGAATGCCTTGAGGTCCGGTAGGTCCTTCAACGCCTTGAGGTCCTTGGATACCCTGAGGTCCTTGAGGTCCAGTAGGTCCTTGAACGCCCTGAATGCCCTGAGGTCCTTGAGGTCCGGTAGGCCCTTGAACACCTTGAATACCCTGAGGCCCTTGAGGTCCGGTAGGTCCTTCAACGCCTTGAGGTCCTTGGATACCTTGAGGCCCTTGGGGACCAGTAGGTCCTTGGACACCCTGAGGCCCCTGAGGACCCGCTGGTCCAGTAGGACCTGTGGCTCCCGTAGGACATTTTATGCAAATGGGTCTACAGCAGTGCTGTGGATGACAGCAGTTGTGGTTTGAGTAGCTTAAGGATTGTGAAGTAGAGTCTTTGGAACAGCTCTGATTATCTATGTCGCTGTTCCATTTGTTGAAGCGCGAAATCGAAACTGAATTCGAAGTGATTTTTTTTTCTTTATCACCATAGGATTCACCCATGTGGATGCACCTCTCTTATTAAATATAGTAATTACTTTGGAATTAATCTATCTCACCACTAATATATGATGTGGCACTCAATAGGTGATAGACTTTACCCCTACAAAACTAACTAAATACTATATTTTGGGTGTTTACTAATACCTATTATGATGCTAAAATATTATTGCAGGGACACCCCAGCGAAATAATTTATTATAAGCTTTTTCTGAAATATTCGTGAGGCTTTTATTTTGAACCTACAATATGTTTAAGGGAGCTGAATACTAAACGTGGAAATCAGGCCCAGAGTAAGTCCTAATGAGGCAGGGGAGGATTGAAGCGTTTATGCCGGCACCCACCTATCGAGAGGATAGGTGTCAAAATAGGGCTGACGGTATTTTGGATACCCATATATAAAGAAGGCAGAGATGCCTTCTTTTGTTGTTTTTATTTGTAATATATGATGCAAAAGTACTATTTCTGCTGATTAAATACATTAAACATATTTATCATTCTGTCATAATGTGTTAAAATTACACTAAATTAGTAGCATTTGAGTTTATCATTATCGACAAAGGTGGGGAGAAGCATGTCTAATGAGTATTTAGACAGATATCATATTATAGAAACCTATAAGGATAATCATCAGCAGAAAATTTTGATTGCCTCAACAAAGGACGAAAAAAAAGAAGCAGTTATCATTAATATAATAAAGGATATCGAGGCCTTTGAAGGTCTTGATGAAGAAACCTTAGGCAAAGTCTTTCTGAACCTTCTTGATTTTCAAAAAAACTCACAGGAGGTTGTTTTAGTAGGTGCTTTAAAGGATGCTCTGCCTTTAGATACCTATTTAAGCAATAAAAATCCAACCCCTAAGGAAAGGATGGATTTAATTTATGCCTATCTCATGAATATAGTCAGATATGACGGCTTAAGTGAGAATATGATAAGCCAACTGGTGGATGTGGGGCAGCTTGTGGTAGAGAAGGACGAGATTGCTTTAGACGAATTGATCATATTTCCGGAGGAGGAGCTGGAGGAAAAGGCTTCTGCCATAGAAAAAGTGATTCGTGTGGTGGATAAGATATTTGTTGTAGAGGCGTCTGAGTATATGGATTATATTTATCAGGAGCAGATTACTCTTTTTAAGGAGGAGCTTTTAGGAGCAGAAACACCAGCTAGCCTTAACGACATATTTAAAGCCTTTAGAAAAAGATATATATATGCATACTGTCTCGAAGGCTTTGAGGAGCCTAAAAAAGGAAAGGCCAAGAGAGCAAAGACAAAGCCTGAAGTAGATGTAGATCATACTTTTTTAGTAGAAGCTTCAAAAAATAGGTTCTTTGGCACTAGATATAAAGGGTTGATTGCAATAGGTCTGGTCCTAACCCTTGCTCTTACAGTGTTTGCGGGCTATCATATCTTGACCGAGGACACAGAGCCAGTTGTGAAGGCTCCTGTGGAGAAGCTTCCATTGCCTTATTTTGATGTCGTGCAGAGGGATGGAGAATGGGAGTTTATCAATAAGAGTCAGTATGAGGATTTTTTGAAGGAGCAGCTAAATATAAGCTGGCAGGTCAGCAGAGAAGGAGAGCTTCTAAAAACCTTCCAGCGTGAAGACCTAAAGATTGTAATTGATGAGCCCGGGACCTATATGGTTACTCTCATTATCAGTGATTTGAAGGACAGATGGCAAAGGGAATATAGTGAGGAAATAGTTGTGGATGGCAATGGGCCTGCAGAGGCTATAAATCAGCAGGAGGATGTATACATAGGGGCAGAGAACCTGCTGGATAAGGCTGAGCTTCTCCAGGGAATGTTTGGCAGGGATTTTGAAAGGATACGGGATAACAGCCATACCTATAAGATTTCTGAGTCTCCAACCACCATAGAGCTGGAGACCTCTGGAATCAAAAATGGCAGCATTCTTTCCTTTTGGGTTTTAATGGAGACACAGGAGACCATTGAAATTAAAATAACAGGGTATAAGCATAGACTTATAGATTTTCAGGAGGTTTTAGAGCATAGGCCAAAAGCTGTCGGTTATTGGGAAATGCTTCAATTAAGCCTTGAGGAATCAGGTGCTGACAAAATAGCAATTGATTTTAGTAGCTTTTCAAAGCCAATATGGCTGGATGATCTGGAGCTTTCAATTGTAAAATAGACAATGATTATTATATAATAATTATTATTAAAAAATTAATGAAATTAAAGCGTTAAATGTTACAGGCCTATTCTTCATTTTATTAGAATAAGGTCCTTTTATATTTTTAAAGATATTTTGAGAATGGAGAATAGAATTCATACGAAGCTTCTGAATATCTACCTGATACCTACACATAGTGCAATATTTGCTAAAAAACGACAATATAATAAAAAAGATTACAAATATATATATAATTTTACAAAAATATCTATACAAAAGCTTTAAACTGTTGTATATTAGAATAGAAAATCGCAAATTTACATATTTCTAGCAATTATGGTTAATTGCAAGGGCAAACCTATCGAAAGGTAGGGACGCAAAGCTATGGATCTAAGGGAGCTATCCTATGACTGCCAGGTTGCCAATATTATTGTAGTTCTACTGGATTACACAGATAGAAAGCGCCTGAGGATCAGACAGCGCTTTTTTTTGTGTCTTTTAATGTCTCAAAGGTATTACCATCAGACCATTATATAGAAGCCAGTGAGAATTATAAAAATTAAATAAGGAGGAGTTAAAGTGAAACAAAAAAGGATTAAATTCAGCATTGGGGCTAAGATATTGTTGGCTTTGATATTAGTCAGCACATTACTAACAGCGACAATTATATTTTCAGCCTACAGTATTACAAGAGGAGTTCTGTATGGGATGATAACGGAAAACACTCAGACGAATATTGATATATATGCGAATGATGTTGGACAGTGGTTGAATGCAAACTTGAAGGAGGTACAGCAATATTCCAGAAGCACCGTCATAAGGAGCATGGATTGGGAGCTGATGGAAAATTATCTTAAGGAGGAGCACAGCTTAAAGAATGATGTCTATGACCTAATGCTGGTGGCGGATCTGGAGGGGAATTATAGTACTACCTTGACCAAAGATGCCGGTAGCATTGCCGACAGGGGATATTTTGGTGAGGCACTAAAGGGAAATTCAGTTATAGGTGATCCAAGTATTTCTAAAACTACTGGCAACCTAATTTCAGCCCTAGCAGCTCCCATCCGGGATACTGACAATAGAATTGTTGGTGTTTTTGCAGGTACCCTGAACCTCGAAGGTCTATCTGAGGTAATAGCTGAATATAAGGTTAATTATGAGGGCTCATATTCCTATATCGTAGATAAGAATGGACTTATAATTTCCCATCCCAATAAGGAATTTATATTAACAGAAAACATAGCAGTTAATTCAGACACTATAAATGAAGAGATAGTAAAGGTATCTGAAGATATATTATCTATGGAAAAGGGAAACGTCGATTATAGCTATCAAGGAGTCAGAGTATTTTCCTTTTTCAGGGAAATACCCAATACAAATGGCTGGAGGCTTGTAACAAGAGTACCCTACAGCTACATAAATGATCCAATAATAGCCCTAACTAAAAACCTGCTCATACCTGCAGCAGTAGGGCTGTTGATTGCCTTAATATTATCATTCTTCATCGGAGGCAGTATTTCAAAGCCGGTTAAGCGTTTAACTCATCTCATATCAAAAATTGTAAATCTCGATTTGACCTATGATTCAAGCTATGAGAACCTTCTTAAATACAATGATGAAACAGGGCTTATGGCAAAGGAGATATTCTCCATGAGAGCTGCTCTTGAAGAGGTAATTGAGAATATTCAGGCGGCAGCAACAGAGGTGAAGACAAATTCAGTGGGCCTTGCTGTAAACATGGAGGAAACTGCATCCTCTATCGAAGAGGTGGCAAGAGCAGTTGAAGACTTGGCTACAGGAGCTTCAAATCAAGCAATTGAAGCTTCCGAGGGCTCCAATAAGCTGGAGGGCCTTTCTGTAAAAATTAAGCAGCTGGTGGAATCGGCACATCTAATGAACGACTTTGCAGATGCTACCGATGCAGCCAACAGCAACGGGATGAAGGCGATGGACCTATTCTTGGAAAAGTTTAAGCTAAACAATGAATTGGCAGGCAAGGTTGGTGATAAAATAGATGCGCTGTCGGAGAAATCAGGTGCCATCAGCAGCATAATAACTGTGATTCATGATATTTCAGAGCAAACAAATCTATTGGCATTAAATGCTGCCATAGAAGCTGCGAGGGCAGGAGATGCCGGAAGGGGCTTTGCTGTTGTTGCAGACGAAATAAGAAAGCTTTCGGAGCAGACCTCAAGGTCAACCGAGAAAATTGAAGTGATTACTACAGAGATTAAATGGGAAATCGAAAATGTCAAAAGGGATATGGATAGTGCAAAGGTTGTTGTTGGAGAGGCTGCAGTCGCCTCAACAGAGGCTATTGAGGCCTTCAAGCAAACCGGTGCCTCCATAGGCAAGACGCTGGAGCAGATACAGCTGTTGTCAAGCAGTGTTGAGGTTGTAGAAGGGGATAAGCAGCAGGTTGTATCGGCCATTGACGAAATCAATTCAATTACACAGCAATTTTCTGCATCCACTGAGGAAATATCTGCATCTGTAGAGGAGCAGACGGCTACAATTGAAGAGGTTACTAGAATGACAGAAGGGCTGAGGGAGCTATCAGATAAATTAGAAAAGCTAGTAAGGATATTTAAGCTATAGATAGAAGCAGGGAAGTGCCCTTCCCTGCTAATAATGCAAACGGGATTAGATTAGGGGAAAATATAATGAAGCTAAAACATAAACTACCACTTGTTAATGCCTTGGTAATAGTTTTGGGATTCGGTATAATCTGGAATCTAAGCTTTAGAACAGCAATGAATTTTTTTGTAGAAAGCCATGCAAATAGCTTTCAAAAGGACGTCATGCTGGAGACAGAAAGAGTAGAGCATTTAATCGAAACAGGGGTTTCGCAGCTTAGAGTAATGAAGAATTATTTAGAAATATTGGCAATGGATTGGAGTCGGGCAGAGGAGCTTTTATTGACGGTTGCCGACAATAGTAAATTCAAGGTCATAGGAATACTGCTGCCAGATGGAACCTATAGTATTGCAGGGGAAAATCAAGGCGTAAAGCTACCAGATATAGAGATTTTTAATAATTTCGACCTGGTGTCCCTAATGGAGACCAGAGTGCACTACATGGCGAATAATCAGATATTTATTGCTGAGCCTATTGTAAAAAATGGAGAAATAGTAGGGGCATTGTTCGGGTCCATTGCTTTTAATGAAATTAATGATGTTCTAAAAAGAGGAAAGAATAGCGGCAATTACTACTTTGTATCACTGGAGGAAAATGGAAGGCTAATGGAGGAGGAATTTTCTCGGAGATTTGAAGGCTCCCTTCTGGAGGAAATCTTCTCAAAGCTTGCCTCCGGCAGCCAGGGCATCATAATATCGGAGGAAAATGATAAGGATAGCTATATCTTCTATCAGCAGTTTAGCAAGGAAAACTGGTTTATAATGAACATAATCTCTGCCGATGAATTTTTATCTCCATTAACGAAGCTGACAACGCGCTTTTATCTTATATTTATTCTAGGACTTATATTTCTATTAATTACTACCAGTCGAATTATTAAAAAATACATCGGCGCAATCGAGGAATTGATTAACTCTGTAAAAAGGGTTGAGGCAGGAGATTATAGTGTTAGGGTTCATTCCAAGAGAAAGGATGAATTGGGTAAGCTGGCGGATCATTTAAACACTATGCTGGAGGCTATATCAACCAGAGATAGTGAGCTTTCCTCCTTAAACAGAAAGCTTACAAATAGCATAGAACGTCTGAATATATCTAATGGTAGACTGGAGAAGGCCTATAGTGAAATTGCCCGCAATTATAATCAGCAGAGGGTTATAAATCAGCTTTCGGAAAAGCTTAGCAGTATAAGAGGTATGGAGGAGCTGCTAAGGGAGATATTGATATACACTCAGGATATCGTAGGAGCAGGTCGCTCTATTGTGTTTTTACTGGATAGAGAGGAGCGAGCCTTTAGGGTTAAATCCTATCAAAATTATAGCGAGGATGAAATAGTAAAGCTATACATAGACGAAGCCGACCCTGTCTATAATTGGGTATTGAAAAATAAGGAAAGCGTATGCTTTAAGAATATTCATCAGGAGGGCTTCAAGGTCAGATTGGAAAGTGATTACGACTATGACATGCTGCTATATATGCCAATACTTGCGGATGAAGGCAATGTAATCGGCTTTATTAATTACTTTTCAAAGGAATTGGATATGGGCTTTTCAGCGATAATAAAGCAGATGTCCAAAATGATATCTATTACCATACAGAATGAAGGCCTATTGAATGAAGTGAAGGAAACCTATTTTTCGATTATCGTCTCATTGGTAAAGGCGATGGATTTAAAGGATAATTACACGAAGGGCCACAGTGAGAGGGTAATGAACTACAGTATGAGACTGGGGAAGGCCTTAGGCCTGGAGGGCTATGAGCTGGAAACGTTAAAATACGGCAGCATACTTCATGATATAGGTAAATTGGGAATACCCGACAGCATATTGCTTAAGAAGGAGTTTTTGACAGAGGATGAATACAATTTGATTAAGGAGCATCCTAACAATGGCGTATCCTTTGTAGAAAACCTAAGGTTTCTACACCCTGCTCTGGGCATCATAAAGAGCCACCATGAGAGATTGGATGGCAAAGGCTACCCTGAGGGCTTAAAGGGTGAAGAAATTAATTTGCTGACAAGGATCGTATCTATTGCTGATGCCTATGACGCCATGACTTCGGATAGGGCATATAGGAGAAGGCTGGCTAAGCAGGAGGCCTTTATCGAGCTGAGGAGCAACTGTGGCTCGCAATTTGACCCAGAGCTGGTGGAAAAATTCATAGCACTTGAGCTTTAATCGCAAGGAGCAGGATTGTAAAAATCCTGCTCCTTGCTTTATTTTTAGCCTTCACTTTTAGCCACTTGGCTCCTTTTCGCAAATACCATAAAGACAATTGCCGGTATGAGCAAAAAGTTCACAAAGCATATATAGGTGTAGGCATCCAGCAGCTTAAATAGCCTGAAGAGATTGTTGCCTGCGAAATAAGCTGAAATCCCGGCAAGGACGGTTATTATAAAAATATGATACTTGTGACGAATATTAAGGGCATTTAATAGCTTTATGAGGGCATAAAAGGCAACAACATAGCGTATGTACCAGCCCCCTACAATTTGAAGCATTACATAGACCTCACCGGCCTCCATAAATCTAAAGTGACTCACCAGCTGGGTCTGCAAAAGCTTAGGATAGGGGATATTATTAACCCGTTCAACATCAAAGCTCATCAGAACCCCTGTAATAGACACAATCTGCATTTGAATAATAAAGAGAATGCTTATTAGGGAGTCTCTAATTAAATTCTTTTTAGATTTTATTTCAGTCAGATAAGGAAAAATAATTGTAACGCTTCCATATAGACCCAGTATCTGCAGAATAGAAAGCAAAAAACCTCTATCTACTCCATTTTCAAATACAGGAAACAGCAGATAGGATTCCTTGTATTTCGTTGTCAAAAATGCAAGGCTGAAGCCGGCGAAAATAATAAGGCTAATGCCTATAATTGTAACAGTGACTATCCCCACCAGATCCCTACCTGCGGTATAGGCGGCTGGAAAGACAAATAAAAGCAGGAAAAACCATACAGGGGTCTCCAGCAGCATATTTGTATGCATTGAGCTGGCCTCCACAGCAGCAGATTCCACCATGGTTAAAAATAATGTAAGAGCAAATAAGCCCAATAAAAAATTGCCTAATTTTTCTCCCGCGGCAGTCCTGTATATTTTAACGATATCGTAGGTGTTGGTTCTCTTGCAAAGCTTCAGTATCCCTATTAAATATATAAATATTATCGGAGATGCTATAATCAACGCTATCCAGGAATCTCTTCTGCCGTTATTTGTAAAGACATTAGGATAGGTTTTCATTGAAACAATAGCCGCAGCAAGAAAAAGAAAGCCCAGATGTCTGGTGTTGAATTTATCCATATATAATCTCACCTTCCTTGTCAAATTAAATATAACAAATATCTTAGATTATAGACAGGTTTCAGTATACTATACAGCTGTATATCAAACACTATCTAAAAATACAGCAGGTGATTATATGAGCAAGAAGAGCTTGGATTACAAGAAATATGAAGAATATCTGGCTGAAATTCAGAAGACGCTGGATATAAATTATGACGTAAAATATCGGAAAATAAATACCGATAATGGAGAAATAACCTTAATTTATATCGACAGCATAACCAATCAGGAATTTATAGCTAAGCACATCACAGCGCCAATTATGAAGGCCGAAAACCTGCCGAATGATGTAGAGCTGATTAAGAACAGGATTATAACAACCAATGATATTGGAGATATAAAGGACCCACAGCATGCTGTAAAGGAGATATTATTCGGAAATGCTATCATTCTGTTTAGCTTTGGTCAGCAGGTGCTGTACACAGAAGTTAAAAGCTACAGTAAAAGAGGGATTGAGGAGCCTCCGGCTGAAACGGTTCTAAAGGGTCCAAGGGAGGGCTTTACAGAGAATTTGCAGGACAATATTTCTCTAATCAGAAGGCGGATCAGAAGCCCAAGGCTTAAAATAGAGAAATACCTAATGGGTGATGTCAGTGAAACGGCGTTGGCAGTTATTTATATTGAGGACATAGCACCAAAGGAAGTAGTAGACTTTGTAAGAAAAAGAGTTAAAAGCATTCATACAGGCTTTTTGCTGGAGGGAAAGTATGTAGATAAAAGTCTCCAAACGAAGGAGAGTGCCTTTGATACCATCGGAAATACAGAAAAGCCGGATATAATGGTGGCTAAAATTACAGAGGGGAGAGTTGCCATACTTGTGGACAACAATCCCTTTGCCATTACGGCACCACATTTTTTTGTTGAGTATTTCCATACTCCAGATGATTACTATTTAAACAAATACGGACAGAACTTTTTTCGTCTGATACGATGGGGGGCCTTTTTAATTTCTTTGTTATTGCCGGGCTTTTACCTATCATTAATCACTTATCATTTTAAGCTGATACCATATATTTTCACCTTTAGGATGGCGGTAACCAGGGCAGGAGTGCCCTTTCCCGCCATCATAGAGATTATAATAATGATGTTCTTTTTTCAAATATTGAGGGAGGCAGGGATAAGACTGCCCCAGCCCATAGGCTCTGCACTGAGTATCGTTGGAGCTCTGATACTTGGTGATGCCGCCATAGGTGCAGGCCTTACTTCGCAAATTACGGTGCTGATTATTGCACTGTCCTCGATTTCACTTTTTCTCGTGCCCAAAATGTATGGGGCAGTAGTGATTTGGTCCAATATGATATTGATATTTTCAGCTCTCTTGGGCTTGCCTGGCTTCTACATTGGTTTTATTTTGTTTGTTTCCCATATTGCAGGCCTTGATACCTGTGGCTATCCCTATTTATTTCCAATGGGGACCTATAAGACCCTTAATTTTGGAGATTTAATCCTGAGGGATAACTTAAATCGTATATCAAAAAATATTTTGCAAGAGGATGAGCAGGATGAAAAAAATTAGAGTCCTTTTAATCGCTTTACTGACTTGTAGTTTATTAAACGGTTGCTTTAATTATGTGGATATCAACAATGTTGTATTCGTCACCAGTTTAATTATCGATATCGATGAAGCTGGAATGACCACAATTTATGCAGAAGCCTTTCATTCCTTCAGAAGCTATGAGACAAATACAGAGAAGGGAGAGAGATTGTTTTATACTACTACTGGTGATACCTTGTTTCAAGCAATTCGTGGATTAAATACAGTGGCCAGCTACAAGCTGAACTATTCTCAAAATAAGGCCATAATCTTTACAGAGAGGGCAGCTAGACAAGGAATTACGGAATACCTTGATTTTTTACACAGGGATCAGGAGCTGCTGCTTAGGTCCTACATCATTGTATATCAAGGGTCGAACCCTATGGAGCTTGTGACTATGGATTTGAAGGAGAATGAGTACATGGGGCTCTTCCTATTTGAGATGCTGGAGAATCCCTCTATTGGTGCCAGAAAAATTCATGAAAGAATCAATAGATACCTCAAC
The DNA here is from genome assembly GCA_048264125.1 of Natronincolaceae bacterium. Taxonomy (GTDB): domain Bacteria; phylum Bacillota; class Clostridia; order Peptostreptococcales; family Natronincolaceae; genus M1-B18. The sequence goes on from JBLXDM010000007.1 coordinate 173,372, forward strand.
AATCGCCTAAAGGGAAAGGGGGTAGACCTGGTGACCTATATTAAAATAAATGACAATACGGCGGAAAAGAAGCTGCAGGTTGAAGGTGCAGCAATTATGGTGGAGGATACAATGATAGACAGCCTAACCGCTGAAGAGGTAATGAGCTATCATCTGTTAATGGACACCTTGGAGGGGGGCTTGATACTGTTGCCTCATCCCAGCTTTCCCGACAAAAAAGTAGTATTAGAAATACTGCAGGGGAAAGCCAATACAAAAACAGAAATAGCGCTGCAGGATGAGGGCATTACACTTAAAAAAAGTATTTCCATAAGGGCGTCTTTTGGTGAGACGCAGGAGAGCATTACTCTGGATACCCAGCAGCTGCAAAAAATCAAGGAGTCCGCAGAGGAGATATTAAGAGGGGATACCGAGGTGCTTTTCAATAAATATAAGGATAGGGGAATTGACATTTTTAGGGTAAATGATCAGCTTAAAAAGAAGTATACCAGGCAGGACATAGAAAATCCCATCGAGGTAACAGACCTTATAGTAGAGGCTGAAGTATTTATAGAAGGAAGTGCAAATATAACGGGCTTCGAGTAGAGCCGGCACCTTAGCAATGAAGCTGCAATGGCATGTGTAGGGCTGAAGAATATTGGGTATAAATAAGTTAACAAAATAACTAAAATATCCACATAATGTTTTTATATATAGAAAAAAAGTACTAAAATAGGGGTTTTGGGCAGGAAATTGTAACAATCTATAGAATTAAATACTTTAGACAAGGTATTTAGTTTTTATGGTAAATTAAATAGCTTTATATCAATAGACAGAGGTGAATTAAAATGATTCCTGTTAATGAGGTGAGTACAACGGCTGATTTTAATGATGAGCTTAGGCTATTGAAAAGAGACATTGCTCAAAAGAGATCAGAGCTATTTAAGGTTATAAATGACGCCAACGAATACTTGACAGACCAGAGGGTTATTCAGCTGAGTCAGCAATTGGACGGACTATTGGTGAGATACATAAGGATCAGCGCAACCTAGCTTAATAGCTTGAATAATTAAAAGAGGTATCCCGGGATGCCTCTTTTAATTATTCCTGTATATAGCTCCTGAAAAAAGGTGCGTATAAAAATAGTTCCATTTAATAGTATTATAAGAAATATTTAATTTATATCAGTTAAGTCATAAGGCGTCAGGAATAATGGCAGGAAATACACTAGAATTTTATTGACAAAGCTTTAAAGGAAATGATAGACTAATACCTGTGGTGATGGAAATGAAAATCATTACCAATTGCAGCTATATAATTTGTATACAAGTAATTAACAGCTATTACATAAATGAGACGGTGATAAGGGGGATTTTAGAATCCCTCTTTTCTTCAAGCAAAGGAATAGTAAGAGGCCTTTATAAGTAAAGAGATGACTGAGACGAAGACGAAGGTATGTAAGGGATTAAGTTATTTTAAGAGGCTAAAATTGGTGCGTAATATAAACAGTAAAGCTGCACCGACAAAAAACCTAACTAGGAGGTAAAAAATGTTAAAAATTGCTGTATATGGTAAGGGTGGAATAGGTAAATCAACCACCACCTCAAATCTTTCCGCCGCCTTATCAAAGCTTGGCTTCAAGGTGATGCAAATTGGGTGTGATCCAAAGGCAGACTCAACAAAAAACCTAATGAAGGGCGAGATTATCCCAACGGTGTTAGATAGTATCAAGAAAAATAAGGAGGATGTGGTTCTGGAGGATATCGTGTTTGTGGGCTACAATGGCGTACTCTGTGTTGAGGCAGGAGGACCTACACCGGGGATAGGCTGTGCTGGCAGAGGTATCATTACTGCCTTTGAGAAGCTGGAGGAGCTTAAGGCCTTCGAAATACACAAGCCCGACATTGTTATATACGATGTACTGGGGGATGTTGTTTGTGGTGGTTTTGCAATGCCTTTAAGAGGAGGCTATGCAGAGGATGTTTATGTCGTAACCTCGGGTGAAATGATGTCCCTTTATGCCGCTTCAAACATAGCTTCAGCTGTTAACCAATTCAGCAGTAAGGGCTATGCCAGACTAAGGGGTCTGATACTTAATGCTAAGGGTGTTGAAAATGAAAGAGAAATTGTCGCTAAGGCAGCAGCGGAGATCAATACTGAGATTATGCAGTACATTCCCAGAGACCCCCATGTCCAGAGGGCAGAAAATGATGGTAAAACTGTGATTGAAGCCTTTCCTGAGGCGGATATGTACAATATCTATATTGAGCTGGCAAATAAAATTCTAGAGAGAAAAAGACAATCTTAAAAAGGCTCTAGAGCTATAGAATTATGAAGCAGCATGTTGAATGTATCCTGTAATGTGCTATAATGAAAATAAATAACGATATCGGTTATAGATATTTAACGGATTGGAGCGAAGGGTATGCAAAGGCCAATAATTCGGAAGCTGTTTTTAGGCTTTATACAAATCCATATCCTGCATCATGCTAAAAAGGAGCCCTTCTTCGGGGTATGGATGATGGAGGAGCTTAAGGAGCATGGCTATCAGATAAGTGCCGGAACCCTGTATCCTATATTGCACAGCATGGAAACCAGCGGACTGCTGGACAAGGAAGATCGGTTAGTGGAGGGTAAGATCCGCAAATACTATAAAATAACAGAGTCCGGTGACGAAGTGCTTCAGGAAGCAAAGGAAAAAGCATATGAGCTTTTTAAGGAAATAAAGGATTAATATAAAGCTAAGGGGTAGCTGACATTTACTGTCGGCTACCCCTTAGCTTTATTCCACATCACGATTTAGACTCTGCATTTCTCTTCTAAAGTTTCTTTGAACCTCCGTCAGATTATCCTCCTCAGACGATTCTTCCTCAGAACTATCGTCTGTGACACTAGAGCTTTGCTTTTCAGCCTCCGCAGCCATTATCAATAGGCCCTTATTAGCCTGTAGGCCCTTAAAAATACAGTATAAGGGGTAAAGATGGAACAAGGCCCCCATATAATCCCCTAAAAAAGCCAGCAGCAGTGTATCCAAGGAATATAATATAAAGCCCAATACAAAGCACCAGCCCTTACCTTTTCTGGACCATAAGCCTAAAATCGCAAAAACACCAATAATGAGCAGACTCAGGGCTATACCTGCTGTCAAAACCAAATTACCAAGTTCATAGCTGAGCTCTCGAGAAATATAATAAATTATCTCTGCAGTTCCCAAACCAAAGACAAAGCCCCAGCTACCATTTATGATTGCCATAATTATGTTTACCAATGATAGACCAGCTATCCAGAAGAACCAGCCGGAGCCGTTTCTATGCTGTCTAACCAACCGAAGCCCTTCGTCCAAATGCCAGTTGTTTTTCATATGTACCCCCTGTGATCCATTAATATATACAAAAATAATTATAGCATAATGGTCATTATAATCATATCCTTTTGGACTACTTTAGAAGCTATGATCATTTAGAAAGAGATTTCGGCCTCTTTAGTCTCATAGTACAGTACAGCATCAGTGGTATAGGGAAAAAAAGCGGCATGCTGATGAAAAAATAAGGGACGACAGTTTGAAGAATCACATCAAATCTAGGTATTAAAAAGGGCATTGATACACCAATAAGCAATGCAACCGGTAGTGCATAATCCTTTGGAGAGCCAACCTTAAAATAATCGCTTATGATTTCACAAATAACAAAGTAGGTTATAGAGAACTTAAAAAAGGTGGTTACATAAAATACTGCAAGAAAAAGGGCATCCAGTCGCTCCAGCACTTCACCTATTTCGATCAGTCTAATAGTACTGAAGGGAGGGTATGTCAGAGTCATTAATGTATCATTGCCAAAGGCACTGGCAGAAGCGATGGACCTTAGGGTAAGGAGTATCGTAGAAAGCAGGATTCCCCAAAATACTGATTTAAGATACATAGCTTTCCCCTTGGGGTTTATATTTGAATATTTATAAAAGTAAACCAAAGGCAAGAGCTGGGCATAGGGAAAATTCATATTTGGTATCGCCCCTGCAATAACCGGCTTTATACCATCGGGGAGTAAAGGCAGAAGACGGGTGAAGTCCAGCTTAGGGAATACCATTAAGAATAGTGAGCAATATATGACTATAAATATTGGCAATAAAAACTCCAGTAGCCTGGATAATGTCTCCAGACCAAGCTTCACTCCGTAAATAGGAGGTATTATAAAGAAAATAATAAATATATATCCGGGGGTCTCTGGCATGGTTATTTTGCCAAAGTAAAATACATCCGACACTATTAAGCAGCAGAGTAAAAAAAAGTATAATACATAAAAAAGACTTACGATTCCACCTACAAATTTTCCCCAATAAGCATTGTATATTTCCGTTAAGCTAAGGTCCGGTCTTTGAGACAGTGGAATATAATGGCTGAAAATAACGATATAGCCCACAATTGATGCGATAATGTTGGAGATCCAGACATCATTTCCTGCCTCCGCAAGCCCAGGGATGTAAAGGATGGAAGCTCCTCCTGCCTGGGCTAAGGTAAGAAGGAACAGCTGGAAAAAGGATATTTTTATAATGCTGTTATTATTTAATGTATTCATAATACACCTCATATTTTCGATTATTTCATGATAGTTTCACCATTTTATGTGCAAAATATAAACGCTTGGAGGTGGATATCAATGAAGAATTCTCTTTTGCAATATATAAAGGAGGTCCTAAAAAAAGCATCAAAAAAGGAAAGTAGTCAAGAGGTCCCCTATGATTTAGGACAGGAAATGCCTTTGACGGGGAATTTAGAGGAGGACATAGCTATTATAAGGAACGCCTTTATAAGCAGCGATGATTTGGTAATAAGAAAGCTGTTCTTACCAACAAAGCCTATTACCAGTGCGGCAGTTATTTATTTGCAGAGCTTGATTAAAAGAGAATGTCTCGTAGACTCTGTTATATATCCGCTTCAGCAGGGAATTGGCCAAAGACCGGATGCGGATAGAGGAGAGCTTTATAAGAGCATAGAGACCATAATTGAAGGCGTATTATCAAATAATGATATTTATTATAAAGAAAGCCTACAGGAGGTCGTCGGTGAAATTCTCTTGGGCAATGGCATTCTTTTGATAGACAGCTATGCGAAAGCCATATCTACATCCGTCGGTAAGGACCCTGCAAGAGAGTATGCAGAGCCTAAAACCGAAAGGGTGGTAAGGGGACCACAGCAAGGCTTTGTAGAGGATGCAATGGTAAATTTATCCTTGCTAAGGAAAGCACTAAAGACGCCAAAGCTTGTATCTAAAAAACTATATATAGGCAGGGAGAGCAAAACAGAGCTTTGGGTGGTATATATTGATGGTATTGCTGATGATGCCATCGTGGAGGAACTGCTAAAACGGCTGGAAAGAATAGATGTAGATGGGATTATAGGCTCTAATCAAATAGAAGAGTATATATCAGATTCCCCTTCAAATATATTCAGTACCTCATATTTCACCGAAAGGCCCGACCGGATGCAGGGAATGCTATTGGAGGGAAGAATAGGGATATTATGTGAGGGAACCCCCTTTGCAACGGTTGTTCCAGCTGTGGTGGCGGATTTTTTTATCACCACTGAGGATTATTACATAAATCCATATTTTGCAATGTTTAATAGGCTTATTAGGTATACCAGCGTCTTCGTACTGCTATTCTTTCCCGCAATTTATGTTGCCATCAGCACCTTTCATCAGGAGATGATCCCCACAAGGCTGGCCTTAACACTGGCAGGCACCAGATCAGGTGTTCCTTATCCTGCCTTTGTGGAGGCACTGCTGATGGAAATAGCAATAGAAACCCTGAGGGAGGCAGGCACAAGGCTTCCTGCCTATATAGGGCAAACCATAAGCATCGTTGGCGCCTTAATAATCGGACAGGCGGCAGTAGAGGCAGGTCTGGTATCTCCTGCTGTTGTTATCGTTGTTGCCACCACCGCCATATTCTCCTTTACGCTGCCCTTTACAAATTTTAACCTTAGCTTAAGGCTTATCAGATTCTTTAATATGGTTCTGGCTGCCACTTTGGGAATTTATGGCATAATGACAGGCGCGCTAATAATGGCTCTAAACCTATTTTCCCTACGTTCCTTAGGGGTTCCCTTTATGCTGCCCTTTGGCCCCATAAGCCTAGAGGATATGAAGGATTGGGTATTGAGGCTGCCAGCATGGAGCATTACAAAACGGTCGAAGTATATCGTTAAGGGAAATAATCAGAAAAAAAATGAAAATTTAAAGCCAGGTCCACCCAGCTAAGGAGGAAATACACATGAGAAGAATAAAGCTAATCCTACTGATAATGATAATAACATTGACAACCACCTCCTGCTGGAGCAGAAGAGAAATTGAAAATCTGGGCTTTGTTCTGGGGCTGGGGGTGTCAAAAACGGAATCAGGATTATATACCGTCGTGGTTCAGGTGGCAAATCCTAAATATGTTGTGGCAGAGGCTCCTGACCAAAGGGATGTCTACACCATATTGAAGGCTGAGGGCTTAACCGTGTTTGATGCATTAAGAAATCTTTCCATGATTTCTGGTAGAAGGCTATATCTGGCACATATTAAGGCACTAGTATTAGACGAGAGTATAGCTAAGGAGGGTGTTGGGGAGATTGTAGGGTTTTTGGTGCAGGATATGGAGGTAAGGTTGGAAATTGATGTCTTTGTAAGTAAGCTGCCGCCGGAGGAACTATTTGACACGCCTAATACCTTAGGCTCTATCCCGGCTTTAGTTATGGAGATAATGGCGGTAAACTATGGCGCCAATTCAAAGGTGCATGTGGCGGAGCTGCATGAAACTGTAGATGCTATAAATAACCCTGCAATAAATTATGTTACCGGACTTTTGGAAAAGATTCCAGCCCCAAGCGATAACGAAAATGAGATGTTTCGTCTAGTCCAAACAGCTGTATTTGATAATGACAGGCTGGCGGGATATCTTGACTATGAGGAGGGACAGGGTTTTAATTTTATTACAAATAACTTTAGGAACGCCGTTATCGTCTTTGAAAGCAAAAGCAGTGGAGATTTACTAACAATAGAGGTGCTGGACTCAGAGGCCTTGGTTAAATCAAAGCTAACTGATACCGGAATTGGCTTCGATATTGTGCTAAAGGTTAGAGCAAATGTGGCTGAGAGGGTGCCGAAGAACCACACCTATTGGGAGCTGGATATAGAAGAAGCCACCCTTCAGCTCAATCATGTGCTGATGGAAAAAATGAGTCTGGCAATGGAGGCTGCTCAAATTAAATATGGCATTGATATCTTTAATCTCAGTAAATATTTTTATAGGGCTCATCCTGCAGAGTACAAGGAGCTGAAGGATAACTGGAATAAGGTATTTTCTAAGGCGGAGATCAATTATGAGGTGGACAGCATCATTCTGCATACGGCCTTAAATCAAAATAGGGGGAAAATATAGTGTTTATAATCATTATAGTTTTAGTTGTTGCTGTAGTGGTATTGGACTTTGTTAGGATGAAGAAGGAGAACCTCAAAAAAAGTGCGATCTATTTAAGCATTGTGACTATGTCTGCCATTATATATGCTGTGCATAAAATAGAGATTTTCAATACAAGCCCCTTAGAAATCTTTATTAAGAAGATGGAGCCACTGATCCTGTGGCTGGAGAAGGCCTTAAAATAAAGATGGGTGTTTGATTTAATATAATCAAAGGGAAGGACGAAATAAGTCCTTCCCTTTAAGCATGCTGTTACGTATAACTCTAATAGCTCAAGCTGTAGACATCAGAAAACTCAACATTTATTCTCTCAATATTGCTGGAAAGATATGCTGGTCTTGCCTCAGCAACATAATCCTCATCTACCAGTACGGTTGGAAGGGTAAAAATGAATTCGCTGCCTGCATTTACCTGGCTCCTGACCTCAACCTGACCGCCATGTGCCTCCACTATTGATTTGACAAGAGCTAAGCCTAGTCCAGTTCCCTGAAAATTCTTATTAAAGCTTGCATTCACCTGCTTGTAGCGGTCAAATATGGTACTTAATTCTGAGTCTGGAATTCCTACGCCAGTATCCTTAACGGAAATGACAACGTATTTATTTTGATCACTAATTGTAACCTCAATTTTACCGCCCATGGGTGTGAATTTTATAGCATTTGACAATAGATTTAAAATGACCCTCTCAATTTTATCTATATCGAAGGCGATGGCCTTTTCTTCAATGTCAGTATCAAATACCAGCTCAATACCCTTGCTTTCTATATAATCGCCTATGGATATGGTGGTGTTTTCGATGAGGGATATGATATCGTTGTTTTTAAGCTGTAGATTCAGCTGCCTATTATCGTACTTTGATATATCCAATATATTATTAATAAGCTTTAGCAATCTAAAGCAATTTTGTCTTGTTATGCTAATATATTTTTTAGTTTTGCAGTATAATTCAGTGTCTATCAGCATTAGGTTAAGCAATTGTACAGTGCCTAAAATGACATTTAGTGGCGTCTTTAAATCATGGGAGATATTGGTGAAGAACTCCAGCATCATTTCCTCATAGGCGATCTTTTGCTTCAGCTCCCGCTCCTCATTTTCCAGCTGAGTCCTGTACTCCTCTGCTGATCTTCGGTCGCTTATATCTCGGACAATGCTTATAAACTCAGTATCGTCGCCATTCGGGACAATGGTGGTGACTGTTTCTACATAGAGTATTGTATTATCTGTCCTTACCATTGGAAATTCATAGCTGCCTATTTGCTCTCCCTGCTTCATTGCCCGCTTTCTGTGGTAGACCGTATCATGGAGCTCCTCCGGTAGAAATTCCAAAACAGATTTGCCTATAATATCCTCCGCAGTATCCATTCCGATGATTCTTAGAAAGGCGGGATTTGCATATACAATTGCGCTGTCTCTTTGGATCATGATACCGTCGGGAGAAAATTCAAGAAGTCTTTTATAATAGGCTTCGCTTTCCTTAAGCTGACGATAGGGACTGATAAGGTTAACCTCCACAATGCCCTTGTACAGCAGATAGAAGGAGATTAGCTTAAATAAATGTCCCAAAACAAATCTCTGGCTTTCCATTTCTACATGATGGATAGAGAATAACAAAATATACATAGCAGCGCAGCATAAGGAGGCAATTAAGAATTTATACTTTTTTTCGTAAAAGTATGCCTTATTTTTCAGGGTAATGACAATTGAGACAAGATTTATTGTTAATAGTATGAAGCTACTCAGCTTAATAAATGCAGAAACCTCGATGATTGGTGTATAGAAGGGGGGGAATAGATGCCATTTAAAGACAAGAGGTGTGAGTATGACAGAAGCAAGCGCATATAGGGTTATATATTTATTAACGTTGAAGGTGTCTTTGTTTTTTATGCCTATACAGGCCAGTAATAGTGCAATGCTCTCCAGATACCTGGCGATAACCCAAACCTGCATGCTTATATTAATATCATTTGATGTTAAAATATTAAAGCCTTTTGAGGATACGATATGAAGTAAATCGTAATATGCCACAAAGCCGTAGGAAAGGCCTAGGAATATAATGAAGTTGTTTTTGTTGTGCTGGTAGGTGCTGATGGCTATAAGCAGCATGCTCATGGCTATAAAGATACAGAAACTTTCTATGGAGACATGAAAAAGAACAATATTCTTGTTGCTTAAAAAGGCACCGACAAATGGCAGCAGAACCAAGGCTGCTAAATTCTTTGACACGAGCGTTCCCCTATTGTTACTAAACTCTAGCATTTGAACCCCCCCATATACAAATCCAATTTTTCACAATATTCGATAAATAATAAACAAATCCTCTAATTATTTAATTTTTTTTAAAAAAACACAATTACTATGATTAAGAGTTATAGGCAGCGGGTCAAATCCGCCAATTTTATGTCAACTATACTCATGCACCGGGTCAGGCTAGCTATACAGCCGCTAAAAGCTTCATAGTTAGGTAAATTTTTCTGCTATTATGTAATATAAAATCACGAATTTATGATATAATAAAGGTGAGGATATTATTAATAATTAACAGGAGGAGTTTGAATGGCAAAGATTAAATTAGGAAGTGTTAAGGGTATTGATTTATTGAAGTCCTCAAAGGACAAGCTCAGCACCCATATGCCGGAGGTAGGAAGGGGATGTGGTGCCCACGGCGACAAAAAATATAATAGATCAAAGGAAAAAAGAATCGCCTCCAGAGATAATGATGGTGGCGATTCTTTTTATCTTTGATACCATAAAGATTTATGCTACTTAACAAGCAGTGGAGTCAGGGTCTTTTCCCATATGTCCATATACTGACCAGTGGCCCACTCAGCCATAATTATCGTCTCATTATCCTCAAGCTTTATTTTTTTCAAAGGGGTACCAAAGATTTCTCCATTTACAGTGCTGTATATTAGGATCTCATTTTTAGTTACTATTGCGGCAATATCCTTGTTTGGGGATGTAAATACATCTACAGCCTCCGGTATTTTGTCCTTTACATTGGTCCAGGGGACGGAAAGCTCATCATAATATACCAGGCTGCTGGGGGGAATAAGATTGATGCTGTAATCCTCAGTCCTTAAGCTTTTGTCCACTGTGTAGCTCAATCTTCCCTTAAAAATCCACCTTCCCATTCTTCTTTCCAGCGTTAGATTTGTGTTTCTAAGGGAGGAGGGCTTGAGACCGTAGGCGCTAAGCCCCTTTTCCTCCATAGTGTTTTTTCTTGCTGCATCCATTGCTGTGGTGCCCTTATCTCCCACTAGATCACTGATATCCACTGGCTTTATGCTGGGCAATGTATCGACTGGGACGAGACTTACGATATTTTCCATGGTAATTCCGTCCCTCTGACGGACCTCTTCGATGGAAATATAGTCATTGCCTAGGTAAAGTATATTTCTGATAATGCTATAGTCCTCTTTAATATTCATCGCAGTCCTTTCTTCAACGGTCTCCAGCTTCTGAATATTTGCTAAAATATTGCTGGAAAATAATAGGTCCTGTGAATATTGGTTGATTGCATTTCGTTCAACAGCAATCTGCCAAAAACCACTACGCCTTGGAAAGTATATGCCCTTACCCTCTAATGAAGTAAGCAGCTGATTGTTTTGGGCGGCTATAAATATTGTTTTATAGGAATATGAATTGTTACCCTCAGGTCTTTTAAGGGATAATAGCAATGCAGTTCGGTTCCCCTCTGGATCACCAGAGCTTTCAGTAATAGAGACCTCCGGCAGACTATCAGAGGGATTAAGGCTAATATCCGTCTCATCCCTTAGCTTTTTCAGCAGCAGGCTGCTATTGTGAAGCTGGAGTATAGCTTCATCCGCTTGAAGCATCAGTATATCGCCAATAAATTGTCCATTTTCGGTTATCGTCATAACATCTATATCCTGTATGTCATCGGTATTTATAGAAAAATTGTCTAAATCACTTCTGAGGCTGTAGAAGATATAATCCTGTACATCCACACGTCTGATACGGTAGCTGGGGCTTTGAAGCAGCTCCTCTCCCAGCATGATATATTTCTCTGAAAACTGTATTAATCTGCCCTGCCATTCTCCGTTGACATCCCCAACCACCTCCCAGGTGCCCTCTATTGTCAGCTGGTGGTTAAGGGGAGGATGAACCTTAAGTGCATTATCTGCCCCGGTGTCGGAGCAGCCTAAAAGGGTGCTGAGAACTAATATACAAAGAAAGCTTAGCTTTTTCCAGCCCTTCATGTCGTTTTTCCCTCCCTTAAAGGAAGCTTTACAATGGCTTCCGTACCGGAATTCAATTCACTGTATATATGAAATTGTCCCTTCATCAAACGAATAATTTCATCGCATATGGATAAGCCAATGCCATTGCTGGACTTGCTGGATTTTCCCTTATAAAACTTCTCTTTAATCTTCGGAAGCTCCTCCTGAGAGATGCCACTACCGGTATCCTTCACCTTAAATATGAACTCATTATTTTTAAACTCAGCCGTAAAGAGCACCCGACCTCCTTGAGGCGTAAATTTAAAGGCATTGTCCAGGAGATTTATAAAAATCTGCTTCAGTTTATTTTCGTCGGTGTAGGTGCTGGGCATTTGCTGAGAACATTCAACCTCAAAGCTGATGTTGTCTCTGACTGCCCTTGGGGTTAGCTGCTTTTTAATATGCTCCATCACATTTGAAATATTGACCTCTTCATAATCCAGCTCAGATTTTTCTGAAATGAACTTTGAAAAATCTAAAAGCTCCTCAACCATTTGAGTGAGCCTGTCGCTTTCCTTTTCTATTATATCAAGACCATCTGCAAGCATTTCCTTATCCTCGAAGCCATTCTTTAAGGTTATAGCCCAGCCCTTAATTGATGTAAGGGGAGTTCTTAGTTCATGGGAAACAGAGGAAATGAAGTCGTTCTTCAGCTGCTCCTTTTTTACGATCTCACTTGCCATGTAATTTAGAGTGTTGGACAGCTTGCCTATTTCATCCTTTACCTTGACATCGCTCTTAGCTTTGAAATCTCCTAAGGCCATCTTTTCTGCAGCTAGGGTCACCTGCTTTAGGGGTCCTACAATTGTATTTGCGAGAATAAAGCCGACAAAGCCGGAGATGAGTATGACAAGGCCGCCAAAGGCGATAAAGAGGAGGGCAATCCGCTGTACCTCCTTTTGAACCTCCCTTAAGGTGGAGATAAACCGCAGCACCCCTACTATTTCACCCCTTGCCATCAGAGGGTAGGCCACCGACATTACCGCTACAGTATCGTAATCCACCATACCGACCCATCTGCCCTTTTGTCCCAGTAGCGCTTTTTTAACATCTTCATTATCTATAAGGCTGGCTGGTGCTATTCCGATGGAGTCCATCAGGACATTCCCCTCCAAATCTAATATTTGTACCTGGGCAGAGGTTTGCTTCCAAAAGGAATCCACATTGTTTAATATGTTTTCCTCAAGCGAGGCGTCTGAAAAGTAGCGGGAATAAAGGTCAGAGGATATCAGCAGCTGGTTGTAAAGATTGTCCTCCAGCCCCTTGTAATAATGCTGCTTTATTATGCTTATAAGGAAAATCTCTAAAATAACTACGGTTATTATAATTACAAACATAAAATTGACAACAAGCCGCTTTTTTATGCTATTCATCCGCCTTATCCCCTCGCAATCGGTAGCCGTAGCCCCATACCGTCTCTACCCTCTGAGGAATAGAGGGATTTTCCTCAATTTTTTCACGTATCCTTCGGATATGAACATCCACCGTCTTCATATCACCAAAATAATTCTTTCCCCAGATTTCATTTAATATTTCGTCACGGCTGAAGGCCTTGCCGGGTGCCTGCATTAGTACCCTCATAATAGAAAATTCCGTTGGCGTAAGCTCTATTTCAACTGCATTTTTATAAAATCTCTGCTGGTCCAAATCCAGCTTTAGATCCAATATGGCGATTCTGCTTGTGGCAACGGCATTTTTAGTATTCACCTTCCTGAGATTAGCACGTATTCTGGCGATTAGCTCCAGCGGATTAAAGGGCTTCACCATATAATCGTCGGCCCCCAGATCGAGGCCCATTATTTTGTCTAAGTCCTGTCCTTTGGCTGTCAGCATGATTATGATGGTTGAAGGAATGGCAGCCCTAATTTTGTGACAAACCTCGAAGCCGTCGATGCCCGGCAGCATGACATCCAATATAACCACCTCAGGCGACTCCTTCAGGCATAGCTGAAGGCCCTCTTCACCGGATTCCGCCTCCAGAACCTCAAAGCCGTTCCTGATTAAATTTATAGATAGAAATTTTCTAATGGGAAGCTCGTCCTCAACAATTAGAACCTTAGTTGATTTACTCATATAATCCTCCATATCTGCAGCTTTATTTATTATTAACTCTACTTAGTATTTTACCAAAGTTGAGAAGTAAACAAAATATGGCAGGATAAACCTTAATTATTTTGTAAACTTTCATCAATGCTTTCGTAAAGCACCTCCAGCTCAAAAAATATATGATAGTCCTATAGAAGTGAGCTAAGGGGGATTACAAATGAAGAAGCTGATGAAGAAACTGTCGATGTTGAGCCTAGTAGTAGTCATGGTGGTATTGGTGATGGGAGCAACCCCCACGTTATTTCAGAGCATTGGTCTTTGGCGGGTTGAAGCTAAAGCCGAGGTAGAGGTTAAGGAGGGGGAAAAAAATCAGGAAGAAAGTCAGGAAGAAAAATCAGAGGAGCTTCTGGAGGAGACTGAAGAAACTGACGAGGCTGCTGATGATGACCAGTCTGAGGAAATTGAGGAGAAGCCACCATTGGAAAAGCCTGATAATAAGCCAGATAAAATGGAGAAAATAGCATATTTAACCTTTGACGACGGCCCAACGCCGGGTGTAACATCAGGTATATTGGATATTTTAACGCAGCAGCAAATAAAGGCTACATTTTTTGTAATAGGGGACTTGGTGGAAAAATATCCTCAGCTGGTTTTAAGGGCCAATGATGAAGGACATCTTATTTGCAATCATACCTATACCCATAATTATAAGACTATTTATTCCAGCCCCGATGCCTTTATGGCGGATTTAATGCAGGGGGAGGTAGTACTTAAGAATTTGTTGGGCAGCAGCTATACCTCAAAAATTATGAGATTTCCAGGAGGTTCCTTTGGTGAAGGCAAAAGCGCCTTTAGGGAAAGAGTGCTTCAGGAGGGCTTTGTATATATAGATTGGAATGCATTAAATGGAGATGCTGAGGCAAAATATGTATCAGTTGAAAAGCAGCTAAGCAGAATTAAGGAAACAGCAAAGGGTAAGAAGGAAATTGTAGTTCTAATGCATGATAGCGGTGGTAAGAAAACAACTCTGGAGGCTCTACCGCTGATTATTAACTACCTTCAGGAGGAGGGCTATATATTTAAGACCCTTGCAGAATACGAAATTTAAGGAGGGGACATGAGGATGTCTAAAAAAACACTTCTGGTGCTGATGCTGATTTTGGCTCTATCGCTTTCTTTGCTTGGTGCCTGTGCCAGTAGAATGAATAGCAATACACCTGAGACAGAAGGTAGCAATGGAGAAATAGATAGTATTAATGAAGGAAATGAGGCTACAGAGGGCAAAGGGGTTATTAATATTGCATTATTTGGGATTGATACTGGCCGTGAGAAATATGAGGCAGCCCATGCCGATGCCATAATGATTTTATCCATTGACAAAGAAAATAAAAGCCTAAAGCTTTCATCCTTGATGAGGGACCTATATGTGGATGTGGAGGGCTATAGGAAAACTAGACTCAATACAGCCTATACCGTCGGGGGCCCTCAGCTTATGATAGACACCATAAACAAGAGCTTTGATCTGGATGTAGAGGATTATATAACAGTCGATTTTAAAGGACTCTCCAGTATTATAGATGCCCTGGGGGGTATTGAGCTGGAGATTGAGGATAAGGAAATAAAGGAAATCAATAAATATATGAAGGAGGTGGCGCAAATTAAAAAAGAGGAGCCAACTCCATTAACAGAGCCCGGGCTACAACAGCTTAATGGCAATCAAGCTGTTGCCTTTGCAAGAAT
The DNA here is from genome assembly GCA_048264125.1 of Natronincolaceae bacterium. Taxonomy (GTDB): domain Bacteria; phylum Bacillota; class Clostridia; order Peptostreptococcales; family Natronincolaceae; genus M1-B18. The sequence continues at coordinate 188,836 of JBLXDM010000007.1, forward strand.
TAGAAAGGTTGGAGACGGGGACTTTGAAAGGGCAGAGCGTCAAAATCTGGTTATGAAGGCTGTATTTGCAAGGCTTCAGGAAATGGATGCCATAAAATATCCCGTCATTGCTGCTAAGCTATATCCTCATGTTAAGACAAGCTTAGGTGTAACTGACATACTAGCAATGTCGACAGAGGTATTGAGGATGGGAGTTAAAAGCCTCCAATGGTCGAGATTTCCCCTCGATGGCTACTGGGAAAACGCCATAATCAACGATGCATGGTATCTGGAGACGGATTTAGATATTACAGGTAAGCATATCAGAGAATTTATTTACGAGGAAAGCAGTCAAATATAGAAGCTGCCAGGGGTATTAAAGCTCCTGGCTTTTATATGTAAAAATTTCCTGGGTAATACGAAAAGATTTACTGAAAAATAATAAAGAGATATTTTTATGTAGGCTGCTTTGATGTATAATTGTCTAGTGCCTCTTGTCATATAGCCTGAGGTGTTTTATCTATAGTATGTTGAGGAGGAATTGGATAAGAAATGAAGCCTGGTTCATTTGATATTGAGGATGCAGCATTAGCAAAAGGTTTTATAGAAAAAGGGGCAAGTATTGTCGGAAATGAAGAGGCATGGAACATAGAAACCTATGAGGCATGGCTACAGAGATTTGGAAGTCCTGAGGAGGCTGCAGCAAGGCTACAAAAAGATCCCCTTAAAGCCCTTTCGGTCTTAAATAAGAAATTTGGTGAGGTTAGTGGAAAAAGGATTATGAATATGATGGGCTCCAATGGCAACAAGGCCGTTGCACTGGCACTGCTGGGGGCGGAGGTTACTGTGGTGGACTTCTCAGAGGGAAATAGGCGCTATGCTTTGGAATTAGCTGAGGCTGCCAAGGTGAAAATAAATTATATACTGTCGGACGTGTTGAAGCTTACAGATGATCAGCTAACGGGGGACTATGACGTTGTATTTGCAGAAATGGGAATTCTACACTATTTCACAGATTTGATGCCCTTTATGACGATAGTCAACAGACTATTGGCGAAGGGTGGAAGCTTTGTTATAAGAGACTTTCATCCGGTAACCACGAAGCTTATAACCTCCAGAGGCTCCACAGCCAATGTCCGAAAGCACAAGGTAACTGGAGATTATTTTGATACCTCTTTAGAGGAAAAAAACATTTCATATTCGAAATATTTGAACGACAGTGAAAAGGTAAAAAAGGTGCTGCTGCGGAAGTGGAATCTTGGAGAAATAATTACAGCGGTGGCTTCCTCTGGGCTAGTTATAAAAAGCCTTGAGGAGGAGGCAAATATGTCTTCGGAAACATATGATAAGGGCATACCTAAATCCTTTACGCTGGTGGCAGAAAGGCTGCTTTAAAAAATCATATGAAAAACTCATATATTATGATGAATTGCAAAATAATATAATGAGGTGATATAGATGAAAAAAAGGAAAAAAGCTAGTACGGAAGATATAGATATAAATTTCTTTAACGCGGTAAGCTATGAGCTGGCAGGAGAAATTGGAGCAATCGACAATGAAGATATGATTGATAATAAAAAGCTACCATCAGCAGCTATTAGCGGTAAAAAGAAAAAGAAGAAATAGTATTTATGAAAGGGCTTCTCAATTAGCAAGCCCTTTTATAACGTGATTAACACACAGGCAAGTATTTTCAATGGCAGATACTTAGATAAAAATTTAACAAAGAAGGACTTTCTCCTATGAATGTTGAATTATAAATTAATATTGCTATTATGAGGAAAAGCGAACGTAGTTTAGTAGCTTTGGAGGAGAAAGCAGATGAGATTTGTACCAATTAATTCTGTAAAAGAAGGTAGCAAATTAGCAAAAACAATATTTGATAAAAATGGAAGGGTGCTGCTGGCAGAGGGAGTGCTGCTGAGTGAGGGCCTTTTAAAACGTGTTAGGGCTAATAATGTTTTTTCAATTTATATAAATGATGAATATAGTCAAAATGAGATAGAGGATATTATTAAGCCTGAATTAAGACAGAAAGCAGTAAACCTGATAAAGGAGAGCTTTTCAAATTTTACTAAGGGCGTAAATCCCAGTAATTATGTGACCAAGAAGCAGGCTGTAATGATAAAATACGAATATACCAGCAGCATAAACCAATTGGTAAAGGATATCTTGGATGACATACTTTCAAAAAAAAATATCTTCGTAAATTTAGTAGATATAAAAAGCATGGACAATTATACCTATGAGCACAGTGTAAATGTAACATTGCTGTCTCTGATAATCGGCATAGAGCTGAACCTAAATAAGGGTCAGCTTTTTGACCTAGCGGTGGGGGCTATGCTACATGACCTGGGGAAAACCTTTGTACCCATTGAAATTTTATCAAAGGCAGGTGCCCTAAAGGCTGAGGAATTTGAGATTATTAAAGATCACACCTCAAAGGGCTATGAGTATCTTAAGGATAATCTTGATATCAGTGGAATTGCTCGGATGATCATACTTCAGCATCACGAAAGGATTGACGGAAAGGGCTATCCACGCGGCCTCAAGGGGGATGAAATTAACACCTTTGCTAAAATCGTAACAATTGCCGACGTATATGATGCCTTGACCTCAGACAGGCCTTACAGGAGAGCCATGTCCCCAAATGAAGCATTGGAATATTTAATGGGTGGAATAGATCGCTTTTTTGATTATAAACTCGTCAAGGCCTTTATAAAAAGGGTTATTCCATATCCTGAGGGGTCGCTGGTTAAGCTGAGTAATGGTGATATTGCAGTAATAGATAAGGTGAACGTAGAATTTCCACTAAGACCACAGGTTAAGATTATAAAGCAGTTTAAGGATAGACATGAGATGATAGGTGTGGACCTAATAGAGGAAAAGAATCTCACTATTTTGGGAGTTCATTATGATGCTCCAGCTCCATTGTAAAAGAACAGCACCCCCATATGTGAGGGTGCTTATTTTATTGCTCTAATAGCAATTCATCATGGGTGCATAAGCCGGAGTCTAATGCGTTTTGTCTAAGAACTAAATACAGCTCTGCATAGGTGGCATTTTTATATGGATGAACAAAATAGATACCCAAGCCTAATAATAGTAGTCCTAGGATATACCAGCCCAAAAAGGATAGGTCAAGGACAAATATGTTCATTTTATGACCCTTTGTCATTTGATTACTTAAATCAATAGCCCGCATGGCGTCCATACTAGGGTTATCCGCCAGGATATATGGAACCATCCCATATGCATAGGATTTAATCACGCCCGGTACTAATAGTAATAGGAACCATAAAAAGGTCAAAATTGATCTAATCAGCATGGTTTTTAAAATATTGAAATATGAACCACTGGAAAAGCCAAAGCCCAGCTCCTCCATTTGAGAGTTCCTTTCCTTTGCAGCCTTGATAAAATATTTTCTTCCACCAACCTCTAGGTTATAGCCGATAAACAATTTAAAGGCTAAAAATAATAAACCCAAGATTGAAATGCTAACCAATGTAATTCCCCAGAATTCATAATTAATTAGCTTTTCTGTAGAGTTGCTGGGAAGTAGATTGGTGATTCTCTGGCTTGGATTCAAATTATACCTGGTCCCATTGCTGGAGCTTCCACTCCCACTTCCACTTGCACTTGCAATAGCGATTACAATACTGACAAGAAATGCAGGCCAATATAAATTCCTTAAAACATCCTTAGCATTTGCTTTTAAATCTGCTCTAGTCCACATAAAATACCTCCTAAAAAAATTATAGTATTGCATTATTTAACCATTCCTCATTATATATATGCTGTCCTTCAAGGAAATTGATTAATTTTGATGCTTTCTATTATATATAGAGGGGATAGGGGTAAAAAATGTTCCATTTTAACAGCTTCTGTATGATTTTTTTATCAATGCTGCTCTTTGTATCTTTTCAAGACCGTATTTGTCACGAATTTCGTCCATTACCCTATCAATTTTTTCGTATTTTCCATCCTTTGCAGTATCCTCAAATAATGACAGCTGATGCAGCTCCTGATCCTCAAAGCCTCCTAAGCTTATTCCAATTAGCCTTATGGGCTTATTTCTATTTAGGTTCTCTCTTAGCAATTTAAGACCTGCACTAAAGATATCCTTGGTGGAGCAGGTGGCAGGGATTGTCATTTGACGACTGATACTCTCAAAGCTAGAAAATTTAATAGCCAGCTGTATAGTTCGACCTTTTTTATTATTTTTTCTTGCCGACATTCCAATATCCTCTGAGAGCTCCATGAGAACCAGCTTCAGGTGCTCCAGGTCCGTTGAGTCCTGCGGCAGCGTAGTGGACCTGCCTATGGATTTTATATCCTCTGCCTGGAGAAGTATGGGTGAATCGTCGATGCCATTGGCCTTAAGGTGGTATTCCTCACCGACCTTTCCGAAGCTCCGTGTTAGCTGCTGCCGGTCATATCCGGCTAAATCTCCTATGGTTTGTATTCCTAGACTCTTCAGCTTCACAGCGGTTTTACCCCCTATGCCATACATATAGTTTACCGGCAGAGGCCATAGCTTATTTTTTACATCCTTCCTCCAGAGCTCTGTTATACCCAAGGGCTTTTTCATATCCGATGCCATTTTAGCTAAAAACTTGTTTTCGGATATACCGATAGAGCACCACAGACCCAAAGTGTTCTTGATATCCTCCATTATGGTTTCGGCAGCCTGCAGGGGCTTACCGAAAAGGGCTTCGGTGCCGCTCATATCCAGCCAAGCCTCGTCGATGCTGTTTTTTTCTATTATAGGAGTATAATTATTCAGAAGCTGCATCACTTCGTTGGACATCCGCTGATAATAGCTATGGTCTGGGGGCACCAGTAGCATCTGAGGGCATAGCTTTAAGGCCTCATGGAGAACCATGGCGGTCTTTACACCATAGCTTCGGGCCTCGTAATTAGCTGCTAATATGATGCCGGTTCGTCGTGAGGGGTCACCTGCAACTGCTGCAGGCTTTCCTATAAGCTCGCTATTACGAGTCATTTCACAGGATATAAAAAATGCATTCATATCCACTAAAAATACTACTCTTTCCATCTCCATGACAATCTCCTCCGATAAAAAGCCGACACTTTAGCACAATGAAGCTTTAAAGCTTGCGTTTTATATTTATTTATTATTATAATATAATTATAGCATTGTATTAAAGCCGTGTATTCTTAGTTTTTCATTTTATGAGAGGAGGAGATGGAATGGAGGGCTTTTATGAAATAAAGCCGGAGGAGATTCAAAAAAATCCCTTTACGGCAATTGGCAAGGAATGGATGCTTATTACAGCAGAAAAGGAAGGTAGGGTTAATACTATGACCGCCTCCTGGGGTGGCTTTGGGGTTATGTGGAACAGGAATGTGGCCTATATCGTTATCAGACCTCAAAGATATACCAAGGGCTTTGTGGATGCAGCGGATAGCTTTTCCCTTGCATTTTTTGATAAGGGCTTTGAGAAGGAGCTGGCCTATCTTGGAACGGTATCAGGAAGGCACGAGGATAAAATAGCAGAGCTGAAGCTAAAGCTTTTATATTCAGACGCTACGCCATACTTTGAAAATGCAGCCCTGGTGCTGATATGCAAAAAGCTATATCGACAGGAGTATAGCGGTGAAGCCTTTATTAGTACTGCTGTCAGAGATGAGCATTACCGTGAAAAGGATTTTCATACCCTTTATATAGCGGAGATAGAAAAGGTGCTGGTAAAGGAATAGAGTAAAAATGATATATGCTGGAAGGAAGGTTATGTCAGTAGCCTTCCTTTTATGTCTCTAAATTAGGTTATGTATAATAACCTCTTTTTTTTGGAACAAAATGTAAGGAAAAGGCATCATTCATATAAGATAGAGGTCTGTTAAGTATCATTAATAATATAAGGAAGTGATTTTGTGAAGAGGAAAATATCACTGATTTTAACACTGTTATTAGTATTGACCCTTACATTGTCCTGCAGTACAGGAATAGCAACAGATACATATAAGGATATGGAAGTATTAGAGCTTCATCCCGTCAACCGCTCAATTGGGAAGCTTCAGATATCTGTAGACCCAAGAATTGAGCTTTTATCTGCTGTTCAGCTGGCAGATGATTATTTTCGGCTGACGAAGCTAAATTTTGATTACAAAGTGGAGATGAATGACTACTTTAAGGGATTTCAAAGCCATGATGCTGTTAAGAAATTTAAACAATTAAGTAAAAGAGGCTTCACCTACGATGGTCCCCCGGCAGCTATGCTTTACTACGAAAATCCACTAAGCTTAAGAGAAGCACTTAAGCCCAGCGATTATATATACCAAAGAGCCAGTGGAGAAAAAAATCTTACAGACTTTATAATTAAGCTTAAGGCCTTTGGTATTGAGGCTAGCTTTGCAGATTTTTACAACAGTCATCAGGAGTTCTATCAGGGCTTGGTGGATGAAATGTATAGCTTTCTGGAGAAAGCCGATCTAACAGCTGACTTGGACGACTACTATAATATGGAGGTAAATAGCTATAATTTAATACTTGCACCCCTTTTTCATTCAGGTGGATATGGACCAAGGGTAATGAGAGAAAATGGGGTATACGATATTTACGGTATAATAGGGCCGTTGGAGGTTAGAAGTGGTGACGATAGCTCAATTGGTACCCCTCAATTCATAGACGATAGCTTTATTAGGAATCTGATATGGCATGAATTCAGTCATTCCTTTGTAAATCCTACTACTGAAAAATACATCGATGAAATTAACAAATATAAGGGACTCTTTTCAGAAATCGAAAATGTAATGAAGCAACAGGCCTATACCACATGGGAAAGCTGTGTAAATGAGCACATCGTTAGGGCAGTTACCACAAGGCTTGCCTATCTGAATTTAGGTGAGGATGCAGGCGACGAAGCCTTGAGCTATGAAAGATCAAAAGGGTTTATTTATATAGATGCCCTAGTAGATAGCCTAGAATATTATGAAAAAAATAGAGACATATACCCGGATTTTGAAAGCTATTATCCGGAGCTAATAGAGGTTTTCAGTATGCTTTCAGATGGGAAGATAGGTAGTAAGGGCTTTGACTTTACTGGACCTATCAATAGTGCCTTTATCTGGCTGGAAAAAGAGGCGATAGTTGTTATCACGCCGACCAATGAGATAGATAAGGATATTGGAAGGGCTATTGCTGATTATGCCAAAACTATAAAGGAGGAATTTTTTGCTGAAGGAAAGCTGGTGACGGACATAGAAGCACTGGATATGGACTTAAAGGACCACAGCATTATTACCTATGGTACAGTCGAAGGGAATCTATGGCTGGCTGAGCATAAAGAAAACCTACCCTTTAAGATAGAAGCAGATGCAATAGAGGCTGATAGGCTGTATGAGGATACTAATATGGTGTATATCAGTGCTTTGCCAAATCCATATAATCCTAACAACGGTATGGTTATTTACACAGCTCAACGGGCTGTGGATATAGTAGGAATAAACAGTGTGTTTCATGGGCCGACGGATTATGTAATTACCAAAGATGGAGCAGAGCTTAAATCCGGAAACTATGTGAAGGAAAGAAGCAATTGGTCCTTTAGATAGAAATAGATGCCCGCACATGATAGTATGCAGCTTCCTTAATAAATTGGTAAGAAACTCTTTTGGAACAGAACCCTTGGAGAATTAATGGAGAATTAATCTGCAGAGAACTGAGATAAGTATATTTACAATATATGGGTATAGGTGTAAAATATAGATTATATATTTAGCAGGGAGATTTTTAGCGCCTTTGAAATAAAGATATAAATGATAAAGTATATACTACATTTAAAGGGGGGAGCCATAATGGAGGAGACAAGAAATGTTGAGGCCTTTTATGAGGCATATGATGAGTGGTCGAGGCTGGATAGGCATAAAGTGGAGTTTGAGATAACAAAGAGGTATTTCGATAATTTCATTACAGAACCCTCAAGAATACTGGATATCGGCGGCGGCCCCGGCAGGTATTCCATTCATCTTACCCAAGAGGGCCATCGCGTTGTATTACTGGATTTAACAAAAAAGCATATCGAATTAGCCATTGAAAAGGCGCAGGAGGCTGGTATTGAGCTGGAGGCAGCCATACATGGCAGTGCATTGGAGCTGGATAGCTATAATCTAGGAGAATTTGATGTGACGTTGATTATGGGGCCCCTCTACCACTTAACAAGGCTAGAGGACAGGGTTAAGGTGGTGGAGGACACATTAAAGCGATTAAAGCCCGGTGGGACAATATTCGCCTCCTTTATATCCGCCTATGCACCGGCAGTAGACCTTATTAAGGCATATCCTGAAGATTTGAAGGACCCGCAACAGCTTCTGAAATATCTGGAGAATGGCATCAATAAAGCCAATGAGGGCTTTACGGATGCATATTTTATGAAGCCTCAGGAGGCAAGGGGCTTTATGCAGGAATTTGGATTAACAGAGCTGGCCTTTGTAGGGGTGGAGGGTCTTGCAGCAACCGTTGAAAGCCGGCTGAATCAACTGTCACAGGAGGTCTTCGACAAATGGATTGAGGTACTATATCAGCTTTCTCAGGATGAGCACATTTTTGGAAGCTGTGAGCATTATTTATATATTGGCAAACGGTAAGACGTTAGACTAGGATAACTAACTAACCCTTCAACATGAATTCAGAGGTAAATCGAAGCACCTAGCATTAATATACTTTTCTTACTAAAGGGGACATTGATATGCCCCCTTTTTAGTTGAGGAAATTGCATTCTAAAGCTGAGTAGTATGTTCATACAAAGTCAAAAGCTTCCTGCCTAGTGTCCCCACGGGCTAATTTATGGTTTGAGTTTAATTGTAATTAGCCTTCGGTAATGCGGCAAACTTTTAACCTTGTATAAACTAAAATATTTGCACTCCTATAGGATTAACAATTTCTCATTCACTTACTAACTAGTCATATAGATATATTTTATAAAAGCCCTCCTACCTATAGATATGTATAATTATTCTTTAGCTCCCAACTATGCTATGATATGTAGTGGCATAAAAAAGACAAGATGTTAAGTAAAGGGGAGAAATAAGATGAAAAAGCTTTCAACAATACTATTAATTATACTAACCATCGTATTAGCGGTTAGTGGCTGTACACAGAAGGTAGAGGAAACAGATGGAGAAAAGACCTACAATTATTACACTGCAGAGGAAACCAAAGCTGCTATAGAAAATGACGATGATATCATATTACTGGATATTCAGGTAGAAGAGGAATGGACTGCGCATCATATCGCAGGTGCAATCCCAACCCATGCCTACCCCGTTAAGACGGATGAGGAAAAGGCTAAGCTGGATGCTGTATTGCCTCAATTAGAGGGTACACAGCCAATCATAGTTATCTGCCCTGGAGGAGCAGGTGGCGCCACCAGAACAATTGATTACCTTATAACTAAGGGAATTGCAGCAGAAAGACTGTTTATTATGGAAAACGGACAAAGCAAATGGCCTTATCCAGAGCTTCTAGAAGCCAGTGAGGCTAAAGCAATAGATTCAAAGTACGTGGTAAGCAGCGAGTGGCTTAAGGAAAATCTAAGCAAGGCTAATTTGCTTATTCTAGATGCAAGGGGTCAGGAGACCTATGACAAGGGACATATACCTGGCGCAATTGCTGTTACATGGCAAGGCTTTGCTAACCTGCAGGGAGCCCCTGGAGAAGCTAACTGGGGAACCGTACTGGAGCCTGAGGCTTTGTCAGAAAAGCTTTCAGAGCTAGGAATTTCAACGGATAAAGAAATCGTTCTTTATACCAATACAGTAGGCGGTTGGGGAGAAGACGGAAGAATCGTATGGATGCTAAAAAGAGCCGGATTTGACAATGTTAAGCTGCTGGACGGCGGCTTCAATGTATGGTCAGCTAAGGGCTATGAGGTAACTAAGGAGAAAACAGCACCTGTGGCAGCAGCTGTAGAGGTTAAAGCATTAGACGATAAAACAAATATTACTACAGAGGAATTAAACAGCAAGCTGGGGAAGGTAGTAATTATTGATACAAGAGAGAAGGACGAATACGAAGGCGCAACAAAGTTTGGAGAAGCTAGAGGTGGACATATTCCCGGAGCAATTAATATACCCTTCAACAGCTTTACGAATGCCGACGGAACTTTAAAAACAGCAACAGAAATTGAAGGTATACTTGCATCCAATAATATTAAAAAGGATGATGAAATAGTGACCTACTGTACAGCGGGAATTCGTTCAGCACATATGCAGCTGGTTTTAGAAATCCTTGGCTACAGCAATGCTAAAAACTATGATGCCAGCTTCTACGCATGGGCAGGCAATTCAAGCTTAAGCATAGAAAAATAGTTAGACCATAGATCAGAAAGATTTCTAAGGGCTTCTAGCTCAATGGAAGGCTGTTGATGATTTTGAAAAATATAAAAAAATCCACATGGATTAAATTAAGCTTAATTTTAATATTGATTAGCCTGTATTTTATCCCGCCTGTGGGAGCCACCATTAGGAGAGTCATATTTATTTTCAGTATGATGGAGGTTGAGGCCATCAAGGGATACATACTTTCCTTTGGTATATGGGCACCTGTAATCTCCTTTTTACTGATGATATTCCAATCAGTGGCAGCACCATTGCCGGCATTTTTAATAACCTTCGCCAATGCAGCCCTGTTTGGTTGGGTAAAGGGAGCAATTTTATCATGGAGCAGCGCAATGGCAGGGGCAGCCCTATGCTTTTATATAGCAAAGCTATATGGTAGAGGCGGAGTTGAGAAGCTCACAAGTCGATACGCCCTGGAAAGCCTAGATAGCTTCTTTGAAAGGTACGGTAGGCATGCAGTGCTGATAGCTAGGCTGCTGCCCTTCATATCCTTTGATATCGTTAGCTATATGGCAGGCCTTACCTCCATGAGCTTTTGGTCCTTCTTTTGGGCCACAGGACTGGGACAGCTGCCGGCAACAATTATATACTCCTATGTAGGGGGAATGCTGGTGGGAGGAACAAAGAAGCTAGTTTTCGGACTGCTGGTGCTCTTTTCCCTTAGTATACTTGCCTTCCTGATGAAGCAGGTCTTCAATGACAGGAAAAAGCAGCAGATAAAGGAATAAAAACATAATAAGGATTGCTACCTTCAACCGTAGCAATCCTTTTGTAGCATATTGGAAAATTGATTTATAAGGAATGATGAAAATGACCTATAGGCCAGAGGCTGAGATATTTAAAGCAATAGAGGGAGAAGCTGACAAATGCAGTGGCTGTAGAAGGTGTATGGAGGGCTGCCCCATGCTGAAGGCGTACTGTTCCTCACCAAAGTCGCTGCTAAAGGATTTTGTTGAGACAAATGAGGTAGCCGAGATAATTCCCTACTCCTGCAGCCTCTGTGGCTATTGCACCGAGGTATGCCCTGAGGCAGTGGATTTAAAGCAGCTTTTTTACGATATGAGGAAGGATATTTACAGCATAAATAAGGGATATCCAGAGGGGATAAGGCATAGGCCAGTTGAGCTGCACCAAAAGGCCAGCTTTTCAAGGCTTCTTTCCACACCGGTGGAAGGCTTGAATAAGGAAGCCACCGTAAAGAGAGTTTTTTTTCCCGGCTGCAGCTTAACCGCCGCAAGGCCGGATTTAGTTATTAAGGCCTATGGGTATTTAAGAGAGAAGCTCCCCGGCACAGGAGTCATTATGAATTGCTGCGGAAAGCCAACGGAGTCTATGGGGGCTATGGATAGCTTCCAGACTTATTATTCCAATATACAGCACAGCTTTGATTCTGAAGGTGTGGAGGAGGTCATAGTGGCCTGTCTCAATTGCTTCAAGACCATTGGCAAAAATAGTCCCCATCAAAGAGTAGTCACCCTATGGCAATTAATGGCAGATATAGGGATACCTGAGGATAAAATCAGCAGCTACCAGCAGCTGGACACCAGCTTTGCTATACATGATCCCTGTCCCACTAGAGGTAACCCGGAAATCCACAGTGCCATAAGAAAAATATCAGAAGAGCTGGGGCTTAAAATAACAGAAATGAAGCCTTCTGGAGCAAAAACCCTCTGCTGTGGCTCAGGAGGCATGCTGGGGGTTACCAACAGCCCGCTGGCTCAGGGGCAGATGGAAAAAAGGGCTCAACAGGCGGAGGACAGACCGATTCTAACCTATTGTCAGGAATGTGTGGAGTCCCTTAGGGCAGGCGGAGGCAATAGCCTTTATATTTTAGACCTTCTCTTTAGTCAGGGAGTAGATTTTAAAAAAGACAGAGGCACCAGAAGGGTTAGTAGCCTGCAAAGGTGGAGCAACAGGTTTTTCATAAAGAATAAGCTAAAGAAAAGCATAAGGGAGGGGAAGTAAAATGGAGCTGACAAAGAAAGGTAAAGGCCTATACAAATATTTATTTATAGCAGCTATTGCTGCCACAGCTCTTTTCATTTTCAACCGATATTTTTCCTTCTCGGATTATACACCGCAGCAGATAAAGGATTATGTCAATAGCTTCGGCGGTTTGGCTCCAATCATATATATCATTATGTTTACCTTTGTACCCCTTACCCTCTTTCCCGATTCCCTGCTGGCTATTGCCGGGGGCATGTGCTTTGGGTTGTTTTGGGGCTCCATTTACACCATGGTGGGGGCCTTATCTGGAGGCACTTTAGCCTTTTATATCGCAAGGCTTATCAAAAAGGGCTTAATAAAAAAGCCTTCAAGCAAGGATTTAGGGGGGCTAAGCAAAAGCATAGAGGAGAGGGGCTTCTGGATAGTATTGCTGCTGAGGCTTATTCCATTGTTTCCCTATGATGTCATTAGCTACAGTGCAGGGCTTTCCGGCATCAGCATAAAGGATTTTCTACTGGCTACCCTTCTGGGAACCATACCGGGAATCATAGTCTTTACAAATGTAGGTGACAAGGCCACCGATATAGGCTCCAGGGATTTTTATATCTCCCTATCATTGCTGGTGGCATTACTGGTTATTTCTGTTATACTTAAAAATAGGTTTTCTTTAAAGAAAATTGAGGAAAATAATAATTGAAGAAATTTCATATTTAAGATGAGCGGTATGATTATACAAAGTCAAAAGTTTCCTGCTTAGTGCCCCACGGGCTAATTTATTGAAATTTAAATGTTATTAGCCCTAGGCAATGCGCGATAAACCTTTAACCTTGTATAAACTAATATATATGCTCGCCAATGATAATATATAATTTGAGCTATTAACAGTAAGGCGAAGAATTTATAGCAAAAGCTAAAGACAGGTGATTATATGATAGACAGCAAATGGCGTGGAAGCCTTCAGCCATGCTTTAATATATTGGCAAGATTATTTATACGATTTGGCATATCTCCAAATACCATTACTTGGAGTGCCTTTATTGTCGGCCTTTGCTCTGGCATATTTGCAGCAATGGGATATGGCATAGCTGCAGTTTTTTTGCTGTGGCTGTCGGGGCTTTTAGATGTTATGGATGGAAGCGTTGCCAGGATAAAGTGCGTTAGCAGCAGAGCAGGAGCCTACATGGATCTTATTTTGGATAGAATGGTGGAGGCCTTCTTTATTTTTGGTTTTGCCTATAGGTATCCACAGGCCCAGCAGGCATACTTACTTTTTTATATAGCAGTAATCTTTAGTTTTACCACCTTTATAGTGGCGGGTGCATTATTCAAAAACGAAGGAAACAAGGCCATGCACTATGATGTGGGACTAGCGGAGAGGACAGAGACCTTTATCACCTTTTCATTGATGGCTCTACTGCCAGCCTACAGCAAAGAAATATTAATGGTCTTTAACGGCATTGTTTTTTTAACCGGAATTATACGCTTTTACAGGGTTTTAAATTATAGCACAACAGAATAGACAGCAGGTTACATAGGAGGAGATGAAATGAAGCGAATCACTAAAATAATGGCATTGCTGCTGACGACTGCACTACTAGCAGGCTGCAGCCCTCAGAAGGAATCTACAACACAGGAATCCGGCATAAGCTCATGGCAGGAGGCCCTTGAGGAGGGCAGGGGGCAAGAGGTTACAATATTGATGTGGGGCGGCAATGAGGACGTCAACAAGTACATGGACGGTTATGTAAGCTCTAGCCTAAAGGAAAAATACGGTATTACCCTTAAAAGGGTACCTATGAATGCTCCTGAATTTATGAGTAAGCTGTTGAATGAAAAAAAAGCAGGGCTTGAGGAGGGTACAGCGGATTTATTATGGATCAATGCCGAAAACTTCAGAACTGCAAAGGAAGCAGGCATACTTTGGGGCCCCTTTACCCATATGCTTTCTAACTTAAACCAGTATTATGATTTACAGGCCTCAGACCTTATATATGATACGGGAATACCCATAGAGGGCTATGAAGCAATCTGGGGCAGGGCACAGCTGGTGCTGACCTATGATTCCCGCTATATTCAGGAGCCACCAAAAAGCTTTAAGGAGCTTCTAGAATGGGTGAAGGAAAATCCCGGTAAATTTACATATCCCAAGCTTCCCGACGACTTCGCAGGGGTGGCCTTTGTACGAACAGCCTATTATGAGCTTACTGGGGAAGCAGATATATTTCAGCAGGAAATGACGAAGGAGAAATTCTTAGAAATTTCAAGTCCTGTTATGGCATACTTCGAGGAAATGAAGCCCTATTTATGGAGGGAGGGCAGAGCCTATCCCGCAACACAGGCGCAGCAGGACGAGCTCTTTAAAAATGGAGAGGTATATTTGACCATGGGCTTTGAAATCGGTAAAACAGCTGGCATGGTGGAGAAGGGAGCCTACCCTGAAACCGCTAGGGCCTATGTATTGGATACCGGAACCATCGGGAATTCCCACTATCTTGCAATACCCTACAACAGCCCCCAAAAAGCCGCTGCGCTATTGGTTATAGATTTTCTACAGAGCCTCGAGGCACAAACAGAAAAGCTAAAGCCGGAGGTATGGGGAGATATGCCGGCCTTTGATGCCATCAAGCTAAGCGAGGATCATGTACTGCAGCTGGAAATGGATACTAAGAGTCCCGCCTCGATCTCTATGGAGGAGCTTACGGCAAAAAGGCTTCCTGAAATGAAGTCCCAATATATAGACTGGATAAAGGAGCTATGGGTGGAGGAGATCGGTAACTGATGACTAAGCGGAGATGGACCCCCTATCTATTGTTATCACCCCTGCTGCTGATCTATGTGATATTCATTGGAGGCGGTTTTTTAATGGTGGGGATAGAAAGCCTTGGACATATTCCCGTCCTTGGAATGAAGGGCTATAGCCTGGGGGCCTATGCTGTAATTCTGAGGAGCAGGGGATTATTACATAGCCTGATGCTTTCCGGCTATGTAGCTATTATTTCAGCTATTATAGCAACTGCCCTTGGTGTGACCATAGCCTATTTTATTATAAGCAGCAGAGCGCCATTGATACAGCTAATGACTAAGCGGGCATTGCAGCTGGGGGTTATGCTGCCCTATCTGTATGCAGCCTTTATAGCCATGCTGTTCTTAAATCAGTCAGGTTTTTTTGCAAGGCTTCTGTATAGCTTAGGACTGCTGACAGATATCACTAGCTTTCCTGAGCTGATATTTGATAAAAGGGGAATAGGCCTAATTTGGGTTTTTGTCCTAAAGGGGACACCCTTTGTCGCCCTGTTCACCATGAACGTAATGGGAGGCGTCAGCAGAGTCTTTGGCGATGTTGCCAGAACCTTGGGTGCCAAAAGCTGGAGCATCCTTCGGAGGATTTATTTGCCCCTCTGCCAGAGAGCAATCATCTGGTCCTCCGCCATAATACTGGCCTATGCCTTTGGCTCCTTTGAGGTCAATTATCTGCTGGGCAGCGTTTCGCCTACACCCTTGGCAGCCAGAGCCTACAGTCTCTTTATACAACCAGATATAGGGGTGATACCTCTGGCCATGGCTATGAATGTCATTATGCTGATAGTAGGGCTGGCCTTGGTGACTATGTATGCTCTATTGCTGAAACTGGTGATAGGGAGGGCTGCAGAGTGAAGAAGCTGTTTCTTATATTTGTTATAATTGCCATATGCATGCCTATAGCCCTGCTGCTATTACTATCCCTTTTTACCTACTACAGATTTCCCTTAGTGCTGCCCATGGGATTTACACTGGATTACTGGCGATCTGCTCTAAACAATCCTTTGCTTTTGCCAAGTCTAAAAAACAGTCTGATGATAGGCTGCTGTACCGGTATATTATCTACTATCATTGGAATAATGGCGGCTAGGGCCTTGGTTAGCTATAGGTTTTGGGGCAGGAAAATCATTAGAGAGCTATTTACAATACCGCTTTTGATGCCTGCAGTGGCGCTTTTTCTAGGAATGCATTTAATTATGCTGAGGCTGGGGATTGCAAATGGTCATTGTGGCATAGTTATAGCCCATTTGGTTATTTCCATCCCCTATACCATCAACATTTTTATATCACTATTCAAGGGGATAAGCCCTGAGCTGGAGGCAGTGGCCAGTACCTTGGGCTGTAGGCCCTTAGGGGTCTTCTTCAAAATACTATTGCCACTAATCATGCCGGGAATATACCTTTCCTTTTCCCTTAGCTTTATCATATCCTTTTCAGAGTATTTTTCCAGCTTTCTGATGGGCGGGGGCAGGATAGTAACCTTTGCCACCCTAATGTATCCCTACATTAATAATAGTGATATAGGGCATGGCGCTGTGCTGGGGATAGTATTTCTAAGCATTAATCTGCTGGTGTTTTTTGCAGTAGAAAGGATATCGGGAAAAAGACTAAAGCTGGAGGGCTACTTATATGAATAGAACATTCAAAGAGGAAGATAAAATGCAGATTCAGCTGGAGGGTGTTTCAAAGCACTACAATGGCAGTGTGGTGTTGGAGGATATATGCTTGAATGTAGAGAAGGGAAGCCTTTTATCCATAGTAGGCTCCTCCGGTGTGGGTAAAACTACAGTACTCAAGATAATAGCAGGCTTAGAACAGCAGGAATCAGGAAGGATAATGATAGATGGCAAAGATGTAGGTCGGTTATCCCCTGAAGAAAGAGGCCTTGGCTACGTATTTCAGTCTCCATTGCTGTTTCCTCACATGACGGTGGAGGAAAACATATCCTTTGGCCTAAAGATAAGGAAATGGGAAAAAAGCAGAATCGTCTACAGGGTAAAGGAGCTTATGGTACTGCTACAGCTGGAGGGTCTGGAGAATAGAATTCCCGCAAAGCTTTCCGGAGGCCAGCAGCAAAGGGTGGCCATAGCAAGGGCTATCGCTGCAGAGACGAAAATACTATTAATGGATGAGCCCTTTTCCAGCCTAGACCCAAAGCTGAGGCAGGAGATGGGGGAGCTGATAAAGCGGATTCAAGCAGAATATGGGATTACAATCGTATTTGTTACCCATGATCTTGACGAAGCCATGGCACTATCAGATAAAATAGCCTTGCTGATAGATGGAAAAATAGCTCAACTAGGGTCCCCCAGAGAGCTTTACTATAGGCCAAATAGTCCACAGGTGGCTGAATATATGGGGCCCTGTAATCTGATTCAGGGAAGGGTGACAGGCAATTGCTTCCATAGCCCATTAGGCAGCTTCACAGCCATTGAAGCACCAGAAGGAGACGGAACACTGATGCTGAGGCCAGAGGATATAAGCATAGACACTGCAGGAGAGGGCTATAGCATACTTTCACATAAAAATATGGGAAAGAGAATTTTGTACCGGGTAGCCTCAAAGACAGAAGGAAAACCAGAGCTTATTGTAGAGGCTTCAGCCTCTGAAATATTTCCTGTAGGAGCCACTGTTGGAATACAGCTGCCTCAGGGTGAACTTCATATTATAATATAACAACCCACAGGCGGATCTGTGGGTTGTTATATTTTGTAAAAGATAAAGGATTTTGACAGAAGGTGTAGAAAATAAATATAGGAATATACATTTGTTTACTGCTTATATATGCGGAATTGAGATTATAAAGATACAGCTATAAGCAAATATTCACGACATAATGTTCGCGAATTTCCAGTATTAGGTATGAAAAGCGAAAAGGGGTTCGGGAATTGGGTAGTTATCTGACATGGGGTGAAGGCGCGCCGTCCGTGGCGCGATTTTAGTGAGTTCAGTAGGAGGGCATATGAAAAAGATTATTTTATGTGATGATACAAGTTTAATAGATACTGTAAGTTTATGTAAGAAATATAATCTAGGTATTGAGGTTCAATCTTTTTATGACACAGAGTATATTACGCGAGAAAAAAACGCTATTGATGAAACTCTTAAGGCTATAGAAAAATTGGATTCGAGGTCGTTACATGGTCCGTTTGCAGACTTGAATATGGGTAGTTTTGATAAGATGATTAGAGATGTTACAAAGAATAGATTTAATTTTGCTTATCAAATTGCTACAAGGTTAGATGCTACAGATATTGTCTTGCATCATGGATTTGTACCAAAGACAAGTTATCCTGCCAATTGGATAAAGCGGAGTTTAGCATTTCTAGAGGATTTTATTTCTGATAAGAAAAATGATATTCAGATTCATTTAGAAAATGTGTTGGAATACGATGGTGATGTTATGTTTGAAATAGTTGAAAATCTACAAGGAACAAATATAGATATTTGTTTAGATATAGGGCATGCACATTGCAATTCAAAGATATCAGTTGTTGATTGGATTAA
The DNA here is from genome assembly GCA_048264125.1 of Natronincolaceae bacterium. Taxonomy (GTDB): domain Bacteria; phylum Bacillota; class Clostridia; order Peptostreptococcales; family Natronincolaceae; genus M1-B18. The sequence goes on from JBLXDM010000007.1 coordinate 207,427, forward strand.
GTGCTTGAAAAATAAGATTGGATATGTACATATGCACGATAACAACGGTATTGAGGATGAACATTTAGGATTTGGAATGGGTAATATTCAGTTAGAAGAAGTATGTAAAGCGCTAGAGGAGTTTTCGCCGCAAGCAATATGGGCAATTGAAAGCAAAATCCAGTATATGCAAACAAGTTTAGATTGGTTGAAAAGTCAAGGATATTTAAAGTAGGGGTCTACGTCCGTGTAGCCCTCTGGCTTCGCGGGTCACCCCACGTCAGATATCAATGCGTTTGTGCAAGGGCTGGGAAGAATGGGCAAGGAGAAAAGCCACGCCACATCCCTTCACTGGGTGCAAGCACCTCCTACGAAGAAGGGCTATGCGGGTCCAGTTCAGGGACGTCACAAACGCGGACCGTTAGTGCGCCAAGCAAAGCTTGGCATTTCTTACAGGGTGAAAGTCCCTGTCTGGTAAGGTCTAACCAACCACCTGTATCGAGTGTTGCGCCGATGCTGGCGACAGCAAAGGTGAAGCGTACACAGAGAATCATATAGGCCATAGGGGAGACCGTAATCCCTGAAGCATATTCAGCCCCGTAAATCGTGTACCTAGAAATAGGAAAATGCAGATGACGACGTGTTTAACGTCACGGAAGTCAATACAAGAGAATCGCTATAGGTGAGATTCTTAAGGGTCTGTCGGGGTCCTAGAACATGGCATGTAAGAAGAGAAATGTCAGGAACTTGGGAGGGCCTGTAGGTTCCAGCAACTAGCTGGTAGACCTATCCAACCGCAAAAAAGGACGGTCAATGACACAACAGGGTTCGGATCAACTAATGCAAATCTCACTGCAAGGAATAAGGAAGAAGGCAAAGAACATTTGCTGAATTACGGAACTTAATATTTCTGAAGAGCCCGGTGCGGTAGTTCCGTACGCCGGGATCTGTGCGGGGTGCGTCGGGTAACCGGCGCGTCTACCGTGACTATGCCATCTATTAACTGAGCACTTTAGAGTGAGTTTTTTTAAAAATATCAGAGCTAATTTAATATAAATAAGGAGTTGAATAGGTTGAAATTAAGAAATTTTGTACCCTTAATTATTGCTTTGCCATCAGTTGTCATTGGTGCTGTAGCCATGTATTTAAATAAAATCTCAATAGGTGTATGGAGTCAAAATATTGTTGCACTTATAATCTCAGGATTTATTTCCTATTTGTTCTTGAAAGGAAAACCTAGATTTAGTAAAAGAAACTCTTTTGGTTTTATTATTCCAATAACAATAATTCTCTTATTTCTAACATTTTTAGATAGTGGGTTAGATGGTGTTCATAGATGGGTATCTATTGGTCCAATTAAGCTGAACGTTGCAAGTATAATGTTACCTATTTTAATTATAGAATTATGGAGAATTTTAAAAATATTAAATTGGTGGCATTCCATGATAATTACCTTAGCAGTTTCTATTTTACTCGCTTTACAACCCGATGCATCACAAACAACGGGGTTTGTATTTCCAATGATAATATTATTATTAAGTAAAGCCAACAAGAGTGTTATTCGATATAGTATTATAAGTTTAATACTATTTATTCCTATAATATCTTGGATTTTTATTGATAGCTTACCCCCTATTGATTATGTTGAAGAAATTGTATTAATGGTCAAAACCGTAGGTACAGTATGGTTTCTGATAGGAATTGGTTCACTAGCACTATTACCATTACCTTTCATAATATTTCCAACGAAGAATTATAGGTTAATATCAATGTGTCTTGGTTTGTACTTTATAATTATATTAGTTTCTACGTTGTTTGGTAATTTTCCAGTTCCACTGATGGGTTATGGAATTTCACCAATAATCGGTTATTTTATAGCTATAACATGGTTATTAAAAGTTAACAAAGCGGTTTTCAAGCCACAATCATAGTCATTTGTATATTTTCGAAGGTATAATGAAGAGGACGGCATATAACAATACATTTGCATAAAGGTTCTGGAAGCACGTGTCAATGGAAAAGTCAGCGCACCACACCATCTCACTGGGTGCCAGCACCGCCAGGGGGCAAGGCCAAGTGGGTCCAGTTCGAAGGCGTCGCAAACACGAGGAAGTTGTACGACATACCAACCGTGGGGAGCATTGGATAACTACGATTGCTAGTACACTAATGTTAGAATAAAACGAAGTAAAGTTTGTAGAGGTGATAAAATGAATAGGTTAAAGAAACAGTTATTAAACCTAGCGATAGGTGAATTCGCAGCCATTTGTACTTTTATTTTTGTATATAGATTATTAGACTTGGGAATGGGTAGTTTAATAGCATTTTCGTATCTTATACTTATATTATTACAAGGAAGCATGTATTGGCTTTATAGATATATATTGATTATCAAAAATGAAAGTTTTGGTCTTAAGGCCATAAAACTCCTTAGGTTTTTAAAACAGTTAAATATAATTATATTAGTGGCTATAAGTATGATAATACCTATTATCAAAAGTAGCAATAAGGATTTGATAATTGCTATTGGATTATTTTTATTCGGATTAACTGAGTATATAAACTACTATTGGTATAGATTAAGCTACGGAAAATCAGGATTTAATATTAAAATGCTATTAAATACAAAATTAAAAAAATCAAGTATAAACAAGATGATTAATAAAAAATGTTAAGGATATTCTTCATTTTTGGGAAACAAACAGAGATGGGAATACAAAGGAGGGGAACAAGTTTGAAAGTAATAACATTATGTGGTTCTACAAAATTTAAGGAACAGTTTGACCAAACAAATGCCTTTCTTACTCTTCAAGGCAACATCGTAATTAGCGTAGCCTTCTTTGAACAGAGTGAAGGTTTTGAAATAACTAAAGAACAAGCTGATATATTAGGTGAAGTACATTTTAGGAAAATTGATATCTCTGATGAAATCTTCGTAATTGATGTCAACGGTTATATAGGCGACAGTACTAGAAAAGAAATCGAATATGCTGAAAAGAAGGGAAAGGTAATCCGTTATTACTCTAATGGTGAAATTCCTGAGAGGTTTTAGGCTAAGGGGAGACGTTGGTAGATTCGAAGAAGGCATATCATCGTTGCTGGTGCCCCTCGGTCCGGGAGGGATTAATCGAAGAAGTGTGCCGGACACATCTGCACTCCCCAACCGCGCCACCGCCGGTCACATACGTTCCTTTAGGGGAGTGAGCCGTCGTAAATATCTGAACGTTCTCTGAAACCAAACGGAAGCTCACGGCGTCCTGCCGCGAGCCAAGAGTAGGTGTACCGGAGCCTATATTATTTACATTAGTAGAATTATGTGTATTAACGATTATTTAAATTTAGAGAGGTATGATGAAAAAGGATGCTGGATATGAAATAACAATTCCTATGGAAGAATAAAGTTATACTAAGAATTATGTATTAAATGCGTTAAATAAGATATTGCATAGTTGTCACGAGAACGAGTTGAAAAAGTTAAAAATATTTGAGGGGGTAAGGATTCATGAATTTTGACATTGAAGCTGTTAACTGGGATAGTGAAGAAAGAATAAAAAGAGCCGAAGTAATTGCTGATGAAATATTAAAGTCTATTGAAATAAAGGAGCAATATATTGCCATGGAATTTGGCTGTGGCACTGGTCTTATAAGCTTTAATCTATACGATAAATTTAAGCATGTAATGCTTGTAGATACATCAAAGGGCATGATAGATATTTTAGTTGAAAAAATTCAAGAAGCTAAAATAAAGAACATGACACCTTTGAAGATGGAGATTAATGATGAAGTAGCCTTTACTAATAAGTTTGATGTTATATATACTTCAATGGCATTACATCACATTGTTGATATAGAAACGACATTAAAAAGCTTATACAAATTGATGAATAACAATGGATATTTATGTATTGTTGAGCTAACTGAAGACGATGGAAGTTTTCACAAACTAGAGGAGGATTTTGACGGGCATAATGGCTTTAACCAAAGTGAATTAAAAAAAGTGTTAGAAAAGATTGGTTTTAGAGATGTTAGGACAAGTATTTTCTATAATGATAATAAAATCATTGATGATTTAAAAATTAATTATTCTTTATTTATTATGGTTGCTAGAAAATAGCATAACTAAAGTAGATCTAACTGCCTTGTTTGAAGGGTTATAAGGGAAAACATGTCGCCACTTCTTATAACAAGCCATTCCCACAAGGGAACAAGCACCACCATGGGGGTATTCCTATGGTGGTCAGTTCGAAGGCGTCGGGAATGGCAGAGACGTTATATAAAATAGCGATATCGGGGTTGCTCTTTGAAGCTTTTTTAATATGAGAAGGTTTAATATTGCAAAAATATAAAATATAAAAGGTAGTGATGGCAAAATGTTTAAGCAATGGGATGTCGGAATATTACTCTTTAATGAGGTGGAAGTTTTAGATTTTGCTGGACCCTTTGAAGTATTTTCTATTACAACTTATCAGGAGTCAAATATAAGACCATTTAAGGTAACAACGGTTGCTCAAAGAAAAGAGTTAATAACTGCTCGAAATGGACTCAAAGTTCAGCCAGATTACGATTTTTATGATGCTCCACATTTTGATATCTTAATTATACCTGGTGGATATGGAGCAGAAGAAATTGAAATTCATAATCAGAAAGTTTTAAATTGGATTAGTGAACGAATGAATACTGTTGATTTAATGGCATCTGTATGTACCGGAGCTTTTTTATTAGCAAAAACGGGTTTATTAAATGGCAAAAAAGCAACTACACATTGGATGGACATTGAAAGACTGGAAATAGAATATCCTAAAGTTAGAGTTGAGCATAATGTTAAATATGTTGATTGCGGTTCAATTATTACTTCAGGAGGCATATCTGCAGGAATAAACATGTCATTCTATATTATCAAAAAACTTTTAGGAGAACAAGTAGCGAGTTATACTGCAAAAAGAATGGAGTATGACATCAATATCTAATGACATTGTGAGCTATTTATCAAAATATCGAGGAGGTATGTACAATGAGAAGAAAAGTGATAGTTTATATAGCCGCAAGTTTGGATGGGTATATAGCTACAGAAGATGATTCATTAGATTGGTTATTTAAAGTAGACGGCGAAGGAGATAATGGGTATTCGGAGTTTTATGATACTATAGATACTATAGTTCTTGGTAGAAGAACTTATGATTGGATTATGAACGTCGAAAAAGAAAATTTTCCTTATAAGAATAAAAAGTGTTATGTATTCACTAAGTCAAGATATGAACCTACTGAAAATGTGGAATTTGTCAATGGTGATATAGTTGAATTTATAAATGCAATAAAGGGTATTGAAGGAAGAAACATTTGGATTGTTGGCGGGGGAGATTTATTATCACATTTTCTTAAAGAAGATCTTGTGGATGAGTTTATTATTACTATTGCACCTGCCATTCTTGGAAATGGAATTCCTTTATTCAAGAAACAGAATATTGAAATAGAGTTGGAGTTAAAAAGTATTCAGCGGTTTAATCAATTCATTGAACTTCATTATGTAAAGAAGCAAAATGACTAGAGTGAGTGGTTAATTCCGCTCACAACATCTGCTAACAATGAATTGCCAACATCTATCGGCTTTGAGCGCCTCGGTAAATTGGGTGAAGCTTGACAGAGTAGAGAAGGTAGCGGAGCAACACAGGTGTCATAGTAGTCCGGGGCAGGGAAAGCCTGCTACATGGCGAAGGGCACGACAACAGCTTAATATGGTCAATGGGAGGATATGTATGAATAAGATTCAAGAGTATGTTGAGATACTGAAAAACATAGAAAACTGGGAAACTTACCTAATGCAGGAATCAGGGTTACCTGGACCGCGAGGTAATATTGAGTTAGCTCAGGCGGTTGCTGAGGTAGGGACGAAAGAAAGGTTTTTGAGCCTGCTTAGCTATACACCTGAAAAAGCTCCAACAAATACACCACAAGAATTTTTAGCATTTTGCGGTACTTTGGGATTAGGTAAGCTCATTGAAAGAGGAGAGAAAGAGTATCTCGAGAAACTGCGTTTACTAGCTTCAGATCCTAGATGGAGAACCCGTGAGGCAGTAGCAATGGCTTTACAGATTTATGGTGATGAAGATATGGATGAACTAATTAAACAAATGGAACTATGGTCAAAAGGGAATAACTATGAAAAAAGAGCAGTAGCAGCTGCACTATGTGAACCAAGATTGCTGAACCAAAAAGAACATGTATCAAAAGTCTTAAAAATACTTGATAATGTTACTGAATCAATTAAGCAGACTCAAGACAGAAAGAATGACGGATTCAAAGCTTTGAAAAAGGGAATGGGTTATTGTTTGAGTGTGGCAATGGTTTCAAACCCAGACGAAGGTAAAAAAATGTTTGAGAAGTGGGCATCAAGTACAGACAAAGATATTAATTGGATTATAAAAGAAAACCTCAAAAAGAAAAGATTAGATAGAATGGATAAAAATTGGACAGAGTTTTGGAAACAAAAGATAATGGAATGATGGTTGTGTCATCGTATAACATTAAAGAACAGCACACACAAAAATCGAAATTTCATTTTAATATTTCTTCCAGGATTTATTTGCTCTGCTTGCGTAATATTCGTGATTGGTGTGATAATTGCGGGTATGCTTAATACTTTTGTGTTTCACGGGAAGCTGTTTTATTAATGCTACCCATGAGTATATTGAGGTGCCACAGGGAAGCTTTGTTTGGCAAAAAGAGTGTCAGGCATCCCCTATTCACAATGCTCAAATATGGGTTCAATATGCTCTTTTATAAGCTTAATTCTATCCTTTGCATTTTGCATAAATAGTGAGGTAATAGAAATTACTATTTTTTTCTTTGTATTGAAATAAATCACATTTCCACCATCCCCCATAGCTGCACAGGCATGTTCTTCAGCCTCAATAATCCACCATAAATATCCATATGGAAGATTCATTTTTTCCCATCGGCTATGTTCCTTTGCACTAAGAAAAACCACATTGCGCTCAACGGTAATTTCCAATGGCAAAAATAAATTTTCTGTTGCGAACTCAAACAAAGATTGCCCAGTTGCTTTTACAAGAATGCCCGACAAAATATCCGGCCTCCTGCACTTGCTTCTCAAATTCTTTTTTCTTTCTGATAAGCTCCAAGTAAAGCTTTTCATCCTGCAACTCTGTTGATTTGAGAATTGACTTGATTTCCTCTAAAGAAAAATTGTACGACTTTAGACGATTGATCAATAACATCGCTTCTAATTGTTGGATAGAATAATATCTATAACCATTTTCAGGGTTGATTTCATTAGGTAGAATTAGTCCTATTTCAGCATAATAACGAAGCGTTTTTGTAGACACTCTACATATTTTTGAAAATTCTCCAATGGATAACATAGTTTATCCTCCTTTAGGCGAATCCAATAGCGCCTACCTTTATCTTATACCTTTACCTAAGGGTAAAGTCAATGTGATATTGTAGGTATGGTTTGTGATAAAGATATTGATTTAGATTCCCAATAATGTGTATACTTGAATAAAGGCAGTATTAAGAGGTGATTGAGTATGATGCCAAATAGAGAGATTATTATGCATATTATTAATCAGATAAAGGAAAAATTTCAGCCTATAGAAATTCTTATCTTTGGCTCCTACGCCAAGGGCGTTGTTAGAGAGAAAAGTGATTTAGATCTTTGTATTATCACAGAGACAGATAATAAAAGAAAACTTGTTCAGAAAATGTTAGTAGAAATAGACGCTGAAATAGATATAGATTATGTCGTTTATACGCCTACAGAGTGGGAAGCATACAAAGATGACCCAACAACCTTTGCCCATATCATATATAGTAAAGGAGTGAGATTAATTGGTTGACTCAATGAGATACAAGGTTTGGTTTGATATGGCACTAAAGGACCTAAGAAGTGCTGAGATATTATATAATCATGATGCGGATTTAGGAATAGTGTGCTTTCATTGTCAACAAGCTATAGAGAAATATTTGAAAGGATATATAATTTACAATTTAGGAGTTTTGCAGGAGGGGCATAGCTTAACTAAGCTTTGTAGGAAAGCTTATGAAAGTGATGAGGAAATAAATCTTTTTATTAAAGACTGTGCATTCGTAAATACATTTTATATAGAAACAAGGTATCCAGCAGAGGATTCTTTAGCTGTATCAAAGGAAGATGTAACAGAATGCATGAATATAGTCCACAATATTATAAAACACATCGATGAAAGAATCGCCAATTAAAAGTACTTACTAAAGGTGTATATAGGAGCCACAGGGGCGTTTTGTTTAGCATATTGCAACCTGCAATTCTGCTTGCAATGTACCTGTGGCTCGTCAATTGTTACGGAAAACGACACTAAGACGACATGCTATTTATTACTATTAATTGAAAGCTTTAGAAGTTTGATGGATATGAAAGGAGCTGTATAAAATGGCCAATGAAAAATGCGACCTCATTCATTCAAATGGAGTGAAGGAGAAGAAATTAGATGTCATTGATGGATACACAATTAAATACCATGCCAATGGAACCACCATTTGGTCTAAAGGCAAGATGGTAAATGGTCAGCCCGAAGGCTATTGGGAGTGGTATCGACCTAATGGCACGATTAAACGTTCAGGTCATTTCCAAAATGGTGAACCTATAGGTGAATGGGTAACCTATAATGATAAAGGCGCTAAGCATAAGACAACTCAACGAGGACCGAAAGCAAGTGCAGAATTTATTTAATAAAATAGGTTTGGAGAATATTATTTGACAGAATTAATAAAGTATAATTTTAAAAAAGCAATGGCTAAGTAAAAATGTTATATCTAATTATAAGAAAATCTGATAAGATGATACTTGAGCCTAAAATAAATAAAACCACAGTATTAAAACACATATCGAGACAACGAAAAGCTTTAAACCAAAGCAACTAGGATGCTTCAACGAATAAATGGACATAATATGACTATTATGTTCATTTCTACTTGTGCGCCGGATCGTTTATTAATTGCGTCAGCAAATTATAATAAAAATATATATCAAAAAGGAGAAAAACTATTGTTATTTAAAGATTTAAATATAATCGAGCCTATACAGAGGGCTTTAAAAACTCAAGGTTATTCGAAGGCTACACCCATACAGGAAAAAGCTATTCCATCAATACTTAAAGGAATAGACTTATTAGGGTGCGCTCAAACAGGTACAGGAAAGACAGCAGCATTTGCAATACCAATTTTACAAGGTCTTGCAGCTGAGCCCCAAATAAAGGGAAAGAGACAAATAAAAGCATTGGTACTAGCGCCAACAAGAGAGCTGGCAATTCAAATCTCAGATAGCTTTAAGGCCTATGGTAAGCACTTAGGTCTTAAAACATTAGTTATCTATGGCGGTGTATCCCAAAATCCACAGACCAAATTCCTTGGTATCGGAATTGATATTCTAGTGGCGACACCAGGTAGACTACTTGACTTAATCAATCAAAGATTTGTTCGATTAAATAATGTAAAATACTTCGTGCTGGATGAGGCAGACCAAATGCTGGATATGGGAATGCTTGAGGATGTAAAGAGAATCATTGATTATATTCCTCCTAAAAGACAGACCATGTTCTTTTCTGCTACTATGCCCCATGAAATTGAAAAGCTTGCAAATTATATACTGAAGGACCCAGTAAAGGTTGCAATAACCCCTGTGTCTTCCACTGTAGATATTATAGCGCAATCAGTGTACTTTGTGAATAAAGGCAATAAGATACATCTATTAAATCACTTACTAAAGGATAAATCTATCGAATCAGCCTTAGTGTTTTCGAGAACAAAGCATGGGGCGGATCAAATAGTGAAGCAGCTTGAAAAAGCTGGCCATAATGCTCAAGCGATTCATGGTAATAAATCTCAAAATGCAAGACAGTTAGCCTTAAAGAATTTTAAAGAAAGAAAGACAAGGATACTGGTTGCAACAGATATTGCAGCCCGAGGGATTGATATAGATGAATTATCCCATGTAATAAATTTTGACTTACCTGATGTCCCAGAAACCTATGTTCATAGAATCGGTCGGACTGGACGAGCAGGTCTTGGAGGCATTGCTATTTCTTTTTGTGATCAAGAGGAACAGCCCCTATTACGGGATATTCAAAAACTAATATCAAAATCAGTACCGGTAGTGGAAGATCATCCATTCCAGTTAATAGAAAAGCCCTTTGAAATGAAGGCAGCAGCAGTGCTAAATCGTAAACATTCAGCTCCCAAAACCCCCGCATCTAATAATAGGAGGGGTTCAGGATTTGGTGCCTCAAAGAATAATAATAGGAAAAATGATAAAGCTCGAGATTATTCTAAGAATAAGAAAAAAGATAATTGGCAATAAAAATAGTACCAAGAGCATGTTGAATTAGGATAGAAAAGTTATAAGTGAAGGGATGATATGATTTTGAATAATGATAAAGTAAAAGCTGAGTTACCTCCTAATTTCGAGGAGCTAAAAAAAGCGGCATATCGAACTGCCAATTGGCGTGACCGCCTGAAGGCAGTTGATGAATTAGGGCAATGGAATAGCCAGGAAACAATTGATATTCTGAAACGTATAGTAGATGGGGATTCAGTATATAGGGTTCAAGAAGCAGCTTACAATAAGCTTGAACAATTTGGCGAAAGTGTTCCACAGCCTTCTAGAAAAAAAGGCGAACTGTTTAGGGACATATCAAAAATTTTATTAAGAATTAAAAAGAGCTTGCCAGAGGATCATACTTTTGAAGAATTCAAAGAGAAGCTTCAAAAGATGCGAGTCGATGTATATGATACATATGAGGGAGATAAGGGTGCTGATTTTGATCAGTGGCTTGAAGGCATGTGGGCATCTGTGTCCCAAAAATAGGTAAAAATACCGAAGTATTGTATCGACTCATAGCGTCAAAACACCAATTGAAGGAAAACCCCACTGTGAATGCAGTAGGGTTTTTTTTATGGAGAAAAACCTGCATTATGAATATTTGGAGTGTCGAAATAAGTCGAATGAAACATGAAGGAGTTCATAAAGATATGAGGAATTTCTAATAAGTATGGTAACAATAGCATCTGTATTTTATATTAAGATCATATTTTGTTGACAACCTCAATATGCTACAATAGAATGTCTACTTAGACAACAGAGGGATTAACAAAATATATTCGGTTTTCTATACGTCGCAATGATTGTTTCTTGTGCAGAGTGTGTTTAAAATGCGATTTTATTAAAAATAAATTATAACTAGTGTAGCGTCTGTTAATAAATTATTAACAGAACATTATGTTGAGAAATATAAATGGTTATAAATGTTATGTGAATTATTCATTTTAGAATTTCACATTATCATAAATTATTTTATCAAGGAGGATATGGTATGAGGAAGAGGAGCTTAAGTTTTATGCTGGTAGTAGTGCTTGTTGTTTTGAGTATTACCTTTGTTTCAGCTGGCACGTCCTACATAGTAAAACCAGGAGATGTATTGTCGAGAATTGCTAAGACCTACAATACTACTTGGCAGAGGTTAGCGGAAATTAACAATCTGAAGAATCCAGATTTAATTTTTCCTGATCAGGTAATTAAGATTGGTGAGGAGGAAGCAGCAGACGTTTATAAGGCTGGAATTTATTCAGCTACGGCAAAGGGCTTCGGTGGGGACGTAACAGTAACTATCAATGTAGATGCTAACAAAATAACCCATGTTTCAATTATTGCTTCAAGCGAAACTGAAAGCATTGCAGGAAGAGCTTTGACTAAGCTGCCGGAAAGTATTATTTCAAAGCAGTCGGCAGAGGTTGATGTCGTTTCGGGAGCTACGGTAACAAGTAAAGCTGTTATTGAAGCCACAAAGGCTGCAATTGATAAAGCCAAGGGAGTAGCAACTAAGGTTGGTGCGATATCATTTACACCCGGAACCTACAGTGGTAAGGGTAGGGGATACAATGGTGTTGTTGAGCTGGCAGTAACATTCTCTGACAAGGAAATAACCAATATTGAGATTGTTACTTCTAGAGAAACTGATCGTGTTGGTACACCAGCCTTTGATATTTTATTTGATGAGATTAAGGAATATACGTCAACAGGAGTTGATGTGGTTTCAGGTGCAACCCTAACAAGTAATGCTATATTAGCAGCAGTTGAGGATGCAGCTAAGCAGGCAGGCTGTGATTTGTCAGCTTTACGTGCTGGTGCAATGGCATACATATTAAACCCAGGGACCAAAATTGTGGATACATATGATGTTGTCGTTATTGGTGCTGGAGGTGCTGGTGTTACTGCTGCAGCTGCAGCGGCACAGAAGGGTGCTACAGTTCTAGTTATTGAAAAGGAAGCAGAGGCTGGGGGCAATACTCTAGTTGCAGGATGCAGCTATCAAACAGTTTTGGAGAGTCTTGTATGGGATCCATATAATCCGGATGCTCTAGCTGGTGTTTATTCCAAAACAGGTGAAACATACGAAAAATCTAAATCTGAGCTAGGACGATTAGATACATTAAAAACTATACTCAATTGGAGTGAGAAGCCCTTTGATGGTTCGATAAAGGATCCATCTGCTATAAAAGATGTATATGATTACGATTTACCAAATCGTGGCGTTCATGCTGAATACCTTGATACCTTAAAGACGCTTAAGGAGCAAATTAAAGCATACGTTGCATGGGTTGAGCCACAAATGGCTGCTGGGGCGAAGGAAAATGATTTGACTCTGTTTAGTACAGTAGAGTTACATATTTTCCAGACCTATTCTGGTGGTCTTCGTCTAAACAATGATAAGACTGAATGGATATATGGCGATTATGAGCTTGTTTCACAAATTTGTAGAGAAATTGAACCAACTAAAGAATGGCTTATGGACCAAGGTTCAATATTCAGAAATTCAAGAGCAACAGGAACGCTTCTTGGATGCTTATGGCAGCGTATTATCGGCTTTGATGGTGGTATGGTAAACGGAAGCAAGGTTGAAGGCAAGTGGGGAACATATTTCGCAGTTCCAATTAATACAATACTTTCTGCTAATAAAAAGAATCAGATTATGTATCGTACCACAGCTACAGAGCTTATAGCTGATTCACAAGGAAGAGTTACAGGAGTAAAGGCTGTAAAATATGATGGTACAGAAGTAGAGATTACAGCTAAAAAAGGTGTTATTGTAGCAACAGGAGGCTTTGCTGCCAATATTGAAATGGTTATGGAAACTAATGAATACTGGGATAGTAAAGATATAACCTCAAGCATGATGACAACAAACCGATCATTGGCACAAGGGGATGGCATAAAGATGGCTACCGATATAGGCGCTGAGGTTGTCGGTATGGGCTATACACAATTAATGCCTACAGCTTGGGTGGATTCAGGTGGACTGGCAGGTGCTACAGGTGGAAATCTTATTTTTGTTAGCCCATCTGGAACAGAGAATGCAGGTAAACGCTATGTAGATGAATCTGCTGAGCGTGACGTTATTGCACAGGGCGCTTTTGATTATGGCAAAGACGGCGTATATATTCAAATTAACAATGCAGGATCATTTACAAGCGCAAACGCTGTTGAAGGTAGACAGTATTACTTAACATTGGCAGAGGCGGCTAAAATGCTTGAAATTGATATTAATGTCCTTCGAAACACTATCGTAGAATACGACAATGCATATCGTAATGGGACGCTGGACCAGCTTGATGTGCCAAAATCAGCTGCGATAGCTTTAATTGGTAATTATAATGAAGATGGTAGCTTTAAAGAAGATGGGCTACTTGCAGTACGTTATCTTAAGCCATCAACACACCACACAATGGGTGGACTTAAGATTAACGCTAAGCGTCAAGTATTGGATGCTAATGGAAATATTATAAAAGGTTTATATGCTGCAGGAGAAGTAACAGGTGGAATATTTGCTGGAAATCGTCTAGGTGGCAATGCTATTACTGAAATTCTTGTTTCTGGTAGAATCGCTGGTGAAAGCGTAGCAGCAGAATAAGCTTTTTCTCGTAATGTAATGGAAACCTAAGGGTTTCCAGACTTTAACAGATAAAAGGAATTCCTTAAAATATAAGGAGTTCCTTTTCTTGATGTTAAGGAAATAATGCTATAAATCTAACTCGTTGGCTTGGTGTTCTCAAATGCTTTCAACGAGTCACTGGGATGCTTCCAGGCAGGTACAGGAAAATTTATCTGTGTATTAGCAATTTTCGGCAGAGAGGGATGGGTACAAACACAAATTATCATGTTAGGTTTTGGAGGTTTATTATTTTTGTCATAGGTTATGCCATTTAAATCCTCATAAAACAATTCTGCATCTATATCTGAAAAATCATCTTCACGAATTCCAGATAAAACATGATGAGGGTTTACGCCTTCTGGTTCATTGTAGGGAACAGAAAGTATAAGCCTCTTGGACCATTTAGACAAAAATCCTAATTTTAAACCATTTGGAACATGCTCTAATACCCCGCGCGAAACCACGTAATCATACGAAGGCATAATTGTAATAAGCTGGTTTAAATCTAAGCATTCATAGCTTATATTTTTATGGGAGTAAACATTGCTTGCATATTCTATTACTTCATGACTACTATCTACTCCTAATACATTTGAATTTTCTATTTCAGATAAGGTTTCACAACCGTGACCAACGCCACAACCCAAATCTATTATTTTTATTGGGCTAATTTCCCTATTATGAGACGCCATAAACGCTAAATCGGTTTCAATTATCTTTTTAAAAAAGATGTAAGAGCTTCTATGCCTTATGTCTTCGCCAATATAATGGCTTTTGCCAAAAACTAATCGTTCACCTTCATTATAAATGATTTTTTCTAAGGGTGTCAGGGGTTTTTGCATGTTTATCCACTCCTTAATTTTCTATTTAGTAAACCAGCCTATAACGGTATTGTATTCACAATCTTTTATAAATGTACCTTTACCAATTGAAGAAAAAGGCTACTGCATTCGCAGTAGTTTTTTTGCGCTGTGTGTTTTTATATTTTTATATATAAAAAGAATTTAATAGAGTATTGACATTTGCGAGCAATTCATAGTATAACTATAGGAATACTATGTTTAACTTATTAAAACGAGAAGCTAAAAGGCAATTATGGATTTTATGTCTAAAAAACCCCCATGTAAACATGAAGAAAGGAGTAACGTATTACTAACAAACAAATCAAGAATATTGGAAAGGAGAATATCGCTTTAAAGCAGTAAGCGATGGTGAAGAAAATGAAAAAAATAGTTAGTTACTTATTAATTGTTACGTTAGTTATGGTTTCGCTTATAGGTTGCGCTGGAAATACCGGCTCCAAAGAAGAAGGCGTTGTGAAAATAGCAGTCGCGGGCCCCTTAACCGGAGACAACTCTGAATACGGTATCGGCTTTAAAAACGCTGTTGAGCTGATGGTAGAGGAATGGAATGAAAGGGGAGGCGTGTTAGGTAAAACCATACAGGTTGTTCTCTATGATGATAAAAACTCTGGTGAAGAAGCTGCTTCAATAGCAGAAAAAATTGTGAGTGATCCAGATATAGTAGGTGTCATTGGTCATTTTGCAAGTGGGGTATCCATGGTGGCGTCACCTACCTACCAAGAAAACAAAATGATTGAAATTTCTCCGACTGCCTCCCATCCAGATTATTCTTCAGAGGGTGATTATATCTTTAGAAATAATTCAGTAATTAGTGCTGAGGCGGAGATTGGACTAGACATAGCCATAAATAATTTGGGCAGAAACAATATTGGAATTTTGTCCATCAAAACCGATTGGGGTTCATCTACAGCAGGCATAACTAAAGATTTAATCTTAGCTAACGATAAGCTAAGCCTTGTTGCCCAGGAAGAGATTATAGAAGGCTCTGATGATTATAGTGCTGTAGTAACTAAGTTTGTGAATGCTGGTGCAGATGTGATTATTGTAGCAGGTATGTATAATACCTTGGCACCCTTTGCAAAGCAATATAAGCAGGTAAACCCAGATATTGCTTTGGTGGGTTTTTCTAATGCCTACAGCTATCAATTAATAGAGCTTGGGGGAGAGGCTGTCGAGGGTGTTTCCTTTCCTATTAGCTTCTTCTCAGGTAGTACTGACCCAGAGATTCAGTCCTATGTTCAGCGATACACAGAAAAATATGGATCAGCACCCAGTGCTTTAACCTCTCAGGCTTATGATAGTGCAGGAATCCTGCTTCAAGCCATTGAAAATGTAGGAACAACTGATAGAGAAAAGGTAAAAGAGGAATTATATAAGATTAATTACAAGGGTGTAACCGGTGAAACCTTCTTCGATGAAATAGGAGATGCCCAAAAGACCTATGTTAGAGCAACAGTAAAAAATGGATCCTTTGTCAAGTTAGAATAATTTAAAATAGCTTGCTGCCTGACCAGTTCTTTTATATAAGACTGGTCAGGTCAATTAGTAGGGAAGGAGTCAAGCTGTCAAATAGATTGACAGCAGTGAAGGATATGATAGTTCAACAAATATTTAATGGTTTAGCGTTGGGAATGTCCTATGCACTGATTGCGGTTGGATATTCACTTGTATTTGGAATACTACGATTGATTAACTTTTCCCATGGATCTGTTTATGCCTTTGGTGCTCATATGGTATTAATGTTTGTCAGTATGAACTTTGGCTTAATTCCTGCTATATTTCTAAGCATCCTGTTAACGGGCTTGCTGGGAATGCTGATTGACAAAACAGCACTGCAGCCCCTAAGAAAGAAAAAATCAATTCCAATTGCAGGGCTGATTACAACAATCGGTATATCCTATATTATTCAAAATATGCTAATGATCCTCTTTGGCAGCGAAAGAAAGCCTTTTCCCTCTTTATTTGATATGGGGATGATTAATATTCTTTCTGTGCAAATCAGCTCTACCCAGATATTTATGATGGTGGTTTCCATCCTCTTGCTAACGATAATGACCTTTGTAATTAACAAGACAAAAATAGGCCTTGCCATGCGGGCATTATCGCAAAATGTTAAGGCCGCTCACCTAATGGGGATCAATGTAAATTTCGTTGTTATCTTTACTTTTTTCTTAGGTGGAGCATCAGCAGCCATTGCAGGGACTTTAATTAGTGGATACTATCAAATTGTATATCCTACAATGGGATTTGTCGTAGGGCTTAAGGCGTTTTCTGCAGCTGTTCTTGGCGGTATTGGTGTCCTCCATGGGGCTGTTGTAGGAGGATTGATAGTGGGTGTTTCTGAAAGCTTAGCAGCAGCATTTTTCGGCGGCACTTACAGGGATGCAGTCTCATTCATTGTTTTAATAATAGTACTAGTGTTAAAGCCCGATGGATTATTTGGGAAGAAAGGAATTATGAAGGTGTAGCTATGAAAAATATATTATCACAAATGATACGCCCAAAATATCAAAAAATTTATATTGCTGCAATTATTCTTACGTTGATTTTTCTACCCTTTTTAGGGTTATCCCAATATGTACTGAGAATTATGATTATGATAGGGATTTACTCAATGCTGGCAATGGGACTTAATATTTTAACGGGATATACAGGGCAGGTTTCACTAGGTCACTCTGCATTTTACGCCATAGGTGCCTATGTATCTGCACTGCTGGCTACTACTCTTCAGCTCAATTTTCTTATAGCAATGCTGGCTGGAGTAGTGGTGGCGGCAATAAGCAGCCTTTTGCTGGCATTGACTACTTTAAGGCTGACTGGTACTTATCTATCTATTGCAACCCTTGGCTATGGTGAGATCATCAGAATGATTTTGCTCAACTGGGAACCCGTTACCAATGGTCCTATGGGAATCAGGAATATTCCTAGACCGGTTTTTTTGGGCTATGAGCTAACCCTTGCAAATAACGGCATCTATTACCTTATGCTGGTTTTACTAGGGATTATTTCTTTGCTATGCTATCTCATTATTAATTCTAATATTGGCAGAGCCTTTATCTCTATTAAGGAGGATGAATTGGCGGCACAATTCATGGGAATTAAAACAACAAGGTATAAGGTATTGGCCTTTGTTATTTCTGCTAGTATTGCCGGGGTTGCCGGCAGCTTTTATGCCCATATGATCAGGTACATCGACCCCAATACCTTTACCTTTGATACCTCAATACTAATTCTGAGTATTGTTATTTTAGGGGGAATGGGTACCTTCAGAGGAATGTACATGGGTGCCGCTATTTTAATAGCTTTTCCCGAAGCACTGAGGTTTTTGGCAGAATACAGATTCGTAGTTTATGGACTGATTTTAGTGCTGATGATGAGATTTAGACCCCAGGGCCTTTTGGGCTGGCGTTCAAGAAACCCTTACAGGCTATCGAAGCAAGTGAGTGAAATACTTGCTCAGGAAGGAAATAGAGAAATTACTCTGAAACCATTTGAAGGGAAGGAGGAGGCTGTCAAGGGATAGGCTTATCTGAAAGTCAAAAGACAGCGGAGATATTATGGCATTTCTTGAGGTTAAGTCAATAAGCAAACACTTTGGTGGACTTGTGGCTGTGGATCAGGTCGGCTTTAAGGTGGAAAAAGGCGAAATTATCAGTATTATTGGTCCAAACGGCGCTGGAAAAACCACTATTTTCAACATGCTTACCGGTGTTTACCCAATTGATGCAGGAGAAATTATTTTTGAGGGTAAGCCTATACACAACAGGAGTCCTCAGGAGGTCGTATCCAGCGGGATATCAAGAACCTTTCAAAATATAAGGCTCTTTTCAAATATGAGGGTGATTGAAAATGTCCTTGTGGGCACCCATATAGACAGCCATTACTCTTTTTTAGATGTCCTTCTAAGGACAAAAAAATATAAAAAGTATGAGGCTATAAATACAGTTAAAGCTGTGCAAATTCTACGCTCTATAGGTCTTGGGGATAGAATTCATGATTATGCCGACAGTCTATCCTATGGGGCACAAAGGAAGCTGGAAATAGCCCGAGCGATTGCAACCAATGCTAAGGTGCTTCTATTAGACGAGCCAGCCGCTGGAATGAATCCCCAGGAATCTGAAGAATTGCTTCAGTTTATCAGGGAGCTACGTGATCGGGGCTATACAATCATATTGATTGAGCACGACATGAGTGTTGTAATGAATATTTCTGACCGAATTTGTGTGATTGACCACGGTAAAAAAATCGCAGAGGGATTACCTGCCGAGGTTGCAAACAATCCAAAGGTAATAGAGGCTTATTTGGGGGGAGGGAAGAAGCATGCTGAAAATTCATAATCTCAACACACATTATGGCAATATTCATGCATTAAAGGGCATTAACTTAGAGGTAAAGCAGGGTGAAATCGTATCCTTAATTGGAAGTAATGGAGCTGGAAAGTCCACAACCCTGTTGACTATTGCCGGGTTGTTGAAGCCTACCGCTGGAAGTATAACCTTTAAGGGGAAGGAAATTTCAAATCAGCCTCCCCATGAGATTGTTAAAATGGGCATTAGCTTATCGCCAGAAGGTCGTGAGGTTTTTCCAGGTTTATCGGTATCAGAAAATCTCTCCCTTGGTGCTTTTATCATGAAGGATAAGGCAAAGATAAAGACATCCTTCGAAAGGGTATATGAGCTGTTTCCACGACTGAAGGAAAGGCAGAATCAGCTGGCAGGAACCCTTTCCGGCGGTGAACAGCAAATGCTGGCAATTGGCCGTGCCTTAATGGCAGAGCCCAAGCTTTTGATGCTGGATGAGCCTTCCCTTGGTCTTGCCCCCAATATCGTGGCAATGATTTTTGAATTGATTCAATCAATTAATGAGCAGGGAACAACGATTATGCTAATTGAACAAAATGCTAATATGGCAATGAATGTATCCCACAGGACTTATGTTTTAGAAACAGGAAAAATTTCATTACAGGGTAATTCTAAAGAATTGAGCAATAATCAACAGGTCAAGAGGGCATATTTAGGCGTATTATAAAAAGCTATAGAAAAGAAGCCTGCTGGTTTATTAGATTAATAATAAAATATATAGAGAAGGAGAGTTTACAATGATTGAAAATATTCCAACCCCAAAAGGAAAGAAAATTGAGGATTTAAGGGGTGCCATTGAGCATAGAGCAACCTGGTTTTATTTTTTAGTGGAGGAAGCTATAAAACAGGGCTTAACCTTGGACTTTGCCAGAAAAGCTATTTTTAACTGTGGATGTTTCCATGGTGAAGGGAAGTTCCCTCAAACGGATAATTTAAAAGAATTTACAGCGGCCTTTGCTAATGAAAATGTGAAAGAAATCTTTGAAATGGATGTAAATGCTACAGATGATGAATTAACCCTAGAATTCCATTATTGTCCTCTAGTGGCAGCATGGAAAAAGCTTACGGATGATGAAGAACTGATTGCAGAGCTATGTGATATTGCAATGGAGGGGGATCGGGGTATTGCCAGTAAATACGATGCCTTTGAGTTTTATCTGGGGGAAACCATTGCTAAGGGAAATAAGGCCTGTCAGGTTAGTTTCAAGAAAGTGCAGAAATAACTTTTTATAGAGCCGCAATTATGCGGCTTTTTGCATGCAAGTCAACGGGACGCTTTGTTTGAGTGCGCCAAGCAAAGAGCACGCTATATAGTGGGTCAAAGCTGCTAAAGATTGGCGCTGGCATTTTAATGCGCATGTAACGGATAACCAAGGGTATCCAGGCTTTTACAGACAAAAGGAATTCCTTAAATCATAAAGAGTTCCTTTTCTTGATGTTAAGGAAATAATGTATAAATCTGATTCGCTGGCTTGGATTCTAAATAGTATATTGCTTATATTTCTGTTAGAATTTTAAGATACAAGAAAAAATAAAAAATTTTTGAAACGTTTTTGTGTAAGCTAAGTCTTATGGTTAGGAGGTGAGAAAGTGACAGACTTCGGTAAAATATATACAGAATACTTTTCTGATGTATACAAATATATGCTAACTCTATGCCGGAACGAGGCCATTGCGGAAGAGGTTACACAAGAGACTTTTTTCAAAGCTATGCAGCATATAGAGAGATTCAATGGAAGCTGCAAATTATATGTATGGCTTTGTCAGATAGCTAAAAATACTTACCTCTCATATGTCAAAAAACGAAAGCATCTGGCCTCGGACACAGCTATAGAGCGTCAAGACATAACATTAGATTTAGAAAAAAATTTTCTTGATAAAGACGCTACAAAACAATTACACCTTCTGCTCCATAATATGAGGGAGCCATACAAAGAGGTTTTTACTTTACGGATATTCGGAGAATTACCATTTTCTCAAATCGGTGAGTTGTTCGGGAAGACCGATAGCTGGGCAAGGCTGATTTTCTACCGGGCAAAAAAACAATTACAGGAGGTAATGAAATGACAGTATCTTGTGAAATTATAAAAGACCTGCTGCCGTTGTATCATGATGATGTGTGCAGCAGAGATAGCAAAGCGATGGTTGAAGCGCATCTGGCCAATTGTGAAAGCTGCAAAGCCGAGTTGCAGGCAATGGACGAAGTACTTCTGATCAACAATACTGAACAGAATCTAAAAGAAGCCGATGCTGTAAAGAACCTTTCAAAGAAATGGAAAAAGGGGATGTTGAGGTCATTGCTAAAGGGTGCTTTGTTTGCTTTTTTGACGGCTGCTATTATTGCTGTTGTTCTTTATATGTTCATTGGTATTAAGATAGTAAGATAGGGGAAAAGGGAGGTGCATGATTTGAATCATTATATGATAAAAGCAGAGCACATAAAGAAAAAGTATGGGAAAAATACGATCCTGCAGGATGCTTCTATTCATGTGAAGCAAGGTGAGATATACGGTCTTATTGGAAAAAATGGCTCTGGAAAGACAACGCTGCTTCGTATCATTACAGGATTAATTCAAGACTTTGAAGGCAAGGTTTCTGTTGCTATGATCGATAATCAGGAAAGCAAAATATCAGCAGTAATCAACACCCCATCTCTATTTCTTAATATGACAGCGCTAGAAAATATGAAGGAACAGGCCATTTTGTTAGGGCTGCAGGGTGGTAAGAAAATCGAAGAGACCCTTAAAATTGTTGGATTGGAGAATAGTGAAAATAAGCTGGTCGAGAAATTTTCGTTAGGCATGACACAAAGATTGAAGTTGGCGATGACATTGTTAGAAAGCCCAGATATCCTTATTTTGGATGAGCCAATAAATGGTCTTGATCCTGATGGCATTGTTGATTTGCGTAAATTACTGCTTAATCTTAATCGCAATAGTGGTACAACGATTATAATTTCTAGTCACATTCTAAGTGAATTAGAGCAAATCGCTACTTGCTTTGGGATTCTGCATAATGGTGAAATTGTGAAGGAGCTGTATATACAAGAGGCCCTTCAAAATGGAATAAGCATAGAGGCGCTCTATATGCAATACACCAAAGGGGGATTAAAGCATTGATAACTATATTAAAGAGTGATATTTACAGACTTGGGAAAAGCAAATTATTGTATGGCATTACAGCATTTACATTGATTATAGCTTTCTTGCTTATAATGCTGCTTCGTCAGGATATTCGTTTGGGTATTTCCATTTTCGGAGAATTAACGGCATTCAAAAAAATCGAAGATGTTGTCAGAATTGGTACAGAATATCAAAAGGGGTTGGGGATTCTCATTTCTGTTTTGATTTCTGTTTTTATCGGTCAGGAATACCAATGGCAAACATGGCAACAGAAATGGATGACAAGCAAGAATCGCTTTTTTATTTATTTGTCAAAAGCAGCGCTATCGTCGGCAGTATCTGCTGCAATCTTCCTGATTTTTCAAATAACTGCGCTTCTTAGCTCCAGGCGGGCACTGCAAATGCTGACGCCAGAATATGCAGGCATGGTGATTGGCGGTGTTTTTATTTACTTCGCATTGGGAGCGGTCATTTGCATGCTAGCCATGCTGATTAAAAACAGTACGGCATCAACTATTGTTTGCCTAGGCTATGTGTTGTTCAGCGAAACACTGGTATCTCTGATAAAAAGCTTGGGCAGTTTTTCTAATATGGCTACAAGGCTTGTCGAATGGGTTGTTCAACATTCCATCTATGGTATGTCGTCTATTGTTTCTGGAGCATCGATTTCGATAGACCTCGTAGTATCTATTTTAATAAATTCTCTTGCAATCATGCTTTTATCTACCATGGTTGGATTATTTCTTTTTAGGAAATATGAATTATAAAATCATTACATATTAAGCCCTAGACATTATTAAGTCATGTGATTTAATACTGCCTAGGGCTTTCAGCAATTTTAAGGCACAAAGATGCAAATGTCTTAACCATCGGATAACTTAGCTCCACGTGAATAACAAGTCAAACGAAGCGTCCCCGTGACACTTAATATATTCAGAATATTTAAAAACCTATTGACAAGGCGAAAATTGAGTCATATAATTTAGTTAAAGGTTATGACGTTATAACGTCATAACAAAACATTAATATTTCATTACTAATTTTAGTTTATACACTTCGATTCTTCTTTAAAACATTTATTAATATCTGCCTAAATGTCATTATAATCTCAAGTAACGAGGGCTAGATTTTAAAATCACACATCATATAAATATAAAGAGAGGGGGAGGTTGGTGAGAAATATTGTTTTATTAAGCCACGGCACTCTAGCGGAGGGAGTCTTTAAAGCAGCCGGGATGATCTGTGGCGATTTACAAAATGTATATTACTTATGCTTGGAAGCAGATATGGGGATCGAGGCCTTCAAGGGAAGGCTTAAGGAACTCATTGATGGCTTAGATGACTCAGATGAAATTGTGGTGCTGACAGATATTAAAGGAGGGTCCCCCTATACAGCGGCGATAGATATTTTTCTAAACAGGGGACAGATTAATGCGCTTAAAATGATTGCAGGTTTAAATTTACCACTGCTGCTTACTACATTGTTTAAGGAGCAAGACCTGAATGAGGCTGGGTTGAATGAGATAATAGATGAAGCCAGGCAGAGCATTAGCAAATTCCAGCTAGAAGATGAAGAAGAAGATACCCTATAAAGGAGGCGTTCCTATGGCAATTAGCTTTATAAGAATTGATGATCGTATCATTCATGGTCAAGTTGTAACCAGATGGGCTATGGAGAAGCCCTGTGACGGCATAATAGCAGTTGATGACAAAGCAGCTAAAGAACCTATATTAAAAGCGGCATTAAAGTCAGCATCAACGAAAAAGACCTTCATTTATAGCTATGAAGAATTTTTAGCAAAGCTGGAGCAGGCCAGTAATAGTGAGAAGCGATACTTTTTAATTACTAAGAATCCAATGATGATGGTTAAAATCCTTGTAGACAATAATATGAGGGTAGAGCCCAAGGTGGTTAATGTGGGACCACAAAGCGCAAGGGAAGGAACCATTAACGTAAATAAAAATGCAGATATCACCTTAGAGGAAGCTGATGCCTTTGAGAAGATTTTTCAGCATGGCTATGAAATAGATTTTAGATTGGTTCCAGATGGAAAAAGTGTATTGTGGAGTGAAGCAAGAATAAATTTTAAAAAGTAGGGGGAGAGCATGATGGAAGTAAGTATTTTTCAGGCAGGCATAATTGCAGTTCTAGCTTATTTAGGATCTCTTTCAGTACCTTGGTTTTTAGGACTATCTGGGGGGTGGTACACATTAACCAGACCCATCGTGTCAGGACTATTAATTGGATTAGTATTAGGTGATGTTCAAACTGGAGTGCTGGTGGGAGTAGCTGTACAGGTGGTATACATAGCGCTGGTTACCCCAGGGGGACAGATGCCACAGGATTTAAACTCTGCTGCATACATTGGGGTCACACTAGGGGTGCTGGCAGTTAGAGCCGGGTCTTCCGTGCAATCTGCAGTTGCGGTTGCAACGGCGGTAGGCGCAGTAGGAACGATATTTCACAATTTCATGATGGTAACTAATTCATTTTGGAACCACAGAGCAATTAAAAATATCAATGAGGGTGATTATAAGGGGCTAGTATTTAATCACTATGTTGGACCTCAGGCTGTACAGTTTTTATATCGATTTGTCCCAACCTTTACAGTAGTTTATTTTGGAAGTAACCTAGCCACAAACATTATAGCGTATTTTCCAGTGGATTCATTTGTAATGCGTACATTAACGGCTTTAGGCGGCATGCTGCCAGCTGTTGGGGTTGCAATATTGCTAAGACAGGTAACCAAAAAAGATGTAGACCTAATACAATTCCTTTTAGGCTTCACTCTCGTAGCGGCAATGGGCATAAATATGATTTCTTTAGCAATCATCGGAAGCTTCTTTGCAATTCTACATTTTAGATACACAAATGTGAAGCCAGTATTTAGTGGAAATTCTGTAGAGGAAGAGGAGGAGTTATAGTATGGAGGTTAAAGCTGCGGAAGCTGCAAAAAAGCTAGATAAGACTACCCTAAGAAAATCCTGGTGGTCCTGGTATGTTGGTAACTTGTCCTCTATGTCCTTTGAATGGCTTGAGTCCTTTGGCTTTGCAGTATCAATGATTCCTGTAATTAAGAAGCTATATGGCGGAAACAAGGAAGAGGAAATAAAAGCCCTAAAAAGACATTCAGTATTCTATAACACAGAGCCTCAGCTAGGTGCTGCAGTTAATGGTATTATGTGTGGGATGGAAGAAGAGAGAGCCAATGGTGTAGCAAT
This sequence comes from Natronincolaceae bacterium, assembly GCA_048264125.1. Taxonomy (GTDB): domain Bacteria; phylum Bacillota; class Clostridia; order Peptostreptococcales; family Natronincolaceae; genus M1-B18. The sequence goes on from JBLXDM010000007.1 coordinate 232,956, forward strand.
AGATGATGAAGTAATGAACGGCATCAAGGTAGGATTAATGGGACCCTTAGCAGGAATTGGTGATGCAATGATCCCTGGTATGTACATTCCCTTGCTATTATCAATCGCTATAGGCCTGTCCCAAGGGGGAAGTGCATTAGGTCCGCTATTTTACATAGTGACTTATTTGACAACCATAACTGCACTTAGCTATTTTGTGTTCTTTAAAGGCTATGAGCTGGGTACAAAATCCGTTGAATTGATTGTTGGTGAAGCAGCACAGCGGGCACGTGAAGCATTCAATCTATTGGGATCAATTGTTGTTGGTGGCGTAGCTGCATCCTATGTAAATTTGCAAACTACTTTGAGAATCAGTACCGGAGCAGAAAAGGAAATTGTTATTAATGAGGTTCTAAATGGCATATTTCCTAAAGTACTACCACTACTGCTTGTTATATTTTGCTGGAGCTTGATGGCTAAGAAGAAAATGTCTCCAATAAAGGTAATGGGTATCTTGGTACTGCTTGCAATCATAGGGGTAGCTTTAAACTTTTTCTAAATAAAAGGATGATGAGATTAAGGTGTAACCACCTTAATCTCATATAATTTTAAAATGCTTACTCTGTAGCCACGAATGGTTTATCTAAAATGATTTACATTAAGGAGATAACGAAATGATGGAAAATAGGAGATCTATTAATAAAAAAAGCGACACAAGGATAATTGTGGATTCCTTTATAGAGAAAAAGGCAGTGAATAGTGATAGCTGTCTTTCATATGACGATATATATCTGTCTATACCCGATAATGAAAAGACCTTTTTATTAAATAATTTAATAAAAGATAATTTGATAAATGTAAATTCTGATGGAAAAATGTGGTTCGACCAAAAATTATGGAATAAAACAGTAGGTAAGCTATCAAGAATGTATTTGATGATCTTAATAGCACCGATTTTAATAACAACAGTATTCGTTTTTCTTTTTAAATACTTAGCTTAACTAAGGAGGCATAGGAATGGCATTTTATCCGGGGTTTAACATTAATTATAGCTTCGAAAATCAAGAGTTTATTTATAACAAAGGGGTTTTTGGACCAAAGGCTGAAAAGCGAAGGCTGGAGGATATTCGTGGAAGCTTGATGGACCCTAGCTGTGAAGGACCTGATGTTGTATATACAATAGCAATGGATGTCGGTAGGGCGGAGGATAAAGCAGATTTGCATAAAAGCAGCCTATTATACGGTGCCTGTATCTATTCCAAAGGAAAATTAGGGAATGAGCCGATACGATCCCAAGGGCATATCCATGCTGTTTCTAAATCATGTAATTCATCTACCCCAGAGCTTTATGAAATTTGGCATGGGGAAGCGATCATTTTTATGCAAGAGACAGCGAAGCGTGATCCGGGAAGGATATATGCTGTAAAGGCTAAACCTGGTGATGTGGTGTTGGTTCCTCCTTACTGGGCCCATTATACTGTCAATACGAATCCTAATGAAAACATGGTTTTTGGAGCATGGTGTATAAGGGATTTTGGATTTGACTATGTCGATGTACGAAAAAATGGCGGATTGGCTTATTTTCCTATCTTTTCTGGAGATGGCATTGAATTTATTCATAATCCTGCTTATCAAGAAAATGAATTAATCATCAAAGAGCCAAGAGAATATAAGGAGTTCCAAATAATCAAGGGGATACCCATTTATCAGCAATATATAGATAAAAAAGATAAATTTAGCTATATCACTCAACCTAATAATTATAATGAGCTATGGCAAGCATTTATTCCTTAGGAGGCTATGAAATGAAGATTATTGAGCCTAAATATATGCATGATTTTTATGAAGGTGTAATTCAAGGAGAGAATGTACAACACTATACAAAGCGTTATGAGGAAATACCTGCAATCTATGAAGCATATGATGACCAGCTACCCTCGGATACAGTAATGTATGAGGTGTATTCTTTAAATGAAGGAGGCAGCAATACACTGCTTTGGGGACTGACAGTGCTGTATCCTATTACCGTCAATGGTGAATGTAATATGACAAGAGGGCATTTTCATGAGGATCGAAGGGAACCTGAAATATATTTTGGTTGCGGTGGTGATGGGCTTCTATTATTTCTTGATTCAGAAGGAAATATGTTTGCTGAAAGAATATACAAAGGATCTCTTCACTATATACACGGCAATTATGCCCACAGATTAGTTAATACCAGTGAGGATAAATTAAAGGTAGGCGCATGCTGGCGACAAGCAGCAGGCCATGATTACAAATCAATTGAGGAAAAGCCCTTTCCCAATAGAATTTATAAGGAAAATGGAAGAGTTGTCATAAAGTAATATTAAATATAAATGGGGGATACAAGCATGAATACAAAATTTAATAAACAGCCATTTATCGAAGTAAAGGGCTATGAAAATAATCACTCATGGGCGGGCTATGGGCCAATTATAGATGAGTTAAAATTAAATCTAAGCGCTATAAATAAAGAGAAAAAAATTCTTGCAATAGATTTTTATCCAGGTGTTAGAGTAGATGAAATTCGCCGTCATATTATTAAGGAATTTCCTAATGCAGGCTTAATTCATACAGATGAAGCGATTTTTTACAGCTGCGAATACGTGACTGATAGGATTAAGGATCACATGACGGAGGATAGAGTATTTGGCGTGATGAGTCATCATCAATTTAAAGATTTCATCGATCCAAGCAGGCTTCAAGCTGCAAGAAAGCAAATAGAGGAGGCTGATGGCTTAATAATTATTTATGGTGTGGCTGCTGGTCTGATAATTAAGCCGGATATACACATCTATCTAGATTTAGCTAGATGGGAAATACAGCAAAGATATCGTAATGGAGAGCTTCCAAACTGGAAGCATAACAATTATAATGAGGATACCCTAAGAAAATATAAGAGAGGCTTCTTTTTTGAATGGAGAATGGCTGATAGCTATAAAAAGGAGCATTTTGAAGATTTTGATTATATTCTAGATACAAATTTAAAAGCTGCACCTAGGATGATTACAGCAAAATCCTTCCTGGCAGGCTTGGAAAGGGCAACAACCCAGCCCTTTAGTGTAGTGCCCTTCTTTGATCCGGGGGTGTGGGGTGGTCAATGGATGAAGGAAGTATGCGACCTAGAGCGAAATGCAGAAAATTATGCCTGGTGCTTTAATTGTGTTCCTGAGGAAAATTCACTGCTTCTGAAGGTGGGAGATGTCGTTGTAGAGGTCCCTTCTATTAATCTGGTGTTTAAATATCCTCGAGCGTTACTGGGGGAAAAGGTTCATGCCAGATTTGGTACTGAGTTTCCGATTCGATTTGATCTTCTTGATACGATGGAGGGGGGAAACCTATCTTTGCAGGTGCACCCATTGACAGAATATATTCAAGAATGCTTTGGAATGCACTATACTCAGGATGAATCCTATTATATGCTAGATGCAAAGGAAGATGCACATGTGTACCTTGGTGTTAAGACAGGGACAACGAAAGAAAAGTTTTTCGGAGATTTAGTAAAAGCTCAAGAAGGAGAAATGGAATTTTCTGTTGAAAAGTATATTAACAAAATTTCAGCTAAAAAGCACGATCACTTTTTAATCCCAGCAGGTACAGCCCACTGCTCAGGTGCTGACTCAATGGTTCTGGAGGTTTCATCTACGCCATACATTTTTACTTTTAAATTATGGGATTGGGGAAGATTAGGCTTAGATGGAAAACCAAGACCGATTCATATGGCGCATGGATCAAAGGTTTTACAATTCGACAGAGATACCGAATGGACAATGAATCATTTGGTTAATCAAATACAGAAGATTAATGATGGAGATGGGTGGAGGGAGGAGCGAACAGGCCTACATGATACGCAATTTATCGAGACGAGAAGACATTGGTTTAGTGTGCCGGTCCTTCATGACACCAATGGAGAGGTAAATGTATTGAATTTAGTTGAAGGAGAACAGGCTATTGTAGAATCGCCGGAGGGTGGCTTCGAACCCTTTATTGTAAATTATGCCGAGACATTTATTGTGCCGGCTGCAGTTGGGAAGTATGCAATAAGACCCTATGGGGCAAGTACCGGTAAAGAAATTGCTACAATAAAGGCTTATGTAAGGTTTTAGGTTCATATAAGCTTTTCAATAGTATAACTTTTTAATATTAAAGCAGAAAATAGCAGCAGTACAGCATAGTTGCTTCGTAGAATAAGTATTATATATAACCTACTGAAAAATTCGAAAACAATTTTGAGAGGGTGATTATCATTAGTTTATTAAACCACACTAAAGGGGCGCCTCCCTTGTATTATCAAATCAAAGAATTCATCAAAGAAAAGATTGAGAATGAAGAATATTTATCTGGAGATACCATACCTACAGAGCTGGAGCTTCAAAATATGTTTGGTGTCAGCAGAATTACTGTTAGACAAGCAATTAATGATCTTGTAAATGAAGGATATGTATCTAAGATTCGAGGGAAAGGCACGGTAGTGGCTTTGAGCAAAATTGAAGAGCCCTTAAATCGGATAATGAGCTTTACTGAGGAAATGAAGCAAAGAGGCTTTATTCCAGTGACAAAATATGCAAAGGTAAGCATAGTTAAAGCAAATAAATTTATTGCAAATCACTTGGAAATTGGTTTGAGGGAAGAGGTCTATAAAATTGAAAGATTAAGGTGTGCGGATGATAGTCCAATGGTTTTCTTTATAACTTACTTAAATAAAGAATTAAATCTTCCCCTTGATGATAGAGAATATACAGGATCTCTATACGAGCTACTGAAGAAAAATAATAATATAGAGGTTGTGCGGGCAAAGGAGTATTTTGAAGCTGCAGCCGCCGACGAGCAATTAAGCGATTTTCTAGAGGTTGGTCTATATGCTCCGGTGTTAAAAAGAACAAGGATATCCTATGACAATAGCGGAAAAGTAATAGAATACACCATCTGTTACTATCGGGCTGATAAGTACAAATATTCTGTTGAGATAGGAAATCCGAATTAAAGCATATCATTAGAATATATAGCTAATTGAATGCGTATATAAGCTGTGTTAAATGCGTTGTATTACTATTAGCTTTAAAAGGGGACTAAGGGCTATGAGCAAAAAAGCTGTATTTTTTGATGTAGATGGAACGCTAATAGATTATGTGGGAGGAATGGCCTCCGTATTAGATTCAACTAAGGAGGCAATCCGCCTAATTAGAGAAAAAGGACACTTAGCGGTTATTGCTACTGGAAGACCCATGTCATTTTTGGGTAATGAGCTATTAGACATAAAATTTGATGCTTATATTGCATCTAATGGCACCTATATAGAAATGAATAATGAGGTAATCTATAACAAGAAGCTGGATAAAGAAATCCTAAAGCAATCAGTTGAAGCCTTTAGGAAGGAAAATGTAGATTTCATTCTAGAAGGGCAGAAAAAAGCTTATTTTTCAACCTTAAATTCTGCTGCAGTTAAGGATTTCTTAGAGAAGTTTGCAATACCCAGCAAAAATATTACTGATATTTGGGATTTAGATGAGGTAGAAGTGAATAAAATGGTGGTTTTTACACAGGATGAAAATCAGCTCAATAGATTTAAGGAATTACTGAGTGATAATTTTGTTTTTATGAATCATCCGGGGCAATCCTCCTACGATATTTACATGAAAAGCTGCACAAAAGCAGATGGTATTAAAAGGCTTTTAAATTTTCTTAACATTGGAATAGATAATACTTATGCTTTTGGTGATGGAATGAACGATATCGAGATGCTCCAGCTGGTAAGGTATGGCGTGGCTATGGGTAATGCCAATGAAAGGCTAAAAAGTACAGCGGATTATATCACAACAGACGTGTTTTCAAATGGTATATATAACGGACTGAGGGAGCTAAAGCTCATTTAAAGATAATCCCTCTAGTTCTATAAAATAAGAGGTGCAATATGAAGGCTTATCCAATAAAGCTACAACCATTATATAAGGCGAGAATTTGGGGTGGAAAAAACCTAGAGGCATCGTTAAACAAGGCGATTTCCTCTCTTGAACCCATAGGGGAAGCATGGGAGCTATCCTGCAGAGAAGGGGATGAAAGCATCATCTCAAACGGAAGCCTTGAAGGGCTGACCATAAGCGATGTGCTTCGACAATATGGCAGTGCTATTCTAGGGGAAAAATATGAGGAATACATAAAACGATTCCCATTACTTATAAAGTTTATAGATGCAAACGAAAAATTATCTGTACAGGTACACCCTTATGACCAATATGCTCTGGCCCATGAGGGAGATTTAGGCAAAACAGAAGCGTGGTATATAGTAAGTGCTAATGAAAATAGCAGGATTATCTATGGCTTAAAGGACCATTTAACAAAGGAGGGTTTCATTTCTTCTTTAGAAAATGGCAGCATCGAAGACACTTTAAATGAGGTTCAGGTTAAGGCTGGAGATATTATTTTTATACCAGCTGGGACCGTACATGCCATTGGTGAAGGTATTGTTTTATTTGAGGTGCAGCAAAATTCTGATGTGACCTACCGTTTATATGACTGGCAGCGGGTAGGGCTGGATGGTAAGGCTAGAGAGCTACATATAGACAAGGCGTTAGATGTGATCAGCTTTAATAATAAGAATAAAACAATAGTAAATCAAAAGCTTTCCTGTGATTTGTTTACCATAGAAGAAATAATCTGTGTAGATTCCTATAATCATATTCTCACGGGGGCTTATTTTGAAGTATTAACCTTTATAGAAGGTAAGGGTGAGATTGAATACGGAGAAGGGAATAGGGAGCCTGCTAATTTGGGAGACACATTTCTAATACCTGCTTCTTTGGGAATGTATAAGATTGTAGGGGGCTGCAGGCTGTTGAAAACCTATATTGAGAACTAAAGCACTTCATGGGTTTTTAGCCCCTTAGTGCATTGGAAATAAAACAGACCTTACTATGAAATGAAAAATAAGTGAATGAGCTATACATATATTAGTGAAATGGAAGTGATGATATGCTGGAAAAGAAAATTGTAATTCAAAACAAAACGGGAATACATGCAAGGCCAGCCGGTTTATTGGCAAAGGAAGCAACAAAATTTAAATCCCAGTGCATGATTATAAAAAATGGCAATAGGTATAACAGTAAAAGTATAATGAGTATTCTAAGCATGGGGGCAAGGCATGGCGAAGAGGTTACTTTAGAAATATCCGGAGAAGATGAGGATGAAGCGCATATAGCAATTATTGCTTTATTTGATTCTAATTTCGGTGAATAGCTAAGCTTGTCCACCTAAGTAGTTTACCTCGCCCACTTGTCTACATGGCGTGCATGTCCTGAGAATAAATATTTCGCTATTGTGGCAAATACGGCAGGATGTTATACTTTAATAAGTGTAAGAATTCAAAGGCTGTGGAGGACAATAAAATGGATAATCAAGAGAGAATTTTTAATCTGCTTGAAAAAATCTATACAGAGGTTCAAGATACAAAGAGAGAGCTTAAGGACACTAAATTGGAGCTTAAGCAAGATATTTCGAAGGTGGAATTAAAGCTGGAAAATGAGGTTATTGATAAAATAAGAGCCTTATTTGACCATCGCGATATTGTAAATAATAAGCTGGATGACATGGATGAAAAAATGGATAAGCTGCAGATTGACATGAATAATCTAACTATGAAGGTTGTCCAAAGTGATAATCAAATTATTGAAATTAAGAGGAACTTAAAGGAAACCAAGTAAAAAAGCATATGACATCTACACATATAAAGCCTTGGTCAGATGAGAAGCTTATACATAATACAGGAGGAAGATAATGGCTCAAATATTTGATAGCTTAACTACAGAAATATTAAGCTTTATAGAAAAACAGAAAATGTTCTTTATTAGCACCGCGCCCACCTCTGAGGGAGAGGTCAATGTTTCTCCAAAGGGCTATGATACCCTCAGAATAATCAATGAAAATCGAATCATTTATCTAGATTATTATGGCAGCGGAAATGAGACTGCAAACCATATCAATGAAAATAATAGAGTTACCTTTATGTGGTGCAGCTTTGAGGAGGAGCCTGTTATTCTAAGGGCCTACGGAAGAGGGCGAGTCTTGGCTAAGGAAACAGCTGATTTTGATGGAATATACGAGGAGTATTTCAGTGAGTATCCCCAAAAACTGGTAAGGCAAATCTTTGATGTGGATATTCATAAGGTCCAGACCAGCTGTGGCTGGGCAGTTCCATATATGGAATACAAAGGTGAAAGACGTACGTTGCATGATAATCTTGTAACCTATCTACAAAAATAAATTATTCCAAGGAGAAGCCACAAGCTTTAAAGATTATGTACATCCTTGTGAATTTAAAACTATAAATAATAGGCACTTACCTCAATCCCATGGCTAGGAAAACTAACCATCTTAAGGGAAATTGAAGTGGGTGTTTATTTTTTTGTAGCAGCAATGGGAGCTTACACCTAAGCATTTAAAAATATAAAGACACCTAACCATAAAATGGTAGGTGCCTAACGTTACATTGACATATGAAATGAAGCATGATAATATATTTATATCTGCACTCAAATTATAGCGATAAAACACATCTATCTAACTTTATTATATAACACCATGAAAGCAAAGTCAATAGGTTTTTTGAAAAATAATAAAATAATATTTGAGGAGGGTATACATGAACATTAACGATGCGGAATGGGTAATTGAAAATCAGCGGCTGGCTATGGTGCTTAAGGAAATTCAAAAGCAGCTTGATGAAAAACGTGATTTTAACGAGAGGATTAAAAAAGAGGCGATTGAAACACAAAGAGAGCTATGGCAGGAGGTAGGCTCTATTTCCATCGCAAATGAGCTGGATCAGCTGGTGGATTTTATGAGCTTTATAGATGTGCTTAAAAGGCAAAAGAGAAGCCACGAATTTACTAAAAGACTGACGGAAAAATACGAGAGGATGGCTTTAGCCCCCTATTTTGGAAGAATTGATTTTAAAGAATCAGGCGAATCAAGGGCTGAAAGCTATTATATAGGCATTTCAAATTTGGCCAATGATGCGTATGATATTCTAATTTACGATTGGAGAGCACCGGTATCCAGTATGTTTTATGACTATGAAGCAGGAAAGGCCAGCTATAGCTGCCCAGAAGGAGATATTTACGGGGAAATCACGCTAAAGAGACAGTACAAAATAAGCAAGGATAAAATTGAATATATGTTTGACAGCAATCTCGTGATAGATGATGAAATGCTGCAGGAAATCTTGGGTAAAAGCACCGATGGCAGAATGAAGGCAATAGTAACAACGATTCAAAGAGAACAGAATAGAGCGATACGTAACGAAGAATTCAAGAATTTAATTGTTCAGGGGCCAGCCGGTAGTGGTAAAACCTCTGTTGCCCTCCATAGAGTGGCCTACCTGCTGTATAAGTACAGAGACAAGATTACAGCTCAGAACATAGTCATATTTTCACCTAATGAAATTTTTAATGATTATATATCTAATGTATTGCCTCAGCTGGATGAAGAAAATATGTATCAGACAACCTTTAAGGCGTATATGCACAAGGCACTGGAGGTTGAGCTTAAGAAGGAAGATTATTATACTATGATGGAATATATCCTTGCTTCAAGGGATACATTGAGCTATAAAAAGAGAATTATGAATATAATATACAAGTCTTCTAAAGCGTTTATAGATGTGCTAAAGCGATATGTAAGCTACGTAGAGGGGCTTGACCGGGGGTTTGGGGATTTGCTTTTTAACGGTAGCCTAGTGATTTCATCCACTGAATTACACCAGCTATTTTATAAGGATTATAGTGAGCTGCCCCTGAAGAAAAGACTCCAAAAGATAAGGGAGAGAGTTCTATTCCTGCTAAAGCCCTACGAAAAGCAGAGGATTAATGAGATTGCTGATGAGCTATTAAAATCAGGTGGTTATATAGATAGAGCAGAGATAAGAAATAAGAGCAGGGCAATTATAAAGGATGAAATAAAGGATTTACACAAGGAAATAAAGAGAATGACAGAATTTGATTTAGTGGATATCTATATAAAGCTATTCGAGGGGCTTGAGAATTTTGCTGTAGGCCATGACGGAAACACAGAGGAATTAAACGAAATCAAAGCCTATACTTTAGAAAATTTGAAGGCTAAAGCTCTGAATTATGAGGACCAGCCACCCCTATTATTTCTAAAGGGAGCCTTTGGCGATTTACCCAAAACCAAAGAAATTAAGTATGTTGTTATTGATGAGGCGCAGGATTACACGCCCCTGCAATATGAAATTTTTCATCAGCTTTTCCAGCATGCCAGTATAACTATGCTGGGGGATATAAATCAATCTATAAATCCATTTATGAATGTAGGAGACTATAGTAACGTGTTAGATATATTCACACAGGAAAATACCTGTATAATGAATTTATCTAAAAGCTACAGATCCACAATTGATATTATAGAATTTTCAAGAAGACTTTTAAATAAAGGGATTGATGCTGAATCGGTGGCGAGGCATGGTGAAAAACCTATGTTGATGGGCTTTGAACATCAGGCTGCTATCAAGGAGAGAATTCTTAAGGATATAACAGCATATAAGGATAAGGGCTATAAATCTATAGGGATTATAACAAGGACTGCAAGAGAGGCAAAAGAGGTATATGCCTTCTTAAAGGATAAGGCCGAGGTCAAGGCAATAGTCAATGAAGAGGATGAATACATTAACAGCGCCGTCATAATACCAGTGTATCTTGCGAAAGGGCTGGAGTTTGATGTGGTTATTGTCTACAATGCAGGAAATGGCAATTATTGCTGTGAGGAGGAACGGTTGCTGCTGTATACCGCCTGCACCAGAGCACTTCATGTGTTAAACGTATACTATTCAGGTGCCTGCACATCCTTGTTACAAGTACAGTCCTGACCTCTGATATCCATAAGCAATCACATTTTAAAATAACGCTTTGCCAATTTGTACAATACTGCAGTAATCAAAACAATCATCATAATTGTAGAATTTTTGATATGTATAACAGCGCCTCTATATAATATGTAATTGAGGTAGTGAAGTACGTATATAAAAAGTCCCAATGCATAGGTGTCTGTAATATGGGAATTTGCTACAAATTCATTTGATTTAGTAGCTAGCCGGCTAAATAATATTGGTAATAAAATCAATAAAAATAGAGGGTTTCTTCCATTAGGTATTACTTCGAAGCCTGTCATCACATACAATGAAAGAATGCCTCCCCATATCGTTGCTATCAGCCAATAAGGAAAATCAATAGCTTTTATAGCTCTCATTAATTGGATCACCCCTTATTTTATTTGTTTGTATTGAGGAAATTGCATATTTTAATGCAATTTCCTCTGACTTTACAGACGTCTTAAAATGTCTCGCTTTTTTATTCCATTCTTCTTAGCAGCTGCATTCCAAAAAAAATGAGTTCCGGCAAATTGCCAGGCGAACCGAGGGAAATTGGGGTTAACCAGCATTAATTCACCGCTGCTTTTTGAATTGATATTATTGGCCAAAATATTCAACGCTTTTCCGAGGTTTTTTAAGGGGCCATGCCCTAATGGGATTTTATCATTTGATGCCAGCATTTCACCTGCGCCATGTCCGAGGCCCTGACCAAACCTTAGACCTGAGCGCTGGCACCAGTTTTCAAGTATCTCAAAGGCAATATGGCATTGCCTTCCTTCGTAAAAGCCATTGTTTATTATAGCATAAACAATGATATCCTTCTCAAGCTCAGCCTTCATATGCTTTTCTAGCTCTACCAATAGCCTGAATAAATGGGAAGGGATTGCATCGATGTACAAGGGGAATGCCAATACCAAAGCATCCATTTGACAAAGCTGGCTGTATTCTTCTGCTGGAAGAGGATTTTTGATGATATGGTAATGGGTTAGTTCGTTTCCAGAGCTGATTAGGGCTTCAAGAGAATTCAGCAGAAATGCAGTATTGCTTTTTCCAGACTTTGGACTTCCGTTAATCATAGCGACCTTCATTAGCATACCCCCTTAATAGACTCTAAGCTCTGATGAAAATAAACCTGATCTTCTTTACTAGAATAGTTGACAGCGTTGGCTTTTACCAATGCCCTGGCTGTTTTTTCCTCAGCCTTAGTAATGTCGTCCCCATAGAAATGGACCGTCAGCCTAAAATGATTGCTATAGCGGCTCTGATGGTGGGTTTCACCGTTCTTTTGCATAAAGTAGGGAAGCAAATAGGAGATGCTTCTATCCAAAGCATTACGGATAAATGGACTGTAGCTTCCATAGACGCATCTGTTTATAATAATGAGCTCATCGCATTTTGACATTAATTCTCCTATGCTTTGATAGTCATCCTTTATAACACATACTCCCGGTGTCTTTATCCAGCATCCAAAGCAGCCAATGCAGGGTCGGATTGTACCATTGTCGGATATCACGATATTATCGGCAGCGGTCAATGGACCGAGGTTACTAAACTCCTCTTGAGTTAAGTCATGCATAATCATTTTCATAGATTTTCCCCCTTATATACAAAGGTATTGGTAAATATGGAATGCCAATCTCCTGAATAGCTGATACCAGTATTGGTTAGTAATGCTGCAATGCCGTGAACCATTGACCACTTGCCTATTAAATGCTTTGAATATTCCCCTTCCGGAAGGCCCATCCTGCGAAAGCTTCGGTAAGCGGTTTCACGAAACAATGCAAATGGAGGATAATCATCGGGGTTTTCCTTGTCTAAATCAATACTTATGCCAGAGGAATAAAAAATAAATTGAAAGTATTCAGGGTGTTCAATAAAAAAGTCAATGTATGCTTGACCAAGGGATAAAAGTGCCTTTGGACTATCCTCTAGATCGGCGATGGCATTGTGGAGCTTCTCCATAAATTGATGGGTGACGTGATCTCCCATTGCGTTTATCAAATCATCCTTGTCCTTGAAGTGACTGTAGGGAGCAGCATGGCTGACATTGCATTTTGCAGCCACCTTGCGCAGAGAAAAGTCCTTAAGGCCAACCTCGTTAATCAGCTCAATACCGGTTTCAATTAGCTTGCTATGAAGATTGCCATGATGATATGGTTTTTCTTTCAATAATAATGCCTCCTTAATTAAACTTTACTATGTAAAGATCATAGCACTTGATGTTTACAGTGTCAAGATAAATCTGTCGGTGACAGCGTCACGCTTTGTTTGACAGGTGTTTGTTGCTTGTCATACAAGCTTATATATTATACAGGAGGAAGTTCACAGAGCTGGTGCAGCTATATTGGGGTTAGAGTGCAAACGGAGAAAACTATTTATCAGATGATGTGATGCAGTGATGTGAACGTTTGTGACATTTACAAGTGATTTTCCGCCAAAAAGGTGCCTAGCACCCTAAGGTCTCAGTAATTATGGAGAGGCTGGAGGTGTTAGTCGAAAAACCATTTGAAATCAAGAGAAACTTGAGACTTGAGAAGACGGAATAAAACTGACCAAATAAGTAGAGTTGTTCATATAAAACGATGAAAGGAACTGTTATAATTAATTTATGAACACGGGTCATATTAATTGGTTTTATAATACTAGCACAGACATATTAGGGAGGATGTATGAAGACTAAAAAAGGTGAGGAAACATATTATAACATTATAGAGGCAGCTGAACAGCTGTTCATGGAAAAAAGTGTGACCAAAGTAACGATAAGCGATATCGTTCAACGTGCGGGTGTAGCTAAAGGAACGTTTTATCTGTACTTTGAATCTAAAGAGGCCCTAATATGGAGTTTTATAAATCATAAATTTGGATATGCAGATCTATGGATGAAAGAAATCATTCTAAGAGGCTATAGCGATGAAGAACTTTGTGAAATTGTTGAATACATTGTATCTTTTGTAAAGAAAAATATTGCTATTTTAAAGTTAATTCATAATGTCAGATTTCATAGTTTTTTAGGAATTAACAATATGGAAGAAAAGTACATAAATAATTGGATTAAACCCTTTTCACTTTGGCTTGAGAAAGGCCGGCTCAATGGCTCTCTAAAAATTAATGACGCACAATTTATGGCCTGCTATTTAGTTATAACAATACACGAGCTATTTAACCGTGCCTTAATGAATGAATTGCCATATTCTATAGATGAATTAGGAAAAGAGCTTAAAGTATTAATTATAAAGCTATTAAAGTAGAAAGCAGGAGAATGTGGTCATAGAAGTCTGTTGAATTAAACGATAAAGCACATATTATTTTACACCACTTACGATTAGCGACATAATAGAAATTTGTTTTTGATTATTTGATACATGGATGCCAAAAAAAGTTGGAAGGAGAGGAACTAGTGGATTATTTAATTGAATATTTTGTAAGAATTGTACCGGGATTAGTCTTAATTATACTATCCTATTTGATTCTACCTAAGAAAACAGTGTTTCCCAAAATATTTTTACTCATTTTCAGTTTTATATTGATTAGAGATGCATTAACACCAATGGGATTATGGCGATTTGGTTTAACCGACAACAATCTAGTGTGGTTCCGATTTATTGAGGACAAAGTGTTTCTACTTACATTTGGGATGATATGCTTTTTGATTACATTAAGTATTATATATTTTAATCCAGAGTTAAACGTATATTTATTATGGATCGGTGAAAACAAGCTATATTCACTTATTGCAGGTCTAGCAGGAGCAGCTGCAGTGATCGTGCCCATATTATTCATTTACAATTCAATACCTATTAACCAGAGAGGGGGGATAGTTTGTACAAGTATCCTTTTCCCCTTATTTGTTTTGGCTTTGTTGGGCAATTTTATGGAGGAAGTATTGTTCAGAGGGTATCTACAAGGATATTTTGAAAAAATATCGAGCCCTTGGCGATCAGCTATTTTGTCTGGTTTTATTTTTGCAGTAGGACATATATTCCTTGCCACAACGGTAACCGATTTAGGGGTAATGATTATTGCATTTACTTTATACGAAGGTATTATTTGCGGGATAGTTCGTATGAAGCACGGTGTGATTGCTTCAACTCTTACGCATGCATTAACGATTTTTGTGTTGGCTTCTGGGATGCTTTAGACGAACCAAGGGGACAGTTGTATTTCTAGTGTGTATAATATTGAACAGTTTCAAATAATACTGTATACATATGTCGAAATGTGTTGCTTTATGGTCCGATATTGCATATAATAGCCTTTGATAAAGAGATAGAGAAAATAATAACAAACAACTATCTCCAGCAAAAATAAATGCGAAAGTGAAGGTGTCAGAGTGAGTCAGATAAACGGAACAAAAGAATGGTCTAACCCTACTCCAGCAGGCTTAGTTGCCTTGGCAGTAGCATGCTTCTGCTTTTTTGCCTTATTGTCAGGAAAGGTAACAAGTGCTGCATTGCCACTGCTTGGTACATGGCTTTTAGGAGGCTTCGTAGTACAATTAGTCGTTGCTTTGCTGGATTTAAAGAGTGGAAACACAACGGGCGGAAATACTTTTTTATTTTTTAGTGCATTTTTTATGCTTGTTGGTGGTATTGAAATGATAATGAAGTTCAATGCTGCAAATAACGGAATTTTACTGGATGCCCGTATCGACGGTTGGGCTTGGCTGGTACTAACAATTGTGCTATACCTATGGACACCGGCTTTCTTCAAAACACCACTTGTATTAACCTTGATCGTATTGGCTTTAGATGTTGCACTGCCTTTTATTACCTTGATGGATCTAGGCATATTGCCTAAGAGCTATTCAGCTATCCCTGCATGGGCGCTACTGATAGCAGGATGCTTAGGTATCTATTTATCGGCAGCAATGGTGGTCAATACCGCCTTTGGTCGAAAGGTATATCCAATGCCAGGGCCAATAATTAAGTAGATTAATATCGCAAGCAAGACCTACAGCACTAGGTGAGACCCTCCAGTCCTTCTACTGCTGTATTTTTTATTATAATCACAACTAATAAGTTAACCCCAGAAATAGGATAGAATATCTTGTTGACGTATAGCATTATACAGTATATTCTTTGAGTAAGAATACTAGTGAAAAGAGGGAAGCTGCCATAAAAGCAAATGGAGGATTTTTAATATCAAAGATAAAGCAAATTCAAGGTAGAGTATTAGAGAATATTCTTAACAACCAAGGAATTCATGAATTTAATGCTGCTCAAGGAAGGATTCTTTATGTCCTCTGGAATGAAGATAATATTCCAATATCTGAGCTGGCTTTTAAAACTGGATTGGCTAAAACAACGCTAACCAGCATGCTGGATAAACTAGCGACACTAGGCTATCTGGAGAGAATTTATGACATAAAGGATCGCAGGAAAATAAATATTAGACTGACTGACACAATAAGGGCGATGGAGCAGCAGTATCACCAGGTAACCAGCCTCATGGATGATATCTTCTATGAGGGCTTTTCTGAGGCGGAGATTATTCAATTTGAAGGATATCTTGAAAGAGTGCTGGCTAATTTAAATAAAAAAGAGCAGGAATGAGTAAGTAAAAAAATGGATCTACCTTACCCTAATGATGAATTCAGAAATTCATTTATTCTAAAGGAATCTATAAGTGAATGCATCAGCTCTACATTATTTAAATCAATACCTGTAAGCTGAGTGATTCGATTTAATCTATATGCTAAAGAGTTTTTATGAATGAACAGTGCTTTAGAGGTTAAGCTAAGGTTTTTGTTGTTCTGAAAATAAGTGCGGAGTGTTATATAAAACTCGGTGCTATTAATTCTATCATAGGTTTTTAGTGTTTCTAAATATGGATGACAAAAGCCCTGTAGAGGTATTTTTCCTGCATAATTACTAAGTAAATCAAATATAGCATAGTCTGTATAATTAACTAATTGATTTTTAGCACCTATTCGATGGGAGAGCTTAATTGCTGAAACTGCTTGATTAAAGTATCTCTTAAATTGAGCTATATTATAAAACTCCCAGCTTACGCCTATGGTTATGTCGTTTTGACTAACCATTTTTTTTAGCTCATTTTCCTGATTATCATTAATTGAATCTACAACTATTGCCATATAGCCCTTGTATTGAACAGAATAGCCATTAGGAAATATTCTTTCTAATTCAAACATAATCGTACGCTTTAGATGGCGGTTATACATAGGATATATATATCTGACCACCACAACCTTCAGCTGCTTAGGAAGATCAATTTTAGGAATTGACTTATTTCTACCGGCAGTATCCAACTCATCTAATAGGTTGTAAAGAATGGTGCTGTGTAATGATTTATTTAAGCTGCCGGATAAATCGTTTACAAATCGCTTATAAAGAATCGCTCCCACCAATGGTAGCTGTACCATATGAGCCCTTGAAATGGAGGTGTGATGCTCTATCATTGTTATCCCACCTGTTAAATGGTTATTATGAATAATACGAGATATAAGCTTGCTTTGATTATCATCAGCCAATCTAATTTGTATGGTATCCTTATCCTGTTTACTCCAGCCCTTCATGGATTCACAATTGTTTACCCTTTGCTTAAACTCGTCTGTACAGTGACCATGCCTAATATTTTTTTCCCACAATGGGTCCATTATCTCATATATCGTTGAATGGGCAATTATATTCATGCTGGTGTCTGTAAGTATAAGTGCATTGCCTAGTATCTTAGCAGCTTCGTTTATTAGGTGTAGTATATTGTTACCATCAAGAGCGGCTTGAGCTAAAGGAAATAAAGCATTCTCCGCTTTTATGTCCTCAAAGATTAAGTCCTTTGCAAAGCTATAAATATCATTTGCCTCGTTGACGTTAATAAGACAATAATTGCTACCTGGCGGCAGCTCTCCTTGCTCATTGCCACAGCATAGCATTATCGGATGATTAGCTGGAGCCTCTAGGGTTATTGTGTTACCTACATATAATACATTTTCCTCCCAGCTTTGAATATGTCCTTCAACAAGCTTTACATCAATTATTTTAGGAGAAATAGAGGTCTTTGCTATAGCATGGATCTCAAAAGTATTCTTTAAAAATTTTATTAATTCATCATATTTCATAAAAAACACCATCTCCCTTCTAGCCCCATTTTAGCATACATCATTCCAAACAAAAATAACAAATATTTTGAATAGTGCGAATAGAACGAAAAACACACCTTATTTTCGTGTTCTTGACACGTACTCAGTTCAACATCCCTTATGTTAAGATTAAGGTAATTAATTAGCAATGCTAAATATATAAGGAGGGATATAGAGATGATTACGTCGTTCGGGGTTTTTGTTCCTACCATTATGGGGCGTGGGGCTTCTTTACGGACTGGTCTAAAGGTACGGGAGCTGGGTTGTAAAAAGGTAATGGTGGTGTATGACAAGGGTCTTAAGGAGCTGGGAATATCGGATGTCATTCTAGAAAATTTACACAATGCAGGTGTGCAAACGATTTCCTTTGACGGTGTTGTACCGGATCCACCGGATATTATTGTTGAAGAAGCAGCTGAGCTTGCAAGAAGAGAAGGCATAGATGGCATTGTTGCTGTAGGTGGAGGCAGTGCTATAGATACGGCGAAAGGCATCAATGTACTAATAAATAACGAGCCACCTATTATGAAATATTTTGGCATTCAAAAAAATCTAAAGAAGGGTGTTCCTATGGTTTTTATACCTACAACCAGCGGAACAGGCAGTGAGGTTACAAATATGTGCGTAATATCCTGCACCTCTATGGGGAACAAGGACAGTGTTGTAAGTCCTGTATGTGTTGGTACTCTCGCAATTTTGGACCCAGAGCTAACAATTGGACTTCCTCCAAAATTAACAGCGGCTACAGGAATAGATGCCTTAGCTCATGCTGTTGAAGCCATCACAGGTGGTCAGGCAAATCCCCTTTCAGATGCCCTGGCAAGGGAAGCAATACGTATTATTGCAAAGTGGCTACCAATTGCCTACAGGGATGGCAAAAATATTGAAGCAAGGGAGTATATGATTTTGGCATCCACCTTTGCAGGGATGGCCTTTACAAATGCACTTGTTCATCTCGGACATTGCATCGCCCACGCGCTTGGAGCTAATTTTCATATTCCCCATGGTGTTGCCTGTGCCGTGGCTTTACCGGAGGTAATTGAATACACCTCTAAAACAGAGTTTAAAAAGGTAAGAATGATTTGCGAATGTCTAGGGGAGGATATTTCGGAGGAGGCTACTGCTGAGGCTATAGGTGAAACAGCCCGTAAAGCCCTACGTACATTAATAAAATCCCTTGATATTCCTAATATTAAAGAGCTGGGTATTTCATTGGAGGATGCTCAGAAGCTGGCACCTAAAATAACCGCCGATAGTGGTATGGCCCTTGCGCCATATAGAATTACAACAGCTGGAGTTGCAGAAATCATTAAACAAGCCTTTGATGCATAATCCTACAAATCAAATATAAGGGGGTAACAGCTATGTGGTCTAAAGTTATTGTAGATATGAAGAGCCAGACAGTGGTAAGAGAAGCACTGGAGGTTGAATTGCAGGATTTGGGCGGAAGAGCTTTAATTGCACAATATCTAATGAAAAATGTACCACCGGATTGCGATCCACTAGGCAGTGAAAATCAACTCATATTTTGCACATCAATTTTTGCTGGCTCTAATCTCACTACAGCTAATCGGATGTCGGTTGGTGGTAAAAGTCCTTTGACGGGTGGAATTAAGGAAAGCAATGTTGGTGGTTATGCTGGTGCTTTAATGGCTGAGCATGGGGTTAAGCTAATAGTTGTTAAGGGTATTCCTGATGCAAACGGCCTATGGCAGCTGCATTTTGATCGTGAGGGTAATGTATCCCTGGAGGATGCCGGAGGCTATGAGGGATTAAATAATTATGAGCTAGCTGAAAGGCTTCACAATAGCTTTGACAACAGCTTGGCAACGATTTCAATCGGGGCTGCAGGGGAAAGACTGTATAAATGTGCCTCCATTCAAGTTTCCGAATTTGCTTCAAATCATCCTAGTCGTGCAGCTGCAAGGGGTGGACTGGGGGCATTAATGGGCAGCAAAAGGCTTAAGAGTATAATAATCGAAAAGCCTTTTAATAAATTTAGCTTTAATTACAACGACAAAGAACGGTTTAATGAAATAAGCAAAAAATTGAACAGGATGGTGGCTGAAGGAGCTAAGAATGATCCCTTCCATAACATAGGAACAATTGCAACCATAGAGGTAACTGGTGCCAATGGCGTTCTACCGGTAGATAATTTCTCAGGCAAGCTATTTCCTAAGTATTCCGAGGTGGGTTCCGGTACATTCTTAGCAAACCTATCAAACCGAGGAGGACGGAATAAGCTGGCATGCCAGCCGGGCTGTGTTGTTCAATGCTCCAATGAATACAGAGATAAGTCTGGACAGTACTTAACCTCTGGCCTGGAGTATGAAACTATCGCTCTATTTGGCCCAAACTGCCATATTTCAGATCTGGATGCAATAGCGATGATGGATCGTATGTGTGATGATTTAGGTGTGGATACGATAGAAGCAGCTAATACTATGGCTGTTTGCATGGAAGGTGGCGTCTTAAGCTGGGGTGATAGCGAGGGTGTAATAAAGCTATTAAAGGAAATGGCTGATGGGACTGAGTTTGGGTATTTGCTTGGTGGCGGCTGTGAAGCCGTAGGCAAGAGCCTCGGCTGTAAACGTATACCTGTAGTTAAGCATCAGGCCATTGCAGGCTATGATCCCCGAAATACCAAGGGAACAGGTGTTACCTATGCTACTAGTCCGATGGGGGCAGACCATACAGCTGGACTTACCATGGGTAGAGCCTTCGAGGATACAGGCAGAACAGCTCAAGCCTATGCATCAAATAAGCTGCAGGTGGCTATGTGCTTCGCTGACTGTATGATGTGTATTTTTGCATTTTCACATATGGTGCCGGGGCTGCCGCTTCTGGCAGAGCTAATGGCTGCAATGTATGGGGGAAGCTCTGAATACGCACGTGTGACAGGGCTGGGAGTTAGAACACTGTTGACCGAAAGAGCCTTCAATAAAGCAGCAGGATTGACAAAGGAGGATGATAGATTGCCGGACTTCTTTTATAATGAGCCTTCACCTGCAACCGGATCTAGATTTGACATTAATGACCATGAATTAGATGTTATTTTTAATTTCTAATGATACAGATTAATGATAAAAAAATCAGCTATGTAGCAGGGATGACGCTTGCAGATGCAATTGAGGCTTCAGAGGCCCAAATATCAGCTATGACAATTGTTTTGGTTAATGGAAACTATATATCCCTTGATATGGTTAAGGAAACAGCCTTGGTTGATGGCGTAAATATAAAATTATTAACACTGATATCCGGAGGATAATAGAAAATTTCATGAATTTAGCTTGAAGATAGGACTCAAAATGCATGTGAATTGAAGTTTAAATGAAGGGAGGGCAATGTAGAAGAAAATTAATTAGCATCATAAAACTTAAGGGGGTCAAATGATGAGTAATGAAACAACTGTAAGGCTGAATGAAAGAAATCCGTTTAGGTGGGTTATGCTCCTGTTCATCTGTCTTTTTTACTTTACTATTCTTGGTTTTACAAATCAATCCTTTAATATTCTTCTAGCTACAATATCTGAGGATATGGGCTGGACAGCAGTTCAAAGGACTGCAGTAGCTGGTGCGATGTCTACAGGAATGATATGGTTTGTATTTATTGCAGGCTCTACCTTAGATAGGTTTAGTGTTAAGAAAATACTAGGCTCGGCTGTTCTGGTTTGTGCTGCAGTCATATTTGCCAAGGGGCGAGCACAGGGCTTTACCACCTGGTATGCAATCATGTTTATCTTTGGTGTTGCCAGCGCCTTCTACATGCCGGCTACTACAAAAATGATCGGATTGTGGTTTGATGATAGGGAGCTCTATGTTGCCAATGGCTTTTTAACATCAGCCAGCCCGATGGGGCAATTAACAGCAAATATGCTGGGTGTAAAAATAATGTCTGCTGTCGGTGGCTGGGAAATGCTCTATACACTAGTTTCGATTAGTGTTCTATTAATCGTAGTTGTATTCTTCTTTATTGCAAAGGACAAAAAGAGCAAGGATGCAACCTTGACCTCAACTATACTAGAAAATGCGGATCTAGGTTTTTGGAAAAACATTGGTGGAATTTTAAGGGTGCCAATGGTTTGGGTATATTGTCTTTCTAATATGTTCTTCCTTGGAACCATATATGCTACAGGAGTTTTAGGACAGTTGGTATTCCAAACAGACCCAGGCTGGCTGCTGGATAAGTCGATATCAGGAAAAATACCTGCTGCCAACAATATGGCCTCAATGATTGCCTATATCGTTGTACCGTTAATAATAGCTAAAATAGGCAGACAGCATTATAGAAAAATTGCAATAATAGCAGGAATCATAGCTCCGCTTTGCTTCTTTGTAGGTATTCGAAGCTTCAGCTTTACGACAGCTATTATAACCTATGCAATAGCAGGAGTCATGTTTGGAGCCATAGTTCCAGCATCAAAGGTTTTAATGCTGCAGCTGCCGGAGGTTAGAGGACAGCGGGCAGGTACTGCCTTGGGGGTATACGTGACGATAGAACGAATTGGTATAACTGCTGCCATAACCCTCTTAGGGGGCTTGCTGGCTGCTAATCCAGCAGGAATGTCAAATACAATTGCTACCTTCTTCTTGATTCAGCTCATGGCACCCCTACTCATCTTTATTGCTGGCTTTATAGGAAAGAAAAAGGCTGTTGCTGAAGCAGCTCAGGGTGAATAATCTACAAATGAAAAAGCTTTAGGCTTAAGAGGAGGAGGTTTAGGGCTAACTCCTCTTGCCTTTAGTAATTTAAGATCAATCTTATCATTAATCCGTATTAATGCTTTATGGGCAGATGCTTTCAGCTTAAGAGAGCCTTACAAAAGGGAGGGTTTTTATGAAGGAATACGTAGGAAAGCTACTTAGAATAAATCTCAGCTTAAACAAAATTTCAATAGAGGATATACCTCATCAATATTTTAAGGACTATTTAGGCGGTTCTGGTCTTGCTGCTAAATATCTATATGATGAAAATGATTTTAGCGACGATGTTTTCAGTGAAAACAATAAGCTGGTCTATTCCGTTGGGCCTTTAAATGGCACAAATTATCCCACATCAGGAAGGTTCAATGTATCATGTCGCTCACCACTAACCAAAGCTTGGTTAGACGCCAGTGCCTCCGGTAGATTTGGTAATCTCTTAAAAAGAGCAGGCTATGATGTCATCATCATCGAGGGAAAGTCTGATAAGCCAGTGTACCTTTATGTAAACAATGATGAGGTGCAGCTGAGGGATGCAGCTGAAATTTGGGGTGAAAACACATCAAAGACAATTGAAAGAATAGAGGCTGAATGTGGAAATATTAAAGGTAGCTGCTGTGCAATAGGACCTGCAGGAGAAGGCTTAGTAAAAATGGCAAGTATCATAAGCAGCGGAGGCAGAGCTGTTGGCAGAGGTGGAGCAGGAGCCCTAATGGGGTCTAAGAATTTAAAGGCAGTTTTTGTCTATGGAGATAAAGGGATTAGCCTACAGGACGATTTGGCCTTTAAGGAAACGGTAAAGGAAGCTGTAGGCAAACTGGCGGAGAATGATACTGCAAAGGCCCTCAAGGCATATGGAACCGGTGTTTCAATGGCTTTAGCCTTTGAGTCTGGGGACGCTCCAACAAAGAATTGGAAGCAGGGCAGCTGGGATGGCTATATGAAAATCAGTGGTATTACAATGGCTAAAACCATGTTAAAGAAGTATGTTCCTGAATGCTATGCTTGTCCTATCCAGTGTGCACGTAATGTAGAAATAGAGGAAGGTCCCTATGCAATGAAGGGTAACGGTCCCGAATACGAAACCTTAGGTGCATTTGGATCAATGTGCCTTAACGATAATCTTGAATCCATTGCCTATGCAAACATATTGTGCCGTGAATATGGTTTAGACACTATTTCGGTAGGCAGCGCTATAGCCTTTGCCATGGAAGCTCATGAGAAAGGCATTTTAGAAGGAAGTGCTGCAGAGGATATTGATCTAAAATGGGGTAATGTGGAGGCAATACTGTCCTTGATAGAGAAAGTTGCAAAGGCTGAGGGCTTGGGCAAGCTTCTGGGCGAGGGGGTTAGGCGTGCAGCGGAGGTATTAGGGAAGGGCAGTGAGGAATTCGCAGTTCACGTCAAGGGCTTGGAGCTTCCTATGCACGACCCAAGAGCGAATTATAGTATGGCTACAACCTATGCAACCTCTCCAAGAGGTGGATGTCATATGCACGGGCCATCTTTTATGTTTGAAAGAGGAAGACTTTTACCGGATGCTGGAATTACTGCAGCCTTCAGTCCCCACGAAACAGA
This sequence comes from Natronincolaceae bacterium, assembly GCA_048264125.1. Classification (GTDB taxonomy): domain Bacteria; phylum Bacillota; class Clostridia; order Peptostreptococcales; family Natronincolaceae; genus M1-B18. The sequence continues at coordinate 257,212 of JBLXDM010000007.1, forward strand.
AAATAAGGGTTATTTAGCAAAGGTAATTCAAGACTATGGCGCAGTAGTTTGCTCGTCGGTTATTTGCATGTTCACTACTGTAGCCCTCACGCCCACCGACCTATCCAAAGCGATAGAGCAGTCCATCGGCCTCAAGCTGGATGCAGCTGAGCTGCTAAAGGCAGGAGAAAGAGTCGTTAACCTGCAAAGAGCCTTTAACATTAGATTAGGCCTAAGCAGTCAGGATGATACTTTACCTGCACGGGTTCTAACCTCTGTAGAGGGGGGGCCAATAGAGGGGCGTATTCCGAATTTCCATCAGCAGCTGGAGGAATATTACTGCTTAAGGAAGTGGGAAAAGGATGGAAGACCTTCTAAAGAAAAGCTCCTTGAGCTTGGACTGGAGTCTGTTATTAATGACCTTTACTAGTATTCGTATACATTTATATGGTGTTATTCCGGGAAAATATTTTGACCTTCAAATGCGCTTGCCTGAGGAGTTTACCTTAGCTGACATAGAATGCAAAATAGTTAAGCTATATCGGAAATATATATCAAAGCTATATATTACACCGGATGAATTATTAAACCATGAATGCATAATTGCTGTTGACGGTAAGGGAAGGCATTTGTCTGCTACGGAAAACCTGAGGGGTATAAAAGAAATTTGGTTTATTATACCTATAGCTGGAGGTTGAGAGCAATATAAGAATGGGGGAAAAGTATGAAAATAGATTTGTCGGGAAAAACAGCCATTGTAACCGGTGCAGGTGGGGATATCGGGGAAGGCATTATTGATGTGCTGGCAGGCTGTGGAGCGGATTTAGCTTTAGCTGATATAAATTATGAAGGTGTGGATAAGCTGGCTTCAAAAATATCCAATAAGTACAATGTTCTAGCTAAGGCTTATAGATTAGATATTTCAAATGAAGAAGCAGTTGCGGAAATATTTAAACAGATCAATAATGACTTCAACAAAATTGATATTCTAGTTGCCGGAGCAGGTGTGGCGGGAGAAGGCGCCAATTATCATCAGACATCCCTGGAGGCAGCTAAAAGAATCATAGATGTAAATCTTCATGGAACTGGTATTTGTATAAAGGCAGCATTGGACTATATGCTTCCTAAAGGCTATGGCAGGATTGTTACGATTTCCTCAATAGCAGGAAGAACCGGCACAGTCGGAACACCAAACTACTCTATATCGAAGGCGGCCATTATAGCCCTAACACAATCAATTGCAAGAGCCCATGCTAAAGAGGGGATAAATGCAAACTGTGTTTGTCCGGGATATATTCTAACCGACATGTGGAAGAAGGGTGTAGAAAAATACAGTAAATTCCTAGATAAAACACCTGAAGAGACCTGGAAGCTATTAGCTTTAGATAAAATGGCTACGGGAAGGGCTCAGGAACCAGAGGATATTGGATATGCAGTTGCTTTCTTAGCCTCTGAACTATCCAGAAACATAACAGGTCAGGCATTAAATGTCTGTGGTGGTGCAAAATTCAACTAGCGAAGCGACAATATAAGGGGGAATAAAAATGGAAAAAATTGATGGCGGAAGGCTATTTGCCAAGGCACTGAAAAGGGAAGGCGTAGAATGTGTATTTACCTTATCCGGCGGGCATATAATGCCAATTTTATATGGCTGTCGTGAAGAGGGAATACGGGTAATAGATGTAAGGCATGAATGCTCTGGCGGTTATGCTGCAGAGGCATATGCAAAGGTAACAGGGAAGCCTGGGGTGCTAATTACAACTGCTGGGCCGGGAATCACCAATGCCACGACTGCAATGGCTGAAGCAGCAGAAACAGGTATACCTCTAATACACATAGGAGGAGGCTCACCACTACGTGAAAATGATACAGGACCTCTTCAAAACGTTGATAGCTTTGGGGCAATGAGTATTTTCTGTAAATGGTCGAGGAAAATATTCAGCAGCAACAGGATACCAGAGTATGTTGCTATGGCCTTTAGAAATGCATATAATGCTACTCCAGGCCCTGTTTACCTTGAAATTGCAGCAGATGTCCTGAACCAGAGCTATGAAGAGAATACGATTTATTGGCCTAATAATTATAGGGCCCAAACCACCGCCTACGGAGATCCTCAGCTGATTGAAAAGGCAGCAGATGCTTTAGCAGCCGCAAAGAAGCCTGCTATGATTATTGGGGAGACGGCTAGATTTTCAAGTGAATACGCAAAGGAAGTAGAGGAGCTGGCTAAGTTTTTAAATATGCCGGTATTTGTTCAAACCACCTCCAGAGGGGTATTTGCTGATGAAGGCGAAAATGAGCTGTTTTGCATTGGCGATGGTGCCATAAAGGGAGCAGATGTTGTATTGGAGCTTGCTGTAGACCACAGCTACAAAATAGGGAAGGGAAAGGCACCAAGAATTAATGCCGATGCACTAAGAATCATGGTACATCCGGACCTTACTAAAATAGGCTATAATGCTCCAGCAGATATTGGTATTGTGGCAGGGGCCAGTGCAGCTGCGATGCAGATATTAGAAGCTCTTAAGTCTAGGGCGGAGACTAAAGCTAAAGATGCTTGGTTGATCGAAGCGAGGGAATTAAATAGAGGGCTGAAGGATGCTTTTGTTACTGCTGCTGCCTCCACCATTATACCTGTTCATCCCGGGAGAGTTGCCGCCGAGGTTATGAAATTTATTAACACTGAAGCAAGGGACTGGCATGTCGTATGCGATGGTGGCGATTCTGCCAGCTGGATTGATGCAAATACAACAGCTCGATATCCAGGTCAGGTGATAAGATACGGACCCTTAGGAACCATTGGAACAGGCCAAGGCTATACCCTGGGTGCATGGGCAGCTGATGGCAAGCCTGTGCTGTATTATACAGGAGATGGTAGCATTGGCTTTTATACCATGGAGTTTGAGACCTATGTGAGAAACAGCATACCTGTAGTTTGCGTTATTTCTAATGATTCAGCCTGGGGAATGATAAAGCTGTCGGAGGAAGCGAAAAGACCTGATTATATCAATAAGAATGGTCATTTAGCCAACAACTTAACTGAAATGTTTCCATATGAAAGGCTGGCAGAGCTTTGGGGAGGTGTAGGGATAAAGGTTAGCCACTATGACGATATTATTCCTGCAATCAAAAAAGTTAGAGAGTCAGGTAAGCCGGGGATTGTAAACGTTGAGGTTGATAAAACCAAGATGACACCCGCGACGGCTGCCTTCGCTGGTCCAAAGAGATAATAGAATATAAAAAAATCACCCTGTTATGGATTTCATAGCAGGGTGATTGAAAGGTGGGAGAAGGCAATGAAGGCTTGTGTCAAGGAAGCAAAATGTAAGCTGACTATAAAGGAAATAGATATGCCACAGCGATTTGAGGAGGATGATGTATTAATTAAGGTAACGAAGGTAGGTATATGTGGTTCAGATGTCCATTTATGGGAGCTGGAGGATAGAATTGGTTTGGTAATGGGGCATGAGTTTTGTGGCATAGTAGTAGATCCTGGAACCAGCAGCTTTAAGGCTGGACAAAGGGTGGTAGTTATACCAAAGGGACCTAGAGGCTATTATTCGACGCCTGGTGTTCATGCCCAAGGAGCCTTTGCAGAATATTTCTATGCTGCAGCAAGGTTTGTAAGATTGGTTCCAGACAATATAGATGATAATGCAGCGAATATGATTGAGCCCTGTGGTATTGCCTACAAAGCAGTATTAAAGGCAAACATTCAAGCAAATGACAAGGTGCTTGTAACTGGAACGGGAATTATTGGTTTATTGGCTGCTGCATGGGCAAAGGCTCTAGGGGCACAGTATGTTGCTTTAACTGAAGTAAATGATAGTCGGATTTCTATTGCTGGTGAATTAAGTGATGCTGATGAAGTATTTGATGCTAAAGCTATAAACATTGAAAATCAATTAACTGATGCTACTAACGGGGGTTTTGACAAGGTTATTGAGTGCACAGCTGCTACATCAGCCATAAACCTAGCGATAAATGTTATGAAGCATGGCGGAAGGATGATACTCTTAGGCGTAAACTATAAGCAGATTCCTATTAATACGCTAAAAATAATGATGAATGAGCTGGTTATAGAGGGCTCCTTTGGCTCCTCCGTTGTGTTTGACAAGGTCATAGAGCTGCTTTCACAAAACACGATAAATATAACAAAATATGTAACGAAGGAGATAGGCTTTAAGGGGATTCAAGAGGCCTTTGAAGAGCTCCATAGTGGAAGCAGCAGTAATATAAAGATTGTAATATCACCTTGAGGAACAGAACCCTTTCTAACATGTCAATTTGTAGTTTCTGATGTGATTTCTAGCATGGGTTATTTACTATGATTTAGAATATGGAGTCGTATTTGAGAAAGTTATTTTACAAATCACGTTAAAGGAGAGATTTAAAAATGATTTCAGCAGTTATTATGGCCTCTTATCTACTACTGACAATAGGCATAGGATTTTATCTATCGAGATCCAATAAAAACACAGAGGATTTTTTCGTAGCAAAAAAAGGATTAGGAATAGGTTTGATTATCCCATTATTATTTTCAGAGCTGGTGGCAGGTGCAGGTACAATTGGAAATGCAGAAATGGCCTTTCGTTCAGGTCTGTCATCTGTGTGGGCTCAGTGGGGAATGGTTGTGGGATGCTTATTGTATGTCTTATTGGTCAGCAGATTTTACTGGGTTATGGGAGACAAGCTTCAGGCTATGTCTGTACCAGAGGCCTTTGGGCACTATTTTGATGAAAAAACCCGTATTGCTGCTATGGTCATGATAGCTCTCGCCTATGGCATAATTTATGCGACTCAACCAGTGTCGGCAGCTGCAATTCTTGCTCCAATGTTTAAGGCCAACACCACCATAATGGCATGGGTAGTTGGAATAATCATCGTAATTATCACTATGTCCGGTGGGCTTAGGGGTGCTGCATATATGAGCGTGATCCATTCCTTTGTCATGTATTTTGGTATGTTTATTACATTATTCTTTGTGCTGAGATATATAGGGGGATATCAAATCATTAAAGCAGCATTACCACCTGAAATGTTTAGCCTTACAGGACCTGGGGTGCTGACGGTTATTGCTTGGGTGTTAGGCACTGCCTTTTCATTTTTAACTGCATCTACAGTGGTGGCAGTAACCTTTGGTGCCAGCTCTCTAAAAATTGCTAAGTATGGTATTGTAATAGGCGCTCTATTAATAGTGCCCTTTGCTATGGCACCTGCCCTTATAGGTTTGGCTGCTAAAGCTGCTTTACCAGAGCTTATTGCTAAAAATGCATTCTTTACGATAGCAGCAAATGCAGGTGATGAAATAGCAGGCTTAGCAAGCATGGGTGTGGTGGCAGCAATACTTTCCACCGCTCCGGTTGTTTTACTTATTACAGTGACGACCATTACTAGAGATCTTTATAAAGGAATTATTAAGCCGAATGCAACGGACTCAGAGCAAATGATGTTTTCGAGAATAGCAATTGCTGTAATTGGTCTAGGAGGGACGTACTTTGGTCTACAGTCTACATCGATATTAGGACAGCTACTGGGGGCACTACAAATCAGATCAGTTGCAGGAATAGTGTTGGTTATTGCCCTCGTATGGCCAAGGGTCAATAGTAAAGCAGCCTTTTACTCTATAGTCTCCGGTGGTGGCTTGGCAGCGGTTTGGCATTTTAGTGGCAACCCCTTTGGGCTGGAGCCGCTTTGGCCTTCACTCTTTTTAGGAATACCTGTTTTGATAGCTCTAACCCTCTTAAATAAGGATAAAATTTCACGTGAGTATAAGAGCTACAAGAAATTATGTCATGATAGCAGTGAGTTAGTAAGGTAGTCATAGGTCAAGAATTTGCTAACATAATGAGGGGATGATTATGATGCATTCTGATTATTTGGAGGAAAAGAGATATACAATGCTAGAGGCTCTGGAAAAGCTAGCTCCCAGTATTAAAATGGTAATACCTCTCGATATTTCTGTCACGGTTACTGATACTGAAAAAATATTAGTTAGCTATTCCGCCGAAGCCGCCAAGGAGACCACAAAAAATATTTCTCCCTACAGCTTAAGGGGAAAGCCTTTACAGAAAGCGGGTGGACCGTATAAATCTATCAAATCTGGCGAATTACAAGAGACAATTTACGCTAAAGAGGTTTATGGGGTACCCTTTAAATCCTATGCTGTACCTATACAGAATGAGGCTGGTTCAATCATTGGTTCCTTGGCAGTAGGAGTCAGTCTAGAGTATCAGGAGAAGCTTATGGAATCAGTTGAAACACTAGCAGCCACTTGCGAAGAGGTTATTGCCTCAACTGAAGAATTAGCTGCATCAGCGCAATTGCTTACAGAAGGAATCACCAATGTAAACCATTTGAGTGAGGAAATGTCTGAAGAGGTCAATAAGACAGAGCTTTTATTGGCATTTATTAAGAAACTGGCGTCAAGCTCAAATCTTTTAGGCTTAAATGCAACAATCGAGGCAGCAAGAGCTGGAAAGGAAGGGCTAGGCTTTCAAATTGTAGCTACAGAAATTCGCAAAATGGCAGAAGATAGCTCTAAAACTGTGATTGAAATTAAGATGATCCTCGAGGAGATTGTCAAAAAGGTAGCTAGAATAAGCGATGAAATCCCAAAAGCATTGCTTCATTCACAACAGCAGGCATTTGCTTCAAAAGAAATTGCTGATGCTATAATTTCTTTGAATGAATATATTACAGGTATTGAGGACATAGCTAAAAAGCTTTAAGCTAAGTATATGATGCTCGATTATAAAATTATTATAGGGAGTAGGCCGTATTGAGTTTGTGGACTTGATACGGTCTTTTATTTCCTTAGAAAACAAAAGGTACGAAGTCTTTTGTTCTAGGCTTTCAATATGAGTAGAATTCAGTCTAAAGAAGGAGACAAAAACCGTCCTGTGGTATGTATGCAAAGGCTTATATTATTGTTATATTTATATTGTAGATATTGGCACTACTGGGGAGGGAAAGATTTGGAATATGAAATTGACTTAAATATTGACCCTAATAGAAAAAAATATTCAGCCTATATAAAGCTAAACTATTCTCTGAATAGAAAGGATATAGGAGAATTTTTAATACATAGGTCTTCAAAGATAAAAAGCATATTATATCATAGCTCCCCCATTCCATGGTTTTTGCAAGAGGTGGAAATGAGCTTTATACCAGAGGCTAAAAAACTAGTGTTGAATCTTCCCGAAGGTCAAGTGAAGGACTTAGAGACAACATTAGAATTTTATATTGAAGGCGTTATTGACAAGATCAAAAGTGAGCTAAATCAAGTAAGTAGTAATTATATTGAGTTAAATATATATTCGCCATGGTACCCAGTGCCGTACAATTTGCCTAGGTCTCGAGGAAGAATATCAATAAAGGGTCTAGAGGAATTTTATGTGGTTAAAGGAAACAAAGATTTAGATATGTGGGTGTTGAACTTAGAAGGCAATGATAACTATGTAATTGCTTATAAGAATCCGAAGCTGCAGGTTATAAACTATGAGGGGCTTTCTATTCGTGTAATCTATGATGCAGGTATCGCATGCTCTGAATGCCTGCAGCTTATAAATAGAAATATAAAGGACATACTCAGTTTTTATGGCAGGATTTTTCATACCAATATAACCTTAAATGAGAAATTGGACATAGTTATTGCTCCAAGAGAAAAGGGGGGCGGTTACTGCAGGGATAATCTAATTGTTATGAGTATGGCGAAGTTAACAGAAGAACAATATGCACTATTTTTTGCACATGAGATATCCCATTTGTGGTTTAAGGGGGCAGAGGTCCTAAGCTGGGAGGACTGGCTGAATGAAAGCTTCGCAGAATATATTTCTCTGCTTTATATCGAAGAAAAATTCGGAAAAGACTCATATGATGCAGGAATAGAAAAGCTTAAGCTGTACTCTAGCTCTTGTCCTCCAATTAAAGGCTCCGATAGAAATAGTGAAGAGGGTTCGAGGGTACGATATAAGGGGACTTTGCTATTACATAAGCTACGACAACATTACGGCTTGGATGCTGTTATTATGATAATGAATACATTGATACAGCTAGAAGAAAAAACAACACAAAAGCTAGTTGAGGCAGTAGGGCAGAAGAACTCAGAAATAGCTATTTTTTTAGATAAAAGGCTCGAGGAATAATCTATTTCCCTCTAGCATTAAAGAATTTTATTCTACAAGTTCCTATAACCAAGGACTTTTCCTATGGTTAAGCTTGATATATAGTGTCAACCCTTTGATTAAACACAATAGACAGCTCCGCTTGGGTAAGGCGGGCTGTTTATTGTGTTTTTAATATTAAAATCTCATTACACTTCCAGTTTCATCATTGACATTTATATCCAATCGGGGTAAAATAAAATTTCGTTCCCCAATGCACATAAAAAAGCTTTAAGGAGGCGGTTGAATGATAGAAGTGCAATCCTTATGCAAAAGCTTTAAGGTTTCAAAGAGAAAGGCGGGAATAAAGGCAGCGGTCAGGTCCTTTATAAGTCCTGAGTACACTAGGGTGGAGGCCCTTAAGGATGTTTCCTTTACTATTAACGAGGGAGAGATTGTAGGCTACATAGGACCTAATGGCGCAGGAAAATCCACCACCATAAAGGTAATGAGCGGCATACTCGTACCTGATAGCGGCAGCTGCAGTATACAGGGGATAACCCCTTGGAAAAACAGAATAAACCACGTGAAAAACATAGGTGTCGTTTTTGGACAAAGATCACAGCTATGGTGGGATCTCCCGGTTTTAGATTCCTTTAATCTCTTGAAGGACATATACAAGGTGTCGGAAAAGGAATATCAAGATAACCTAGACCTACTGACAGCTACTTTGGATTTAATAGACCTTTTGACTATACCTGTCCGACAGCTAAGTCTTGGTCAAAGAATGCGTTGTGAAATCGCTGCTTCTCTATTACATAGCCCCAAAATCCTATTCTTAGATGAACCAACCATAGGCTTAGATGCCATTTCAAAAATAGCCGTAAGAAATTTTATTAAAACAATAAACAGAGAAAAAAAGGTGACAGTCATACTGACAACCCATGATATGAATGATATAGACACCTTGGCAGAAAGAATAATTCTGATTGGAAAAGGTCAAATTCTCTTGGATGGGGCTTTAACAGAGCTGAAGCGTAAATTTGCCACCCACAAGACAATCACCATCGATTATTCAGAGCTCTATGGAGATATCAATATTGAGGGTATTACTGTTTTATCACAGGAAAATCAACGGCTGTCCTTATCGGTGCCATTAGACCGTTTTAATGTATCGGAGGTTATAGGTCAGCTGTCAAAGCAGCTGGAGATAATGGATGTTTCTGTAGAAAGCAGGCCTATAGAAGATATTATAGTAGACCTGTATAAGGCGTATCAGCTATGAAGGCCTACATATCGCTTTTTAAAATGCGGGTGCTGAAGGGCTTGCAATATAAAACAGCAGCTATTGCAGGAGTTCTAACACAATTTTTCTGGGGCATCATGTATATTATGATTTTTGAAGCCTTTTACGGCAGCACTACCAATCCGCAGCCAATATCTTTGACGGAGCTGGCACAGGTGGTTTGGCTTCAGCAAAGCTTCCTTGTTTTCATAATGCTGTGGTTCAGGGATAATGAGCTTATTACACAAATCACCAGCGGTCAGATTGCATATGAATTATGTAGACCAATGGACATATACAGCTTTTGGTATGCTAAGCTAATAGCTCAAAGGCTTTCGGCGGCAATGCTACGCTGCCTTCCGATATTGCTGGTGGCCTCCTTGCTGCCAGCGCCATATAAATTTTCTCTGCCTCAGGATATAATTACCTTCCTTCTATTCATAGTCACCTTGTTTCTTGGGCTTTTACTGATTGTTGCAATATCGATGATTATATATATTTCTATTTTCTATACCATGTCCGGGGCAGGCTCTATGTTGATATTTGGCGTTTTTGGAGAATTCTTTGCAGGTATGCTTATTCCTGTGCCCTTGATGCCGGATGCACTAAGAAGAGTCGTTTATTTTCTCCCCTTTAGATATGCTTCAGACCTGCCCTTTAGGATATACGCAGGGAATATAGGTGCAAATGAAGCAATAATCAGTATCGGTGTACAAATCCTCTGGCTGTCAGCCTTAGTATTTATCGGTAGGGTGTGGATAAAAAATGCATTGAGAAGAATTGTAATTCAGGGGGGATAGGGGATGAAGCTATATTTTAGATACATGGCCGTTTTACTAAGAAGTCAAATGGAATACAGGACCTCATTTATATTACTCTCAATAGGCCAGTTTTTTGTTCCATTTTTGGCTTTTGTTTCTATTGTTCTGTTTTTTCAAAGATTCCCTTCGGTAGGAGGCTGGAGCCTATACGAGGTGGCCCTATGCTATTCTGTGGTGCATATGGCCTTCGCCATAAGCGAATGCTGTGTCAGGGGGTTTGACAGCTTTTCCGGCTTAATAGTAAATGGGGACTTCGATAGAATATTAGTTAGACCCCGTACCACAGTTCTTCAGGTTTTGGGGTCAAAATTTGAGTTTACCAGGATTGGGAGGCTGACTCAGAGCCTGGTTGTACTAATATATGCATTAATTAACTTGAATGTTCAATGGAGCCCCTATAAGCTTTTAACTCTCCTATTTATGATTATAAGCGGGGTGTTTATATTTTCAGGCATCTACATATTGGGTGCCACCCTATGCTTCTGGACAGTAGAGGGACTGGAGGTAGTAAATATACTTACCGACGGTGGCCGAGAGATGGCTCAATATCCTTTAAATATTTATAAGGATTGGATGAGGAAATTTTTCACCTTTGTCATTCCCTTTGGTACTATAAACTATCTTCCATTGATGTTTATTTTCGATAAGACAGAGGGCAGTGGATTTGTATATATGCTGATACCTCTGGTGGGCATGCTTTTTATTATACCCTGCCTGCTGATATGGAAATTCGGTGTTGAGCACTATCAATCAACCGGCTCATAGATACCAGTACCCTCTGGCATTTGAAAGGTACTAGGCTACACATAGGAGGAAAGGCCTTTAAATACCATTTTTGTAACTATCTCCGCCATCTCTTTGGCGGTTTTTTTCATGCCGTCCTGCAGCCACTTTTGGATGATACCGATACTTCCATTAACAGCAAATAATATTAAGTATTCCAGCATATTTTCATCAATTATATTGTTGTATTGCATCTCCTTAAAGCTCTGGCGCTGTACCAGCATCATAATCTCCTTTTGAAGGGCAATATCACCATGTTTCCCTAGAAGAACCTTGCATAATTCTGCATTAGCCACGATATACTCGAATATACTGACTATCATTTGAAAGGATTCTGTTTCATAGCCTTTGAAGTTATAGCTATCAAGATACGCCTTCAAATCCGCCAATAGCTCCTGTTCAATTAGATGCATTAAATCATACTGATCCTTATAATGGGCATAGAAGGTGCTTCGATTGATATCCGCTGTTTCGCAGAGCTCCTTTATGGTTATTTTATCAATTGATTTAATTTTAAGCAGATCAATAAGGCTCTCCTTCAAGGCCAGCTTGGTATACTTTACCCTTCTGTCTATCTTTTGATTTTTCATACCTAAGACCTCCTCTATAATAATTGAGGAAATTGAATAATCCCATGAAGGTGCCTATATATTCTAGTTTATACAAAGTTGAAAGTTTATCGCCCATTGCCTAGGGCTAGTAACCTTTGAGAATTACACAATTTGTACGTGGGGCACTAAGCAGGAAACCTTTAAATTTGTATATGCATACTATTCATCCTCATTATGAAATTTCCTCATTTATTAATTATCTATAAAAATCCTACAAATACTATAAATGTGTTGTTTAAAAGGCATTTTTCGTTAATCTGTTTGTTGTAATCCAACACTGTGTTTATTATAATTTATTTATGCTAATTATGCAACAGCTTGTCGGTTTAACTATATGGGAGGGAATTTATGGAAATATTATCTAGAGCAATAATCAAACATAAGAAGCTGGTAATGTTGCTATTTATAGGGGCGGCCCTTATCTGTGCACTTCTTCAGCTGGGAGTTGCTGTAAACTATAATGTAGTCGATTATTTGCCGGAAACCGCACAATCTACAAAGGCCTTAGAGGTTATGGATGCGGAGTTTCAGGAGGCAGTACCAAATGCGAGAGTAATGCTGAAGGGTGTTTCTCTAACAGAGGCGCTTAAATACAAGGAAAAGCTAGAGGAGATAGATGGTGTATCAGGCGTGCTTTGGTTGGATGACATCATTGATATTAAGGTTCCTCTTGAAATGGCAGATACTGAAACAGTAGAAGCATACTACAAGAATAACAATGCCCTTATATCGCTTACCATCAGGGAAGGGGATGAGGTGGCAGTAACAGATAGGATTTATGAGGTAATAGGTGAAGACAATGCTCTAGCGGGGGTTGCAGTCGATAGGGCAGCAGCTCAGCAGATGACCGGAAATGAAACCTCAAAGGCTGTTTTGATTCTTGTTCCGGTTATAATACTTATTCTAGTGGTATCCACCAGCTCTTGGCTGGAGCCTATTTTATTTTTAGGTGCAATCGGTATTTCTGTACTAATAAATATGGGAACCAATTTAATATTTGGGGAGATTTCCTTCATAACCAAGGCAATAAGCCCGATATTGCAGCTGGCGGTCTCGCTGGATTATGCCATTTTCCTGCTTCATAGCTTTGAAAAACATCGAGGTCAGATTGCTGATGCAAATAAAGCTATGGAACTGGCAATTAAGGAGTCCTTTGCTGCTATTGCTGCTAGTGCAGCAACGACATTTTTTGGGTTTTTAGCTTTAGTTCTTATGAAATTCCAGATAGGCTCTGATTTAGGTCTTAATCTTGTCAAAGGAATAGCTCTAAGCTTTATAACGGTAATAGTATTCCTGCCGGCCCTTACACTTAGCTGCTACAAGATTATTGATAAAACGAAGCATCGTAAAATCTTATCGGAGTTTAGGGGAGTTAACAGAATTGTGAATAGGATTAAGCTACCGGTTTTAATTCTGGTTATGGTCTTGATCATTCCAAGCTTTTTAGCACAGCAGGAAAATAATTTTATATATGGTACCGGGGAGCTAAGTGCTGAGAGTAGAAGTGGTCAGGATGGAAAACTGATAGACCAGGAATTCGGAAAAGCAACGGCTATAGTTTTACTGGTGCCCAAGGGAGATGTTACTAAGGAAAAGCTCCTGGGAGAGGAGCTGAAGGCCCATCAGCACGTTACTGAGGTGATTTCCTTTACCTCCATGGTGGGAACATCAATACCAGAGGAATTTTTAGATGCATCAATCACGGATCAATTCTATTCAGAGAATTATAGTAGAATTGTAGCCTACACCGATACACCAGAGGAAGGTGAGCTGGCCTTTAGGGTAGTTGAGGAGGTTCAGGCTATATCAGCTAAATATTATGGTGATGAGGTATATTCATCAGGACAGAGCGTTACATTATATGATATGAAAAATGTAGTTACCAGGGACAATAAAATGGTAAACCTATTTGCTGTTATAGCGATTTTCATAGTTCTGCTGATTACCTTCAAATCAATAACATTACCTTTGATATTATTAATAACAATAGAGGCAGCTATTTGGATTAATCTATCGGTGCCATATTTCACAGGCAGCCCAATGCAATATATTGGCTATCTGGTCATTAGTACGGTTCAGCTGGGGGCAACCGTAGATTATGCCATACTCCTAAGCACTCAGTATATGACCAATAGAAAAAAACTAGGAAAGAGGTCTGCATTAGCCAAGACACTGGGGGAAACCTTTAGCTCAATTCTCATTTCGGCGACTATATTGGCTCTGGCAGGGATTACCCTATGGCTTACCTCAACCAATCCAATAGTTGCAGAAATGGGTGTGTTAATAGGTAGGGGGACAATGCTTTCCATGCTCTTGGTAGTATGCTTCCTGCCGGCTCTATTAACCGTATTTGACAGTGCGATAGGTAAAACCAGCCTTGGATCAGAATTCTTGAAGGGAGAAAATCACAATGAAGAAATTATATAAAGGTCTTGCAGCAGTTTTGATATCGGCAGCCTTAATCACTCCTCTTTTTGGTGAGGGGACTGCCTCCAATCAGCTTACAACAACAAATATCCCAGATACTCTAGTAAAGACCAATGCCAGAGAAGAGGTCATTTATGCTAACCTTATGGCAGATGGTGAAATAAAGGAGGTATACGCAGTAAATATACTGGAGATACCACAGTCGGGGGTAATTACAGATTATGGCAGCTTTACCTCGTTGAAAAACCTGACAAATACCGAAGGCATCACATCAAGCAATGATCAGGTGTCAGCAAAGGCTTCAAAGGGACGCTTCTATTATCAGGGGACTCTAAAAACCCAATTGCTTCCCTGGAGCTTCAAAATAGAATATTATCTTGATGGCAAGAAAACAGCTCCCTCTGAGCTGGCGGGTCAAGAGGGAAGCTTGGAAATAAAGCTGGAAAGCAAAGCAAATTCAACGGTTGACCCAAGCTTTTTTGATAATTATCTTCTGCAGGTAGCGATGACTCTAGACGCCTCTGATAGCAGCAATATAAAGGCTGAAGGTGGCACAATTGCAAATGCTGGGGAAAATAAGCTCATAACCTACACAGTTATGCCCGGCAATAATGGTGTTTTATCGCTAAAGGCCGATGTTACTGACTTCTCTATGAAGGAAATACAAATATCTGCAGTTCCATTTTCAATGCTGATTGATACCCCCGACACAGGAGATATGACTGATAATATAATGACCCTGTCAGAGGCTATAATAGCCCTTAACGAAGGCGTAGGCAAGCTAGAAAAGGGTGCCGCGGAATTAAAGGGCGGGGCATCGGAATTAGCACAGGGTTCAAATCAATTTAATACTGGAATAGTTGGCATTAAGGGAAGCTCCAATCAGCTTGTGGAGGGCTCGAAGGAAGTGAGGGAAGCCTTGAACAACATTGCTGCATCGCTTAAACAGCCCTCTGAGGGAGCAGATTTCAGCTCTTTGGCTCAGCTGCCGGAGGGACTCTCTCAGCTGGCATCGGGACTAGATGCAATTTCACTTGGCTTAACAGAGCTGAAGGGTGGCTTCTCTAAAGCATATACTGCTTTAAATACTGCTATCTTAGAGCTACCCGACAGCAGTATTTCTCAGCAGGAGCTGACAGCTCTTTATATGTCCAATCCAGATAAAAAGTCTTTAATCGATGAATTAGTGGCATTTTACTCAGCTGGACAGAAAATAAAAGGAACCTATGAAGCTGTTAACCCAGCCTTTGAAGCAGTTGAAGGCAGTCTGACAGAGATTATAGCTTCAAATAATACGATTGGAGCCTCTCTAACAAATATTGCAACAGAATTACAGGTGGCGATGGCGGGTGACGGTGGACTTGATCAAATGGCACAGCTGTCTGCAGGACTATCTTCGCTGGCAACAAATTATAATGGCTTGCACGAGGGCTTGGTTGCCTATACAGGTGGCGTAGAGCAGTTGGCGGATTCCTATTCCTCTCTTAATGCCGGTGTAGCTGGATTGGCAACAGGAACAGCAGAAATACATGGCGGCATTGCCGAGCTTCATGCCGGTACAAAAGAACTGAGCAATGGGGTGAAGGATATGCCTCAGCAAATTGAGACAGAAATAGATAAAATGCTAAGTCAATACAATAAATCTGACTTCAAGCCTGTGTCCTTTGTATCAAGTAAAAATGAGGCTACAAATGCGGTTCAATTCGTTATAAGAACCGAGGCAATTGAAAAACCAAAGCCTGTGGAAGCTGATAAGCCTGAAGGGGAAAAGGATAATATATGGACTAGATTTTTAAAGCTTTTTAGACGATAGTAATAAAAATATCTATTGAATACAGTGATATGCTCCCCTTAGGGTAGACAGTTTAAATAAATAAAACTGTTTATTGAAAGGAGGAGCATATTTTTATGACGATAGCTTACCTAATGGTAAGTATTCTTACAAAAAAGTGGGTACTTGCCTTACCTCCTATGCGTTATATAATAAAAATATATGAGGAGGGATTCTATGGCTAAGAAGTATAAATTATATCAGATTGATTCCTTTACTAAACAGAAGTTTTACGGTAATCCGGCAGGGGTTATAACAAATGCAGATGGCCTGAGGGAGGGAGAAATGCAACAAATAGCCAGAGAACTTAATAATTCGGAAACAGCCTTTATTTTTACTTCGGATTCACCGGATTATGATGTTTACATCAGATATTTTACGCCTGTGGTTGAGGTTCCCATTTGTGGGCATGCCACCATTGCAGCCCATTATGCCAGAGCTATGGAGGGTAATTTAGGTAGTATAGCACTGAGACAAAAATCCGGTGCTGGTATTTTACCTGTAGGCATTGTATGGGATAATAAAGACTACAGGATAATAATGACCCAGGGAAAAATTGAGTTTGGGGATTACATTGAAGGTGAGAATAAAAGGCTTCTGCTTGCTGCTCTGGGGTTGGAGGCGACTACTATAGCTGAGGGCTGTCCTATACAAATCGTTTCCACCGGACACTCTAAGGTAATGATAGGGATAAAAAGCAGCCTTGTCTTGAATCAGTTAAAGCCTGACTTTGGCCTTTTGACAAGGCTTAGTGGGGTTATCGGCTGCAATGGCTATTATATATTTACCCTGGAAGCTCAGGAGGATATTCTGGTTAAGGGCAGGATGTTCGCCCCTGCTGTCGGTATAAATGAGGACCCAGTAACAGGCAATGCCAATGGCCCTCTTGGGGCTTATCTTATAAAGCATAAGCTTGTTCAGCATAACGGTTCCTGCTTCACCTTTAAGGCGAAGCAGGGTGAAGCAATAGGAAGGGCAGGAATTATCGAAGTAGAGGTTCGGATCAATAATGATGAGCCTGTGGAGGTTAAGATTTCGGGAGAGGCAGTAATTGTATACCAAACGGAGCTGATTCTATAATGTAAATAGTGATTGATTCTACAAAGGGTATAGGCTACATTGTGTTTTATTGGATATCAGTTAGATTTGAAGGCGTGTTCAACTATTGCATTTGGCAGTTAAAATAAATAAGATTTACATATAAGCATTAGCATGCCGCAAAGAACCACTTTGCGGCATCTATTTTATTTATAAAGAAATACATTGACAAATTATTGACAATGTAGTAAATTCATTTATAATGATAGTTGCTCACTAAAGAAATTATGAAAACAAATAATATGTTATTAAAGAGTAATTCTAAATTGGTATCTATAGCTATATATTAAATACATGTAATGCGTATCATTATTAAACATTTTATGGAGGGATAAATATGAAGAGCTTTCTGAATAAAGCAGGCGTGGTGATTATAATTGCTGCATTAATATTTAATTTGGCTGCCTGCAGTAAACCAAGCAACATTGAGGGGAATTCTGCTGCCGATGAAAATGTCGCCTCAGCAGAAAAAGCCAGTATCAGTATTGGTGCACTTAATGGGCCTACTGGAATGGGTATGGTCAAGCTTATGAGAGATGCTGAGGAAAATGAAGCTGCTTTGGATTATGATTTTACATTGCTGAGCAGCTCAGATGAAATGGTGGGAAAAATAATCAGCGGTGAGGTGGATGTTGCAGCTGTACCTACGAATTTAGCCATGGTCTTATATAATAAAACAGAAGGACAAATTCAATTGGCAGCAGTAAATACACTGGGAGTCCTATATCTATTGGAAAACGGCAGCAGTGTGCAGAATATTCAGGACCTGAGGGATAGGACAGTGTATTCCAGCGGAAAGGGTGCAATGCCGGATTTTGTATTTCAATATCTTCTGAAGGAGAATCAGCTGCAGCAGGATAAGGATGTAATGGTGGATTTCAAGCTTCAGCATGCTGAGCTGGCAGCGGCCTTGTCAGCAGGGGACGTAGAATTAGCATTATTGCCTCAGCCCCATGTAACCACAGCCATGATGAAGAATCCGGATATAAGAATTGCCTTAGATATAACGGAGGAATGGAGAAATGCTGCAAATAACACCGGAGAGCTTGCTATGGGGGCAATTATTGTTCAGAGGGAGTTTGCAGAGAATAATAAGGAGGCACTGGATGCATTTTTGGAGGAGTATAAAGCCTCCGTCGACTTTGTAAACGACAATATGGAGGAGGCAGGGGAGCTGATAGCAAAATACGGAATACTTCCCAATGCAGCTGTGGCTAAAAATGCAATACCCTATTCCAACATAGTCTACATAGATGCAGAGGAGGCAAAGGGCTTTCTAGAAGAGCTTTATCAGGTGTTATACAGCTTTGAGCCTAAAGCAATCGGAGGAAGGTTGAGTGATGAAGGCTTCTACTATAAAAAATAGCAAAGATATATTATATAAGCTTTTAATCTTGATTTTTTGGATTGGGGTATGGCAGCTTATTCATATGAGGATTGGAAGGGACATATATGTCCCTTCTCCCTTGAGGGTGATATTACGCCTAAGGGAGCTATTATTGATATCCAGCTTTTGGACATCTGTTTTTTACTCAATTTTTAGGGTGGCAGCAGGCCTTTTGCTAGCTGTGCTGGTGGGGGTGACACTGGGGATTATCTGCGGATTCAGTAAACTAATGCATGATATTTTTAAGCCGATGGTTATCGTAGTACAATCAACTCCTGTAGTTTCTTTTATTCTAATTGCAATAATTTGGTTTGCATCCTCAAGGATACCGATATTTATGTGCTTCCTTATGTGCTTTCCTGTTGTTTGGACAAATGTAGTGGCAGGCTTTAATAGTGTGGACAAAAAGCTTTTGGAAATGGCAAGAGTTTATCAGGTAAAGGACCTTATGATTTTGAAAAATGTTTACCTGCCCACAATCCGCCCATACTTTTATGCAGCCTGTATAACCAGCCTAGGGCTTGGATGGAAGGTTAGCGTTGCAGCAGAGGTCTTGAGTCACCCAAGGCATGCCATCGGCAGCCAGATATACAGCGCAAAGGTATATTTGGACTCCACCGATTTATTTGCCTGGACGCTGGTGATTATACTGCTCAGTGTTCTTTTCGAAATACTATTTGTGCATTTAATAAAAAGGGCAACCACAAGAAAAAGGCCGCTGGTTACAGAATATGAGAAGGAGGGGGAGCCGCATGGATATAAAAATCAGGGGGCTATATAAGGCCTATGGTCAGCTTCAGGTGTTTTCAGGGTTAAGCCTAGATCTTGCTGCTGATAAAATCCACTGCTTTTTCGGTCCCTCAGGCTGTGGTAAGACAACCCTAGCCAATCTGATTGCAGGTGTAACAAGGGCTGATGGTGGAGAAATTGAGGGGACTGCAGGCAGAAGCTTCTCCTATGTATTTCAAGAGGATAGATTATTGCCCTGGGCCACTTTGGAGGAGAATCTGAAGTTTGTTTTATCAAGCAGGTATAGCAAGGAAGGCTGTAGGGCACAGATGGAGAAATACTTGGCATTGGTGGAGCTGGAGAACTTTAGAAACAGCTTGCCGGAGGAGCTGAGCGGAGGAATGCGGCAGAGGGCAGCAATTGCAAGGGCCTTTGCCTGTGAATCAGATATATTGATATTGGACGAGGCATTTAAGGGACTTCATTTGGAGCTAAAGAAGTCTCTGATGGATTATGTAAAGCAGTATAAGCAGCGGCAGGGAAGCTTAATCATACTCATTACCCACGATATAGAGGACGCCTTGTATTTAGCCGATGAAATACACTACTTAGGTGACGGGGGGACGGTTCTCCTGTCACCTTAAAGGTAAAACAGGGGGAGGCTATGGGTTGAGAGGGTACTATTGTGGTTAATGTAAATTTGCAGATAGATAACCGAAAATGGTAAGGATTTCGCAGAGGCAGTTATAGTTTTTCAAACAGATACTTCCTTTAAAAGCAGTTGATATGAGTTCTTATAAGATAAATGGCTATATATAATATTATAAAGTAGCTTAGTTATTCCTATAAAATAGAAAGGAAAGTGATCTAGATGAAAAAATCTCATTCCCTTCAAAGAAACAATATATTTCAGCTGTTAGTATTTATAGCAGTACCGTTAGCAGTAGGCTTCCTGAGCGCGCGGCTATCCGGCAATAATATGGAGGAGTATCAAAATCTCATACAGCCATCCTTTGCACCGCCGGGTTGGGTGTTTCCGGTGGTTTGGACTATGCTTTACATATTAATGGGTATTGCCTCCTATCGAATTTATAGCACGGGCAGCTACAGACCCCAGGTTAAAAGTGCCCTTTTCTTTTATGGCCTTCAGCTATTAGCTAACTTTCTATGGTCCATACTCTTTTTTGGACTACAGCTTAGGGGCATTGCTTTACTATGGCTGATTTTTCTATGGATATTAATACTTATAACCACAATAAAATTCTATAGGCTGGATAAGGTGGCGGGCTTTTTGATGGTGCCCTATCTTATATGGGTAAGCTTTGCGGGGATACTCAACTATTATGTTTGGCAATTAAATAAATAACAGCTTTAGATTCTAGGAATATAAATGCCCCTCATGGGGCTCTTTTTTTGGTTTGATATACCTTTAGGTGAGAGAAGGCATAGCACAAAGGAGTAGGAGACATATAGGGAAAGACATTTTTGAAGGATATAGTTATAATTAGACACTAGCGTTGATCACGAAAAAAAGTCAATTTCTGCAAGGTGACAGGAGAACCGTCCCCTTGTCACCTATGAATATAAGTCCTAATTCTGTAAACAATAAGAATAGGCATCAGGAGGTGACGCAAATGAATCGAGGAATAAAGCGATGGAACCTGTTGGGCATAATTTTTACAATCGCCGTTGGCTCCCTTCTTCATTTTATATACGAATGGTCTGGTAACAACCCTATTGTAGGCATATTTGGTGCTGTCAATGAAAGCATTTGGGAGCATCTGAAAATGATATTCTGGTCTGTGCTTTTGTTTAGTATTGTAGAATTCGTCTTTATTGGCAAGCATTATAAAAACTACATTATAGGCAGGGCCGTTACCATATACATAGGTCTTTTAACAGTTATAATCCTTTATTATACCTATACCGGGGTTATTGGTCAGCATTACATGGCAGTAGATATTTCTATTTTTGTACTAAGTGTTATTCTAGGCTATTATGTAGGTCATAGAATTATAGACTCTAAAAATAGAGTCAATGCTTTAATAAATATACTTGGCGCTATAGGCATTTTGCTTTTGATAACAGCCTTTGTTATTTATACTGGCAATCCGCCTCAATTACCTCTGTTTTTAGAGCCGTAACATATAAATGAAGCTGCCATAGGGCTATTCTACCTACAGCAGCTTTTATTATGCTTTAAATAAATATCAGAAAAACTAATCTGCTCTCTTATCCCTTAAAGCATGAAAGCCATTAATCATAATGTTGAAAAGCACTGCATCATCAAAAATTCTAAGATCAAAGCCAGTTAATTCATGGATTTTATTGAGTCTATAAATTAATGTGTTTCGATGAAGGTAAAGGCTTCTTGAGGTGTCGGTGATATTGAGATTATTTTTGAAGAACACCTGTGCGGTTGCTAATAGCTCATTATTGACAATCAATTTATCAATATTGCAGTCAAAATGCTTCATTACATAAGCCAGCTCCTTCGATGGAAGCCCACTGACCAGCAGCGGAATTGCTAAGCCCTTGAAGGAATATGTATTTTGTCCCGGAAGGAAGCCGCGGCCCAGCTCTAATAGGGCCTCCGCTGTCCTGTAAGAAAAATGCCATTCCTGCACATTATCCACAGCTGCGCCAATGCCGATTTTAACCTCGTATAAGAGCTCAGAGGCCAATGTGTCGGATAGATATGTTGGCTGCGCCATGTCCTTTTCGGTATTCCTATTAATAACCGCAAAGGCATTGCTTTTAATCTGTACAATTTCATCAAAAAGAAGTGCCGATAGTATTTCCTTCAGGGCCCCCATAAGCTCCTCGGTTGCTTCGATAACCAGAACCTGTATCCGCCCCTTGGGATTTAGATCATGCTTTAGGCAAAGGGTCTCGATCGAGGTATGGGAGACAGTATCTAATAAAATGCCCTTAAGGAATTCATTTCTAGAAAAGCTCACGTCATTAGCGCCTATAAAAACCTCAACTATTTTCGCAAGCCTTCTGGTATCTCCATCAATCCCCTTAATCGAGATAATGCAACGATCCCCTTGATAGCTGCTGTAGCAATAAATATATCCCTCTAATTCAAAAATGAGGCTGTTGCTTAAGTCAAGGGCAGATATTCGGTTGTCATAGCTGCCTATTCTATTGGAATCGGTACTGTGAATAATATAGCCAGCCTCATCGATAAGGTTAAATTCAGTATCGATGATATCCTTTAAGCCGTGAAAAATTGCTCTCATTTTTTGAATGCTCATCGGGATATACCTCCATTTATTTTAGTAGCCAAGTATAATTGAGGATTTTGCATATTACCATGGGTGTGCAGATATAGGGGCACTAAGCAGGAAACATTTTGACTTCGTATAAACATACAACTCATACTTATTATGCAATTTACTCAATTAAAATACAGCCTTTTCCGTTTCCTTATCAAATATATGACATTTATCCATATCCATTGCAATTTCAATGACAGACCCTACATGAGCTACTAAGCCAGGCTTCACAACACATATGAATTCCAGCTCTTCAGCCTGTATATGTAAATGTGTTTCTGTACCCAGCAGCTCCTTAACCTCTACCTTGCCACTGAGACAGCGGCCCTTATAAGAGAAATCAGCCTCGGCTACAGCATGAATATTATTAGGCCTGATGCCTAAAATTACTTCCTTGCCTACATAGTCTTGGGACTTTAAAAGCTGAGCTTTATCAGCGGGGAACAGCAGCCTGTGATTGTTAAAGGTGGCAAAAGCATTTCCGCCCTCTTCAAGAATGCTGCAATTGATAAAATTCATCTGGGGGGAGCCGATGAAGCCAGCTACAAAGAGGTTTGCAGGCTTTTCAAAAATAGTCTGCGGTTCTGCAACCTGTTGAACTATTCCTTCATTCATAACGACAATACGGGTTCCCATGGTCAAGGCCTCTGTTTGGTCATGTGTCACATAGATAAAGGTGGTTTGAAGGTTTTTATGGAGCTTATTCAGCTCAGACCTCATTTGAAGCCTTAGCTTGGCATCAAGATTAGAAAGGGGCTCATCCATCAGAAAAATCTTAGGCTCTCTAACTATGGCTCTACCCAAAGCAACTCTTTGCCTTTGACCACCGGAAAGCTCCTTGGGCTTTCTATTTAGCAGGACCTCAATATTTAGGATTTTTGCCGCAGCAGCAATCCGACTTTTGATTTCCTCCTTAGGCTTTTTTTGCAGCTTCAGGCCAAAGGCCATGTTTTCAAAAACCGTCATGTGAGGGTATAATGCATAGTTTTGAAATACCATTGCGATGTCTCTGTCCTTTGGAGCTACATCATTAACCAGCTGGTCGTCTATGTAGAGCTCACCGGAGGATATTTCCTCCAGACCTGCAATCATTCGCAGACTGGTGGATTTACCACAGCCGGAGGGGCCCACCAATATAATAAATTCCTTATCGGCAATTTCCAGATTCAGGTCCTTTACAGCATGAAATCCATTGGGATAAAGCTTGTTAATACTCTTCAGTGATAGTCCAGCCATTTATAACGCCTCCTTGGAAAATTTTACTTTTATTATACAGCAGTCAATAATAAACATATATTGGAGGATATTATGAAATTTGTTGAAAATTTTATGCAAAATGGATATTTCTGAAAAACAGTTGACGTTATTTCTATAAGGAAGTTATAATTTCTATATATTAACAATTCTGTATATTCTAACAATATCATATTTTTGCTACTGCCCACAAGACCGGGCTGTATTTGGTTGTAGACGGCTAACAGGACAAATATGTATAGGAAGGTTGATGCAGCATGATTTCAAGGCTTAAGGGGTTTAACACCCTGCGAAACCAAATCGTTTTTATCTTTCTGATTGTGATGATACTTGTGCTGTCTATTGTAAGCGTCTGCACCTTTAATATTGTCTCGAATTTACTGAAGGCCAATGCTGAAAAACAGATTCAGGAAACAACAGAGCAGGTTAGCGAAAGGGTAGATGCACTTTATCGCCAGATTGATATAATCTCAAAGCAGGTAATTACAGATGCCTACGTGCAGCTGCTATTGCTGGATGAGGTTGAGGGCAGAACCGTCAATTTTGATAAACGGCAGGCCCTGATGAAGGTCATAAACGGATACCAGGCCTATGGAGACGGAATTCATTCCTTTGAGCTATATTTAAAGGACCAAAGTAGACTGTTTCCGCTGAACGGAACCACTCTGTCCCATCGTATAGATGTTGATTGGATAGAAAGAGCAAGGGAAGCCGGAGGTAAGCTTGTGTGGATTGGGACAGACCCGAAGGACCCCAATCTGTATCTTGGCATTCGGCAGGTGAGCTTAATTGATAGATGGTTTTCCAATGGAGGCTATTTATTAACTCGTGTGGATGCAAATTATTTTAGAATAAAAGAGGAGGAGCCTAACGGAGAATTCACAGAATTTATGGCAATACTTGACCGGCAGCTGCTGCCTGTTTTTTCTAACTATGATGGTGCAGTAGAAGAAATTTTGAAGGATAATCAAAAAACTATGAAGATTGATGACGAGGATTTCATAGTATCTATGGAGAGGTCAAATGTGACCGGCTGGACCACAGTAATACTAAAGCCTGTTAACACCGTAATGCAGGGTCTATCCGTGTTAAAGGCTGCAATTTTATTCTCTGGAATTATAGGCTTTTTTATATTTTTATTTTTCTCTTTTTTCCTTTCAACGATGATCACCCGACCAATACTAAATCTGATTAAGACAATGCGAACTGCAAGGGGAGGGGGACTCAAGCCAATAACAGAAAGTGCATCAGCTGTGGAGTTCACTGAGTTGAACAGGACCTATAATCAGATGGTTGAAAATACAAATCATTTGATCGGTGTGGTTTATGAAAAGGAGCTGCTCTTAAGTCAAGCAGAGCTGAAGGCCCTGCAGGCCCAGATTAACCCCCACTTTTTATACAATACCCTAGAGGCGCTATATTGGTCTCTGGAGGAAAAGGAGGAGGAGCTGGCGGAGGTGGTGGTGGCCATGTCTAATTTGTTCAGATACACCATCAGTAATCCCAAAATGGAGGAGGAGTGGGTATTTTTGAAGGAGGAGCTTCAAAATGTGGAACGGTATCTCCAGATTATGAAAATGAGATTTGGCGATAGGCTTTCCTGGAAGGTCTCCGCACCCACAGATTGCCCTGTGAGGATACCGAAGCTGCTAATACAGCCCCTGGTGGAAAATGCAATATTGCACGGCGTAGGAAATAAAAACGGAGCAGGTATGGTTTCTGTAAATGTTGAGGATGACAGGGCTGCCTCAAGGCTGTTAATTAAGGTAATGGATGATGGGCCGGGGATAGATGAAAATACGCTTAATTCCATTATGCAATCATTAAAGCTGGGTAAGGTGTCATCGGTAAAGGGAAAGGGAATGGCAATTGCTAACGTTCATAAAAGACTCCAGCTGTATTTTAAGGAATATAAGGATAGTGGGTTATGCATTGAAAGTAGTGTGGGTCAAGGCACCTCTATAGCGTTTAAAATCCCTTATCAAGGAGGAGTTTAAAAGATGTTTTCCAAGAGAATTTTAATCGTTGACGATGAGCCAAGGACAAGGCAGGGCTTAAAGAAGACCCTGGGGTTATGGTCGGAGGGAAAATATGAAATTCTATGTGCGGAAAGTGCCCGTGAAGCCCGTGAACTACTGGAGCAGAAAGCCATCAACCTACTGATAACGGACATTTGTATGCCGGAAACCTCGGGATTAAAAATGCTGGAGGAGCTGAAGATAAAGGAAAAAAGGATGGTGGTGATTATTTTATCCGGATTTCCCGAATTCGACTATGCACAGCAGGCGATACAGCTGGGAGTAATCAATTATTTGCTAAAGCCGATTAATAAGCAGAAGCTAATAGAGTCTGTTGAAAAGGCAATGGAGATAGAGGAAAGGCTTCAGCAGGCAGGAAAAATAGAAAGGCTTATGGATGGAAAGCTGCTGAAGATTAGAGGGGAGGATTATACTCATCAATCTCCTATTAAGGAAGCCCTCAGCTTCGTTGAGGCAAATATTAAAGGCCAGCTGAGCCTAAGGCAGGTTGCTAACCACGTACATTTAAATTCCAATTACTTAAGCGTGCTTTTTAAGGAGCAGACCAACTTAACCTTCAGTGAATATGTGACCCGTCGTCGTTTGGAAAATGCAAAAAAACTCCTGCTGTCGACGGATATGACAATAGATGAAATTGCCCGTGAGGTGGGCTATCAGACGGCTAAATATTTCATCAAGCTCTTTAAGGAGTTTGAGGCAATTACCCCCAGTCGATTCAGAAAGGCAAACGATATCAATATCATCCAATAAAAGTGGTATTTTCCCTAATCACTGTTACCTTGTTGCTGCCAAATTATGGTGTTAGACTAATCTTGTAGAGAATATTCTGAAAAGTGAGGGGGATAATTCAATGTCAAAGAAGGGATTTTCGCTGGTGCTTATTCTTACAATGCTGGTCTTTTCCGTTTTAACAGGCTGTACCGGAAATAATGCTGAAGAAGTAGACAACTCATCTGATGACGTAACAGTTGAGGACGTAACAATCAAATTTATGTACTTATGGCCGGAGGGCAGCTCGAGACAGCAAAACATGATTGTAAATGAAATTATCGATGCTTATCAATTAGCTAATCCACATGTAAAAATAGTTCAAGAGGTTTTGGAAAATGAGCAATACAAGACGAAGCTGCAGGTTATTTCTGCTTCAAATGAGCTGCCGGACGTAGGCTTGACCTGGCCTGCAGGCTTTATGGAGCCCTATGTAAAGGGAAATCGTTTTACTCCATTGGATGACATTTTAACAGGAGGATTAAAGGACTCCTTTGTTGCTGGAACCACTGAGGCCTATGCCATAGGTGGAAAAACCTATGCATTACCACTGGAGCTAAACATAGTGCCGCTATATTATAACAAGGCAATCTTTGCCAGGTATAACCTAGAGGTTCCTGAAACCTATGAGGATTTTTTGAAGATAGTCGAGACCCTAGTGGAAAACAAAGTTGTACCTATAGCCCTTGGAAACAGAGATCGCTGGACTGGGTCATTATGGTACATGTACCTTGCAGATCGACTTGGAGGCCCGGAGGTATTGACAAATGCAATAAACAGAACAGGCTCCTTCGAGGATGAGAGTCTGATAAAGGCAGCTGAAGAGGTTCAAAAGCTGGTGGATATGAATGGCTTCGTCAGAGGCTTTAACGGCTTGTCCAACGACGAAGGAAAGGCTGAATTCCTCAATGAAAATGCAGCTATGTATCTGATGGGCTCATGGGAATTGCCTAATTTTACAACCAATGATGAAATACCAAAGGAGTTTAGGGACAATGTAGGCTACTTTAAGTTCCCGACTATCTCTGGAGGCAAGGGAGATATTGACAGCTGGGTTGGAGGCCCCGGTGTAGGGCTATTCGTTGCTGAAAACTCACCTGTAAAGGAAGAGGCTAAAAAATTCGTGAAGTTCTTTGTTGAAAGCTGGGGACAGGAGGCGGTTTCAAGAGCAGGCGTAACCCCTGCTACAGCAGTTGATACTTCAACATTGCAGCTGCCGCAGTTATATATAGATGTATTAAACGATCTGGGAAGAGCAAGCAATATGACTTTATTTGCAGATGTTCAAATGAGTGCTGCTGTGGCACAAACCCATTTAGATATGATACAATCCCTTTTCGGAAACCAGGTTACGCCTGAGGATTATGCCAAAAAGCATGAAGAGGCCCTGAAGGCGGACAGTAAATAGGTTGAATAATGGTGAGAAAGGACATATCAAGGATGCGATATGTCCTTTCTTAAAAATATGCTGATGGGTAAGCATAAATCTATTTCATAGAAGGGGGACAAAATTAAATGGATAAAGTCATGGGAGATAAAAAAATTATCGCACTGTATGTGCTTCCAGCGTTGGTAGTTATAATGACTTTAATTTATAGTCCTATTGTAATGACAGGCTACTATGGTCTGATGAAATGGGATGGCATAGGAAACATGGAATTTATCGGTCTGGAGAACTATATAAGGCTTTTATCAGACCCTATGTTTTGGAATAGCGTGTATCATTCCTTTTTGCTTGCTATATTTTCTGTAATCAGCTTGATGGGTTATCTGGCAATAGCCTTGGTTCTGTCAGGAAAAATCAAAGGAGCGGGTATTTTTAGAAAAATTTATCTGATTCCCATGCTGCTTTCTTCGGTGGCAATAGCACAGCTTTGGATGAGAATATACCACCCAACAAATGGTGTTTTAAATAGTTTACTTTCCTTTTTAGGTTCAGAAAATATTCCCCTATGGCTTGCAGATCAAAAAATAGTTTTATATGCGGTCTTTATAGCCATCATATGGCAGTATGCCGGCTTTTATATTTTAATCTATTATGCAGCCCTGAAAAACATCCCGGAGTCTTTGCTGGAGGCCGCCAGAATAGATGGTGCAAACCCATGGCAAATTGCATATAGAATAAAAATTCCATTGATCGTCAATGTAATTAAGGTAACGGTAGTGCTGGCGGTTGTAGGCTCCCTTAAGTATTTCGATTTAATCTATGTCATGACCTACGGCGGCCCCGATGGAGCCAGCGAGGTTATAGCCTCCTACATGTATAAGCAGGCATTTCGTTCATATAATTTTGGATATGCCAGTGCAATTGGCTTCTTTTTGCTTTTGATTTGCTTGGTCATAACCTGGTTAATCCGAAGGCTTACGGCCTCAGAGGAAGAAATCCAATACTAAAGGGGGAGAGAAGATGAAGACTGTGATGGAAA
Organism: Natronincolaceae bacterium; assembly: GCA_048264125.1. Lineage (GTDB taxonomy): Bacteria > Bacillota > Clostridia > Peptostreptococcales > Natronincolaceae > M1-B18. The sequence continues at coordinate 286,036 of JBLXDM010000007.1, forward strand.
GGGAAAAAACTGGTTTAAGGGCATATAGACCAAATTTCAAGCCCCTTAGGCTTCCGATAAAGACCACTATTGCTAACGGAGTTCTATATTTTTTACTGGTAACATTGGCAATTATTCAAATTTTTCCTTTAGTATGGCTGCTGTTTTTCTCCTTGAAAAATAATCAGGAGGTATTTAACACTGCTCCTCTAGCTCTGCCCACCAATCCCAGATGGGAGAATTATGTGAAGGTCTGGACCAGAGGAAATATAGGTCAGTATTTCTTTAATAGTGTGTGGATTACAGTTGTTGCGGTTATAATTACAATTTTACTGGCAAGCTTTGTAACCTTTGCCATAACCCGTATGAAGTGGAAATACAGCAGTTTGGTGCTGGGTATATTTATGGTAGGGATGATGATTCCCGTTCATTCAACCTTGATTCCATTATTCAATTTTTTCGTAAAGACCAAGCTGATTAATAAGCCAGCATCCATAGTGCTGTCCTATATCGCCTTTAATTTGCCGGTGACTATTATGATTTTACTGGGCTTTTATTATACCCTCCCCCGGGAAATTGAGGAGGCCGCAATTATAGACGGATGCTCGGTAAATCGCATGTTCTTTAAAATCATACTGCCAATGACTACCCCGGTTATGGCGACGACAGCCATTATAAACATGATATACAACTGGAATGAATTTGTCTTTGTAAATACCTTTATCAGCGCAGATAAATACAAGACCTTGACCGTTGGAGTTCAAAACTTTATAGGTCAATATGGTGCTGATTGGGGAGCAATTGGAGCCACGCTAATTATCAGCATTCTACCGATTTTACTGGCATATCTGGTTCTGAGTGATCGTATTGTTGAAGGGATAACCTCGGGATCTATAAAAGGATGAAGATTTTGTTAAATGAGGAAATTGCATATACACTAGGTGTGCAGTATGTTTATACAAAGTCAAAAGTTTCCTGCTTAGTGCCCCACGGGCTAATTTATGAAAATTCTCAAATGTTATTAGCCCCTAGGCAATGCGCGATAAGCTTTTAACTTTGTATAAACTAGAATATAGATAGACTTCCTTGATAATATGCAATTTTCTCAAATAAAAGGGGGATGACGATGACAATAATATGCAATCCAATATTGACGGGCTTTAATCCGGATCCAAGCATTTGTCGTGTTGGTGAGGATTACTATATAGCAGTATCTACCTTTGAATGGTTTCCAGGAGTGGGTATCTACCATTCTAAGGATTTGAAAAACTGGCGGCTGATTACAAGGCCCTTAAAGAGAATCAGTCAGCTGAATATGATGGGAAATCCGGATTCCGGCGGGATTTGGGCACCTCAGCTGTCCTATAGCGATGATAGGTTTTGGTTGATATATACCGATGTCAAGGTGGTGGAGGGTCAGTGGAAGGATTGCCATAACTACCTGGTCACCTGCAGCAGCATTGATGGTGATTGGTCTAATCCTATTTATTTAAACGGCTCTGGCTTCGACCCCTCCTTATTCCATGATACCGATGGCAGAAAATACTTGGTCAATATGGTCTGGGATCATCGGATGGGAAATCATAATTTCTATGGGATTCGACTGCAGGAATATAGTGTCGTGGAAGAAAAGCTGGTGGGAAAAAAGGATATCCTTTTTAAGGGAACCGAACTCAAGCTAACTGAAGCACCGCATTTATATAAAATAGGTGATTATTACTATCTACTGACGGCGGAGGGTGGCACCAGATACGATCATGCAGCCACAATCGCACGATCAAAGGACCTTTGGGGACCATATGAGGTTCATCCAGAAAATCCATTGCTGACCTCATGGCCCTATCCTCGTAATCCCCTGCAGAAGTCCGGTCATGCCTCCATTGTAAAGACCCATACGGAGGAGTGGTTTCTGGTACACTTGACAGGTCGCCCCCTGCCTAAGGATAATCAGCCCCTGCTGGATCATAGAGGCTATTGCCCCCTTGGCAGAGAAACGGCGATTCAAAGGCTGGAATGGCGAGATGGCTGGCCCTATGTAGCTGGAGGTAATCAGCCTTCACTAGCTATTGAAGGACCTAATATCCCCGAAGTAAAGTGGGAAAGGGACTATGAAGAAAATGATGATTTTGATAATGAGGTATTAAATCATCATTTTCAGACATTACGGATTCCATTAGGAGAAAATATTGTATCGCTTAAGGATAATACGGGACATTTGCGGCTATATGGCAGAGAGTCACTGACATCGAAATTTACGCAGGCCTTTGTGGCAAGACGATGGCAGCATTTCAATTTTACAGCCGAGACAAAGGTTGCATTTAAACCTAGCTCCTTTCAGCAATCAGCAGGCTTGGTAAACTACTATAACACACAGAATTGGACTTCGCTGCAGATATCATGGAATGAAGAACGTGGAAGGATATTAGAGATATATACCTGTGATAATTTTGTATTTCAACAGCCCCTAAGGGGTAAGGAAATATCTATCCCGGAGGAGGTGGAATATGTCTATCTGAGGGTGGAGGTTAAAACCACTGTTTATCAGTATGCATACTCCTTTGATGGTGAATATTGGGTTAACATTCCTCTGGAGTTTTACGCCTATAAGCTCTCAGACGACTATATTCAGGGCGGAGGCTTCTTTACAGGGGCCTTTGTAGGGATGCAGTGTCAGGATACCTCCGGTGAAGGGCTGCATGCAGATTTCGATTATTTTATATATAGAGAGACTGTCTTCTAGTCATATCTTCTTTTTAATAAAAGATAGGCATAAGTAAAGAGGGATGCTTTGAAGAAACTTTATATCAAAGCCAAAGGTTTCCTGTTTAGTGTCCCGGGGCTTATTCGTCTAATTTAAAAGGCAATTAGACTTATACAATGAACGATTAACTTTTAACTTTATATATACTAAAATATTTGAACTTCTACGGTAATATGGAATTTACTTAATTATAAGTGTATAAATACCTTGTGTTTGGAGGGTGGCAAAATGGAGATTAATTGGGTCTATAGTAAGCCTTATCGTGCATGTGAGTGGATATGTCGAATGGTTTATTTGAATATTCTATGGCTTATGGCAACCCTGTTTGGATGTATCATATTTGGGCTATTGCCTGCAACAGTGGCAATGTTCTCGGTATTGAGAAAATGGCTGATGCAGGAGCCTAACATTCCGATTTTATCAACCTTTGTCACCGCATATAAGAGGGAATTCATGAGGGCAAATGGCTTGGGGTTGATATTAGCTGCAGCAGGCCTTATAATTTACTTCAATTTCTCCATCATAGGTGCAATGGGAGAAGCCATATCCTTTGTTTTATTAGCAGGACTCATAAGCACCTCGATACTATATGCTGTTACTTTATTGCTTATTTTTCCGATATATGCTCATTACGAGCTTAAGCTTACGGAATACATTAAAGCCGCCCTTGTGCTTGGCATACACAATCCGTTAACATTGATTACTTTGGTGCTGAGCCTTGTATTGCTTTACTATCTATTTTATCTGGTTCCGGGCCTGATTCCCTTCTTTAGCGGCAGCCTGACAGGATTATTATCTATGTGGTGTGGGTCCAGGACCTTTAAAGGGTTCAAAATTAATTAGCCAAACTCCCCCTTTTTCTTAGATGGAAGGTGCAGTGCCTTAAGGTATCTGCACCTTCATGTGTCACTGGACGCTTCAAGTCCGTCATCTTTTATATGATGAGCGTCAAACAGACGTATTGTTGAAAAATCGCTTTTAAAATGGTATCTTAAATATACCAAAATCAATCGGATAAAAGGAGCTTGATATGGCAAATATCGAAAATCAGAGGGCATTTTTTCAATATGGCAGTAAGGAGTTGGGTTTATTAAGGGAGAGGGATAGCAGGTTGGCGGAGGCCATCGATAGGATTGGAATAATTCAACGGGAAATCATGCCGGAGCCTTATTCTGCTATTGTTTTCAGTATTATAAGCCAATTAATATCCAAAAGGGCAGCCAATACCGTATGGCGAAGATTAAATAATATTGTGGAGGCTGTTACTCCTGGTAATATAGCTGCATTAGAGCTAGAGGATATTATTCTATGCGGAATGACGAGGCGCAAGGCTGAGACAATAAAAGCACTGGCAGAAGCTGAAATTTATGGGAATATAGATTTTTCAAAGCTACATTTATTGTCGGATGATGAAATTATTAAGTCACTATCAGCCTTTAAGGGCATCGGTGTCTGGACGGCTGAAATGCTACTGATATTTACCCTCAACCGTATGGATATTGTCAGCTACAATGATCTGGCAATACGTAAGGGCATAATGAAGCTGTACGGCTTAGAAAAGCTATCGAAAAAAGAATTCAATGAGTATAAAGCCAGATATTCTCCCTATGGATCAGTTGCATCCTTGTACCTATGGGAAATATCCACCTGGTAAAGGTGTTTAAGGAAGGGATCTGATTTGATTCGACAAAAATCAAACTAGTCCCTTCCCTTTTGATTTTTACATTGCGCTGGCGTCCCTTGGGTACATCTTTAAGCGGGTATTAATGGGACTTGTTTGAAAAACGAGTTAATTTTGTTATTAAAGTACATTGTATAGTGTTATGCCAATACACAACACAAGAATAATCATTAAAACAATGAGAGCATTCTTGACAATAATATTGTTTTTTGCTGCATTGTCTATGTTACTGGAAAAGATAGCAACAATAATGCCTGCGCAGACTAGGATTAAACCAAGGTTTTTCATTGAAGTAACAGCCCCCTTTGTTTAAAAATTTCACTTTAGCAGTAAAAAAAGAAGCTTGGTTTTTTATATCTTGCGAGTGCAGTATCCTGCAATTCGCAATTTCATTTGCTGGACAATGCAAATTACTACCGCCACCTATTTTCTAAATTTTTCAGGATATTGCACTTTCATTGCTATAATATAACCACATTCTGTACATACTGCAGCAATAATTGGAGAACTTGATAATATAGTTTTTCCTAATGGTACAAGGCGAACATCGCCTGTAAGCTTTCCATAACTAATTTTATATGATTGACATAAAGGGCAATGATCCTTTTTTTCCATATCTACACCTCATATTAAATAATTTATTATCGGAATTTCGAAACCGCCATAAAATTTGTGATTCCAAGGGTTATGTACAATACATAGATATTTTATCACGTTTTTGAATATGGAGCTATTAATATGCTAGAAAGGACGGTCCTGATATGCATTCGACAAAATGCAAATCAGGACCGTCCCTTTTTGATTCCTGTAAAATTCTGACTTATGAAACCCATGGAATTTTAGTTATAATGAAGGAAAGTTAGGTAGAATTTCGAATTATAGTATATAGATTAGGTCTAGATAGGCCGGCAGGGGGGCACTGAAAATGAAAATATTGCACACAGGTGATTGGCATATAGGGAAGATAATAAATGAATTCAGCATGCTGGAGGATCAGGAATATGCTTTAGAGCAAATGATAGAGCTGGCTAAAGAAGAAAAACCAAATGCCATAGTTATTGCAGGAGATATATATGATAGAAGTATTCCTCCGGTGGAGGCAGTGGAGCTGCTGGACAGAGTGTTCAACACGATATTATTAGAATTGCAGATTCCTATCCTGGCAATAGCAGGAAATCATGATAGTGCTGAGAGACTATCCTTTGCCAGCAGTATATTAAATAAAAATGGACTATATATAGCCGGAAAGTTTGATAAAGAGGTAAGAAAAGTTACGATAGAAGGTGAGCAGGGTCCAGTTAATTTCTATTTATTGCCCTATGCAGACCCTAAGGAGATTCGTCATATATTGGAGGATCTTGAGATTTCCTCCCACGATTCAGCAATGAAAAAGGTAGTACATAGAATTAAAGGGGAAGTGAAGGAAGGCAGCATAAATGTTCTGGTGGCCCACGGATATATCACTAATTTTCTGGAGGAGAACAGTGAAGCTGAGGGGCAGGCTGTTAGTAAGGCTGAGGAGGTAATAACCTCAGATTCCGAAAGACCCTTAAGCATAGGGGGTACGGATATAATAAACGGCAAGCATTTTGATTGCTTTCATTATACTGCTTTGGGGCATTTGCATGGACCACAGAAAATCGGCAGCGACAGGATAAGGTACTCCGGCTCATTGCTGAAGTATTCATTTTCGGAGGTTAATCATAAAAAGGGCTTCACTATAGTTCATATCAATGATAAGGGTGAAGTATCAATAGAGCATAGGGAGCTTAAGTCAAAAAGGGACATGCGGATTATTAAAGGACCCTTAAATGAGCTTGTAAATCCTGCTATTTATGATGGTACAAGCCTCGAGGACTATATCCATGCCATTTTAACCGATGAGGAGGAGCTGGTGGACCCTATTTCTAAGCTCAGGGCAGTATATCCCAATATTATGAGCCTCAGCAGAGAAACGACGGCAGCCAGAGAGGATAGCAGAACCTCAGCATCAGCCGGATATAAGACCAAAACGAAGCTGGAGCTCTTTGATGAATTTTATAAGGTAATCACCGGCAGAGATCTAGACGATAAAAGACACGCTGTTATTTCTGAGGTTATTGAAGCTGTGGAAAGGGAGGGGAAGTAGATGCGACCATTAAAGCTGACCATTAGTGCCTTTGGCCCCTATGCAGGTATTCAGCTTGTGGATTTTACAGAGCTGAGGGACAAGAACATTTTCCTGATAACCGGACCAACGGGAGCGGGGAAGACCACAATCTTTGACGCCATAAGCTATGCCCTTTACGGTGAAGCCTCCGGCAGCAGCAGAAGTAAAGACAGCCTAAGAAGCGACTTCGCCACTGAGGATGTATTAACCTATGTGGAGCTGGATTTTGAGCTGAGGGGTAAGCCCTACAGGGTTAAGCGGATACCTCAACAAGAAAGAAAAAAGCTAAGGGGAGAGGGAACCTCCCTAAAGAACACTGAGGCGGAGCTTATACTTCCCAATGGTGAGATTATCACCCGTGTTACGGCTGTGGATGAAAAAATCGTCGATATATTAGGCATCAATAAAAATCAATTCCGACAGATTGTTATGCTGCCTCAGGGGGAATTCAGAAGGCTGATAGAGGCCGATAGCCAGGAGCGGGAGGCAATCTTTAGAAGGATTTTCGGCACTGAGGCCTTTGAAGCACTTCAAAAAAGGCTGGAGGAGGAAAGAAGGTCCATCTACAGAGGTATTAGTGAAGGGCTAACCAAAAGAGATACCCATGTTAAAAATATAGAGGCTGGGGATGCAGAGGATTTATTGGGGCTTATCAGCGCTAAAAACCTAAACATTGCTGAAATAATAGCTAAAGCAAAGGTATTGGTTGCTGGTGAAGAAGCACTTAGAAGGGCTGCAGAAACTGAGCTTAGCCGGCTTACAGCAGAGCTGGAGGCTATACATAAAAGTATCATTAAAGGTCAAGAAATAAATAAGAAAATAGTAAACAGGCAGGCCCTAGAAGGTGAGTATAAGCTACAGCTATCAAGGGAGGAGGAATACAAAGAGAAACAGCAGCACCTACAGCTGCTGAGAAAGGCCCTCCCTATTATTGAGCTTGAAGGCACCTATCTTCAGCAGGTGGAAAAGAAGAAGCAGCTGCAGGAGGACCATAATGCTGCTATATTGAAGCTGGAGGAAGCAAAGACAGCCTTAGCCCTGGCTTCAGCCACCCTTAAGGAGCAGGAGACTAAGGAGCCCTTAAGAAGAAAGCTATCGGAGGAGCTGGCTGTCCAACGAGGCTATGAAATTAAGGTTAGAGAGTATGAGGTTAAAAAACAAGGCCTAGTCAGCCTCACGAAGGAGCTAAAGGCTAAGGAGGAGGCATTGAAGCAGCTGAGGGAGAGGCTCCAGCAGGAGAAGGTTCGTCAGGAGGGCTTCCATCAGAGTCTTAAGGATATCCAAGCAGCAGAGCTCCGTCAGCAGAGGATTCTTCAGCAGAAGGAGGAAAAGGGCAGGAGCATTCAGGAAGTCAGGGATTTATATAAGTACACTCAGCAGGCAATAAGCAAGCTAACCATATACAATAAAGAAAGCAAGCTCTTTGAGGAGCTGGATGAAAAATATAAAAAGGTAAAGGCAGGATATGAGGAGAAGGAGGAGCTCTTTAAAAGGGGGCAGGCAGGACTATTGGCAGGAAGCCTGGAAGGGGGGCAGCCCTGTCCGGTTTGTGGCTCAACCCATCATCCCAATAAGGCTAAAGCTATCGATGGTATACCTACAGAGGTTGAATTAAAGGAGCTTAAGCTTCAATTTGATGAAATAGCAGCCCTAAGGGAGGCTAAGCTATCACAGCTATCCAGCTTGAATGCAGATTTCAAATCCAATAAAGAGGAGCTAATGGCTCGAAAAAGCAAATTACTGCCTATTTTGGGGGCAGAGGCCAATACTCTAGAGGAAAATGATCTGCTGCAATGCCTTACTATCAAAGGACAGGCCTTCAATATTGAATTAAAGCAAATTGAAGAGGAGCTTAAGGCTCATGAGGCTTCAATAAAAGAGAAGACAAAAATTGAAGCCAGCTTAAAGCAAAATGAGGATAGCATAGGGAAAAATGAAGCACTGGCACTGGAAATGGACAAGGATTACACAAATAGCTATGGTGTAGTAAAGGCTGAAGAGGAGCTTTTGCTTAGCATTGAAAAGGAGATCCCAAAGGAGATAAGGTCGATAAGCAGTCTGGAGGCTCGACTAAAGGAGCTGGAGAAGAGCTCAAAAGGTTTGGAGGAGGCCCTTAAGCAGGCACAGGAGCAGCACAATAGCTGCAGCAGCAGGCTTTCCTCATATCAATCCACCGTAGTGCTTTTGGGAAAAAGCCTAGTGGCATCAGAAAAGGAGCTGGCGGAGCTGAAATCCAAGCTAAGCAGCCGTATAGAGGCAGCAGGCTTCAAGGGCTATGAGGAATTTAACGCCATAAAGGCCGATGAAGCTGAAACAAGGCTGTTGGAGGAAGCTATTAATGAATATTACCAGGCATTAAAATCCCTTAAGGACAGATTGGAGCTGGCAAAAAAAGAGACAAAAGAGCTTCAGGAGGTTGAAATTGAGGGACTAGAGACAGAGGCTTCAAGAATAAAGGAGAAAAAGGCACAGATTGAGTCGAAGGAAAAGGAGCATTTTTCTAGGATAAATAATAACAAAAAGGCCTTAAATGAAATTGAGCGCATAAATAAGGAGATTGCTAGGGAGGAGGAAAGGTACGGCATAGCCGCTGACCTCTCCAAAATCGCCAATGGCGATAATGCCGAAAGGATTACCTTTGAAAGATATGTGCTGGCTGCATATTTTGATGAAATCATAGCTGCTGCCAACCTTCGTCTTGTAAAGATGGCAGGAGGTAGGTATCTACTGAAGAGAAAGGAAGAAAAGGGCAAGGGCAGAGGACAGGAGGGTCTGGAACTGGAGGTATTTGATCATTATACCGGGAAGGCTCGACATGTAAAAACCCTTTCCGGTGGAGAAAGCTTCAAGGCTTCACTGGCACTGGCCTTAGGTCTGGCGGATGTCGTTCAATCCTATGCAGGGGGGATCAGTGTAGATACAATGTTTGTGGACGAGGGCTTCGGAACCCTGGACCCCGAATCCCTGGACAACGCCATTCAATGCCTTATGGACCTCCAAAAAAGCGGTAGGCTGGTAGGTGTCATATCCCATGTGCCGGAGCTAAAGGAGAGGCTGGATGTAAGGCTGGAGATAACCCCCGCCAAGGAGGGCAGTAGAGTCAGGTTTGTTGTCTAATTCTAACTAAGATTTGTGATATTGTATGCCCATTAGCACCAATAAACAATATATGCTCAAATAAGTTAACAAAATATTTTTTTTCGACAGATTTACCTAATGAGACTATATTGATAATGTGACTCTACTGAACAATAAAAGTAACGATGTCGAAATAGGGAGAAATAATGCAATTGCAAAATAGACAGATATATAATATCCTTATGACAAGGGATTCCTATAAATAAAAATAAATATTGCAATATTTATATTGCTTTTCCAGTATGAATTTTAAAGGAGGATATAATATGAAAGCATCAAAAGTTTTGATCTTTATGTTATGTATTGTTTTTGGTTTGTCTAATGCACTTGCGTTAGAGGGTTCTAGTTATAACACAGTGAATTCTGAGGAAAGTCAATACTTGGTTAATAATGGTGATGGAGAATTTAAATTTATTGATGAGAATGCCATAAAATCATTAAATAATGATAGCAAAGTCAAAGTAAAAAAACTAGACACAGATTTGTACGAAATCTTGGACAGTAATATATTAAATGAAAATAAAGAATATAATAAATTAGTAAAAGTAAATGAAGATACTTTACTTAGAGTTAAAGAATTAAGGATAGATCTTTTGGACATAGAGCTTGTAGAAGAATATATTCGTGATTACGATATAAATACTGAGATGGCTAAAGATATACGAAATTTATCTACTAAGGTACAAAATGAAGGTAGCGGTATTGATAGAGAATTAATAATATATACCCCTAATTTTTCGCGCAAAAGTAAAGAGAATAATGTCGAGGGAGTAGTAACCCCAATGGCATTAGCTCCATCTACTTCATATTATTATACTGGCTATAATAATCAGCAGTATAAAGACGAAATATGGTTCGGTATTAATACCCCAGCTTGGGAAACGGTGAAGGAAGGGTATACTACAAAGAATTATTTTGATGTTGTTTTAAATAATCTCAGTGATTTTATAACAAGCGAAGGTGCAGATTATGCGACTGGCGGAGCATACTCAATTATGGAAATTTTTTTTGATAATCCAGTGGTAACATATCCGGCGCGTTCTGGTGATTTATGGCAAGCGCAACTTAATGAAACGAAGTGGCGTAAATATACATCCATCAATGTGTGGAATGATGTAACACAACAGTATCAGTATTTGACTAGAGCAATATCAGATAGAAGTAGAATGTTTTTTACACATTATATTTATAGGGAATATAATCAATCTCAAGAATACGAAGAAGGGCCACAAGAAACATGGACAAGTACACATTATTATGAAACGGATAAATATGCTTATTTGCACCAAGACATTCTCTACTATGAGTATATAAATAGATATAGTATTAATAATTTTACTTACTTTGGTTCGCAAAACTAATTTCTTATAGAGCTGACTTGACAAATAAATTAGTTGTTAAGTCAGCTAATTTATTTGTACATTTAAGATTATTAAATTCTGCGTATAAAAAGTCCAGCTATATAAGCTAGCATGTGATACGGGTATAGCCTATGGCTCCCAACTAGCCTAATCATAAAACCTCATTGAATGGACTAATTGACTTTTTAGCAGGTATGGGTCAGTAGGAACTGACTGACTACCAAGGAGTGAGACATTCTTCATCCTATCCTTGAAGATTATACATTATGAAAAGTCTGGAGTCTACCTAGAACCGTCAGACATGTTAAATAGGTAGTAACATCTGATGAAGGAAGAACTCCTTCTTCTGTTACTAGATAATAGAAATGTTTTAACTGCATAGTCATTGAGGGGACTAGTGACTATGACATTATTATACTAGGAGTGAACTTTATGGGGGATAAGAATGTGTTTAAGGGTACGTTATATTTAACTATACTAATTGTCTTAATAATCCTCTCGGGATACTTATATTATATCTACATGACTCCTATAATCATTGATATAGAACATACCTATAAAGGTATAAGGTATCAAGCAAATAATTTAGAATATTCAGCACCTATTGAATTGAAAGTAAAAGGAACTTACAAAAAAAGTTATTTTAAAAGTCCTACAATTTTTGAGGGTGATATCATAATAGATGGTATAATCTATCATCCGAGTTTTGGAGAATACTATTCCTTTAATGAATATATGATGACGAATATTGTCGGTGATGATTTTATGGGTTTTATTTTTATATCAGATGAATTTAAGGAAATTACGATAGAAGTTCTTGAAAAAGATAGTCCGAATACTAGAAGTTTCAGTTTCGAAAACGGTTGGTTAATTTCAGCACCAGCAGAAAACCGTGAAGAGGCGGTTAGAATATCTAATAGGCTGATACAGAAGCTACACAAAAACGTGATTTTAAAATAAAAAAGCAATAGTGTAGAGGGTCATAAAACTAAAAACCAGTAAAAAATAGAAACAAAACAATTTACAACACAATAAAAACAAATGACTTATTATAACATCCTACTAGTCGAGTAGGATACCGTTTAAAACGCCAAATTAAATGGCTATTTAGGATATTAGAGAGATTTCAATATGATTAAAGAACCTTTAAGCCTTCCGTTAGGGTATACTCTAAATTCTGTGTAAACTCAAAAATGGAATAAAGTTTTGATAAGAGAACATTGAATTAAGAGGACTAATAAGCCTCACAAGAAGTTATAATCATTATAATTGTATAGTACACCAATTTTTGAGTATGTTAAGGGAGAGCTTCAGCTCTAGGCTTCAGCCGTGCCTTGATATAGGAAAAATGTTGGTGTGTTTTCTTATATGACGATTAATAGCCGTATTTAGCAAGCCTATCCTCAAAGTAAATGGCTAAATGGGAGTGGATTAAGGTCCAGTCTTGGCGTTTCCCGGTCCATTTCATTGTAATATCTATCATTGCCAGATAGAGCGCTTTTAATAAGCTGTCATCAGTCGGAAAAACCCCTTTTTTAAGTTGCCTTTCGCAGCTGTCTATTAAATGATTCTATGGCATTGATAATGTAAATGAGCTTTCTAACCTCCACACGATATTTAAAATATGTACATAACTTAGGCCAATTATCCCTCCATGATACCGCTATTTTAGGGCGTTTTTTAGCCCATTTTCCCTCAAATAAATCAAGTTCGTATAGAGCCCTTCACTAATAGCCGGGTATACCTTCTTCAAATCTACCATCAATTCTTTTATGTCCTTATATGATACAAATCTAGTGCTGTTGCCTCATACCAAGTTTGACGGACACAAAATCGTGATTGTATAATTAAATCATGAAAGGGTGTTGAATATGTCAAAT